>CAVVMA010000014.1:0-141337 GCA_963749215.1 uncultured delta proteobacterium | reverse complement strand
GGGATCCCTTCCCCACGAGATAATATTATCTTCTGCATGGACCAGGCCATACACACTCGCTGCTGCATTGCCGGAGGCGGTCCCGCCGGCATGATGTTGGCTTTACTCCTTGCGCGCATGGGCGTGGATGTGTTCGTACTCGAAAAGCACGCCGACTTCCTGCGTGATTTCCGCGGTGACACGATTCACCCATCGACGCTCGAGATCATGCATGAGCTTGGCATCCTCGACGAGTTCCTCAAACGTCCCCATCAGGAGATACGCGAGCTCGCCGGCCAGGTTGGCAAGGACATCGTCACGATTGGGGATTTCACGCATCTTCCGACGCACTGCCGCTTCCTCGCGTTGATGCCGCAGTGGGACTTCCTGAACTTCATCACGGACCAGGCGAGGCGCTATCCCTCATTTCATTTGAAGATGCAGGCGGAGGTCACCGATCTAATCAGAGAAAATGACACGGTGGCGGGCGTGCACGCAGAGACACCAGAGGGACCTCTCGAAATTCGCGCCGGTCTGACGATTGGCGCTGACGGCCGTCACTCCCTGGTTCGCCAGCGGGCAGGTCTCGATGTAATCAATCTGGGTGCTCCCATGGACGTGATGTGGATGCGAATAAGCCGCCGCCCGAGCGACCCGGTACAGACCTTTGGCCATGTCGATAGGGGCAAGATTCTGGTGCTGCTGAATCGGGAAGACTATTGGCAGTGTGCCTTCGTCATCGCCAAAGGCACAGCCGACGAACTCCGGCGAGGAGGGCTGGCATCTTTCCGCCAAGAGATTGCCGGGCTCGCACCGTTCCTGCGCGACCGTGTAGAAGAGTTGCGTGACTGGAAGAGCATCAGCCTCTTGACCGTCGCCGTCGACCGACTGGCGCGATGGTCGCGGCCTGGACTCCTTTGCATCGGCGACGCGGCGCATGCCATGTCGCCGATCGGAGGTGTAGGAATCAATCTGGCGATTCAGGACGCGGTGGCAACGGCCAACATTCTAGGCCCAAGACTTCTGCAAGAAACTCCCTCCGAAAACGAGCTCCACGCCGTCCAGCGGCGTCGGACTTTCCCGACTCAAGCTACGCAGTGGCTCCAAATCATTATACAAAACAACGTGATTCGCCGGGTCCTTGGCGACCCTAAACCTCTGACCCTTCCGGGGACCCTGAAGCTCCTGCGCCGCTGGCCAATTTTGCGGCGAATTCCTGCCCGATTGATCGGGGTCGGCTTCCGTCCGGAACACGTGAGAACTGCGGAGGTTTCCGCTTCGGCGAGCGTTGATGCACCGCGTAGCGGCTAAACCATGCCCTGACCAGCCGCTCGCGCAGCGCTTGCAAACACAATCCGCTTTGTTGTCTTGCCTGCACAGAGAACCGGCCAAAATACAGTGTTCACAGTAGCGTCCCTCGCTTGCGCCTGGCATCTACACGGTCGGGAATTCCAGCGATGGCCTCTTCCACGGCAGCGGATCTCAGAAGTGCGCGGAAAACCAGCCCGCCAGCTTCAACCGCCTTCCTTGTCCGCTTCTTCGAGTGGTTTGGAGATCTGGGCCTCTTCTGCTCTCAGTTGCTCCGAGCCGTCTTTCTGCCTCCGTATGAATTCCGGGAATTCGCGCACCAACTGGACGAACTGGGCTCGAAATCGCTGCCGCTCGTAGCGTTGGCCGGCGCGGCGACGGGCGTCGTTCTTTCTCTCGAAACCCATGACAGCCTGGTCAGCTTCGGCGCCAAGTCTCTGCTCCCCGAGCTCCTCGTCGTGTCCATCATCAAGGAGAGCGGCCCCATCATAACCGGGTTGATCGTCAGCGGACGAGTGGCTGCAGGCATCGGCGCGGAATTGGGTGCCATGAAAGTCACCGAACAAATTGACGCGATGGAGGCCTCGGCCGTCGATCCCTACAAGTATCTGGCGGCGACACGTATCCTGGCCTGCGTTGCTAATGCTGCCACTGCTCACACTCGCGGCGGACTTCTGCGGCATCTTTCTTGGCTGGGTCACGAACACATTGACGGAGCCGATCTCGCTTCGACTCTTCATCGAAAACGGCTTCAAGGAAGTGACCTTCAACGATTTTCTGCCGCCGACGTTCAAGACCGCCATTTTTGGGCTGATCATTGGACTGGTCGCCTGCTTTCAGGGGATGCGGGCGCACGGAGGCACCGAAGGCGTCGAGCGCGCGGCCACCAGTTCCGTGGTCATCTCCTCGCTTTTCATCATTCTCGCCGACGTGCTGCTGGTCCGGCTGATCCAGGTGTTCTTCCCATGACGGCACCGATGAAAACCAAGAGCTGACGCGCCGCCGATTCAGGTGAAAACTCTGCGCAAGTCTTTCGGCAAGCAGAAAGTGCTGAACGGAATCGATCTGGAAGTGGCGCAGGGCGAGACGCTGTCGGTCCTTGGACAGAGCGGCACGGGCAAGAGCGTGTTGCTGAAAATTGATCATCGGACTCCAGCAGCCCGACTCCGGGTCCATTCGCATCCACGGACAAGAAATCACCGGCCTTCGCGCGCCAGCAATTGAACGAAATCCGGAAGAAGATCGGATTCCTCTTCCAAAACTCGGCGCTTTACGACTCTCTGACCGTGGAACAAAACGTGGCCTTCCCCCTCGAACGTCACGGCGACCTATCTGATGCCGAACGAAAGAAGCGCGTCCGCGAGCTGCTTTCGACGGTGGGGATGGAGAAAGACTTGGACAAGCTGCCCGGACAAATCTCCGGAGGGATGCAGAAGCGGGTAGGCCTGGCGCGAGCCTTGGCCCTTTCGCCCGACATCCTGCTCTTCGACGAACCAACGGCGGGACTCGATCCCATCACCGCGTCGGAAATCGACGCATTGATTCTGAAGATGCAGAAGGAAACGAACCTTACGTCGATCGTAGTCACTCACGACCTGCCCAGCGCACGGACGGTCTCCGATCGCCTGGCGCTGATGCGCGATGGAGAGATTTTGATCGAGGGATCGTTCAAGGACCTACAAGCGAGCAAGGACGAGTTTGTCGTTCAATTCCTGAACCGAGAGTTCTTAGGCGGTCATCTATGTCGCGCGCATTTCGATTGGGCTTGTTCATCGTGACGACGCTTCTTATCCTGGCAGCCGGAGTCTTCCTGATCGGGGAGAAGCGGTTCCTCTTCCGGCGGACCTATCGGCTGGAAGCGGAGTTCCAAAACGTCGCCGGGCTCAACAACGGCGCCGACGTGCGCGTCGGGGGGATTCATCTGGGGACGGTGAAATACATCTCCCTGCCCAGCGGCCCGAGCGGGAAACTCACCGTCGTGATGGACATGGCCGACTCCACTAAGAACATCATCCGGCAGGATTCCGTCGCGACGATCAAGACCGAGGGTCTGCTGGGCGATAAATACGTGGAGATCTCTTTCGGATCGGAGAAGGCGGGAGCCATCGAGAGCGGCGACACCATCAAGGGCGAAACACCGGTGGACTTCTCCGATGCCGCTCTCGCCGTCATGAACCAGAGCAAGACGGCGGTTACCGCGTTCGCTGAAGATGCGGATGCCCTGAAACAGAATTTTCTGTTCCGCGGCTTCTTCAAACAGCGCGGTTACGAGGATCCGACCGAACTCAAAAAGAACAGGATTTCTCAACTGCCGTCGCAGCCCAGCAGCAAGGAATTTGCCTACGACGCCAAGGACATTTTCGACAAATCCGACAATGCAAAACTCAAGAATGAAAAGGAGTTCGACGAGGCCGGGAAATTCCTGGAGCAGAATAAGTTCCGCCTGGCCGTCATTGCAGCATCCGTCGAAATCGGCGATACGGACAAGGATCGCGTGTTGACCCAGGCCCGCGCGAAGGTGGTCCGCGATTACCTGGTCCAGCACTTCAAGTTCGACGACACCCGAGTGAAAATCATCGGCCTGGGAAAGTCCCCTAAGCCAGACGAAACCAGCAAGGTCGAAATCCTCATCTACTATTAGAAGCTTCGCAGGAACTTAGAACGACTCTAGCGTATTTAGACACCGCTGAAAGGTCGGTGGTGTCTTAAATAATGTGCTGCCAAGATTGGGTGGTGGTTCAATCTGCTGCGATCAATCGGCGGTCGCGATGCGGCTCGGTGCGCGCTTGGCCCGTAGCAAGCTCACACTTCTCCCCTGGAGCGGCACCACAAGTCGGACAACGGACAGCGAGTATCTGTTTCGGGCTGAGTTCTTTTTTCATGGCAAGAGAGATAATGCCCCAAAACCAGGCACCGGAATGGTCAATTTTGAACAGTTTCAGAGTGAAAGGTTTGTCTTAACGAGAAAAGACTTTAGTTGACAGTTTCGTGGATGGACGAATCGTCGGGATCGCGCTTATTTGTGGTAAACACGTGAATTAGGGCGTAACCTAAGAGTGTCTCTGCTGCATCGTTTGGTAGTCGCCAGCCCTCTCCCAGTGTGATCGATACTGCTGGGCATTTTGATAAATCTCGACTGAAGCGGACCAGCACTAGGTTCGCGAAATAGCGGTCCGTCAGGACGTGCGAAGTGTCACCGCAGAAAAGGGCCCGCGTAGCTTTTGGTTCGGCTGTGATTCTGCTTCTTTTAAGCGGAGTGATTACCTACGTCGCAATCTCCCGTCTTCTCACAACCCAGCAATGGGTCACTCACACACGTGACGTGCAGGTCGCTTTAGGGAACGTCACGAATGTTTCGGGGAGGGCCGGCCGTGCCCTGATCGAGTACATAGATTCAGGGACTCCCGGCCTTTTGCAGGTGTATGAATCAGCGGCCGGCCAGGTTCCCGGAGCGGCGCGCCACGTAAGGCAATTGACCGTCGATAATCCCACCCAGCAGGCGAACTGCACACGTCTGGAAAGTTTAATTAACCGCAGGATCAGCCTCATGGCGAGCGGGGCTGAACTGAAGAAAACCGGCCAATCCGATCTGCAAAAACAATCTGAGATTACACACCAAATGGCTTCCTTGGCTGCGGAGACCGATGTACTTCTGCAGGAGATGGACGGTGTCGAACAGCGTTTGCTTAACCTGCGAACAGGCCAGTCCGCGCAATTGTTCCGCGTTACAGTGGTTATCTTATCTGTCGCATTCGCGTTGGCACTTGCGTTCCTCCTGATTCACTATCGGCTTCTCAAGGCAGAATTGAAAGCTCGTCAGCATGCGGAGATGGCGGCTGCGGAGAGAGCCCAACTTCTCGACCTGGCGAACGACGCTATTTTCCTTCGCGATCTTGATGGCATTATCGTTTACTGGAATAAGGGTGCGGAAAGGTTGTATCAACGCACAAAGCAAGAAATGGTCTTTCAAAAGACGGAGGCGGTACTGCAAACCGAGTTCCCCGCGCCGATCAATGAATTAAAACAGACGCTACTCCGCGATGGCAGTTGGGAGGGCGAACTCGTCCACACCAAGCGGGACGGCAGCCGGATCACGGTCGCCAGCCGCTGGACTTTGTGGCGCGATGACAAAGGGAAACCGAAGGGCTGGCTGGAGAGTAACACTGACATCACCGAGCGAAAACGAGCCGAAGACGGTCTGCGTGATCTTTCTGGCCGACTTCTGAAGATGCAAGATGAGGAAAGAAGGCGCATCGCTCGCGACCTTCACGACAGCGCCGGGCAGCTTCTTGCTGCGCTAAGTATGAAGCTGACTCCCTTGGCAACTGAAGCCAGCACACCCGGTCCTCATTCGGTGAAGGTGATCGAGGAGAGTCTTGGTCTTGTAAGCGAACTGACTACGGAAGTGCGCACCGTCTCTCACTTGCTGCATCCGCCGCTGTTAGATGAAGTCGGTCTTTCATCGGCACTTCGTTTGTATCTCGACGGTTTTGCCGAGCGCAGCAAGATTAAAGTGGACTTGGACATCCCCGATAATTTCGGGCGGCTCTCCCAGGATCTAGAAACGGCTATTTTCCGGATCGTGCAGGAAGCTGTCACCAACATTCACCGTCATTCCGGAAGCGCAGTGGCTAACATTCGTATTTCGCGTCCCGACGGTGATGTCCGCGTGGAAGTCGAAGACAAAGGCAAGGGTATACCACCGAGAAAGCGATCCGAGATGGAGTCAACCGGCATGGCTGGAGTTGGAATCAGGGGAATGCGAGAGAGGATCCGGCAACTTGGCGGCGCCTTGGAAATCAATTCTGACGGCAGAGGCACGCTCATCGTAGCCCACTTACCAGTCGGCAGGACCACGTCGACAGCCATCGCGTGAAGAAGGTTGATCGCTTAGGCGCAAAGGATTCCAACGTTTGAGAGCAGGGCTGCTGAGTTGGCGAGCGCAAACAACTCTCGAGCTTGTGTCGGGGCCAATGGGAAAACGCATCAACGGCTCTGCACCAGGGAGTGTATGAATTCGGGCAGGCGTGTACTTCCCTCCACTTTCAGCAAAATCGCAGCTGCACCTGCCTGCTTGCTTTCCCATTCAAGCTGAGGAGAGCTGTACAGTGTGAAAAGTAAAATCGGCAGAAATGGCATCAGCCTCTTTATTTTCCGTGTCGCGTTCAAGCCATCCATCACCGGCATCTGAAAATCTATAACGGCCACGTCTGGGCAAGATTCCTGAGCTTTCTCGACGGCCTCCAGTCCGTTTACTGCTTCAGCACAAACTTCTAGCTCTGCGTCCGATTCAATGATGGTGCGGATTTGCTTTCGTATCAACCTTAGCCCGCGCGCGTCGGCCATCTGGGAACCCTCGATCCGTTCGCAACCGGCCTCCTGCCGATCATGATTGGCGAGGCGACCCGGCTGGCGCCTTTTCTTGAAGGCGGCGCGAAACAATACCAGGGCGTGATTTCGCTCGGCACCGAGACCGACACGCTGGATCGCGACGGCGCGGTGGTCCGCACCGCCGCGATTCCGCGCTCGATCGCGCGCGGCTCGACGAGGTCGCCGCTCGCTTCACGGGCGCGATCGACCAGGTGCCGCCGATATTCTCCGCGCTCAAGCGCGACGGCGTGCGGCTTTACGATCTCGCCCGGCGCGGCGGCGAAGTCGCTCCTCCGCCGGCCCGCCGGGTCGAATCGGACGCTGGCGCTCCAAGCGGAGGGCGGCGGGTCGATTCGGTTCTCGGTCGAATGTTCGACCGGGACTTACATCCGTTCGCTCGCCCGCGATATCGGCGCAGCGCTCGGCAGCGCGGCCCATCTGGCGGAACTGCGCCGCATCCGCAGCGGGCCGTTCTCGATCGAAGGTGCGCACGCGCTGGACGAGGCTCTCGCGTTACTTCGCGATGCGCGCGGCGCCGGCGCCCTGATCCCGATGCGCGACGCGCTCGCGGATCTTCCCGAAGTTGAGATCGATTCGGTTCTGGAGCGGCGGATTCGCAACGGCGACTCGAGCGCGCTGGACGGAATCAGCCCGGCGGGCGCGACGCTGTTCAAAGTCCTGTATCAAGGCCGGCTGCTTGCGATCGCGAGCGCCGACTCAGCCCCCGGCGCCCGCCTGATACGGGTCTTCGGCGGTGAGACCTAGCCGGCCTGCTGGGCGAGGTATAGAGACATCGCATGAAGATCGTTCGATACCGCCACGAGGGTCGCGAACAATACGGGGCGCTCGAAGGCGACCGGATCGAGCCAATCGAAGGTGAGCTCGACGCGCTCAGAAAGACGGCGCACGCGAAATCGATTCCGCGCGCCGGGGTCTCGCTACTCGCGCCCGTAGCCCCGAGCAAAATTGTCGCCGCCGGTTTGAACTACGGCCAACTCGTGAGAGAGCTGAAAATCGAGCCGCCCAGGGAACCCCTGATATTCATCAAACCGTCAACCGCGGTGATCGGAACCGATGAAACGATCGTCTATCCGCCACAAACGCAGGAATTGTTTTACGAAGGCGAACTGGCGATCGTAATCGCGCGCAGAGCCTCGAGAGTTCCGCGCTCTGAATCGCGGCGATACATACTCGGCTACACTTGCATGAACGACGTTACCGCCGTCGATCTGCAGAATCGCGATCGCGAATTCACTCGCAGCAAGAGTTTCGACACGTTTGCCCCGCTGGGTCCGGTCATCGAGACCGATATCGAAAATCCCGACGATCTCGCGCTCGCGACCAGACACAACGGCAAACTTCGGCAGAATGCCCGCACCTCGGACCTGATTTTCAAGTGCGATTTCCTGGTCAGCTTCATTTCGCACATCATGACGCTGCTGCCTGGTGACGTGATTTCTACCGGCACGCCGCCCGGAATGGGCGAAATCAAGCCCGGCGACGTAATCGAAATCGAGATCGAAGGAATCGGGAAGCTCACCAACACTGTCGTTGCGAAGCAATAAAAGGAGATCCGCGATGTCGCATCTCGACGAAATTTTCGCGGTCTATCGCAACCGGGGCGGTCTCGCTTACGGCGGCGAGCGAATCAGCCAGCTCGAGCACGCGCTGCAATCCGCGCTGCTCGCCGAACAGTCGGGCGCGGACGCTCCGCTGATCGCCGCGAGCCTGCTGCACGATTATGGGCACCTGGTCCATGGGCTCGGCCGACCGTCTTCAAGCGCGGGATCGACGATCGCCACGAGATTCTCGGCGCCGACCGGCTGTCTGTGCTGTTCGCCGATACCGTGACGGTTCCGATTCGCATGCACGTCAACGCCAAGCGCTATCTGTGCGCGATCGATCCTGGATACATCAGGAGTCTGTCGCCCGCTTCAGTATGGTCGCTCAACCTGCAGGGCGGGCCGTGCGATGACGCCGAGGCCGCTGAATATATCAAGCGGCCGTTCGCGGCAGAGGCCGCCAAACTGCGGCGCTGGGACGAGGACGCCAAAGTGTCGGTCTCGCTACGCCGGACCTGGAGCATTTCCGCCGCTATCTCGAAGCATCGTTGCGCGGCTGAGCTTCACGCGAAGCTTAGCGGGATCGCCGCCACTCTTCGGCGTGGTGAAGTCTCCACGTCGCAACTCCGCTACACGTGGCCACTCCGATTATGAGTAGACATCCGCTCCAAGCTGCCATGATCGATACCGAAGCACGATAGAAGGGCGCACTGGCTCGGTCCGCAAATCTCTCTCGATGGAGGGTCACTATGAAGACGGTGTTGATGATTTTGGCGCGATCGTACTTTCGTCGACGATCGCATTGGCGGCTACGGCAACGGGCACTGATGGCATCGTCTGCTATTCTGGCGGCACGCCGGTCTTCACTGATCCTACCGTGAACGTGCCGGTTATCGTCGCTCCCGAAACATTCGGCGACCCTAATGACCTCTATACGGCAACTGATTCCGCAACGGGAGTGCAGACAACCGTTGGTGGTTCCGGCACCGTCTGTGTAGTCACCTTCACCCCAACCTCGTCATCGAGCTCATCGAAATCAACCGCCGTGCACCCGGGCTTAACAAACAAGCCCTGACAATGTGGCAACACATCGCGAACGATCGATCCTCGGCTCAAGGGTAAATAAACCGGCTCGTGACGGCAGCCGCCGGCCTCGACTCGGAGGCTGGCGGTCCGACTGACGAGCGCCGCACGTCCGACCGTCCGGCGGAGCGCTTTACCGGCCCGAATCGCTGTGTTATCCTTCGCGATTGACCAAAAGTAAAAGGAAAAAGGAAGAGAAGAAGGAACCTGATGCCCCTAGCGGCCGCCGATAAGCGGAACATAGTCCAGGCGCACGCGCGCACAGCCAACGACAGTGGCTCACCCGAAGTCCAGGTGGCGCTCTTTTCGGCGCGCATCGATCAACTCACCGGGCACCTGAAAACCCACGCGAAGGACCATCATACGCGCCGGGGGCTTCTGCGCCTGGTCGGAAAGCGGCGCGGCCTGCTCGCGTACCTGCATTCGCGCGATTTCGACCGCTACAAGGCGCTGATCGAAAAGCTGGGCATCCGGAGATAGACCGGTTCTTGCGGCCAGGCGCTCCGGCAGCGGGGCGCACGCTCGCAGGTCGGCCGGGCCGATCCAGGCGGAGACAGTTCCCGCGTGGCCGTGCGGCGCTATCGTTCCCTCGAAAAACCAACATGTACAGAAAACTCGAGATCGACTTTCACGGTCGTCCGCTTTCGCTCGAAACCGGACGGCTGGCAAAACAGGCCCACGGCGCGGCGCTCGCCCAATACGGCGAGACCGTCGTGCTGGCCACCGTCGTTTCGGCTCACGACCCGAACCCTAACGTTGATTTTCTCCCGCTCACGGTCGATTACCAGGAGCGGACTTTTGCCGCAGGCAAGATTCCCGGCGGCTTCTTCAAGCGTGAGGGCCGCCCGCCCGAGAAGGAGATCCTCACGTCGCGGCTGATCGATCGCTCGATTCGCCCGCTTTTCCCCAAGGGCTACGATCGCGAAACCCAGGTGGTCGCCACCGTGCTCTCGGCCGACCGCGAGAACGATGCGGACACGCTCGCGCTGATCGCGGCTTCGACCGCGATCGAGGTCTCCGACGTGCCGCACAAGGGGCCGGTGGTCGCTCTCAGGATGGGCCGGATCGACGGCAAGCTGGTCGTTAATCCGATGCTGAGCCGGCTCGAGGAGAGCGAGTTCTCACTGGTGATCGCGGCGACGCCCGAGGAGATCGTGATGCTCGAAGGCGGCGCGCAGGTGGTCGAAGAAGAGGCGGTGCTCGAAGCGCTTTTCACCGGTCACGAAGAGATGCAGCCGATCTACGAGATGCAGCGCGAGCTGCGCCGGCTGGCCGGCAAGCCCAAGCGCGAGTTCAAGCCCAAGGAACTCGACGGCGAGATTCTCAAGATCGTGCGCGAGCGGATTGCGGCCGAGGTCGACGCCGCGCTCGCCATGTCCAGCAAGAAAGACCGCAGCACCGCGCTCTACGCGCTCTCCGACCGCGCGGTGGCCGAGCTTGGCCCGAAGTTCCCCGAGCGCGAGAAACAGGTCGCCGCGGCTTGCGACCGCGTGGTGCGCGATCGGGTCCGCCGCTCGATTCTGGAGCACGACAAGCGGATCGACGATCGCAGCTCGACCGAAATCCGCCCGCTGGACGCAATCGTCCACGCGCTGCCGCGCACGCACGGCTCGGCGATTTTCACCCGCGGCGAGACCCAGGTGCTGGCGACCGTGACGCTCGGAACCTCGTCCGACGAGCAGAAGATCGACGCGCTGCTGGGCGAGTACTACAAAAAGTTCATGCTCCACTACAACTTTCCGCCGTTTTCGACCGGCGAGGCCAAGTTCCTGCGCGGGCCGTCGCGGCGCGATATCGGCCACGGCGCGCTCGCCGAGCGAGCGCTGCGGCCGGTGCTGCCCGACGAAGACAAATTCCCCTACACGATTCGCGTCGTGGCGGAGGTGCTGGAGTCCAACGGCAGCTCCTCGATGGCGACGGTATGCGGCGGAAGCCTGGCGCTGATGGACGCCGGCGTGCCGATCAAGGCCGCGGTGGCCGGAATCGCGATGGGCCTAGTCAAGGAGGGCGAGCAGGTCCGCGTCCTGACCGATATCCTCGGCGACGAGGACCATCTCGGCGACATGGATTTCAAGGTTGCCGGCACCGCCAACGGGATCACCGCGATCCAGATGGACAACAAGGTCGGCGGAGTGACCCGCGACGTGATGCGCCAGGCGCTGCATCAGGCCCGCGACGCGCGGCTGTTTATCCTGGGCGTGATGGAGAAGGCGATCGCTGCGCCGCGCACCGACGTCTCCGCTTATGCGCCGCGAATCGTCACGCTCAAGATCAAGCCCGACAAGATTCGCGACGTGATCGGGCCGGGCGGCAAGGTGATCCGCGCGCTGGTCGAGGAAACCGGATGCAAGATCGACGTCGAGGACGACGGCACCGTGCTGATCGCCTCGGCCGACGGCGACGCGATGCAGAAGGCGATCGACCGGATCCAGGCGATCACCGCCGAGCCTGAAATCGGCAAGACCTACAAGGGCACGGTCCGCAAGGTGGTCGAGTTCGGCGCGTTCGTCGAAATCATGCCCGGCACCGACGGCCTGCTCCATATCTCGCAGCTTTCCAACGAGCGCGTGCGCCGGGTCGAAGACGTGGTGCGCGAGGGCGACGAGATAAACGTCAAGGTGCTCGAACGTTGATCGCGGCGGCAAGATCCGGCTTACGATGGTGGGAGTGCCGCAGGAATCCGGCCAGAGTTAAGCGGCCTCCCGGGATGGTAAACAAAAGCGTCCTCTCCAACGGCGTGCGGGTCTTGAGCGAGCCGATGCCGCAGGTCGTGTCGGCGACTATCGGCATCTGGGTCGAGAACGGATCGCGCTACGAGCAGCCCGCCGAGAACGGGGTCTCCCACTTTATCGAGCATCTGCTCTTCAAGGGCACCAAAACCCGCACCGCGGCGCAGATCGCCGAACAGGTCGACGCGGTCGGCGGCGTGCTGAACGCGTTCACCGGCAAGGAATACACCTGCTACTACGCCAAGGTCCTCGGCGCTGACCTCGCGATGGCGACCGACCTGCTGGCCGACATTTTTCTCGACTCGGTGTTCGATCCCGCCGAGATCGAGCGCGAGCGCCAGGTCGTGTTGCAGGAGATCTCGCAGGCCGAGGACACTCCCGACGACTTGATCCACGATCTCTTCAACGAGAATTACTGGGCGGGCCATCCGCTCTCGCTGCCGATTTTCGGTTCGCAGCGCACCGTCAACGCGATCAATCGCGAGCTTCTGACTTCGTTCATGGCCGCGCGCTATCGCGCGGGACGGGTCTTTATCGCGGCGGCCGGGATGGTCGATCACGATGCGCTGGTCAAGCGCTGCGAGCGGCTGTTCGCGCCGGTCGCCGGCGACGGCCGGCCTGACAAAACCAGCCCGGCGACCGAGCGGCCCGGCGTCCTCAACCAGGAAAAGAAGCTCGAGCAAGCCCATCTCTGCATCGGCGGTCCCGCTATCAGCTATACCGACGATCTGCGCTATGCCGCTTACGTGCTGAACACGGCGGTCGGCGGCGGCATGTCCTCGCGGCTGTTCCAGGAAGTGCGCGAAAAACGCGGCCGGGTCTACAGTATCTATTCGTTCATGTCGCCGTTCATCGATTGCGGCTACTTCGCGGTCTACGCGGGCACCAATCCCGAATGGGTCGACGAGGTAATCGAGGTCACGCTCGGCGAGCTGCGCAAGGTCGCGCGCGAGGGTCTCAAACCCAATGAACTGGAGCGCGCGCGCAGCCAGATCAAGGGCAACATGCTGCTCGGGATGGAATCCACCGACGCGCGCATGAACCTGTTGGCGCGCAACGAGATCTACTACCGCCGCTACATCACGCTCGACGAAGTGGCGGCCGGAATCGAGCGGGTCAGCAACGACCAGATCGTCGAGCTGGCCAACATCTGTATCCAGCCCGATCGGATGGGGATGGTTCTGCTGGGCGATCTGAAGGGCCGCAAGCTCGGCAACGACGTTTGGTCCGCGCTGCGCTAGGGTTGCGGCTTTTCCTCACGCCATCGCGGGAAGCCAAGTCGCAGCTGAGTCTGCCCTGTCCCAGCGCGCCGATTTGCTAACGCAAATGCTCGCGCGACCTTCTCCCTGGCGCGCGGAGAGGCGCGAGACTCCGAACCGGGATTCCGCGCGCTGCGCCACCGGGAATCATCCGAACCATTACTCGACAACCGCCATCCGCCCTGAGCCTGCATCGCCAGTTATCGCATTCTCTCGTTGAACTACATAGTTCTCTAGACGAACGCGGCGATGCGAGCCGCGGCGAGGTGCGCGATGCAGAGCGAGGCGACGAATCCGTGGCAACCGACGATTTGTATCCTGTGCTCCGTCAACTGCGGAGTCGAAGTGAAGCTGGAGGGGCGTCATATCGCGCGCGTGCGGGGCAACCGCGCCCATGTCGCTTCGCGGGGCTACGCCTGCGAAAAGGCGCAACGTCTCGACTACTACCAGAACGGACGCGATCGGCTGACTTCGCCGCTACGCCGCCGGCCAGATGGCACTTTTGAGGAGATCGACTGGGACACCGCGATTCGCGAGGTTGCGGCCGGCTTTCTCCGCGTGCGCGACAAATGGGGCGGCGCGAGCATTTTCTATTACGGTGGCGGCGGCCAGGGAAACCATCTTGTGGGCAGCTACGGCGCCTCCACCCGCAAAGCTCTCGGCTCGATATTCAGCTCCAACGCCCTCGCTCAGGAAAAGACCGGCGAGTTCTGGGTGGACCACATGCTGTTCGGGACCGGCGTCTCGGGAAGCTACCAGCACGCCGAGGTCGCGGTATTCGTCGGCAAGAACCCCTGGCAATCGCACGGCTTTCAGCGCGCCAGACCCATCCTCCGCGAGATCGCGACCGACCCGAACCGCGCGCTCATAGTGATCGATCCGCGCCGCACCGAGACTGCGGAGATGGCGGACTTCCATCTGCGCGTCCGCCCCGGAACCGATGCGTTCTGCCTGGCGGCGATTCTTGGCGTCCTGGTGCAGGAGGATCTGATCGATCCGGACTTTATCCACGATCGCACTCAAAACGGCGGCGAACTTTTCGCGGTGCTGAGCGAAGTTCCGGTGGCGGACTATTGTGGCCGGGCAGGCCTCGGCGAGGATTTGGTACGTGCAGTTGCGCGGCGTATCGCCCGCGCTGCCAGTGTTTCAGTGTACGAAGACCTCGGCATCGAGCAATCGCTGCACAGCACGCTCAACTCCTACCTTGAGAAACTGCTGTTTGCGCTCACCGGAAATCTCGGCAAGCCCGGCGCCATGAATGCAGGGACGAGTTTGACCGGGCTGTTCAGCGGGGCGCTCGCGGCCGAGACCAGCCCCGTGGGCGGGCATCGCATCATCGGCGGCATGATTCCCGCCAACGTAATACCCGACGAAATCCTCACCGACCATCCCAAGCGCTTCCGCGCGATGCTGATCGAGAGCGAGAATCCCGCGCACTCGGTCGCCGACAGCGCGCGGATGCGTGAGGCGCTGCAAGCGCTCGAATTCACGGTCGTGATCGACGTTGCAATGACCGAGAGCGCGCGCGAAGCGCATTACGTTCTCCCGGCCTCTTCTCAGTATGAGAAATGGGAAGCAACCTTCTTTGGTGCTCCCTTCCACACTGAGACTCACTACGCGAATACTTTCACGCTCCGCGCCCCGATTCTGGAAGCGATGCCGGGCACGCTCCCTGAGGGCGAAATTCATCGCCGGCTGGTGCGCGCACTCGGCGCGATGACCGACGACGATCTAGCTCCGCTGCACGCGGCCGCCGCCAAAGGAAGGCTCGCCTATGCGATGGAGCTGATGCGGGTATTTTCCGAGCGCCCCCACCTGGCCGGCGTGATGACCGCCGTTCTGTACGAAACCCTGGGGCCGACGCTGGGCGCCGGGAACGAGAACGCCGCGTCGGTGTGGGGCGTTGCGCACAACTTCGCGCGCAGGTATCCGGAGTCGCTGCGTCGTGCCGGCTTCAAAGGCGAAGGTCCGGAGCTCGGCGAGGCGCTGTTCGAGGCGATCCTGAAGGATCGATCCGGAGTCGTGGTCAGCCTCGATCCGTATGAGGAAACCTGGCGCCGGATTCATGGCGGACGGATCGATCTTACGATTCCCGACTTGATACCCGAGCTCAAGTCGCTGCGCGACGAGCTTCCGTCTTCCGACCCGGAGTTCCCGTTTGTGCTCTCGGCAGGGCAGCGGCGCTCCTCGACCGCCAACACCATCATCCGCGATCCGAACTGGCGTCCGAAGGATCCGGCCGGCGCGCTGTGGATAAACCCCGAGGACGCAGCCGTGCTTGGAGTCCGAAACGGCGGCCGCGTGCGCGTGATCACCAGGCGCGCGAGCGCGGAAACCGTGGTCGAGCTCACCGACACCATGCTGCCTGGTCATGTCGCGCTGCCCAACGGCACCGGAGTTTGGTATCCCGATCGCGAAGGTCAGGAATTCCAGCATGGGGTGGCGCCTAACGAGCTGACCATGACCGAACATCGCGACTGGTTCGCGGGAACGCCGTTTCACAAGCATGTGCCCGCGAGAATCGAGGCGGTCAACTGATGCGGCGGACGCGCTTCGATCGATGGCCTTGTCCGATCGCGCGGGCCACGGATCTGATCGGTGACTGGTGGACGCCGCTGGTGCTGCGCGAGGCGTTTGCAGGCCGCCGGCGCTTTGAGGACTTTCAGCGCGCGCTCGGCGTCCCGCGCGCCGTGCTTGCCAAGCGCCTGGACCGCCTGGTCGAAGAGGGCCTGATGAAGAAGGTTCCTTACGAGGACCGTCCGGCGCGCTTCGAGTATCGCCTCACCGACAAGGGCCGCGCGTTCTGGGACGTGCTCGCCGCGATGTGGCGATGGGGCAGCGATTGGCTCTGGCGCGACGGCGAATCGCCGCTAATCCTGGTCGATCACGAAACCGGGAAAGAAGTCCGCCCCCTGATGGTCGACGAGCACACCGGCCAGCGGCTTGACGTGCGCCGCCTGCGCGTCGCAAGCGGCAAGCGCGCCGAAGCGCAAACGCGAAGCGTGCCTGAGTAAGTCGAGCTATCGGAATAGTAACGATGCCGAAGGATTCGTTCGATCGCGAAATCGATTACCTCAGGATCTCGGTAACCGATCGCTGCAATCTGCGCTGCGTCTACTGCATGCCGATGGAGGGGCTGCGCTTTCTGCCCGGACCCGAGATGCTGGATGCGGCCGAGATCGAGCAGGTGGTGCGCGCCGCAGTCGCGGTGGGATTCCGCAAGTTCCGCTTGACCGGCGGCGAGCCGACGCTGCGCGCCGACCTGCTCGAAATTGTCGAACGGATCTCCTCGGTGCCGGGCGTGCGCGACCTCGCGCTCACGACCAACGCTCTCCTGATGACCAAGCTGGCGCGGCCGCTGCGCGCGGCCGGTCTCACGCGCGTCAACGTCCATCTGGACAGCCTCAATCCCGAGACCGTCGAGCGGCAGATGCGATGGGGGCGCTTCGAGGAAATCTGGCGCGGCATCCTCGCGTGCGAGGAAGCCGGGCTCACGCCGATCAAGCTCAACGCGGTGGTGACGGCGGGCTACAACGAGGGCGAGGTCGCGGACCTGGCGCGGCTGACGATCGAGCGCGACTGGCACGTGCGATTTATCGAGCTGATGCCGCTGGGCGGCGGCGAGTGCGCGCGGCTTTCGATTCAGCGCTACGTCTCGAATATCGAAACGCGCCGCCGAATCGAAAGCGAGCTCGGACCGCTCACAGCCCTGGAGGCGGGCAGTCCCGCCGACGAGGCGCGCAACTACCAACTCGCCGGTGCGCGCGGCGTGGTCGGATTCATCAGCCCGGTGAGCGAGCCTTACTGCGGAACCTGCAACCGGATGCGGCTCACCGCCGACGGCAAGTTCCATCTCTGCCTGCTCAACGACAACGAGCTCGACGTTCGCGGCGCGCTTCGTTCGGGCGCCGGACTCGAAGCGGTGGGACGCATCCTGCTGCGCGCGGTAGGCGAGAAGCCGACCGGCCATCATCTGCTTCAGGGCCGCTCGACGCGCGAGCGCTCGATGTATCAACTCGGCGGCTAGCCGAGCGGCACTGGCACGGCAGCATCGAATTCCTGTAAGCAGAGTCCTGAAAGCCAAGTCTGTAAGCAAAGTCTCTGTGAAATGGAGTCGTTATGGCAACAGCAATCCGTTTTGACGATGTAGAAGCGCTGCGCGCGAAGATCGGCAAGGAGTGGGGTCCCTGGAGCGAGCCGGTCGAAGTGACGCAGGAGAAAATCAACCAGTTCGCCGACGTGACCGGCGACCATCAGTGGATTCATATCGATGTCGAGCGATGCAAAAAAGAGAGCCCGTTCGGAGGCCCGGTCGCCCACGGCTTTCTCACTGTGAGCCTGCTGCCGGTCTTCAAGGGCCGCGACGAGTGGACGATCAGCGGCTTCAGCAACGTCGTGAACTACGGCGCCAACAAGCTGCGTTTCATCTCGCCCGTGCCGGCCGGAGCGAAGGTCCACGCGCGCTCGCGATTGGTCGCCGTCGAGCAAAGACCGATGGGTGTGATGGTCACGCGCGAGACCGAGGTGACTGTCGTCGGCAAGGACAAGCCCGCGCTGATCTACGAGGGACTGGCGCTGTTCGTCGGCTGAAAGGACAAACATATGGCCTACGAACAGATTCTCTACGACGTCCGCGACAATATTCTGACGATCACGCTCAACCGGCCTGAGAAGCTCAACGCGTTCACCAACCAGATGATGGTCGAGATGATCGATGCGCTCGACCGGGCCGACGCGGACGACGAGGTGCGGGCGATAATCGTGACCGGAGCGGGGCGCGGCTTTTGCGCCGGCGCGGACCTGTCGGCCGGAGGCCGGGCCTTTGACTTCGCCGCGCGCGAGGACCGTCCCGAGAAGCAGGGCGCGATCCGCCGGGACGGGAGCGTCGATTGGAGCAATGAAGCGGTCCGCGACGGCGGCGGGCGCCTGACGCTGCGCATTTTCCGCTGCCTCAAGCCGATTATCGCGGCGGTGAACGGAGCCGCGGTGGGGGTCGGAGTCACGATGCAACTGCCGATGGACGTTCGCATCGCCGCCGATGAAGCACGCTTCGGCTTCGTTTTCGCCCGGCGCGGTCTCGTGCCCGAGGCCTGCTCGAGCTGGTTCCTGCCGCGCGTGGTCGGTATCTCGCGGGCGCTGGAATGGACCTTCAGCGGGCGGGTGTTCCCGGCCCAGGAGGCGCTGGATGCCGGGCTGATCAGTAAACTCTACAAAAAGGAGGAACTGATTCCGGCGGCGCGCGCTTTGGCGCGCGAAATCGCGGATCACGCCGCGCCGGTGTCGGTGGCGCTGACCCGCCAGATGTTGTGGTCGATGCTCGGCGCGGACCATCCGATGGAAGCGCACAAGATCGACAGCCGCGCGATCTTCGCCCGCGGCGCCTCGGCCGACGCCAAGGAGGGCGTCAGCTCGTTCCTCGAAAAGCGGCCGGCAAAATTCGCCAACCGGGTCTCGAAGGACATGCCGTCATTCTTCCCGTGGTCAAAGGAACCGAAGTACGAGTGACGCGCGGCACTTCATCGGGTCACGCCGGCGAGCCGGCGCTGCGGCTTGATACACGCAGCATCGGCGGATAATCTCGCGCCAACCGGAGGTATGCGATGATCGAAGAACGCAAACGCGGTCCGTTCCTGACCGTGATGATGGTGCTGTTCGCTATCCTGACTCTGTCGGACTTCACCAAGCCGCTGCAGCATCTGCGGGCGCCCGATCATCTTGGGATCGTGATCATGGGCGTGCGCTTCGAGAGCTTCTGGTCGAACCTGATCCTGGGACCATTGCTGGGTCTCGTGATAGGCGCGTACACGTATGGCCTCTGGAAACTCAAATCCTGGCTGGTGCCGCTGTCGATCGTGTACGCGTTCTACGTGCCGCTCAACCTGGTGCTGTTCTGGTGGCGCGATCTTGGTCCCAATATTCCTTCGCTCGGCTTCATGCTCTTTTACCTGACCTTCGCGTTTACCGGCTCGATCGGGACCGCATTGTACCTCGCGTACCATCGCGACAAGCTCGCGTAGCGGACTCACGATGCGCTGTCCGACCTGCCGCAAGCCCGCAGACTCCTCTCGCGCTAATGTCTTCAGGCCGTTTTGCTCGGAGCGATGCCGCGATATCGACCTGGGCCAGTGGGCCGGTGAGAGCTATCGCGTGCCGGGCGGCAAGGTCGAAGACCGCGAGCATCCCGACGACCTGAAGAAAAAGAAGCTACTCAATTGAGCGGCCAACCCGGCGAGAGTTCCGGCGGCAATCCGCCCGACGCGCCCGCGCGGGTGCATCCGAGCGCCGTCGTCGGCGGCGAGACCGAGCTTGGCCCGGGAGTCGAAGTCGGTCCTTTCTGCATCCTCGACGGACGAATCCGGATCGGAGCCCGCACGCGGCTTATCGGTCACGTTACTATCCTGGGTGACACGCAACTCGGCGAGCGCAATGTGCTTCATCCCAACGTCGTGATCGGCGACGAGCCCCAGGACCTGACCTACACGGGAGCGCCGCGCGCGGTGCGGATCGGCGATCGCAACGTCTTTCGCGAAGGCGTGACGGTCCATCGCGGATCCGAGCGCGGCGAAGTCACGATTATCGGTGACGGCAACTTCCTGATGAGCAACGCGCACGTCGCGCACGACTGCCGCGTCGGCAACTCGGTCATAATCGCCAACGGCGCGCTGCTCGGTGGATGGGTCGAAGTCGGCGACCTCGCATTCGTCTCGGGCAACTGCGTGGTCCATCAGTACGTCCGCGTCGGGCGGCTGGCGATGATGCGCGGGTTGAGCCGCGCCAGCCGCGACATCCCGCCCTTTTGCATGTCGGATTACACGCACACGCTGCGAGCAATCAATACGGTGGGCTTGCGGCGCGCGGCTTTCAGCCCGGCCGCGATCAAGGCGCTCAGGCAAGCGTTCCGCGCGCTCTTTGGCGAACGGCGGAATCTGAAGCTCGCGATCGACGCGCTGGTGAGCCAGGGCGATATCACGCCCGAAGTCGCCGAGCTGGTCGATTTCATCCGCACCTCCAAACGCGGGGTCGCATTCGGCGTCGGCCCGTCGGGAGGCGGCGAAGCGGAGGACTAGCGGCTGCTGTCCGGACCGGATTGCCGGATGTCCGTGTTGCGACCAAAGCGGCGCGGCGGTTAGAATTACGCATGCGCATTCGATCCCGATTTCTCGTCGGCGCGTCCGTGATCGCCGCGGCGATCGCGTACCTGATCGTCACCGCAATCCGCAACACCGCCGAATACTATCTCACCGTTGACGAGGTGGGCGTGCGCCGTACCGAGCTGGAGGGACAGGCGCTGCGAATCGCGGGGCGAGTCAGGCCCGGCAGCGTGAGCTGGGACCCGCGGACTTTGACGCTGGCATTCTCGATCGCCGCGATTCCCGATGCCGCCGGCGCCCGAGTCGAGCCGGCCACGGCGGTGGCGCCGCTAACGCTCCACGTCGTGTGCAAGGGCCAGCCCAAGCCTGACATGTTCGCCGAAGGCCGTGACGTGATCGTGGAGGGGCGGCTTGGCCCGGGCGGCGAGGTCGCCGCCAGCCAGGTGCTCACGAGTTGCCCCTCGAAGTACGTCCCCAAGCAGCCCAACAGCGTGCCCGGCTAGCGTGCCCGAGGGTGACCGACACGTGAAGCCGCGCGCGGCTATCGTAGGGGCAGGCCGGGTAGGGCGAATAGGCAGGGCCATCGCGCTCGCCGCGGTCGTGACGCTCTGTTGGTATCGTCCGGCGCGCTCTGCGCCGGCGTCGCCCGGCTCTTCCCCGCCATCGTCCTTGAAGGATCGGGCCTCCGTGCTGGTGGCTGACGCGTCCGTCGAGGCGGGCCGGCTTCTCGGACAGGTGATGGGCTCGATCGCGCGGGTCTCGATGCTCGCAGACGTGCCCCGGCACTCCGGCTCGACCACTATGCAAGAGGTATGTGAAGGGCTCACCTGCCAGTGCGGATGCGGACTCACGGTCGCCAACTGTAACCATCCCACCTGCCCATTCGCGGTCCCGCTGCGGACGGAAATCGACGGGATGATCAAAACCGGCATGTCGAGCGCGGCGATCGTCGCAAGCTTCCGCACGAAATACGGCGAGAAAATTCTCTCGGCGCCGACCACCGAAGGCTTCAATATCCTGGCCTGGACGATGCCGTTCGCTGCGCTGTTCGCAGGCGCGGTTCTGATCGTGGTCGCCGTCGCGCGCTGGCGTCCCTCGGCGCCGGTGCCGCACAATCCGCCCGCCGAATCGGGCGGCCGCGAGTTCGATCCGCGCTTGAAGAAGATCCTCGAGCGCGAGCTTCGCGAACGAATGTAGCGCGATGCGGAGTCTCGCGATGCGGGCTGACTGATGCCGGCGGCGATCGTCGAGGCGCGCCAGTTGGCGATGAATTTCGGCGCAACTCCGGTCCTGCGCGCGGTCGATCTTCGGCTCGAATCCGGGCGGGGTGCGATCGTCACGGGCGGCAACGGCGCAGGTAAATCGACGCTGCTGAAGCTGCTCGCCGGAATCAGCGCGCCCAGCCGCGGTCATGCCTTGCTCTTCGGCACGGAGGCCCGCAGCCTGCTCCCCGGCCAGCGCCGCCGCCTCGGTCTGATGACCCATCAGAGCTTCCTCTATCCGAACCTGACCGCGCGCGAGAACCTGGAATTTTACGCCTCGCTATACGAGCTGAGATCGCCGCGCGACACGGCCACGCGATGGCTGGAGCGGGTCGGGCTCGCGGCTGCCTCCGGCGAACGCGTGCGCGCGCTGTCTCGCGGGATGGAGCAGCGGCTGTCGGTGGCGCGCGCGATGATTCACGAACCGGACGCGCTTCTGATGGACGAGCCGTTCGCCGGGCTCGACGGCAATGGCGTCTCGATAGTCGCGTCGCTGATCAAAGAGGCGATCGCGCGCAACTCCGCGGTGCTGATGACGGCGCATGGCGCTCCGGCGATCGAGGGCCTCGCCCTGGAACGATTCGAGCTCGACCGCGGCCGCCTGATCGTGCCCAAGCCGGAGACCCGCACCGGACGGCTCCGCTCGCTCCTGGGTGGATGACGGAAATGGCCGCCGAAAATGGCTAAGCTGCTCGCCATCCTCCGCAAGGATCTGCTGCTCGAGTTGCGCAGCGGGCTCAGCACGACCGCGCTGGTCGCGCTCTCGCTTTTGATCCTGGTGGTGCTGGGATTCGCGCTTCCAACTTCGGCCTCGCAGCGCAACGAACCCGCCGCCGGCGCGCTCTGGGTGGCGATGATTTTCTCCGGGATGCTGGGCGCGACGCGCGCGCTGAGTTCAGAGCGCGAGAATGGATGCATCCGCGCGCTGCTGCTCAGCCCGGTCGATCCCGCCACCCTTTACGCCGCCAAGCTGGCCGCGGCGTTCATCTTCATGGCGGTCGCGGAAATCGCCGCGATCCTGATGATGGTGCTGTTCTTCAATCTCGATTTCGATTTGAGAATCATCCGGCTGGTGCCGGTCATTATGCTCGGCGCGCTCGGCTTCGCCGCGCTGGCTACGCTGCTCGCCGCGATCTCGGGACGCACCCGCGCGGGCGACCTGATGCTGCCGATGCTGGCCGTGCCGATGTTCGTCCCGGCGCTGATCGCGGGCGTCAAGGCCAGCGGCGCCGCGCTGGCCGGCGAGCCGCTGGCCGCGATGGGCACGTGGCTGAAAATCCTGCTCGCGTTCGACATCCTTTTCGTAACCTCGGGCTACCTTTTGTTCGAGTTCGTAGCAGGTGAAGATTAAAACCCATGGAACACCTCGGATATCTGTTCGCCGCCTACAGCGCGATCTTCATCGTGATCTTCCTGTACGTTGTCTTCCTCTGGCGGCGGCAGGCGCATCTCGAAGCTGAATTGAAGACGCTGGAGGGAAGGCTCGCAGAGACTGACGCCGCCGTGCGCCGATCGCGCCCCGCGCCGTGACTCGTCGCTTGCATCACGCCGATTCGTGCGCATTTTGAAGGAACGGACATTCGCCGATGGAATTTCGCGACTACTACAAAGTGATAGGCGTCGAGCGCAGCGCCTCCGAGCAGGAGATTCGCAGCGCCTATCGCAAGCTTGCGCGCAAGTTCCATCCCGACGTCAATCCCAACAACAAGGACGCCGAGACGCGCTTCAAGGAGATCAACGAGGCCTACCAGGTGCTGAGCGACCCCGAGAAGCGCAAGAAGTACGACGAGCTGGGCGCCGACTGGGAGCGCGGTGTTTCCGAAGAGGAGATGCGCCAGCGCTACGCCCGTTCCGCCGGCGCTCAGGGATTCGCCGGCGGCGCCACCGATTTCAGCGACTTCTTCGAGAGCTTTTTCGGAGGACTGGGCGGCGCGATGCGCGGCGGGCGCGGCGCGGAGGCGTTTTCGGGCCGTCCGATGCGCGCGCCCGACCTGCACGCCGAGGTCGAGATCGCGCTCGAAGACGCGATGCACGGCGCGAAGCGGCGAATCGAGCTCGCCGCGCAGGACGAATGCGAAACCTGCGGCGGCAGCGGCATGATCGCGCACGAGGAACGGCGCGGCAAGGCGCGCGTAATTCGCTCGACCGAGCCCTGCCCGCGATGCGGAGGCAGCGGAATCATCGAATCGCGCCGGTCGCTCGAAGTCACGGTTCCCGCCGGCGCTACCGATGGGATGAAAATGCGTCTCAAAGGGCAGGGCGGGCGCGCGCCGCGTTCCGAACACAACGGCGACCTGTACCTCACCGTCAGGCTGAAGCCCAATCGCGTGTTCACCGTCTCGGGACGCGATCTCAGGTGCGCATTGCCGGTCTGGGACTATGAAGCGGCGCTGGGTGCGGAGGTGATCGCGCCGACAGTGGGGGGAAGAATCTCTCTCAAGATACCGCCCAACAGCCAGAGTGGCCGCGTGATGAGGCTCAAGGGACGCGGCCTGCCCGCAAGGGGCAGCGCGGCCGCGGGCGACTTGATGTTCGAGCTCAAGGTGCTTGCGCCCACCGACCTGAACGACGACGAGCGCAAGCTGATGAGTCAATTCGCCGAGCATCGCCGTGCGCGATCGATCGCCGACCCGCGCGCGGAGCTGCTGAAGGAATGACCGCGATGGCGCGCCGGAACCCCAGTGCCGGACTATCGGGCTCGCGCCGCGGTGTCACGCTGGTGAGCCGGACCGTGCTGTGCACGCTGACCGGCATCACCGAGCGCCAACTCACGCTGTGGGAGCGCGAAGAACTGATCGCGCCGGCGCGAATTGACGAGCTGGCCGGTCGCCGCGACCCGCTCTACGACGCCTCGGCGCTGCGCCGCGTGCGCCTGATCCGCACGCTCGCCGAGGAGCTGGAGGTGAATCTGCCGGGGATCGACGTGATCCTGCGCTTGCTCGATCAATTATCGCGCTAGTTTCGGAATTTGGATCGTTCAAGGGCGCAAATCGGAAAGCAGTCACCCTCACCGCGCGGCCTTTGGCCGCGCCGCCTCTCCCGCGACAAAGCAGGAGAGGTGCGGATCGCGCTGCGAAGCTCCAGGCCCTCGCCCGCTTTTTTGCGGGAGAGGCGGCGAGCATCGCGAGCGGTGAGGGTGCTCCTGCTCGAAACGAGCAAATCCCCTCGGCGCCGTCCGGCTCGCGGAGTTATCGAGGCTATTGCGTCCATCGGCGCGCGCGGCGTGCTAGACTAACATCGCGATGCGAGATCATCTCGAAACCAGGGTCGCCGAGGCGTTGGATCGAATCGGCGTGCGCCGCGACGCGATCATCCTGCTCGCGCTGTCCGGCGGCGCCGATTCGGTTGCGCTGCTGCATGCCCTTATCGCGCTGCGCGAGCGCTTCGGCTATGGCCTCGCCGCGGCCCATTTCAACCATCATTTGCGCGGCGATGAATCAGACCGCGACCAGGCTTTCGTCGGCGAGCTCTGCGCGCGGGCCCGAATCGAGTTGGTCGTCGGCCATGCCGAGGACCTGAGCGGACGCAACCTCGAGGAGCGCGCGAGAGAGTCGCGATACCGGTTCTTGCGCGAGGCCGCCGATCGCATTGGAGCTCGCCATATCGTGCTGGCCCATCATGCGGACGATCAGGCGGAGACCGTCCTGATGCGGCTGCTGCGCGGCACCGGGGTCGCCGGTCTGCGCGCGATGGACGAAGCCGGTCCAGGAATGTTGGTGCGTCCGATGCTGTCGCTCGGACGCGGCGAAATTGTCGATTACCTGAACGCGATCGGCGCGCGCTTCGTGACCGACAGCAGCAATTGCTCGCCCGCGATCTTGCGGAATCGGCTTCGCGCCGAGCTGATCCCGATCCTCGAACGGGACTACGCGCCGCAATTGGGCCGGCGGCTGACCGAGCTCGCCGCGGAGATGCGATCGCTCGACGATTTCATCAACGTCGCAGCCGAGGCCGAACTCGATCGCACGCTCGCTGCCGGCGGCTCGCTCGACATCTCGCGCTTCGCGGCGCTCCATCCGGCTCTCGCCGCAGCCGTCATTCGGGCCTTTGTCCGACAACGGACGGGTACTCTGCGGAGACTCACGCGCGCTCACGTTGAGGCGATGCGCCGGCTGTGTATCGACGGCCCGCCAAACGGTATCATTAATCTACCATCGGGATGGCGCGCCGAGCGCCAATACTCGCGGTTGCGGCTTCACAGCAGTTCGCGGATCGAGCGGGCGGAGTTCCTGATCCCGATCGAATCCGAAGGCACGACCATCGCGCCGGGCCTGGTCTTTGAGGCTTCCGTTATCGCAGTCGGCGAAGCCGCGATGCCGACGACGCCGTTCGAGGCCGTGTTCGATGCGGGCCGAATCCGGTGCGGCCTGGCCGCGCGCAGCTTCGTCCCCGGCGATCGGATCCATCCGCTCGGGATGGAGGGAACCCGCAAGGTCAAGGACGTGTTGATCGACCATAAGGTGCCGCGCTCGCGGCGTGCGGCGCTCCCGCTGGTGGTCGCAGGCGATGAAATCGTGTGGATTCCGGGGATGGTTCGCGGCAATGCAGCGCTGGTGACTGCTCGGACTACCGCGGTCGTGCGGCTGGTTGCGAGGCCCGGCGATTTGTGAACGGTCGGTTGCGTGAGATTAAACACGCATGCTAGCGTTTTAGAAGATGAACCAGTTTTCGCGCAGCATTGCACTCTGGCTGGTGCTGGGACTGATGTTCCTGCTGCTGTTCAACATCTTCAGCCGGCAGCAGACTCGCGAACCCGAAATAATCTTCTCCGACTTCCTCAATCAGGTTGAAAAGAACCAGATCAGCGAAGTCACGATTCAGGGCAGCCTGATTCATGGCCACACCAGCACCGGCGAGCGCTTCAAGACCTATGCGCCGCAGGACCCCGACCTCGTAAAAACCCTGCGCGACAAAGGCGTCAAGATCGCCGCGAAACCCGAGGACGGCGATCCGTGGTGGATGGTGGCGCTGGTGCAGTGGTTCCCGATGCTGTTGCTGGTGGCGGTGTGGATTTTCTTCATGCGGCAGATGCAGATCGGGGGCGGCAAGGCGATGTCGTTCGGTAAGAGCCGCGCCAAGCTGCTGACCGAGAACACCCACAAGGTAACCTTCGCCGACGTGGCCGGAATCGATGAGGCCAAAGACGAGCTCGAGGAGATAATCCAGTTCCTCAAGGACCCCAAGCGCTTCACGCGCCTGGGCGGCAGAATTCCCAAGGGTGTGCTTCTGGTCGGGCCGCCGGGAACGGGCAAGACCTTGCTGGCGCGCGCGATCGCGGGTGAAGCGGGCGTGCCGTTCTTCTCGATTTCGGGCTCCGACTTCGTCGAGATGTTCGTCGGAGTCGGCGCCTCCCGCGTGCGCGATCTGTTCGTTCAGGGCAAGAAGCACGCGCCCTGCATCGTGTTTATCGACGAGATCGATGCCGTCGGACGCCATCGCGGGGCCGGACTCGGCGGCGGCCACGACGAACGCGAGCAGACCCTCAACCAGTTGCTGGTCGAGATGGACGGCTTCGAGGCCAACGAAGGGGTTATCCTGGTCGCCGCGACCAATCGCCCCGACGTGCTCGATCCCGCGCTGCTGCGGCCGGGCCGCTTCGACCGGCGCGTGGTGGTGCCGCGTCCCGACGTGAAGGGACGCGATGGAATCCTGCGGGTGCACGTGCGCAAGGTCCCGCTCGGCGAGGACGTTTCGATCGAGAAGATCGCCCGCTCCACTCCCGGCTTCGCCGGCGCCGATCTGGAGAACCTGGTCAACGAGGCCGCCCTGCTCGCCGCCCGCAACTCGAAAGAGAAGGTCGGGATGATCGACTTCGAGCTGGCCAAGGACAAGGTGATGATGGGCGCGGAGCGGCGCTCGATGGTGATGTCGGACGGCGAGCGGCGCAATACCGCCTTTCATGAGGGCGGCCATGCGCTGGTCGCGACGCTACTTCCAGGTGCCGATCCGGTTCACAAAGTTACTATCATCGCGCGCGGAATGGCGCTCGGAGTGACGCAGCAGTTGCCGCTCGACGATCGCTACACCTATTCGCGCGACTACCTGATGACGCGGCTGGCGATGATGTTCGGCGGGCGCGCGGCCGAAGAGCTGATTTTCGGGCATATGACCACCGGCGCGGGTGACGATATCGAGAAGGCGACCGACCTGGCCCGCAAGATGGTCTGCGAATGGGGCATGAGCAAGGAACTTGGCCCGATGACGTTCGGCCGGCGCGAAGAGCAGGTCTTCCTCGGGCGCGACATCGCGCTGCACAAGGACTATTCGGAGCACACCGCGATCGAGATCGATCGGGAAGTCCGCAGGGTTATCGACGAGGCTTATCAAAAGGCGCGCAAACTGTTGTCCGATCATATCCAGCTTCTGCACGCGGTGGCGCAACGGCTGCTCGAAAAGGAAGTGCTCGACGGCAGCGAAGTCCAGGCGATGGTGCAGGCCTTCAGGGAAGGGCGCGAGATGCCGCCCGCGGTGGAAGCTGTGCCGACTCGTCCCGCCGACGCCGCGCGCGAGAAGCCCAGGAAGATCGAGGAAGAACCCGCCATCCCCGGCTTGCCGCCCAAGCCCGTCCTGGCCTGACCGCGGCGACTCTTCGCGCGTCCGGCGCGAGCGGCGAGCGTCCTGCGGCCAATGAGGACAACGGCGCTCGATGCATAGCTACTTCAACGTCATACCGGCGCCGCGATGGCAGGATGTTCTCGAACGTCCTGATCGTGGCCTACGTCTTCTACCGAATAGCGCTCCTGATTCGGGGAACCCGCGCCATGCAGATGGTGTTGGGGCTGATGGTGGTCGGTGTGGCGTTCGTCGGGTCCCAGGTTCTGGGACTGTTCACCCTGAACTGGCTGCTGAACAATTTTCTCGGTTCGCTGATCGTGATCCTGGTCGTGATATTCCAGTCCGACATCAGACGCGCGCTCACCCGGGTCGGCAGCCGGTCGTTTATCGGGCTGCACAGCGCGCAAACCGGCGCCGATCACGAACTGGCGCAGGCCGCGGCCTGGCTCTCGGCGCGCAAGATTGGCGCGCTGATCGTGGTCGAGCAGAACGTCGGGCTCAGCGAGTACGTCGAAGCGGGCAAGGCGATTCACGCGCGGCTTTCGGCGGAGCTGCTCGAGACTATCTTCATGCCCGGTTCGCCGCTGCACGACGGCGCGGTGATCGTCGAGGGAGGCCAGGTAATCGCGGCCGGATGCGTGTTGCCGCTGTCGTCGGATCCCGGCTCGACGCTGTCGCTCGGCACCCGCCATCGTGCCGCGATCGGTATCACCGAAGACAGCGATGCGCTCGCGATCGTGGTGTCCGAAGAAGACGGGACCATTTCGCTCGCACGCCGCGGCTCGCTGCTGCGCAAGCTCGAGCCGGCCGCCTTGATCGCGGCGCTGCACGAGCTGCCGGGCTAGCAAGATGGGCGCGCGCGGCGCAATTATCGGGGTGTGCCGTGCAGGTTGGGAATCCGGAGTCCGCGCCGATGTGGGTTGAGAAACTGCCCGACGTTGTAACCCGCAATGCGGGCTTGCGCGCGATCGCGCTGGGGCTGGCGATCGGACTCTGGATGTTCGTCAATGCCGGCCAGCACGAGGCCCAGATCTCGCTCGACGTGCCGGTCAGCTATCGCGGAATGCCGCGGGACACCATGATCGTGAACCAGCCTCCTGATTTCGTGCAACTTCAGATCTCGGGCCCGCGCACGCTGCTTTCGCTCCTCGATCCGGGGCGGCTGGAGCTTCGGCTCGACCTCGCCGGCGTCAATCCCGGCCAGGTTTCATTCCGGCTCAATCCGGAAATGTTCAACGTGCCGCGTCAGACCAACGTGACGCAGATTTCGCCCTCGCAAATCGTGCTCGACGTGGATCGAATCGCGGTCCGCGACGTCCCGGTTCATCTCGATGTCGTCGGGCCGGTGGAAAAGGGCTTCACGATCGGCGCGATCGAGCTGTCGCCGCCCACGATTGCGGTCCGGGGACCGGGTCGCGAGGTCTCGCGGCTGCAGCGAATCGACACCGAACCCTTCGACGTGAAGGGCCTCACCGGCGAGGTCAATAGCGCGGTCTCGCTCGTGATGCCGCCGGATTCGGTCAAGCTCTCGGCCCGCGAAGTCGAGGCGCGCGTGAAGTTCGACGAGGTGCTCGGCGAGCGCGAGTTCCGCACGGTCGAGGTAAAGGTGCGCGCTCCCGACCATAAGTTCCGGCTCTACACCCAGGGGGTAAACGTCACAGTGCATGGACCGGTTCGCAAGCTCTCGAGCTTGAGCCTGGCGGGCATGGTTTACGTGGACGCGAAAGGGCAGCAGCCGGGCACCTATGAATTGCCCGTCCGGGTCGAGCTGCCGGATGGCTTTCAAGTGGTTCGGGCGACGCCCGACAAGGTCAGGCTGCGCATTTTAGGCTTGAAGGCGGGCGTCAAGAGTTGAGCGACCGGCGACGCAAGCTGTTTGGTACCGACGGCGTGCGCGGCGTCGCCAACGTCGAGCCGATCACCTCGGAGACCGCGCTCAAGCTGGGCCGCGCGCTCGCCTGCGTGTTCAGGAACCCTGCCGGCCGGCACCGCCGGATCCTGATCGGCAAGGACACCCGCCTTTCGGGCTACATGCTGGAAACCGCGATGGAGTCGGGGATCTGCTCGATGGGCGTGGACGTATGGCTGGTCGGCCCGTTGCCGACTCCCGGTATCGCTTTTCTGACCAGAAGTATGCGTGCCGACGCCGGCGTCGTGATCTCCGCCTCTCACAACCCTTTCGAGCACAACGGAATCAAGTTCTTCTCGCGCGACGGCTTCAAGCTGGACGACGAGACCGAGCTCAAGATCGAGGAGCTGGTATTTGACGAAGGCAAACTGGCCCATCTGCGGGCCGGCGCCGGCGAGATTGGCAAGGCCGCCCGAATCGACGATGCGATTGGACGCTACCTGGTGTTCCTCAAGGGCTGCGTGCCGCGCACCGTGATGCTGGAGGGGCTGAAGATCGTGATCGATTGCGCCAACGGCGCCGCCTACAAGGTCGGTCCCGACGCCCTGGAGGAGCTGGGCGCCAACGTCATCCGGATCGGCGCCGAGCCCGACGGCAAGAACATCAACCTCGATTGCGGCGCGCTCCATCCCGGCCACCTCGCCGAGACCGTCAAGCGTACCGGCGCCGACGCGGGCTTCGCGCTCGACGGCGACGGCGATCGCCTCGTGATGGTTGACGGGCGGGGCGAGTTGATGGACGGCGACGACCTGATGGCGATCCTGGGGCTCAAGTTCGCCGCCGAAGGCAAACTCAATTCCAACACCGTGGTTGCGACCGTGATGAGCAATTTCGGCCTGGAACTGGCACTGAGATCGGCGGGCGTGCGTCTGGTGCGCACCGAGGTCGGCGACCCTGCAGTGGCGCGCGAGATGCGCACCAACGGATACAACCTGGGCGGCGAGCAGTCGGGCCATATCATCCTCACCGACTATTCGACCACCGGCGACGGGCTGATCACGGCGCTCCTGGTGCTGGCTCACATGGTCGAAACCGGCAAGCCGCTCAGCGCCTTGCGCGCGATGCGCCGAATGCCGCAGGTGCTGGAAAACGTCCCGGTGCGCGAGCGAATTCCGTTCGCCAGCATGCCCGACGTGGAGCATCTGATCGCTTCGGTGGAGCAGCGGCTTTCGGCCAACGGGCGCCTCCTGGTGCGCTATTCGGGCACCGAGATGATGGCGCGCGTGATGATCGAAGGCGAAGACGCGGCCGAAATCGGCGCACTCGCCCGCGAGATCGGCGCCGCGATCCAGAAAGCGCGCCGGCCACGCGTCGTGAGTGTCTGTGAGTCCCGGTCTAGCCGGTGATGTCGAGCGTCTGAGCTATGGCGTCGGCGACGCGCAGCATCGTCGCCTCGTCCAGAGTTGTCAGAGGACCTTCGATGAGCCGGCGGTTGTCGATGGCGCGAATTTGATCGATCAAAAGGTCAGAGGGTTGCCGCAGGTGGTCCGCAGCCTTTAACCGGACTCGCAGCGGCTCGGCTTCGTCGACCAGCTTGGTCGTCAACGGGATGACGATGGTCGAAGGATGGGCGGCATCGAGGAGTGCCTGAGCCTGAACGATAAGCAGCGGCCGGGTCTTGCCGGGCTCCGTTCCGCGTCGCGGATTGAGGTTCCCCAGCCAGACCTCGCCTCGATTGGGCCGGACCCTTCGATTAGGCAAGGCCTGACCCCGATTAGGCATCAGTGTCGCGTTCGATTCTGCTGAACTCGGCGTTCACGTGCATGCTCTCCTTGCGGACCCGGCGCGATGCGTCGGCGAGCCGGGCGGCGCGGGCCCTGGCCTCCGCCTCGCGATTCATCCTTTCGATCGCGCGGCGGATGTACTCGGCTCGCGGAACGCCAAGCGCTTTCGCGCATCGGTCGCTCGCCCTCAACAGATCCTCGGAGAGCTTCAATGAGATAGCTTCCATGATTATTCCGATATGATATCCTAGCAAGATGTCTCCATCCAATATGCTGGAGAACGCATGCCCAAGCCAGGGGTGAACGTCGATCACGCCGCGACGCTGCGGGAGGCGCGGCGGGTCGAATATCCCGATCCGGTCGAGGCCGTCCGCGTCCAGGGTCGGCCGCGCCAACCCCCGCCGCTGACCTTCTCTGTCTGATAGGACTTGTCCGTCTGATAGGATCGATCCGGAAGAGGAATTCTCCGCGTGAAGCTCATCACCGCAGCGCAAAGCCGCGAGCTCGATCGGCTCAGCCAGGACAAGTATGGCGTTCCCTCATACGCGCTGATGACGCGCGCGGGAGAAGCGGTCGCCGACGCGGCCCTGCGGCGATTCGGCGAGGCCGTCCGCGGCGGAGTCCTGGTGGTCGCGGGCAAGGGCAACAACGGCGGCGACGGGATGGTCGCGGCGCGCCGGCTCAAGCAATCGGGCGTAGCGGTCCGCGCGGTGCTGCTCGCCGGACGCGGCGATCTCACCGGCGACGCGGCCAAAGCGAGCGCGGAATTCCTCAGCCACGGCGGCGCGATCGCGGAAGTCCGTGGCGAAAGCGACCTCGCGGCGGCGATTGCGGCTCGCCCGGGATTAGTCATCGATGCGATCTTCGGCACCGGACTCAACGCCGAAGTGCGTGGACTCCCGCGACGCGCGATCGAGATGCTCAACGATACGCAATCGACCACCGTCGCCGTCGATATCGCTTCGGGCGTAAACTCCGACACCGGCGCGATCATGGGCGCTGCGGTCAGCGCGGCGCTGACGGTGACATTCGGCTTCGCGAAATTCGGCCATGTTTCTTTTCCGGGCGCCGAAAAGTGTGGCGAGCTCGCGGTCGCGGAAATTGGATTCGCGCCCGACGCGATAGCCGAGATCGCGCCGCGCGGCCGCTTGATCGAGCGCGACGATGTAAAGCCGCTCGTCGGTCCGCGCGCGCCGAACTCGCATAAGGGTTTGTATGGCCATCCGCTGATCGTTGCGGGAAGTCTCGGCAAGGCCGGCGCCGCGATTCTCGCCTCGCGCGCGGCGCTCAGGATGGGCGCCGGGCTGGTGACCGCGGCGATTCCGCAGGCGGTATCGGCGATCGTCGCGGGCGCGCAGGCTGAGTTGATGACGGAGCCGATGCCCGATCGCGACGGGCATTTCGATGGCCATGGGAGCATCGCGCGCCTCGCCATGCTCGCCGGCGGCAAGGACGCTCTTATCGTCGGTCCCGGCATCGGCGTCAGCGACGACACCAAACATCTGGTCGAGTGGATGATCACTGAGGGCGCGCAGCCCCAACGCCCGCTGCTGATCGACGCCGACGGACTCAACGCGCTGGCCGCGATCGGTTGCGATATCCTGAAACGCGCGCGCGGGCCGGTCGTGCTCACGCCGCATCCGGGCGAGATGGCGCGCCTGCTCGGCAGCGCGCCCGCAGCCGTCAACGCCGATCGTATTTCCGCCGCGCGCGCGATGGCGCAGAACACAGGCGCGCATGTCCTGCTCAAGGGCGCGCGCACGGTTATCGCCGCACCGGACGGTACGATCTACGTCAACTCGACCGGTAATCCCGGGATGGGGACGCCGGGGATGGGCGACGTGCTGTCGGGGATCGTCGGCGCGCTGCTCGGGCAGAAGATGAATCCGCTCGACGCGCTGGCGTTGGGAGCGTTCGTGCACGGCGACGCCGCCGATCGCGTCGCGCGCCGGCTCGGGCCGGTCGGTTATATCGCCGGCGATCTGATCGACGAATTGCCGCGCGCGATAGCCGCGCTGATCTCGTGACCGAGGCCATGGCAACGCGCGTGCACACGTCGTTCGTTATCGAGACTCGTTCGGCCCATCAGACCAAGATGTGGGGTCGGCGGCTCGCCTCGATCCTCGAGGGCGGAGAGCTGCTCGGGCTGATCGGCGAGCTGGGCGCGGGCAAGACGGTTTTCGTCAAGGGGCTGGCGCTCGGGCTCAATCTGCGCGAGGAAGAAATTCTGAGCCCGAGCTTCACGATGATCCGGGAGCATCGCGGGCGCCTGCCGCTTTACCATATCGACCTCTATCGCCTCGACCAGCCGGTGCTTGACGATCTGGGACTGCGCGAATATCTGTTTTCGGACGCGGTCGCGGCGGTGGAATGGTTCGAGCGCCTGCGCGAGGCCGCCGAGCTCGACTGTATCAGGATCCGAATCAGCTACGCCGGCGCGAGCCTGCGCCGTATCGAGTTCGAGGGATCCGGCGCTCGCTACGGATCGATAGTCGAGAGTCTGAAAGCCCGCTTCGGGTGACAGTCGCGCCGCTCGCCTCTTCAGATTACTCTGAGACTCTAATCGCGGCTGGCGGCCATAGGGGCTTGGTTTTGGCTCGGCTTGGCCCCATAATTATCGTCTACCTGAAGCAAGTCAGCGAACGGGGCACGTGTCTCTGATCGTCCAGAAATATGGCGGAACTTCGGTCGGCTCGGTCGAGCGGATCAAGGCCGTAGCCGACCGCGTTGCGCGCGCGGGTGCGCGCGGCGATCGCGTCGCGGTGGTGGTCTCCGCGATGGCGGGTGAGACCAACCGGCTGTTCGGCCTGGCGCGCGAGTTGGGCGAGCTTCCCGACCCGCGTGAGACCGACGTGCTGGTTTCGACCGGCGAGCAGGTTTCCGCCGCCCTGCTTGCGATCCGGCTGAACGCACTCGGATGCCCGGCGGTATCGTTTTTGGCCCATCAGTTGAAACTCGCCACCGACTCCAATCACGGGCGCGCGAAAATCAAGTCGCTCGATCGCGACCAGGTGATGAACGCGATCGAGCTAGGCAATATCGCGGTGGTCGCGGGTTTCCAGGGAATCGACGAGCGCGGCGATATCACCACGCTCGGGCGCGGCGCCTCGGACCTGACCGCGGTCGCGCTGGCGGCGGCGCTCGGCGCCGATCTGTGCGAAATCTACACCAACGTCGACGGCGTGTTCACCGCCGATCCCAATCTCTGTCCGAACGCGCGCAAGCTCGCGCGCATAACCTACGACGAGATGCTCGAGTTGGCCGGACTGGGCGCCAAGGTCCTGCAATCGCGCTCGGTGGAACTGGCGCGGCGCTACAAGGTGCCGCTGGTCGTGCGTTCGAGCTTCAATGACGCGGAGGGAACCTGGGTGGTACAGGAAGAGCAATCGATGGAAGACGTTCTGGTTTCGGGCGTGACGCTCGACCAGAATCAGGGCAAGATTACGCTGGCGGGCGTGGAAGATCGCCCCGGGCTCGCCGCCCGCATCTTTGTCCCGATCGCGGAGGCGGGAATTATCGTCGATATGATAATTCAGAACGCCAGCGCCGACGGCCGCACCGACGTGACCTTCACGCTGGGCCGGGACGATTCGCACCGCGCGCTCGATCTGGTCAAGCGCGTGGCCGCCGAGATCGGCGCGCAGGGCGTGCGTCACGAGGAGCAGGTCGCCAAGGTGTCGATCGTCGGCATCGGGATGCGCAGCCATGCCGGGGTCGCCGCGAAAATGTTCCAGGTGCTCGCCGCCGAGCGCATAAATATCGAGATGATCGCGACCTCCGAGATCAAGGTCTCGGTGGTGGTCAGTGCGCGCTACGGAGAGCTTGCCACGCGCGCCCTGCATGACGCATTCGTGGGCGGCGGCTCGGCCGCGCCGGGCGCGAACGCCTGATTCGCGCGCGCGGAAGTCCAATTGGGGAAGAACCTTTTATCGAAATGACAGATCAGAAGAAAATCCAGATTTACGACACCACGCTGCGCGACGGATGCCAGTCCGAGGACGTCTCGCTGACGGTCGCGGACAAGCTCCTGATCGCCGAACGGCTCGACGCGCTGGGGATTGACTATATCGAGGGCGGATGGCCGGGGTCGAACGATCGCGACGCCGCGTTTTTCCCCGAGGTCAAGAAGCTCCGCCTGCGTCATGCGAAGGTGGCGGCGTTCGGTTCGACGCGCCGCGCGGGCGTCAAATGCGCCGCCGACCGGAATCTGCAACTGCTGCTGAGCGCCGACACGCCGGTGGCGACCGTGGTCGGCAAGACCTGGGACCTGCACGTGCGCGACGCGCTCAGAATTTCGCAGGAGGAGAACCTCGAGATCCTCCACGATACGATCGCGTATCTGAAAAAGCGCGTCGGCGAAGTGATCTTCGACGCCGAGCATTTTTTCGACGGCTTCAGTTTCAATCGGGGCTTCGCGCTCGCCTGCCTCAAGGCGGTCGACGACGCCGGTGTCGATCTGATCTGCCTGTGTGACACCAACGGCGGGCGCCTGCCGCACGAAGTCGAGGCTGCGGTCGGCGCCGCCTGCGAGGCGGTGCGCTGCGGAATCGGAATTCATTGCCATAACGATTCGGAAGTCGCGGTGGCGAATTCGATCGCGGCGATACGCGCCGGCGCGGTTCAGGTGCAGGGTACGATCAACGGCTTGGGCGAGCGATGCGGCAACGCCAACCTGGTTTCGGTAATCGCGAACCTGCAGCTCAAGCTCGGCTACCATTGCGTGCCGCCGGCCCGGCTCAAGACCCTGCGCGAGACCTCGACCCTGGTCTACGAATTGGCGAACATCACTCCATTTGCGCGACAGGCCTACGTCGGCCGCAGCGCGTTCGCGCACAAGGCCGGGTTGCACGTCTCGGGAATCCAGCGCAACTCCAGGACCTACGAGCATATCGAGCCCGAGCTGGTCGGCAACAACCGCCGCGTGCTGCTCTCCGAGCTCGCAGGACGGGCCAATCTGGTCTACAAGGCCAAGGAATTCGGAATCGACCTCGACCGCCACGAAGACAAAGTGCCGGCCCTGCTCGACGAACTGAAAAGGTTGGAAGGGATTGGCTACGCATTCGACGGCGCCGACGCCTCCTTCGAGCTCCTGATGCTGCGCACGCTCGGGCTTGAAAAAGAGCACTTCAACTTCGTCAGCTTCCGCGTGTTCGACGACAAGTGGCACGAGGAGCAGGAGCCGCTCAGCGAGGCGGTGGTCGTGCTGGAAGGGCCGGACGGGCAGCGCACGCGCAATTCGGCGCTCGGCGATGGACCCGTCAACGCGCTCGACAAGGCGCTGCGCAGCGCGCTGCTGCCGTACTATCCGAGCCTCGAGGCGATCCAGCTTGTCGACTACAAGGTGCGCGTGCTCGACAACGGCGCCGGCACCGCCGCGCGCGTGCGGGTGCTCATTGAATCGACCGACGGCAAGCGCAGATGGGGCACCGTGGGGCTCTCGACCAACGTGGTCGAGGCGAGCTGGCAGGCGCTGGTTGACTCGGTTGAGTACAAGCTGCACAAGGACAGTGTGAAGCCGCGCGTCAGATCGGCGCTCAAGCGTAACGGTACGCGGCCGCGCGCCAGGCAGGGCGAGCGCAACGGCAAGCCCGCGGCGCTCGATACGCGCAGCCGCGATCAGCGCAGCTGATAGATAGAGGGGAGAATCGCGCCGTGAGCATCATCAGCCGGATGCGCGAGGACATTCAGGCGGTTTTCGACCACGACCCCGCCGCCCGTACCACGGTCGAGGTCGTTCTCGCCTATCCCGGCCTGCACGCGCTGTGGATGCATCAAGTGGCGCATTGGATGTGGCAACGCGACTTGAAGCTCCTCGCCCGTCTCACCAGCGAAACCACCCGCCTGCTGACCGGAATCGAAATCCATCCCGGCGCCACGATCGGCCGCCGGCTGTTCATCGATCATGGCATGGGCATCGTGGTTGGCGAGACCGCCGAGATCGGCGACGACGTTCTCATGTACCAGGGCGTTACGCTCGGCGGCACCAGCGTCAAGAAAGAGAAGCGCCATCCGACGATCGAGGATCACGTGATGATCAGCGCGGGCGCCGCTGTGATCGGCCCGGTGCGAATCGGCCGCGGCAGCCGTATCGGCGCGGGCGCGGTGGTGGTTTCCAACGCGCCGCCGTTTTCGACCATCGTCGGGATACCCGGCCGGGTGATCGAAAACGAGAGCACGCAGCAGGATTTCGTTACGCTCGAGCACGCCCGCTTGCCCGACCCGGTCGCGCGCGCGATCAATCAACTGGTCGACAAGATGAACGTCCTTACCGTCAGGATGACCGAGGTCGAGGAGCGTCAGGACTGCGTCGAAGACAAAATCGGCGAGCACCATCTGCCCGCGCCCGCCGAGAACTCCGTCGCCAAGGACCCTGCCGAAAAAGACCGGTAGCGGAGAATTTCCGGTCCGTCCGCACACTACAGCGTATGGCCGAAATCGGTGCCCATCGAGTACTCGTTGGCGCCTCGAATCGGTCTGCCGGCGGCGAAACGGCCGAAGGCGAACGGATTCAGGTCAACTGTCTTGCTCCTGCCCGTGAGAATCAATTCCGCCATCGCGGCGCCGACCGCGGGCGCGGTCTTGAAGCCGCTGCCGCTGAATCCGGCCGCGACGAACAATCCGCCCACACCGGGAATCGCGCCGAGTACGGCGCGGCCGTCAGGACTCATATCGTAGATGCCGGCGTGGCCGCGCTCGCACGGTGCGGCGGCCATCCGGGGCAAGCGCTGCGCGAGCCGCCTGCGAACCTCCTCGACAAAATCGCCGTCGTTGGTTTCGCGGAAACGATCCGGGTCGGCTTGCGGTTCACTTTTCCACGCGCCAAGTCCCGCGAGCGTCAGGTCTTCGCCATGCGGCCGGAAATAGCCGCCCGCGATCGTATCGATATAGACGCAATGGCGCATCGCGGCGGGCCGCTTGAAGAACGCGATCTGCGCGCGCTCGGCCCTGATTCCGATCTCCACGCCGAGCGGAGCCAGCAATCGATCGGTCCACGGCCCCGCGACGGCGCATACCGCGCCCGCCTCGTGACGGCGGCCCTGCCCATCCGTCACGCCTGATACTCGGCCGCCGCGCGTATCTATCGCGGCCACCGGCGTGTCGAGCATGAATTCGACGCCCGCGCGATGCGCCGCGTCCGCGAACGACAGGGTAGTCGCGACGGGGTCCGCATATCCGCTTTGCGGTTCATAGGCGGCCATCGCCACGTCCTCGACCTCGGCCTCGGGCTCGATTTCTTTCAACTGTTTGGGATCGATTGCGTAGGTGTCGACGCCGATTCGCTTGAGCATCGCGACGTTGGTCCTGAGCCGGTCCGCATTCCCGGCTGCGACCACGATCGCGAAGCCGGTCCGCACGAAACCGCATCCCGGCCCGCCGACCATCTCAGGCCAGTGCGTGAAGTAGGCGAGGCTTTTCCACGCCAGCTCGGCCTCGGGTGCGAACGTGTAATGCATCCGCACCAGCGCGCCCGATCGCGCCGACATCCCGGAGCAAATCTGTCCCTTGTCGAGCACGGCGACCTTGGCGCCGTCGCGCGCGAGATGGAAAGCGAGACTGCATCCGACCACGCCGGCGCCGATCACGATTACATCAGGATTCTTCACGATGATTGCCCCGCTCGCGGCTCGCGGACGCTGATATTCGCGGTGTTGCCGCGTCTTTTGCGATGCGATGACGTAAGCTAAGTTAGTAGCTTCGCCCGGTTGCCGGATCAACTTAACGGATCAAGGATGCGAATCTACCTGGACCATAACGCAGGCGCGCCGCTCAGGCCCGAGGTGCGCGTGGCGATCGAACTATTCATGCGCGACGGGCACGGCAATCCCGCCTCGGTCCATCATGCCGGCCAGCGGGCGCGCCGCGCTCTGGAGGAGTCGCGCGCCGCGATTGCGGCGCTGATCGGAGCTTCGGCGCGTCAGGTCGTATTCACCAGCGGTGGGACGGAGGCAAACAATCTAGCGATTCTCGGCACAGTTGGACGGATCGAGGATCGCCGCCGGATCATTACGTCGGCGATCGAACATTCGTCGGTCCTTGAGCCGCTCAATGATTTGGAGCGCCGTGGATACGAGATCGTCCAGGTTGCGCCCGGCCACGATGGGCGAGTCGCGCCTGCGGCGGTGATCGGCGCGCTCGACGATCGCACGGCGATGGTTACGCTCGGTCTCGTCAACGCCGAAGTCGGGACGATACAGGATCTCGCTCCGCTGGCCGGGCCGATCGCGCAGATCGGCGCGGTGTTCCACGTCGATGCTGCGCAGGCGGTCGGACGGATGCCGGTGAACGCGGTGAGCCTCGGCTGCGATCTGATGACCCTGAGCGGCCATAAGCTCGGGGCTCCCGCCGGAATCGGGGCGCTCTACGTTCGCGATCGCACGGTGGCCGCACAAGCAACATTCGGCGGACCGCAGGAGAACGGCCTGCGTGCCGGCACGCCGAACCTGCTGGGCGCAATCGGGTTCGGTGCCGCCGCTGGAGCGATCGATGCGGATCGCGGCGCAGAAGCGGTACAGGTCGCTACGCTCGCCGATCGGTTGCTCGCCCGGCTTCGCGCTTCGATACCAGGCTTGCGCCTCAACGGCTCAACGGCATCGCGGATCGCGAACACCTTGAATCTCACCTTTCCGCGCGTGCTCGGCGAGAGCATGCTGATCGCGCTCGATCTGGAAGGCGTCGAGGTCTCGATGGGGTCGGCGTGCGCGGCGGGAGCGGTCGAGCCGTCGCACGTGCTGCTCGCGATGGGCCGCGGCGCGGCCGCGGCGCGTAGCTCGCTGCGAGTCAGCCTCGGATGGTCCAATACCGCCGCACAGATCGATTCCGCAGCGGAGATTATCGCGCAGGTATGGCGGCGGGTGGTTGCCGCCGAACCGATCGAAGCGGCCGAGCCTCTGGCGGCATCCGGGCCCGCCGTCGCGGGGGTGCCGTCGTGAAGGCCGCGCGCGTGCTGGTCGCGATGTCGGGCGGAGTCGACAGCTCGGTCGCGGCGGCGATTTTGTGCGAGCGCGGCTACGACGTGGTAGGGGTCGCGATGCGGCTTAGTCCGGACTCGCCGGACGCCCCCTCGCGCCGGCGCGGGACGTGCTGCTCGCACGACGATTTCGAGGACGCGCGCCGGGTGGCCGAGCGGATGCGCTTTCCCTTTTACGTGATCGATCTACGCCGCGATTTCGCCGCGCGCGTGATCGGCAATTTCGTCGGCGAGTATCTGGCCGGCAGGACGCCCAACCCGTGCGTCATGTGCAACCGCGAGATCAAGTTCGATCGGTTGTGGCAGCGCGCCCGCGCGCTCGAAGCGGATCTCGTCGCGACCGGCCATTACGCGCGGATCGAGCGGTCGGACGACGGCCGCTTCTGCCTGCGGCGGGCCGCCGACGACTCCAAAGATCAGTCCTACTTTTTGTTTACGCTGGGCCAAGCCGAGCTGGCGCGCACGCTCTTCCCGCTCGGAAACATGACCAAGGCCGCGGTCCGCGCGCGTGCCCGCGCGCTTGGCCTCAGCAACGCCGACAAGCCCGAGAGCCAGGAGATCTGTTTCGTGCCCGGCCGCGACTATGCGCGGACGGTCGAGGCGATGGCCGATCGCACCCGGATACGCCCCGGCCGCGTAATCGACGGCGCCGGCTCCGTGCTCGGCGAGCATGGGGGGATCCATCGCTTCACCGTGGGACAGCGCCGCGGCCTCGGGGTCGCGACCGGCGAGCCGCTGTACGTTCGCGCGATAAGCGCCGCGACCGGCGATGTCACGGTAGGCCGGCGCGAAGAGCTCATCGCACGCGGCCTTACTGCGGCCCGCGTCAGCATGGTGGATCCGCAGCTTTCCGGGGCCGGCGCGACTCCAGTCGAAGTGAAGATCCGCTACCGCCATCCGGCGCTCCCCGCCACGCTCACGATGCTCGCGGGCGGCCGCGCCGAAGTGCGTTTCACCTGCGCCGGCGGCGGCCCGGCCGTCACGCCCGGACAGGCCTGCGTTTTCTACCAGCGCGACGTCGTGTTGGGCGGCGGCTTTATCGAGCGTGCGATCGAGAGCTGAGCGGCGAACTACGATGCGCTTTGCGATTGCGACGCTCGGCTGCAAGGTGAATCAGTACGATTCCGCCATAATCGAAGATCGATTGCGCGCGCAGGGGATGGAACGCGCCGAATTCAGCGAAGTCGCCGACGTTTATATCGTCAACACCTGCACCATTACCGATCGCGCCGACGCGGAAAGCCGGCGCCTCGCGCGCCGCGCGCGGCGCCTCAATCCCTGCGCGCGAATCGTCGCGACCGGATGTCTGGCGCAGGCGAGCCCCGACGTTCTGGCGCGCGTGCCGGAAATCGACCGCGTGATCGGTCTGGGGCGGCTCGACGATCTGGCGCGCGCCGCCACCGCCACGGGCGGCGGCGAGCGCGTGATGGTATCGAACTTGCGCAAGCAGCGCGCCGCGATCGAGCTCGGCGCGGTCGCGATCACCGGCCAGACCCGCGCCTTCCTGAAGCTGCAGGAGGGATGCGACCAGTTTTGCACGTTCTGTATCGTGCCGTTCTCGCGCGGCATTTCCCGCAGCGTCGAGCCGCGCCGAATCCTCGACGCGCTGGAAGAGCTGCACGCGCGCGGATTTCTGGAGGTGACGCTCTCAGGCGTCCATCTCGGCGGCTACGGGCGCGACCTGTCGCCCGCGATCGACCTGGAGACGCTGCTCGAAATGATCGCCGAGCGCTGCCCGATCGGGCGCGTGCGGATCAGCTCGCTGGATCCCGAGGAGCTCAGCGATCGGATCATTTCGATCGTCGCGGGCAACCCCAGATTCTGCCCGCATCTCCATCTGCCGCTTCAGTCCGGCGACGACCAGATTCTCGCCGCGATGCGCCGGCGTTACGATTCGGCCTACTACCGCGGGCGGATCGAGCGCGTGCTCGAGGCGATGCCCGACGCGGCAATCGGGACCGACCTGATCGTCGGCTTCCCGGGCGAGACTCCCGCGCACTTCGAGCGTTACTTTAAGTTTGTCGAAAGCCTGCCGCTTGCCTATTTCCACGTCTTCCCGTATTCGGTCAGGACTGGTACGACGGCGGCCAGGTTCGGCGGCAGGGTAGAGCAGCGCGAAATCAAGCGGCAGTCCGAGGCGATGCGCATTCTCGGCGAGAGCAAGCGACGCGCCTTTGCCCGCCGGTTCGTCGGCACGCGGGCCAGCGTGTTGCTCGAGGAGCGCGAGTCACGAGGACAACTGAGCGGTTACAGCCGCAATTATATAAGGGTCGCCGCCGGCGGCCCCGATGAATTGAAGAATCACGAAGTGGAGGTAGCGGTATCGGCAATCGATGGCTTGGGACTGGCTGGCGAGATTATTTCGGCGCCCCAAGGGTCAGCAGCTAAAAACGCAGTCGCAATCGCGACCGCAGCCGAGCGCGCGCTTTGAGGGAAACGGAGCAGCCCTTGAGAGCGTGCTCGACTACTCGTTCGGAAATATCGAGTATCTCGCGACCGCGCTGACTCATCCGAGCGCCATTGGAACAGGCGGTGGCGCCGACTACGAGCGTCTGGAATTCCTGGGCGACGCGGTGCTGGATCTCGCGATCGCCGATCTGCTGATGCGCCGTCTGCCCGCCGCCCGTGAAGGCACGCTCTCCAAGCATCGCGCCTCGATCGTCAACGGCCGCACGCTGGCGGCCAAGGCGCAGAGCGTTCGGCTCGGTACGATGCTGCGGCTCGGCAAGGGCGAAGAGAAAAGCGGCGGGCGGGCCAAGACCTCGATTCTCGCCGCCGCGTTCGAGGCGGTGATCGGGGCGATCTATGTCGACGGCGGGCTGGAGCCTGCGCAGCGCGTCGTCGAGCGGCTGTTCGCCGACGATATCGGCGGGCCGGCGGTCGAACGCGACTACAAAACCGAGCTCCAGGAATTGTCGCATCGCCGGTTCCACGCCCAGCCGATTTACGAGTTGATGAACGAGAGCGGACCCGAGCACGCCAAGCGTTTCACCACCAGGATCCGAATCGGCGGGCGCGAGATGGGCATCGGCGAGGGCGCGAGCAAGAAGCAGAGCGAGCAGGCGGCCGCGCGCGCAACCTTGTCGCGAATCGAAGATCGCCGCTGACGTTCGCGCCGACCCCTTGGTTGGATGCCCCCCCCTGTCAGATGAATCAGATGAATCAGATAAACTAGATGAATTCCGACCCCAACCGTGACGGCCATCGCACGGGCGTCGTCGCTATCGGCGGACGTTCCAACGTCGGCAAGTCAACCCTGCTCAACCGGCTCGTCGGCCAGAAGGTCGCGATCGTCACACCGCGCCCGCAAACCACCCGCCGCCGTATCGTCGGAATCCGCAGCGACCCGGATGCGCAGATGATCCTCATCGACACGCCGGGACTTCACGACTCGCCCAAGCCGCTGAACCGCAGGATGGTCGATACCGCGAGGCGTTCGCTGGCCGAGGGACAAGTGATCGTGGCCCTGGTCGAGGCGCGCCCCTCGCGCGGCGCAGCCGATACGGCCGCGGTCGCCGAATTGCGCGCGCTCAAACGTCCGACGGTAATCGCGATCAACAAGATCGATCTGCTCGCGCGCCGCAACCTGTTGCCGCTGCTCGCGCAATGGAATCGCGAAGCGGTCGAGGCCGAAATCGTTCCGATCAGCGCGCTCACCGGCGAAAATATCGACGAGCTGGTGCGCGTAATCAAGCAGATGATGCCGCTGGGGCCGCCGCTGATGCCCGCCGATCAATACACCGACGAGACCGAGCGCGCTCTGGCTGCCGAAGTAATCCGCGAGAAGATTTTCCTCACGATGCGCGAAGAAGTGCCCTTTTCGACCGCGGTGAAACTGGAGAGCTGGACCGAGGAGCGCGAGCGCAACCTGATCAAAATCGCGGCGGAAATTGTAATCGAGCGCGAGGCGCATAAGGGAATGGTGATCGGCGCCGGCGGTCTGATGCTCAAGCAGATCGGCACCGCCGCGCGGCTCGAGATCGAAGAACTGTTGGGCGCGCGCGTCTTTCTGGAGCTTCATGTCAAGGTCGAACGGAACTGGACGCGCGATCCGCGCAAGCTCGCCGAGATGGGCTTCTGACATGGAACGGCTGCCGAAGGCGCGCGCCCGTCGCGAGGCGGCGTCGCGATTGCCGACTGCGCTCGCGGAGGGCCTGCCGGTGGTGGTGCTGGTGGGACGGGCGAACGCGGGCAAGTCGACGCTCTTCAACCGAATCGTCGGCCGCAATCGCGCGATCACGAGCGCGATCGCCGGAACCACTCGCGACCTCAACATCGCGCGTGCCTCGCATGAAGGCCGCGAGTTCGCGGTCGTGGACAGCGGCGGATTGGAATTGGGCGGGCACGTGCCCGCGCAGGCTGCGAGCTCGCAGATGAGCGCGCGGATCGTGGAGGAGGCGCTGCGCGGGGTCACGACGGCCGACGTAGTGGTCTTCGTCCTCGACGGGCGGGCCGGACTGAGCGCCGCCGACGAGGAGGCGGTCGCCGTGATTCGCGAGACCGGGCGCCCGCTGTTGATCGCGGTCAACAAGCTGGATCGTCCCGCGCAGGAAGCCGCGGCCGCCGAGTTCTATGCGCTGGGCGCCGATCGGCTGTTCCCGATCTCGTCGGCTCACGGACTCGGAATCGGCGAATTGCTCGATGAAGTGATCGCGCGCCTGCCTCCGTCGCAGGCTGCGGCCGAATCAGCGCCCGAGTTGCGCGCCGCGCTGATCGGACGGCCCAACGTCGGCAAGTCCTCGCTGCTCAACCGGCTCGCCGGCTTCACCCGCGCGATGGTGGACGACTCGCCCGGAACGACTCGCGACACGGTTGATGTTCGGGTCAAGGTCCGCGATCGCGACATCCTGCTGATCGATACCGCCGGGATTCGCCGGCCGACTCGAGTCAGCGGCGAGCTGGAGCAGCATTCGGTCGCCCGCGCGATCGAGACGATTCGGCGCGCCGAAGTGCTGTTGCTGGTGGTCGACGGCCTCGAGGGCGTAACCGATCAGGACGCGCGGCTGGCGCGGCTGGTCGAGAATCACGATCGCGCGCTGGTGGTCGTAGTCAACAAGTGGGACGCCGCCGCGAGGCTCAAGCGCCGCGTTCCCGCCTTCGCGCGCGACCTTCACGAACGCTACCCGTTCCTCGATTTCGCGACCGTGGTATTCACCTCGGCGCTGACGGGTGACGGTCTTAGTGAGATTCTTCCCGCCGCGCTGGAGGCGGGCCGGGCCTTCCGCGCCTCCTTCCAGACTTCGCTGCTCAACCGAATCCTGGCCGAGGCGACGGCGGCGTTGGACCCGCCGCTGGTGGACCGCCATCGGCTCAATCTGATGTACGTGACGCAGGTCGGAAGCTCGCCGCCGAGGTTCCGGTTCTTCTCGAACCTCGAGCGTGACATCCCGGCGCATTACATGCGATTTCTCGAAGCCCGCTTCCGCGACGCGCTGGAGCTGCGCGGCACGCCGCTGCGCTTCGAGTTCAGAAAGGCGGCCGGCCGCGAGCGTTTCGGCCCCAGGCCGCCGGCGTCGCGCACGAATTCGCGCTGACCGTCCGCTGATTGTCCGCCGACTTGGGCGAGTGCATCTGTGGAAAGGGGCGCCGCGAGCGGGCTTCGTCCGCGCGCGACCCTCAGCTATTATTTCGCCAAGGTCTGATTCGCGTGATCCTGATTCTTGATTTCGGCAGCCAGTACACCCAGTTGATCGCCCGGCGGGTGCGCGAGGCGCGGGTCTATTGCGAAATCCATCCGTACAATCTGCCGATTGAGAAAATCCGCGACTTGAAGCCACGCGGTGTGATTCTTTCCGGCAGCCACGCGAGCCTCTACGAAACCGGCGCGCCCGATATATCACCCGAAGTGCTGCGGCTCGGATGTCCGGTGCTCGGAATCTGTTACGGGCTATACGTGATCGCGCATCATCTGGGCGCGCCCAGCGCCGGCTCCCGGGCGCGCGAGTACGGTCCAGCGACGCTCGTTATCGATCGCGACGATCCGCTGTTCGAGGGACTTGAAGGCCGCGAGCATCGGGTCTGGATGAGCCACGGCGATCGGGTCGAGAACATCCCCGCCGAGCTCTGCGCGATCGCGCACAGCGGCAATTCACCATACGCGGCGTTCCGCAGCCGCGACGGCCTGTTGCGGGGAATCCAGTTCCATCCCGAGGTGGTCCACACGCCGTGCGGCGCGCAGGTTCTGCGCAACTTCGTGCTCGGGATTTGCGGCGAGCCCGGCGACTGGACGATGGCGAACTTCGTCGAGACCAAAACCGCTGAAATTCGCGCGCGCGTCGGCCCGCACGATCGGGTCCTGATGGGACTTTCCGGCGGCGTCGATTCCGCCGTTGCCGCGGCCCTGATCCATCGTGCCGTCGGCGATCGGCTGAGCTGCGTCTTCGTCGATACCGGGCTGTTGCGCGCCGGCGAGCGCGATCGGATGGAGACCGGGTTCGCGCGCCGGCTCGGGATCGAGCTCAAGGTGACGGACGCTTCGGAACTGTTTCTCGAACGGCTGGCCGGAGTGCTCGATCCCGAACAGAAGCGGCGCATCATCGGCCATACCTTCATCGACGTGTTCGAGTCCGAGGAAATCGTCCGCGGCGCGCGGTTTCTCGGACAGGGCACGCTCTATCCCGACGTGATCGAATCGGTCTCGTTCAAGGGCCCGTCCGTGACGATCAAGAGCCATCATAATGTCGGCGGATTGCCCGAGCGGATGCGCCTGGAGCTGATCGAGCCGCTGCGGGAGCTGTTCAAGGACGAGGCCCGCACGCTCGGGCGCGAGCTTAAGTTGCCCGCCGAAATCGTCGATCGCGAGCCGTTCCCCGGACCGGGACTGGCGGTGCGAATCGTGGGCGAAGTCACGCGCGAGCGGCTCGATCTGCTGAGAGGCGCCGATCAGATCGTGATGGACGAAGTCGCGTCGGCGGCGCTTGGAGCAGGCCTCTGGCAGGCGTTCGCGGTGCTGATCCCGGTCAAGACCGTGGGCGTGATGGGCGACGGGCGCAGCTACGAGAGCGTGATCGCAATCCGCGCGGTCGAGTCCTCCGACGGGATGACCGCCGATTGGGCCCGAATCGATCCCGCGGTGCTGGCGAAGATGTCAACTCGAATCACCAATGAGGTGAAGGGAGTCAACCGCGTGGTGTACGATATCACCTCCAAGCCGCCTGCCACGATTGAGTGGGAGTGAGCGCGTGACCGTCCGAACCCGCTTTGCGCCGAGTCCCACCGGCTCGCTGCATATCGGCAACGTCCGCTCGGGACTGTTCGCCTATCTTTTCGCGCGGCATCATCACGGGGTGTTCATCCTAAGAATCGACGACACCGATCGCGAGCGCTCGACCCGCGAATCGCTGGAGGAGATTCTTGACGATCTGCGCTGGCTCGGTCTCGAGTACGACGAGGGTCCGCCCGAGCCGAAATATTTTCAGAGCAATCGCATCCCGATCTATCACGAGGCGGCGCGCAAACTGATTGCCGCCGGTGCTGCGTACCCTTGCTACTGCACTGCCGAAGAGCTCGACGCGAAGCGCAAGCTGGCCGCCAGAGAGCATCGCACGCCCGGCTACGATGGGACCTGCCGCGGGAAGCCGTTTGCGCGCGACTTGCCGTTGCCCAACAAACCGGCCGGGCGCAACTACGCGATTCGTTTCCGGATCCCGGTGGGCGGGCAGACCGTGGTCGAGGACCTGGTGAAGGGGAACACGGCCTTCGAAAACAGCGATCTCGACGATCTGGTTATCCTGCGCTCCGACGGCGGCGCTACTTACAACTTCGCGACCGTGGTTGACGATGCGGACCTCGGGATCACGCACGTGGTGCGAGGCGACGATCTGCTGCCGAGCACGCCCCGCCAGATTCTGATGTTCAAGGCGCTGGGCCTGAAGCCGCCCGAGTTCGCGCATCTGCCGCAGGTGATGGGCCCCGACGGCGCGAAGCTCTCCAAGCGTCACGGCGCGACTTCGGTGTCCGCCTATCGCGAAGGCGGCTATGTGCCCGAGGCGCTGCTCAACTACCTCGCGCGGCTGGGATGGTCTCATGGCGACCAGGAAGTCTTCTCGAAGCAGGAGCTGATCGAATTCTTCGATTTCTCGGGATGCGGCAAGTCGGCCGGAATCTTCAATGCCGAGAAGCTGCTCTGGCTCAACTTCAACTACCTGAAGCAAAAGACTCCGGCGGAACTGGCGAGCCTGGTGCGGCCGCTTATCGAGCAACGCGGCTGGCGCACTCCGCCCGAACCGGGATGGCTGGAGAAGATGGTCGCGACGCTGCAGGAGCGCGCGAAGACCCTGGTCGAGCTGGTCGACTTTGCGCAGTTCTATTTGAGCGACGAGATCGCGATCGATCCGAAGGCCGCGGGAAAATTCTTCAAGCCCGAGATCGCCGAGCCCTTGAAGGCGCTGGCGGCGGAGCTCGAAGCGCTCGACAGCGGCTTTTCCGAGACCTCGATTCAGGCCGCTTTCGAGCGCGTGATGGCGGGCCATGAACTGAAGCTCGGACAACTCGCGCAGCCGGTGCGCGTCGCATTGACCGGCGGCACGGTGAGCCCCGGCATCTACGAAGTCATCGGGGTGCTCGGGCGGGATCGCACCGTCGCGCGCCTGCGCGAAGCCGTACGGCGAATCGAAGGCCGATGATCGCAGCGGGCGGGATGAGACTTCATGCGATCGTGATCGCGGTCGCAATTGCAGCCGGCGTCTCGGGATGCTTCGGCGTGTCGATGCCGCTGGGCCAGCAACAGAGCGAATATCAGAAGCAGTTGATCAAGCACTTCGAGAAGGCCGCCTTCAGCATCAGCGGCAGCGACATCTTCGTGCGCAGCGATGACACCAATCCGTGGCAGGGCGTCAATATTACGCTCGACACCGACCACGGCTACTTCCGCCAGACCGCCGGCGATATGGAGCCCGGCCAGGTGCGCGAGCTGCTGCTCAAGAACTTCGTCGATGATTCGGGCAACGCGTTTGGGCCGAACAATCGGCTGAAGAGCGTCTGGGTGCAGGCGCGCTATTCCGACGGCGGCCGCGTCAACGAAATGGCGTTCCCGGCCGAGACTTTCGGCTATCAGTCGCCAATCCCAACCGGCACCAGCCCCTGATCAGCTACCAGCGCGAGCGAGGGCGAGGCTCCTACACCTCTCCCTGACCAGGGAGAGGTCGGCGAGCGCCGCGCTCGCCGGGTGAGGGTAATCTGCCGGCCCGCCGCTCAGGTTACATCGAGTAGCCCGATCATATCTTGCTGTAGCCACTTCCCTCCAAGTCGACGCCGATTCCGGTCGCCTTGTCGAGCATCCCGAATTCCTTGAGCAGCGGCTGGCTGTACGCGACCCTCCCGCTGACCTTGGCCACGGGCTCGCTGGCGAGAATCAGGGCCGCCTTCGCCATGTACTCCTGCGGCTCGCCGCGCGGGTCGTCGGCGCCGCTGACCAAATGATGATGAATCGTCCCCGGAGTGGCTACCACCAGCGAGGGCGAGACGCAGGTCACCGAGATGCCGTATTCGAACACTTCTTCGGCCAGGCCCTGGGTGAAGCGCTCCAGCGCGGCCTTGGCGGCTCCGTAGCAACAACTGCCGCGAAAAAAGCCGCCGGGCGGGTAGGGCGCCCGTCCGGGGCCGATCGCGGCGCCCGACGAGATGTTGACGATCGCGCCGCTGCGCCGCGGGACCATGTCCTGCAACACGAGATGGCTCAGCATGAAAGGCCCGTGCAGATTGACGGCGATCGATCGTATCCAGCGCTTGACCTGATAGTCTTTTATCGGTCCGAAGTAAGTCAGCGCCGCGTTGTTGACGAGCACGTCGCAAGGGCCGTAGAGGCGGCGCGTTTCGTCGACCAGATGCCGGCAGCTCTCCTCCGATGACACATCGCAGGTGACGGCGGCCGCCTCGCCGCCGGCCTTTTTGATGGCTGCGACCGTGGTTTCGAGCGAGCCTTCCAGTGGATGCTCACCTTCGCGCATCGTGCGCGCGCTGCACACGACTTTCGCGCCCTCTTTCGCGAACAGCTCGGCGATTGCCGCGCCGATTCCCCTGCTTGCTCCGGTTACGATCGCGACTTTTCCCTGAAGCCGTCCCATGCCGAATCCTCCTGTGGCTGCGAACGGTTTTAGACCAGGGCCGCGCGGCGGTCTACTACTGATGCGAGTAGCTCAGCACCTCGACGCTGCCGTTCTTATCGACCCTGACGCACTGGACATCCGCGTTGGCGAATTCAGGATTGCAGACCGGCTTGTCGATGGCGGGACATTTGTACAGATTCTGGTCGATCGACTGGCACTTGGAGAGATCGAACTTCATCACGATCGATTCCTTGGCCAGATTCGGATTGGGCGTGAACGCAGCGCATCCGCTAAACGTCGCAGCCCCGAGCGATGCAGCCAGCAGCAAAGCGCTGCCGATGCTTCGCGATGCGTGAGCGTGCAGACCCGACAACAAATCCTTTCCTGTTTTCATCACATTCCCCTTCCGGTTGATGAGCCTGTACGGCAGGCTGAAATTTCCTATCGCCCTATTACCTGTTCCCATTCGGTTGCGCAATCACCATGGCGCGTACGGACTCATTCGGACATGCGCCTTGCGCCGCTATGGTCTCATACCGACGGAGCTTTCGGCATCGACATCGCGGGTCCTAACTGCTCGTGTAATACAACACTAGAACGTTCACCGAGACGTTGTTGCAATTGGTACATGCGCCGAAAGGCGGCCAGCCGTTCCACCACATCAATTCCGCCGTCGATTTAAACTCGATGGGGTCGAGGACATGCAACCGGTAAGCGCCCGCCGTAGTAGCGAGGCCAACCGGGCCCGTTAGCGCAGTCACGCCCTGATAGTCAGACACCGACAAGCCGGGGGCAAAAAAGAACGAGCTGCCGAAGTAGTCTTCAGTGCCCGAGGAATCGTGATTCAGGTTGCCGTCGATCAACCACTGAACGGGGCTTTCCAACGCCGCCGGCATTCCAGCGCCGCTGAAATATGTGTAGACCCCCCAGATCACGCCGGGGCCGTTCGAGGTGCTGAAGAGCGGGACGGTCGGAGCCGTGCCACAACTGCCGCCCAAATTCGCGCAACCGTTCCCAGGCACGATCGTCACACTCTGATCCAGCGCGTGTAGATGCGAGTAGGGACCCCAGTTGAGTCCGCTGTTGGCGTGCCACCCAACGTCCGTCCATACGCTATCGAATACGTCCGGGTTGCTCAGGGTGACCCTTACATGGGTCTGAAACGGTGCGGTCAGATAGATTGTGAAGTTCTGCCCGAAGGTTGATGTACCGAAAGTCAGATATCGCGAGCGGAATCCAGTGGAGCCACGGGCGGCTACCAGGTCGATCAGATTGACGTTGACCGAGGGCGTTGCGCAGGACGTGTTGAAGTCCGCATCCTGGCAAATTTGCAGCGTGCCGCCGGCGCTCGAACTGATGATGACCGAGATGTAATCGATTTCGCCCGAGCCGGTGTAATCCAGGAGGGTGATGGTGGAACCAGACACCTGCTTCAGCTTGGTCGAATAGGCCGTGCCCGGATCGCTGGGCGGCCACGCCCCCGGCCATACGGCGCCCACGGGCCCGGTTGGACCTGCGGATCCCGATGCTCCGGCAGGGCCCGTCGCACCCGCAGGTCCCGATATACCTTGTGCCCCGGAAGCGCCAGTCGCACCGGCAGGGCCCGACGGACCCTGCGCCCCGGCCACCCCCGTCGCGCCGGCGGGACCTTGCGCTCCGGCAGGACCAGTCGCGCCGGCGGGACCCGGTGGTCCTGCGGCGCCGATTGCGCCTGCAGCCCCCGGTGGACCCTGCGCTCCGGCGGGGCCCGTTGCACCGGTGGGTCCGGCGACCCCGGGATCACTCACCGCGACGAAAGTCTCGGATTTCTTGCACTGGGTCGGCTTCTTGACCCCGCGCAAGGCGCCGGTCTTCTTGTTCACGCAGATGTCGATCACTTGGGCGCTGGTTGCCGGCGCGCGCAAGATCGCTCCGAACACCAGCACTGCGACCATTGCCGCTTGCCACCAGCGGCCATCGCCCATCACCGGCGGAGGCGTCGGTCTGCGCATAACCGCCCTGGTCAAATTGTGCGGGCACCGAGCCAGGTGGTCCATCGATACGCGGCTTTCCTCAATGTTTCAGGGCTCTTTTGCAGCCCACGACTCAGATTCGCATATGCCTGCCTGTAAGTGAACCAACTAATTTGTCGTCGCGAAGGTCCGCCGATCTGCGCCGGTGGTTCGCTGCGCGGCTTCTGATATCGTCGTGCCAATCCTCGGAGCGCAGGGCAGAGTCCACGACAGGTTCCCTTGAGCGTCGCAGAGCCAACGCCGATCCCAATCGCCGATCACGAGCTTGCGCCCTCGCAGAAATGGTTGACCGGCGGGGCCGTGATGGTCGGCGCCGTCCTGCAGGTCCTGGACGTGTCGATCGTGAACGTCGCGCTTCCCTACATGCAGCAGAGCTTCCATGTCGACATCGATCAAGTCAGTTGGGTAGTCACCAGCTACCTGGTCGCGATCAGCATGATGATCCCGATGACGGGCTGGGTCGCGGCCCGAATCGGCCGCAAGCGCTATCTGGTGGGTTCGATGCTGACGTTCGTGGCCGCCTCGGCGTTGTGCGGCCTGGCGCGCGGAATCGGCCAGATGGTCGTCTTCCGCGTGATTCAGGGCGCCGCCGGGGCCGCGATGATTCCCCTGTCGCAAGCGGTGCTGCTTGAGACCTTCCCGATCGAGGAGCACACGCTCGCGATGACCACCTTCGGGATGGGCGTGATGGTGGCGCCAGTACTCGGTCCCACGCTCGGCGGATGGATCACGATGAATTGGAGCTGGCGCTGGAATTTCTACATCAACGTGCCGACCGGAATCGCGGGCGCGCTCATGGTTCTAGCCTTCGTGCACGACCCGCCTTATCTGCGCAAGCAGCGCGGCCGCGGCCGCGTCGATTACACCGGAATCATCCTTATCGCGCTGGCGTTGGGGCTCTTTCAGATCGTACTGGGCCGCGGCGGCCGTGCCGGATGGTTCGCGTCGCGATGGGTGCAATGCTTCTCGCTCGCATCGGCGGTCTCGATGGTGCTGTTCGTGGTTCACGAGCTCAGGTTCTCCGAGCCGATCCTGGATCTGCGGATGCTGAAAATCCTGGGCTTCACGGTCTCGGTGCTGCTTCTTTCACTCCAGGCGCTGGTCCTGTTCAGCGTCAATCTGCTCAATCCGCTCTTCATGGAAACGGTGCTGGGCTACGACGCATGGCAGGCCGGCCTGGCCGTCGCGCCGCGCGGGATCGGCGTGATCATAGCGCTCTTGGTGGCGAGCCAGCTCGCGCGTCGCGGGACCGATATGCGTCCGTTTGTGGTCGCGGGGTTCATCCTTGGGGCTTTTGAGGTGTGGCAGATGTCTCACTGGACTCTCGCAATCAGCACGGGTTCGGTGCTGCTGCCGATCTTTCTTTTCGGTCTGGGGCTGGGCGCGGTCTATCCGACGCTCACCGCGATAGGTGTGGGCCAGATCAGCCGCGAGCGAATCGGTTTCGCGGCCAGCCTGTTCAACATGATGATCAACACCGGCGCGGCAGCCGGAATCGCGGTCGTCACCAATCTTCTGACCGTCCGCTGGCGGGTGCATCAGGCGGAGCTCGGACTCACCGCGTCCAGAGCGATGATCGCGTCGCCCGAAATGGCGCCGATCTCCGTTCCGGGTGGACATCTCGTGCACGGCGCGCTTGCGTCGCAAGCCTGGCTGATGGCTTACAACGACATGTACCGGGCGCTGGCGCTCGTGGTGCTTCTGCTGGCGCCGTGGCCGATGCTGCTGAAGCGTATTACCGGCGGCGTACCGGAAATGATAGTGGAGTGACCGTTCCGCGATCGTTACGGACCGGTCGCGACGCGGTCGCGCGCGGCGACAAGGTGGCGATCGAAGAAGCTGGTCACCCGGCGCGGATATTCATCGGGCTCGCTCGCGAAAGCCTCTATGTGGTCGGTCTTCGGCAGTATCCAGATTTCCTTGTCGCCCCGCGCTGCGGCGTAGATCGCTTCGGCGCCGGCCACCGGCACGAGCGCATCCGCGGCGCCCTGGATCACCATCAGGGCGCAGCCGCCGAGATGGCCGGCAGCCTTGGCCGGCGCGATATGGTCGGGAGACCTTCCGATCCAGAATCCGCTCTCGAAAAAGATCGTGTCGGTGAAAAGCGGATTGAGCCCCGCGATCGAAGGCATCTGCCTCATCGTTGCGCCGAGATCCGCGTAACCACTGTCGCTCACGATCGCGGCGAGTGAGCCGTTGGAGCCGGCCTCGGCGAAGATCGCGGCCGCGGCGCCCTGCGAAAAACCCAGCGCGCCGATTTGGCGCAAACCTCGCGCCCGAAGCTCCGCCACCGCGGCGAGGACGTCGTCGCGCTGGCGCCATCCGTATCCGACGCCCCATCCCGCGTCATCGGAGTCACCGTGGTCGATCTCATCGAGCACGATCGCCGGATAGCCGGCGGCGTGAATGAACTTCGCAAACGGCAGCATGTCGTGGCGGTTCTTGCCCCCTCCGTGCATGATCACGATGCCGGCAGATTTGCTCGCCGGAATCCACCAGGCCGCGAGTTTCAGCCCGTCGCTTCGCGCGAGCGTGAGGTTCTGAAAATTCGCGCCAAATGCCGCGCGCGGATCGGCCAGCTCCGGATGCGCGGTCCGCTGCGCGGACGGGCCGCCGGGACTTGGCCGGATGTAAAGTGAGTCCGGAAAAGCCACTCGTCGCGCCGCGACGGTCGCGAGGCCGAACCAGATCGCGAGCACGGTCCCGAGCAACGCGGCGCCGACCATCGGCAGGCTGCTGCGCCGGCCGGCGCGCTTCTCGCCCGTGGGAAGTCCCCGCGGAACTTCGGACGAGGGAAACCCGGATCGATATGCGCGCTCGGAATCCATCGCGATTATAATTACATGGCGCGTTGCCACACGTTCGCGCAAGCCTGCCCCGTCAAATCCGCGCCCGCTTGTTCGGCGTAATTCCCGCCCCTATGCTCGACCGCATCATGGCAAAAGAGCGCGCGGCCGATTGGGACCCTGAATTGTATGGCCGCTTCCGGCGCTATCGCGCCGAGCCGTTCGAGGCGATCCTCAAGCGGCTGGTGCTTTCCGATCGGGAGCGAATCGTGGATCTCGGGTGCGGCTCGGGAGAGAACACGATCGAGCTCGCGCGCCGCTCCGCCGGCGGATCGGCGTTGGGAATCGACTCGTCGCCGGCGATGATCGATCGGGCGAACCAGCTTCGTGCCGCGCTCGACGCGCCGCTCGCCGCTCGCGTGCGATTTGTGGTTGGCGAGCTTCCCGGTTCGCTCGCTCCCGATGATTACACGCTGGTGTTCAGCAACGCGACGATTCATTGGCTGAAGGACCATCGCGGAGTCTTCCGCCGATGCTTTCAGGCGCTTGCTCCGGGCGGGAAGCTGGTCGTGCAGATGCCGGCCAACGACGAGGAGACCGCCAAGCTCGCGATGCGGCAGCTCGCGTCCGAAACGCCGTGGCGCGAAAAGCTCGGCGGCGCCGGCGATGAGCTTCCGCCTGTGCCGCCGCCCGAGCACTACGCCGCGATGCTGACCGAGCTCGGATTTGCCGGCGTCGATTGCTACTACCAGACTTTCGCCCATCCGATGAACAGCCCGGCCGAAGTCGTCGAGTGGTACAGCTCGACCGGGCTGCGGCCTTATCTGAATGCGCTGACGGAAGCGCAACAGCGGGATTTTATTGCGGCGCTGACCGCACGGCTCAAGTCGGCCTACGGCACCGACGGCAAGTTGACCTTCTATTTCCGGCGGCTTTTTCTGTGGGCGCGCCGGCCCTCGCGATGAGATGCCGCGCCGCGCGCATCTGCCTGCTCTGATCGTTCACGGCGGAGCCGGTATCGCGGCGGCAGTTCCCGACCGGCCCGCGCGGCGGCGCGGGATGATCGCTGCGGCCAAGTCGGGCGCGGCGATTCTGCGCGAGGGCGGGAGCGCGCTCGACGCTGCGATCGCCGCGGTCGTCGCGCTCGAGAACAATCCGCTCTTCAACGCGGGCTACGGCTCGATGCTGAATGCGGCACGGAAAATCGAAATGGACGCGGGCGTGATGGTGGCCGCTCCAACGGGCGGCATCACCACCGGCGCGGTCGCGGCGGTCAGTCGCGTGCGAAATCCGATTTTGCTCGCACGCACCGTGATGGAGCGCACGCATCACATACTGATGGTCGGGGCAGGCGCGGAACGTCTGGCGCGGGAAGCGGGAATTCCACTTTGTGCGCCAGGTGATCTGGTCACGGCGCGCGCGCTCGCGCGCTGGCGCAAGTTGAAGCGCTTCGCGCCCGGCTCACGGCACGGCGAGCGCCGGCATGGCACGGTTGGAGCTGTCGTAGTTGATTCACATGGAACGCTCGCCGCGGCCACCTCGACCGGAGGGTACTCGCGAAAGCTCGCGGGTCGGGTCGGCGATTCGCCGATTCTCGGTGCCGGGTTCTTTGCCGATCGTAGCGGTGCAGCCTCAGCGACCGGGCTTGGCGAGGCGATCGTGAGACTGAGCCTGTGCCGCGAAGCCGTGATGCGCTTGCGGCGAATGACGCCGAGCGAAGCGGCAGCACGCGCGATCCGGTCGATGAGGACGATTCCCGGCGCCGACGCCGGCATCGTCGTGATCGACAGCAGAGGTCGTCTCGGCTACACCCACAACGCCGAGAGCATGGAGGTTGCGATGTTCGACCCCGCGCGCGGCCTGCGGTACGAGCGCGTCAGGCCGAGTCGAACCTCGCCGAATCGAACTTGACGGCGATTCCTTGAACAGCCCAGCCGCAACGCGCGACAATGGGCCGGCGATCGAGTATCACGGGGCGAGTATCGCGGGGCATAAGGAGAGCGCGGCTTGGACAGCCAGGAAGTTTCGGATCGCGATCGTGCGACGCAGCATCGATTGGAGAGAGCGGAGCGGGCGGTCAGCTTCGTGATGCGTCTGCTCGTCTCGATGGTGCTGCCGCTGTGGGGTCTCGCGATGCTGCTGCTCGGGATCGAGCGAGGCTCGCTGTGGTGGATCGGATGCGGCGTGGTGGTGGGAGGAATCGGGCTCCTGATGTTCGCCGCAAGTCCGTTGCTCGACTCGTTCCTGCGCGAATCCTGAGACCCGCTCCGTTTCGGAGAGGGGCCGGGGGTGGCGCCGATTTGCCTGTGCCGGCGCTCCGGCCTATTGTTCATTTTAGATGCCGATCTATGAGTACGAATGCGCCCGATGCGCGCGCGTCTGCTCGCACGTCGTGATGGGATCGAATCGTAGGCCGCGGATCGCGTGTCCGCATTGCGGCTCGGCGCGCACGCGCCGGGTGATGTCGTCGTTTGCGGTGGTCCAGAGCGAGGCGTCGCGGGTGGGCAATTTCGACCCCGGCCAGCCGCGCGGCGACTCGTTCTATAGCGATCCGCGCAACGTCGGGCTGTGGGCGAAGAAGCGGGCGAAACAGATGGGCGTGGATCTCGGCGAGAAATTCGAATCGACCGTGGAAAAGGCCCGCAGCGGCAAACTCGTCAAGGAAATGATGTAACATAAGAATGGATTGGGGCTAGCACAAAGTGAGGCCACCGTGAACGACGAAAAAGATCGGCTAGGAGAAACTCTTCGTCAGCGTGAAAAAGCGATAGAGGATAGCTGGGCGCACCAGCAGGACGAAGAAATAATCGCCAGGCTGCGCAAGAAATACACCAAACCGATCAAATGCCCGATTTGCGGCGAGCATCTCGATGCGCGTACGGCCATCTCCCTTGGTGGCATGGCCTGTCCGACGCTGAAGCATGGTGCCTGGCTGCCTGCCGTGACCTTGGAAGCGCTTCGCGTAAGGCTCGCCAACGCGGAAGCCGCATATCATGCCGAGCTTGGCGGAAGGGTCTTCGAAGGGGTTAAGGAAATCGTCGAAGACCTGCGCAAGGCCCATCCTAAGGAAATCGATTGCCCCGACTGCGGCGCCAGGCTCAAGCCGCGCGCGGCCAAAGCGAGTGGAGAGGCCGGGCTCGGTGGCATGGCGTGCCCCCATGACCACGGTGCGTGGCTCGATCACGCGACGGTGGAGAAGATCAGGGCGCGGCTCGATATGCTCGAGAAGCGCCCTGCCCGCTGATGGCGCACGCCGCCAAATCGAACATTTGGCGCGCATCGTTCCGGGTTGGGCATCTCACTTTTCGTCTCACACCGGTGCGCGCTTCTCCGCCCTCGCCATACGGCGTCGGCGATCTGGGTCAGGTATGGAAGACGAAAAGGACAGGCTTGGCGATAAGCTGCGCAACGTCGAAAAGGCCCGCGAGGACCAATGGGCCCATGAAGAGGATCGCAAGCTGATCGAGAAGCAGCGCGCGAAGATGGAGGCGCATCGCGAGGCCGGCGCCGCGCTCAAGTGTCCGCAATGCGGTAAGCCGTTGGCGGCCAGCGCGCGCGGCGGAATCGCGATGATGGTCTGTCCGGACGACCATGGCGCCTGGCTCGAAAGCGGCACCCTCAAAGGCATTCTCAAACCCGGCAAGTAGCGCGCCGGCATCCAGGGATGCCATCCGGTTGGTGAAGCAACACTTAACCATCGACGATCGGTAGAAAAGCTGTCCTTCTCCACTGTTTTCGCCGGGAGCCTCAATCGGCTATAGTGGACCCAGTAATGTACTTTCAATTCGGCGTACCGCTGGCACTGACCATTATCGGGATCGGATTCCTGGCCGTGATGTTCGGCCTGCAGAAGCTGCTCGCGCCGAACAATCCCTACGAGCGCAAGCTCATCCCTTACGAATGTGGCGAGCCGCCGACCGGCCGAGCCTGGATTAACTTCAACGTTCGCTTCTACCTTATCGCGCTGATCTTCGTGGTGTTCGAGGTGGAGGTGGCCTTCGTTTATCCGGTCGCCGCGGTCTATCTGGATTGGGTCCGGCGCGGCCAGCGGCTGTACGTCCTGAGCGAATTCCTGATCTTCCTGACGATTCTGTTCGTCGGGTTGGTCTACGTCTGGGTCAAACACGATCTCGAATGGGTCAAGAAGGTGCCCGAGTAAGGCGCCGGACCAGGAGTCTCTGACAAACACGATGCCGCTGCTCAACACATTGCCGGACTACGTCCTGACCACGAAGACCGACGAGCTGATCAACTGGATGCGCAAGTCGAGCATCTGGTACATGCTCTTCGGCCTGGCGTGTTGCGCGATCGAGCTGATGCATACCGGCGGGCCGCGCGCCGATATCGACCGCTTCGGCGCCGCGCCGCGGGCCTCGGCGCGACAGTCCGACCTGATGATCGTGGCGGGAACGCTGACCCTCAAGATGGCGCTGCGTACGCGCTTGCTCTTCGACCAGATGCCCGACCCCAAGTACGTGATCTCGATGGGCAGTTGCGCAAGTTGCGGCGGATTGTTCCAGCTCGCCTACTCGGTGTGCGACGGCGTCGACAAGATTCTGCCGGTGGACGTGTACGTGCCCGGATGCCCGCCGCGTCCCGAGGCGCTCACCGAAGGGTTGCTCAAGCTCCAGGAGAAAATGATGACCGAGCGCTGGCTCTCCAAAGAGCCGCGCAACGGCACGGCCGCCGCCTGACGCTCGAGTGAACGCGCTTTCGATATACGCGAAGGCCCAAGCACGCTTCGCCGGCAAGATCCTCGAAGTCTCGGACGCGAAACTCGATCCCTGGATGGTCGTGGAGCCGGCGGCGATCGTAGAGGTCTGCGGCTTCCTCAAGGACGACCCCGAGACCGCGATGGACTGTCTTTCCAACCAGAGCGGGGTCGACTACAAGGATCGAATCGAGGTCGTTTACCATCTGTTTTCGTATCGCTATCGCCATAATGCGGTGCTCAAGGTGAAACTGCCGCGCGACAATCCGTCGGTGCCGACGCTGGAAGGACTGTGGAAATCCGCCAACTGGATGGAACGCGAGATTTTCGACCTGCTCGGCGTGAACTTCGAGGGCCATAGCGATCTCCGCCGGCTGCTGATGCCGGAGGACTGGCCGGGCTATCCGCTGCGCAAGGATTTCGTCGAGCCGCTGGAGTATCACGGAATCTCGACCACTCGCGAGAGCCCGATTATCCGCCTGGACGCGAAGAAAAAATGAGCACGCTGAAAACCGAAGAGATGACGCTCAACATGGGGCCGCAGCATCCCTCGACCCACGGCGTGCTGCGCTTCGTGATCAAGGCCGACGGCGAGGTGATGCGCGAGGCGATTCCCGACGTAGGCTACCTCCATCGCTCGATCGAGAAAATCGCCGAGAAGGTGGGCTATCACGGCTTCATGCCGTACACCGATCGGGTCGATTACGTCTGCGCGATGTTCACCAATCAGGGCTGGGGGATGGCGTGCGAAAAGCTGGGCGGAATCGAAGTCCCCAGACGCGGCGAATATTGCCGCGTGATCGCCGCCGAGTTCAACCGGATCGCGTCGCACCTGCTGTCGGTCGGAACGATGGCGATGGACATCGGCGCCAATACCCCGTTTACCCACGTGCTCCGCGAGCGCGAGATGATCAACGACCTGATCGAAGAGCTGTGCGGCGCGCGCCTGACCTTCAACTACATGCGGATCGGCGGGGTGGGATGGGACCTGCCCCCGGGATGGCGCGAAAAGGCGACCGCTTATCTGGATCACCTCGTTCCGATTCTCGATGAATACAACTCCCTGATTTCCTTCAACAAGATCTATATCGAGCGGCTGATCAATGTCGGCGTGATCAGCCTCGAAGACGCGATCAACTACAACCTGGTTGGGCCCAACCTGCGCGCCAGCGGTTTCAAGTGGGACATCCGCCGCGAAATCCCGTACTCGGTCTATCCCGAGTTCGATTTCGAGGTCCCGATTGGCTTCGGCGAGTACGGCACGCTCGGCGATTCGATGGATCGCTACATGGTGCGGGTCCGCGAGATGAAGGAGTCGGTGAAGATCCTCCGGCAGGCGCTGAAACAGATTCCCGACGGACCCGTGCTCGCGAAGGTGGCGCGCAACTTCAGGCCGCCCGCCGGCGAATGCCAGGTGCGCGTGGAAAGCGCCCGCGGCGACATGGGATGGTACGCCGTCAGCGACGGCACCGGCTATCCGTGGCGGGTCCACGTCCGCACCGGTTCTTTCGCCGCGATGGGAATCGTGCAGAAGCTGAGCCGCGGGCTGATGATCGCGGACCTGGTGGCATTGATCGCGAGCCTCGACGTTATCGCCCCCGAGATCGACCGATGATTGCGAGCGACGAGTCTCCACGACCGTCGGCGAGCATTTGCTTCAGCAAATGCCTCGCCGGGTGAGGGTAGTCGGCGCCCATGCAGCAACTCGCCGACCGTCTGATCGCATCGGGATACTTCGGGGCGCATCCGCCGCGCGACCTGACCTACGCGCTGATCATTTTCGTGCTCAGCCTGGTGGTGTTCATGGGCGTCGCGTTTCCGTTCGCCGCGATCGTCACCTGGGCGGAGCGGCGGGTCTGGGCGCGAATCCAGTCGCGCGTCGGGCCGAATCGCGTCGGTCCCAACGGCTTCCTGCAATGGCTGGCCGACGGCGTCAAGCTCGCCTGCAAGGAAGACATCATCCCGCACGAGGCCGATTCGCGCCTGTTCAAGACCGCGCCGTACCTGGTGATGATCGCGTACGTTGCACCGTGGGCGGTGATGCCGTTCTCCTCCGACTTGATCCTGGCCGACCTGAACGTCGGCATCCTGTACATGACCGCCGTGACCGCGCTCACCGTGGTCGGCGTGCTAATGGCGGGATGGGCGTCGAACGACAAGTGGTCGCTGATCGGCGGTATCCGGTCGGCCGCGCAAATCGTGAGCTACGAGATTCCGGCCGGGCTCTCGATCTTTCCGGTCGTGCTGATCACCGGCACGCTCTCGATGCAGGGAATCATCCGCGCGCAGGGCTGGTCGCCAAATAACTGGTTCCTGTTCAACAACCCGTTTACGTTCGTCGCGGCCAATATCCTGTTCATCTCGGCGCTGGCGGAGGGCAACCGCACGCCGTTCGACTTGCCCGAGGCCGAATCGGAATTGGTGGCGGGCTACGTCACCGAGTACAGCGGCCTGCGCTACATGTTCTTCTTCATGGCCGAGTGGGGCGCCTTGTTCATCATCGGGGCGATTATCACGACGCTGTTTCTGGGCGGATGGCAGGTACCGCACGTGAGCCAGAGCCGCGTGGTGATGAACGTCCTGCAACTGATCACTTTCAATGTCAAGGTGCTGGCGATCGTCTTCTTCTCGATGTGGATTCGGGCCACGCTGCCGCGGGTGAGGATCGACCAGCTCATGTCGCTGTGCTGGAAGTACTTCGTTCCGATCTCGTTCGTCGATATGATCGGCACCGCGGTCTGGGTCGCGATTTGGCCCGGCGGCAACCCGGTCGCGGGTTATATCATGGCGTCGCTGTTTTTCGTGTTGCTGGTGATGTTCTTCCGGCGCGTGATGTACTATCTGCGGCGCTCGCGGATGGAGATTTACGTCAGTCCGATTATCTGAGCGATGATCTGAAACCATTATGGGCGCAGTCGGCACGTACGTTCGCAATATCAGAGACACCGTCACCTCGATCTTCGAAGGGATGGCCGTGACGGCGTCGCATTTCGTGCGCAAGCCTTACACGGTGCAGTATCCGGACCGGATGCCGATCCGGGTGCAGGACACGCTTCCGTTCCGCTATCGCGGTATCCTCGAGGTCGATCTCGAGATTTGCACGGGCTGCCTCGCGTGCGAGCGAGCCTGCCCGATCGATTGCATCGTGATCGCCGTCGAGAAGCATCCCCAGACCAAATCGATGGTCCTGTCGCAGTTCGACATCGACATCGCCAAGTGCATGTTCTGTGGGCTGTGCAGCGAGCCCTGTCCGACCGGCTCGATCCATCACACCACCGAATTCGAGGGCGCCGACTTCTCGCTGGAAAGCCTGATCCGCCGCTTCGTCAAGGAGCCCGTGGTCGCCTACCGGCCCAAAAAAGGTCCCGAGACCGACCCGCGAATCGCGCCGATACTCAGCCGCGGCATGAACTTCCTCACTCAGTGGGCGCAACCCGGCGGCGAGAAGCCCCCGAGCGACGACGAGGCCGCGTAGCAGCGACTATAAGTATGCTTGCGCCTGTCGTCAGGAGAGCCTCGGAATCAGCACCCTCACCCGGCGAGCGAGGACGCTCGCCGTCCTCTCCCGCAACTGAGCGGGAGAGGTTTGGAGTCGCGAAGCCGTCTGAGACCTTCTCCCGCTCAGTTGCGGGAGAAGACAAGCGGGCCGTAGCGGCCCGCGCAGATGAGGGTGCTGCTACCCTCGGCGAAAGCCTTCGCTGATGCTGGCGCAACTGATCTTCTACGCGCTTGCCGCGCTCACGGTCGGCTCTGCTGTGATCGTCGCGTTCTCGCGCAACATCGTTTATTCCGTGTTCGCCCTGCTCGGCGCATTCATGGGCGTGGTCGGAATCTACGTTTTGCTCGCGGCGGATTTCGTCGCGATGGTCCAGTTGCTGGTGTACGTCGGCGGGATTCTCGTTCTGACGCTGTTCGCCGTGATGCTCACGCAGGGAATTGCCGACGTCACGATCTCGAATCGCGAGGTCGGCACGATTCCGGCGCTGATCGTCACCGCGCTGTTGGGGGTCGTGATGCTGTTCGCGGCGCTGCACACGCCGTGGCATCTCGGCGATTCGGCGATCGCGCCGACCACCTACGGAATCGGCAACGCCTTCCTCGATACTTATGCGTTGCCGTTCGAGATCGCCTCGCTGGTGCTGCTCGCCGCGCTGGTCGGGGCCGTCGTGATCTCGCGCGGGTCGGTGCGGGAATAGGGCGGGAACTGCGATGGCTGCGTCGGGAATCACGCTGAACCACTTCCTTGTGCTGAGCCTGATCGTCTTCCTGCTGGGCCTGTTCTGCGTGCTCTCGCGCCGCAACGCGATCGGGATTCTGATGGGCGTCGAGTTGATCCTCAACTCCGCGAACATCAACTACCTGGCGTTTGCGTTCTACGGCGGCGGCCGCTACGACGGCCAGGTCTTTGCAATATTCGTGATCATGCTGGCGGCGGCAGAGGCGGTGATCGGCCTGGCGATCGTGCTGGCCATCTACCAGGACTTCAAGACCATCGATGTCGACGCGACTGAGACCTTAAGTGGCTGACCGCCGCGCGCGGGCGGGCCGCTTCCCCGCTCGCAACATTTTTGCTTATATCTGCGGGACACTTGTTTAAGTTGAAATGTATGAAGACCGATGCCGCCTTGCGCCGCGGCGGGGCCTGCGCCTGAACAACATCTGAAAGATGGACCATCCGATCAACGTCAGCTTTATCCGCTGGATCGTGCTGCTCCCCGCGGTCGGCGCCGCGATCAACTTTATCGCCGGCGCCTGGATTCAGCGCACCTTCGGCAAGCGCGCGATCAGCGCGATCGGATGCGGCGTAGTGGCGATCGCGTTCCTGATCGCGATCCGCGGTTTCGTCGCGATGCTCTTGCTGGCGCCCGGCGACCGCTTCATGCTCGACGATCTTTGGCGCTGGATTTACGTCGGCGGCCTCAAGCTCGATATCGCGTTCTGGCTGGACCCGCTCTCGATGCTGATGACGCTGGTCGTCACCGGCGTCGGCGGCCTGATCCATATCTACTCAACCGGCTACATGTACGAGGACGAGTCGTACTGGCGCTTCTTCGGCTGGCTCAACCTGTTCACGTTCGCGATGCTCACGCTGGTGCTCGGCGACAACCTGTGGCTGATGTTCGTGGGATGGGAGGGCGTCGGGCTCTGCTCGTTCGCGCTGATCGGGTTCTGGTACAAGGTGCTGGCGAATACGACCGCCGGCAACAAGGCGTTCATCGTCAATCGCGTCGGCGATCTGGCTTTCGTGATCGCGCTCTACAGCCTGTTTGCCGCGCTCGGCGCGGCGGGCCATCCGACCCTGGTGACCCGCGAGATCGCCCAGTACGCGCCCTCGATTGCCGGGATGCCCGGCTACTTAGGGATGTCGATCGTTACCTTCGTGACTCTGCTGATGTTCATCGGCGCGACCGGCAAGTCCGCGCAGATTCCGCTCTACGTATGGCTGCCCGACGCGATGGCCGGTCCGACGCCGGTCAGCGCGCTGATCCACGCGGCGACGATGGTCACCGCCGGCATCTACATGGCCGCGCGGCTCAACTTTCTGTTCTCGATGGCGCCGGCGACGATGGAAGTGATCGCGGTTGTCGGCGCGCTGACGGCGCTGTTCGCCGCGACTATCGGCCTGGCGCAGAACGACATCAAGAAGGTGCTGGCGTATTCCACCATCAGCCAGCTCGGCTATATGTTCGCCGCGGTCGGCGTCGGCGCATACACCGCCGGCGTGTTCCACCTGATGACCCACGCTTTCTTCAAGGCCTGCCTGTTCCTTGGTTCGGGCTCGGTAATCCATGCGATGGGCGGCGAGCAGGACATGCGCAAGATGGGCGGCCTGCGCGATCACATGCCGATCACGTTCTGGACCTTTCTGGTCGCGACCCTGGCGCTGTGCGGCGTGCCACCGTTCGCGGGCTTCATGTCCAAGGACGAGATCATCTGGCAGGCCTGGGCGCAGGGCCATCAGGTGGTGTGGCTGATCCTCTGGCTGGGCGCGGGACTCACGGTCTTCTACATGTTCCGCCAGGTCTACATGACCTTCTTCGGCGAGTTCCGCGGCACCCACGAGCAGGAACACCATCTGCATGAGTCACCGCCCTCGATGTGGATCGTGCTGGCCGTGCTCGCCGGGCTCTCGGTGGTCGGCGGCTTCGTCAAGTTTCCGGAGTTTATCGCGCCGATAAGACTCCTTGAAGATTTTCTCGCCCCGGTGTTTAGCTCCGAGGCGACCCGCCGGATTGTCGAGGGCGGAATTCACAGCCGCGCCATCGAGGCCGGCTTCGCCGCGCTCTCGCTGATGGTGGTTGCGCTGGGATGGTACATGGCCGACACGATCTATCGGCGCGAAACGCTGAGCGCGGAGCGTATCAGCGCGAGCTTCGGCGGGCTCTACGCGCTGGTGCTCAACAAATACTACGTCGACGAGATCTACCAGGCGGTGATCGTGAATCCGTACCTCGCGTTGACACGCGCGTGCGCCTGGTTCGACCTGCACATTATCGACGGCGTCGTGAACCTGGTCGCGACCATCTCACTGCTGGTGGCGGCGGTATCGGACCTGTTCGATCACTACGTGGTCGACGGGCTGGTGAATTTCACTTCCAACGCGACCCTCGAAGCCGGCGGGCGCCTGCGAAGGCTCCAGACCGGCTCGATAAACGGGTACCTGTACGGGATCCTGGCGGCGGTGATGGTAATCCTGCTGGCGCGCGCGATCCTGAGGGCCTAGCAAGAACCTGGCGCACACATTTTGTAAGGAAAACGGACATTCAGCCGATGAGTCACGCGCTTACGATCATAACCTTCATACCGCTGGCCGGGGCGGCGATAATCCTGCTCATTCCCAGGGGACAGGAGCGCATCGTCAAGTGGATCGCCGTGGCGGCGGCCGCGCCGCAGGTCCTGATCGCGATCGGGCTTTACCAGGGCTTCGACACCGGCACGACCGCGCTCCAGTTCGTCGAGAAATATCCCTGGATATCCAGTTACAATATCAACTACTTCATGGGCGTCGACGGGATCAGCATCTCGATGGTCATGCTCACCGCGCTGATCTGCTTCATCTCCGTGTTCGCCAGCTTTGGAATCGAGCGCGCGCCCAAGGGCTATTTCGCGCTGCTGATGCTGCTCGACACCGGCATGATGGGAGTGTTCGTCTCGGTCGATTTCTTCCTGTTCTACATTTTCTGGGAAGTGATGCTGCTGCCGATGTACTTCCTGATCGGCATCTGGGGCGGCCCGCGCCGCGAGTACGCCGCGATCAAGTTCTTCCTCTACACGCTGCTCGGCTCGGTGCTGATCCTGCTGGCGATGCTCGGGCTCTACTACTACAATTCGCCCGTCACCTTCGACATGACCCAGCTCGCCGCGCACTCCGGCAGCTACAGCATGAACTTCCAGCGGATCGCGTGGATCGCGCTGTTCATCGGGTTCGCGATCAAAATTCCGGCCTTCCCGTTCCACACCTGGTTGCCCGACGCCCACGTCGAGGCGCCCACCGCGATCAGCGTCATCCTGGCGGGCGTGCTGCTCAAGATGGGCACCTACGGAATACTGCGCGTGAACTTTTCGATCCTGCCGGGCGCCAGCCACGAGCTGGCGTGGTTCTTTCTCGGCACGATCGGCACCATCAATATCGTGTACGGCGCGCTCTGCGCGATGGCGCAGACCGACTTCAAGCGGCTGGTCGCCTATTCGTCGATCAGTCACATGGGTTACGTGATGCTCGGCATCGCCGGATTCACCGCGGCCGGGATCAACGGCGCCGTGTTCCAGATGTTCAACCACGGCACCATTACCGCGATGCTCTTTATCCTGGTCGGCGTGATCTACGATCGCACGCATCATCGCGAGATCAACGGCTTCGGCGGACTGGCGAGCCAGATGCCGCTGTACGCGGGAATCACCGGCTTCGCGTTCTTCGCCGGGATGGGCTTGCCCGGCCTTTCGGCCTTCATCTCCGAGGTGCTGGTCCTGATCGGCGCCTGGCAGTTGCATCCTCTGATGACGGCGTTCGGCGCGGCGACCGCGATTCTCACCGCGGGATACCTGCTCTGGACTTTCCAGCGCATCTACCTGGGTCCGTTGAACGAAAAGTACAAGAATCTGCCTGACCTGACATTCCGCGAGGCATTCACGCTGGTGCCGCTCGGCGTGATCGTGCTGGTGCTCGGCTTCTATCCGCATCTGGTGTTGGACTTGATCAACACCTCGCTGGTCCATCTCAACCAGGTCGTGCTGTCGTCGCCGATTCCCGCCGCGATCGCTTCGATGCGTTAGGCGGCACGGTCTCACCGCACGAAACGGTTTCAAACCGATGGAGCTGGGCAACGTCGCAAGTCTCGCCTACTTCCTTCCCGAGTTGCTGGTCACGTTCGGGATTCTGGCCATCGTCCTGATCGACCTGGGAATAAAAACCAAGTCGCTGATCGGCTATCTCGCGCTGGCGGTTGCGATTGGCGCGTTGATCAAGATTATCGCCGAAGCGGGAACGCCGGCCGCCTCGCTCTTCAACCGCATGATCGTGTTCGACTCGTTCGCGATGTTCTTTCGCGCGCTGATCGCGATCGCGGCGGTGATCGCGGTCTGGATGTCGATCGGCTCCAACGAGGTCAAAAGCTGCGACCAGGGCGAGTACTACGCGATTCTGCTCTCGAGCACGCTCGCGATGTTCCTGATGGCGTCGGCGGCCAACCTGCTGATGGCCTACTTGTCGCTCGAATTCGTAAGCCTGACCTCCTATATCCTGACCGGTTTCCTGCGCCACAATCGCCGCTCGCAGGAGGCCGCGCTCAAATACCTGATCTACGGCGGCGTCGCCTCCGGCACCATGATCTACGGGATGAGCTGGATCTTCGGGATCAGCGGCTCGATGGATTTCGCGGCGATCAACCGCGCGCTTTCAGCGGGCGGCCACGGCTCGGCGCTCGCGGTGTTCATCGCACTGGTGCTGATCCTGACCGGGATGGGCTACAAGATCGCGTCGGTGCCGTTCCACATGTGGGCGCCCGACGTCTATACCGGCGCGCCGATCCCCGTCACGACCTTCCTCGCGATCGGGTCGAAAGCCGCCGGATTCGCGCTGCTCACGCGCTTCTTCTATCCGGCCATCTCGCATCTGGCGCCCGGCGGCGCATGGATCACGCTCGTGGGCGTCGACTGGCCGCAACTGCTGCTCGCGATGTGCATGATCACGATGACGCTGGGCAATCTCGCCGCGCTTCAGCAGACCAACATGAAGCGGCTGCTCGCCTATTCCAGTATCGCGCAGGCCGGCTACGCGCTGATGGGTCTGGTGGTGCTGTCGAACGACGGCATCCGCGCGATGCTCTTCTACATGCTGGCCTACTATGTGATGGATGCGGGCGCGTTTCTGGTCGTGATGATCGTCGCCAACCAGACCGGGCGTGAGGATATCGCGGCCTATCGCGGGCTCGCCTGGCGCGGCGGAATCGTCCCTGCGATCGCGCTCAGCATCTTCCTGTTCTCGCTGACCGGGATTCCGCTGACGATCGGATTCATCGGCAAGTTCTACCTCTTCGCGGCCGTAATCCGGGGCCAGTTCTACGTACTCGGAATAGTCGCAATACTCAATTCGGTAGTTGCGCTTTACTACTATGTCGGCCCGATTCGCACCATGTTCCTCGATCAGCCCAACGGCGACGAAGGCGTAGTCACCACCGAACCCTGGAACTACAGCCTGATGGGCGCGCTGGCCTGCCTGACGATCATACTGGGACTCTACTGGGCGCCAATCATCGCAATCGCCGACCGCTCGCTGAACTTCTTCATGGGATCAGCGTAGCCCTCTTCGCAGGACCCGCCTTCTTCGTAGCGTCGGCTTTCTTTTGTAGCGCCGGCCTCCGTGCCGGTGCTTCTGCTATTCCGGGATGTGCACGAACTCCAGCTTGATCCCGTCGGGATCAGCGAAAAACACCGCATAGTAGCCCGGCAACGTACTCCGGATACTCGCGCGGCTGATCGAGGATCCTGCCGCCCCACATCGGGACGTCGGTCGCCAGTGCGTCGATCTGCGCGCGGCCCTCCGCCCGGAAAGCCACTTCGCACAGGCCGACGCGATCCTTTGAGAACGTGTCGCCCGCATAGCGTGGGTCCGCCTGCTTGAGCCAGAAGCTTCCGCCCGTCCCGGCCCATCCGAGCACCGCGCCGAAGTCGTGCAGCTCCGGGAATCCCAATCGCGGCATCAGCGCGGCGTAGAACGGCCGCGAGCGCTTCAGGTCGTTCACGGTGAGAAACACATGATGCACCCCGCCGATCGCGGGAACCGCGCGCGAGGTGGGCGGGCATCCGCAGCCGGTATTCTCTTCGTTAGCCATGTGGGCAACACCTACCAGAGCGCGCAACGATCGACTACCTTGGCGCGCTGGAGGACAAATGATGCCGAAAGCGAAGGTCGCAGAGCCGAAGGCGAGCCGTCCCTCGATGCCCGAGTACGGCCTGCTCGACGCTCCCGACGGCAAGGGCCTGATTCCATGGCGGTTGGCCGTCCAATGTCTGTCGAAGTCGCACAACTACATCGTCGCCACGACCCGTCCCGACGGCCGGCCGCATTGCATGCCGGTGTGGGGCGTGTGGATCGACAACGTCTTCTACTTCAGCACCGCGCGCAGCTCGCGCAAGGCCCACAACCTCAAGTCGAATCCGAATTGCGTCGTCTGTCCCGAGAGCGACAACCAGACCAGTATCGTCGTGGAAGGAGTGGCCGGAGAGATCACCAATCGCACGGCGCTGAAGAAGATCTTCGAAGCATACAACGCCAAGTACGACTGGGACGCCGGCCCCGACCTGGGACCGCTCTATGCGGTCCGTCCAACGGTAGCAATAGGAATCATCGAGTTCGCCATGCAAGGCAGCGCCACGCGCTGGACGTTCCCACGCAAGTAAGCAGTCGGCGTGGACTTCTTCAGCCCAAAAGTTGCAGTTGCTCCTGGGCCTTCCTCTTGGGGAGTCCCAGCAACTCTGCGAGCCAATCCGCAGGGACACGACCGAGCTCCTTGGGTTCCAACTTGTGCAGGCCGCCCCCGTAGACGCGACCCTCATCAAGCAGGGTGCGCGGTTCGAGTTCGTTGAGCCTAGACCAGATCGTGTCAGCTAGTTGAGAGCGAGAGTGCAAAGCCGAGAGCAACGCTGATTTCGGGTACATGAGGAGATAGACGTTCGCGGCAGTGGCTTTCGAGCGATTTCGAATGAATCGGAAGGGCGCTCTGGACTCGCTATTGCTCCGCCCCATGTATGTGGAGATGAAGGGTGCGGGAGGACGCTCTTCCTGCGCGTACCATGGGCTGCGATGGCGGCAAAGGTAACGGGCTGCGAGTCCCCGAGACTTTCCGTCCTCGAGGTAGAGCCAAAGGTCGGGGTAAGACTCGCGGACGCGTTCCTCCGACAGCGGGCAGTCCAGGAGGAAAAGTCGCGGTTCTGTGAGGGGGGTGCCGTCGGAATGGGCGAGGACTTCATTGCCAACAATATGGCGCGGGCTCGGCAAAATAGGTTTCAGGAACCGTTTCGGCAGTTTGAGATCAAGCGCCCGCTCGGGGGTTAAAATGAAATACGAATTGTCGCCGGTGGCGAGGCCTCGCTTGACTGAGAAGAAATCTCCCAACGAGTATCCGGAGCCAATCCGGTGCTCCTCGGTCGCGAGACGTGTCCACTTCTTCTCGTGGCTCAGCGTCGTGAGCGCGATCCTCATCTTGAGTCGCGGTTTTTCCAGCGTGCCGCCGAAAGTTAGGCTGACTTCGTGACGCGTCGGCGGCAATCGTTTTCGGAAGAACAGAACCGTAGAGGATACTAAAGCGTCGCCGAACTGTACGTCGTTCGGATCAAAACGGTGAACGCGAAGCAGCGTCGTTTTTTCGCCTAGATAGCGTTTCACCCAGGAACCGTAGTTGACATCCATAAACTCGCTGGGGATCAGCCACACTCCTAGGCCGTCGTCAGCCAGCCATTCGTGCGAGAGAACAAGAAAGTAGCAGTAGAGGCCGCTCAGTCCGTCTACTCGTCCGCCCAGGATCTTGCCGCAAATGTCTCGAAAGCGGTTCTTTTCGTCCGCCGGGAGATGGTGATGCCGGACGTATGGAGGATTGCAGACGACCAGGTTGAACCGCTCCTTGCCTGTAGCAGGTGCTTTTGTGAAATCGCCGAGATGCAGTACGAGACCGGTCTCGTTCCACAGTCGTTGGGCAGGAGCGCCGTAATGGGGATCGATCTCGTATCCTTCCGCGGCTGCGGTCCTGGCGTCAGTGAAAGTCGACAAGAGGGCAGAATAGAATGCTCCTGTCCCGAAGGCCGGATCGAGAAAGCGGATCGGTCCTTCGCCGATCAAGGCTCTGGCCGCCTTGATGATGTCCCTTGCGAGAGCCGGTGGAGTCGCAAACTGTCCCAAACGGTTGCGCTGGCTTTGGGATTTTCCCGCGTCGAGCGCGGTTTGTATCTCGAGCCTCTGCCTCTCAAGATTCGCCAGGGCTTCAGATGGCTTAGAGTCCGAATTTCGCAAGGTCTTCAATTCTGTGCTCCCATACCCAGTCAATCCCCTCCGACGCTTCGTAGCCAAGATAGCCGCTGTCGAAGTACCCGCATAGGAACAGCAAATATTTTACTCGTCGTCCGTACGTCCGCCGTATCTGAGCCATCTTTTGCGCTTCCTCTTTGCGGCGTTTGTTGACGTTGGTAAAGTCGCCGGCGGACTTCGCTTCTATGCAGACCGGTAAATCGCGGCGAGTCGCGCGTTTTCGCTTGATGGCTACATCGACCGGAATGTTCGTGCGCTTTTCGCTCCCATCGGCGTTGAAGACGGGAACATTGAGTCGAAACGCGTAACATCCCGCGGGCATAGCGTCAAACCTGAGACCGCTTCCAGCCGCTACAGACTTGTAACCGCGCGAGTTGAGCCACGCGCCGATCGATTTCAGTTGACGTTCCTCTTGAGCGTTGCGAATGATGGGGTCCGCCGTGGCTCCGCAGAGGCGATCGGCAATTACGATCGCGGCCCGTCCGAGTTCCTCGAACGTCGGCTTGGATTTCCGTTCCAGCCAAGGGCAAAGGTCATAGTCGGCCAGGCGTTCAATCACGCCACCTATTTTTCTAAGGTCGCTATCCAGGTTTGGAGCCGACCTGTGCATCGGCAGCTTGTGTTCCTTGTCGAGCCGGTTGATGAGCGTGCGCGACACTCCCGAAAGTCCCGAGAGGCGGTCTCTGGCAAGCGGCGGGCACGTTGCCATGCGCAGCGTCGGGAGGACGCCCGGATCTGCTCGCAGGATTTCAGGCTTCACGTTTCGAAGGCTATCGGTTGCTTTCAGAGCGGCCGCGACCTCATTTGCGGTTCTCGAACGGCTGTCTCGGTAGGCTTTGGGCGCGAACTTCATGAACCATGCGTTGTAAAGATCGACTGATCGCGCGATGTCGGCCTTCCATCGGTAAGGTTGGTCGCTGTTCACGCTCATGCTGATATGGCGTACACGACCTTCAAGCCACATGGCAAGAAAGGCGGCCGTCTTTAGACTGGCAGTGTGGGGAGAACCGGGTCAGTCGAACACGATCGTCCGGTTCAGGTGGATGAAGACGCGCTTCTGCAGATGGTCGCGGACCGCCTTGGCGAGCACCATCACCTCGGCGTCTTTGCCCTTCAGCGCCAGATCCTTGGGCAGATCGCGATGGCTCACTTCGATCGTCGCCTGCTCGATAATCGGGCCCGCGTCGAGCTCCTCGCTGACGTAGTGAGCGGTCGCGCCGATCAGCTTCACGCCGCGCTCGTAGGCTTGCTTGTAAGGACTGTTGCCGGCAAAGGCGGGCAGGAAGCTGTGATGGATGTTGATGATCGGCTTGCCCCACGCGCGCAGAAAATCTCCCGACAGCACCTGCATATAGCGCGCGAGCACCAGCGTGTCGCAGTTCAGTTCCGCCAGCTTTTTCAGCAGCGCAGCCTCCGCCTCGGCCTTGTACCCTTTTTCGACCGGAATCAAAGTGAAGGGAATCCCGAACGCGCGGACCATCGGCTCCATGTCCGGATGATTGCTGATCACGCCGGCCAGGTCCGCGTCGAGCTCGCCAAAGTGATGGCGGCTCAAGAGGTCCATCATGCAGTGCGGCAGCCGCGACACCAATATGACCATCCGGTCGCGATGCGTGCTGTCGTGAAGCTCCCACTTGATCCCGATATCGGGGAGCAGGGCTTCGAGGCTCTGGCCCAGCAGCGCGCGGAGTTGGTCGAGCCCGAGCCGCTCGCTGGCAAGGAAGATTCGCCAGAAGAAACGGCCGTCCTGCTCTTCGGTATGCTGGTCGGAGTTGATGATGTTGCATCCGTGCGAATAGAGCAGGTTGGAGATCGCCGCGATTATTCCCGCGCGGTCGCGCGAGGTGATGAGCAGGGTCGCTGTGGGAGCCGCCACGTCGTTTTGATCCTTTTGGTGATCCCGTCGTTTATAGAACCAGCCCGATTGTAGTGTTCGGCGCGGGTAAAACAAATTGGGGAAAACTTGATCCGCGGTGCGCCCTCACCCGCCGGGCGACTTGCGCGCAAGTCGCCCGGCGACCTCTCCCGGTTCGCGCCTGCGGCTAGCCGCAGGCGCGGGAGAGGTGTTCAATCTTCTGCTCGTAGCGCGCACGCTCGCGCCTTGTCTGTCAGACCACTTTGCGTCAGGATGACACTATGTCGCTGGACAAATATGCGCTCGCGCTCGCGCAGGTGAACCCGCGCCTGGGCGACCTGGCCGCGAACCGCGAGATCATTCGCGAACAAATTGCAGCCGCGCGTTCCGCCGGCGCGGATCTGGTGGTGTTCCCGGAGCTGAGCCTCACCGGCTATTTCCTCAAAGACCAGGTGCCGGCGATGGCGATGCGCGCCGACAGCAAGGAACTGAAGTGGCTGCGCGAGCTGAGCCGCCGAATCTCGATCGTGGTCGGGATGGTCGAGGAATCCGCCGATTCGCTGTTCTACAACTCCGCGATGTACTTCGAGGGCGGCGAGCTCCGCCAGGTCCATCGCAAGTGCTACCTGCCGACCTACGGACTCTTCGACGAGCAGCGCTACTTCGCGCGGGGCCGCGCGTTGCGCGCCTTCGACACGCGCTTTGGCCGCCTCGCGATGCTGATCTGCGAGGACATGTGGCATCCCTCGACGGTTTACGTCAACGCCGCCGATCGCGCGCTTTCGATAATCTGCGTCTCCTCCAGCCCGATCTGGGGAATGAGCAAAGAGGACCTGCCCGAGAACGCGATCTATTGGGAAAAACTGACGCGCTTCCACGCCGAGACCTGGGGCGTGTTCGTCGCGTATTGCAATCGGGTCGGATTCGAGGACGGGGTCGGATTCTGGGGCGGCTCCGAGCTGATCGATCCGTTCGGCAATCCGGTCTGCAAAGCGCCCTACTACGAGGCTGCAATCGCGATCGGCGAAGTCGAGATGCGGCGGGTCAGGCGCAAGCGGATCTCGTCCACCATGATGCGCGATGAAGACATCGATCTCACGATCAACGAGCTGACGAGGGTTCGCGCCGCAGGCGAGAGCGGCGGCGACGCATTCGCTCAGGCGGCGCCGGCCCGGCGATCGCGCAAGGGCAGGGGCTAGCGCTTCGATGGCGACCGCGGTCACACCTCGTGCTGATTATCCGCGCCCCGAAATCAACGCGCCGCTGGTGCACAAGCTGCTGGTGGCGTTCATCCGCAACGAGTTCCACAAGGTCGGCGTCAGGCGCGCGGTGCTCGGAATCTCGGGCGGGGTCGATTCGAGCCTGAGCGCGATTCTCGGCGCGCACGCGCTGGGCGCCGAAAACGTGCTCGGAATCATGATGCCGTACAAGACCTCGAGCAAGGAAAGTCTCGAGCACGCGCAGATGCTGGCCGAGCGCGCCGGAATAAAAGCCATCACGATCGATATCAGCCCGCAGATCGACGCATACTTCGAGCGCTTTCCCGAGGCTGGCCGGTTGCGGCGCGGAAACAAGATGGCGCGCGAACGGATGACGATCCTCTACGACCAATCGGCGCAGTTCGGCGCGCTGGTGCTGGGGACCTCCAACAAGACCGAGCTGCTGCTCGGCTACGGCACGCTCTACGGCGACATGGCCTCGGCGGTGAATCCCAACGGCGATCTCTACAAGACCCAGGTCTGGGCGCTGGCGGCCGAAATCGGCGTGCCGAAGGAGATCGTCAGCAAGAAGCCGTCGCCCGATCTCTGGGTCGGGCAGACTTCGGAAGACGAGCTTGGCTTCAGCTATCGCCAGGTCGATGAGCTGTTGTTCCTGATGGTCGATCGGCGCTACTCGGACGAGGAGTTGCTGGAGGCCGGATTTCCGGAGCATTTCACCCGGCGGGTGAGCGAGATGGTGCGCAACTCGCAATTCAAGCGCCGCCTGCCGGTGATAGCCAAGCTCTCCGAGCGCACGATCGATCGTGATTTCCGCTACGCGCGCGATTGGGGCCGCTAGGGCGGAGAATCGATAGAGGCTTCTTTGAGGGCGCAATTGGTGGAGAACCTAACCCCTAACCCCTTCCCCTAACGGGAAGGGGAACCGGCGCGGTCACGCCCGTCTCCAAGTCCCTCTCCCTGACCAGGGAGAGGGCAAGCCGCGAAGCGGCGCGGGTGAGGTTGACTGGGGGAACGATCGCACTCGCTCACAATGCCTTCAATCCTCTATGTCGTCGCGACGCCGATCGGGAATCCTGAAGACCTGAGCGCGCGCGCGAAGCGCATCTTGCAGCAGGTCGACCTGATCGCATGCGAGGATACGCGGCGCACGGGGCGGCTGCTCGCCGCGATCGGCGTCCGCACCCCGATGGTCAGTTACTTCGAGCATAACGAGCAACGCCGCGCGGCGGAGCTGGTCGAGCGGCTGAAAAGCGGCGCTTCGATTGCGCTGGTCTCGGACGCGGGCACGCCGACAGTCTCCGACCCCGGCTTTCGCCTGGTGCGCGCGGCGATTGACGCAGGAATCGCCGTGACCGCGATTCCGGGCCCGTCTGCCGTGGCGGCTGCGGTTTCGATCTCGGGATTGCCCTCGAATCGATTCGCCTTCGAGGGCTTCCTGCCACCCAAGACCGCGGCCCGCGCGAGCGCTCTGAAATCGCTGCGCAAAGAGCCCCGCCCGATGGTCTTTTTCGAGGCGGCGCGCCGGCTGGGCGCGACGCTCCACGAGATGGCAGCGGCGTTCGGCCACGAGCGTCGCGCTGTCGTGCTCCGCGAGCTGACGAAGACTCACGAAGAAATAATTCGCGGCACGCTGACAGAGCTCACGAGCCGCTTCGCCGCTCAATCGGCCCTGGGCGAGATAACGATTGTAGTGGAGGGCGCGGCAGAAACGACCACCGAGCGTGATTCGGAGAGCGTCGAAGTCACGGTCGAAAAGCTGCTCGAAGCCGGGATGGGACTCAAGGAGGCCAGCGCAATCATCGCGCGCCTGACCAACCAGAGCCGCCGCGAGATCTATCAGCAAGCGCTACGAGCCGGGCAGCAAGCGCCGCGCGGCGCCCAAAAAGGCAAAGAGCCGGAAACCGATTAGCTGTGTGTCATTCTCGCGCGAGGAACCGCGCGAAGGGTCCCGGGGTCCGAGATTCCTCGCGCGCGCCGGACACGCGCACGGGAATGACAGCCGGTCTGAGGAAGGTGACGCATTCGATCATGATCTTGTTGACTATCACTGAAGGAGGCACTGCACACTATGGCGATGAAGAATCCCCCTCATGTCGGCGGTTTAATCCGCCGCGAGGTGATTGAGCCGCTCGGACTGACAGTAACCGAGGCCGCGAAGGTTCTCGGTGTCGAGCGGCAGGCGCTTTCGAGCCTGCTGAAGGGGAAAACGGCTCTTACGAGTGAGACGGCCTTGAGGGTCGAGAAGGCGTTTGCGCCGAAGATGGAACACCTGATGCGAATGCAGCTTGCTTTCGATTTGGCTCAGGCGCGCAAAGCGGTGCGCGGGGTCGGCGTAAAGCGATACGCCGCCAAAAGAAAGGCGATCATCCGGGGTGGTCCAGAAAACAAGGCGCGCAGCGTATCCACGGCGTAGGTATGGCGGCAAAAGGTGAGAGCGTCGGGGATGGGCCGCGGATGGGCCAGACCGCGGTTCCGGCGGGGCCGAACCGGCGGAGCTGGCCGCCTTCGTGGACCAGCTTCAGCCAGGACCAGGGGAAAGGCCGACCGCTTGCGCTACAGCGCGACGTTGGGCTATTGGCACCCTTATCCGGGGTGTCAAAACGGAAATTCCGGGTTACTGGCGCTGGCTGGAAACCACCTCCATCCGGGTTCAAGTCTGAACCCGTCTTGTGGGTGGCTTCAATCCAGAGGCGAGCAGGATAATACTCACTTGAGACCACTGTTTACGATTCACGCCGGGGAATACGTAGTCGGCCAGTACATCGAGCAAACCTTCGGGCGGCGGTTCAACGTATGGATTCCCTCTATTGACACTGGCGTAGATCTACTCGTATCCGACCGCTCAAACCGCCGCACCGTGTCTCTGCAGGTGAAATTCTCCAAGGACTACACCGAACCGCCGCTGCAAGAGCGGGTTAGGGCCTTCGGTTGGTGGTCGGACCTCGACAGCGAGCGAATGCGCACGTCGCCAGCAGAACTATGGGTGCTGGCGTTTCTCGGCTTTGGGAGCCGACGCGAACCGTCTTTCGTTGTTGTGCCACCGAAGGAACTGGAGAGGCGGCTGCGGGCGATTCACGGCGCGCGAACCAGCTTCCAAAGTTACCTATGGGCGATGGCAAGCAATCGATGCTGGGAGACACGGGACTTAAAGCGCGCCCAAAAGGAGGCGGTGCTCAGCGGCACGTTCGACGAAAGCCCGGAAAGGGATTTCACACAGTGGCTCGACGATTGGAGTCCGCTAACATCGGCGCTCGGCGAAAATCCGGCGCCGCGACGCAAGCGGGCGCGCGGCGCCCTCCTGCCCTAGCGAATTATTCGCGCCGCGTCTCGAACGCCTCCTGAAATCTTTTACGGCGATCCGAAATTGCGACTTCTTCGAGAACTACCCTTCCAAGATCTTTCCGCGCTCACGTGGACCACGCGGACGCGGTCGTGGGCCATCAGCTTACGAAAGCGGGTTTATGTGTTTGTGCCTACTATAATAATCTCCCGACATAGACCTTGACCTTGCGGCCCTTCCTGACGAACCAGCCGACTATGCGGCGGCTTGGTTGCCCCGAAGCGTTCCAGCCTCGATGCATTCTTGCCGCCGCACCTCTGTATCGATCTCGCGGCTGAAACCGGTAAGATTCAATGCCGGGAGACTCAGGGGATGGTGACGAGGCTCAGAGGACTGCCGTCCACGCGGTCGGCTGCTACGGTGCGGCCCGGCAAGCCGGCGACTGTGCTGGTGGTGCACGGCCCGAACCTGAACCTGCTCGGCGAGCGGGAGCCCGAGATCTACGGGCGCACCCGGCTGGTCGAAATCGATCGCCGGCTGCGCGAGCTCGGCAAGGAGTTGGCGCTCGAAGTCGAGACTTTTCAGTCGAATAGCGAGGGCGCGATCATCGACCGGATTCAGCAGGCGCGGGGCCGCGTCCACGCGCTGCTGATCAACCCGGCCGGCTATACGCACACCAGCGTCGCGATCCGCGACGCCGTGCTGGCGCTGGAAGTCCCGGTTGTTGAGGTCCATCTGTCGAACATCTACCGGCGCGAACGCTTCCGCCATCGCTCGATTCTCGCTGACGTGGTGCACGGAAGAATCATGGGCTTCGGTCCCGAGAGTTATATGCTCGCCTTGCGCGCGATCCGAGGGTTGGTCGAAGCGGCGCGGAGCGTCCGCGCCTGATACCGGCCCGCGTCAGCGCGACGCTGCGCCGGGTCTCTTTCGATAGGACTTCGCGCGCTGGAATTTCGTGAAACCAATGGAACTACGTGAAATAAAGGCGCTGATCGCCCTGATGGACGAGCACGGACTGCTCGAGCTCGAAATCGAGGACAAGAAGGGCAAGATTCGCCTCGTGCGCGGCTCGCGGGACAATCGTGCGAGCGGCCGCTGCCAACGTCGATGGCGCGCCGCATCCTGGACCGGCCGGCAAGGCGAAGCGCGCGCCGGCGCGTCCACCGGGCCACGCAGATCGCGGCTCGTCCGAGCAGCACGAGCTTGAGCCGAATCAGGTGATGGTCCGCAGCCCGATGGTCGGCACGTTTTACCGCGCCTCGTCGCCCGAAGCGCCGCCGCTGGTCGAGGAAGGCAGCCGCGTGCGCAAAGGCCAGGCCCTCTGTATCATCGAAGCTATGAAGATGATGAACGAAGTCGAGGCGGAGGCGGCGGGAGTGGTCGTAAAGATCATCTGCGAGAATGCGCAGCCCGTCGAGTACGGACAGCCGCTGATGATTATCGCAATCGAGTAGAGGACGCCGCGCGATGTTCAGGAAGCTGCTGGTCGCGAATCGGGGAACGATCGCAATCCGCATCATCCGCGCCTGCCGCGAGCTCGGAATCCCGACCTTGGCGGTCTACTCGACCGCCGACCGCGAAGCGCTCCACGTCCGGATGGCGGATGAGTCGGTATGTATCGGGCCGGCCGCCGCCGAGGAAAGCTACCTCAATATCCCGTCGATCATCAGCACGGCGCTGACCTACGGCGCCGACGCGGTCCATCCGGGCTACGGCTTCCTGTCCGAGAACGGAGACTTCGCCGAGGCCTGCCGCCGCTCCGGCCTGAATTTCGTCGGCCCGCTGGCGCGCCATATCCGGCTGATGGGCGACAAGCCGCGCGCGCGCCGGATCATGCTGCGCGCGGGCGTGCCGATCCTGCCCGGCAGCGAAGGCAAGGGCATCACGGAACTCCGCGACGCGGAGGCCGGGGCGAAGTCGCTCGGCTTTCCGGTCCTGATCAAGGCGGCGGCCGGCGGCGGTGGCAAGGGGATGCGAATCGCGCGCGACGCCGTCGAGCTCGCACGGCTCTTTCCGCTCGCCCGCGCCGAGACCGAGGCGGCCTTCAGTTCACGCACGATGTACCTGGAGAAATACCTCGAGCACGCGCGGCACGTGGAATTCCAGATCCTCGCGGACGGCAATCGCAACGTGATTCATCTCGGCGAGCGCGACTGCTCCATCCAGCGGCGCCATCAGAAGGTGCTCGAAGAAGCGCCGTGCGTGGCGTTGACGGCCCGGATGCGCGAGAAAATGGGCAAGGCCGCGGTGCGCGCGGCGCAGGTGGTCGGCTACTCGAACGTCGGCACGGTCGAATTTCTGCTGACTGGCGACGGCAAGTTCTATTTTATCGAGATGAACACGCGCATCCAGGTCGAGCACGGCGTCACCGAGATGGTGACCGGAATCGATCTGATCAAGGAGAGCCTGCGGCTGGCGGCGGGCGAGCCGCTCGGCTTCAAGCAGCGCGCCGTCGAGTTCAGCGGCGCGGCGATCGAGTGCCGAATCTACGCCGAGGATCCGGACTCGCATCTGCCGTCGCCCGGCGTGGTCTCGAACCATCATCCGCCCGGCGGACTCGGCGTGCGCGTCGAGACGGCGCTCTACGACGGCTACCGCGTGCCGGTGCATTATGACCCGCTGGTCGCCAAGCTGATCTCGCACGCGGCCGATCGCCCCGGCGCGATCGCGCGCTCCAAAGCCGCACTGCGCGAGTACGTGATCGACGGGATAAAGACCAACATCCCGCTCCATCTGCGGATTCTCGACGACCCCGATTTCCGCAAGGGAGACCTCGCCACCGATTTCATGACTCGCTACGAGACCGCCCTCGAATCCTCCTCGGCCCCGGCGGCCCAGCGCAAGGTCTCTTGACGGCTGCGCCGCCCGCCCGGCTTGATATAAACTTGGGTTACATGAGCCTGACCGGGGCGATGGCGCCCCGAGCAATCGAACCGATGGACTGGAGCTTCCACATGCGACCGATCTCGCGCGGAATTGGAATTGGCGGCTTCGCGATCCTGCTGGCGCTCGCGCTGGTGATCGGGGCCGGTGGAAATCCCGGCTGGGCGCAATCCGCCGCGCCGGCTTCCGGGCCGAAGGCCCAGATTCTCAACCCGGTCTACGATTTCGGCACGGTGCTGGAAGGCCAGCACGTCACTCATTCATTCACGGTCAAGAATGTCGGCAGCAAAGACCTGATTCTGAACGGCGTCAAGACGTCGTGCGGATGCACCGCGGCGGCGCCCAGCGTCAACCGCGTGGTGCCGGGCGGAGAGAGTCAGATCGCGGTGACCTTCGATACGCATTTCCAGAAGGGCCATCGCGAGCGCACGATCACCATCTTCACCAACGACCCGGCCAATCCCAACCTGCTGATGACGCTCCAAGGCAACGTCGAGGTCGAGGTCGAAGCCACGCCCGCCGACGTGATGTTCGGCAGGGTCCATCAGGGAACCGAGGCGACCAAAGAGGTCGTCATCAGCGATCTCGTCAAGAACTCCAAGGGCTTCAGCGTCGGCCCGCTGTCGAATACCAGTCCCAGTATCAAAGTGACCTCGGGACCGCGCAAAGACGGCAAACCCGGCGCGATTCTCACGGTGACGCTGCTCAAGTCGATGCCGATCGGACAGTTTGACGACTCGATCGAAGTGGTCAACAACCGAAAGCCGATTCAGGTTCACGTCTCCGGTATCGTCACCGGCGATCTCACCCTCGACCCCGCCCAGGTTTCGTTTGGAATCGTACCGAGCAAGCAGGGTGTCGTCAGGATTCTGCGGCTCACCAACGAGGGCTCGCGCGCCGTCAACGTGCTGGGAGTTTCGAGCACGGACCAGAGCGTGGTCGCCAGCGTCGAGCCGGTCAAACCGGGCAAGGAGTACAAGATCACCGTCGAGCTGCGCAAAAACAGTCCCGACGGCCAGCTTCGAGGTAGTCTCGCGATCCGAACCGACGACACCGAGCAATCGACTCTAAGTGTGCCATTCTATGGGATTATCGGCTCATTCGAGGGCTGAGGGCGGCGACCCGCGACCGAGGACCACGACCGTCGGTTGAGACGGGACGGGGTAGCGTCAATTACGAGTGTCCGGGCCGCCTTCGCTTGTCATTTCTGGGGGTAGGCTCGTATATTGTAATTGGATGAGTGCTGGCGTCCCTAGAGTCGCGACCTCGCGGGTGCGGTCGTGGATCACGCGGCTGAACCCGGTCGCTTACGTGCGCGAAAAGCTGGTGGCCTTCGCGGTTCGCCTGCTCACCAAGCCGCTCCATCGCTATACGCTCTTCATCCCCAATGACCTCGGGAACCTCAAACGCTTCATCCTCAAAGGCGACGTAATCCTGGTCGAGGGCAACGAGCGGATAAGCGAAGTAGTCAAGTACCTGACGCAAAGTTCATGGTCTCACGCGGCGCTCTACGTTGGCGACGAGCCGCTCAAGCATGATCCCGAGCTCAAGAAGAGGCTGACCGAGGAATTCGGCGACGACGCCAACAACCTGGTGGTCGAGGCTCAGGTCGATATTGGAATAGTGTACTCGCCGATCAGCAAGTATCGCGATTTCAACCTGCGAGTCTGCCGTCCCTACAACCTGGCCAACGGCGATCTGAAGCGCGTGGTCGAGGAGGCGATGCGCCGGGTTGGCGGCAACTACGATATTCGCAACGTGGTCGATCTGGCCCGGTATTTCCTGCCCGTGACTCTGGTGCCGCGGCGATTTCGCCGCAAGGCCTTGCAGTTCGGCAGCGGCGAGCCTACCCGGGCGATCTGTTCGAGCATGATCGCGGAGTGCTTCGAGTGTGTGAAGTTCCCGATCGTGCCCAGCTTCGAGGAGTTGCCGGTCGATTCCTCGCTGATCCGGCAGACCGGATTGCGCCGCCTGATCGCGCGGCCCGACGCGCGCCGCTACGGGGTTCTGCGCCGGGTCTCGCCGACCCTGATCACGCCTCGCGACTTCGATCTTTCGCCCTACTTCGAGATCGTCAAGTTCAACGTGATCGAAGACCTCAAGTTCGACTACCGCAAAATCAGGTGGGCGGAGGAAGAACCGCCCGTAGCGCGCAAGCTCGAGAAGTCGGCCTAGCCGCCGCCTGCTCCAGCCGGTGACCGGGCGCTTGTCCCGCGCCGTTACGTCTGCAAGATTGACTTTGGGCCGGGCTCGAAGACGGCTCCGTAATTTCGCCATCGCCGGGAATGTTTGAATGACCACACGTGAGACTCTGGAAAAGGCGATCGCCAAAATTCTGCATCGCCATTGCAACTTCGGCTGGGCGCACTACTACATTCCCAGTGAAAAGTTCCCCAGCCTGATCGAAGAATTGGTCGAAGTCGTCAGCCCGTCCGGACAGGCAAGCCACGAAGAGCTGGTGCAGTTCCTGCTGCGCACGCAGCGCTTTGCCTCGGCACAGGAGCGCGCCGCGAAGTTCGAAGAGGAATTCGCGGTCTATCGCCGCGGCTGACCGGTTTCAATCTGCCTTTAGCCCAATCTGCCTCAGGCGATGGGGGGACGAGCATGGACGCGATAGAAGCGATCCTGAAGCGGCGTGTCTGGCGCACATTCGGCGCCAAGCCGGTCGAGCCGGACAAGCTTGGCCAAATCGTGGAAGCCGGGCGGCATGCGATGAGTGCGCGCAACCTCCAGCCCTGGCAGTTCATCGTGATTCGCGACCAGAGCACGCTGAGCCAGCTCGGGGTGCTTTGCTCGACGGGCCGGTTCCTCGCCGACGCTCCCGCCGCGATCGCGGTGCTGAAGGACCGCAACAATGCGCGATGGGCCGACGTGGATTGCGCGCAGGCGGTGCAGAACATGGCCAACGCCGGATGGGCGCTCGGTCTCGGCACCTGTTGGGTGGGCAACTTCGATCGCGAGAAAATCGCCGCGCTGCTCAATCTGCCGGAGGACTGGCCGGTCTTCACGATCCTGCCGTTCGGCTACGCGGATCCGGCCAGCCCGCCGCAGCGCCGGCCGCTCAAGAAACGCTCCGAGATGGTCCACTACGAGCGCTACGGAAACAAGACTCCGTAGCCGCCCGATCGCGATCGGTTTCTGCTAAGCTGCTATTGTCCGCGCAATATCAGAATGCGCGAGTTGCGGCGCAAGCTACGGAGAGTGACGGACGATGCCCATAAATCAGGTCGAGCCGCCACAGGCTCACGAGATCCTCAAGAAGAATCCCGACGCGCTCTACCTTGACGTCCGGACCGAGGACGAGTTCGCCAACGGCCATCCCGACGGCGCGGTCAACATTCCGGTGGTCTTCATCAAGGGGCCCGGCCAGTTCGAGGTCAACGCCGAGTTCCTGCTGATGGCGGAAAAACTTTTCCCCAAGGACAAGCAACTGGTGGTCGGATGCATGTCCGGCGGGCGCTCGCAGCGGGCCTGCGAAATGCTCGAGCAGGTCGGCTACACCGATCTGACCAACATGCGCGGCGGATTCGGCGGCGCTCGCGACGCCGGGCGGACACTTCGTGGTCAAGGATGGCGCGACGCGGGGTTGCCGGTCTCCAATGATACCGGCAAGACACTCGTACCGGCGCCTGCGCAAGAAAGTCGGACTGAAGTAGGCCAAAACGGGGCTATGGCGATCCGGCTCACCAGCATCTACACGCGCGGCGGCGACAAGGGCACGACCGCGCTGGTCGGCGGCGCGCGCGTGCCGAAGGAGAGCCTCCGTCTGGAGGCCTACGGCACCGATCGACGAACTGAACAGCGATCGTCGGACTCGTGCGCACCTTCATCGTCCGATTACGAAGAGCAGCCTCGGGAGCGATTTCGCCTGGTACTCGAGGAACGGTTGCGCCGGATTCAGAACGAGCTGTTCGATGTCGGCAGCGAGCTGCGCGACGCCGCCGGACGCCGAGTACGAGGGGATGCACCAGATCGAGCCGAGGAGAGCCGGCGGCTCGAAGCAGAGATGGACCGGATGCAGCAGGAGCTCGACGCCGCTCAACTCGTTCACGCTCCCCGGCGGCGGCAAGCTCAACGCCTTTCTGCATCTGGCGCGCACCGTATGCCGGCGCGCGGAACGGATTTGCTGGACGCTCAGCCGCGAGGAACCCGTCAACGACCACTCTGCTGATCTACCTCAACCGCCTGAGCGACCATCTGTTCGTGCAATCGCGATGGATTGCCAAGCGGCTGGGCGAGCCCGAATTCCTCTGGGATCGCGGCCTGCGAATCGATCCCCGCGCGGCCCGCGCCGCCCGCCGCAAAGCCGGGAGCAACGGATAGGCAGGCAATAGCGATTAGCCAGTGATTAGGTAGTAAGGTAATCCCGATGGCGAACCCGGAGATCTTTCTGCGCCAGGTCGAGATCGGCCCGATGGCGAATTACGTCTACCTGGTCGGCGATCCCGCCGCGCGCAAGCTCGCGGTCGTCGATCCGGCCTGGGACGTGGGCGCGATCTGCGATCTCGCCGAGCGCGAAGGCTACACGATCGACAAGATTCTCATCACGCACTACCATCCCGACCATCTCGGCGGCCGGATGATGGGCCGGTCGATTCAGGGCGCGGCCGAGATGCTCGCGCGGGTCAAGGCGAAGGTCTACGTCAATCGCAACGAGGCGGAGGGCGTGAAGCAGATCGCGGGACTCTCCGATTCCGACCTGGTGATTGTGGACGCCGGCGACACGGTCAAGGTCGGCGGCGTGGAAATAAAGTTTCTCCACACGCCCGGCCATACGCCGGGTTCGCAATGCTTCCTGGTCAGCGGCAACCTGCTCTCCGGCGACACGCTGTTCGTCAATTCGTGCGGCCGGGTCGATCTCCCCGGCTCCGACCCGGAGGCGATGTATTACAGCCTCAACCACACGCTCAAGAACCTCGACGACGCGACCGTAGTGTATCCGGGCCACGCCTACGGTCCGCAGCCCAGCGCAACCATCGCAGATCAAAAGCGCCGCAACATGTACATGCGCTTCAACAGCGTCGACGAGTTCCTCGACGCCATGGGCTACGCGAGGTAACGGGCGACGGCTCTAATGGATATGGTCTTTTCTTCAAGCCCTCTCCCCATCTAATCGATGGCAGAGGGTTTGGGTGAGGGACCGAACAATTTCCAACGAGGCTTCGCCGCTTCCATGCAACTTCAACGCGACCTCGCCCGACGGCTTCGCCGCGACCAGACAGATGCGGAGCAACAACTCTGGAGGCGAATTCGCGGCCGGCAGTTGGGCGTCAAGTTTCGCCGCCAATATCCTGTCGGACCGTACATCACTGATTTTTGCTGCGTGGAGGAACTCTTGGTGGTGGAGCTCGATGGCGGACAGCACGCGGAACAGATCGCGAGCGACGAGGAGCGGACCGCGTATCTTGCGAAGTGCGGGTTTCGCGTGCTGCGCTTCTGGAATGATCGGGTGCTGACGGATATCGACTTGGTAATCGAAGAGATTTCCGGAAATCTTAAGGTCCCTCACCCAGACCCTCTCCCATCATAGGGAGAGGGCTCAGAGAAGAAGGGAGAGGGGACCTACACAGAAAACCCTGATGGCAGAGCGGTTACGAGAATTCGTTCGCGAGGCGGAGCGGCTGCGCGAGCTGATCAATCATCACAACTACCGCTACCACGTGCTCGACGACCCCGAGGTCTCGGACGCCGAGTACGACGCGTTGATGCGCAAGCTCGAAGCGCTCGAGCGCGAGCATCCCGAAGTCATCACGCCCGATTCTCCCACCCGGCGGGTCGGCGCTGCGCCGAGCGAGAAGTTCCCCGTCGTGGTCCATCGCCGCCCGATGCTCTCGCTTTCCAACGCGATGGACGCCGCCGAGATGCGCGAGTTCGACCAGAGGATCAAGCGGATGCTCAAGTCGGACGCCGATATCGAGTACGTCGCCGAAGTAAAGCTCGACGGGCTGGCGGTCGAGCTGGTCTACGATGCCGGCGTGTTCACCGGCGGATCGACCCGCGGCGACGGCGAGAACGGCGAGGGTATCACGCCGAATTTACGGACTATCAAGAGTATTCCGCTGCGCCTGATTCGTCTCCCGCACGGCGCGACGCCGCCGCTGCTGGAAGTGCGCGGCGAGGTGATTATTCCGCGCAAGGCCTTCGAGCGGCTCAACGCCGAGCGCGAGCGGGCCGGCGAGCCGCGCTTCGCAAATCCGCGCAACGCCGCGGCCGGCTCGCTCCGCCAGCTCGATCCGAAAATCACCGCCTCCCGCCCGCTCGACATCTTCTGCCACACTCCCGGCGCGATCGAAGGGATCAGGTTTTCGAGCCAGTGGGAATTTCTGCAGGGGATCAAGGCGCTGGGCCTCAGGATCAACCCGCTATCGCGAGTATGCGCGAGCGTGGAGGGCGTGCTGGAGTTCTGGAACGAAATGACCGAGCGCCGCCACGAGCTGGACTACGAGGCCGACGGCGTGGTCGCCAAGGTCAACTCGTTTGCGCTCCAGGAGCAGCTCGGCGAGGTTTCGCGATCGCCGCGATGGGCGGTCGCGTACAAGTTCAAGGCCCAGCAGGCCGAAACCACGATCGAGAAGATCGCGGTCTCAGTGGGCCGAATCGGATCGCTCACGCCGGTCGCGCAGCTCACGCCCGTCGCGCTCGCCGGCGTGACGATTTCCAACGCGTCGCTCCATAACCTCGACGAGATCCGCCGCAAGGACGTCCGCGAGCGCGATACGGTCCTGCTCGAACGCGCCGGCGACGTGATCCCGTACGTCGTTCACGTCACGAAGAAAGGCCATCCGCGCGCGCCGGAGTTCCGCATGCCGAGTCATTGCCCGGTTTGCCATGGCGCGATCGTTCACGAGGAAGACGAGGTCGGCTACTTCTGCGTGAACGTCAACTGCCCGGCGAGGGTGCGCGAGTCGATTCGGCATTTCGCCTCCAAGAACTCGGTCAATATCGACGGGCTCGGCGACAAGCTGGTCGGCCAGCTCGTCGAAAGCGGGCTGGTGCGCGAGCTGGCCGATCTCTACCGGCTCAGCAAGGAGAAGCTGGTCGGCCTCGAACGGATGGCCGAGAAGAGCGCGCAAAACCTGCTCGACAATATCGAGGGCTCGCGCCATACCACGCTCGACCGCTTCATCAACGGGCTCGGGATACGCCACGTCGGCGAGCACACCGCACGGCAGTTGGCGCGGCGTTTCGGGACGGTCGACGACTTGGCGCGAGCGAGCGAGGACGACCTGCGCTCGATTCGCGATATCGGTCCCGAGGTCGCGCGCAGCATCCGCGAGTACTTCGACGAGCCCCGCAATGCCAAGGCGGTCGCGCGGCTTGCCGATTACTTCGATCTCAAGGCTCCGGCCGAGGCGCAGGGCCGCGGCGCGCTTCGCGACAAGACTTTCGTCCTGACGGGAACGCTTGAATCGATAAGCCGCGATGAAGCCGAGCGCAAAATCCTCGCCGCCGGTGGACGGGTGACCTCGTCGGTCAGCCGCAAGACCGATTTCGTCGTGGTCGGCGCGGAGCCCGGCTCGAAGCTTCGCAAAGCCAATGACCTGGGGGTCAAGACCCTGGACGAGAACCAGTTCATCGCGTTGCTCGGAGGGCCTGGCTGGATGAGGTTCGAGAGGTAAACGAGGTTGCCTGATGGTCGGGGGCGATGACTACGCCCGGCTCCATCTGTGGGTCAGTGGGCGAGTGCAGGGGGTGTTCTTTCGCGGCGCGGCTGCCGACGAGGCCCGCACGCTGGCGATCACCGGATGGGCCCGCAATCGTGCCGACGGCCGGGTCGAGATTGTCGCCGAAGGCCGCCGTCGCGCTCTGATCGCCCTGATGGCGTGGGCCCACGACGGGCCGCCGGCCGCCCGAGTCACCGGCGTGGAGGAGGAATGGTCCGACTTCCGTGGTGAATTCAGCGACTTCCGGGTGTATTGATTGGTTCTGTCCGGATCACGACAGTACCTGTGGATTGGCACCCTTCCACACTTTCCTTGCATTAGCTATGATTAATCCCGGCTTCTCGACTTATCTGACTTTCTTTGCGACGTGGCGGACACTCAACGCGACGGTTTGTAACCCAAGGAGATTTGACTGCGATGGCTGTACGACCTGAGGCGGCGGTGGCGAATGTCGCCGGATCCTCGAAGCTCAGCGGTGAAGCCAATGGAACGGCTGAAGCCAAGCCAAGTGAGCAGCGCGACCACATAGTTATCCGGTTCGCGGGGGATTCGGGCGATGGGATGCAGTTGGTGGGGATGCAGTTCACGACAGAATCGGCGCTGGCCGGTAACGATATCGCAACCTTGCCGGATTTCCCGGCGGAAATCCGGGCTCCTGCGGGCACACTGGCCGGTGTCAGCGGCTTTCAACTGAATTTCTCGAGCTCCGAGATCTTCACCCCGGGCGACGAGCCCGACGTGTTGGTCGCGATGAATCCGGCGGGACTGGCGGCCAACCTCGAAGACCTCCATCCCAACGGCGTCCTGATCGTCGACAAGGACGCCTTTCACCGAGTCGAACCTCAAGCGCGCCGGCTACACCTCCAACCCGCTCACCGACCATTCGCTGGACAAGTACCAGGTCTTCGAGATCGAAATCACCAAGCTCACCGCGGCGGCGGTGCACGATCTCGGCTTGGGCAATCGCGAGGCGTTTCGCTGCCGCAATTTCTATACGCTCGGTCTCCTGTCGTGGATCTACCAGCGGCCGGTCGAAAGCACGGTGGCGTGGATCGAGAGCCGGTTCAAGAAGACCCCCGACCTGCTCGATGCGAACATGCGCGCCTTCAAGGCGGGCTACAACTTCGGTGAAACTACCGAGATGTTCGTCAGCTCGTACAAGGTCGGACCGGCCAAGATCGCGGCGGGATTCTACCGCAACATAACCGGCAACAGCGCGACGGCGCTCGGCTTCGTCGCCGCGGCGGTCAAGGCCGGACGCCCGTTGTTCCTCGGCTCGTATCCGATCACGCCCGCCAGCGAGATCCTGCACGAGCTGTCCGGATACAAGAATTTCCCGGTCTACACGTTCCAGGCCGAAGACGAAATCGCGGGCGTCGGCGCGGCGATTGGCGCGGCGTTTGGCGGCGCGATCGGAATCACCACCACCTCGGGTCCGGGGATGAACCTCAAGGCCGAGGCGATCGGGCTCGCGGTGAAAACCGAGTTGCCGCTGGTGATCACCGATATCCAGCGCGCCGGGCCGTCCACCGGGATGCCGACCAAGCCGGAGCAGGCCGACCTGCTGATGGCGATGTACGGGCGGCACGGCGAATCGCCGATCCCGATTATCGCGGCAGCCACGCCCAGCGATTGCTTCGAATGCGCCTACGAGGCGGTGCGGCTCGCGGTCAAGTACATGACCCCGGTGATCCTGCTCACCGACGGTCAGCTCGCCAACGGTGCCGAGCCGTGGGTGGTGCCCGATCCGGACAAGCTGCCGCCGATCAAAGTCGAATTCGCCACCGATCCGAACGGGTTCATGCCGTATACGCGCGACGAGCAGACGCTCTCGCGGCCGTGGGCGATTCCCGGCACGCCGGGTCTCGAGCATCGTATTGGCGGGCTCTCGAGCGAGAACCTGACCGGCAACGTCAGCTATTCTCCGTCAAACAACGAGTTGATGGTCCGTCTGCGCGCGCGCAAGATCGCGGGTATCGTCCGCGAAATTCCCCCGACCGAGATCTTCGGCGACCTCGACGGCGGCGACCTGGTCGTACTCGGATGGGGTTCGGCGTTCGGCCCGATCCGCGAGGCCGTCAAGCAACTCCGCGCCAAGGGGCGGAAGGTCTCGCACGTCCATCTGCGCTACCTCAATCCGCTGCCGCCCGATCTGGGTGAAGTGCTCCGTCGCTTCAAGAAGGTGATGGTGGCGGAGTTGAACATGGGGCAATTGCTGAAGATGATCCGCGCCGAGTATCTGATCGACGCGGTGGGTTGTAACAAGATTCAGGGCCGCCCGTTCAAAGTCAGTGAACTTACCGGCCGTATCGGACGCGCCCTGGAGGGTTGAACCAATGGCAACCGCATTGAGCCGCAAGGATTTCGTCACCGATCAGGAAGTGCGCTGGTGTCCCGGATGCGGCGACTACGCGATCCTGGCGCAAGTGCAGAAAACGATGCCCGAGCTGGGTATCCCGCGCGAGAATATCGTATTCATCTCGGGTATCGGATGCTCGAGCCGGTTCCCGTATTACATGAACACCTACGGCTTCCACACTATCCACGGGCGCGCGCCGGCGCTCGCGACCGGGCTCAAGGTAACGCGGCCCGAGCTCGACGTGTGGGTCGTCACCGGCGACGGCGACGCGCTTTCGATCGGCGGCAACCACTTTATCCACGTGCTGCGCCGCAACGTCGATCTGAAAATCCTGCTGTTCAACAACCGAATATACGGGCTCACCAAGGGCCAGTACTCGCCGACCTCGGAAGTCGGCAAAGTCACCAAGTCTACGCCGATGGGATCGGTCGATTTTCCGTTCAACCCGCTGTCGCTCGGGCTCGGAGCGCATTCGAGTTTCGTCGCGCGCTCGATCGACGTCGAACAGAAGCACCTGGGTGAGATGCTCAAGCGGGCCCATGCGCATCGCGGCTCGGCTTTTATCGAGATTCTCCAGAACTGCAACATCTTCAACGACGGCGCGTTCAACGACGTGACCGACAAGCAGGTCAAGGCCGAGCATCAACTGGTTTTGGAACACGGCAAGCCGCTGATCTTCGGCAAGAACCGCGACAAGGGCGTCCGGATGAACGGGATGCGTCCGGAGGTCGTCAAGCTGGGCGGCGAATTCACCGAGAAGGACCTCGTGGTGCACGACGAAACCAACTTCGCGTCGGCCTTTATGCTCGCGAACTTCGAGGCGCCGATGCCCACGCCGGTCGGCGTATTCTATGCGGTGGCGCGTCCGACCTTCGACGGCGCGATGAACAAGCAACTCGACGACGCCAAGGCCAAAATGGGCGCCGGCGATATCAAGTCGCTGCTGCGCCGCGGCGACACCTGGACCGTGAACTAGAGCGGCCGCTCGCGATTGCGGCCTGCCTCGCGCCGGCCCGATAAGGCCCGTCGGCTCCCCGCCGCCGGGCCTTGTTGCTTGCAGATCCTGCCCCGGCGCCGCGCAGTCGCGTTGACCGGAGCGCCGGTCAAGTCTAATGTAGTGACGTTACTACAAGACACCGCCGGGAGGTTGTGCGCATGCGAGTCGGGCTGCGTGAAGCGAATCAGCGCTTCTCGAAAATCATAAAAGCGGTGCGCGAAGGTAAGGAAGTGGTCCTCACGGATCGCGGCAAGCCGATCGCGCGTGTGACGCCGATCGTGAAAGAACCCGACATCGAAGCAGTGCTCGACAGGATGGCCGCTGAGGGCTTCCTGATACGCGCCACAAAGAGAGGCCCGATGCCGTACTTCAAACCGATCAAAATCAAAGGGCGGTCCCTTGTCAGAGACGATCAGCGAAGAACGAGACGAGCGCTGATGCCGGCGGCGCTCCCGCCTACTTCGATTCGCAGCATCCTGGTCAAACGCTACGTCGACGAAGGTAGGTTCGGCCCAGGCGCGCCGGTTAATGCTCGAGTATCGGATAGTCTCTTCGGTGATCGGCCCGCGCTGAGGTGATGTCCGCGTTCCGACGCCGCTTCGCGGCAGGCCGAGGTGACGGGGCAAGTCTTCGCGGCGCTACTCGCCCGGCTTCGGCGCGATCGGGATTACTGGGAGCTTGTGACCGATCGACGTCGAGGTCATCGAGCAAGCCGAAGAACTGCATTCTCTCACGCGTCGGTGAGTACTCTCGATGCGCTTACACATTGCCTCAGCCGATCGTGTTTCCGGCTAAGATCGGCGGTTCCGGTGCCATTCGTGACCGGCGACGAGCGACAGCGTGAGGCGCTGCGAGATCGCGTCTGGGCCGGGTGATTTGGGTCGGCCCTGGCCAGCGGTAACTACGCGCAGCCGTAGACCTTCATCACGTTCTCGCCCAGCACCTTGGCGCGGGCTGCGGGCGGCAGCTTCGCCGCCAGCTCTTCGACTTCCGCTATGTAATTGGGAACGTGGTCGGGATGCGGAAAGTCCGACGCCCAGAAGAAGCGATCCGCGCCGCACAGCTCGACCATCGCGGGCAGCGATCGCTCGTCGGGGTCGCCCGAGATCCAGCAATTGCGCCCGAAATAGAAGCTCGGTTTTTCCTTGAGCTGCAGCGTCATGCCGAGCCCGGTCCCGTATACCGCGTCCATCCGGTCCAGCCAGTAGGAAATCCATCCCGCGCCCGCTTCGAGAATGACCAGCTTCAAGCGCGGGAACTTGTCGAAGGTGCGGAACTGGAAGAAGCTCGTGAACGCATGGCGAACCGCGTCGGCCGCCGTGATGTTATTGAAAAAGTACATTTCGTTTTGATACTTCCAGTCGTATCGCCCTGACATCGCCCAGACCGGCTCCAGCGACGGATGAAGCCCCAGCGGCACATCCAGCTCCTGCGCTTTGGCGAACAGGACGTCGTGATCCGGATGGGCATGCGGCTTGCGCGTCATCGTGAACTGGCAAACCCATCCGCCTTTGCATCCGGCCTTCACCGCCCGTTCCAGCTCACGCGCCGCCGCCTCGGGATCGCCCAGCGAGAGATGCGCGACCGGAAGCAGCTTGCCGCCGCTGTCCGAGCAGAAATCGACGATGTAACGGTTGTAGGCGCGCGTGTAAGCCTGGACCATCTCGGCCTCGGCGCACTCGACCTCGTAGAGCAGGCTCAGCGTCGGGTAGAGAAAGGCCGCTTCGAGACCCTCGGCGGTGATTCGCTCCACGCGTTCCTTGGGATCCATCGCGCCGAAGGGAGCGTTGCTGCCGTAGCCCGGCTCGCGATGCCGAATTGGAACGTCGCGCGACGAGCCCATCCCGGCCAGGCTGGTCAGCATCCCGGTGTGGATAAACTTCGAGGGTTTGCCTTCGATCTCCAGATACTGGTCGCCGCGTTCGCCCTTTTTTATTCTGAGCGCGCGCGGCTTGTACTTCGCTTCGATGTATCGCTCCCAGAGGCCGGCGTCCTCCAGAATATGACCGTCGGCGTCCACCGCGCCTGCAAACTTTATCTTCTGCAATTGCTCATGCGGCATATCAGATAACTCCGATCGTCAGTATCGGGTCTTCACGCATTTATATTTGAGCCAAGCGCGCCGCGAAAGCGAGGCCGGTGAGAGGGAGGGGGAAACCGGCTGCGGGTCAGAAATTCAGACGCTTGAAGAATCGCTCCGGCACGATCCTGACCGCGGCCATGATCGGACGCCAGAACGAAGGGATGTAGACCACCTCGGCGCCGCGCCGCCATTTGTCGTGAATCTTCCGCGCGGCCTGCTCGGGCGAGGCCGTGAGTCCGCTTTCTTTCTGACTCCAGGTCATCCGCGTATCGACGAAGCCGAGCTTCGCGGTCATCACGTGGACGCCCGAGTTGGCCAGGCGTCCCCGCAGTCCGCCGGTGAAAAGCGCGAGCGCTCCTTTGGCGGAGCCGTAGACGTAGTTCTTCTTCCGGCCACGATCGCCCGCCACCGAGGCGAGCACGATTATGAAGCCGCGTCCCTGCGCCTTCAGATGCTCGGCCGCCAGCGTCATAATCGAGACCGCGCCGGTGAAGTTCGCGCTGATGGTCTTGAGCGCCTCGGCCGGATCGCTCTGCGCGGAGGCTTCGTCGCCCAGCGTGCCGAATGCGACCACGATTCCGTCGAGTCCACCGAGCCTTTCGATCACGCCCCGCACGAAGTCCGGATGGGAGTTGTAATTGCCCGCGTCGAATGGGCCGGAGTAAACGGCACGCCCGCTCCGGACGCTCAGGTCTTCCGCGATACGGTTGCCCTCGGCAGTGTCGCGCGCAGCGAGATACAGGTCGGCGCCGTCTTCGCGCGCGAATTCCGCCGCGAGCGCGCGGGCGATCGGCGAAGTCGCGCCGAGGATCAGGACGCGCACGGACCCTCACCGTCATCCTGGTCAGCGAGAGGGAACAGAAGGGCGTGCTCACGATGGTCGAGCGATTTCTCTGCACCTCTCCCTGACCAGGGAGAGGTCGGCGGGCGCTGCGCCCGCCGGGTGAGGGTAGACTGCGCTACCACTCGAGGCAGCAATCCTTGCCGCAGCGTCACGCGGGAACCATTGCGAGGCGGCGCGAGAGCGACGACGAAAAGCGATGGTTGGGGTCGGCTGCGGCCCTGATCGATTGCCATCGCGCGAGATTCGGGTACATCGCGTGGAAAATCTCGGGCTTCATGCGCGCGTCTTTGGCCAGGTACACGCGGCCGCCGCGCTTGAGCACCATCTCGTCGAGCCGATCCAGGAACGGGAACAATCCGTCATCGACCGCGAAGTCGAGCGCCAGCGTGTACCCCGGCATCGGAAAGGAAAGAATTCCTTCCTGCGGGCCGAACTTCTTGAGCACGGTCAGAAACGAACCGCGCCTGCTGCGCGCGATCGCCTCCACCGTTTCGATCAGTCCCGCCCGGCTTTCCGCCGGCGGCCACACACACTGGTACTGCACGAAGCCGCGCTTGCCGTAGATTCGGTTCCAGCCGCGAATCGAGTCGAGCGGGTAGAAGAAGGGGTCGAAACCGACCATCGCATGCTGGCCCGATCCCCGGTGAATTGCATAGTAGCCTGCGTTGAACGCGCGGATGCTCAGCGAGTTGAGCGCGAAGTTCGGGAACTCGAACGGAACCACCGGATGTATTCCGCGTTTGAGGTCGAACGGAGCGGCGCGGCGCTTTGGCGCCAGAGCGTCAAGCGACGCGAAGTTGCCGACATGAACCACCGAGCGCCCCAGTGACGCGCCGGTCGTAGCGCAATCGATCCACGCCGCCGAGTACCGGTATTCGCTATCGGTGCGCTCGAAAGTTTCCAGCGCGGCGTCGGCGTCGCGCGCGCGAATCACTTCGCCGTCGATCCAGGCGCTCTCGACCCGTATCAAACGAAGCTCGACCTCCAGGATCACGCCCGTCAGGCCCATCCCGCCGGCGGTCGCCCAGAACAGGTCGGCGTTTTGCTCGCGCGAGCATCGCCGCACCTCGCCCGAGGCGAGCATCAGGTCGAAGTTCAGCACATGGTTGGCGAGCGAGGAGTCGCGATGGTGGTTCTTGCCGTGGACGTCGGCCGCGAGCGAGCCGCCCAGCGTGACGAACTTGGTGCCGGGCGTGACCGGCGGAAAGAAGCCGCGCGGCATGAAGACCTCGATAATCTCGGCGATCGTGACGCCCGCTTCGCATCGCAGGATGCCGCTGTGCGGGTCGAAAGCGAGCATCCGGTTGAGCCGCTGCAAGTCGACGACGCGGTTGCGATCGTTCACCGCCGCGTCGCCGTAGGCGCGTCCTGCGCCGCGCGGAGTGAGGCTGGTGGAATTGGCGGTGACCACTGCCGCGAGCTCGCCGATCTTCTCGGGACGGTAGACTTGCGTGTCCACGACCGGATAGCGGCCCCATCCGGCGAGCTTCATCTCGCGCGCCCCCGGCGCCGCGGCCGGGGTCGCCAGATAGTCGGGTTTTCCGTTCTCCTGTGTCGATGGAGCATTCATGGCGCTGATGGCGGCTCCGATGGTAACAGGAAGCGCGCGGTGATCGAAGCGGGTTGCGCCGTCGCGACGGAGTTCAGCCGGCGGCGGTTGCGGACGAGGCTGCGGCGCGGCGCGAGGACGCGGCCGCGTCCGATGGGTCGCGAAGCGGCCGCGCGAGAGAATCATCGCGAGGACGTAAAGACTCATGCCCCCGCACGATACCTCTATCCACGCGCCCCATCCGTGATGCACCGCGACGAACAGGCTGAGTGGGGCCGAGACCGCGACCCATCCACGCCCCATCAGGCCGAAGAAGGCCCATCCGGTGGCTTGCAGCGCCGGCGAGACATCTTCGAGCGTCTCGGAAAATTGCGCGGCCCACGGCACGTAAGCGATCGCCAGGAAGCATCCCATCAGCATCGCGATCGTCGCGACCGTGCGCTGCTCCAGATGATGGCCGAAAGTCGCAGCCCAGATCGCCATCAGCGCGGCGCTCAGGACGCCGCCGATGATCGCGATCGCCTTGCGCGATTCGAGCCGGTCCGAGACGATTCCCGTGGCCACCAGCACGGCCAGATTCGTGAACCAGAAGTTCGCGTTCATCCGCGCGGCGACCGCCGGGGTGTAGCCGTACGCTTCGGTGAACATCAGCGGACCGAAAGCCTGAATCGCGAGGTACAGCGTGAGGTTGGCGGTGATACCGACCACCAGCAGCCAGACCTCCGGATGCTGCAGCAGACTGGCGAACGCCTCGCGCGTGCCGGCGGGAAGCTCGGACGCGGCCGGCAGCCGGCGTCCCTCGGCCTGCATCGCGGCGATCTCGCTGCGGAAAATCTGCATGCGCAGCGCGGGGCTCAAATCCTTGAGCCAGAGCAGAATCGGGATGTACATCAGGATGCCGAGTCCGCCCATGATCCAGATCTGCGACTGCCAGGTGTGATAGATCGGCAGCGTGGCGCCGGCGATCGCGTTGGCGAGGAAATTCGCCCCGACCGGTCCGATCGTGAACAGGCCAAAGGCCAGCGCGCGGCTCAAGCGCGGCGACATGTCGCGCACCAGCGCCGCGCCCGCGCCCGCCATCAGGCTGCCCACGATTATCATCCCGGTGCGGACTATGACGAACGAAACGATCCCCGTAATAAGCAGGTTGGCGAAGGTGAGGATCGTCACGGCGCAGAGACAGCTGTCGATCATGACGACGCGGCCATAGCGATCGGCAAGCGGCCCGCCCAAGAAGGCCGAGATTGCCGAGATCAGCACGGCAAAAGAGATGAACGTGCCGTAGCCGACGTGGCTCATGTGCAAATAGGGAAGCAGCAGGGGCAGCAGCGGCGCGAGCTGGAATTCGTACGAGGCGAGGATCGAGGCGAGCACCGTCAGGCCGAGCATCGCCCAGCGATGAGCGCCCTTGGGATAGACCTCGAGCGTGCGCGACGCGATGAAATTGCTCACGTGCCGCCACCTGACCGCGCCGCCTATCTACGCCCAATGGCGTTCACAAACAAGTCGCGAAGCTGTCCTGACCTTCCTGCGCGCGGGTCCGACTTGGCCCGGGATCGAGCACGTGGTCCATACCGATCAGGAGCCGTCCGTCGGTTGAAAAACGGTTATATCGTCCCTCGTTCACCCCAGCGCTCCCAGTAGGTCACCTCGGCGGCGGGACGGCGATCGGGACGGCCCCATCGTCCTTTCGGATAGCCGAGCGGGATCAGCGCGACGTTCGCATACTCCGGCGGCACGCCGAGATGCGCGTCGATTTCGCGGCCGAACATCCGATGCATGGTCGTGATACAGGTGCCCAGCCCGTAAGCGCGCGCGGCGAGGCAAAGGTTCTGAATCGCCGGGTAGACCGCGCCGAGCATCGGCTGTCCCTTGCGCGCCTGATCCGTGTAGAGCCTGACGCAGGCGAAGATCAGCACCGGCACTTCCGCGATATGGTTCGCCAGGTAGCGGGCCGACTTGAGATTCCGGCCTTGCCGGCTCTCGGGCTCGTTGTCCAGAATCGCGCGCGCACCGGACGTCAGATAGCGCTCCCACGCCTGCAGATAGCGCGCGCCGACGAGGTCGCGGGTCTCCTTGCTGGTCGCGACGATCCAGCGCCACGGCTGGCGATTGCCGCCGCTGGGACCCATCGTGGCCGCCTCGATTATCTTCATGACGATTTCCGGTGCGACCGGATCGGGCTTGAGGCGGCGCATCGAGCGGGTCGTGTAGATCGCTTCGAACAGGTCGAACTCATGGTGTCCGTGCATGAGGCGCAAGCTACGGCATCGGATGGCGATTTATCAACCGCTTGCACCGCGCGCGACTGCTCGCAAAGGCGGCCGAAGATCGGCTAAACAGATGAAAAAGACCGTCGGGAGAAAATGATGGCCGAAATCATCCTGCATCAGTACGCCACTTCGCCGTTCTCGGAAAAGGTCCGCAAGATTCTCGCGCACAAGAAAGCGAGCTGGCGATCGGTCGATCAGCCGGTGATCATGCCCAAGCCGAAGCTTACGCCGCTGACCGGCGGCTACCGGCGGATTCCCGTGATGCAGATCGGCGCCGATATCTACTGCGACACCGGGATCATCACGCGCAAGCTGGAGGAGCTGTTCCCCGAGCCGACGATCTATCCCGGCGCAAGCGAGGGTTTGTGCCAGATCGTCAGCCAGTGGGCGGATCGCCGATTCTTCTTTTCGACTACGCCGGCGATTTTCGAGAAGCTCGCCGCCAGCGTGCCGAAGGAGTTCATCGAGGATCGCTCGAAGATGATGCGCGGGGCGAACTTCACCGAGCTGCTCCAGACGGCACCCGACGCGCGCAACCAGGTCCGCGCGTTCCTCGCGATGGTCGATCGGCAGGTGTCGGAGCGGCCCTTCATGCTCGGAGATGCGTTTAGCCTCGCCGATGCGGCCTGCTTCCATTGCGTGTGGTTCCTGCGAATCGAGCCGACCTCGTTCGCGCTTGCGCAGCGCAACCCGAACCTGATGCGATGGTTGGAGCGGATCGAGGCGATGGGCTACGGCGACGTCCGCCCGATGGACCCCGATGAGGCGCTCAAAATCGCCCGCGAGAGCCAGCCGTCGACGCGCGCCTCCGAGGACCCGGGCGATCCCAACGGGCTGAAGCCGGGAATGAAGGTCAGCGTCACGCCCGACGACTACGGATTCGATCCCGTGAGCGGGACGGTCGTGGCGAGCTCGACCTACGAGATCGCGATCGAGCGCGAGGAGCCGGGCCTCGGCAAGCTGGTCAATCACTTCCCCAAGGTCGGCTTCAGTATCCGCCCAGCCTGAGCCTTTGAAAGCCATTTCTTGTGCTTGACGCTCAGACGACGCACACACTAGCCTGTGAAGCGCCGGTTCGGGCCCAAGGTTGCCTCGAATTTCCGGTTGAGAAGGGGCGTCTATGTAGTGTTTCGGGATTTTTCGGATGATTTTGAGCAAGTCCGACTTTAGCTGGTCTAAACTGAAATCGGTTGACATCTAATGCTGTCGCGTGCGAAAAGGAGCATGCCTTCCGACTTGGCCGGGCCGGATTCCAGGAGGCTTAGTGTCGGATAGGGAAATGCGGCAGACGTCCCGTCATGGAGTGTTCCGGGGAATAGTGCTGCGGCTCGCGCGACCGGTTTTGCTGGCCGCGCTGCTGGTGCTGCCGATTCGACCCGCGCTGGAAGCGGCGGCGGCCACGATAATCGTCAACACGACCATCGACCCGGGAGGGGCGGGTGTTTGCGCCCTGCGCGACGCGATCACCGCAGCCAACAGCCAGACCGCCGTGAACGGATGCGCAGCGGGCACCGGCACGGACACGATCGACTTCAATCTGAACGGCATGATCACGCTGGGCAGCAACCTTCCGCCGATCATGGACAATCTGACAATCGATGCGACTGGGCAGACCATCACGGTCGACGGCGACGACCTTTACCAAGTGTTCACGGTAAACGCGGGTTTTACGGTCTTTCTGAACAGCCTGACGATCCAGCGCGGCTCGGCTCCCAGCGGCGGGGCAGTCAATAACGCCGGCACTCTTACCGTCACCAACAGCGCCTTCCTGAACAATAAGGCGAGCACAGCCAACGGCGGGGCAATCAGCAATCTGGGCACTCTGACCGTGAATAACACCACCTTCTCGCTTAACGCCGCCGGCGTCAACGGCGGCGCTATCGACAGCGAGACCGGCAGCACTCTGACCGTCAACAGCAGCACCTTCTCGAGTAACACCGCTAACCCCACGAGCAGCGGCAACGGTGGCGCTATCGATAGCGAAGCCGGCAGCACTCTGACCACGGTCACCAACAGCACCTTCTCAGGCAACATGGCAGGCTCCGTGAGCGGCGGCGGTGGGGGCGTCTACAGCGCCAGCGGCACGGCGAGCGTCGTCAACAGCACCTTCTCGGGCAACACCTCCTTCGCAGGGGCGAGCGTCGACAACGCGGGCGGCACGCTTACCGTCAGCAACTCCATTCTGGCCACCAACTCGTCGACCCTGATGAATTGCGGCGGCAGCATCATCGACGGCGGCTACAACATCTCGGCCAACCCGAACGGTAGCGACACCTCGTGCGGTTTCGCCGGCACAGGCGAGAACGGCGATCCGATCGGCAATAGCGTCTCGAACGCGAATCTCGCGCTCGGGCCGCTGGCAAATAACGGCGGACCTACCGAGACATTAGCGCCGCAACTCACTCAACTCACTCCGAACCTTATTGGTTACGCGATCGACGCGGTGCCGCTTGCCAACTGCACGGTTCACACCGACCAGCGCGGCAATCCGCGTCCGGCTCCTGGATTCAATGCCTGCGACATCGGGGCGTACGAGGGGGCGTACCAGTTGCAGACCCAGCTCACGGTTGCGAATGTCACTGCCGCGCCGGGTGCGGCGTTCAACGTCGCGGCGACTTTGTCTCCCGTGGGATCGGGTTTATGCGGCGAGGGGCAGATAATCTTCACTTTCCAGAGCAACCTGCAGTCCGCCTTGACCACCGGCGGCGTGGCGAACTCGTTCTTTTTCGCACCCGCGACTGGCGGCACTTACGAACTCCAGGCCTCGTATGCGGGGGGTGGGCTTGGCAGCCCCTGCGGTCCCGCCACGGCCACCGCACTGGTAACCGTGCCCGGCCCGTCGACGGCGGCGCCAACAGCACTGGCAGTCGCCAATGTGACGGCTTCGCCCGGTTCCTCATTCACCGTCACGGCGACTCTCTCTTCGAATACCAGTGCTTGCACCTCGGGGCAGCCGGTAACTTTCACGTTCCAGAATGCGTCGGCCACGGCTACCACCGGGCCCAACGGGGTAGCGAGCGCCACCTATGCTGCTCCGTTCACTGGAGGGCCGTTCTCGGTCCTGGCCACCTTCGCGGGCAACTCGTCCTGCGCTCCCAGCACCAATGCCGGGATAGTGACCCTGAGCGCGCCGTCGTCGACCACTCTGACCGTCCAGAATTTCAATGAAACGGTGCCCAGCACGTTCAACGCCACGGCGACTTTGTCTTCGAGCGCGAGCGGCTGTTCGGTGTCGGGCCAGACGATAGAGTTCACGCTTCTAAGCTCACCGCCGCAGACCGCAAGCGGTACGACGAACGGCTCGGGGATGGTGACGATGGCGCTTCCGGCGTTCACTACCCCGTCGACGCCCGGGACATACACGATTCAGGCCTCCTTTTCAGGTGTCTCACCCTGCGGTTCCACCACCGGTTCCGGACTGTTGACGGTCACTTCGCCTACCGCGACGGCGACCGCGCTGACGGTCGCGAACGTCACTGTTCCGGAGGGAGCCACGTTCGTCGCCGCCGCCGGACTGGTCGGAGGCGGCTGCGCCGCGAATCAGCAGATTCTCTTCACGTTCCGGGGCGCCCAGGGATTTGGGACGACCAACAGCAACGGCGTGGCGAACGTTACCTTTACCGCTCCGACTACTCCGGGGCCCTACGCGATCCAGGCGTCATTCGCGGGTAGCCCGTCCTGCGATGCAGGCAGCGCTACCGGACAAGTGACCGTACCAGCTCCGACTCCGACAACCTTGACCGTGTTGAACGTTACCGCTCGTCCCGCGACCTTGTTCACGGCGATGGCGTCGTTGAAACCCGCGAGTTGCGCCGGCGGACAGAGCATAAGCTTTACTTTCAACGCCTCAACGAGGACCTCGTTCACGAACCTTTCGGGCCAGGCAACGACCGACTTTGTTGCCCCGGGTACGACCGGATCGTTGCCCATCCAGGCCTCGTTCGCGGGTACGCCCTACTGCGCTCCCAGCAGCAATAGTGCGGTTCTGAACGTGCAAGGAGCGGCGGGCCCGCCGATTCTGAACGTGTTGCCGGGCTCGGTCTCCTTCGGGTCGCAGCCGCTTGGTGTCGGCAGCCTGCAGACCATCACCGTGTCCAACGACGCGAGCACGGCGGTGAACGTCTCAAGCATCACGATTGCCAGCGGGCCGGGAACCTCGGGTGCGCCGTTCACCGAGACCGACACCTGCGTGCCCAGCGTTGGACCGCGCTCCCAATGCAGTATCAGCGTTGGCTACACGCCGACAGTCGCCGCGCGGCAGACTGCCAGCCTCCAGATCCATCTCAACAACACCTCGACCAAGACGGTGCCCATGAACGGCACGGGAATCGTGGTGGGCAGCGCGGTCCCTAGTCGGATCGCCTACGGGTCGCAGAAACTGCGCACCACCAGTAATTCGAGCCAGGTGACTGTCACCAACAATCTCACGGGCGGTCTTGCTATCGCGGCCGTCTCTACCAGCGGCGATTTCGTGGTTACGAAGAACGAATGCGCCAGTGTGCTCAAGTCGCGTTCGAGTTGCAAAATTAGAGTAGCGTTCGACCCGACCGCGACCGGCACACGCCATGGGACGCTGACGATCATCGACACCATAAGCTCGGTCCCGCTTACCGTGACGCTGACCGGTAATGGGAGCGGGCACTGATCCGCTGACCTCGAGTCGCCCGCGACAGCGCGGGTTGCCGATGCTGGCGAGGTTTGCGATCGCGGGTTGAGTCGGGCTCGTGCGAGCCTCGCGAATCGGGCACAATCCGCGTCGCGCGATGATTAACCGACCCGGATTCATAATCTTCTCACTCCCTCGAAGCGGCAGCACGACGCTGGCCGGCATTCTGAGCTGTCATCCGCAGATCCGATGCGCCTACGAGCCCTTCAATCCCGGCTCCGAGAGTGGGCGAATCCTCGCCGCGCGAGCGCACGACCAGCCCTCGTTCGAGTCGGCGTTGCGCGAGATTTGCGCGCAGCGCAATGGAATCAAGCACGTCTGGGATTACGGGCTACAGGTCCCTTCCGATGAGCGCTTCCGGGACAAGGAGCTTCTCCTGTGCGGCGCGAAGGTGATTTTCCTGACCCGGCGCAATCGCCTGCGCCGCCTGGTCTCGGTTGCGATCAGCATGCAAGCCCGGTCGTGGGCGTCCACCGCGAAAGCCCGCGAGCATAACCTCGGGTTCACGTTCACCGCCCTCGACCTCGAAACGCTCCAATGGGCTCTGGAAGCTGAAAGCGCCGCGGTGGCCGAGCATCGCACTCTGCTGATGTACTCCGGAGTCGAGTTCATCGACTGGTGGTATGAGGATCTCTTCGGCGAGGAGCAGACTTCCGGCGAACGCTTGGAGAAGCTGGCGAAACTCTTTTCGTTTCTCGGGTTTCCGATGCTCGAAGCCGGGGACCGCGCGGAAGCTCAGTCGCGGCTTGACCCGCTCAACGGCAAGGTGAATTCCGCCGATACCTACCGGCGGATTCCCAATATCATGGAGGTCGAGCGCCGGCTCGGCTGCGACCAAACGGGCTGGCTGTTCAAGTAACCGAGCCCGACGCGATCGCGGACCATCGCCACAGCACGATCGAGATCGCGACGACGACCGCCGCGACCGCCATGCCCAGCACGATTACGATAGACACGGCCACGAGACTTCTCCGATCGAGTGTTGCCGCCGAGTATCCCCGGAAGCTCGCGGTAGTGGCCTTCTAGGGCAACACTGCGGCGACGTTGGCGAGGAAGCATGCTGCGATCGTGATCAGCGCGCCGGGATTGACGTGCAAAACTACCAGCACGCTGTGAACGAAGAGACTCATCCCCGTCCTTACAGCCGCGCGGAAAACGAATCGCGTCAAACGTTTCATGACATTCCGTTTTTGCACAAGCTCACTCCGATTGAATCAAAAGCAACCTTCCTGGGGGTTGGCGTCGGGGTTGGGCGGGGGCTTTTTTGGCAGGAGGAGACCAAGCCCCGGCCCCGGTGACCGCGGTCGCCGCTACATCAGTTGAGCCAGCGACATCACGATCCATCCGACGGTGATGAGACCGAACGCCACGCCCGGCAGTTCGTCCAGGTAAAGGCCCTGTGCCATGCGAAGTCCCTCATCAGGAGGGGCTGCGCGAGACGAACCCGGGGCGGCGCGACACTCGATCTCTCCGAGTGATTTGGAAGCACTTGCGGTAGCCATTTTTCACTCCTCTCGCGGAGCCGTTTTTCCGGCTCTCACCACGAAAGGCGTTACAAATGACTGAACAACCGGTTCAGTCTGATTGAACGGAACGCTCGGGGAGAAAAAACGGAACTGGCGGCGGGCTGAAAAGGGCGCTCAGCAGCCGGCTAGAATTTCCAGCGGACGGTCTGGGAAGGGGCGGGCATATACGAGCAGAATGTCCCGGTCTTGATCGAACTTGCGAGAAATTTGCTCAGCGCCGGATCACTTTCAGCGATCTTGTCGAGCGCCGCTTTTATAGCCCGCCTGGTGTTGAGGCGCGCTCGTTCCGAGGTGGAAGCCGCGCGCCGGTCCCGGCCGCGCAAACCCACCGCCCGCGACAATTCGCGGCTGAGCGCCTCTATCTGATCCTCCGCCCGCGCTGCACGCTCGGTATCGTTGAGCTCGTTGGCGTCTTCGAGTTCGTTGCGCAGCTCATCGCGCCGCCGCTTGTAGGCGGCCTTGGCTTGCGCGTCGAGCATCTCGCCCGCATCTTCGAGTCTTCTCGAGCGCAGGCCCAGATCGGATAGCTGCTCCGCGTTGAGCTCGCCGACATGCGCGGCATCCGTATCGGGATCCCCGAGGGCATCCGCGTCGACCTCCGAGGTTATCAACGCCAGCGAGTGGATCTCCTTATGCGGATAGCGCAGCAGACTGGCGATGTAGGCCAGACCCTTCATGTCCTTAAGATGGCAGACGCGGCCGCCGAACGTGAGCTTCCACACCTCGCCTTCCTTGTGGAACGAGTTCTCCGCACCGGCATCGCCTCCGGGCTGCGGGCGCTTTAGAGCCCTGGCCGCCTCGCCGACAGCCTTCATGCCCATCGCGCCGGCAGCGTCGATCGCGAGGTCGAGCAGCTCGCCTGCGCGTTCCCGGTCGCCCGGCCGATTTCGCGCGAGCAGCATGGCGGCGTATTCATACTGCGTGCGGGTTGCGGAGGGCAGGGCGCCCATGCGCAGGCTCATCTCCAGCGCGAGTTCGAAGTGCTTTTCCGCGTCATCATGGAGCGACATTGTCGCGGCAAGCATCCCGAGATAGTGCGCGACGGGTCCGTAGCAGGCATGAATGTCCAGCATCGCGTTGCGAGAACCGTACGGCGCGAGGAGCTTGTAAAGAGTCGCGGCCCGGCTCAGGTCGCGCAGACGACAGCAAATTTCGGTGAGCAGCACCATCGTCGCGATCCACGCCACGTTGCGCGGATTCGATCGGAAATCGTCCGCCGCGAGGTACTCGAATTCCGCTCGCGCTTCGCTCACGCGGCCGGCTTCCAGACGGCACAGGGCCAATCCGCACCTGGCCAGGACGTTCGGTGAGGCTGGTCTTGTGAAGAACGGATGCAACTCTTCCAGTCGCCCCAGTTCGCGAAGCAGAACCAGCATGTAGGAATTGAATGCTCCACGATAAGGCGCGGCCCGGCGCTCCAGGGCGAGGCCGGCATCCAACGCCCTGCGAGCGATCTTTTCGCCCTCCTCAAACCGTCCCGCCATCAGGGCGCGCGTCGCAAGCGCAAGGTCTCTCATGTGAGTATCGAGTCGCAACTCCTCGGTGAGGCGGCTGTAGTTGGCGATCTCCTCGTCCGCAGCCCGGACGTTGCCCATTTCGAGCAAGTCCACGAACAGAACGTAGCGCACGCGATGAGCCCAGAATTTGTCGCCGGATTCGTCGGCCAGCCGCATAATCTCTCTGGCGATCGAAAGCCGCTCGGGGAGATTGTCAGGACGTCCCAGCGGACCGTGCTGCGCCCATAGCGCCGCGATCAGCGCGCTGGTGTCATTGAGGCGACGCGCCATCCGCACGGCCTCGTCGCTCAGCGCCTTCTTCCGTTCGACCTGGTCGGACCAATAGAGCTCGACCGAGAAGCGGGCGAGCAGCATCGCCCGCAGCGAGCTGTCGCTTTCACCGATCGCGGCCAGCGCGCGCTCGATCAGCGAGATGCAGGTGCCATCGATAGTGCCCGGATCCATCGGGGGCATCCCATAGCCGAGCGCGGCCTTGGCCAGCGCCTGCGCGTCTCCCAGCCTTTCCGCCAGTTGCGCGGCCTGGTTGAAACTTTTCTGGCACTGCTTGAACAGTCCCGCTCGAAAGTAGGCTTCCCCGAGGCGGAGGAGGATGTCGCAGTATTCGTCGTCGCCGTCGGGCCGCCTTAGGCTTTGGGCCCGCAACGCCATCTCGTAAAGACGCGCAGCTTCCTCGTAGGCCTGCACGTCGCGGGCCCGCCCAGCGGCCCGGCTGGTGTATGCCACCGCCTTTTCAACTTCACCGATCGGCAAGGCCCGGGTGTAATGATGGGCGAGTTCGGCGAGATGTTCCTCGGGGTTCGAACCGTAAAGTTCCTGCAAAGTGTCGCCGATCTGCAGGTGAATCCGCTGCCGATGCTCGGCGCTCAAGTCCCCACACAACGTCTCGGCGATGAGCCCGTGGCTGAACCGGTAGCGCGCGATAGCGTCAGGCACCTCGCTGATGAGGGTGCAATGCATCGCTTCCTGAAGAGCGCCGATCAACTCGCTCGCGGGCAGGCCTGAGATTCGCTCGAGAACGGCGAGGTCGAACTCTCGTCCCACTACGCTGGCGAGACTCAGAATGTCGCGGGCAGCCTTCGAAACCAGTCCCACCCGGCGCCGAATCGTGACCCGCACGCTATCCGGTATCCTGAAGCCGCTGAGTCCCGCCAGACCTACGTCTTCGATTTGCCCTTCTGCGACCAGCAGCCGAACGATCTCGCTGAGGAAAAACGGGTTGCCTTCGGTCGCTCGCTGGAGAACGGAAATAGCAGCGCGATCCGGCGATCGGCCGGTCTGAGACTCGACGAAGGAGGCAACGTCCGCTTCACCCAGGCCGCGCAGGCTTAGACTGATGCCCTCGCGCGACAAGTCCAGGATGAAGTCGGCTATCTCTGGCGCGATTCTGACTTCGGTTTCGCGGTAGGTAACGATCACCATGATCCGCATCTGCCGCAGGTCTCGGGCGAGGAACCGAAGAAGCAACCGCGACGCTTCGTCGGCGGCGTGAAGGTCGTCGAGAATTATCATGAGCGGAGTCGTGGCCGTGAAGCCGGCGAGAAGACTCTTGACGGCGCCGAAGAGCCGGAAGCGCTCGGAGCGCGCTTCGTCCGAAGACATCGCGGAGAACTCACGCCCGATTTCAGGCTGCCGTGAAACGCCCGCCGGGGAGTCTCCGCCGAGCTGGCGAATTAACCGGAATACTATCGCGGCATCGGAGTCTTGCCCCGCTTGCAAAACCCGAGGGTCGACTGCCGAAAGGCAGGACCGAATGATCTCGATCCACGGCCAGAATGGCGGGGAGCCGCCGGATTCCCAACATCGCCCCCATAAGACCCGCGCTCCCCGCGAAGCGCCCTCGCGAGCGATTTGGTCCGCGAGACGCGTCTTCCCGATTCCCGGCTCGCCGGATATCAGGAAGAGGCGTCCACGCCCGAGGAAGGTCTGCTCCAGGCCGCTGCGCAACTGTGTTTGCTCGCGGTCACGGCCAACGAACGTATTTCCTTCCGGGCACATTCGTCCCAGTGAGAATTATACAAGCCGTGCATGCGGGCAGTGTAGGGCAGGCCCAAGGCCGCTCCTCAACGTTAGAGGAACTACTTACCACTCATGATGCGGTTGGTGGTTTCCATCTCGGCGACTATCTTCTTCAGCATTTCCAATATTTGACGTTGAAATTTCACAACGTCATCCATCTGCTTCATGACTTTTTTCTTCTCGACGGCGGTCATCGGCGGGGAACTGGAGGTTTTCATCGTATTATTGCCCTCGTTGTACTTTCATCGTGGCGGCCAGGGAAGCGTTGTTGGCGCGTTGGTTGTCATACACCTTCTTGAGTAGAGCCAATGCTTCGCGTTCCAGTCCGATCAATTCATCCATCTGCTTGTCCACGGTCCTCCTTTGCGGAAGCTCCAATGATGCGATCGAGATTCCGGACATCGCTTGTACCTCCTCTTCGCGCAGTCCAAGCCCAATCTATCGAGTTGCCGACATTTCAGAAGGCCAACCTGCAACGAACACGAGCAAGGGAGAAAAGACCAGCTGGTTGTCTCCTGATTCAGCGGCCAGTGGGGGAAGCAGCCTCTTTCGATCTGCTCGTTCCTACGCTGCTCGGACAACAGTTGTCAAGCGAATGGTTTTGGCTTGAGGCTCCGAATAAAAGGAGCGTCGATGGAGGGTCGAGCGGTCGTCAACTTCGGAAATGAAGCAGCGCGGCCGGAGCTTGACATCTTTGGTGGACGTAGACCGCGCCGCTCAGCCGGCTAAGGCCGCGCGGTATTCCGCTTCGAGCAGGCCCATCACGATCGAATCGTGATACTTTCCGCCCGCATAATGCTGGTCGCGCAGCACGCCTTCGCGGCGGAAGCCGCACTTCTCGTACGACGCGATCGCGCGCTGGTTGAACGAGTAGACCCGCAGGTACACCCGATGCAGGTTCATCTTGTCGAACGCGAGCCCGAGCAGCACGCGCATCGCGTCGGTGCCGCAGCCTTTGCCCCAGTACTGTTTGACGCCGATGACGATTCCGATCTCGGCGTGGCGATCGATCCAGTTGATGTCGTGAAGATCGATGCCGCCGAGATACTCGCCGGCCAGAGTCTCGATCGCGAAGGTCTTGCGGTCGTCGGCGGGTTGTGACGCGTGCTCGATGAAGTGCTCCTGCGCAATCCGCGAGACCGGATAGGTGAGCGTCCCGCTGCCGAGGAACTGTTTCACCTCCTCGTCGTTGACCCACTTCATCGTCGCGTCCACGTCGGACTTTTCGTAGGCCCTGAGCCTGACCAGTTTTCCGTCCATCGCACGACCTCCGGAAGATGAAAGTTTCGCGATTCGAGAGCGCCGAGACAACCTTTTCATTTCGAGGCTCGCTTCGCTTCCGCCCCGGCTTTGTGGTTAATGATCCGACATGTCCGAAATCGTGCCCTTCAAGATCGCCGTTCCCGACCAGGTGCTGGCCGATTTACGTGAGCGGCTCGCGCGCACGAGGCTCCCCGACGAGGTTCCCGACACCGGATGGGAGTATGGAACCAATCTCCGCTATCTCCGCGAGCTGATCGAGTACTGGCGGACCCGCTACGACTGGCGCACGCACGAGCGCGAGCTCAACCGTTTCGCGCAGTTCCGCGCCGAAGTCGAAGGCCTCAAGATCCACTTCATCCACGAGCCGGGCCGCGGCCCCAATCCCAAGCCGCTCCTGCTCCTGCACGGATGGCCGGGGTCGGTTTACGAGTTCGATCGGATCATCCCGATGCTCACCGATCCGGCCGCGCACGGCGGCGACGCCGCGGACTCGTTCACGGTCGTCGCGCCTTCGCTGCCCGGCTACGGTTTCTCCGACCATCCGGTCACGCGCGCGATGAATATCCAGGCGGTGGCGGACATCATGTTCAAGCTGATGACCGGCGTGCTCGGCTATTCGCGCTTCGCGGCGCAGGGCGGCGATTGGGGCTCCGCGATCGCCTCGCGGATTGGTGAGGTCTACGCCGGCAGCCTGTATGGGATTCACCTCAATCTGATCATTGCCGCGCCGGCGCGGGGCCGTGAGGCCGGCGAGTTGAGTGCCGCCGAGAAAGCCTTTATAGCCGAGGCTGAAAAATGGCGCCGCGAGGACACCGGCTATCAGTGGATTCAGGGCACCAGGCCGCAGACGCTGGCCTACGGACTCAACGATTCGCCGGCCGGTCTTGCGGCGTGGATCGTCGAGAAGTTCCGGAGCTGGAGCGATTGCGGCGGCGACGTTCGAGCGCCGCTTCACGAAGGATCAGCTACTGACCAACGTGACGATCTATTGGGTGACCCAGACTATCAACTCATCGACGCGGCTCTACTACGAAGCCCGGCACCATCCGTGGCGGCTCAAGGACGGCACGAGGATCGAGGCGCCGACCGGGGTCGCGGTGTTTCCCGCCGAGATGATGAGGCCGCCGCAGGAGTGGGCCGAGCGCGCGTACAACATCAGGCGATGGACCGTGATGCCGTCGGGGGGCCATTTCGCCGCGATGGAAGAGCCTGCCAGCCTTGCCGGCGATATCCGGGCCTTTTTTCGCGGTTTGAGCTGACCTCGACCCGTGTGCTGCGCGGGCCCAAGCCTGTCCGCTCGCCAGATACCTGAATCAACGGTAGCATTTGGTCGTCTGACTTGGGGGGTCGTGACTATCCGCTGGAATATCGTCAAACATGAGCAAGCCGACGGCCAAAGGGGTGCTTTTGCCTCTGCTTGCGGCCGCGCTATGGCTGACTACAGTTGGCGCGATTGCCACTCGGGCCGCCACTCTGACGCCGATGGCAGAGACCGTCAAGACGCCGACCCCAACCCCGACGCCAAAGACCACCGTGACACCGACTGCGACGCCGACCTCGGCCGGCACATCGACCCCGACGCCGACTGGAAGCGCCACGGCTTCTTCGACGGCAAGCACCACGCCGACGCCGACCGGCAGCGCATCCGCCTCGCCCGGCGGGAGCGTGACCGCGACGCGAACGCCAAGTGCCTCGCCCACTCCGGGCGCGCTTACTGCCGCGGCGCTGTACGTGGCGAACGGCGGATACCTGTCGATTCTGGATTTTCCGGTGCACAGTTTTGGCGACGCGAAACCCGGACTCATCGCCGGCCTGGCCACCGGCCTGAAGGATCCGGTTGGGATCTTCGTTGACGCTTTCAAGCACATTTTCGTCGTGAACCCGATTGCCGACACGGTGATCGAGTTCCCGGCCGGAACGACCGGCAACGTGACTCCGATCGCGACCATCGCGGGCAAGGATACGGGGCTTGATTTTCCCTACGACGTCGCGCTGGACGGGGTGGGAAACCTCTATGTGACCAACAGCAATCCTTACAATACGGTGACGGAATATCCGCCTACAACCAACGGCAACGTTGCGCCCATAGCGACGATCAGCGGTGCGCAGACCGGACTCGCCGGACCAGCCGGGATCGTGATCGACAAGAACGGGGTGATCTATGTCGCCAATTCGTCGGCTGCCAGCATCACCGAGTATGCGGCCGGAAGCACCGGCGATGCCGGTCCGGTCGCGACTATTGCGGGGAGCTCTACCGGACTCGCGGGCCCGACCGGGATTACGCTGGACGCGGCCGGTAACATCTACGTGTCGAATTACTCCGGCGACAGCGTGGCCCAGTTCGCGGCCGGCAGCACCGGAGACGTCGCGCCGAGCGCGATGATCTCCGGAGCGAGCACCGGACTGGCGAGTCCGGTGGGGGTGGCCGTCGACAAATCCGGCAACATCTACGTGTCGAATTACGCCGGCAGTACGGTGACCGAGTATGCGGCCGGCAGCAGCGGCGACATCGCGCCGATCGTGACGCTCTCGGGGCTCACGACCCAGCTTCTCAATCCCCAGTCGCTGGCCATCGCCTCGACGTTCCCGACCGCGCCGCCTCCGCCAACGCCCACTCCTACTCCGGCTCCCCGCAGCATCTTCTCGATTTCGCCGAATCCGATTGTCTTTCCGACCTCCGGCGTAGGCGCCGCCCCGATCACGCGGACGCTCACGATCACAAACCCGGGCGCAAAGACCTCGGGCGACGTTGACGCAAGCGATCTAACCGCTACCAGGGCATTTCATGTGAGAGGCAAGGGTGCGTTCACGCTCGCGCGCGGCAAGAGCAAGACCGTCCAGATTGAGTTCCAGCCGCTTTCCGGTGGGTCATTTGCCGGAACGATCAAGGTTACGAGCAAGTCCCCGAAGAGCGAGGGCGAGGTACTCGTGAGCGGCGTGGCCCAGTTGGGCGTGCTGCAAATCACTCCCCAGTTCATAGACTTCGGCAACGTGCCGGTGAACACCACAAAGACAGGAACGTTCACGATAACGAACGCCGGCCTCGGCGTGCTGAAGGGCACGGTGAACGTTTACAAGCTCCTGGAAGGATGTTCGGTGGTGTCCGGGCTGGGAGCCTTCTCATTGAGCGCTAATGGCACGTGGAAGGTCGTAGTGCGGTTCGCGCCAACCTCGAAAGGCACGACCTCGGGATATCTGATCGTAAAAAGCGACGATCCCGCGGCATTAAGTGCCAGCATTGACTTCGGTGGCGTCGGGGCCTAGGCACCGGTTTGTAGACCCTCGGCTGACCCGAGATCAAAGCCCAGTTGGAAGAGCTTTGTCCGTGAATCAAGCGGGGGTTGCGCGCGTCTGATACTAGGGGTGCCGCGCGCCGGGACCTTTCGAATGGCCGCCAGGACAATCAAGCGCAGGGCGCCAACAAGCCTATTTTCTCTAATGCTTGCGGCGACGCTGGCCCTGTCGATGATCGCCGGCCTCGCAAGCGGCGGCGATTTGTCGCCGTCGGCCGCGACGGGAACCGCGGTGGCGATCTACGTGACGAACGATGGTTCGAGCTCGATCGCGATCTACCCGGCGGGAAGCTCCGGCGCCGCGAGCCCCGTCACGATCTCCGGTGCGGAGAGCCAGTTGAGCTTTCCTTTTGGCGTGTTCGTCGACATGTTTGGCGACATCTACGTGGCGAATACCCTCAGCCTGAGCAGCGCCGGCCCGAGCGTCACCGAGTACACTTCGTCCGGGACGGTGCAGCAGACCCCGATCGCGGTCATCTTGGGATTGAAGACGACCCTGGACGCGCCGTTCGGCGTCGCGCTCGATCCGTCGCAGAATATCTGGGTTACCAACCGGAGCGGCAACAGCGTCACCGAATACCTCGCCGGCGCGAACAACGACGTTGCGCCCACCAACACGATCAGCGGCGCGCTGACGCGGCTGATGGAGCCAAGCGGGATCGCGATCGATCATTCGGGCAACATCTACGTAGTCAATACTCTGTCAGCCAGTGTGGCAGAGTTTGCGCCAGATAGTAATGGCAGCGTCGCGCCGACGACTCTGATCTCAGGCACCCAGACCGGACTCAACGCTCCGGTGGGAATCGCTCTCGACTCGGCCGACAACGTCTACGTGTCGGACATCAACAACAACAGCATCACCGAGTTTGCGGCCGGTTCCGGCAACACCGCGGCGCCGATCGCGACGATTTCGGGTGGGCCGACCAATCTGAAGCAGCCCTACGGAGTCGCGGTCGACCGGTTCGGCAACATTTACGCGGCGAATTCCGCCTCGAACACGATTACGGAATACGCGGCGGGCGCGAGCGGAGACGCGGCTCCGATCGTTACGCTCTCGGGAGCGGCGCTTTTCAAACCCGTCGGCATCGCGGTCGAGGCGACCAATGCCACCCCCACGCCGACTGCGTCGTCCACACCCACGCCCACCCCGACATCCGCCTCCACCTCCAGGTCCACGCCCACCCAGCGAGCGCTACGCCGACCGCCGGACCGACTCCGGCAGGGCTTTCCCTCTCGACGGACTCGGTCACCTTCCCGATGACCGGCACTGGCACGAAGTCAAAGCCCATGGACGTGACGATTGACAATTCGGGATCCATCGCCCTGCAGATCAGCGTCAACGCCAGTGCGCTGCCGACCGGCGAATTCAAAGTAACGGGAGCGGGCTCGTTCAAGCTGCCGGTCAGTCACAAGAGGGTCCTCACGATACAGTTCACGCCGTCGTCGGCCGACCTCTCGTCGGAGTCGATGACGATCACGGGCAACATCAACGTCGCCGCAGGCAGTTCGTCTGAAACCGTGATGGTGACCGGGCCGGCCCAATCCGGCATCTTGAGCGCGCCCACTGCGCTCACCTTCGGCGCCGCGTCCAAGAGCGAAACCATGACCTTTGCGATTCAGAACACCGGGCTGGGCGTGCTGCACGGTAAGGTGACCGCGAGCGGATTCGCGAAGGCTTTCCGGCTGCTCTCGGGCGGAGGCGCCTTCACCCTGAGTAACGGGGCGAAGCGAGTCGTGAAAGTGGAGTTCATCCCGGTTTCCGGCGCGTCGCCCAGCGCCACGGTCACGATCACCAGCAACGATCCCGCCCACATGTCGCAATCGGTGGCGGTCACAGGAAGCGGCACCTAGAGGGAACTCCCGACCGCGTGGCAACATTCGCCAGTCGAGTAACGTGATCGAAACGGCAGTCCTCCTGGCGCCCCTCCCAGTCAGATTTCGATCATGACTTAGGCGACGGAGCTTGGTTCTCTGATGCTGAGTACCTGTATCTTCGGCACCTTGCTCTACAGCAGTGACTCTCGGTCGAACTATCTTGCGCTCTCGGTCAGGTCGGTCCTGATGGGAACCGCGATCGGTATGACGACGTTTCTCATCATCCGTTCACCGTTGACAATCCGCGGCTTCGAGCGGGATAATTTTCGCTAGATTCGGCGAGGCTACCAGTCTCGGATCTGCGTGCGCATTCCAAGGAATAATCGAATGTCTCGCACGGCAGAAGAGATAAAAGCTCAATCATCGCGAGTCCACGACCCCGGCACGACATGGACGATAGGACTGGCAGGGCTAAAGACCATGCCGAATTGCAACTGCGTTCGACAACTCTCTAAGACGCTAAGCGTGAAGTTTCAAAGCGATCTTCGCCGATTCATCCCGCTTTTATAACTCAAAGGAGGCGCACCGATGTCCAACATTGAAAAGTACGAGAATCTGGTTCTCGGTAGCGGCGGAGCCGGCAAGTTTGTCGCGTGGACCATGGCCGGGGCGGGTCATCGCACTGCGATGGTTGAACGCAGAGCACTCGGCGGCGCATGCCCTAACGTTGCCTGCCTTCCCAGCAAGAACATTATCTATTCCGCCAGGGTCATCTCACTTGCCAGGCGAGGCGTGGAATTCGGGCTCAAAACGGATTCGTTGAGCGTCGACATGGAGACCGTTCAGCGGCGCAAGCGGCTGATGGTCGAAGGGCTCCATAAGATGCACCTCGATCGCACTACCGCGAGCGGAGCAGAACTGATAATGGGCAACGCCCGATTCGTCGCACCACGAACTGTCGAAATCGATCTCAAAGACGGCGGCAAGAGAACCATTCTCGCGGATCGCGTGTTCCTCGACCTGGGTTCGCGCGCGGCCATGCCCGACCTGCCGGGGCTCGCGGAGGCGAAACCGATGACGCATGTGGAGGCTCTCGACCTCGACCGATTGCCCCAACACCTCATTGTGCTGGGCGGCGGCTACGTGGGTCTTGAACTCTCGCAGGCGATGCGCCGGCTTGGCTCGCAAGTGACCCTGATCGAAGCCGCTCCGCAACTCGCCAGCCACGAAGATCCCGACATTGGCGCGGCCCTGCTCGATCTATTCGTTGCGGAAGGAATCGAAGTGTTACTGGGAACCGAAATTCGCCAGGTGGAGGGACGTTCCGGCCATCGGGTTCGAGTCCATGCGAATGACGGGCATGGCAAACGCACCATCGAAGGGACCGACCTTCTGGTTGCGACGGGCCGCAAGGCGAACACCGATGGAATCGGTCTCGAGCTGACCGGCGTCCAACTCGACCAGCATGGCTATATCAGAGTCAACGAACGGCTGGAGACCACGAGCGAGAACATCTGGGCGATGGGCGATTGCGCGGGCAGCCCACAGTTCACGCACGTCGCCTTTGACGACTTCCGCATCGTTCACGACAACCTGAACGGCGGCAATCGAACCACGAAGAATCGTCTGATCCCGTTCTGCATGTTCACCGATCCTGAACTGGCAAGGGTCGGACGAAACGAGTCCGAGGCGCGGCGCGACGGGATCGAATATCGGCTGGTAAAGATGCCGATGGCCGAAGTGCTCCGGACTCGCACGGTGTCCGAACCGCGCGGCCTCCTGAAGATGCTGATTGCGAAAGAGAGCGACGACATTCTTGGCTTTACCGCGCTCGGATTTGAAGCAAGCGAACTGATGACGGCCGTGCAGACCGCGATGCTCGGCCGCCTGCCTTATACGGTCTTGCGCGACGCAATTTTAACTCATCCTACGATGTCCGAAGGGCTGAACATGTTACTGGCAGATGTTCCAACGAAGAGCGCGCGAACGTCAGCCTGAAGCCCGTCAGGCTGGTTGACGCGGAATGCCCGACCGCGTAGAAGCGGTTCTCCTCGATCGGTGCGGTTTACAGCGCATCGGAATCGAGCGCTGGAAAGGAGATCAAAGATGAATAAATTAACTGGTAAAGTGGCAATCGTTACCGGCGCATCCAAAGGAATAGGAGCGGCAGTCGCCAAAGGGTTGGCGGAGGCAGGCGCGGCGGTCGCGGTGAACTATTCCGCAGGCAAAGAAGGAGCGGAGCGCACGGTCTCGGAGATTACGAACAGTGGTGGCAAGGCGATCGCGATCCAGGCGGACGTCTCCAGAGCGGCCGACGTAAAGCGCATGTTCGAGGAGACAAAAGAGGCCCTGGGCCCGGTCGACGTGCTCGTTAACAACGCCGGTGTCTTTCAGTTCGACCCGCTTGAAGCAATCACGGAGAAGGAGTTCCATCGCGAGTTCGATATAAACGTGCTCGGAATGATCCTCGTGACGCAGGAAGCGCTCAAGTATTTCCCGCGCACCGGCGGCAGCATCATCAATATCAGTTCGATCACAAGCGCCAACCCTGTGCCGAATTCGGCGCTCTACTCCGGCACCAAGGGCGCGATTGATTCAATCTCGATGGCGCTGGCGAAAGAACTCGGACCGCGGAACATCCGGGTCAATATCGTAGCTCCGGGACTGGTCGATACCGAGGGCAACCGGGGCAGCGGCTTTGTCGGCAGTGCGGCGGGAAATGCGGGAGCCGCAGCTACACCGCTCGCCGCAAGATTCGGTAAGCCGGAGGAAATCGCTCCGGTAATTGTTTTTCTCGCCTCGGACGACGCGGCATGGTTGACGGGCGAGAGAATCAGCGCATCCGGCGGCCTGCACTAAACGCCTGCAAATCATTAGGCGTTCGCTTCACGCTGGGTAAGAGTGGCAGCAGTTATGGCGAGGCTGAGGGCGTCCGCATTCTTCATCCGATCCCGCGAACTTGTCACAATCGGTGGCGGTCATCGGAACCGGCACGTAGCGGCCGCTAGGTTTCGTCGCGCGCCGCGCGCGAATCGTCCAGCGTGAGCAGCCTGGCGTAAAGCTGCTCGACCTCCTGGCCCAGCCGTTGATAGCGCAAGATCATCTGGTCGGCGTCTTTGCGCGCCAGGTAGAAGTCGGGGTCGTTCATCTCCGCGGCCAGCGCCGCGCGCTCGGCTTCCTTGCCCTCGATGTCGGATTCGAGCGCTGCGCGCTTGCGTGAGTTCGGCGCGCGCTTTCGATCCGGATCCGGCTTGCGCGGAGACGCGGCTTTACCGTCGTGCCGGGCGCGATCGTTCGGTGCGGTAAGCGCCATCCTGGCGGCTCTTCCGTCAACTGGTGAGGTCGTGCTCGTGGCCGCGGCGGCAGCTTCGATCGCCTGGCTCTTCGCCAGGTAGTCGTCGTAATTCCCGAGATAGCGCGTCGCATGTCCGCGGCCGACCTCGATTACCTCGTTGACGAGCTCGTTCAGGATGTAACGATCGTGGCTCACGATTACGACCGTCCCGGCGAATCGGCGGAGCGCTTCGAGCAGCATCTCCTTGGCGATTATATCGAGGTTATTGGTCGGCTCGTCGAGCAGCAGGCAGTTGTTGCGATGGGCCAGCACCTTGGCCAGTGAAAGCCGCGCGCGCTCGCCGCCCGAGAGCACGCCGGTGCGCTTGGCCACATCGTCGCCCGAGAACAGCATCGCGCCGAGCAGGCCGCGGATTTCATGGCTGGTCATGCCCTCGGCCGCGCCGCTCAGCTCGTCGAGCACGCTCTGCTGATAGTCGAGAGCTTGCTCCAGATCCTGCGCAAAGTAGCCGATCCTGACATTATGTCCGACGATTCGCTCGCCGGCAGTGAGTGCATCGACTCCCGCGAGCATCCTCATCATCGTCGATTTTCCCGAGCCGTTTGGACCGACTAGCGCGACCCGCGCGCCGCGCTCGATCGCCAGATCAACGCCGTCATACACGGTGAGCGGACCGTAGCGCTTGACCGCGCGCTTGAGCTCGAAGACCCGCCGCCCGCTGCGCTCGCATTGGGGAAACCGGATCGCGGGCGGCTTGTCGGCGCCCGCCGGCGGTGCCAGGCGCTCGATCTTCTCGAGCTGCTTGATGCGGCTCTGGACCAGCCGCGCCTTGCTCGCCTGGTAGCGGAAGCGGCTGATGAAGGCCTCGATATGCGCGATCTCCTCGCGCTGCTTCTCGTACGCGGCGAGCTCGAGCTCGAAGCGCTTGTCGCGCTCGACCAGGTAGCGCGAGTAGCCGCCTTGATACTCGCTCAGCCTGCCGCGCGCGACTTCGACCGTGGTTTTGGTCACGCGATCGAGAAAGTACCGGTCGTGCGAGACCACGATGATTCCGCCCGGATAGGAGGCGAGATAGTCCTCGAGCCAGGTGCGCGCCTCGAGGTCGAGATGGTTGGTCGGTTCGTCCAGCATCAGGAATTCCGGCCGCCGCAGCAGGAGCTTGCCGAGCGCGATACGCATCCGGATACCGCCCGAGAACTCGGCTACGTCGCGGGCGAGGTCTTCCTGCTTGAATCCCAGGCCGAACAGCACCGCGGTCGCCAGGCTGTCCGCGTTATAGAACTCGTGGCGCTCGAGCTCGGTGAGAACCTCGCCGAACTCCGCGAGGGCCGCGTCATGGGCGGGTCCCGAAGGCTCCGCGGCGAGGATCTTCTCCAGCTCGATGCGGCGCGCGTCGTGCGCCTGCATCTCGGCCAGCGCCGAGAGCGTTTCTTCCAGCACCGATCGGCCGCCCATCTCGGGTGCGTCCTGCGGCAAGTAGCCGACCGTCGTGCGCTGCGGCCGCGTGATACGGCCCGAGTCGGCGCCGACGACGCCGGCGATCATCTTGAGCAGAGTCGATTTGCCCGCCCCGTTGAGGCCGACCAGTCCGACCCGCCCTTCGTCGGCCATCGTCCAGCTCACGGAATCGAAGATGACCCGTCCGCCGAACGACTTGGATAGATTATCGAGCGCGAGCATTGGATTGGCTGCCTCTCGTGGGCGTCAAACCCCTCAGTCTAGCCTGCCGCGAGCGCGACAGGAATCGGCCCCGCGAGCCTGAGGCAGCGGGCAGCTCCTTATAACGGGGGCGAGACCCGCCTCCTGCTGCCACGGGCGGCTCGCGAGCCGCCCTACGAGAGGAGGTGAAACCGCCGACCGGTGTAGAGTACAATCCACGCAGCAGGGGCCGCGGTGCAGCGGAGGAGGAAGCGAAGATGCCGGCGCTACGTGATGGCGATCGAGTGGTGGTGGTCGACAAGAAACTCTTCCGCGACGACAACACGCGGATTTTTGTCGGCGTGGTCGAGGAATACGACGGCGGCGTGGTGCGGGCGCGGGGTTTTTCCTATCACGTAAACCCGTACGAGATCGCCGGCACCGAGCGCGCGGGTGAGGAGCGCGTGCGCGTCGTCTCGCTGTTCGGCGATAGCCTTTTCTATCTGCTCCCGCGCGAAGTCGACATCTCCCGCGTTCAGCTCAAGCGCTCGCCCAAGGCGATGGTGCTGACGGACGGCGCCGTGACGCTCGACCTGAGCGACTGGCTGCTGAGAGCGTAGCGCGCGTCAGAGCGTCCGCACGAACTCGGCGATCGCGGCCGCAGTGGGGCCGGGATTGTCAAGCGGCACGTGATGGAACGCGCGCGGGATTTCCTTGAAAATTGAGCCGCGGATCTTGCGATGCATCACGCGGGCGTTGTGCGCGCTCACCAGGCCGCTCTCGGCGCCGCGCAGGATCAGCGTCGGGAGCTTGATATCGGACAGGCGCGGGCGGCGCAGATTGCCGCCGAGCCGCCGCCATTGGCGGGTGTGCGGATCGAACCTGAAGGCCCATCGGCCGTTGGGCAGTTGTTCGGCGCCAGCCAGAGCGAGGCGCGATTTCTCCTCTCGCGACAGATACGTATCGGGCGGAGAGAACCGGAACTTGCGGACTATCGCTTCGGCCGACTCCAACTCGGGACGTTCGCCGACCCCGCGCGCCCTCCGGCGCCATCGCCACATCAGCCGGCGCAGTAACGGCGGCGGTCCGTTCGGCGAATCCACCAGCACGATCGCGCGCATCATTTCGGGAAAGCGGGAGGCTGCCCATTGCACGACCGCTCCGCCCATCGAATGACCCACGACGATCGGGCGGGTTCCGAGATGCCCGATCAGCGCGCGCAGATCTTCAACGTAGGCTTGCGGTCCGTAATGAGGTGGGCGGGCCCAGGCGCTTTCGCCGTGGCCGCGAAAATCCAGCGCGACGATCCGTCCCAGCGGCGTCAGTTGGGGCGCCACCAAATCCCACCAATGGGCGTGCGCTGCGCCGCCGTGCAAAAGTACCAGAGTCTGCCGGCGCGGATCGCCGCCCCAGTCCAAGTAATGGAGCTTCAGACCATTGGCATCGAAGAAACGGCTGGTCGGCTCCGCCGCAGCGGTAGCCGCTCGCTCGGGTCTCATAAGATCGACATGGTAGTGGACCGGCGAACGCGAGGATAGAATCGCGCGGCGATCACTTCGCGTCGTGGAAGATCACACCGAGGCTCAAGCGCAGGCCGCTATGGATTCGGCTGACGCCGTGCCGGACAGTGACCCGGTAGTAGCCGCGTGTCCCGCGCATCGGACGATAGCGGGTGGGGAATATGATCGCTTCACCCTGTTCGAGCGCGATCGCCTCGCCGCGCGACTGCGCGCGCGGCCGTTGCTCTACGAGCAGGAACTCGCCGCCGGTAAAGTCGCGTCCGGGGCGGCTCAGCGCGCAGGTAATCTGAAGCGGAAAGGCGACCTCGCCGTAGAGATCCTGATGGAGACAGTTGTAGCCCCCGGCTTCGTAGCGCAACAACAGTGGAGTGGGTCTGGTCTGGCCGTGCTCGGCGCATAGCGCGCGAAGACCCGCGAGGGTAGGGGGAAACCGTTGCGCACCAGGCATGTTCTCGCCCCAGAGATTCGCGACCGGAGCCAGACGCGGATAAAACGCCACGCGCATCTCTTGGACGGTTGGAGGGATCGGCGCGGCGAAATACTTGTACTCGCCCACGCCGAAGCCCAGCCGTCCCATCTCGACCCGCTTGCGAAACCGGCGCTCGTCGTCGTACAGCGCGGCCAGGGTTTCACATTCGCCGCTGGTGAGCAGGCCGCGAGCCGTCGCGTATCCGCGCTCGTCCAGCGAAGCGGTGATTCGCACCCAATCGAGCTCTTCGATTCGATGTGTCAAATTATCCATGCGCGATTCGCTATCCTATGCGGTTGACGGTATCGAGGGAGACTTCCACCGGGTAGCCAGGTATATGCCAATCTGGAAATATCGCAGATTTGCGGCGTTGCCGGCGGCGGCTCTCGTCACAGCGATCGCGGCCGGATGCTTGCAGTCGCAGATCGATCAAAACAGCCGCCAGCTCGAGCAGCAACAGGCGGAGATCAAAAGGCTCTCCAATGAGGTCGCGGCGCTCAATGCCGCTCAGGTCCAGAGCACCCCGGTGCCTGCGGGCTCGTGCGACGCCGACGTGAGCCGTATCGCGACGCGGCGGGGCGGAGAGCGGTTTGCCGCCTCGGATTTCAGCCACGCGCTTTCATACTATCAGGACGCCCTGGCGGCCTGTCCGGGCAGCGCCCGAGCCGAGCTCAACCTCGCGCGGACATACGAGGCCATGAGCATGCGTGCCGAAGCGATTGCGCATTATCAGGCCGCGGCAAAGGGTGGCGGCGAGGGCGGCGACGACGCCGCCAAATCGGCGCGCGATGCATTGTCACGCTTGGGAGTCAGCTAGCGCCAATCGCTTCTGCCCCACATTCCAGGATTCGGCTCGTTACATAAGGTTAACTTTGTTCGGCTCCGCGACGAATGATAGCCTCATCGAGGAGCAATGGGTGCGCAATCGCAACGCGAGCCAGAGCAAGGGCAGGAAGCCAGTCGGGCCGGCAAAATGAATCCGCGCCGAATCGCAGTGCTGACCTCGGGCGGCGATGCGCCCGGGATGAACGCTGCGATCCGGGCGGTGGTGCGGATGGCGCAGGTAGCCGGAATCGAGGCGATCGGCGTCCAGCGCGGTTACGAAGGATTGATCTACAGCAACTTCAGTCCGCTCCCGAGCCGGGCGGTCGCAAACATAATCCAGCGCGGAGGCACGATCCTCGAGACCTCGCGCTCGCCGCTTTTCCAGTCCGAGGCGGGCAGAACCCGTGCGCTCGAAAACCTGCGCTACCGCGACGTGCAAGCCCTGGTCGTGATCGGCGGCGACGGCACGATGGCTGGTGCGGCCGCCTTCGCGCGCGAGGCCGATATCAACGTGATGGTCATACCGGCCTCGATCGACAACGACGTTCCGGGCACCGACTACTCGATCGGCTTCGACACTGCGGTCAACACGGCGTTGGAAGCGATCGATCGGATTCGCGATACGGCCTTTGCGGCTGACCGGCTGTTCTTCATCGAGGTGATGGGCCGCGACTCGGGGTTCATCGCGCTTTCCGTCGCCGTGGGTGGCGGCGCGGAGGCGGTCGTAGTGCCCGAGATAAAGTTCGACGTCGAGGCGCTGTGCCGCAGGATCGAGGAGAGCCAGCAGCGCGGCAAGCGCTCCTCGATAATCGTCGTATCCGAAGGTCCCACCACCGGCGGCGCGTTCTCGATCGCCACTGCGGTGAAAGAGCGGGTTGGTATCGAGGCGCGGATCGTAGTGCTCGGTCATATCCAGCGCGGCGGCGCGCCTACCGCGCGCGACCGGCTTTTAGCCAGCCGGCTTGGCACCGCGGCCGTCCGGGCGATAACCGAGGGCAGTCCGCCCTCGCTGGTCGGCGAGGAACACGGCGAAGTCGTCCTCGTCCCGCTAGGCGACGTTGCCGGAAAGCATCGCCGCCTCGATCCGAGCCTCATAGAGCTGGTCTCCACGCTTTCGATGTGAAGCCCGCTCGTTCGTGATCGGCCTTGCGCGATTGGCCCCGCGATTAGTCCTGCCCGATTTGTCCGAATAGTCACCCGGCGGAGACCCTTGCAATCGAGCCCATTTGAATTCGGGCGAGTGAGATACGTCCTATCTATTACAGGTCTGTAGGGACGGGCTTGATCGGCAAATGCAGTTGGGGCGCGGTGGGCTGAAATGAGTACACAAGCAGGCGGCGTCCGGGAGTTCTCATCACAGGGCTCGTTGGGCGTTCATCCGATCCTGCCGTCTCAATACTTCGACACGATGGGGGGGTCGTCCGGACTGAGCGGCGAGCAACGCCTGATGGCGGCTTTGCTCGCGGATGCTATCAATGTATTCCGCAAAGGCGTTTTTTCGCGCAGTGTGCGCACGCGCCTGCTGTATATCGACGCGGAGCGCTGGATGACGCGGCGGGGATCGAGCCGGCATGGCGTTACTTTCGAAACGGCCTGCGACGCGCTCGGAATAGACGGGGCGCTGGTGCGCCGCAAGATGATCGAGTGGAAGCATGCGGTGCTCCGCCATGACGGCGGCCCGGCTCCGCAACTCCGCCTCAAGCTCACTCCGCGACAACAGCGCATGAGGGCCGGCCGGTCGCGTTCGCCACGCCGGCGCCGCCGGGCCTGAGACCGCGATAGTCACCCTCCCGCGCGCACAGCCCAATCAGCCGTGCCGGTCAGTAAATCTACAAGAGCACGTCGCCGATCAGGCGGAAAGGATAGAGGATAATCGTCCCAATTGTCCATAGGACCGTGCCGGCCGTGCTGGCGGTCGTAGTCGCGACCTCGCCGGTCGTGCTCACAGCCTGTTGCGCGGCGCATCCCGGAGTCCCGAGCGCGACCATCAGGAAGAGCAAAGGAAGCAAACGCTTTGCGGGCTTCATCAGTAGACCTTTAGCAGGCGGTTGAAAACGCTCGAAGCCGATTTGATCGCAATCGAGAGATTTTCTCAAGCCGTTGCTAATGCACCAATCCGAGCTCGCTCACGGCGCGCAGGAAATACTCGTGAAAGCTCCGGTCGGTGGTATAGAGCGTGTAGTGCTGGCCGTTCTTGAAAGCGAAGGCGCGAATCTCGCGCGATAGCCGCAGCAGCGTCTGCCTGTAGCGCTCGCGCTCGCGCGGGCCCAGCGCGACCCGCAGATGCTCGCCGCTTTCCGAGTCCACCAAATCGAACGTCGCCGTCGAGTCCCTGGCCGCCCAGCTCGCCGCCGCCGAGCACCTGCACCACCGTCACGTCCATGTTGGCGGCGCTGAAGAGGCTGAGTCCCCGGGTCACCGAGTTGAGCAGCATCAGGTAGTCCGAAATCACGAAGACTTTGCCCGCGCGCCGAATCGCGACCATCTCGCGCGCGAGCGTCGAGGCCAAATCGAGCTGTCCGGCGGGTCTGATCGTGCTGAGGCGGCGCGCCAGATCGACGATTCGGAAGCGATCCTTCACGAAGCTCGGCAGCGACGACTCGCCCTCGCCGGCGAGCACCCGGATCATGACGCGATCTCCCGAGGAGAGCGCGACGTAGGCCAGCGCCAGCGCGATCGCGATTGCGGAGGAGAACTTGCGATCGCCGGCCGGGTACCCCATCGACGCGCTCGCGTCGACGAAGATGTAGGTTAGAAGGTCTTCCTCCTCCTTGAACAACTTTATGTACAATTTGTCGGTGCGGCCGTAGAGGCCCCAATCGATATAGCGGAAGTCGTCGCCGAGCGAGTAAGGGCGGAAGTCGTTGAACTCCAGCGAGGTGCCGCGCCGGGGCGAGAGATGGACTCCCTTGCCCATCCCGGCGTACTCGCGCCGCGTCTTGAGCCGCAAGTTCTCCAGCCGGGCCATGAAGTCGGGCGTGAATTCAGCGGGAAGTGCGAGCATAGGGTCCCACTTGTACTAAGCTACAGGGTATCACCAGAAGCGCCCCGAGTGTCGGAGCGCTGCGGCTCTGTCTCCTTTCAACTCCTTGAGGTGTGAGCACGGATGTAGCCCAAGCCCGCCGCAAACCGGGGTTTGAGTTCGCACTTGAGGGAACGGAGATGACTTCTGATATCCGGGTCTTCTGTGAGGCCTTTGTCGCGGGTCACGAAGCATGCTTCGTCGTCGTGCGACTCTTGCAAGTCGAGGACTACCGACGCGAGCACCAGCGAATCGGGCAGTTTCAGGCCGCCCTTGCTCTGCCAGGAATCCGACAGTTTCAATACTTCCAGCGTCAGCGGGACCAGTCTCGCGACTGCAATCAATCGACTCACGCAACTTCGGAACCGCGCCTGCTCGTCCTGGGTGCTGGTCGTCAAACTCCTCTGAACCGCAGCCAATTCGCCGCTCGCTTTGAACGTGGCAGACCTCCGGAGTTGCATTAGCTGATCGTCGAGCTGATTCGAGAATCGGACTCGCTCGCGGTGCCTGCCAACGACTGCGTGGTACGCTTCAGGTATGCAGAACGCTGGAAATATCAGCTGTGTCGAGCCCGTTTCAGGGAGCGAAAGAATTTCCTCGCAGCTGGCGCACTCCTCCTGTGCCAGGGCGACTTCCACGAGGAAATTTGTTTCAACATAAAGCCTCATGCCCCGGACTCGAGCAGGACGCGTCCGCCGTGAATCGCCTGCAGGAGCCCCGAACGTCGAAAGCCACCTGGTCCCGTCACTCTCGCGGGTCCCATTATGGGTCAGAGATCGAAGCCAATTTCCTACAACGAACTCGAGTGCGAATTCGGAAAGGGAATTCGCTCTTGCTGCGCCTGCAGGATAGTAAGGCTTGAGGAACCTGCTCGGTTCGACGACGAAGTCGGGCTGGACAAGCCGAGATCTTCCCGTGCGCTTTTTCCAAAAGTAGAAGCGATCCGGGGTTGCCAGCAGAAAGAAAGGCGGAGTGGGTCCAGGGTATTTCGCGAGCACATTTCGGCGAAATTCCACCGCCCATTCCGGCGACGTTGCGGCCTTATTCTTCACCTCGACAATCAGAACTGTTCGGCCGTCCGCGTCCAGCACTGAGATGTCGGGTTGCATCAAATCAAAGGTTAGCGCATCGATCAGGGCTCATGCCACGCATACTCTATCGATGTATGGCTTCGCCCTACGAGCGCCCCGGGCGCTTGATGCGCTTGCTTACCTGATCGAGCAGCGATTCGGTCGTGACGTTCTCGGCCTCGGCCTGGAAGTTGCGCAGCAACCGATGGCGCAGCGAGGGAATGAGCGCGTCGTCGACGTCTTCGTAACTGACGCTCACCCGTCCCTGCATCAGGGCGCTGACCTTGGCGCACAGGATCAGCGCCTGCGCGCCACGCGGACTGGGGCCGAAGCGCAGGTACTGCGAGATCTCCGGCAGCCCGCCGGGACCGCCGGGGGTGCAGGCCGCGATGATCCCGATCACATAGCGCTCCAGCGGTTCCGCCACGATCACTTCGCGCACCAGCTCCTTGAGCCGCTCGATCGTCTCGGGCGCCTGGGCAGGATCGAAAATCGGCTGGGGCCGGTATACGCTCGAGCCGGTCGTGCGATTGAGTATCTCGCGCAATTCTTCGGGTTTGGGCGAGCCGATCACCACCTTGAACAGGAAGCGATCCATCTGCGCCTCGGGCAGCGGATAGGTCCCTTCCAGCTCGATCGGGTTTTGCGTGGCGAGGACGAAGAAAGGCGGATCGAGTTTGTAAGTCGTACCGAGCACGGTGACCTGCCGCTCCTCCATCGCTTCGAGCAGCGCCGATTGAGTCTTGGGCGTGGCGCGATTGACTTCGTCACCCAGGACGACATGGGCGAAAATGGGTCCGGCCTTGAACTGGAACTCGCGGCGGCCGTCGACCTCGGTAAGGATCTGCGTGCCGACGATATCGGACGGCATCAGGTCGGGCGTGAACTGGATACGCTTGAAACTCAGCCCCAGCGCTTCGGCTGCGCTCTTGACCATCAAGGTTTTGCCCAGTCCGGGCACGCCCTCGATCAGCACATGGCCGCCGCAGAATAACGCGGTCAGGACTTTGCGCACCGCCGCCTGATGGCCGACGATCACGCGGCCGACCTCGGCTTCGGCGCGGGTGAAGACGTCGCGAAATTCGGCAATCCGCTGGTCATCAGATGTCTTCGCAGCCGCTCCCATCCCTGCTCCTTCCTTTGCTGAATCGCCGCTGGTGCCGGCTTACTGAATCAAGTCGCGATAGCGCGGCGGAACCAGTTGCCGTTCGTCGGGTGTGGCCTCGAGCTTCTCGGCTTTAAGCGGCGCGTTGGAATAAGGCGTGCCGGCCTCGGGCCGTTCGGTGTCGAGAACCGTCTTACCGCTGCCGGAAGTCGTCGCCGACGGAAGCCGGAAAACCACGTAGCGCGCATCCTTGATCTCTATCGGCGGGCCGTGCTCGCCCGGCTTGTAGAATCTCTCATAGCGGACCGGCGCAGGAAACTGGCCAAGCCGCGTATCGCCCTGGTCCGATCCCTTGTCGTGGTCGGCCATCTTTTCGCCGCCTGCACCCGATTTGTCGGTGGGCGGCGCGTTCGCATCGGATTTGGGGCGCTGGTTTTGTGCCGATTCATCGCGCTGGTTTGCAGACCCCGGCTGCTTGGGATTCTGTCCCGGCGCGACGGCCTTGCCACTCTTTTCGCCACCCCAAGGCTTGGGCATCGATTTGTCACCTGCGGCCGACTCGTTCTCGATCCGCTCTTTGGCCTGTGAGAGCTCTTTCTCCAATGCGGCCATCCGCGTATCGTTCTTTTTTCCCCCGCCTTGCCCGTTGGCCAGGGCGTTGTTACCGCCGGTGCCTTTGCCTTGACCCGTTCCACCGCCTTCGCCGCCGCTGCCGGAGTCGCCCTTGCCGCCCGAGTTGCCTTTGGCCGACTTGCCATGAGGCGTTCCGTTTTGCGGCGGATTGGGCGGGTTCGTACGCTGGATATCGCTGGTCACTTCGGCGAGCATCTTGAGCTTTTGCGCGGGCGGCAGTTTCGGATTTTCGAGCGCGGCCGCGGTGTCGCGTAACGCTTTGGCCAGGGCCCGGCCCGAGTCTGTCGGCGACGAACTCTCGATCTCTCTCGCCAGGTCGCGAAGCCTGCGCGCCTGAGCCGCATCGGGCGAGGGCGGCCGCGCCAGCGCCAGCATTGACAACGCGAGCACGGCTACGATCGCGAGCGACAGCGCCGAACCGCGCATCAGCGGGCGGCCAACGTCGAAGCGGAAAGCGCGCGCGGGCGAGAAACTTGCGAGGTACGTGCAAGCGCGCCGCCACAGGATCGGGAACAGGGTGGGGCGGTTCGCGCCGGAGGTCCGGCCGGGATCTGTAAGGGTCGCGAGCGTCAGGATTTCCTGGCGCGCGTTCACGATCGTATCGACCCGCTCGGCGGCCGATATGAAGTCGTGCGCGCGCCGCCAGGCGAGCGCGGCCCACGCCGCCCCGATTCCCAGCGCAATCAACCCGGCGCCAATCAGACCGATACGCAGATCGGACAGAATCGGCGGCGCAAGCTCGTAGCCGAAGCGCAAGCCCGCCCACTCGTTTATCAGCGAAAGCATCGGAGCCAGCGCGAAAGCCGTTATCGCGGGCGCGAGTCCATGGATCAGCACGCGGGTCGCGGCGATCAGCGCGAGCCTCGAACGTGCGCCCGCGATCAATTGAATCGGGCTTCGCCGTGAGTCAGTTGGCCTTGACGTCGAGGAGGTCATTGGGTGCGAACGCGAGCGCTCGCGGGCATCGCGCCTTTTTGCTCGAGGCCGCGGTTCGCCGCGGCGATGGCGGCGATCGCCCTTTGATGCTCGCCGAACGATCGCGAGAAGACGTGCCTGCCGTCATTGCGCGCGACGAAATAAAGGTAGTCAGTCGCGACCGGATAGAGCGCCGCGCGTATCGACTCCAAGCCGGGATTCGCGATCGGGCCCGGAGGCAGACCCGGGATCGTGTAAGTGTTGAAGGCCGAGGGGGTGTGCACCGCGGTCGCTGCCCGCGCAATCTCTCCATCGAGACTATACTGAGCGGTCGGATCGGATTGAAGCGGCATCTTGAGCCTCAACCGATGGTAGAACACGCCGGCGATCAGCGGCCGCTCGCCGGGCACTTTCGCTTCCTTCTCGATGATCGAGGCGAGCGTGACGAGTTCGCGCGTGTCGAGCCCCAGCCTGAACATCTGCTCTTCCACCGCCGGGGTCAGAATTCCGCTGAATCGTGCGAGCATCGCCGCCAGGATCGTATCGGATGTCGCCAGCGGCGAGAATCGATAGGTGGCCGGAAACAGATAGCCTTCTGCGCCCATCGCGTCGAGGCCCAGCGCCGCGACCAGCGGTCCGCGTCGCGCGGCGTCCTCGAATTGGCCGTCGCAGACCAGGCCGGCCCGTTCGAGCCGCTCGGCAATCTGATGGACCGTGAGACCTTCCGCGATCGTCACGGTGACCGTCATGAAGTCGCCGTTGACCAGATGGCGCATCACCTCAGTGACGTTCTCGTCGCCCTCGAAGGCGTAATCACCCGGCTGCACGCGGGCCGCTACTCCGCTCAGTTTCGCCCACAGGAGCAACGGCATCGGACTCTTGATGATGCCGTTGTCGGCGAGATCGCGGGCGACCCTCCGCAGCGACTCGCCCTTGCGGACCGAAACGATTCGGGGCAGCGCGAACGCCGCCGTCCGCGACAGCAAGTAATAGTTGACCACGCCCGCGAGCGCGATCGTGAACAGTGCCATCGTTACGGCGAGCTTGCGGAGCATTGGAGTCTGATGGGAATCGGGCAGTCAAAACAAGTATATCGCGGAAGGGCGCGGCCTTTAACCACGCGCAGCGGCGGTCATCGCGAGGGGCGCGACGCCTGGAGCCATCCTTCCAGGATAACCGCGGCCGCGACCGCGTCGATTGCGGCCTTGCTGTGCCGGGTCTTGCGGGGCGATTCTCTCAGCCGCTCTTCAGCCTCGAAGCTGCTCAGCCGCTCGTCGTAGAGCGAGACCGGGAGGCCGATCGCGGCTTCCAGACGGCGGGCGAAATCCTGGGCCGCGCGCGCCTGAGGTCCCACGCTGCCGTCCATGTTCAGCGGCAGTCCCACCACGATCTGTCTTACGTCGCGGGAGCGAAAGAGGATTCCGATAGACTCGATATCCTTGACGAGCGAGCGCCGCTCTATAGTTCCGATCGGATAGGCGGCGATGCTACCGGCGTCCTCGGCTATTGCGACGCCGATCCGCCGCCGTCCCACATCGAGAGCTGCAATCGCCATTTTGGTCATTAGCCACACTGATACCAGATGCCGACCAAATCAAGCCTCGACCTGGGTCGCAGCCGGCGAAATTTTGTCTTCGGTCAGGAGTTGATCTAGGCGGTACAATCACCTAGCTTGGACCCTCGATGCGTGTGCGGAGGACGAGCGGCGGCCCTGCCTATTCCTGGGTGGTGGTGGCAGTGGTCGTTGCCTTGGTGGCGACGGGCGGTGCGCTAAGGCTGTTCGTGCGGGCCGCGCAACAACGAATTCAAGACACCGATTTCGCCGCCTCCGACCCCTCCGCCGCTCCCTCTCAAGACTATCCGCCCGAAGATGCGGGTGCAGACCTTGCCGACCTTGCTGAGGCTGACCTCGAGGAAGCCGCCGAACCGGCTCCCGGGCCGATTGTAATTCGCCTCACGCTGGATCGGTCAGTCCGTTTGGCCCGCTTTCTTGAAGAAGCCGGCCTTGAGAGCCGTCGAGCCCGCCGATGGGCCGAATTGTTCTTTCCGGTCGCGCATACCCTGCTGCTGGCCAACGGCCATCAGCTCAGTCTGTACAAGGATCCCGACACGGGCGACCTGCGCGGCTTCAAATACGATCTTAACGACAACTGGACCGTCGTGACGCAAGGCTACGACAACGGCGTGGTTCTGGTGGGCCAGAGACCCATCCAGTACGTAGTCAAGCCGGTCAGTCTCACATTCGCGATTCGCGACAGCTTCGACCGCGAGGTCGCCCGCCGCGCTATCCCAAAACCGGTCGTCGATGCGCTCGTGGCCGCCTTCAATGATAGACATCCGCTCGAGAGTCTGCCTCCCGGCTCGGGTCTGAAGCTGATCTACAGTGAGTCAATCAGCCGCGACGGGATGCATCGGATGCCCGGCGATCTGCAAGCGGCGCAGGTCAAGGTTGCCGGACACACGCTACGTGCGTTCGCGTTTCGCGACGAGCATGGAACGGAGCATCTCTACGACGACTTGGGCAAGGCGATGGGTCTGCAGACTCTGCGCTTCCCCTTGCCGTTCGAGTACATTTCGTCCGGATTTGCGACCGCCCGATACCATCCGATTCTCCATCAGTATCGTCCGCACGTCGGAATCGACCTGGTCGCCAAGTACGGCACCCCGGTCCAGGCGATAGCCGACGGTAGAGTGCTGTCGTCCGAATGGGCGGGAGAGCTGGGCAATTGCGTGCGCCTCGAACACGAGCACGACATGGTCAGCATCTACGGCCATCTAAGCCGGATCAGTCCCGCCGCTCAGACCGGAAAGTACGTGAAGGTGGGACAGGTAATCGGATGGGTCGGCTCGACCGGCCTGTCGACCGGCCCGCACCTTCATTTCGGCCTTGTCCACGAGGGGCGCTACGTGAATCCGCTGAGCCAGAAGCTCGGCGAGAATCACCAGGTGTCGCCGCGACTGCGGGCAGTCTTCGATCAGATTAAGCGGCAGTACCAGACCCTGCTGGCGAAGCTGCCGGACCTTGGCACCCACGCGGTGCTTGCCGGTGAACGCAAGCCCGCCATTTCACCGTTCGGCGATCTCTACCACGTCGAGGTGAAGGCGCGCGCACCCCAGCGCCGCAGGTTCCGCGCAACGCGAACCGTAGAGGCTTCACCCTCCGTATCCGGCTCGATGTAGTGCAGACCTGATTCTCGCAGAGTCTCAGGTATCGATGCCGAGCTTTTTCTTCGCCGCGTCGCTCATCAGGTGCGGCGTCCAGGGTGGGTCCCATACCAGCTCGACTCGCGCGTCCTCGCAACCGGGAATGCCGAGCAGCTTGTCCGTGATGTCCTGTGTGATCATCGCGCCCATGTGGCATCCGGGCGCGGTCAAAGTCATGAGGACGTTCACCACGCCGTTTTCCACGGTCACGCCGTAGACCAGTCCCAGGTCCACGATATTGACCGGCATCTCCGGGTCGTAGCACTCGCGCAAGACTTCGTAGATTTCTTCCTGGTTCATTGGAGAATTGCCGGCGAGTTCCCGGGCTTCAATCCTGTAGTATATATGAGCGAGGCGAGGGCACCTAGTTCCGATCCGCCGGCGAAGCGGAGTCGCGGGCGATTCGGCGTGGGAGATTCGAGATGACCGATAAAGAGGACCTTTACGACCAGGCGATTGACGCCTACGCGGACGAGAAGTTCGACGAAGCGATAGCGCTCTACAAGCAAGCGATCGAGATCGATTCGGGATACGGCGACGCGATCCACGGCCTGGTGATGTGCTACCAGGCCAAGGGCGATCTCGACGCCGCAATCGAACTGACCCGGCGCTACATCAAGGAGCAACCCGAAGATATCCTCGCGTTCACGAACCTGAGCATGTTCTACCAGAAGAAGGGCATGATAAAGGAAGCGGAGGAAGCCGGCGCCGAAGCCCGCCGCCTGGATTGGAAACGCCAACTAAAGGAAGCCCGGAAGTGAGGGCTACAGTGCGCTCGAGGGTTCCTCAGGTTCGCCCATGAAACTCAAAGACAAAGCCATCCTGATCACCGGCGCGGGCTCGGGCCTCGGTCGCGAGATGGCGCTGACGTTCGCGCGCGAGGGCGCCAAAATCGGCGTCAACGACATCCGGCCCGAATCCGCGCACAACGTCACCACCGAGCTGACCCGCGCGGGCGCGCGCGCCGTCGCGATTGTGGCCGACGTCTCGAGCAGCGCGGCGGTGAGAAAGATGTTCGCCGAGTTCGTCTCCGCCTTCGGCACGATCGACGTGCTGATCAACAACGCCGGAATCGGCCGGTCGCGTGGCGCCACTGAGTTCGGAGGCACGCAGGACGTGAGCGACGACCAATGGCACGAGATGCTCGCCACTCACCTCGATTCGACTTTCTACTGCACGCGCGAAGCGCTCAAGGTGATGATCCCCCAACATAGCGGCCGAATCATAAACATGGGCTCGATCGCCGGTACGACCGGGCTGGCCTTCGCGCCGGCCTACTGCGCCGCGAAGGGCGGAATAATCTCGTTCACGAAGTCGATCGCGCGCGAGGTCGTGGGCCATGGGATCCTGGTCAACTGCATCGCGCCGGGATTTATCGATACCCCGATGACCGCTCCGTTCATGGCGGCGATCCGCGACACCGTGGTTGCGCAAACTCCGATCGGGCGCTTCGGCGAGCCGCGCGAGATCGCCGCCGCCGCGCTGTTCCTGGCCTGCGACGATTCGTCATTCATGGTCGGCCAGGTCGTGAGCCCCAACGGCGGCTTCGTGATTTAGAGGGAGTCACACTCGATGCATATCACTTTCGTGGCGTTCAACTTCAAGGGCTCGGACCTGACGTCCGAAGAGCAGCATTACTTCGACTACCATGTCGCGCTGGCCAAGTCGTTTCCGGGCGTCAGCTTGTACGCGACCGGCAGGTTCCTTCCCGTCCGTGGCGCGAAGCCGGCCCACCTGCGCGGCGCGATTCTCGGCTACGACAGCGTTGAGGCGGGCGTCGCCGCGATGGGCACCGAGGCCAGCATGAAGGTGATCGTGGACACGCAGGAGCATCTCACCGACATGCGGCTTGAAGCGTTCCAGGCCGACGTCGTTGTCCCGTTCGAGAAGGGCAAACCCGGAGCGTCGCGTTTCATATGGGCGGTCGCGTTCGACTTCAAGGATGGCGACCGGGAGGCCGCCGAGCGCAACTATCGTGCGGGTCATGTCGAGATCGCGCGCAAGCTCCCCGGCCTCAAGGGGTACCTCATTGGGCGGCTGGACGGCGAGCGGCAACGAATCGCGATCATGGCGTTCGAGAGCGCCGACCGATTCCGCGCGGCGATGGCCTCGCCGGCCGGACTGGAGTCGAGCAAGGACGGTGCGGCGACCTTGACCAACCTGCGCCTCGAGCGGCTCGACGCCCGCCTCGAAGTCTGATCGCGCGGTCGCGTGCAGCCGATCGCTGAAATCAGAGCGCACCGATGTTGAAAAGGTCGGCGGGCGTTCTGATCCCGCTCTTCTCAATCCGCACCGCCGACGACCCGGGATGCGGCGAGATTCCCGGGCTGTCCGCGATGATGGACTTCGCGCTTGCGGCGGCGCATCGCGTGATCCAGCTTCTGCCGATAAACGAGACCGCGCCCTCGGAGGCGAGCCCCTACAGCGCGCTCTCGCTGTTCGCGATCGATCCCATCTACATCGCGGCCGCGCCAGAGGGCGTAGACGTGTCCGCGCCCGACGGCGCGCGCGGCGCGGCCAGTCTCGGACGAGTGCCGCGGCCCCGGCTTCATGCCGCGAAACTCTCGCTGCTCGATCAGGCTTTCCGGCGCTTTCGATCCGGCGGGAGCGCCGAGGAGCACGCCGAATTCGACGCGTTTGCCGCGAAAAACGGCGACTGGCTGCACGACTATACGCTGTTTCGCGCCCTGAAAGGCCGCTTTAGCTTCGCGAGCTGGGAAACCTGGCCCGACGGGCTCAAGCGCCGCGATCCGGATGCGCTCGGCCAGGCGCGCCGCGAGCTCGGCGAATCGATTGACAAGTTCTGCTACTTTCAGTTTCTCGCGCATCGCCAGTGGTCGGCGATTCGACGCGAGGCAGCCGCGCGCGGCGCGATGCTCGGCGGGGACCTGGCTTTTTCGCCCGCGATGGACAGCGCCGACGTGTGGGCCCATCAGGAGCTTTTTATCCTCGATCGGACCGTCGGTACGCCGCCCGACGCATTCGCCGCAAAGGGCCAGCGCTGGGGCCTGCCGATGCCGAATTGGGATCGGATGCGCGCCGAAGGCCTTGGATGGTGGCGGATGCGCGCGCGCCACGCCGCCGGCCTTTACGATCTCTTTCGCGTCGATCACGTGGTCGGGCTCTACCGCACGTTCTCCTTCGGTCCCAATCCCGACGAACCCGGCGCGTTCTTTCCCGCCGACGAGGGCGCCCAGCGAGCGCAGGGCGAGGAAGTCCTGCGCGCGATAAAGGAAGAAGCCGGCGAGTCGGCGATTATCGCCGAAGATCTCGGCTCGATACCGCCGTGGGTGCGACAGTCGCTCATGGCGCTCGGTCTGCCGGGGTACAAGGTCTTTCGATGGGAGAAGGAGAACTGGAACACTCCCGAGGAGCGGTTCGTCTCGCCATCGGCGTATCCCGAGTTGTCAATCGCGACCACCGGCACGCACGATACCGACACGCTGGCCGCGTGGTGGCGCGATGCGCCGGAGCATGAGCGTGGCGAGGTCTGCGCGGCGCTCGGGATTACCGATCTCAATCCGGGCCGCCGCACGCTGGCGCCCGCGACCCTCGACGCGATCCTGCGCGCGGTCTACGCCGCGCCCTCGATTCTCACGCTGGTGCCGGTGCAGGATCTCTTCGGATGGATTACGCGGATCAATTTGCCCGGCACAGTTAGCAGCCGCAACTGGAACTACCGGCTCCCGTTCAACTTAAAGCCGTTCGACGCCGGCCCCGCAATCAAAGCCCGCCTCGAACGCCTCAAGGCGATCGCGATCGGCGCAGGACGATTTTAGCGGCTGGACGGCTGCGCGGTAGTGGGTCAATTTGACCCGGTCAAAACCTGCATTTCATGATGGTCATTCTCGCGCGTGGCATGCGCCGGGGGCGATGCCGCGCGAAGAATACCGGATTCCGGTTGCGGCTACTCCTTGCTCAAGTCGCGCCACTCAGGGTTCGTCGACTCGATCAGCCTGATTTTCCGCCTCCGCGTCATCTTCTAAATCTCCTTCTCGCGGGCGATCGCTTCGTCAATGGCTCCGAACTCCTCGAAGTAGACCAAACGGCTGACGTGGTATCGGGCTGTGAAGGAACCGGGCCTCCCTTCCTGGTGCTCAAAAACGCGGCGCTCGAGATTGTTGGTAACGCCGGTGTAGAGAGTGCGCGAAAGGCTGCTCATGATGTATACGGAGTAGGTCCGATGGCGCATGGACGCGGTTCAGCGGAGCAGATCCGGGATTCCTCGCGCGCGCCAGACACGCGCACGGGAATGACACAAGAAAGGGTTTCTATATGCAACCGGACTAAGACAGAATCCGGTGAGCGCGCCTCCTGTTGTCATCCCCGCGTGTGGCATGCGCCGGGGGCGATGCCGCGCGAGGAATCCCGGATCCGGACTCCGGGACCCTTCGCGGGCAGCCACGCGCGAGGGTGACAGAAAAAAGGCTCCCGATATGCAACCGGATTGACGCAGAATCAGCGCCAGACCCCTCCGCTCATCAAACCCACCACTACCGCCTGCGCACCGTCTGGTCGCGGCGCGCCGCTTGTGCGCTATAGGCACAACGATAGTGGGACCAGCCAAAGGAATCCGCCTTTTTGGATCGGGGCCTCGTCGTGTCGGGGCCGCTCTAAGGCGTGACCGGCTGCGATCGCGGATCACGGGGCCGGGAGCCTTCGGGCTTCCGGCCCCTCTCGCTTACATGGGACGATCTTTTGTTTCCCACCAGCGCCACACCATCATGAAAAGAAACATGCTCATAATCCTCGGCTCCCGGGCAACGTAAGCCACGGTTCCGAGCCCGGCAAATGTCAATCCAAAGAACCAGAAATCTGAAAGCCCCGGCAGTTTACCGAAGACCCATCTGATGCCGACTACGAAAACTCCGAATCCAATCATCAGCCCGACACCCAGCATGACGGCTTTAATGGGATGTTCCATATCGATGAGATTCTCAACCAACCCATGGCTGTGCCCAAATGGCCCACCTCCGACCGCCCGATGGGGCCGACCGGCCCGGAAGCGGGTGGACGGGGCCGGGGGATTGACGCCCGGGGAGAGCCGTCTCACCCCCCCTTAAGTAGGTTGGCACATGAGGGATGGGTGAGTAATGGGAACGGAGAATCGGCGACCCGGACTGAAAACGGCCCCTGAACCCGGGAGAATAAGGGGTCCTTCGTTCCATTCCAAGGTCCAGAAGCAGAGCTTGCCAAGCACGAGGCCTCAGTTCGAAACCGTTCACCCGCCCCATTTTTTCGGCGGCTCAAAGCGATCGCCGTCGGCACGGGACGATTCCAGCCGAGCTGACGCGCAATCGCGGCGTCGTGCCCGCGCCGGCGCTTATCATCTCTCGTATAGGAAGTTTGCGACTAAAGCATTCGGCGGGCCTCGATACGGAGCACGCTCTCCGGTCGGTGCGACGCGACCTTCGCGTCCGGTCGCTGCACCCTCACCCGGCGCAGCCTTAGCCGCGCCGTCCTCTCCCGCAACAGAGCGGGAGAGGTGTTGAGCTCCTCTCGCACGAGGAGAGCGCAAATGAAACCTCCGCCCTTTGGCGGAGGTCTCTTCAGGCCCTCGCCCGCTTTTTTGCGGGAGAGGCGGCGCGGCGCAAGCGGCGCGGTGAGGGTGACTGTTTCCGTCAACCGCGCCGAGCTCTGCGGTCCCGACATGCGGGCGGCTCGCCTATCGGAATCCCTGCATTGAACTGCGACATGTATCATTCGGTTTGATCCAACCGAATCCGGATCGGTCGAGACTGTACCGGTCAATGCCGCTCCCAAGCGATGCGCGGCCAATTCTGGGACGATCAAGACAGGCATTACTTAGTGTAGCGCGTGAGTGACTAAGCAATGTCAAGTTCTGTAGCGCGCAAGCCACACTATGCGGTGGTAATAGCGTTCGTGGGAATACGCTTAGTCTGGTTACAGTGCCATGCGGCATGGTATCGCCGTTGGCGGTCGCTCGGTGGGGTTGGAGCGGAGATTGCTCCTACGCCACGAGAGGACTCATATCGTGACTGTGACGCGTGGATTGGCTGTCCGCTCGGTTGGGTTGAAGCTGCTCTCACTGATCGTGATCGTGCTGTTCGCGGCGAGTTGTGGGGGAGGCAGTAGCGGAAACAGTAGCAGCGCGAGTGCGCCTGCCGACCCGGCTCCGTTCGTTCATTTTGTTCCCAATTCGCATGCTTTCTGGAGCAACCCCAAAAACTGGACGACGGAAAATGGCCCCGCCTACGCCAATATCCTGCTCGCGCCGACCAACTTTGTGCCCTGCCGCGGAGGCCCTTACGCACTCTGCTATTACTCGGGACCCAGCTCCGGCCCGGAGGATCTATCGTGCACCTTGACGCCGGACGGCAAGTACGCCAATTGCCAATGCTTCGATATTCCTTATGGAGTGTACTTTGTCGATATTAACGCAATCCTGAATCATTCAGTCTACGAAAATACAATTGCCCAATGCGGAAGCGATGGCAGCAAGTGCCAAACGCTCAACTCAGCTCCGGTGTGTCAGTCGGTTAATCAGGGAAAGCTGATTCCGGGTGCGAAAATGTACTCGACCTTCAGCTTCGACTGCATCTCCACCAACGGAATCGGCCAGACCAATTGCACCACCGCGCCCTATGCCGGATGCATGACCGCTCCCTGTTCAGCGAGCAGCCAACCTGGACTCGTTCAATGCTCGTGTCCCACTTTCAGCGGCCCGTATCAGGTTGGCCAGAACGATCAAGCCTGTACGCTGGGCGACGGGCTGGTATGGTCCGCCGCATACGCTCCGCCGTCGCCGGCGGCTACACCTTCCCCATCCGCGGCGACGCGCGCGGACGCCGCACCGGTTCCGAGCTCGGGATCCTGCGTGCCGGACGCTCCGGGCGGCTTTGGATGCCCGTTGTACAAGTCGGGAAGCACCATTTTGCCTGCGGATAGCGGCGTCGACTGCAAAAAGGTGTGCAGTGAGTATAGCTCCTGCCGGGAGGCCAAAGGCGTGCAAGCGGGTTTCACCTGCGACGCGAGCTTATGCACTGACGAATGCAGCGATCGCGACCTGGTGGGAACTGCCTGCTCCGCGTTGCCGAAGTGCGAAATTTCGGAGATCGTCAAAGTCGAGCAGGCCGCGCAGTGCAGTTGCTGCGCAAGCCAGTTGTGCGGATGCGCGCCAAACGCGGAGACCAACAAGGCGATCGGCTCGTTGAATCAGCAGCAGCGCGACCTCGCGATCACTCCGCAATGCGATATCAACGGCACGCTGTGCGGAACGCCTTAAAAGCGAATCGCTCCGCGTAGATTCCTCACTTTGCTCGGAATGACAGGTTGAGGAGCCTCTTTTCGCCTGTCATCCCGAGGCGGAGCGAAGCCCTTCGGCTCCGCTCAGAGCCTGTGAATTTGTGGTGCACGTCGAGACTTGCGCCGGCCTGCTATCGAGATCATCACGGCGCGATCGCTCGATTGTCTGTTCCCTCTCCCGCCGGCCGGGAGAGGGCGAGGGTGAGGGTCATACAGAAAGTAATACATGACTAAGACTCTGTAGGAACCCTCACCCGCGCCGCGCGGAAAACCCAAAGGAACTGACTTTCGACCGCGCGGCTTGCCCTCCCTTCGCGGCTCAGGGCATGCTCGCGCGGCAACGCGGGCGAGGGACACAAGGCGTCGCTGTGCACATTTGAGTGGCAATTTACTCA
>CAVVMA010000013.1:282500-285085 GCA_963749215.1 uncultured delta proteobacterium | reverse complement strand
GATCGGGATAACCCGTCGAAAGACGGACTAATACCGGATAAGACCACGGAGAGTTAGCTCTCTGAGGTAAAAGGAGGCCTCTGCTCCTGCAAGCTTTCACTCCAGGAGGGGCCCGCGGCCTATCAGCTAGTTGGCGAGGTAACGGCTCACCAAGGCTAAGACGGGTAGCTGGTCTGAGAGGATGGTCAGCCACACTGGGACTGAGACACGGCCCAGAGTCCTACGGGATGCAGCAGTCAGGAATATTGCGCAATGGAGGAAACTCTGACGCAGCGACGCCGCGTGGGTGATGAAGGCCTTCGGGTCGTAAAGCCCTGTCGGAGGGGAAGAAAGGTTCGCTGGCTAATATCCAGCGGACTTCTGACGGTACCCTCAAAGGAAGCACCGGCTAACTCCGTGCCAGCAGCCGCGGTAAGACGGAGGGTGCGAGCGTTGTTCGGATTGACTGGGCGTAAAGGGCGTGTAGGCGGTCGGTCAAGTCCGGTGTGAAAGCCCGGGGCTCAGCCCCGGAAGTGCATCGGAAACTAGCCGACTTGAGCGCGATAGAGGAGGGTGGAATTCCTGGTGTAGCGGTGAAATGCGTAGATATCAGGAGGAACATCGGCGGCGAAGGCGGCCCTCTGGCTCGTTGCTGACGCTGAGACGCGAAAGCGTGGGGAGCAAACAGGATTAGATACCCTGGTAGTCCACGCTGTAAACGATGGGTACTAGGTGTTCGGGGTGTTGACCCCCTGAGTGCCGACGCTAACGCATTAAGTACCCCGCCTGGGGACTACGGCCGCAAGGCTAAAACTCAAAGGAATTGACGGGGGCCCGCACAAGCGGTGGAGCATGCTGTTCAATTCGACGCGACGCGAAGAACCTTACCTGGGCTAGACAACGGTGGACAACCCGAGAAATCGGGCCTTCCCTTCGGGGACTGCCGGTTCAGGTGCTGCATGGCTGTCGTCAGCTCGTGTCGTGAGATGTTGGGTTAAGTCCCGCAACGAGCGCAACCCCTGCCCTTAGTTGCCATCGGGTAAAGCCGGGCACTCTACGGGGACTGCACGGGTCAACCGTGAGGAAGGTGGGGACGACGTCAAGTCATCATGGCCCTTACGTCCAGGGCAACAAGCGTGCTACAATGAGTAGGCACAGAGGGTCGCAAGCTCGCGAGAGCAAGCCAATCCCAAAAAGCCGCTCTCAGTTCGGATCGGAGTCTGCAACTCGACTCCGTGAAGTTGGAATCGCTAGTAATCGCGGATCAGCACGCCGCGGTGAATACGTTCTCGGGCCTTGTACACACCGCCCGTCACGCCATGGGAGCCTGCTGTACCGGAAGTCGGTGCGCTAACCCGCAAGGGAGGCAGCCGCCTATGGTATGGCCGGTGACTGGGGCGAAGTCGTAACAAGGTAGCCGTAGGGGAACCTGCGGCTGGATCACCTCCTTTCTAACGAGTAGCGCGTCGCGCGCCTTCGGGCGCGCGGCCACTTTCGTAGGTCATCCCGCCTGCGTCGCATCCTTAACCGGATGCGATGCGGCGCGGACATCGGACTCCGGGTCGGAATTCTTTCCGCCCCCGCTCGCACTACTATTCGGTCTTGAGAGACCCGCGTCCCGCGCTCGGGGTCAGGTCTTTGAAAAGATTCCGGATCCGGATTCGAGCTGTGTTCGTCACGGCGCGATCGATATGCTGTCGGCGGAACTCGAGCCGGCCTTACGCCCGCAAAATCGGCAAGGAGAATCGGGACGGGCCTATAGCTCAGCTGGCTAGAGCGCGCCCCTGATAAGGGCGAGGTCGATAGTTCGACTCTATCTAGGCCCACCATCGAGCGCTCTGTGAAGGAATCTTCCGCAGAGAAATGCCGAGGAACAGCGCAGCAATCGAATCCAGGAACGGGTGGAACCGGGGCGGTAGCTCAATTGGGAGAGCATCGGCTTTGCAAGCCGGGGGTTGCCGGTTCAATCCCGGTCCGCTCCACCAGTCAAGCGTGAACTCAAAGCGGCGCGATCGCCAACCGGTCGCGCTTCGCTTTCAGCTTTCGCTCCCGCTCGAACGCCTCAGGCGCGGGCGGGAGATGATCCGGTCTTTGACAACTGAATAGTAGGGTATCTTCAAGTGTGGTCTGTGCAGCCTTTGATGTGACTCGATCCTTAAGTGGTCAAGCTACTAAGAGCACACGGTGAATGCCTTGGCGCAGGCAAGCGATGAAGGACGTGGCTGGCTGCGATAAGCTCCGGGGAGCCGCCTAGCAGGCTTTGATCCGGAGATGTCCGAATGGGGAAACCCGGCACTCTTAATAGAGTGTCATCGCGCGCTGAATTCATAGGCGCGTGGAAGCGAACGCAGGGAAGTGAAACATCTCAGTACCTGCCGGAGAAGAAATCAAATCAGAGATTCCCAGAGTAGCGGCGAGCGAAATGGGAACAGCCCAAACCGCCTCTAGCAATAGAGTCGGGGTTGTGGGGCTGCTTCAGGGTGCAGCCCGGGAAGTTACAAAAGTTCGCGATAGCCGAAGGCCCCTGGAAAGGGCAACTATAGAGGGTGATAGTCCCGTAGGCGAAATCAAGAACTCTTCCTGGAAGCAGTTCCCGAGTACCGCGG
>CAVVMA010000013.1:0-280000 GCA_963749215.1 uncultured delta proteobacterium | reverse complement strand
GAGGTGGAAGCGCGGCAACGCGTGGAGCTGACCGATACTAATCGGCCGTGCGGCTTGACCACTCAGTTTCAATTCCCCGGGAATTGAAGCAGGCACCGCCTTTATATCGCGGCAGGTGTCGAGGGTCAGGTCACATTGAGACTGCCGGGCTACGCTTGAGACCCCTACTATTTCAGTTGTCAAAAAAGTTTCCGGTCGCCATGGCGGAGGTGAAACACCCGTTCCCATCCCGAACACGGCAGTTAAGCCCTCCAGCGCCGATGGTACTGTGTCCACGTTGATACGGGAGAGTAGGACGCGGCCGGGGAATCTAGAAACGCCGGGGCGCATCGCGCCCCGGCGTTTTGTTTTCGACCCAGTTGTTCTAGCGCTGGTTGCCGTCGCCGACGAAGCTAGGCCAACCCGTCAGTGAACCTGAATGAAAAACGTCAACATCCGTGAGGCCAAGACCCATCTTTCCCGCCTGGTCGAAGAAGCGGCCGAAGGGAAGGAAATCGTCATAGCCAAGGCTGGTCGCCCGCGCGCGCGTCTGGTTTCAGTTCAGACCGGCGCGAAGCCGCGTGTCGCCGGTTTCTACAAGGGCAAGATCCGAATCGCGAGGAACTTCGACGCCCCGTTGCCCGATGAGATCGCGCGCGCGTTCGGGATAAAGGAGTGAGGCTGCTTTTGGGCAGCCCGCGCATCACCAGATCGTCCGCGCCGGATGCTGACGAATGTTTGCGTCGGGAGTGAGAAACCAGCCACAGGAAAGTGCAGGTATCGAGCAGCAGCTTCACTTGCCGCGGCCTTCGAAGGCCGCCTGAATGTCGTCCGGCAGCGGTTCGAAGAAACTGGGGGGAATGGTGATCTGTCCTTTCGCGAGCCCGATCGGCCGCGGCTTCCCCGACTGCCTGGGCAGTCTTCGAATCTCGGCGATCGGCTCATTGCGTTTGCACAGTACGATCCGATCACCTTCGCGGAGCTTGGCAAGGTACTTTGAGAGGTGAGTCTTCGCCTCGTGGATGTTGAGCCGTATCACAATGAACCAGATACTAAACTATGAAGTGAACTAATTCGACCGTCTTTCGCCACGCGGGTTCGACGCTATGCGGCGCGGGGCAGGACCTGCTCGATCTCGATCGTCAGGTCGCCGGGACCTTTGAGGTAGGCGGATCGGACGCCGTAGGCCTGATCGGAAGGCTCTTTCACGGCCGTCGCACCGAGCTCGACCAGCCGCCGGAAGTCCGCGTCGCAATTGTCGCTCGAGAAGCCGATCGTTACCGGCATCGCACGGTCCGACTTGTCGAACAGGATTGCCAGCTCGCCGAGCGGATACATCGCCATCGTGTTGTCCCGATAGTTCGGTCGCATTGCGAGAAAGGTCTCGAACCAGCGAACGGTTTCCTCTATATCGGTGACGCGGATATGGATATGGTCCGGTTTCATGGCGCCAATCCCCTGGCTGAGCTGTCGAGGCGATGAAGACTAAACCACAGAGTACCGCTCGCGCAAAAGGAGATCGGATAGGCGACCTGGTGCGGTTTGTGGAGCAATCGCTGGCTGCGTGCGCCAACCAGCGCAAGGCGGTCGAGATGGCCGCCTATATGAAGACCGCGATGCCGTTTTACGGCGTGCCCCAACCCGGGCGCGAGGCGATCCTGCGCGAGATAAAGACGCGCTTCACGCCGTCCCTGTCTCGCGACTACGAGCGCGCCGTGCTCTCGCTATGGCGGCTGGAGCATCGCGAGGAGAAGTACCTCGCGCTCGCGGTGGCTCAGACGTATCCGGACTTCATCAGGCCGCAGTCGCTGCCGCTCTACGAGCGGATCATCCGCGAAGGAGCTTGGTGGGACTTCGTCGACGAGATCGCGGGCCGGATTCTCGGCCCGCTGCTGCTGAATTATCCTGGTCAAGTCTGGCCGCTGATCGATCGATGGATCGATGATGAAGCTCTCTGGATTCGCCGTGCGGCGATTCTATGCCAGCTCAAGCACAAGCATCGCACCGACCACGTGCGCCTGTTTCGCTACTGTCTGGCGCGGGCCGGCGACAAGGATTTCTTCATGCGCAAGGGAATCGGATGGGCGCTCCGCCAGTACTCGTACACCGCGCCGGAGCGCGTCCGCGCCTTCCTGCTGAAGAATCGCGACAAGCTCTCGATGCTCAGCTATCGCGAGGGATCGAAAGTCCTGGTCCGCCGCGGGCTGATGCGCCCCGTTTAGCTCAGGTCAGCTCAAACCGGCGGAAGAACGGGGCCGGCCGGCTTGGGCGCCCGCAGAACCGGAGTCGTCAGGAAAGGGATAATTCCGACCAGTCCGCCGAGCGTCGCAGTTGCGAAGCATAGCAATCCGATCGCGACTGCGTCGGCCCGCGAGACTCCCGCCATGCCTAACAATACCGTGTAGGCGCCCTCGCGAAGGCCCAGGCCACCGATAGTCACCGGAATACTCGCGAACGTGTTGGCGATCGGGACACAGAGCACCATTACATAGAATGGAATAGATAGTCCCAGGCCAAGCGCAAGTATGTATGGCAAAATCACCAGTGAGGCTTGAAGTATTAGTGAAAGGACTATCGGGAGAATCAGAGCTGCGCGCCGATGCATATAGGGCGTGACCAGGCCCGTCACGCGCACCAGCCGGTGCGGCATCAAGTGCTCGGCGCGGGCGATCAGCGGTGCGGCCAGGTAAGCGGCGAGCGAAAGCAGCCCGAGCAAAATCGCCGGCCGGGTCACGCTGGCGGGCAGTATCCCGTTATTGAGCGCCCAGACCCCGGCGGCTGCGAAGGCGAACACGGTTATCAGCCCGATCAGGCGGTCGGCGACCGCGCTCGCCACGGCATGTCCGATGCGGTCGTGCTCGCGGCCCAGGTAGATTGCGCGGGCCGCGTCTCCGCCCACCAGCCCCGGCAGGAACAGGTTGGTGAACACGCCGATAAAGTAGTACGCGAGGAACTCGCGGAACCTTCCGTGAATCCCGACGATCGCCGCCAGGAGTTGCCATCGATACGCGCACATCGCCTGCCCGGCGATGTACAAGATCGTTGCGGCGGCGAAGTAGGCGGGCCGTTCGCGAGCCAGAAGAGACACTATCGTACGTCCGCCCGCCTTGTTGATTAGAAAGGCGATCACCACCACGCCGGCCGCCGCACGAAGCGCGAAGCCGAGGTACGGATGGCCCTGCGCCGGGGCGGGCGGATCGTCGCGTTTCGAATATTCGATTGGGTCAGTTGCTGCCAACCGGTTCCTCCGCGCGCAGGATTGCGCGTTTTCGCCCCTCGGCCGCGATGGGCGTGAAATTGCCAAGTCGGGGACGCAATCGCGCCAGATCGGTCTCGTCTATCACCAGCACCTTCGGCCCGCGCGATTCCCAAAGCCGGAACAGCTCGTCGTCGGTGGCAAGAAACCAGCTCGCGGCGTCGGCGGAATGCTCCATGCCGAAGCGCAGCTCGGTCGGAGGGCCGGCCAGAACGACGCGCCGCTGGTTGTAATATGGCAGGCCCTGAACGTAGCGATGGTAGCAGATGAGGGTCGCGCCTGCCGGCGCTCGAGCCGCGATTGTTCGGCTCAAAGCGGCGTAGGAGCGCAGCGGCTCGGCCTCGAGCCGCGCGTAGCTGCCCGCGATCAAAGCCGCGGCCATCGTCACGACGACGATCGCCGGCGCCGCTTCAACGCGATCGCGCGCGATCGATATTCCGGCCAGCGCGCCGCCCGCGATCGCGATCAGCCCGACCGCTCGCAGCACGGGCCGCACCATCGGCACGTAGGGAGTCGGGAGCCCGGCGAATAGGGCCGCGAACATCAGGGCGCCGATCAGACCCATCACGATCATCGCGGCAATCGCGAAGCGCCGTGCCCGGCTCGGGCGCTCTTCCATGCTCATGATGCTGTCCGCGATCGCGATCGCCAGCGGCGGGAACGCGGGTAGAATGTATGGGATCAACTTGCCGCTTGCCAGCGAGAAGAACAGGAAAATCATGGCCGCGGCGATTACGCAGAAGTCGCGCGCGACGCGGCTGGCGCTCGCGCGCACCGCGGCGAACGGAGCGAGAATCGACCACGGGAGAAAGCCGAGCAGGATAACCGGAAAGTAAAAGTAGAATGGTTCCCCGTGGCTGAAGTTGGGATCGAAGAAGCGGCGGAGATGCTCGCCGACGAAATAGAATTCGGCGAAGCCGGCCTGGCGCACCGATACGATCAGAAACCACGGCGCCGCGATCGCGAAGGTAAGCAACAATCCGTATAGCGGGCGAAAACGCCCGGCGAGGGCTGTCAAACCCCGCGAGCCTGGTCGGCGTGGAGCGCCCTGCCAGAGCAGAAATCCGGTCGCGGCGAGAACCGGGATCGCGATCGCGACCGGTCCTTTCGTCAGCGTGCCCAGCGCCATCACGACGTACAGCAGCCATCGCCAACTACCGCCCTCGCTCCAGGCGAGAAAGAAGGCGAACAGCGACACGGTGACGAGACTGGTCAACAGCATGTCGGTGGTCAGCACCTGCGCCATCACGGCGAACAGCGGCGCGGTGGCCAAAATCGCGCCGGCCAGCGTCGCACGCCGATAGTCGAAAACCCGCGCGGCGAACAGCCAGGTCGCGATCACCGTAGTGAGCGCGGAGGCGGCCGGCACCAGCCGGGCCGCGAACTCGCTTGCGCCTCCTAGCGCGAACGAGCACGCGGTGAGCCAGTAGAGCAAGGGCGGCTTCTCGACGTAGGGGACGTAGTTCAGATGGGGTACGACAAAATCGCGCGCAGCGAGCATCTCGCGCGCGATTTCGGCGTAGCGCGCTTCGTCGGGCTCCCAAAGGCCGTAGCTGCCGAGATGGAAGAAGAAGATCGTCGCGGCCATCGCGGCGACCGCGCCGAAGCCGGCCGCAGGCCACGGCTGCCACGACGCACGACGCGCGAGGCCGGGTTCGCCGGCCTCGCGCATCGGTGCTCCTGCGACGGCCATGTCGGCGGATTGCGGCACGCGGCTCAAGTGTAACTTGAGCCACGCGCTACGCCCAGCACCCCTGTGCCAGCCTAACACCCGTAAGATGGCGCCTTGATTCAGCGGAGGCGCGCAAAGTATACGGAGTCGAGCGGGAGCCAGTCGGCCGCCGGCGGCTCACCGCGGGAGATCCTCGATGCTATACACGCCGATCTGCGATTACTTCGGAATCAAGTATCCGATTCTGCTCGCCGGGATGGGAGGAGTTTCGATGCACGAGCTGGTCGCCGCGGTCTCGAACGCGGGCGGCCTCGGGGTTATGGGCGCGGCCACGCTCGGGCCGGAGCAACTGCGCGCCGAAATCCGCAAGACCCGCGAGCTCACCGATAAGCCGTTCGCGGTCGACTTGCTCGCGCCGCTACCCTCCATGATGCGCCCGCACATGCCGGTTCTGATCGAGGAGAAGGTAAAGATTTTCGTGGCAGGGCTGGCAGTGCCGTCGGAATTTATCCAGACGATGCACGAGCATGGGATGAAAGTGGTCGTGATGTGCGGCAAGGTCCATCACGCCCTCAAGGCGCAGGAGGCCGGCGCCGACGTCGTGGTTGCGCAGGGCACCGAAGCGGGCGGCCATACCGGCGAGATCGGCGGTCTGTCGCTCGTCCCGCAGGTGATCGACGCGGTCAGGCTGCCGGTGCTGGCCGCGGGCGGAATCGTCGACGGGCGCGGCGCCGCGGCGGCGCTCGCGCTTGGCGCGCTCGGCGTGGTGGTCGGCACGCGCTTTATCGCCACGCCCGAGGCTGCGGCAGCGATCGAATACAAGGAAGCGATCGTCAACGGACGGGACGACAGCACGATGCGCACGCGATGCTACACCGGCAAGCCCGCGCGATGTATCCGCACGCCCTACGCTCTGGAGTGGGAGAAGGATCCGTCGAAAATCAAGCCGTTCCCGGAGCAAATCATGCTCTCGTCGCAGAATGGAGTCATGAACTACTCGGCGCCGCACGCCGACCCGCAGCGGGTCTTCATGCCGGCGGGCCAGGGATCTGGAATGATCAAGGAGATAAAGCCCGCGGGCGAGGTGTTTGCCGACCTGGTGCGGGAGACCGAAGAGACGATCGCGAAGATGGGCTCGCTGCTGAACCGTCCGAGCGGCGCCGCCCACGCCGCGAACTTGCGCTGATCGCGCCGCTTCGTTCATCGATGGTCGAAGGCGTTCTCGCAGTTATTGCCGAACGTGAACGAATAGAGCGAGAACGGGGCGCCGGCCCCGGTGAGCTTGAGCGTGTGCCGCCCGAATTCGGGATTATCGATTAGGTAGTACATCCGCTTGCCGGTCAGCGCGGCGGATGTGCGGCCTTCCGCGTCGGTTTTCAGGTCGACGCCCGTCGCGTTTTTTGCCACCGGCTTTCCGTCTTGCGTGACCTCGATCGGCTTGGCAGTTCCGTCCTCGGAACCTGCGACCAGATAGACCGACTTGGCTTCGTATACGAGCGTCAGTGAACCGTCCGATCCGCCTGCTTCGTCTGGATGCGTGATCGATTCGGGGGACGCAAGCCACTGCCCGTTCAGGGCGTATCCGTTGGGTGGTATGTGCGCCGGGGCCGTATACGACGCATGCTGGCGACGGTGGTATCCCTCCGCGTTGACCAGGTGGTCTCCGCGCTCGAAACCGAGATAGGTCTCGGGCGTTTCCTGCTCGCAGCCTGCGATCGGCTCGGGCGGCTCCTGGGGCGTCGCGAACTTCGGCCCGGTGAAATCGAGATGCGGGTTCGCTTCGGTAAGAAGCTTCTGGATCTGGGTTTCGAACTCGACGTACTGGCCCTCCCCGAGGTGGACGTAGGCTATATTGCCGTCCTTGTCGATCAGGTACTTCGCGGGCCAGGCTTCGTTGTGAAACGCGTCCCAGATTTTGTAGTCGCTGTCGACCACGATCGGAAAAGTCAGGCCGAAGCGTTTGACGGCCTCGCGAACGCGCCCGTCATCCTTGGCGAAAGCGAACTCCGGAGTGTGAACCCCGATGACCACCAGTCCCAGCGGCCCATAGAGCGAATTCCATCGGCGCAGGGCCGGGAACGTCCGGATGCAGTTGATGCAGGTGTATTCCCAGAAATCGACCAGCACGACTTTGCCGCGCAGATCGGAGAGGCGAAGCGGCCCGGAGTTGAGCCATACCTTGCCGGAGAAATCAGGGGCCGGAGTCCGCGTCGAATCGGCTCGAGACCTTGCCGGTGCGGCAGTCACAATCGCCAGCGCGAGCGTCAGGATTAGCGCGGTCGGCCGCAGGGTCCTCATTTTGTTCAATCCTTTCAATGGTTATGTGAGCGGCGCTGCCGCAGCAACTTGACTACGGCCTGAGTCGTACCTACTTTCAAGTCCGAGACAAGGAGCGAGGAGAATAATACCGATGGCCAGCGCCAACGTGGTTCATGTAAGCGACGCCAACTTCGAGCAGGAAGTGCTCAAGTCTGCGCAGCCTGTGCTGATCGATTTCTGGGCGCCGTGGTGCGGTCCATGCAAAGCGATCGCTCCGGTTATCGACGAACTGGCCGGCGAATACGCAGGTCGGCTGAAGGTCGTTAAGATCAACGTCGACGACAATCCCGAAGTTCCCGCCCGCTATGGCGTGCGCGGCATTCCCAACCTGTTGATTATCAAGGGCGGCGAGGTCAAGGAGCAGATCGTCGGCGCCGTGCCGAAGGGCCATCTGGTGCGCGCCGTCGACAGCGCGTTGGCCTGACCGTACGCCGCACGCTACCTGGTTGCCATGCCGGGTGAGGGCGCGGGAGAGGCAAACGATCCAGCCCCGATCGGATGCTCCCTCCAGAAGCGCACCAGCTCCTCGCGTCTGATCTCGTAGGCGTCGCGGATTTCTACCGGTACATAGGCCGTCAGCGCCTGGTTGTAGGCGAGCACCTGCGGCGCCAGTGTCGATTCGCGCATCAGGTTTGAATCCTGTGGCAGGAATGCGGTGAGCAGCAGCACGCCGAAGCCCGCCATCACGGACGCGACTGCGGCTCCGACCAGCCCGCCGCTGAGCCGGTCGAGCCAGTTCATATGTACGATGTGAAGCAACCGGATGAGGATGTTGCCGGCCGCTTCGACACCGGCGAACACGATCGCGAAAACCGCGATATAGCCGAGCACCGCGACTACCGTTGATCCCGCCGACGGTCCCAATATCCGCTGGGCCATCGCGCCTCCCGCCGAATGATACTGTGCGGCGCAGTAGACGCCGACCACCAGCGAGGCCGCCGACGTCGCCATCCGCAGCACGCCGCGCGAAACCCCGTAGAGCGCGCCGAATACCGTCGCGCCGACGATCGCGTAGTCCAGAGTGTTCATCCGCATGCGGCCCCGCCACCCGCTCCCCCTTCCCTGCCTGCCATAATTCTACATCATCGATACGGCCCGCGACACGCCGATCTTTCTTGCGAGCCGGCCGGGCGCCGGCGCTCGCCATGCCCGCCCGATCCGAATTAAATAGGCGCATGGCCTCGGTTCAAATCGACCAGCTCTCGCATCACGCCGGTGAGGAAGTGACGCTGCGCGGATGGCTCTACAGCCGCCGTTCGAGCGGCAAGGTCCACTTCCTTCTGGTCCGCGACGGCAGCGGAATATGCCAGTGCGTGGCCTCGGTTGGGGACATCGGCGCGGAGAGTTTCGCGGCCGCCGATCATATCGGGCAGGAAACTTCGCTCGAGGTCACCGGCGTCGTGCGCGAGGACAAGCGCGCCCCGGGCGGATTCGAGCTGTCGCTGAAGACGCTGAAGGTCTGCTCGCCGTCAAACGACTACCCGATCACGCCCAAAGAGCACGGCGTAGCGTTCCTGCTCGACCATCGCCACCTCTGGGTCCGCTCCAGCCGCCAGCATGCGATCCTGCGCGTGCGCAGCGAGGTCGAAGCGGCCTGCCGCGACTTCTTGCACGAGCGCGGCTTCATCCTGTTCGACGCGCCGATCCTGACTCCGACCTCGTGCGAGGGCACGACCAATCTTTTCGAGTGCGACTACTTTGGCGAGCGCAAAGCCTACCTGACGCAGAGCGGACAGCTCTACGCGGAAGCCGGCGCACTCGCCTTCGGCAAGGTCTACTGCTTCGGCCCGACTTTTCGGGCCGAGAAATCCAAGACCCGCCGCCATCTGACCGAGTTCTGGATGGTCGAGCCGGAGGTCGCTTTCTTCACGCTCGAAGAGGACATGCAACTGGCCGAGGACTTCGTCGCCTATATCGTGGCGCGAGTGCTCGATCGCCGTGGCGAGGAGCTCAAGGCGCTGGAACGCGACGTGAGCAAGCTCGCGAAGGTGATAAAGCCGTTTCCCCGCATCACTTACGACGACGCGATCGCGCGGCTGGCGGCCAAGGGCCTCGCCGTGAAATGGGGCGACGACCTTGGCGGCGACGAGGAGACCGCGCTGTCGAGCGAGTTCGATCGGCCCGTGATGGTTCATCGGTATCCCGTCGCGTGCAAGGCTTTCTACATGAAGGCCGACCCGCAGCGTCCCGAAGTCGCGTTATGCGTCGACATGCTCGCGCCCGAGGGTGTCGGCGAGATTATCGGCGGCGGACAGCGCGAGGACGACTACGCGACGCTCGAGCGCAAGATCCGCGAGCACGGACTGCCGCTGGAACCGTTCAACTGGTACCTCGACCTGCGCCGCTATGGCTCGGTACCGCACGCCGGATTCGGGATGGGAATCGAGCGGATGGTCGGATGGTTGTGCGGCGTGCCTCACATCCGCGAAACCATCCCGTTCCCGCGCATGATGGAACGGCTCGACCCGTAGGCCGTCTCACGAGATCGACGGGACAAGATGGAAGTGGACGAGATCGAAATTGTCCCGCTCAAGCGGCCGATCGACGCGACCGTCCGCGTCCCCGGCTCCAAGAGCATCACCAATCGCGCCCTGATTCTCGCCGCGATGGCGCCGGGCCGCTCTACGATCGAGTCCGCCCTCTTCAGCGACGACACGCGCTACATGGTCGAGGCGCTCAGAGCGCTCGGCTTCAAGGTCGAGAGCGATGAGGCCAAGGGCCGGATCGAGGTCGAAGGACGCGCGGGCGAAATTCCGGCTTCAAGCGCCGGCCTGTTCGTCGGCAACGCGGGCACCGCGATGCGGTTTCTGCTGGGCTTCCTCACTCTGGGGCGCGGGCGTTTTACGCTCGACGGAAACGCGCGGATGCGCGAGCGGCCGATCGGCGAGTTGCTCGACGCCCTCGCGAGTCTCGGGGTGAAAGCTCGAAGCGAGCGCGGCAATCGATGCCCGCCGGTCGTAATCGAGCCGCCGCCCGGCTTCGAGGGCGGCGCGGCCAGGATCGACGCGGGGGTTTCCTCGCAATTCGTCTCCGCGCTGCTGATGCCGGCGCCGCTCTGGAAAAGGGGCCTGCGCCTGAAAGTGACCGGCGCAGTCGCGCGCCCGTTCATCGATATGACGCTCGGTCTCATGCATCGCTTCGGCGCTATCAGCAGTGTCGAAGGCGACGAGATAATCGTTTCCGGCGGCCAGCGCTATCAGGTGCGCGACTTCACCGTCGAGGCCGACGCTTCCAGCGCGAGCTACTTCGCTGCCGCCGCGGCGCTGTGCGGTGGCATGGTGCGAATCGCCGCCCTGCGTCCGGACTCGATACAAGGCGACATCGGTTTTCTCAAGGTGCTCGAACGGATGGGCGCGCGCGTCGCATGGCGTCCCGATGGGGTCGAAGTGCGCGGCAACGAGCGCGGCTTGGCCGGCGTCGATGTGGACATGGCCGCGATGCCCGATATGGTGGCCACGCTGGCCGCGATCGCGCCGTTCGCCACGTCGCCAACCAGGATTCGCGGCGTCGGATTCATTCGCCATCACGAGAGCGATCGGCTGCTCGCGATCGCAACCGAGCTGGCAAAGCTCGGCGCGAAGGTACGCGAGACCGAAGACGGAATCGCGATCGAGCCCTCGCAGCTTCATCCGGCAACCATCGACAGTTGGGACGACCATCGAATCGGGATGAGCTTCGCAATCACCGGCCTGAAGCTCCACGGCGTGCGAATCCGCAATCCAAACTGCGTCTCAAAGACCTTCCCGAATTTTTTCGCAAAGTTGGCCGCCCTCGCTTCTGGGTCTGACGAGCCGGAGACATAGGGAACATGTGAGTTAAGCAAAGCTGTCCATGACAGCAAAGGGAGTGCGAGGGGAGACTGCCCCACCTCGCCGGCTCCCGCTCGGCCCTGCTGGTCGCATTCAGACCAGCCAATTGGTATAGAGCTTCGTGCAGCAGAGAGGCGGGATGCCATGGACATCGCGCGAATGAAAACGCCTGTGCCTGTCGATCGGGTTCGCGTGTTGATCAGCGGTCTTGCCCTTCGTCGTCGATCGCTCACGAAGGTGCGACGATTGTGATCCCAGTCTCGGCTCCGATGTCGGTCCAAAGATGAACGCAATCGTTGATTGGGCGTCCTTTGCTTCATAAGCGTTGCCGCCGTGTTCGCTGCTCTTTACTTTTCACCGCGTCAGCGTTTTATGCGAACCGCTGCACAAGCAGTTGGCGATGGCGCGAACTCGAAAGAAGGCTTTCAACGGAACGGACGTGTCAAAATTAGGGCTCACGACGTGGGACGGCAATCCCCTGGGTGCAGGCAATTGGGGCCCTTTGCTCTACCGCTTCTTTACCGGGGCCCTATACCTTGGTGTGGTTGCGACTTCCAGCTTCTACCTCTCGATGTGGACCCACGACAAGTTGGGCTGGTCCATTTATTGGGTTTGCTCGGTCGGCACTATATACGCTGCCGTCCTCGTGGTTAGCTGGGTGGCCTGGCTGAAGTTGCTTCATTGTAGACGCGTAATAACGTGATCCATAATCGTCGGACTTAGCACCAGAAAGAAGCACTCTAATGGACAAAGCGAATCTGTTTCGTGGCCGGATACTACCCCTCGAACGAACGCACCTTCTTGAACGCGCCATGGTATGCCGTCGGCGGCAGGATGTGGGAGCATTACGAGCGATCTAAGAAGCGAGGCGCAACTTCCTGTCGCTTTCAGACCACCTGATGATGCCTGGCGATCGTACCGTGTTCGTCTTCCTCGACCCGCATCGGCTTTCGGCGCAGTCGACTGGATAGACTAACACCGCGCCGAAAGATTCGTCGAACGTGATCAGGCCGCTCTCCGTCGCCTTCTGGCACACGGCATCACTACTGAGCCATATATGCGCGTTCAGAAGGACGACGCCGTTGCTTTGGATTGGCTCGCCGAGAGGGTCTGCGGGCGGTCCATCGGCAAGGTGATGATGGACCGAAACGTGCAGAGCCCTCCGGAAAGCACGGCGATTCATCCGAAAGCCGCGAAGCCTATGCAAAAGGTGGCAAGACGGGACAACGGAAGGCTTCTCTACGCTTTCACTCCACGATTTGCTCCCACTTGCAGCCGGGAATTGTGGAAACTGCGGGCCATTTGGCCAAGCACGACGCTTAGTTCAGACCCACCTTGCCGAGAACGCCGCAGAGGTGAAGTCGGTCAGAGAACTTTTCCCCGAGGCGCGCAGTTACACTGACGTATACTCCAACTTCGGCATTTTGGGTCCCAAGACTCTACTCGCTCACGCCATCTACCTGGACGCTGAAGAGCGCGAGTTGCTCAGGCGAACCGACGCTTGTCTCGCACACTGCCCGACATCGAATCTTTTTCTAAAGAGTGGATTGATGCCCCTCCGGGACCTCATGAACATGGGCCTGCGCGCTGGCCTCGGCTCCGAACGTCGCGGGTGGTCCCACGTTGTGCCCGTTTGAGGTCATGCGCTCCGCCATCTACGTGCACAATGCGCGCCGCTTCGTCCCCGGGTTCTCCGGCGGTGAGGTTTCGCCCAGTACGGTCTTCTACCTTGCGACGCTTGGTGGTGCGAGAGCGCTGCGCCTAGAGGAGCTAATCGGGAGCCTCGAACCGGGCAAAGAAGCCGATTTTGTCGTGTTGAATACTTCTCATCTTAGCCCAGTCGGCCAGTCAGACGAGGCGCAGAAGACCCCAGACGCATTGTTGTCTCGCCTCGTTTTTCGAGCCGACGAACGAATGGTCGAGCAGGCATACGTCCGTGGCAGGTTGCTGTACGATGATCAAAAGCCGGCCAGCGGAATGCGGGAGTCTGATCTTATGTTTCCGCCCATTCCCGTCCAATTTGGTCGGGTTCGAGGCTATGATAAACAAAGATAGACCTAACACGGGGATCGACAACTCATTCGTACGTTCGAACGTCATTCTGTGCTGTGGTGAAGACGCGCACGAGTTGCTGCGGGCACTGCGCAGGTTGACAACTGCGCGCCCGAGCAGGCGTCACCATTACAGATGTTATCGATTCTGGAAATTCAGGAACTTCAGCCTTGTCTTGTCGGGAATCGGCACCGGATGCCTGAGCCTTTGATCTACGAGCTGCTCGATACGAGATTGCCCACGAGAATAGTCATGATCGGCACGGCTGGTGTTCTGAGCCGCGATGTTGTCTTGCGGCAGGTTTACGTCGTGGACAAGGCGTTTCTGGGTGGCGCCGCCGTGGACCTACCGGACAGGATGTTGCCGCTTCGACCGCGGTTCTCAGGTACGAGGATGCGCGAGGCGGGGCTTGAAAAAACATCGACCGTATCCACCGACTACTATTACGGATTCTCCAAGGGCAAGGGCTCTCGCAAGCTTCGAACCTCCGACGCGCGTCTGAGAAGGTCCGTCTTGTCGCTTTGGAATCACGCGAAACTAGTCGAGATGGAAACTGCGCAGTTCTACCATTTCTGCCGTGTTCTCGGGAACTCGAATCTGGAGTACGTGGCGGTGAGGGGTGCGTCGAATTACTTGGATGTCCCGGATGAGCAGATTTGTTCAACGAACGAGGTTTTGCGAAAGAGCCTGAAGAGTGCGTTTGTTCTGCTAGGTGTCTCGCCCCGGTAGGCAAGAGCGTCTGTTGAGAGTGGATAGTTGCATTGGCGCGGCCAGCAGACTGAAGACCTACGGCCGTGTTTGTTCGCTGATGACCCTTTTCGTTGTCGGAATTGAGTAACGGCCTGGTCGTCCCTTCTCAAAACCTGATCCTTAATTGCTCAAAACTTGGTCCGCTTCCGAATTGGTGACCTGTCTGTTCGTTTGAGGTTCCGGATCGAAGGAGCGGCGAGACCACCGCTCTTATGTCGGCTCAACTCGTTGGAGTTAGCCCCTGGACGTAAAATGGCTAAGCGAAATCAGACCTGCTCGCGAAAAGCGGGAACGCGGTGGTCAAACGGATCCGCTTCGACGCGAGGGTGGCCCAGTTTGCTTCGCGATGCGTTTGGGGGCCTGTTTTTGCCACGTCTGAGTGAGCAGCCGTCTCAGTTCGTCGGGATGCAGGGTGGCTAGGCGGGCGAGCATCATTGGGTAGTTGCGATAGTGCTCGGTTATGTAGAAAGTGTCGGGTTCGCCTTCCATCAGGATTTCGCGTTCGCCGAAGTCTACCCTTACTACTACCGACTTGCCGTCCTGGTAGAGGCGCGCGAGCAGTTTTCCGCCGACCCGAAATGCGAGCGTGCCGTAGGATGTTCCTTCCTCGACCCCCGGCATCGAAAGCGCGATCCGGCGAAGCGTCTCGACGCTGCAGCTCTGCTTTGGCATTCGTCGCCCGTGACCGGTAAGTCCGGGTTCCTTCGACTCGCGGCAACCGCTCGCTCAGGATGACATCGGCGGACGCCTCTGAATCATGGTCACTCAGAACTCCGCGGGCCATTTTCTGGCGCCGTGGAACACCCGGAGAATTTGAACCGTGTCGCCACGCACGCGATAGGGAACAAGGTACGGGGTGCCGCTGATCATCAGCTCGCGCGTGCCGAGCACCCGTCCGCGCCGTCCCAGGGACGGATGGGTGCCAAGTCTCTCAACGCTCGTCACGATGCGTTCCAGTGTTCGCGCCGCGGCCTCGGGATCGTCACGCGCGATGTATTCGGCCTCTTCATCGAGGTTCTCAAGCGCACGCCTGAGCCACCTAACCTGCACCGCGCCTCCACTTCCTCATCACCGCCCGGACTGCTCCCTCGCTCGCGAAATCTCCGGCGTCTGCCTCTTTGAGTGCGGCTTTAATCTCCCCAACCTGCCATGCATTCAGATCGAGATAGGTGCGGATCGCCTCGGCCGCAAGGTAGGACTTGGTACGATCCATCGCCTTGGCGAGCTTCTCAAGCCCGCTCCGCGTCTTACGGTCAACCCGGATCGTCATAACTTCAGACATATCGGTATTGTCCTGTATACATTGGCATACAGCAAGGCAACCGCACGGCAAGGCGCCCCGGCTTTGGGGATCGAAGCCGACGGCGGCCTACTTGCCGCACCACGTGGGTTTGCGCTTTTCCAGGAATGCGCCGATTCCTTCCTGCGCGTCGGCCGCCATCGCGTTGAGGCTCATCACTTCCTTGGTGTAGTCGTAGGCCTTGCGCTGATCGAGATCGATCTGCGCGTAGAATGCCTGCTTGCCGATCGCGACGGTCAGCGAGCTGGCCTCGACGATCTGCATCGCGAGCTTGCGCGTTTCGGCGATCAGATCGGCGTCGGGCACGACCCGGTTGACGAGGCCCCATTGCGCGGCGGTGCGCGCGTCGATCGGCGCGCCCGTCAGCAGCATCTCCATCGCATGCTTGCGCCCGATCGCGCGCGTCAGCGCGACCATCGGGGTCGAGCAGAAGAGCCCGATCCGCACGCCGGGCGTGGCGAATTTCGCGCTCTCGGCCGCGACGACCAGGTCGCAGGTCGCCGCGAGCTGGCATCCGGCGGCCGTGGCGATTCCATGCACCCGCGCGATCACCGGCTGCGGAATCGCCTGCACGGTCTGCATCAAGTCGGCGCATCGATCGAAGACGTGGCGGTAGAAGCCGACGTCGCGGCCGATCAGCTCGCTCAAGTCATGACCGGCGCTGAAGGCAGGACCTGCGCCGGCGATAATCACCGCGCGCACGTCGCGCCGCTCGCCGACCCGGCGGAGCGCCGCGATCAGATCGCCCATCATCTCGGATGAGAGCGGGTTGCGCTTTTCGGGCCGGTTCATCGTGATCGTGACCAGACCCTCTTCTTCGTGAATCAGCAGATTCGGCTCGGCCATCGGATACGCCTCCGTCTCAAGTTTAGGTCCGCTCCGCTTTTGCGGGCAATCGCGCGCGAGTCGGCCTCAGCGGCGCATTCGAACGATGGCGGCGCTATGCGGCGCGAGCCCGATCGAGGCGGGCGCGTCGTCTTCGGCGCCTTCGAGCGCAACGATTCGCACGTCACCGTCCTCCAAGTCGGGATCCTGAATCGTAACCCGCTCGGCCTCATCGCCGCGATTCAGGATCATCGCGAGCGCGTAACCGGGCAGCTCCTTTTTCAGCACGCGAATCGGCCCCTGTTCCATTAGATTTAGCGGCAGAGCCGGTAGGTCGAGCGGCAGCGCGGGACCGCCGGCGGAGCCGCCATCGACTTCGGCGCCGAGCTGAGCCACCGATCGGAAGAGCGCGGCCTCGGCCGGGCCGAGCAGGCTCATGTCGTCGGACAGCAGGAGCATCCCGCCGCTTACCGCGATCGCCGCGGCCAGCGCGCCGCGCTCGTTCGTGTTAAGGCTGGTTTCGCGTTGGCGCAGCATCAGGCAGTCCGGATCGTTGAGCCACAGCCGCCGATGCATAAAGCTGCGCGCGACCATCGCGTCGATCGCCTGGCGGGTTCCGGTCTTCCAGCCCGGAGAGACGTCCTCGCCGATACGCATCCCGTCGACGATTCCGATCGCCGGCCCGAGCGGACATCCGCATCCCAGGATGAAGGTCCGTTCGCCGGCGCCCGCCCGGATTGCTTCCAGTCCGCGGCGTAGCGCCTGCGCGCGCGTCTGGCCCGGGTCGTGGCGCGCTCCCTGCGCGGCTGCGGCATACAAAAAGTCGAGTTTCAGATACGAATAGCCAAACTCGCCGACCAGCCTGGCGAACAGCCGCGAGAGATGCGCGCTGACAGCGGGATGGGTGGGATCGAGCGCGTAGGCAAAGCCGTCCCGATCGGCGGTCCAGTTGGTGTTGTAGCCGGCCTTGAGCGGCTCGCCGCCGGGGTCGCGGAGGAACCAATCGGGATGCGCGTTCATGATTTGCGAGTCGCGCGCGGCGAGAAACGGCGCGGTCCAGATTCCGGCTTCGAAACCGGCGGCGCGAATCTCGTCCGCCAGCCGCTTCAGCCCGCTGGGGAATTTTGCGTTGGTCGTGTCCCAGTCGCCGAGCGCCGACTGGAAGCCGTCGTCAAGCTGCACGACTTCGATCGGGAACTCCGCGCGCGCCGCCGCCAGTGCTCGCAAGTTGGCGCGGAATGCCTCTTCGGTGATCGCGTGAAAGTAGTGGTACCAGGAGCACCATCCGCGCTGGTATGGCGCGCCGACGCGAGCGTTCATCGCGCCTCCGGTCTTCGCCGCCCATCGCGCCGCCAGGCGCGCGGCCGGCTGCTCCGCGCGCACCAGCATCAGCGGCTCGATCTCGCACTCCGCGCCGGGCGCGAGCGTGGCGCCGTCGAGCATCGCGCGCGCGCTGATTTCAGCCGGGGTCGCGACCGTTATCGCGGTGAGCTGCGAAGCCCCGCCGATAAATCCGGCCAGCATGCGCTCGCCGATGCCGTCGCTTTCGACAATCGTAAACAGCTCGGAGGTCGCGGCCTCGGGGAATTCGGGCGGCCGCACAGTTTCGCTCTGATGGCACAGCCGGAGCAGCTCGGGCATCTGGTCGCGATAGTGAGGCCGATCGGCGCCGACGCGAGCCGGACGTGAATCGCTCCACGACTGGTAGCCGTGCTTGAAAAATCGCGCCGGCCGATCGGAGGAGATTCCGGTCGCAACGTGGAAAATCGCCGAGTCGAGCGAAATCGTCGCATCGCCGCGATTGGCCAGGGTGGCGCGCACGATAGTCTCATCGCCGGCCGGCTCGATTCGCAGCGCAACTTCCAGAGCGTCGTGCCGCGCCGATGCTCGCGTCGCGCCGGGCGCGATCGGTAAATCGAAACCCTGCGCGGCGCCCGAGCCGTCGCGCCATCGAAGCTCCAATCGGTTCGGTATCACGAGCGAAGCTTCGCAAAGCCCGCGATTTGCGGCAAGCGTTCGCACCGCGGCGCATGGTCTGCCAAAGTTGGAAGTTCCTCACGATGAAGCCACCTCTGACAGCCGGCGCGGCGATTCCCGACCCCGCCGAAGTCGAATCCGCCGCACTGGAGCTGGCGGAGGAAAGCGCCGCAGCCGGACGCCTCGCGGCGTTTCGCGCGCTGGGCCATCGCAATTATCGCCTGTATTTCTCGGGCCAGTTGATCTCGCTGATCGGCACCTGGATGCAGACCGTGGCGCAGGCGTGGCTGGTGCTCAGGCTCACGAACTCGCCGTTCATGCTGGGCGTGGTGTCGTTCGCGAGTTACACGCCGATTCTTCTGACCGGGCTGTTCGCCGGCGTGGTGATCGATCACGTCGATCGGCGCCGGCTGATAATCGCCACGCAGACGGTCCTGATGCTCAGCGCGTTCACGCTGGCAGGCCTGACTTGGTGGCATGTGGTCCGCGTCGAGTACGTGATCGTACTGGCGGCGCTCAACGGGCTGGTGAGTTCGTTCGACATGCCGGGGCGGCAATCGTTCGTGGTCGAGATGGTCGGGCGGGAAGACCTGCCCAACGCGATCGCGCTGAACTCGATGATGTTCAACGGCGCACGCGCGATCGGTCCGGCGGTCGCGGGACTGCTGCTGGCCGAAGTCGGCGAGAGCGGATGCTTCTTCGTCAACGGACTGAGCTTTCTCGCCGTGATCTGGAGCCTGTTCGCGATGGATCTTCCGCGCCGCGCGCGAACCAGCTTCGGCTCCGCGATGCTGGCCCGGGTGCGCGAGGGACTCAACTACGTTCGGCATCACGACGCGACCTTTTATCTGCTCTTGCTGGTTGCGATTAACAGCGGCTTCGCGGTGCCGTTCACGGTGCTGGTTCCGGTCTTCGCGCGCGACCTGCTGCACGGCGGCGCGCGCGGGTACGGGTTTCTGCTGACCTCGCAGGGGATCGGCGCGGTAATCGGCGCGCTGATCATGGCGTCGAGCGCCGGCGAATCGAAGCGGCTGCGCCAGAACCTGGTCTTCGGAATTTTCTGCATGGCGGCCGCGGTAATGACGTTCGGACTCTCACGATGGATGGCGCTTTCGATGGTGGCCCAGCTTTTCGTGGGCGCGGGCCTGATGAATTACATGGCCACCACCAACACTCTGCTGCAACTTTTCGTCTCGGACGAGCTTCGCGGCCGCGTGATGAGCATCTTCACGCTGTCGTTTATCGGGATGGCGCCGCTGGGCAGCCTCGAAGTCGGGTTCATCGGCCAGCACGTCGAGTCCCCGGGTCGCGGTATTCATCTGCGGCCTGGTCGCTCTGGGGTGCGGATGCGTTCTACTGACGAAGATCGGAACGATCGCCGCCGAGCAGTCCCGCCATGACGCGCTGGACGCGTAGCTGCCCGATCGAAAGCGCCGCGCGCGCGATGGCGCGGCGCCTCGATTATCGGCGATAATCGGAGCGACGTGGCCGCCAACCCCAACAAACGTCGCGCGGCACGGCCGCGCAGCGACGGCGCGGAAGATCGCCGAGACGATCGTACCGACCTGCTGCGCGGACTGCCCGCTATCGACGAATGTCTCCGCGCGGCCGCGCAGGCTCCGGCTCTGGCCGCGCTCGCGCGACCCTACGTGAAGCTGATGCTCCAGCGGGCGCTGGCGGAAATCCGCGCGACGATCGGCGCCGGCGGCTCGCGCGTCCCCCAATCGCGCGGCGCGATAGTCGAGGAGATCCTGCGAGCGGCGGAGCGCGCGATCGCATCGGATGAACCGCAGCTCAAACCGGTCGTCAACGCCACCGGCGTCGTGCTCCACACCAATTTGGGCCGCGCCCTGCTGGCCGAGGCGGCGATCGAAGCGGTCGAGCAGGCCGCGCGCTCGGCGACGAATCTCGAATACGATCTGGCAAACGGAATCCGCGGCGACCGCGACGCGCTGGTCGAAGCCGAGATTTGCGCGCTGACCGGCGCGGAAGCCGCGACCGTCGTCAACAACAACGCCGCCGCGGTGCTGCTCGCGCTGAACTCGCTCGCCAACGGGCGCGAAGTGATCGTCTCGCGCGGCGAATTGATCGAAATCGGCGGGTCGTTCCGCTTGCCCGAGCTTATGGCGCGCAGCGGCGCGCGCCTGCGCGAGGTCGGGACGACCAACCGGACCCATCCGCGCGACTACGTCAACGCGATCGGGCCCGACACCGCCCTGCTGCTCAAGGTTCATCCCTCCAATTACCGCGTGACGGGATTCACCGCCGAGGTCGCGCTCGCGGAGTTGGTCGAGATCGGCCGCGTCCACGGCGTCGCAGTGATGGAAGATCTCGGATCGGGAGCGCTGATCGACCTGAGCGAATTCGGATTGCCGCGCGAGCCGATCGTGTCGGAAAGAATCGCCGCGGGCGCCGGGCTGGTCACCTTTTCGGGCGACAAGCTGCTGGGCGGTCCCCAGGCCGGGTTGATCGCCGGCACGCGCGAAGTGATCGCAAAGCTCAGGGAAAATCCGCTCAAGCGTGCGCTGCGATGCGACAAGCTGACGCTCGCGGCCCTGTCGGCGACTCTGCGGCTTTACCTGCGCTCGAGCACGATCGATGTCGCGATACCCACGCTGCGGCATCTGCGGCGCTCGGTGAAGGAGCTCGAGGCGGAAGCGATCACGGCGCAGGCTATCCTGGCTGAGCGGCTGGGCGGCGGATTCCGGATCGAGGTCGTCGCGTCGACTTCGCAGGTCGGTTCGGGCTCGCTCCCGGCCGCCGAGCTGGAGACGCGGGCGCTGAGCGTGACTCACAGTGAGCTATCGCCCGACGCAATCGCCGCGCTGTTTCGCCGCGCGCGGCCGCCGATCATCGGCAGGATAAAGGACGACGCGTTTCAGCTCGATTTGAGGACGGTCGAGGATCCTGCGGTCTTCGCCGTGCAGTTTCCCGATACGATCAACCCGAATGCAGACAATCGCAAGTGAGATTGGGAGGTAAGATCATGCCGGACAAGAGCTACAAGGTGATCGAAGTTGTCGGCGTCTCGGACGACAGCGTGCAGAAGGCCGTTCGCAACGCGGTCAAGAAGGCCAGCGAGACGCTGCGCAATCTCGATTGGTTTGAGGTCGGCGACATTCGCGGTTCGATCGGCGAGAACGCGAAGGTGACCTTCCAGGTGACGGTCAGGATCGGCTTTCGGCTCGAGGGCGAGGCCGCGGGCTAGCACTTAGTCACATAAGTCGGCGAAAGGATGTTTGGTGTGCACCGCGCGCACGGCCGCCTTGGTGCAACGAACCGGGAGCGCGTGCCGGCTTTAGCTGCGAGTGGGGTTGAACTCGACAGCTCATGCGCGCCACGGCCGCGCTCCGTTGCTTCGGTGATGGCGTGGGCTTTCGGAGTGCGCGGGCGCTTTTGTACGCCCTAACGCCCAGACTGATATCACGATTGCGCGCGTGCCTCCCTCTATCGTGCGCTCAGGCTCGCGGCCGCGGTCGGCGATGCCGCGGGCTGCAGGTACGCTTCCGCGTAGCCACCCAGACCCTGCGAGGCTATGGTGCTGATATAAGACGGGCCACTTCCATCGTTCGCCACGTCGAACGTGGAGATGAATAAAGCCAGCTTAGGGTCATGGCAGCAGTCGGCAAAGGTCTCACCGGCGGTATTACACAGCGGGCCGGCAGAATGGGGAGGCGACGACCATGAAGCAACTGTTGTGCATCTTGGTGATTCTACAACAAGGTGCATCAGTTTTGGGGTTTCCGGTGCAAAGAAACCAGCCCAGTCTACCGCAGTTGGTCAAGCTGTCCGGATCATTGGGGTTCAAACTCGCGTTGACGCAGTTGTAGGTGCTGCCGCAAGTCCCAGGACCACTGACGCCGGACGCATTGCCGCCGCAGATTCAGAGCCCCGGTGACCATGTTGGTGGTGTCGAGAACTGCGGTGTTCTTCGAGCCGGCGGTGAGTGAGAAACCGCCAAAAACAGCCATTCCTGTGACGGGACCACTGCTCAGGACGGGTGCTGTGACAGAACCGGCGACGAAGGTGGTATCTCCAGGTGAGCTCGTTAGCCCCTTAAGGATGGCGTCGTAGTTCTTAAAGAACGCCACGCCTGACGGGGAGAGGTCCGGGCAGGTTTTTGCCGATTGGGTGTCCGTTGCTAAGGTCGCGTAGAAGTTGGAGAGGTTGGCGAAGCCAAACTTGTATGCTGCGTCCTGCTGTGCCGCTGGCACCGCCGCCCCGACGGTGAATTGACCCCGGAACGCATACGCGTTGGTGCTCTGCGCTATCGCGAGAGACGGCGCGAATATCGCCGCCGTCAAGGCCGACAACAAGACTCGCTTCACTTTAGGTTCCTCCCTTTTGAGGCGCGCGTCGGAGAAGCGCGCACCTACTTTGTGAACCGCTATCAAACACCGGCGTTGAATGTCAAGGGTCGAAGTTGCCCCGGCTGATGCAGGCTTTTTCAGGCCAAAATTCGGATGGCGCATCGGCTCAACGCGCCAGATTTAGGGCGGCGCGCGACGGTCGCGAGACAAACCATCCACGATCGCCGCGGCACGGCCGCCGACACTTGAAATTCGTTCCTTGGTAATCAGGTCTAGCGACGCACGTTATTGTCCTCGGATGTCAGAGGTCAAATGAGGGTCCGAGCGTCGTTGCGCTCGCCAGCGTGCTGACGATCGCGCTCGCGACAGTCCCGGTGTGAGAGAAAAGAGCCGGCCTGCGGCTCAGGCGGCGATTCGATGGGCGATCTTGAGGACTGCCGGTCCGTCGGGCGCGACGCGCAGAGGAATCTCCAGCCGTTCCTCGCGGAAAAAGCAGAGCGCCTCTGCGCCGTCGCGGCAGTAGTATAAGGACAGCTCGGCCCGGACGGTGGTCTCGCCGGGATTCAGCCTGATCGGAATCGCGATCAGAGGGTCCTTCACTTCCGGGTTGCGGAGCCTCGATCTGCGCCACGCGCGGATCATCGCTCGAGACGCGAATCCGCGAGGGCGCGTCGGCGTTGAGATGCGTTCCCGTCCGGCAATTCTATTTCGATTAGCAACTGCGTAGCGCGCATCGATACGATTTGCGGCTCCAGCCGGGTTTGCGGTTCCGCTCGAATGATATTGGCGGCCGCCTCGGCACTCCGCGATCGATTCAGCCGCTCCTGATGCGTCAATTTCAATGTCGAGAGCCGATTGGACTTCGGATCGAAGATCCGAATGAGATTGTTGTTGGTATCCGCGATAAAGAACCGGCCGTCCACGAAGCAAAGTCCGTTCGGCTCGTTGAGCTGCGCGCTCGCCGCGTCGCCGTCCTTCCATCCGCGCACGCCGCTTCCGGCGAGCGTCGTCAGTTCGGCGGTCTTCAGATCGAAGCGCCTGATCTTGTGGTTATAGGTATCGGCAACATATAGAGCGCCGTCGTGGTAGTGGACTCCGATACAATGCTGCAAGCGGGCGATTCGATCGCGGCCCGTCGATGTCGCCGAACTCGAATAGCCCGCGTCCAATCAGAGTCTCCACCCTGCCGGCCGGTTCCAGGTCTGCCGAGCGTATCGCGCTGACCTCGCTGTCGGCGAAGTAAAGGCGCGCGCCGTCGGTCGTGATTCCGCTGGGCTGAGCGAGCGCGCACGACTTCAGCGGCCCGTCGACGATGTCCTCGCGGCCCGAGCCCGCGTAAACCCGCGCCTCTGAGGTCGCCAGGTCGAAGCGTCCAGAGCTGATGCGGCCCCGCCATCGCGATATAAAGCAGGTCGCCGGCCCGAATCAGGTCCCACGGGCTGTTGAGCCGCACGCCCTTGCCCTCGCGGCCGGGCGCGGACGCCTGCTGACCGTCACCGCATAGCGTGGTCACCACGCGCAGGCTCAGATCGATCCGCCGGATCGCGTGATTCTCGGTGTCGGCGACGTAGATCGCGCCGGCCGGCTTCGTCGAGGAACACGCCTTGCGGGCGGAAGAAGCGCGCCGACTCGAAGGGCCCATCCTGAAGCCCGACAGAACCGTCTCCGACTACATCTTTGATCTCTCCGTCGAGTCCGGCGATGACGATTCGGTTGTGATTCGAATCGCTGAAGACGATTGTTCCGCTCTTCTCGCCGGCCGCGATCTTTCCCGGAAAGGAAAGTAGCATCGGCGGCCGGTGGTCGCGCTCGAGATCGAGCTTCAGCGGCGCGCGGTCGATTTGTCCCTTCCGATCGAAGTACGCGACGGTCTCGCCGATCGCGGTATCGAACAGGTCGTAGATGCCCTCGCCCGAGTGAACGCCAATCACGCGGCCCACGGGGTTGATCAGCACCAGCGTGGGCCACGAGCGCACGCCGTAGCTTCGCCAGACCTCGAAGCCGCCGTCATTGATGACCGGATGCTCGATCTCGTAGCGGGCGATCGCGGCGCGAATGTTGTCGGTGTCGCGCTCGTTGTCGAACTTGGCCGAATGGACGCCGATCGACCACCAGCTCGCGGGCGTACTTCGCTTCGAGCCGTTTGAGATCGGGAATGATGTGCATGCAGTTGATGCAGCAGTAGGTCCAGAAATCGAGCAGGACCACTTTGCCGTGCAATTGATCGAGCGACAGCGGCGCGGGCGTGTTGAGCCATTCGAGACCGGCCGGAAAATCCGGCGCGTCCATCGTGCCTTCGAACTGAAGACCGCTCATTGGCAAAAACTCGAGTCAGGACTCGGATAAGGACTCGTCAATTCAGGCGGCCGGCCACACGGCCCATCTGATCAGTATCGTACGCGCAGAACTGGTTGACCTCGCGCGCGAACCGGCGCGAGTTGAGTGCGTCGAGCATCGCCTTGACCACCGGCGAATCGGCCTCGGAACCCGGAATGACCATGTCGTAACGTTCTTCCCTGAGCGCGACGAATCCCAATCCGTAGGCTTGCGCGGCGACCCGAATCGTCACCCCGGTATCGGCCTGCCCGGCCGCGATCGCCGCGGCGATTTCGAGATGCCCGCTCAACTCATATTCGTAACCGGAGATGCGATCGGCGCGCAAGCCGAGCTCGGCGATCGCGTCGTCGAGCACCGAGCGCGCACCGGAACCGCGCTCGCGATTCGCGATCCGCAGTCCGGCCCGGCCGAGGTCGGCGAAGCCGCGAATTTCAAGCCGATTGCCGGGCGCGGTGGCAAGTCCGAGTTCCCAGCGCGCGAAATTCACCAGCATCGCGGGGCGATGCCCGAGCGCGCGGCGCACCGCGAGCAAGGTTGTATTCGCCGCTCCTGCGATCCTTGAGATGTACGCCCGCGGCGTGCGCGCGCCCTTCGAGCATCGCGGCAAGCGCCCGGCTGCTCGAGCATCGCAGCCCGACCGCGCGTATCGGCGAACGCCGCCGCGCCAGCCAGTCGGCGAGTATCGCGACCGCCGGATCGCATCCCGCGATCAACAAGGTCGAATCGATCTCGTCCGGCGATCGAAGGGTGGAGATCCGGGCGCGCATCCGGCCGGCGCGTTCGACCAGTCCCGACCGCGGCGCCAGCGAAAGACCGGCCGCCGGCTGCGGCACGGCCACCACCCGCCCGCCGACGCGGCCGAGCACGACGCCGGAAGACGGCGCCGGCGCTTCCGTCGTCCATCGCGCTTCGATACGCCGGCAGACCTCGCCATCGGGCTGCGCGAACAGCGACTCGACCGTCGTGCCGAGCTCGCGCGCGAGGCTGAGCGCGACCGCACGCTGGGCTGGTAAGCGCCCGCCTCGACCGCGCTGAGCGCCTGGCGCGAGATGCCGGCGCGGCGCGCCAGCTCGCTCTGCGTCAGCCCGCGCGCGATTCGGGATTCACGAATGTTCGCCATGATACTTGTCATGTGTCCTGTACAATGGCATAAAACCTTATCATGAAAATCACCATCCGTCATCCAAATGGTCTCGCGGCGCCGCGATCGTTGCCGGCGCTATCGTGCTCACGCTCGCAGCCGCCCCGCGATGCCGCGCGGACGACGCTGGGGCGAGCGCCGGCTACTCCCTGATGTCCTCGATCCAGGACTACTTCGCCAACTGGTTCGTGCGCTCCGACGCGGCCAAGGCCGAGCAGCCTCATTGGATCACGCCGCTGGTCACCGTGACGCCGCGCCTGGAGCAGGAATTCCGCTACGACCAGTTCTTCGAGGCGATGCAGCACGGCGCATCGACGATCAATTTCGGCGGCGGCAAGGGACTCGAGTTGATTCCGTGGGACACGGTGGAAGTGATCCTCGGGGTCCCTGCTTATTCCGCGTTTGAAGCGCCAGGGCAAGGCGGGCGTCAAGGGGCGCGGCTCGGACAGCTTCGGCGACTGGACGGCGCTGGTGAAGTATCGCCTGCTCTCGGCCAACGAGGAGAACGGAAACTACATCCTCACGCTCTTCATGGGTTTCTCGGCGCCGACCGGCAACGATGGCAATAGCGAGGGGCACGCGATGTACACTCCGACGATCGCGTTCGGCAAGGGATGGGGCGATTTCGACTTCCAGAGCACCGTGGGCGTCGCGTTCCCCGACGGCGGGCTCGACCGGCTCGGGATGCCGCTGACTTACAATACGGCCTTTCAATATCGCATCGCCAAAGTCGTGTGGCCGGAATTCGAGGTGAACTACACCTGGTACCCCGACGGTGAGCACACCGGCAAGAACCAGGTGTACCTCACTCCCGGAGTTGTGCTTGGCCGGTTCCCACTGCTGGACCGGCTTGGGGCCACGATCGGAGCCGGAATGCAGGTTGCGGTGACGAAATTCGCCAAGTATCACAATAACTGGGTGCTCTCGGCCAGGCTTCCGTTCTGACCGCTCCGATTGGCGAGAACATGAGGCCGGATCGCCGAGCGACCGTTGGTGTGACTGCGCTCGCGATCGGTATCGCGATCGCGTCGCTCTCTCGCGCCGCCGGTGCGGATTCTCTGACCCCGCTGGAGGTCGCATACGCCGGCTCGATGGGTTCGATGATGGACGGCGCGATGCGTGGCGCGGTCGCGAAGTCGCTCGGCGCCGAGTTGCGCGGACGCGCTCAAGGTTCGACCGGACTCGCGAACCTGATCGTCGCCGGGAGCATCCGGCCCGACGTTTTCATCGCGGTCACGCCGGGTCCGATCCGTATCGTCCTGAAGGCGGGTAAAGCAGACCAGGCGATTCCCGTCGCCCGCACCGCGATGGTAATCGCATACAGTCCAAGCAGCCGTTTCGCGCCGCTGTTCGCCCAGGCCGATCGGCCGAACGCGAAGCCCTGGTGGCAGATTCTCGAAATGCCCGGATTGCGCTTCGGGCGCACCGATCCGAATACCGACCCGCAGGGACTGAATATCATCTTCGCGATGCAACTCGCCGCGACTTACTATCGCCAGCCGGACCTGGCGGAGAAGATCCTCGGACCACAGATAAATCCGGCGCAGATTTTCCAGGAGCCCGAAGTGATGGCGCGCCTGCAAGCGGGACAACTCGACGCAAGCTCGGCATACAAGACCCAACCCAGTGCACTGGGTTTGCCGTTCGTGTCGCTGCCCAAGGAGATCGACCTCGGCGACGCCGCGATGGAGCCGCAGTACAAGCGCGCCGCCGTGACCTTGAACGGCAAGTTGCTCCATCCCTCGCCGCTGGTGTTTTACGCAACGGTCCTGAAGGATGCGCCTCACTCTGCGCTCGCAAAACGCTTCGTCGACTGGTTGTCCGGTCCCGAGGCGCGCGGGATATTTTCGGCCAATCACTACGACGACCCCGGCGACGCGCTCCCTCTGACTCCCTAGCGGGAGTTGAAAGTCTCCGCACAAACAGCCTAACTACGCATCTGTGCGATCCGTCTGGTGGGGCCGTCTGGGAATGCTCGTTTTCATCGCGGCACTGCTCTATCCGCTGGCCGGCCTGCTCGCGCCGGTCGGCGGATGGCAATGGGACGGCGAGATCGCCGGCTCGACCGCCTCGGCGGTCAGGGTCTCTTTAGTACTCACTGGAATAGCTATCGTGCTCGATGTTCTATTGGGAACGCCGGTCGCGTGGCATCTGGCGCACCATCGGGGCTCCGATCGGATCGTATGGGAGGCCGCAGTGCTGGTCTCGGTCCTGATGCCGCCGCTCGCGTTGGGTATCATGTTGTCGCTCGCCTTCGGGCCGACGACTACCGTGGGATCGTGGCTGCTGCGAATCGGCGTCCCGACCAGCAACAGCGCAATCGCGTTCGTGGGGACGCAAGTCTACGTCAGTATCGGCTACTACATCGTGGTGGCGCGCGCGGCGCTCGCGGCAGTTCCACGCGATCTCGAAGTCATCGCCGCGCTGCTGGGGCTCAGGCCTTCCGAGGTGTTTCGGCGGATTACGTTTCCGCTGGCGCGGCTCGGCCTCGCCGCCGCGCTCAGCCTCGCATGGGTTCGCGCGCTCGGCGAATTCGGCGCAGTAATCGTTACCGCCTACTATCCGGCCGGGATGCCGGTGCAGATTTGGGTGAACCTGCAGGACGCCGGAATGCCGGCGGTGATGCCGCTGCTGGTAATCTTCCTGCTCACGGCGCTGCCGATCCCCTGGTTGCTCCAGCTACTCGCGCAGAGACGCGCGGATCATGCTTGAAGCCCATGTGGTGAAGGCGCGCCCAGCCTTCGTCGTCGACGTCGCGATTAGGCTCGATCGCGGAGAACGGCTGGGACTGTTCGGCGCTTCCGGGGCGGGCAAGAGCACGGTGCTGTCGTGTCTGGCGGGCCTGGAAACTCCCGATGCCGGCGAGATTCGGTTGGGCGGCGCGGTTCTGTTCCCGCCGAACGCGCCGCTCTATCGCCGCGCGATCGCGTATCTGACGCAGAGCGATTCGCTCTTCCCGCATCTCACTGTCGCCGAAAATGTCTGCTTCGGTCTGCGCAATCATGAGCGCGAAGCCGCGTCGCGATGGGTCGAAGAACTGAAGCATCGGCTCGGCCTTGGACCGATATGGGACCAGCAGGCACGCTTGATTTCGGGAGGCCAGGCGCGACGCGTGGCGCTGGCGCGGATGCTGGCGCGGCGGCCACCGCTGGTGCTGCTCGATGAGCCGTTCACGGCGCTCGACCGCCCCACGATGAGCGAGCTTATCGACGCGCTCCTGGAATGGCATCGCAGCCTGGGATTCACCCTGATCGCAGTCGATCACCGCGCGGAGATCCTCGCGCGGCTGTGTGCCCGCGCGTCAGTGATCGAGTCAGGCCGGATAGTTCAGGAAGGATCGTGGCCGGAGATCGCGGCCAATCCGGCGACGCCGCTGCTGGCCCGCCTGCTCGCGCCGGTCTAGGACATCCAGGGCCACAGCGTCCGCATGGCCCGTTCAAGCGAGACGCGTCGGCCGCGTGAAAAATGGAACCGCGATCAAAGAGGATGCTTCAGTCCGCTTGCAGGGCGGGCTCGACCATGCGTGAGATCGCAGCAGGTGACTCGCGCCGGCTCACTTCCTCGCCCGCATCCGGTTTCAACAGCAGGAACAGGAGCGCCGAGAGCAAGGCCAGGACTCCGGTGATCACAAAGGCCGATGTGAAATCGCGCGTCGAGAGCGCCGCGACGCCACGGTGCCCAAGACTGAGGTGCAGCAGGAAAGCGGCGAGCGTCACGCCAAGGCTCAGGAACAACTGCTGCGCCATGCTGGCGAGGCTGCTCGCACCGCTCATCGAATTCACCGGAATATCCGCGTACGCGAGCGCGTTGAGCGCGGTGAACTGCAGCGAGCGGAAAAACCCGCCCGTCAACAGTGTCAGAACGATGACGGCGTATGGCGTTGAGGGCCGGAAGAGCGCGTAGCTCGCCATGATAAACGCGCAGATGGCCCCGTTGCCAATCAGTACGGGGCGGAATTGCAACCGGCGGATAATCGGGCCGGCCGTGAACTTCATCGTCAGCGCGCCAACGGCGCTGGTGAAGGTGAGCATGCCCGAGGCAAATGGACTGAGCCCAAACACCAGTTGCAACAGCATCGGCAGCAGAAATGGCAAAGCGCCGATGCCGATCCGGAACAGGCCGCCGACTGCGGTCGCCGCGGCGAAGGTCGGGATCTTCAGCAACCCCAGATCAATGATGGGATGCGGAGTGCGCCGGGCGTGGAGGACATAGAGCGCCATGCACAGCCCTCCGCCGCCTATCATGGCCGCGATGATACCGGCGGCAATGACTCCCCGACCGACGGCCTCGAAACCGAAGACGAGGCCGGCCAGTCCGAATCCAGTCAGCAAGAAGCCCCCCAGATCGAGCGGTGGTACCTCCGGCTCGCGCAAGTTCTCTATAAAAAGTGTGACCAGCGTCATACCGAGCACGCCGATCGGCACGTTGATGAAAAAGATCCAACGCCACGACCAGTAAGTAACGATGAAACCGCCAAGCGGCGGCCCGACCACCGGACCCAACACCGCCGGAACCGTCAGGTAGGACATCGCCTCGACCAGGTCTGACTTCGGCACGGTTTTCAGCACGACCACCCGGCCGACCGGCGTCATCATCGCGCCACCGAAGCCCTGCAGGATGCGGGCGGCGATCAGCTTCGGCAACGAGCCGGATAGTCCGCAGAGCACGGAGCCGACCGTAAAGATCGCGATCGCGGCGCGGAACACCGTGCGGGAGCCAAACCTGTCCGCCATCCAGCCGCTGATCGGGATGAACACCGCGAGGCTCAGGAGGTAGGACGTAATAGCCAGGTTGAGCCTGATCGGATTTTCGCCCAGCGACCGCGACATCACCGGCAAAGCGGTCGCGATGACGGTCGCATCGAGCATCTCCATGAAGAGCGCGCATCCAACGATCATCGGGACAAGAAACCGGAACGGTGGTGCTTCGGCGCGCTTCGGATTCATCTCTTCGTGAGCCGAAAGTGAGCGAGGTCGAACTTCTGCCTTAGTCAAACACAAACAAATTTGCGGCGCCATGAGCGACTTAACGGGAGCGGATTCATGCTAGAGTCGGAAAGGCCACCGGCGTCCGCGACCAGACGAAGCGGGGAACGGGATCGGTGAGCGTACCGCTGAGGGGAACTCTATGAAGAAGGTTGAGGCAATCATCAAGCCGTTCAAGCTCGACGAGGTCAAAGAGGCCTTGTCGAGTATCGGTGTGCAGGGCCTCACGGTCAGCGAGGTCAAGGGCTTCGGCCGGCAGAAGGGGCATACGGAGCTCTATCGCGGCGCCGAGTACGTGGTCGATTTTCTTCCCAAGGTCAAACTGGAAATTATCGTGCCCGACGAGTTGACAGCCCAGGTAGTACAGACGATCGAGCGCTCAGCGCGTACCGGCCGAATCGGCGACGGCAAGATCTTCGTGCTCCCGATAGAAGACGTGGTGCGAATCCGCACCGGCGAGCGTGGGACCGGCGCTCTTTAGGCGCCGCGTCTCCGACTCCTGCCGAGCGCCCGCGCGACCGTTCAGACGCTCACTTTGAACGTGCCTCACATTTCAGTTTGCAAAGACCCGCCGGATGCTTTTCCATCGTCCACCCGCGATTTGCGCAGCGAGAGTGGCGCGTCTCAAATGAATCAAAGGCATTTTCCGGTTGCACGCGCTTTGGTGTAGATCGTTTTGATTGTGGCTCGCGAATTGCTGTCTTCAGGATTGCGACAGATCGTGCAGGTTGAGACTCGCCGAGGTTTCCGCAAGACGAACAGAATGGTCACATCGCAGAACAGCAAACGTTCGCTGCGGCGTGCAATTTGAAGTGACAGGGCCATTCAGAAGCGACTCAGTTTGGGAGGCAGTATGTTGGACTTCATTTCGATAGTCGGAACGCTGATTTTTTTTCTGATCGCACTCGCCTACGTGGAGGGATGTGAAAAGCTATGAGCCCCTGGGAATTGATTTTGGGTGCCGCGATGGCGCTCGGCCTGACCGTCTACCTGGTTTACGCTCTTATCCGCCCCGAAAAGTTCTGACGCGCGAATCACGAGGTCATCGCGATGACTTGGAATGCAATTGCCCAGGTGGGCTTGTTCTTCATCATACTCACGTTGCTGAGCGTGCCGCTCGGTCTGTATATGGCGCGGGTATTTGCAGATGAAAGAACCTTTCTGGATCCGATCCTCAAGCCGGTTGAGAGGGTAATCTATCGCGTCTGCGGAATTCAGCCGACCGCCGAGATGAAATGGACCGAATACGCGGTCAGCATGCTGGTGTTCAGCATGGTGGGGATGTTGGTGCTCTACGCGATCGAGCGTCTTCAGCAATTCCTGCCTTTCAATCCGCAGGGGATGGGAACGGTGGCCCCCGATCTCGCGTTCAACACCGCCGCGAGCTTCACGACCAATACCAACTGGCAAGCTTACGGCGGCGAATCGACGATGAGCTACCTGACCCAGATGGCGGGCCTGGCGTTCCACAACTTCGTTTCGGCCGCAGCGGGAATCGCGGTAGCTATTGCGGTAATTCGAGGCTTCGTTCGCAAGACCACCAACACCATCGGAAATTTCTGGTTCGATCTCACCCGGACGACGCTATGGGTACTGTTACCGATCAGCATTGTTTTCGCGCTGGTGCTGGTATGGCAGGGCGTGCCGCAAAACCTGAGTCCTTATACTCACGCGAAGACCCTTGAAGGCGCGGAGCAGGTGATCGCTCAAGGGCCGGTCGCGTCGCAGGAGATTATCAAGGAACTGGGCACCAACGGCGGCGGCTTCTTCAATGCGAATTCCGCTCACCCGTACGAGAACCCGACTCCGCTGACAAATCTGATCGAGTTGCTTGCGATCTTCAGCATTGGCGCGGGCCTGACGCATACCTTCGGCAAGATGGCGGGCGATCGCCGCCAGGGTTGGGCGCTGTTTGCCGCGATGTCGTTTCTGTTCTTCATGGGCGTGACGGTCGCGGTCTGGTCGGAGCAGCGCAGCAATCCGCAGTTCGCCGCGATGGGGATCGATCAACAGGCAACCGCGACTCAAAGCGGCGGCAACATGGAAGGCAAGGAAGTCCGCTTCGGCATCGTGAACTCCGCGCTATGGGCTACCGTCACGACCGACACCTCGTGCGGCGCCGTCAATTCGATGCACGACAGTTACACGCCGCTGGGCGGATTCATCCCGCTGATCGACATGCAGATTGGCGAGATTATCTTCGGCGGCGTCGGCTCGGGATTGTACGGGATGCTGGTGATGGCGGTGCTGTCGGTGTTTATCGCGGGCTTGATGGTGGGTCGAACGCCGGAATACCTGGGCAAGAAAATCGAGAGCCGCGAAATGAAGCTGGCGATGCTGTTCATTCTGATTTTTCCGGCCGTCATTCTGCTTCCGGCCGGGATTGCGGTAGTCGCCAAGGCGGGCTTGGCGGGAATCAGCAATCCCGGGCCGCACGGGTTCTCGCAGATCCTTTATGCGTACACGGAAGCGAGCGCGAACAACGGATCGGCGTTTGCCGGCCTGAACGCAAACACGCTGTTCTACAATTACACGCTCGCGTTCGTGATGCTCTTCGGCCGCTTCATGATGAAGATCCCGGTCCTCGCGATCGCCGGATCGCTGGCGGCCAAAAAGTCGGTCCCGCCCAGCGCCGGCACTTTTCCCACCAACGGTCCGGTCTTCGTAGTTCTGCTGGTCGGAGTGATTCTGATTGTCGCCGCGCTGACCTTCTTCCCGGCCGACGCGCTGGGCCCGATAGTCGAACACCTGTCGATGATCAACGGAAAACTTTACTAAGCGAATAGGAAGTCGCTCTCATGCCGGAAAAACGCAAAGCCGCCAGCTTGTGGGACAAAGATATAGTCAGTCGCGCGTTGGTCGACGCCGCGTGGAAGTTCGATCCGCGCGTGCAGTTCGGCAACCCTGTGATGTTCGTGGTCGAAGTCACCGCGCTCGCGGTGACGATCATCCTGTTCCGCGATCTGTTCTCGGGACACAGCAAATTCGTGGGTTTCGAGCTCCAGATCGCAATCTGGCTGTGGTTCACGGTCGGCTTCGCCAATTTTGCCGAAGCGATGGCTGAAGGCCGCGGCAAAGCGCAGGCCGAGAATCTGCGCAAAACGCGCACCGAGACTCAGGCCAGACTCGTCACCGACGGCCAGGAAACTACGGTGCCCGCCACTTCACTGCGGCGCGGCGACGTGGTGATGGTTCGCGCCGGCGAGGTGATCGCCGGCGACGGCGAAGTTATCGAAGGGGTCGCGGCGGTCAACGAAGCCGCGATCACCGGCGAGTCGGCCCCGGTGATCCGCGAAAGCGGCGGCGATCGGAGCGGGGTGACCGGCGGTACCACTGTGATTTCCGACTGGATAAAGGTCCGGATAACCGCCAATCCCGGCGAGACTTTTCTGGACCGGATGATCGCGCTGGTCGAGGGTGCGCAGCGTCAGAAGACTCCCAACGAAATTGCGCTGAGCATCCTGCTCTCGGGCCTGACCATCATTTTCATGCTGGTCTGCGTGAGTCTTTATCCATTTGCGTTATACGGTGGAACATCGCTCTCGCTGCCGGTGCTGGTTGCGCTGCTGGTCTGTCTGATTCCGACCACGATCGGCGGTCTGCTGTCCGCGATTGGAATCGCCGGTATGGACCGCCTGGTGCAACATAACGTGCTCGCGATGTCGGGGCGCGCGGTCGAAGCGGCCGGCGACGTCGATACACTGCTGCTCGACAAGACCGGAACCATCACACTCGGCGATCGGATGGCTTCCGAGTTCATTCCAGTGAGCGGCGTGAACGTCGAGGATCTCGCCGATGCGGCCCAACTGGCGTCGCTGGCCGATGAAACGCCCGAAGGACGTTCGATCGTCGTGCTCGCCAAGCGCGACTTCAATCTTCGCGGCCGCGAGCTTGCCGACAAGGATGCCCAGTTCATTCCATTTTCAGCTCTGACCAGGATGAGCGGCGTCGATCTGAACGGCCGCAAAGTCCGCAAGGGCGCGGGCGATCAGATCATCAAATTCGTGCGCGACAGCGGCGGCAAGGTCCCCGAAGATCTCGATGCGATCGTCCAGAAGATCGCCCGCAGCGGCGGCACGCCCCTGGTGGTTGCGGATGGGCCGCGGGCGCTGGGAGTCATTTATCTCAAGGACATAATCAAACAGGGGATCCGCGAGCGTTTCGCACGCCTGCATGCGATGGGACTCCGCACCGTGATGATCACCGGCGACAACCCGTTGACGGCCGCGGCGATCGCGTCGGAGTCGGGCGTCGGCGACTTCGTCGCCGAGGCCACTCCTGAAAGCAAGCTCAAAATAATCCGCGACGAGCAGGCGCAGGGAAAGCTGGTTGCGATGATTGGCGACGGCACCAACGATGCCCCGGCGCTCGCGCAGGCCGACGTCGGAATCGCGATGAACGCCGGCACTCAAGCCGCGCGCGAAGCGGGCAACATGGTCGACCTCGACTCCAATCCAACCAAGATCATGGAGGTCGTCGAGATCGGCAAACAGTTGCTAATCACACGCGGCGCTCTGACTACCTTCTCAATAGCAAACGACGTGGCCAAGTATTTCGCAATCATCCCGGCGATGTTCGTACTCGGATACCCGCAATTGCAGGCCCTGAACATCATGCGCCTCGCTACCCCGCAGAGCGCGATATTGTCGGCGGTAATTTTCAACGCCTTAATCATCATCGCCCTGATCCCGCTGGCATTGCGGGGCGTAAAGTACCGGCCGACCGGGGCCGCCTCGATCCTGACGCGCAATCTCCTGATTTACGGGGTTGGCGGCGTCATCATTCCCTTCATCGGCATCAAAGCTATCGACGTGATCGTCGAGATGCTTCATCTGGCGTAGGAGCATCCAATGCGCGTACTGGCAATATCCGTCAAACTGACTGTCGTGCTCACGATTCTGACCGGGCTGGTTTACCCACTCGTGATAACCGGTCTGGCTAATCTGATATTTCCACACCAGGCCCAGGGAAGCCTGGTCGCGAGCGGCGGCAAGATAGTCGGTTCGGAACTGATAGGTCAGAACTTCGCTTCGCCGGCCTACTTTCACAGCCGGCCCTCGGCCGCCGGCGACAAGGGATACGACGCTTCGAATTCGAGCGGCTCAAACCTTGGGCCTACGAACAGTGCCCTCATCTCGGCGGTTCGTCAGCGCGTCAAGGAGGTAGTGGAGGCCAATCCCGGAATCTCGGCGCAACAGGTACCTATCGATCTGGTCACGAGTTCGGGTAGCGGTCTCGACCCGGAGATCAGCCCTTCGGCCGCCGATATACAGGTTGCCCGGATTGCAAAAGCGCGTGGAATCGGTGAGGACCAGGTACGGACGCTGGTGAGCGAGAAAACTCGCGGACGCTACCTGGGTGTCGTTGGTGAATCCGGGGTCAATGTCCTCACGCTCAACCTGGCGCTCGATCATCTTTCAGCAAGGAATGCCACTGCCCGGGCCCAGAGATAAAATCAGCCGGGCCTGAAAGCATCCAATTGAGGATGTAAGACGCCCGGATCGCGAATCCTTCCTGCAAAGCATCAGCCGCTTTCCGGCAATCATAGCTCCCGTTGCGATCGCCGGCCTTTGTCTCAGGGACAGGGACCGGGCATGCCGGCAAGCATCGCAAACCTCACGAAATACAATGCAGCGTTGCGGCATTTTGAAATGCACGACTCGCAGGTCTGCCGAAAATCCGCTGACTATGAGGCTTTTCTGCGGGCACGCTTGATGCTTTTAGCCCTGAAACTGAACCGTAGTAGCGCAACGGCGATTTGGGAGGCACAACGATGAACCTGGAAATTTGGTTGCCCGCGATGTTCCTGCTGGGACTCGCAGGCATGGCCGGCTGTTACCTGTTTCTGATCGCATGCGAAAAGATTTAGAGGGAGTAGAACATGATTTATCTAACTGCGGCAGTCTCGGCATTTTTGTTTGTCTACTTGTGGGTCGCGCTCATTCGCCCCGAATGGTTCTAGGCTAGTAGCGCTTCACCAAAGAGGTACAGACCATGTGGCTTCTCCCGATTTGATACTCGTCTTTACGACGCTTCTTGCGATTCCGCTGAGCAAGTATCTGGCGTGGATCATGGACAGCAAATATCACGCGCCGGCCTTCCTGCGATGGTTCGAAAAGCGCGCTGGACAGCGGACCGCAGAACTGGAAGCAGTACACCGTCGCGATGCTGATCTTCAACACGGTAATGTTCGTGTTCGGCTTCATCGTGCTGGCATTGCAGCCGTGGATGCCGCTGAACGGGCTCGGCCGCGGGATGATCGAGCCGACCACCATCCTTCCACCGGTCATATCATTCATTACCAACACCGACCTGCAGCACTACTCGGGCGATCAGGTCTTCTCGAATTTCAGCCAGATCTTCTTCTGCATTCCCATTTCTTCCTGTCGGCGTCGATCGGATTTTGCGGCCTGAGCGTGATAATCCGGGCTTTCCGCAGCGAGAAAACGGTGGGCAACTTCTTCCTCGATATGTGGCGAGTGGTCGCCTACATGTTCCTGCCGGCCGGACTCCTTTTCGGCGTGCTGATGCTCCAGCAGGGGATGCCGATGACCTTCCAGACCAACTACCAGGTCAACACCCTGGAGCCGACCGCGATGGGCACCGACGACAAGGGCGGTGCCAAGCAGCAGACGATCGTGGTTGGGCCGCTGGCGGCCTTCGAGCCGATGAAACAACTCGGCACCAACGGCGGCGGATTTTACGGGATGAACTCGGCCCATCCTTTCGAGAACCCGACCGCGTTCACCAATTTTTTGGAATGCGTCGCGATGATGCTGTTCCCGATGGCGCTCGTTTTCATGTACGGCCGAATGCTCGGTCGATTACGCCACGCGTGGGTGATTTTGTCGGTGATGATGACGCTGATGGTCGGGACGATTGTGTGGTCGATCTGGTTCGATACCTTAAAGCCCAACCCGGGCCTGACCGCGCATCCTGACGCCAGGAGCTTATTCGATCCCGAGCGCCGGCGCGCCGGGAGGCAAACGCGACTTCACGCTGCCGGCCGTCGCCGGACTGCCGGTCGATCAGCATCTCGGCAACCTCGAGGGCAAGGAATTGCGCTTTGGGACTTCGGCGGGTGCGACCTTCGCTGCGATAACGGTCGATATGACTGACGGCGCGGTCAACAGCGAGCATGACAGCCTGAACCCGGTCGCGGCTTTGTCGCCGATGTGGGGCATGTGGGTGAATTGCATCTACGGCGGCAAGGGCGTCGGCATGATCAACATGCTGCTGTTCCTCATCCTCGGAATTTTCGTCGCGGGTCAGATGGTCGGCCGCACTCCCGAGTATCTGGGGAAGAAGATCGGCGGGCGTGAGATGGCGCTGCTGATGATCGCCCTGCTCGTGCATCCGATCATGATTCTCGGACCGTCCGGACTCTTCGCGGCGACGAGCTGGGGGACGAAGGCCGAGGCCAACCCCGGCCCGCACGGCTTTTCGGAAATCGTGTATCAGTTTTCGTCGGCGTCGGCGAACAACGGCTCGGCGTTCGACGGACTGGGTGTCACTTACGGTCTGAACAACAACACCAGTCCGTCGCCGACCGCGGTGCCGTGGGATCTCGCGGCCGCGATCGTCATACTCATCAGCCGCTATTTGCCGATCATCGCGCCGATCGCGATGGCGGCGAGCCTGGGGGCCAAGAAATCGGTTCCGTTTACCGTCGGCACGCTGCGCGATGACACGCCCACGTTCGGCTTTCTGCTGATCGGGACCGTGATCATCATCGGCGCGCTGCTGTTCCTGCCGGTGGCGGCGCTTGGACCTCTGGCCGAGCATCTAGGTCCAATTCCATTCGGCGGTTAGCGACGCTGCATCACGTGATGCGGCAAGCTGAGTATGCATTCGGCGAAATGACTATCGGAGGCTACTAAAGTGAACCTGGAAATTTGGCTACCGGCGATGTTCATCAGTGGAATAGTCAGGCTTTGCGGGTCTCTACCTGTTCCTGCTCGCCTGCGAAAAGATCCAGGAGCCGACCATGATTTACATAACTGCGGCAGTATCGGCCTTTTTGTTCGTCTACCTGTGGGTGGCGTTGATTCGCCCCGAGTGGTTCTAAGCGGCGGAAGCAGCGCCCGATTCGCGAGGAGTCTCGTAAAATGGAAGCAATCAAGATTCCGCAGCCTCAACCTGAGAGCAGGTCACCGGCTGAAATATCGACAGGACCGCGCCGCACACGGCGGCAGGCGCTGTTTGCGCCCGAAATGGTGTGGCCCGCGTTGAGACGGTCCATAGCCATGCTCCGCCCGGACATTCAATGGGCCAATCCCGTGATGTTCGTGGTGGAAGTCGGCGCCTTTCTGACCTTGTTATATGTCGTCAGCGCTCTCGCCGGCGGCTCGCAGAGCTTGATACCGGTTTCCTACTTCATCGCTGTAGACGCATGGCTGTTCCTGACGGTGCTGTTTGCGAACTTCGCAACCGCGCTGGCCGAGGCGCGAGGAAAGGCCCAGGCCGAATCGCTGCGTCGGGCGCGGCGCGACACGCCCGCCTACCGCCTCAAGGGCAAGGACGTGATCGAGGAAGTCCTTTCGTCCGACCTCAAGCCCGGCGACCGGGTGGTGGTGCAGACCGGCCAGACGATCCCGAGCGACGGCGAGATCATCGAGGGTATCGCCTCGGTCGATGAGTCGGCGATCACGGGTGAGTCGGCGCCGGTCATCCGAGAGGCAGGCGGCGATCGTTCGGGAGTAACCGGAGGCACGCGCGTCCTTTCCGATCGGATCGTAGTACAGATCACCACCGCCGCGGGCGAGTCATTTCTGGATCGCATGATCGCACTGGTCGAAGGCGCGGTCCGCCAGCGCACCCCCAACGAGATTGCGCTGACGCTGGTGCTCTCCGCATTCACGCTGATCTTCCTGATCGTCGTGATCCCGTTGTGGCCGATGGCGTTGAGCGCCGAAATCTACATGATGGGTTATCTCGGCATCACCGAGCCGCTGAGGAGTCTTGGCACCGACGTCCCGACGCTGGTGGCTCTGCTGGTATGCCTTATTCCGACAACTATAGGCGCGCTGCTCGCCGCGATCGGAATCGCCGGCATGGATCGCGCGCTCCAGGCCAACATTATCGCCAAGAGCGGCAAGGCGGTTGAAACCGCCGGAGACATCGACACGGTGTTGCTCGACAAGACCGGCACGATAACCGTGGGCAACCGGCACGCGACGGCGTTCATCCCGGTCGGACGCTACTCGGCCAGCGATCTGGGGCGCCTGGCGGCGTTGGCTTCGGTCGCCGACGAGACTCCCGAGGGAAAAAGTATAGTCAGTTACTACCATGAACAGGCTACCGGCGTCGGTGAGCTGACCGTCCCGCGCGGTACGGAGTTCGTTCCCTTTACGGCCCAGACCCGCATGAGCGGAATCGATCTGCCCGACGGCCGGCATATCCGCAAGGGTGCGCCCGACGCGGTGATCAAGTTCGTCCAGGAACAGAAGGGCGCGACACCGCCGGAGCTCAAGAAGATCGTCGAGGAAATCGGGTCCAAGGGCGCGACGCCGCTGGTGGTTGCGGAAGGCGCAAGCATCGCCGGCGTGACCGTCCTCGAAGACATCCTCAAATCGGGGATCAGCGAGCGGCTGGAGCGGATGCGCAAGATGGGCGTTCGCACGGTCATGATCACCGGCGACAACCCGCTCACCGCGGCGACTATCGCCAAACGCGCCGGCGTCGACGGCTTCGTGGCCGAATGCACGCCGGAGGCGAAGCTAGCCTACATCCGCAAGGAGCAGGCCGAGGGCAAGCTGGTCGCGATGGTCGGCGACGGCACCAACGACGCGCCTGCGTTGGCGCAAGCCGACGTTGGCCTGGCGATGAACTCGGGCACGCAGGCCGCGAAAGAAGCCTGCAACATGGTCGATCTCGACAGCAATCCGACCAAGCTGATCGAAGTGGTCGAGATCGGCAAGCAGTTGCTGATGACGCGCGGCGCGTTGACCACTTTCTCGATCGCCAACGACGTGGCCAAGTACTTCGCGATTGTTCCGGCGCTGTTCGCGGGCACGCTGCCCTGGCTCAAGGGCATGGACATCATGAACCTGCACTCGCCCACTTCGGCGATTCTATCGGCGGTCATATTCAATGCGCTCATCATTCCGGCGCTGATTCCGGTCGCGCTCAAGGGCGTTAGTTATCGACCGCTCGGAGCGGACGCGCTGCTGCGCAAGAACCTGCTGGTCTGGGGTCTGGGCGGCGTAATCCTGCCTTTCATCGGGATCAAATTGATCGACGTGGTCATGGTCGCGATGCACCTGGCGGTCTGAATCGAGCGTCCAAGGAGTAATCGAAATGTTGCAGAACATATCAAAGAGTCTATGGCTGCTGCTGTTCGCAGTGGTTATCGCGTGCGGGATCGCTCCGCTGACGTTATGGGCGATCGGCCAGTCCATCTTTCCGTTCCAGGCCAATGGCAGCATGGTGGAGGGCCCGGATGGAAAGCCGGTGGGCTCGTTGCTGATCGCGCAGCCATTCACCAAGGACGAGTACTTTCAGCCCCGCCCGTCAGCGTCATCGTACGATGGGTCAGCGGGTTCATCTTCGGCTTTGGCGGCGTCCAACTACACGCTGCGCAATCGCGTCGCGACCACGCTCGGTCCGATCGTGAAGTACAAAAGCGGCCCGAAGGCCGGCCAGTTGGTAGCGCCTGACATCGAGGCCTGGTTCCAGCAGGATCAAGCCGGTGGCCAGCGGCATATCGTGGCGCAATGGGCCGACGCTCATAACAGCCTGGCCCAGGGATGGGTCACCGCGGACCCGACGCATGGCGCGTATGTGGACGAGTGGGGCAAGAAGCATCCCACCGTAGTGGCGCAGTTCATCAAGGACAATCCGGGCACGCCCGAGCCGAAAGCTCCCGACCTCGCAGTCGTCTTCTTCGAGAGTTTCTCGAAAGAGAATCCGGGCCGTTTCCCGTCGGCGGTGACTAATCAACTCCCGGGCGGAAAGACCGAGACCGTGATCCAACCGGTCAAAGACGGCTCCGACATTCAGTCGAATTTCTTCGACCTGTGGCGGCAGGACCATGCCGATGCGGACCTGCAAGACGTTCCCGGCGACCTGGTAACGACTTCGGCCTCCGGGCTCGATCCGCACATCACGCTGCAGAACGCGGAGTACCAACTGGATCGCGTCGCGTCGAAGTGGGCAGCCGATACGAAACGTAATCCTGCCGATGTGCGCAATGAAATCGAGGGCATCCTGCAGGACAGCGCCACGGCGCCCTTCGGAGGATTGGTCGGCGAGAAGATCATCAACGTGCTCGAAGTGAACCTGGAGCTTCGCAAGCGCTACGGAGCCCCGGCCTAAGGCAAAGCGGCGCCGGGCCGGAGCCTCGTATCGAGCGATACTTTTCAAAATGAATTGAGGATCGCTCGACCTGAAATGCATCGGCCGCCCAAGGCCGGAAAGTTGGCTAGTACGCGAGGGTTGCGACCGGCACGCTTGATGCTGTGAGAAACGAGCATGATTTCAATCAATGCAGCGGCGCCAGGAACGCTCAACACTTTTCTTCCCGGAGCTGTCCAGCCCGTCACGACTCGAGGGTTCCCCCGCCGGGTTGAGGCGCGCGCAAAAGCTCGCGCCGTCCACGGCGTGATGGTCTGTCTCTCCACGGAGGTGTCGCGCTTCGACGCCCTGATAAAAAAGGGATTGGAGACTGCGAACGAGCTCGACGCGCCCCTGTATCTGGTCCACGTCGAAAGCCTGTCCGAGTCGTTGCGCGGCGGCGCGAAAGAGCGGCTGCGGGAACTCCTCGAGCGAGCTATAGCCGCACACCAGGGTATCGAGGCCGTCTGGCTCAGGGATCGCGATCCGGCCGCAGCGATGCTCGAGTTCGCGCAAGACGCCGGAATCGATCGGATCGTCATCGGACGGGGGCGAACGCGCTCGCCAATCTTTCTGCGCCGATCGCTCTGCTCCGAACTGGTCGACCGGGCACGAAACATCGCGATCGAGATCGTGGGGTTCGAAGCCCGGAGCTAGCCGACGATCCGCGGAGAGTCAGCCGATGGCAAAGCTGCTGATCGTCGACGACGAGAAAAACATTCGCCACACGCTGGCCGGATACCTCGAGTCGTGCGGCCACCAGGTCAAAGTCGCCGAGTCTGCCCGCCAGGCGCTGGAACATCTGGCCGCAGCCGAATTTGACCTCGTGCTCACCGACCATCGGATGGCGGAGACCAACGGCCTGGAGCTGCTCGAGCAGATCAGGCATCGCTTTCCCGATCTGCTCGTCATCCTGATGACCGCCTACGCCACGGTTGAAGATGCGGTCGCCGCGATGAAGGCCGGCGCGTACGACTACATCACGAAACCCTTCTCGCTGAACCAGCTTCAACATGTGCTGGAGCGCGCGCTGGAGGTGCGAACGCTCAGAAGAGAGAACCGCGTGCTCCGCGACACGGTGGACGAATGGCCGTTCCTCGAATCGAGCAGCCCGGCGATGCGACGCCTGCTCGAAACCGCGCGGCAGGCGGCTGCCAGCGACGCGACTATCCTGCTGATGGGCGAGAGCGGCGTGGGCAAGAACGTGCTGGCGAACCAGATTCATCAGTGGAGCGCGCGCCGCGATCATCCGTTCGTCACCGTGAATTGCACCACGATCGCGGAGCACCTGCTGGAGAGCGAGCTGTTCGGGCACGTGCGCGGCTCTTTCACCGGGGCGATAAAGGACAAGCCGGGACGCTTGGAAGCAGCCGACGGCGGCACGGTATTCCTCGACGAGATCGGCGACCTGAGCGCCGAGCTGCAAACCAAGTTCCTGCGCTTCGTCCAGGAACAGTCCTTCGAGCGCGTCGGCGGCGAGAGCACGATCAAGGTGAACGTGCGGATCGTCGCGGCCTCCAACCGCGACCTCGCCTCTGAAGTGATGGCGCACCACTTTCGCGAAGATCTTTATTACCGCCTCAATGTGATCGCGCTACGCGTGCCTTCGCTGCGCGAACGTGCCGGCGACATCATGCCGGTTGCAGACCGGATGCTTTCGGCCGCGGCGGTGCGGAACCATCGGTCCGGGTTGCGCTTTGAACCCAAAGCCTGCGATGCGCTGACGAGCTATCGATGGCCGGGGAACGTGCGCGAATTGCGCAACGCCGTCGAGCGAGCCGCCGTACTGTGCCAGGGCGGTGTGATCACCGCCGACTATCTGCCGGATGCGCTCTTCCGCGAGCAGTCTGCGGAAGGCGCAGGGCCGCTGACTTCGGCGAGCCTGAAGAGAGTCGAGCGCGAGCACATCCTGCGCGTCCTGGAAGAAAGCCCGACCCTCGAAGACGCCGCCGCCACTCTGGGCATCGACGTTTCGACGCTGTGGCGCAGGCGCAAACGCTACCGGCTCGATCCGGAGGACGGCCGCAGCCAGCACCCGCGCCATCAGGGCAACCCCAACGGCATGTCGCACAAACCCGCCCCCTGACGCATCGAGCGGTCTCTGAAACGCAGCGGTCGCGCTTTCGGTTCGGCGGAGACCCACCGCTTTCCTGATTCTCCGGCCCGCGATTATGCTATCCTTCGCGGGCATGACGTTTTGGCAAAATGCAGGAGCAATCCTCGCGAGTATCGCGGAGCGGTTGGAGGATGACGTCCCGCGGCTGCTCGAATCCTGGCGCACGCTGCTGGGCGTATGCTTTGCCGCCTTTCTGCTCGGTATCTACTACTCCCGGCGCATCGCAGGCGGACGGTCGCAGATCTGGCGGCTCTCCAACTCGGGGCTGCGGCGACGGGCGGTCGAGTTCACCAGCCGGCTGAGGCACTACGCAGCAGGCCGCGAACGCGAGATGCGGCTGGCGTGGAAGAGAGGGAGCGTCGATCCCGGAGACGTAGCGGTGAATCTCAAAGCCGACTACCATGCCTCGTTCCGGGTCGAGGCCGTCGCGCTACGCGAAGCCCTCGAGGCGCGCCAGAACGGCGACGACCGGCGGTTGCGGCGCGACAAGAAGCCGATCCTCGACCGTATCTACCAGGATCCCGAGTCTCACAGCGACCTGATCGCCGAGGCCGACGACCTCGACGAAATGGCCCACGCATTGCCCCGCCGTCGTGGCTTTGTACCTTGGGTCAGGGCCGTGTTCCTGCCCTGATCAGGCGGTTCAGAGCGTAAGCTCAGTGGGAGGGCGCAGATCCTGTTCCGGCCAGCGCCACCGCTTGCGGATCGAGCACGTTAGCCGCGACATTGTCGTTGAAGACCAGGCTCGCCTGTTGTGCGCCCGTGTTGGCGGGCGTGAATGTCACGCTTACGGTGCAGCTTTGCCCGTTGCCGAGGCTACCAGTGCAGCTGTCGGTCTCGGAGAACTGAGAAGCGACGCCGGCGCCTCCATTACTGGTGATCGTCACGGAGCTTATCGACAGTGGCACTGTCGGCGAAGTGCTGGTTATCTTCGCGGTCATGGGCGGACTTGTAGTTCCAACGGCGACGGCCGCGAAGTTGAGATTGGGCGGGGATATAGACGAGCTTGCGGACTGCCCGGGGGGGGCGGCTGTCGGAGCAGGCGTGCTCGTGGATCCCTCGCCGGTTAGAGAGACCTTCTGCGGATTTTCGATGTTGGGTGGCGCGTTGTCGCTGAAAGAAAGCGCGCCGCTCTGGGCGCCTGCGCCAATCGGATTGAAGGTAACCATCACGATGCACTTGCCACCGGCGCTGACGGTCATGTTGGAGCAGGCGTCGCTCGCAATTGCGAACTCGCCCGTGACGGTCGTGGTGCTCATCACCAACGGGACGCTCGACTGGTTGCTCAAGGTTACGGCTTGGGCCGCCGAGACGCCGCCGACGATTTCGCTTCCAAAGCTGATTTGCGCAGGGGAAATTACCGGCGGCGGAGGCGTTTGCCCGCCCGGCGTCGGAACTGGCGTGGCGAAGGTTCCTGAGCCACGCAATTGCACCACCGTCTGCGGATTGATGACACTGGTAGATGCATTGTCGAGGAAGCTCAGCGTTCCTGTAACCGGGCCTGCCCCCGTCGGAGTAAAGGTGAGGGTCACGACGCAACTGGCGTTCCCGCCAACCGTCGCGCCCGAGCAGGTGTCGGACGCAATCGCGAACGGGCCGACGATGGACGTAGCCGGCGACGCCATCGCCAGCGGGATGCTCGACTGATTGATCACGGTCACCGTGTGCGATCCGGTGGCGACGCCAACCGTCTCGGTGCCGAAATCAATACTCGAGGGCGAAATCTCCGGTGGCGGCGGTACAGGTCCGCTGGGCGTCGGAGAGGCCGAAGTGACGGATCCGGTTCCCAGTAGCTGCACGTTCTGTGGGTGCAGGATGTTGCTGACTGCGTTATCACCGAAGGTCAGAGTCCCGGTCTTCGGACCCGCAACTACCGGCATGAACTCGACCGTGACCGTACACTTGCCGTTCGCATCGAGTGTCACACCCGAGCAGTTGTCGCTGGCGATCGCGAATGGACCGGTGACTGCAACGCCGGCCGGAGCCGGCGGAGAAGCCGGCGAAGCGTTTATGACCAGCGGAATTGACGATTGGTTGGTCAGGGTTACGGTCTGAGGATCGCTGGTGCCACCGACGATCTCGGGGCCGAAAGTGATACTGGACGGAATGATCTGAGGCGCCGGAGGGATTCCCGGCCCGCCCCCCGAGCTGCCGGTCGAGGTCGGAGTCGGCGCGTTGGGCGCCGAGCCGATCAGTTCCACCGCCGGAGCAGTGCCGGTGAAGTCACTGGCGATGCTTAGCGAAGCGATCTGCTCACCGCCGACCATGGGCGAGAACGTGACCATGATCGTGCATTGCGAACCCGGATGGCCCTCTTCACTCAGCATCGGGCTGCTGGTGCCGGTTGGATCGTTTATTCCGCAGCTGTCCGTTTCGCTCCATTCCACAGCGGCGCCCGTCGGGCTCGTGACCGCGATCGTGATCGCCGTGAGGTTGAGCGGGTTATCGGGCTGATCGTTGGTAAGCGTCACGCTCTTCGTCACGGTGTTCCCGATCTGCACTCCGAACGTTTCGATCAGGCTCGGCGCCAAGACCGGCTGTCCATTCGGAGTGGGAGTCGGCGTGGGAGTCCCGAGCTCACACGTGCCGCCCACGCATGCTCCATTTTCGCCGGTCGCATTGCAGGCGTTGCCGCAAGTGTTGCAATTGTTGGGGTCCATCGTGGTGTTCGTGCATCCGGTTGTGCTGCCGCAGTCGGTTTGCCCCGTGGCGCACCCACAGATGCCGTTCTGGCAGATCGTGTTGGGATCGGCGCCGTTAGTTGCGCAGTCGGCGGTAGTGGTGCAGGTGATCTCCGGCGTGCACGTGCTGTCCACGCAGGCGTCGCCTGAGGCGCAGCCGAAGGTGGCGCTGCCGCAGCCGCCGCAATTGGTGGAATCGCTCGCGGTGTTCGTACATCCGACGCACGAGGGGTCCGGGCATCCGACCTGGGCGCCGCAATCGGTCATACCGTTGGCCGTCCCGTTCGTGGAACACGTGCAGAACCCGCTGATGCAAGTGGTACCCGCATCGGTGCAGCCGCTGTTAGCGGTGCAGGCCACTCCCGGCGAGCACGTGCCGCCCACGCATGTCTCTCCGGTCGAGCAAACGTTACCGCACGCACCGCAATTGTTGAAATCGGTGTTGGTGTCCGTGCATCCGGTGCATGTGCTGAGCGTGCATCCGCTACTGCCCAAGGGGCCGCAGTCGGTGGCCGAGGAATCCGTACACGCGCAGGTTCCGCGGTGCAGGTCGAGTTGGGATCGCAATCAGCGGCGCTCGTGCAGGTCGCGGCCGGGGTCGGCGTCGCGGTCACCGGCGGCGACATCGTTGGGCCGGTCGCTTTGCCCGAGAGCTTGACTATCTGCGGACTCTTGGCGGCGTCGTCGGTGACTATCAGAACAGCGGGATCTTTGCCCGTTCCGACGAAAGGATCGAATGTAACGGCGAGCACACACGACGTCCCCTTCACGACGGTCATGGTGCCGCATCCTGTCGTATCGACGGTATACTCGCTGCTTGCCGTCGCGCCGGTCTTGTCCGTGAACACGCCCACGCTCGAGATCGTCGACGGTACCTTGAAGGTGCTGGTCACCTTGACGTTCTTCATGTGCTTCTTCGTCGGCGTCCCGCCGTTTGCAGCGTGCCGAAGGACAGCGACTTCGTCGAGAATTTGAGCGCGCCGGCGAAGCTGACGCCCGTCAGGTTGACCTGGGCCTGGAACGAAGTTGCAGAGTCCGCGACGTCGAGGATCGCCGTGCGCTTGCCCAGCGCAGTGGGCAAAAACGCCACCGTGAATGGGCACGACTTGTGCGCCAGTAGCGTTCCGGCGCAGGTTCCGTCCGTCGGCGTGAAGTCGCTCCCGTCCGTACTGGAGGCATCGATAGCGAGCGTGTAGCTTATCGCGGTTGCGGTCTTGTTCGTGATCTTGAGCTTCTTGGTGACGGTCCCACCACCAGTCGTTGCAAAGAAGACCGACCTTCCGAAGCCGAGTTTCTTGCCGCTGCTCACCGAGAATTCGGCTGCGCGCCTGCGCCACAGGCGCCGGCTGATTGCTCTGCGTTTGGCTGGACTGTTCCGAACCCCCGGCGGTGCCTGGGCACGGCGAAGGTTCCGGCGTCGCCGTCGGCGTCGCGAACGGAGTGATCGCGCTGACCGGGACGGACGCGCCGTTATATTCGAGCACCCGGTTGTTGCCGGTATCCGCGACGTAAACGCTTCCGGTCTCGTCCACTGCGACGCCGGCCGGCGCCGACAGGCTGTCGGCATTGGTCCCGCCGTTGTTGCGGGCGGTCCCGGCCAAGTCGCCGTGTTGACCGAACACGAGATCGGCGGTGGTATCGCCCGCCGAGCCGGATGTTCCCTGGGTCCCGGCGCCGGGCGCGAGCGGATTCAGATACTCGAGCACGCGGCTGTTGCCGCTGTCCGCGACATAGAGGCTCTGGCTGTCGTCGAGCGCGACGCCTTGGGGCAAGCACAGCTCGTCGGCGCTTGCGATTCCTCCGGCGCATCCGCCGGCGGCGCCCGAGGTCAGCCCCGACTGGCCGAACACCAGATGGGCCGGCAGGCCGCTGCTGCGCGGCGCGTCGAATTCCAGCACCCGATTGTTGTTCTGATCTCCAACGTAAAGGTTGCCGCTCTTATCGGCCGCAACTCCGCTCGGGATGCATAGACTCAAAGCGCTGGGCGCGCCGCCCATGTTGCACCTGGAGGACAGGAAATCGAGTTGCCCGATCACGATGCCGGCGACCGGCCGATCGAGCGGACTATCGTAGCCGAGTACGCGGCTGTTGCCTGCGTCGGCGACGTAGAGGCGCTGGTCCCCATCGAACGCGACTGCGCGGGGACCACACAAGGTGGCCGCCGTCGGAGAGCCGGAACCGCTGTTGCTCTGGTTGCATCCGGCGGACGTGAAATCGAATTGCCCGATCACGTGCGCGGCAATGAAACCGGCGCTCTGTTGATTCGCGCTGAAAGCGGAGAACGGAGCGTCGTATTCCGTGACGCGGTTATTGCCCGAGTCGGCGACATAGAGGTTCCCGTCGCCATCGAGCGTCACACCTGACGGCGAACATAGGGTCGCCGCGCCGGCTTTGCCGCCGGCGTTGCAGGCCGTCGAGCAGAAATTCTGCTGACCGATTACCAGGTCGGCGGCTTGCCCATTGGAGAACGCCGACGCGTCGCGGTAGCCGAGCACCCGGTTATTGGCCGTGTCCGCTACATACAGATGAGCCGGGCTGCCGCTGTGGTCGAGCGCAATCGAAATCGCTCCGGACAGCCCGGCTGCGCCCCCGCTCGCCGCATTGCTGCCGAATCCAGTCTGGCCCAGTATTCGTTCGGCGGTCGTGGTCGTGGTGGTTGCGGGAAGCCAGGTCGAGATCAGCAGGCCGGCTGCGAGCGCGGCCAGCAAGATTCCAAATCCCAGCTTCGGGGTACTGCTATACATCGGCAAGGCTATACAGGCATGAAAAATGACGTTTTAGCGCGGGATTAATTCAGGCTGACGGAACGCGCCGGCCCGACCCGCCGCTCCGTTCCGCGTTCTGCGAGGCGAGGCCGCCGCACTCGACGGACCTCTCATCCCGTGCCATATGTTTGCTCGGACGCGCTTGTTCAGATGGATTTCCGGGGGTCTTGAATTCGCCTGCGGAGTTGGCCCGAGTCACCGCACGGGCAACTGCGACTATACGATGGTGCCAGTCGAGTCGCCAAGCGTGAAAATCGCGCGTCCACGTCGCCACTCAGATTAGCGGCTCCTGAACCGTTACGGCCGGTATGGCGTACAGCGAAGGTCTGACGAAACAGGGTGAATCATGGTGAATCACAATGTATGAATGGCCGATCACCTGGCAGGCCCGCTGGATATGGGCTGAGCCTCCCGCTGAAATCGCCAATCCCTTTGCGGCGCAAAACGCGGTGCCAAAGGCTGCTCGCAACCGCTTCTGTTATCTGCGCCGCCGATTCAATCTTGTCGCCGTTCCCGGCCGGGTTGCGGCGCGCGTCACCGCCGACTCGCGCTTCATCCTGTACGTGAACGGCGCCGATGTGGCGCGCGGTCCGGCTCGCTCGGCGCCCGAGCGCCTGACCTATCTCGAAGTCGATCTCGCGCCGTATCTCGGCGTTGGCGCCAACGCGATCGCGGCGCTGGTCCGCTTCTACGGGCGGCCGGTTCCGTGGTGGCAGGCCGCGCGGCCTAGCTTGCAGCTCGGCTACGGCTCGTTCGCCTTCGAGTCGCCGGCGATAGCAGTCGTGTCCGATCGGTCGTGGAAGGGCCGAGTCGCAGCATACCTGCCCGAAGTCACGCCGCAGCGCCTGCTTCCGGTCCCACCGGCCGAAATCCTGAACGGCGCGGAGGTTCCCGCGGGATGGCAAGATCGCGAATTCGACGATTCGTCGTGGAAGCCGGCGGCCGAGCTTTCGGCCGGTACGCTGGCGGTCAATCGGACGCGAATCCCGGTGGAACCGTACACGGCACCCGAGCGCGCCGATATCGCGCCGCTGACCGCGATTCCGATCGAGCTGAATCCGGTCTCGAACCGTTCGATTCCCGATCGCGACGATGAAGACCCGTGCGCAGCGTATCCGCCCGCAGGCGCGAGCGCCGAGTCAAGCCAGGGCGCGGCAACGATCGCGACCTGGGACGCGAAGCGGATGACGCTGGCGACTCCGTGGGTCGAGGTGAGCGGCCCGCGCGGCGCTACGGTCGACTTGTACGCCGGCGAAGAGTTGCGCTCCGACGGCACGGCCGAAATCAGTCCGCGTTTCTACGCTCTGCGCTACCGACTGGGCGGCGCCGCGCGCGAACGTGTCGAGGGCTTCGACGCGACCGGATTTCGCTACCTGACGGCAATCGCGCGCGGCGGCGCCCGCGTCATCGGCGCGGGCGCGATCGAGCGGCGTTATCCGCGCTCCGACGAGGCGCGGTTCTCCTGCGACGACGAGCGCCTCGACACGCTCTGGAAAATCGGCGCGCGCACGCTCGATCTCTGCTCCACGGACGCATTCATCGATTGTCCATTTCGCGAACAGCGCGCCTGGCTCGGCGATTCTTACATCCATGCCCTCATCACTTACGTCACCAGCACCGATTGGCGGCTGGTCCGCCGCAACCTCAGGATCTTCACCCAATCCAGGCGCGCCGATGGATTGCTGCCGATGGTCGCGGCGGGCGACTTTACCAACGCCTCGACGACCATTCCGGACTTCTCGCTCCATTGGGTCCGCGCCCTGGCCCGCTACTTCGAACATTCGGGCGATCTCGACACGGTGCGCGAGTTGCTACCCGCCGGCCTGGACGTGCTCGGCGCCTTCGAGCGCTTCAGGAGCCACGACGGTCTGATCCATGGGATGCCGGGCTGGCTGTTTGTCGATTGGGCGATGACCGACCGGGCGGAAGTGGTCGGCGCGATCGATGCGCTTTACGCCGCGGCGCTCGACGACGCCGCCTCGATGTACGACGCGCTCGAAGAGCCGGCGCACGCGGCCGATTTGCGCCGCCGCGCCAGGCAGACCAAGCGGAGTTTCGAGCTGCTGTGGGACGAGACTCGCGGCGTCTACGTCGACGCGGCCGACGACGCAGGTCCGCGCCGCCGCGTGAGCCAGCAGACCAACGCCGCCGCGATCGTCTCGGGATGCGCCCCGAGAGCGCGATGGGGCCGGATGCTCGACTATGTTCTTGACCCGCGCCGGCTCGCGATCACTCCAACGATCGCCGACAACCGGATGGCCTACGTGGCTCAGCGTTTCGACCCGGCGGAGTACATGGAGTTCGACCCGGAGCGCAACGTCGTCGCGGCGCAACCCTTTTTCTCCCACGTCGTGCATCAGGCGGTCGTGCGGGCCGGCCGCCGCGACCTTATCCAGAAGCTCTGCATGCGATGGTGGCCGCAGATCGAGCGCGGCAACACCGCGTTCGAGGAATATTGGAGCGGCCCGAGCGGCGACGCCAGCCGCTGTCACGCCTGGTCGGCAACTCCTACCTACGACCTGACCACTCACGTGCTCGGAGTCCGTCCGCTTGCACCGGGCTACGATCGCGCCGCGATTCGCCCGCTATTTGGTACGCTGACGCGCCTCTCGGGACGGGTCCCGACGCCGCACGGGCTTATCGAGATCGAGCTCGACCGCGAGCGCGGCGGCACCATCATTATTCCGGACCGCGTGACGGCGGAACTCGGCTTCGATGACGCCCCGCTCCGAGCTGAAGAGCTCGGTCCCGGCCGCCACGCGATCGGGCGCGCGTAGTCTCGCGCCCAGAGCCGGGTGCCGCGTGCTCTCTTCACTCAGGCCATCTTTTTGAAGGCTCTCTCGAAGGTCTCCAGCGCCGGCCGGTCGAACAGCACGAATTCTACTCGCTTGAGCGAAGTTGCTCCGCTCAGATGCGCGCGCACTTCTTCGAGCATCACATCCGCGCATCGATCCATCGGGAAACCGGCGATGCCGGTCCCGATCGCCGGGAATGCGATCGATTCGATCCCGAGCTCGCTCGCGCGCTGCAGTGAATTGCGGGTCGAATCACGCAGGTTCTTCTCCGAGGTAGCGCCGCCGAGCTGCATGCTGGCCGCATGGATCACATGTCTCGCCTTGAGCTTTCCGCCGGTGGTCGCCGCCGCCTCGCCGACGCGAATTGGGCCGATGCGGTCGCATTCCGCCTGAATCGCGGGGCCGCCTTTGCGCCGGATCGCTCCGGCCACGCCGCCGCCGAGTTGCAGGTCGTTGTTCGCGGCGTTGACGATCGCGTCGACGGCGGCTTCGGTCAGGTCGCCTGTCCTCATCGACACCCTCGATTTCCAGCCCTGGTCCATCGGCGCGTCTCCTCGCAATCGCTACAATCTCCAAACCGCCAAAGCGACTACCCCGCTCGCTTCTGTTATTATCGGCAGCACACGCGATGATCCCAAGACCGAGACCGCTCGCAGTTGCGTTCTCAACGCCGCGCATCGTTTTGGTCCTCGGTCTGCTGCTCTCGCAGTCAGCCGCCTGCGATCGCAGCGCATCGATCGGGAAGCCAGTTGGCTATCTGCAGGTCGATATTGAAACTTCGCCGCTCTCGATCGATCCGCGCTTCGCGACCGACGCGATCTCGTCGCGAATCGCCGAGCTGGTCTTCGACCCGATGGTCAAGATCGACGCGCACGGCAAGTTCATCGGCGATCTGGCCGAGAGTATCGATCGGCCCTCCGATACCTCGCTGGTCTTTCATATGCGGCACGACGCGCGCTTCAGCGACGGCCGCCCGCTCACCGCGCGCGACGTGAAGTACACTTACGATTTCGTCGCCGACCCGGCCAACCTGTCGCCGAAACGGGCCGGCCTGGCGCCGATCGAATCCGTCCGCGTGCTTGACGATTACACGATCGCAATAGTCACTCGCCGTCCGTATGCGCCCGCGCTGGAGATTGCGATGCTAGGCGTAGTCCGGGCCGGTACGCCGGGCGTCGCCGGGAGTTTCGGCGCTCCGATTGGCAGCGGTGCATTTCGCTTGGTGAGTTTCGCGCGCGACGAAAGCCTGACGCTCGAGCGCAATCCCTTCGCGCCGCATCCCGAAGCCGATTCGCGGGGAATCGTTTTCAAGATCGTGCCCGACCCGACCGTGCGCGCGCTCGAATTGGCCGAGGGCGTATGCGACTTCGCCGAGAACAACGTCGAGCCCTACCTGCTCGGCTACCTCAAAGCGCGGCCTGAGCTGGCGGTGATCGAGTCGCCGGGCAGCGCCTACCAATATCTCGCCTTTAACTTTCGCGACCCGCGCCTGCGCGATATACGGGTGCGGCGCGCGATCGCACACGCGATCGACCCCGGCGCCATTACCGCTTCCGTGCTGGGAGGGACCGCGCGGGTCGCCAGCGGGATGCTCACTCCGGAAAACTGGGCCTACGACGGAAACGTCACGCGCTACAATTGCGATCCCGCGGCGGCGCGCCGCCTGCTCGACCAAGCGGGCTACCCGGCAGGCCGCGACGGCGCCAGGCCGCTCGCGCTGGTCTACAAGGCGAATGCTAGCCCCGAGGGCCGGCGCCTCGGCGAGGCGCTCCAGGCGATGCTGAGAGACGTGGGTATCGCGCTCACGGTCCGGACCAACGAATGGGCAACCTTCTATAGCGATATCCAACGCGGCAACTTCGATCTCACCTCGATGCAATGGGTCGGAATCAATGACCCGCATCATTACTTCATGGTCTTCGACTCGAAGATGACTCCGCCCGGCGGGATGAATCGCGGCGCGTACTCCAATCCCGAGATGGATCGATTGCTCGAGGCCGGCGACCTGACCCTCGACAGCGCACAGCGCCGCGCGATTTACGCCAAGGTACAGGCGCTCGCGGCGGATGATCTGCCGTACCTCTCGCTGTGGTGGCAGGACAACGTTGCCGTGATGAGCCGCCGCCTGCAGGGCTTCACGCCGTTTCCCAACGGCAGCCTGCGCTCGTTCTCCGACCTGAGATTCGCCGGCGCGCCGGACTCGATCGGCGCCGGACTGGAACCCGCCGAGTGACGGGCTACCTCGTCCGCCGGATCCTCGCGCTGATTCCGGTCGCGCTCGGCGTGGCGACGCTGACCTTCGCGCTGATCCATCTGGTGCCCGGCGACCCGGTGATCGCGATGCTCGGTGACAACGCTGCGCCCGCCGACATCGCCGGTCTGCGGCACGCGATGGGGCTCGACCGGCCGCTCGGCGTCCAATACCTCATGTTCTTGAGCGGCCTCGCCCACGGCGACCTCGGCCAATCGATCTCGACTCACACTCCGGTCGCCGCGCTTATCCGCGACCACTTTCCCGCGACGCTCGAGCTTGCGGGCGCCGCTTTGCTCACCGCAGTCCTGCTCGCGTTCCCGCTCGGGATCGTTGCCGGAGCGAATCCCGGCGGCGCGCTGGACCTGGGCGCGATGGGCTTCGCGATCCTGGGCATCTCGATTCCCCACATCTATCTCGGCCCGCTGCTGATGATCGTGCTGTCGCTGGACCTCGGATGGCTGCCGCTTACCGGCCGCGGCGGCCTGGCCCATCTGGTGCTGCCCGCGATCACGCTGGGCACCGCGATGGCGGCGATCCTCGCGCGGATGCTGCGCCAGAGCCTCGCGCAAGTGCGGCGCGCCGACTACGTGCGCACCGCGCGCAGCAAGGGGCTCTCCGAAACCGGCGCGCTGATGCGCCACGGATTGCGCAACGCGCTGACGCCGGTCGTCACGCTGCTGGGGCTGGAAGCCGGCTCGCTGCTCGCGGGCTCGGTCGTCACCGAGATGATCTTCTCGTGGCCCGGTCTGGGCCGGCTGATGATCAACGGGATCAGCGCGCGCGACTATCCGCTGGTCGAAGGATGCGTGCTGGTCTACGCGCTGACCTACGTGATGGTCAACATGGCGACCGACTTCGTCTACTGCGCGATCGACCCGCGGATCAGGCTGTCGTGAACCGGCGGCGCGGAAATCCCTCGCTGCTGATCGGCGGCGCGATCGTCGCGGCGCTTGCGCTCGCGGCGATCGCGGGGCCGATACTGTGCGGGATCGATCCGCTCGCGATCGATCTCAAAAGCGTCCTCGCGCCGCCCGGCCCCGGCCATCCGCTGGGATGCGACTCGCTGGGGCGCGACGTGCTCGCGCGGGTGCTTTGGGGTGCGCGAATCTCGCTCGGCGTGTCCACCGCAGTGGTCGCGCTGACGCTGACGATCGGCGCGATCGTGGGCGGCGGCGCAGCGATGGCCGGCGGATGGGTCGACGGTCTGATGATGCGCGCGGTGGATATCGTGTTGGCCTTCCCGGGTTTCCTGCTCGCGATCGCGATCGCGGCGATCCTCGGGCCCGATCTGCGCGACCTGATTGTCGCGCTGGTCGCGATGGGATGGACCGGCTACGCGCGGCTGGTGCGCGGCGAAGTGCTGTCGATCCGCGAGCGCGAATACGTCAGCGCGGCGCGGGCACTCGGCGCGCGTCCCAGTCGGTTGCTGTTTCTCCATCTGCTGCCCGGTTTAGCCGGTCCGCTGGCGGTGCAGGCGACTTTCGGCGTCGGCGGGATAATAATCGCGGAGGCGGCGCTGTCGTTTCTCGGCGTCGGCGTGCGGCCCCCACTCCCGAGTTGGGGCAACATGATCGACGCAGGCCGCGCCTTCATCCTGGTCGCGCCGCACGTAACGACCGCCCCCGGCGTAGCGATCGGAATCTCGGTGCTGGGCTTCAACCTCCTCGGCGACGGCCTCGCGCAACTGATCGGCCGCCGCGACTAGATAGCGTCACGCTGTGGTTTCTGTCGCGCCGAGAATTCGTGCTACACGTTGGACCGAATGGAACCCCTCGAAATGGCCGCGCGGCTCGCGACATTCATCCGCGAGCAGACCGCTTCCGCCTCCGTCACGATCGACAACCTCAAGCGGATGCCCGGCGGCGCCTCCCGCGAGATCTGGTCCTTCGACGCCGCCATCAGCGATGGGCGCACCGAGACCCGCCGCGCGCTCGTGCTCCGGCGCGATCCCGGCGCCCATCGAATCGACACCAGCCGCGCCCACGAATTCGCCGTGCTGCGCGCCGCCTACGAGGACGGCGTGCCCGTGCCCGAAGTGCTCTGGCTCTCCGACGATCCCGCGGTCCTCGGCGCCGCGTTCTTCATCATGGAGCGCATCGAGGGCGAGACCCTCGCGCGCCGCCTGTTGCGCGACGATACCTACGCGAACGCCCGCCAGGCGATGCCCGCGCAACTGGCTTCGATCCTCGCCCAAATCCATCGCATCGATCCCGCCAGGCACAAGCTCGATTTCCTCGCTCCGCCCGGCGAGAATGCCGCCATGACCGAAGTCCTGCGCTTCCAGCAGACCTTTGGGCTGCTCGCGATGGAACCGCATCCCGGTTTCGAGCTGGCGTTCCGCTATCTGCTGGCGCGCGTTCCGCAGACCCCGCGCACGACCCTGGTCCACGGCGACTACCGGATCGGGAACGTGATTTTCGGCCCCGAGGGCGTGCGCTCGATTCTCGACTGGGAGCTGACGCATCTGGGCGATCCGATGGAAGACCTCGGCTGGATCTGCGTGCGCGCGTGGCGCTTCGGCGCCGACGCGAAACCGATGGGCGGGCTCGGCTCGCGCGAGCAGTTCTTCGATGAGTATGAAAAAGCGAGCGGATTGCCGGTCGATCCCGAGGCGGTGCGCTTCTGGGAGGTGTTCGGCAATCTGCGCTGGGGGATAATCACGATCGGACAGGCGCGCACTCATCTCGACGGGTTCGTGCGCAGCGTCGAGCTCGCCAGCCTCGGCCGCCGCACGGTGGAGACCGAGCTGGAGCTGCTGAACCTGATCGAGGCGGCGTAGATGCAGGACCGGCCCACATCGATCGAATTGCTCGAAGCCGCGGCGGAGTTCGTCGAGCGCGAGATCGTGCCCGCGACGGAAGGCCGCCGGCAATTTCAATCGCGCGTGGTCGCCAACGTGCTCAAGATCGTCGCACGTGAAATCGCGATGGAGGAGCCGCAGCTTCGCGCCGAGGTGCGATCGCTGGCCGATCTGCTGGAGCGGCCCATCCCCGACCCGGCCGGAATGAAGGAACTTCGCGAGGCCGGGCGCGCCTTGAATCAGGAGCTGGTGGAGCGGATTCGCAATGGCGACGCGGATCGCGGTCCCTGGCGCGAGCGCGTATTCAAGCTCGTGCGCGAGTTGGTCGAGGAGAAACTCAAAGTCGCAAATCCGCGCTATTTGGAGGCTGACCTCGCGGCGCGCATTTCGGGGCCGGCTGGTGAAAAGTGAAGAGATACCCTCACCCGCGCCGCTTCGCGGCGCGCCCTCTCCCTGGTCAGCGAGAGGGTACCAGAGCGGTCATGTGGACATTGCTGTTTAGTCAATTGAGGAGAATGAGTAATGAATGAATACCAAGTGATCCTGCTCGATCAGGACGACCTGATGCATCCGAACACCGGCGAGTCTAATTTCAACGAAAGCGCTTATTACAACTTTTACGATCGCGCGCAGAAGACCGGCGGCTTCGTCCGGCTCGGCAATCGCGCCAACGAAGGCTACGCCGAGATGACGGTCTGCTTCTACCTGCCCGACGGCACCGTGGGCTTCATGTTCGGCCGTCCCGAGATAAAGGACAACCGAGCGCACGACGCCGGGGGACTCAAGTTCGAGGTCGTGAAGCCCTTCGAGCATCATCGCGTGACCTACCTCGGCAACGTTTGCATCCTGAAGAACCCGCTCGAGATGGCCGAGCCGCGCCAGGCGTTCAAGAGCAATCCGTACGCGGCGGCCAGACTGGAACTTGACTACTACGGGATCGCGCCCGGATGGGGCGGCGAGCTGCGTGAGAAGACCGCGAGCGGATGGGAGAGTATCAAGCCCACCGGCGATTCGAGCACCGAGTTCGCGCGCGGCCATCTGGAGCAGCACGGGCGCGCGGTCGGGAAGCTCGTAATCGGCGAACGCGAATTCAGCCTCGACGGGCTCGGCCTGCGCGACCATAGCTGGGGTCCGCGCTACTGGCAGGCGCCCAAGTACTACCGATGGCTTACGATGAACTTCGATGAGACGCTCGGCGCGATGGCGACGATCACCGTTCAGCGCGACGGCAGCGAACGGATCGGCGGATTCATCGCGCGCAAGGGCCAGCCGCACCTCAACCTGACGAAGGTCGATATCCAGACCGAGTTCACCGGCGAGCAGAAGCTCCACGACCGCATCACGGTCACGATGCGAGACCGGCGGCGAGCCGATTCTGATCGCCGGCAAGGTGCTCTCGATGATCCCGTTGCGCAACCGGCGCGCCGGAATCGTCACGCGGATCGCCGAGGGGATGACCGAGTGGCGATGGGACGACAAGGTCGGTTACGGGCTGTCCGAATACCTCGATCATATCGTGGAGTAGCGGAGGGCGCTCATGAGCGTGGTGAAATACGAAACCGACGGTCCGATCGCGACCGTGACGATCGATCGGCCCGAGGTCCGCAACGCCGTCGATCGCGAAACCGCCGCCGCGCTGGCCGAGTCGTTCAGGCGGTTCGATGCGGACGACGCACTCTCGGTCGCGATTCTGACCGGCACGGACGACTATTTCTGCGCGGGCGCCGACTTGAAGGCGGTCGCGCGCGGCGACGGGAATCGCGCCGCCGAGGACGGCGACGGACCGCTCGGATGCACGCGCATGCTGCTGCGCAAGCCGGTGATCGCAGCGGTCGAAGGCTACGCGGTGGCGGGCGGACTCGAACTCGCGCTCTGGTGCGACTTGCGCGTGGCTGCGCGCAACGCGGTGTTCGGCGTTTTCTGCCGGCGATGGGGCGTGCCGCTGGTCGATGGCGGCACGATCAGGCTGCCGCGGCTGATCGGGATGAGCAACGCGCTCGACATGATACTCACCGGCCGCGGCGTTTCGGGTGACGAGGCGATTCGGATGGGCTTGGCGAATCGAATCGCCGAGCCCGGCCGGGCGCTTTCCGCCGCGCGCGAGCTGGCCAAACAACTCGCCGCGTTCCCGCAGCTATGCCTGCGCTCGGATCGGATGTCCGCATACGAGGGCTGGACGATGCCGCTCAAAGACGCGATTCACAACGAATGGCGCCACGGCATCGCGACTATCAGAGCCGGCGAAACGCTCGCGGGCGCGCAACGCTTCGCCGCCGGCGAAGGCCGCCACGGCAAGTTCTGAGTATCGCAGCTACGCCGGTTGAATTGGCTTAGCCGCATTTATGAGGCAGTCACGTCGATGAAGCGCCCGGCGCTCGAATGAAGAATCAATGGCTGCGGCCCTACCCCGCCGTCTCTTGCCTCAGAGTTCAAGGACGAAGAGGTTCCTTTGATGTCGCCGCTTTGCCTCATATGCTTGGCGGCTGGCGGGTGGCTCATCGCTTGGCCTTCGCGTAGGTTGGAGAGGCCCCACGCGCGACACAGCTCGACCGTTTCACAGAGCAGCGAGGACTGAGCGGATGAATCTAGAAACTTATTTGAGTGAGGAGCACGAAGGCCTGCGTCGTCGAATCGACAAAGTTCGCTCGACGCTCGGCCAAGTCTCGAATCTCTTGAGCGTCTCTTGGAATTCCATATCGGGCTGGCCATACATATGGCCACTCCCAAACCAGAAAACGGCACGGACGCCGACACCTGGCGACGACATCAAGTCCGTCAGCACGCAGGCGATGTGCAGCTGGGCCGTAGAAGAGCTACTCAAAGCTGACGAAAAGAGAAACTTTCTCCTGCGCGAGCGTACCAAAGATTTGAAAGAGAAGCAGAGTCGTACTCTCGCCAAGCTGGGGAAGCAACTCCAAGGTAACTTGAGCAAACGGAGCAAGGTGCTCTGGCACTCAAGCACGTTCGGAGAGAACGATGTCTTCACGGCAGCGTGGCTGGTCCTCTCTTTACACCGAGCAGAGCTTGACCAGCCCGTGCTGAGGACTAGATTGGCGCAATTCATTGTCGTGCCTATGACGTTGCCCGCCGGCCGCGCGAACGGACCGAAGGAACTCGGCATCGCGAAGGACGGGGCGGCTCGGTTCGTTAACGCCAATCAGAGCCTTTTCCGAACGGAAGACAACCAGGCTGCAGCGCATCCCCTGCCGTTACTGAAGGCTGTACGAGCGCTGAGAATTCTGAAGAAGAGCTACTATAAGGATATAGCACCCAATTTACAGCATTACGTGACTAAGATCCAAGAAGAAGCGGGCCTTTGGTTCGAAAGAAATCTGCACCGGCAGCTCTCGTTCTACCACTTCAGCGATTTCCGATTTGACGCTGCGGAGCTGATCTTCTGCCTGGCCGGCGCACTCGAGACAGGCGAGATAGCCTATCCCGATTCCGTTATAGAGAACGCCTTGCAGGTGGTGCGCGAATCTCAGGTTCGAAGTGTCTACTGGCGACCGTATAGGCCTATGCTTGTCAACGCCAGGGGCCAAGTACTCATACCTCTGAGCATCGAGATTGCCAGCGCCTTGTTGGAAGTCCTTCAAAGGACTGACCTGTTCGGCCAATATAGCGACACGCTGACCAAGTACTACGATTGGTTGATAACGCAGTTGGTGCCCCAAGCGGAAGAAGCTCGCGATGAGGCGTCAGCTTGGGCAGGCTGGCACTCAGAAAACGCATACGAAACGAGATTAGTCCATGTTTGGGACACCGCTCTTAGGAGCGTCTTCCTCATCAACTATTGGAATTCCCTCGCCGAGGACATAAACCACCGCATACTGTCCTCATTTAGCGTCCGACAGCCGAGGTCTATTACCATCGTGCCAGGGAGGTTCGTTCCCCCCGACAAGAACCTTGCCGGATGGTCCTTCGACGATATCGTCCGTGACTTGGAGGAGCACAGGTTATATTCGCTCTTGTTATATGGTCCCCCGGGAACTTCCAAAACCAGCTTCGCTGAAGTCTTGGCAAAGAAGCTTGGGCGGCCGCTTGTGTGTGTGAGCCCGAGCGATTTCCTTGTCCGTGGAGAATCGGGTATTGAGGAACAAGCGAAACTTCTGTTTAGGGCGCTGAACGCCTTGGAGAACGTAGTTATCTTATTTGACGAAATTGACCGCATGATACTGGATCGAGATAGCGAAGCTTACGGCAGCGAGGGGGAAACCTTCCAGTTCATGACCCCGAGCATGTTGTTGAAGTTGAGAGAACTCCGCGACACCGAAAGGTCAATCTTTCTAATAGCTACCAACTTGGCAGAGAGAATTGATGGGCCGGCAAAGCGCGCGGGTCGCGTCGATCGCCGCATACTTTGCGCGCCTTTCACGATGAAAGACAGGGTTAGGACCCTGAGGGATCTCGTCGGAGCGGCGGTGGGTGCCTCGGATTTGGCATGGGCTGCTTTCGAGCAAAAGATATTCCGAGATGTTGCGAGCAAAACCGCCTTGCACGTATACCAAAGCCTGCGATCAATAGTGGATCGAGCGGCGAGCGAAGCGAGAAGGCACGGCAAGGGGGAGGCTGTGTTTCGCGCCGATCTTCTGAAAGAGCTAGCAAGACAGGAGCCTGAGGCACCGGAAATAAAACTAGCAATCTACGAGGATCGAGACTGGGGCCGTCTGGAGGGCTCCAAGTACCCTCAGAAGCCATATGAGGAATATTTGGCGTTACTACTCTTGCGAGGGGAGGTGCCGAACGGACAAGAGGACCGTGAGAAATTTAGGCAGAGACTGAAGGAATGGAGGCAGAAAGATCCAGAGTCTGCAAGGTCGGCCGTAGCAAGATTTCACGGCTTCGCCAGCGCTAGTGGCGCCTCGCATCTGGACGAATGGATGAAGGAGGATTGAGTGGGTTGCGAGAACCCTTCTGATCACGGTAGCGCGCCCGTCAGCGAAGCGCGCTGGGAGATCTCGACCCAGTTACCGTCAGGGTCGCGGATGAATGAGATTCGCGCGACAGTGCCGAGCGTCAATGGGGGCGCGCCCTCGGCGGCGCCGGCCGCGAGCATGCGCCGATGCTCCGCGTCGCAATCGCGCACCTGAATCGTGATGTAGCGGAATCCTGTCGCGCGCATCGAAGCCATCGCCTCAGCCGCGTTTGCCGCCGCCGGCTTCGCGATTGCGCGCGCCGCCGGATCGAGCGCGAAGCTCAGCACCGTATCGCCAAGCTTGAAGCGGCCGGCGCCCAGCCGCCGGCATCCGAGCGCCTCAGCCAGGTAGCGCTCGAACCCCGCCGCGTCGCTGATGCCAAGATGAATCTCGATCTGGGTCACGTCGCTGCGGCCGACAGGAACAAGTTCGACCTCGTTGCCGTCGGGATCGGCGAGCCCCATCGGCATCGGCAGGCGCTGGTCGGCGATAGTCAGTCGTTGGTAGCCGCCCAGGATACGTGGCGGCAGCGGGTCGCGCGAATGGTTGATCTTCAGCACGGAGCCGCGCAGGCCGTAGCGGTATTGCCGCACGCCGCCGCCCACCGGCAGCATCTCCTCGAACGGGAGTCCGAGCCGCTCGCCATAGAACGCGCGCATCTCATCGAGCCGATTGGTGAAGAGGCCGACGTCGATGAATGGTTTGGCCAGTTCGAGGGGCATCAGATTTTCGTAGCACGGATCGCGATCGACGGGGTAGCCGGACGCGCTCAGCCGGACTCTGTCGGAACCCGCTCGAAGGCGCGGTCGCGACATGCCACAATCGGACGCGAAGCCGGTGGGGGAATCGTAACGATATGGCTCGCGGCCGCAAGCTTCGCGTCGGGGTTCTGTTCGGTGGCCGATCCAGCGAGCACGAGATCTCGCTGCGATCCGCGCTGACCGTGATGTCGGCGATGGATCCTCGGCGCTACGAGATCGTGCCGATCGGAATCGGGCGCGACGGCCACTGGTACCTCAAAAGCGACGCGCTCAAAATGCTTCGCCAGGAAACGCCGCGGCTCGGCGCGCTCAAGCGGCGCGGTACGCCGGTCAGTATCCTGCCTCATCCCGACAGTGGCGCGCTGGTCCGGGTCGCGGGCGGCGAAACCAACCCGCGCCGCGACGACGCAATCTCGCGCACGATCGACGTGTTCTTTCCGGTCCTGCACGGCACCTACGGTGAAGACGGAACGGTGCAAGGACTACTCGAGCTCGCCGGTTTCCCATACGTCGGCGCGGGTGTGCTCGGCTCGGCAATCGGAATGGACAAGGACGCGCAAAAGCGCCTGCTGCGCGACGCGGGCGTGCCGGTGGTCCGCTACGCGATGCTTCCGCGTTACGCTTATCGTGACGATCATGATCCCGGCCTGGCACAGCGGCTCGCCGACGACCTCGGCTATCCGGTTTTCGTCAAACCCAACGCGCTGGGCTCGTCGGTGGGTATCAGCAAGGTCAAGCGCGCGACCGATCTGAAGCGCGCGCTGGAAGACGCATTCCAGTACGATCGCAAGGTCCTGATCGAAGCGGCCTGCGTGGGGCGCGAAATGGAATGCGCAGTGCTCGGCAACGATCGTCCCGAGGCGTCGGTCGTCGGCGAGATTATCGTCAAGGGCCGTCACGAGTTTTACGACTACGAGTCGAAGTACGTCGATCCAAAGGGCTCCGAAACCAGGATTCCGGCCGACCTTCCACGCGCGGTGAGCGAGCGTATCCGCGCGGTTGCGATCGCGGCGTTCAGCGCGCTCTCGATTCGCGGGATGGCGCGGGTCGATTTCCTCGCCCGCGCCGACCTGAGCGAAGTCTACGTCAACGAGGTCAACACGATTCCCGGTTTCACCGCGATCAGCATGTATCCCAAGCTCTGGGAGGCAAGCGGCCTGCCGCTGCCCGCGCTGGTCGATCGATTGATCGAGCTGGCGCTCGAGGAGCATCGCGAGCGCGCTACGCTCAAGTTCACCTACGAACCCAAGGCTGATCCAAAGGCGCGGCTTCCGCGTCGCGGCCGATGACCCGACTGCTGATCGCAACTACCAACCCGGCGAAACTCGCCGAGTACCGGATTCTGCTCGGTGCCGGACTTGAACCGGTCTCGCTGGCCGAGATCGGAATCCGCGAGCATCCGGCGGAGACCGGCGCGACCTTCGCCGAAAACGCCCTGCTGAAGGCGCGTTTCTATTTCGCGCGAGCGCATATCCCGACGCTCGCCGACGACGGCGGCTTCGAGGTCGACGCGCTGGGCGGCGAGCCCGGCGTGAAGTCTCATCGATGGCTGGGCGATGGCCACTCGGACGATCAGGCGCTGGTGGACGAGGTGATTCGCCGGATGCGCGGAGTCGAGCCGGGCCGCCGTGCGGCGAGGCTCTGTGCCGCAGTTGCGCTCGTCTATCGCGACGGCGGCGCGATCCGCGAGCGCGTGGCCGAGGCCGCACTCGAAGGAGTCGTGCCCGAGCGCGCGTGGCCGCATATACGCCCCGGCTTCCCGTACCGGTCGGTGATGTTCCTTCCCGGGCGCGGACGCTATGTCGCGGACCTGAGCGAAGATGAGGCGGCGCGCATCAGCCAGCGCACGATCGCGCTCGCAGAACTGCGCGACGATCTGGCGCTGATCGCGAAAGCGCAAATTACCGCCACCGCGCGGCCCGCGCGTGATTTCGTCCGGTGAGCGCGCTCAGAATCGCCGTCACCGGGCTCGCGGCCGCATTCCCGCTGGGCGGCGTGTTCTGGGACTACATTCAGTACGTACTCGGACTTCAGCGGCTCGGCCACGATGTCCTGTATATCGAGGACACCGGCAAATGGTGCTACGACCCGATCGGGTTGACGTACACCGAAAGCGGCGCGAACAACGCCGCGTATCTGGCCGCCCAGATCGCGAAACTCGATCCGATCTTGCGGGACCGCTGGTTTTATCGCGACAGCGCCGGACAGAGTTATGGCGTCGAGTGGGCCAGCGTTGTCGATTTCTGCCGCTCGGCAGACCTGTTCGTGGTGATCTCCGGGTCATGCTTCATGCGCGAGGAGTACTACGCGGCGTCGCGAGTCATATTCATCGACAGCGACCCGATCTACACGCAGGCATCATTTCTCGCCGCTTTGGAGAAATCAGGCGACCACGACGCTCCCGGCGATCACGAAGTCCGCGCGCGGGCTGAGATGATCGGGCGCGTCGACCGCTTTTTCAGCTTCGCCGAGAATATCGGCCATCCCGGCTGCCTCGTCCCCACGGCCGGGCTCGAATGGATTCCCACCCGCCAGCCGATCGTGATGGACTGCTTCGAGCGCGCAGCCGTGCCGCCGGCCTCGCGCCGTCGCGTCCTGACCACGGTCGCTTCGTGGGAGCCGAGGGAAAAGGGGCCGGTGGTCGGTGGAATCAGGTACTTGGGCAAGAGCGCCGAGTTCGAGCGCCTCATCGGCCTGCCCTCGGTTAGCTCGATCCCGATCGAACTCGCGATCAGTGGGCCGGCGCCGCGCGAGAGGCTCGCGGCCGCGGGATGGCGACTGCAAGACAGTGGGGCCGTGTCGGCCGATCCATGGACCTATCGCGATTACCTCGCGAATTCGTTCGGCGAGTTGAGCGTCGCCAAGAACGCGTACGTTCGGAGCCGCAGCGGATGGTTCTCAGGTCGCAGCGCGTGCTACCTGGCGCTCGGCGTGCCGGTAATAGTTCAGGACACCGGTTTGGCGGCGGCCGGCTCGATACCGGCGGGCGAGGGCATGCTGCCGTTTTCGGATCTTGAAGAAGCGCGCGTGGCCATCGACGCGCTTATAGCCGCTCCCGAGCGTCACGCCTTGGCTGCCGGCGAGATCGCGCGCGAGTATTTTGCGTCCGACCGGGTGCTCGGCCGCCTTCTCGATCAGGCGATGGCGGCGGGCGGCGGCGCGAAACGGCCGCCGAATCACCCGCGGCGCGATCCCGCCGGGTAGGGCCAGGCCGCTCCGCCTATTCACGGCAATCAGGTATGATTCGACCGCAGGCGATAGGGCGTCGACGCCCGCCACAGACGGTATGTTCCGCATAGGCAAGCGCGGACACTTTGGAGCGATCGGATTTGCGATCCGAGCGCGGAGATGATCTCCCTCCAGGCGATGGTCCACACTCCGCTACAGAACCTCCTCGAGATTGGCGGGCTGGGCGCCCCAGTCACTGAAGTTGCCGAAGGCACGATCGCGCTGGCTGCACTGTTATGCGCGTTCGCGCTGCGCAAGCGTAGTTGGCTGGTAAACACCGGCAGCCTGATTCTGCTCGCCATCAGCATGGGCCTGGATATCCTTGCGATCCGATACGGCGTCGCCACGAAGTGGCTCGGAGCATTCGCGCTGATCTTCTTCTACTGGGCCTTGGTCCGAGTCGTAGTGGATCTGATTTTCAGGCCGCGCCGCGGCATCCACTATTCCGCGATCCCGCACGACGCCGCGATGATTCTGCTGGGGCTGCTGGTGCTGGCGGTCGTATTCTACGCCGACCTCGATTTCGATCCGATGAAGCTCTTCGCCAGCGGAGCGCTGGTCTCGGGCGCGATCGTCTTCGCACTCCAGGAACCCCTGCGCAACCTCGCCACCGGCTTGACTTTTCACATCACCAAGCCGTTTCAGCCCGGCGATTGGGTCAATTTCCAGAACCATCTGGGCGAGGTGAAGGCTACTACCTGGGTCTCGACCGAGATCGTGACGCGGACCAACGAGCGCGTGCAGATTCCCAACGTTATGCTCGTTACCCAGCCGGTCAAGAATTTCAGGAACACGGCGATCGCCGACGAGATCGCGATCGGAATCAGCTACGACGACCCTCCGGGCCGCGTGAAGGAAACGATTCTCAGGGTCGTGCGCGACATCCCGCACGTACTCGGCGATCCGCCCCCCCAGGTCTTTGCGTGGGAGTACGGCGACTACGCGATCAAGTACCGCGTCCGCTATTACCTCGCCGACTACGTAGTCCAGGAGACGGTGCGCGACACGCTGGTCAGCAGCCTGTGGTACGCGTTGCGCCGCCACGCGATCGACATTCCCTATCCGACCCAGACGCTCCAGATGCGCCCGAATCAGCGCGAGCAACGCCAGGATGCCGAATACGAGAAACAAATCATCGCCGATTTGCGGCGGGTCGATTTTCTGCGCGAGCTCAACGACGAGGAAATGAGATTGCTGTTGCCGACCGTCAGCGTTCATCAATTCGGCGGCGGCGAGCTGATCGTTCGCCAGGGTGACCCGGCCGATTCGTTCTTCGTGATCCGCAGCGGCACGGTGGCCATTTCGGCTCGGGCCAAGGACGGTTCCGTCCGCGAGCTGGCGACCAACTCGTCCGCCTCGCGCCATCCTTTTTTCGGCGAGACCGCCATGATGTCGGGCGAGGCGCGCAACGCTTCGATCCGCGCGACCACCGACGTGGAGGTCCTGGTGATGAGCCGGGAGGGCTTTGTGCAGCTCTTCAAGGCGCATCCCGAACTCGCTGAGACGATGGGCGGGATCATCGCGGAGCGCGAGAGCGAGAACCGCCAATTGCTCGCGAACGCGCCCGACAGCGACGGAGCGCGCGGCTTCAAGAAAAGATTCGTCGAAAAGATGCGCGTGATTTTCGACCTCTGATCGGCGCCGCTATCGAGCGCCCGCGATGGTGAAAGCGATCCACTTCTTCAAACGCAAGCCGGGCATGGACGTCGATTCGTTCGCCGGTTACTGGCGCATGATTCATGCTCCGATCGTGAAGCGGGTGCCCGGTGTGCGGAGATACGTCCAGTCGCTGCCGCTCGGCTCTATCTACAATGGCGTCGAGCCGGCCTGGGACGGGATCGCGGAGCTGTGGTACGACGAGCCGAACTTCCTCGATCAGGCGAGCTTCCAGCTCATCATCACGAACGAGATCGTGATCTTCTGAGCGGGCGGCTTTTTACGACACGCGCAGGAGGCCGGCTTCGAGCTCGCGAAGGTTGCGCGACGGAAGCAGCGCCCTGACCTCGCGCCCGTAGGATCCGATCGCGCTGTCGCCGGTACCCCATCGACTCAGCTCTTCGGGATTCAGCCAGATCACCGCGCGACAGCCTCGTGCGATCTCGCGCAGCAGGTCGGCTCGCGCCGGCCGGCGGTTGTTGCGCGCGTCACCCATGATCACCAGCAGCGTCGCGCGGCCGAGCAGTTCCTCGCGCCGCCGCCACAGCTCGGTGAGCACGCGCCCGAAATCGGATCGGGCGTACAGGTCGAGCGCCGGAGTCATCACGAGATGATTGTCCTCGAAGTCGGCCTCGGCGATTCGGTCGATATAGACGAAGCTCCTCACGCGCCGGAAGCATCGGCGCGCGCCCGCGATCAACTCGAGCATCAGGGTCGATGAATAGCGCACCGAGCCCGATATGTCGGCCAGGATAAGCAGATCGACCCGGCGGGGCCGGCGCGAGCGGAAACGGAGATCGAGCAACGCACCGCCGCGCTGAATCGAGGCGCGGATCGTGCGGCGGAAGTCGATTCGGCCGCGGCGGGCGAGCCTGAGCCGGCGCCCCATCCGGACCCGGAACCGGCGCACGAGCGGTTTGAGCGCCTCGCGCGCGAGCTCATAGTCGAGGTCGGAATAATTCGCGAACGGCTTGCGCTCAGCGGCACGTAATCGCGCGCGATGCTGCGCGGCGACTTGGGCATCGCTCGCATCGTCTTCGCGCTGCAGGCCGCGAGCTTCGCCCTCAGATTCGCGCGGGATCCGGCCGCTCTCATAGCGAAGACCCGGACTATCGTCATCGTGGCTCTCTTCGCCGGGCTCTTCGCGCGCCTCGCGAGCGTCATAATCGCGCGCTTGCTCCTCAGGTACTTGCTTCGGGGGCACTTGCTCGGGGGGTTTCGGTGCGGGCGCGCCCGGCTTGGCCGGCTCGGGCCTGGACGGTGATTCTACGGTCGTTTCTCCGCTGCGGCCGCGGCCCTCCATCCGATTGCGGCTTGCTCCTTCGCGAAGCTCGCCTGCCTCAGAGGGGGGCGCGCGGAAGAAATCGGCGAAGGTCTCGTCGAAGGCGGGACGATCGCCTTCATCTTTGACGAGCGTCGTGGCCAGCGCTTCGCGCAGTGCGGCGCGTCCGAATCCCGCCGCGGCGACCCCGCCGATCGCGTCCATCGTCTCGGCGGTCGAAATCCTTACGCCGCGCTCGCGCAGATGCTCGACGAACCGGATGATCTGCTCGCGTATCGAAGTCATCGGCAAGCTCCCGGTGCCAACCTGTATCGTCTACTGGGATTGTCCGTTTGTGGACCAGTAGCCGTTGGCCGAGGTGAAGCCGGAGGCGGTGGGAGCGGAGACGGAGCAGGACCACGTGCCCGACGCCGAGGCCGCTCCGGTCGTATTGGCCACGAACGTCCCGTTGAATGTGCACGTAGCGTTGGGGTCGGCCAGACCCGGGATCGTGAAGCTCGCGATCCCACTGCTGTCGTCGATAGTGCCGCTGCCCACTGCGGGCGCCGTCGTAGTGATCGTCGGGCCCGAGGCGCTCAGGTCCAGCGCGCCGCTTATCGGACTCGCCACCGTGGTCGGGCATGGGTTGGCGACGGTGACGAACTCTTGGCCGCTGAACGAGCCCGAGTAGGCGCCGTCGAACGGTTGCACAGCCGCGGCGAGCGAGGTGACAGTCATCTGGGTGCCGCTGTAAGAGGCAGCCAGCGTAGCGCCCTGAGTGTTCGTAACCACGGTGGTGAGCTGGCTGCTCGCCGCCTGATTGAAGCCGTTGACCGAGTTGACCACCGACTGGAGGGCCTGCGGGCTGGTCTGCGCCAGCGACACCCCGATGCTGATTAGCTGGCCGGCAGGGCCGAGATTCGCGAACGCCAGTGCCTGCGCCGGCACCGCCGGGGCCACCTGCGGATTGCTGGCCTCAGACAGAATCGAGAGCGCCGCCGCTCCCGCCCCGTCGATAATCCCGGCGGCGGCTGCCGCCGCACCGGGCTGCTTGCAGGCCGGCGAGGTCTCCGAGTCCTGGAACAGGTTTGCGATGTCGGTGGAGAACGCCGCCGCGTTGCCCGCGCTGTTGTCGCTCAGCGCCGCGGCAGCTTCCGCCGCCAGGCATCCGCCGCCGCTGCTCTGCGCGCCGATCTTCCTGGCGAGCGAACGACGCGCGCTGCCGGACTGCGATCCGCTGCTGCTCGCCAGCGTCATCATCATGCTGAGCGCTTCGTCATCTGCGGCCGTCAGTTGCGCCTGGCCGATCGTGACGTTGACTCCGGCCTCGGTGCCCAGTTCTGGTGTCCCGTTGTTCAGCGCGGCCAGCAGCGCGCCTGACTCATTCGCGACATTCGTCAGCGAACCCTCCAGCTCCTGGGTCGCCAGTTGCGTGCTGCCCTTCAAGTCGGCCGCGAGCTTCATCGCGAAGATCTGCTCCTGCTGGAGGAAATCGAAGATAACCACGTCCGGGCTCAGGCCGCTGACCGCCTGCGGCATCGTGATCTTGAGCAGCGGAGCTTGCGCGCTGAGCGTGGTGGTTCCGGACTGCATATGCAGTAATTCTCCGACGCCGACCGTCGCGCTGCCCGTCTCCGGTTCGCCGCTGACGGGGTCGACCACCGGCGGGATCACTACCGAGATCAATCCACCATTGTCCTGTCCCGCCGCCAAGGTCAGGTCCAGTCCCGGTTTTCCCGAGGTCAGCTTCTCAGTGAATGTGACCACGGCCGGTGCGATCGACACCGGCGCATAGCCTGAAACCTTGAATGTCACCTGTCCGAGCGCAGGCTGCGGTTTGGATTTGGAGCTGGCGGAGAGCACCTTCGGAGCCAGCCCGACGCCCGAAAGACTGGTGCTTACCTTGGGACCGCTGGTGGTAACGGTCAGCGTGCCCTTGCGCGTGCCCGCGCGCGAGGGGGTGAACGTCACCGAGACGTAGCAGCTCGCGCCGGGAGCAAGCTGCTGTCCCATACAGCCATTGTTCTGGCTGAAATCGCTGGGGCCCTTGAGCGTGACACTGGTGACACTCAAGAGTTTGCAGGTCGTGTTAGTCAGCACTTCTTTTATCGGGAGGTTTGGCGAGAAGAGGGCCTGCTTGGGAAACGTGAACGGCTTGATGGCCGGCGGCTTGCTGTGGCATTTTTTGACGCTCGACCAGGTCAGCTCGTCTGAAGCTGCTTGCGCGGGCGGGCAGACTCCGGTCGGCGTCGCGTTCGGAGTAGGTGTCGGTGAAGGCGTGGACGTGGAAGTCGGGGTGGGAGTTGGCGTAGGTGCCGGAGTCAGGGTGGGAGTCGCGGTTGGGGTTGGCGTAGACGCAGGAGTTGGTGTCGGCGAAGGCGTTGGAGTTGGAGTAGCTGTCTGGGTAGGTGTCGGTGTGGGTGTGGGAGTAGGTGTCGACGAAGGCGTCGGAGTTGGACTAGGCGTTGGAGTAAGTGTCGTGGTCGGAGTTGAAGTCGGAGTCTGGGTTGGTGTGGGTGTCGGGGTCGGCGTGGGGGTCGGAGTCGAAATCGGAGTGGGAGTAGGGACTATCTCGGCGACGAAACCGTTTGTGGTTCCCACCAGGTTTGGCGCGATCACGCCGCCGGTGGTCGAGAGGTCCGCGGAATCGGTCAACCCAACAACCAACGCCGCCTCTCGCGCCGGATCCACGGCGATTGCTTCGCCGAGATCTTCGAGGCTTCCCCCAAAGTAAGTCGAATAAGTGAAGGCTGATCCCTGGGGATTGACCTCAGTGACAAAAGCGTCGATCTCGTCGAACAGGCCGGCGAAGACTCTCGATGGCGCGTTCGGACTCACGGCGACGGCGGTAAGGCTTCCAATCATTGTTCCGGGCGTCGTGGACGTGAACGTTTGCCCGTCGTCGGTGCTCTTGAAGACCGCTCCGCTGCCGCCGGCGTAGAGAGTGCCGGGGGTCGTGCTGGTATCGACGGCCAGCTCGGAGAATCCAGTGCCGAAATTGGGCAGTGCGTATCCCGAGCACCCCAAACAATTGTCGAACCCCCCCTTGCTTACGGCGATTCCCTGAGCCCTCGTGCTTGCAAAGACCGTCGAAGGAATCGAAGTGGAATCCATGGCGATGGAAAAAATAGGCGAGAAGTGCAGGTCGGTGCGCCGAAAACTCTCGTGCGCGGGATCGAACAGTTCCGCGCTTGATACCGCCGGCAGCGAATTTCCCAGGTTTCCGCCCGCGATCAGCACCTTTCCACTCTGAAGCAACGGCGCCTGGCTCTCGGGATTCAATACGTGCGTGGTCACCATCGCGCCCGAGAGACTGAAACTCCCTTGCGTTGGGTTATAGACTTCGGCGGTTGTTACAGAAGCGGCAGCAGGATCATACCCGCCGGCGAGAAGCACTGTGCCGTTGCCGAGGAGGGTCGCGCTGTGCGCTTGGCGCGCGATCTCCAGGTCGCTCGCGGGCAAGAAGGAGCGGGCGACGGGACTGTACAGCTCGGCGCTGTCCAGCGCTCCGGCCTGGAGGGTGGAATCGCTCGTTCCACCTGTGACCAAAACGCTGCCATTGGTCAGCAAAGTGGCGGTGTGCAGAAATCGCGCGGTCGCCATGCTGCCGGTGGCGGCGAAGCCGGAAGCCGTACTGTAGGTCTCGGCGCTGGCGGTCACGTTCCCCGATTCACCGATGCCACCGGCGAGCAGTACGCTGCCATTGGAGAGCAGCGTCGCAGTATGCTGGGAGCGTCCGGCCACCATCGATCCGGCCGCGGTGAAGTGTCCGCTGACGGGATCGTATAGCTCGCCGGTTCCTCCGATGAAGTCGCCGCCGGCCAGCAACACCTGGCCGTTGGCCAGGAGCGTAGCGGTGTGGAAAGCACGCGCGGTGGTCATAGCGGGAAGCGGCGAGAACTGCCTCATCACGGGGTTGTAAAGTTCCGCGCTCGCGAGCAAATCGCCGGAAGTTCCGTATCCGCCTGCGATCAGAACCGTGCCGTCGGCAAGCCTGGTGGCACTGTGAAATGATCGGGCAGTACCCATCGCGCCGGTGAGGGTGAACGTGCCCGCTACAGGGTCATAGATCTCCGCGCTCGCCAGGGTCGAGGGAGTGGGGCCGCCGGTAGTGCCGCCGGTTATCAGCACGGTTCCGTCGGCGAGGGGCGCCAGCGCGAAGAAGTTGCGGCCGACCGTCATGCTTCCGGTCGCGCTGAACTCGTCGGCCAGAAAAAGACCGGCGGCCGTTCCTGCGTACACGCTGTCCGGATCGTTGGGATCGACTGCGAGCGATAGCATCTCGCTGTTGGGCAGGCCACTCCCGACGGATACGAAGGTACCGCCCGCATCGGTGCTTTTCAGCACTCCGCCCGCGCTCAGGCCGACGTAGATCGTGGAGGGAAGCGTACTGGGATCGAAAGCGAATGCGCCGACTCTAGCGATCACCGAGGTCGCCGCGAAGCTAGCGGCGGCGTCGGTGCTCTTGAATAGGCCAGTCGCAGTACCGAGGACAGAGGCGTAGATGGTTGACGGACTGTTCGGATCGACGGCTGCGCTAGCGACTTCGCCGGCGAACCCGGCGGCAGCGAAAGAAGCTCCGCCATCCGTGCTCTTGAAAATCCCATTTTGGAGTGATCCCACATAGACGTTCGAGGGCGTGGCAGGATCGACCGATACGTCGATTACAGCGCTGGTGGAGGAAGGGAGGCCGGTTCCAGCGAACGTGGAACCTCCGTCGGTGCTGAGGAAAAGATTGGCATGGGGCTGCCCGGGCCCGAATAGCGAATTGACCTGAGGGAAATTGGGAGGGCTTGTGTAGCCGGTGACGAAGGCGCTACCGGCTGAGTCGACCGCGATACCCAGGGCGACATCTTCAGCGGAGCCGCCAAGGTAGGTGGCGTATCCGAGCCCGCCGTTGGCATCAAGTTCCGCCACGAATGCGTCCTCGTAGCCGCCGAACTGAGGCTGGGCGGCGCCCTGCGTTACAGGAAAATCGAGCGACCAGGTAAACCCGGCTAAGTAGGCTTCGCAATTGGCGGCGCAGTTCGGCGGGATCGCTATCGCCTGGCACTGCTCGTGTGAGCTGCCGCCCACATACGTCGCGTAGACCAGGCCGCCGCCGCTCGCGTTGAACTTGGCTACGAAACAATCGGAACCGCCGCCGTGATAGGCGACCCCGGTGGTGACGGGCAGCAGTGACTCGTCAACCTGTCCGGCAATGTAGGCGTCGCCGCTCTGGTCTACCGCGATACCGGCGCCGTAGGTCGAGGTTCCGTCGTCGTTCGGACCGGGGCCGGCGCCGAAAAATGTGGAATACACCAGTTGCGAACCATCGCTGCTCAATTGAGTAACGAAGGCACTGAGATTGTTTGGTATCTGGTTCTGAAAGGCGGCCGCGGAAACCGGAAAATCGGTGGTCGTGGTCTGGCCGGTCACGAACGCATCGCAGTTCGAGGAGCATCCCGCCGCGATCGCAACGCCGGTTCCCGCGGTCGTCGCGCCGAAGAACGCATTCTGTGGGTTCGAGCCTCCCAGCAATCGCGCATAGAGCAGCGAACCGCCGGCGCCGAGCTTCGCTACGAAAGCGTCGTTGTTGCCCGCAAACGGCGAGCCAGCAGTGGCGGGGAAATCCGAAGAATAGGTGGTGCCGGAAATATACGCGCTGCCCCCCGAATCAACCGCTATTCCGGTCGCCTGGTCGAATGCCGAGCCGCCGAATATCGTGGAATGAATGACCGCGCTGAGCTGCGGGTTGAGTTCCGTGACGAATGCGTCGCATCCGCCGAGCGGACCGACCTGGTTGGAAGCGCCACCGACCGGGAAGTTGGATGAACAGGTGTAACCGCCGACATAGGAATCGCCGGATGAGTCGACCGCAACGGCCATTGGGAAATCGGTATTGTTGCCGCCCAGGTAAGTTGCATAGCTCAGGACCGGATCGATCACGAGCGGCCGGCTGCGATCGTACGGTCCAATTTCGAAGGCGATACGCTGCGCAACGCGGGCGTGTCTGAAGTCCTTTATATGTACGGGGTGATTCAGAACCAGGAAGTGTCCGGCGATCTCTTTTCGGCTACCGGACACGTCCTGATAGACGCGAGGTCTGCGCAATTCGACTTCGCCCGCCGGCAGCTTGAGTCTGAGGTCGCCCTGCGGGCTGCGGTCGATTTTTTCCACTCCGTCGAAATCGATCCTGATCGCGCGGGGATCGGCTCCCGCGGCAAGCTCGAAATCGTACTCGAGTTGGCCTCCCTTCCCGTGGTAGACCACGTTGACTCCGGGGTAGACACGCCGGTACCGCACGTCAGCGTAGGTCGGAATACCTGCGCGCCACTTCGCCGGGTAGTTGCCGACGAAGTAGCTGCTGACACCCGGCAGTCGCCGGTCGGGAACGATTCGAGGCCTGGGGTTAGCGCCCTCGAATCTCATCCGGAAGTTTGCATTCGGCGCGGCCGGCATCTTGGGGATAGCGAGAGATCGATCGCCGCGCCTGATATAAGAACCGGCCTTCGCCAGAGATAAAACCGCTTCAGTCCGCGTAAGGTAGACGGTGTAACCATTGCCGCGGCTCAAGAACTTCACGCGCCGATCGGCCTGACCCCGATTGGGCTCGAAACTCATCGGTAGACCGCGAAATTCTGAGCCGAGCATCGCAGCACGGCGAGCAGCCCTGGCGCTTTCTGCGGACCGGGCGGCGGCCGGCTTCCCGGCCTGGCTCCGCGCGACGATCTCGCGCGCGGAAGGTCTTCGCGCGCCGTAGCGAATCGTCAGGACGGCGCCGCCCAGCGCGAGCAGGCCGATGACAATGATCGAGAAGACAGGAATCGATAGGCGGTGAGCACGTAGCGACAATCCAGAGCGCCCCTTTGTTATTGAGTTGTGCAGTCCGGCGTAATGGGCAACAGGCTTCGGTTTATATGCGCCAGCTTGAACCCTAAAGCAAACTCGCTCGCCGGGCGCGCATCACACCGGTTCTGTCACGAGATGTCGTGCGGATAACGTCGCGCCTGGTCGCGATGCCCCTGCTTCGCGAGACCCGCTCAGCGCGGGCGTTCGCGGAGGCGGTTGAGGAGGATGACTTCGCGGACCATGCCGAGAGGCTCGGCTTCGGCCATCGCGGCGGTGATTTGTTCGGCGGCGCGGGCCGAGTCGCCGGGGCGTTTGCGATCGAGCAGCATCCGGGCGTAGGCGCGCCGCGTTCGGACATCCCACGGTCGCGCGCCGATCTTCCGGTTCATCGCGAGCGCCTGCTCGAAGTAGCGCTCGGCCTCTTCCCAGTGCTCCAGGCAGGCGGCGAGGACGCCGCACGGGTACGCGAGCGATCCGTAACAGAGGGCGACATTGCCGACCATTCCGACCTGACCTGCGACCGGTTTGAGGAGCGGGTATAAAAGCTCCGCTGCGTTGCGATCGTTCAGATCGGCGCAAACGTCTGCCAGGTTGACCAGCTCGATAGCAGAGATCCAGTTGAGCCGGATCGCGAAGCCGGTTGCGGCAAAGACCTGGAGCTCTTTGCGGGCCTCCTCGAGCCGGTCGGTTTCGCAGTAAAGATGCGCCAGGATCGCCCGATAGCCCGGAGCATGCGGTTGAGCCTCGGCGGCAGCGCGGACGGTCTCGGTGAGTTCTGCCGACCCGCTCTGATCCCAGCGAAGCGCGGCCAGTTGCGCGCCAAATACATTGCCGGCGTCGGGCTGCCCCGCGGCCGTGCCGATCTGGAAGTCCGCGAATACCTGGTGCTCCACATCGGCCACCGCCCCTCGCGTGATTGAGAGCATGGTTCGAGCGTAGCTCGCGACCCAGGCGAAATACGGTTGGCGCAGTTCCGTGCCGAGTTCGTGCATCCGGGCGACCATCCGCTCGCCCGCTTCCATATCGCCCGATTCGAGCAGCGCGCCGGCGCGATGGAAGGCGGCGAGCCAGTGCATTTCGGCTATTCCGAGATCGCTCGCCAGGGTTTCCATTTCGGCCGTCAGCACGAGGCGGTCGGCCAGCGTCATCGGATCGTTGATCGCGAATGCGCGCGCGTTGAGCGCGTGGAAAAGCACCGCCTGGTCGCCGAGCCGTCGTGCTATCTCGACCGCCTGGCACGAAAGCTCGTGACGGCGCTCACGAAATTCGGTCAACACCAACTCGCCCGATAGATTCGCCAGGAGCCGGGCCCGCAGCTCGCTGTCGCTGTCGCCGAGCGCTTTGAGCGCCTCTTCGTATAGAGCGATCAGCTTTTGATCGACGAGAATGGCGTTCGCATAGCCTCCGCCGAGCCGCGCGTTGCCCAATGCGGCCAGCGCGAGCCGGTGCGCGTCGCCCAGCTTGCGCGCGTACCCGGCTGCCTTGCCTACCGCCTCGCGATAATTGCCGCTCCCGGCGCGCCGTTGTGCGTCGCTCAGCGCGATTAGGAGATCGCATCGCAGCAGCTCGCCCTCGTGGTCGTGCGGCTCCAATGCGGAGAGCGCCTGCTCGTAATATTTCGCCGCCTCTTCGAAGGCGAGCTTGCTCATCGCCTTCTCCGCCGCCCGCTGCGCGTAGCCGATAGCTCTGGCCGCGTCGCTGACCTTGGTCGCGGAGAGCCAGTGATACGCCAGCTCATCGATACGCTCGTCGGGTTTGGCGAGCGCCAGCGCTTCCAGCGCCTCGCCGACCCGGCGATGCATCCGCGCGCGGCGCGACGCGCTGAGTTCATCGTAGAGCGTGGCCCGGATCAGCCCGTGCGTGAAAGTGTAATGGTCGGTCTCGCCCGCGGTTTCCGCCACCAGCGCGGCGCCTTTCGCCTCGTCGATCGCATCCATAATCGCGTCCTCGCTCAACTCCGCGATCTTGGCCAGCAGCGCGAGATCGAACTCGCGGCCGATCACCGAGGCCAGTCTCAGCACCTTGTTGGTCTGCTCCGACAGCCGCGACAGCCGCCGCCCGATCGCTTCCCGCACGCCCTGCGGAATCCCGATGCTCGCGAGGTTCCGGTAGGTCCAGCGCTCACCCCCCGCGCCCGACTCGGTGAGATTGCGCAGGATCTCGCCGACGAACAGCGGACTGCCCTCGGTCTCGCGATGGATCGCATGCGCCAGAGCAATCAGGTCCGTGTCGAGCTCGCGGCCGGTCGCCGCGGTGACCAGCGCGAGCACTCCCTCGTCATCCAGGCCGCGCAGCGCGATCCGCTCGACGCTCGTTTCGCGCCTGAGGTCGGCCAGCAGCGTGGTCAGCGGATGGGTCCGCGACAGCTCGGCGTCGCGATAGGTGGCGATGATCATCACGTTCATCGGAGTCGCCGAGCGCACGATATGCTTGAGCAGCAGCAAGTCGGGTGCGCCCGCCCATTGCACATCGTCGAGGATGAGAAGGACCGGATGCCGCTGCGAGGCCGCCGCCAGAATTCCGGTTACCGCCTCGAACATCAGGTAGCGCCCGGTCTCGGCTTCTGCGCTCTGCGGCTTGGGAAGGTTGGGAATGCGATTGGCGAGTCCGGGCACCAGGCGGGTCAGCTCGCCGTTGTGTTCCTTTACGTGAGCGGCGAGCACTTCGTCGGGAGCGTGAGCCACGTAATGGCGCAGCGCTTCGACGAACGGCCGGTAAGGCAGCGTGATGTGCTCATCGCACGAGCCGAACATCACCGCCGCACCTTCGACATGCGCGGCGCGCGCGGCTTCGGTCGCGAGCCGGGTCTTGCCGATACCGGGCTCGCCGCCAATCAGGAGCAGCTGAACGTTGCCCCGTTTGGCTGCCTCCCAGCATCGCGCGATTGTTGCCTGCTCCGACGCGCGGCCAAACAGTCCCAGCGCGGGCGCGGGCGCGAGCTTGGGCGGCAACGGAATCGTGCCCGAAGCCGCGAGCGGCTCCCATGCGACCTCGCAGGCCGGCACCGGCTCGCGCAGCCCCTTGAGTTTCAGCTCGCCAACCGAGGTGAACTGGTGGCCGCGCCCCCGCGCCAGCGTGCGGACTACATCGGAGACCAGAATCTGTCCGGGCGATGCGGCCGCGCAGAGCCGCGCGGCTTCCACGACCGGCGGTCCATAAAAGTCGTCGTCCTCGCGCGTCGCTTCGCCCGATGACGCCCCGACTCGAATCGTTAACTGCTCGTGGTTGCGTCGCGCGTGCGCATCGGCGGCCTGCTGCATCGCGATCGTGCATGCGACCGCGTTGGCGGCGCTGGCGAAGCAGAGCATCAAGCCATCGCCGGTGGTCTTGATTTCTCTGCCGTTATGTTTTGCGACCGCGGAGCGCAGCGCCTCGAAGTGCGAATGGCGAAACGCTTCGTAGGCGTCATGCCCGACCAGGCCGGCCAGTTCGCTCGAGCCGACCAGGTCGGTGAACACGACGGTGACGGTTTCGGTGCGCGCCATGAGGCGAACCCGCGGAATTATCGCGCATCGACGCCCCGGCCGACAAGGACGGCGCGGCTGCGAGGTTGCTTACGCAGTAATCTGGAATGTGCCGGTCTGGCCCTTCTGGCTGCCGCAGGCCGCCGAAAACTTGAAACTGCCGGCGATCTCGGTGGCGTCGTCCGAGACGACTCCGGTTGCGTTGATCTTGCAACTCAGATGTTTGACCTTGGGAGCGTCGAGGGTCAGTGTCACCGCATCCTTGGCGTTGACTGAACCGGTGAAAGTGGAGGAATCCACACCTACCAGGCTCCACGTGCCGTGCAACTTCCCCTTGTTCTGATCGATCACGAAGGTGATCGTGTCGGTCTCGCCGGTCGCCGTAATTTTTGACGTGCCGGTCCAGTTTCCCGCTATGTCCGGGATCTTGGCAGCCGCTTTGTCGGGTAAGAGATCTGCGCTGTCGGCATCCTGAGCGGACGCGATGGTCCGAGCGCCTTCGGTCGCGAGTCCAATCCAGAGTGCAGCGGCAACCACGGCCGCTAGCCGAATGGTCTTCCCGCGCATGGAAAATTCTCCTTTCGGTAGAATCAGCACGAGTCATGGAAATCTTAGGACCGATGGGCACCCGCTGTCCACGTGAGCACTATCCTGGAAATCCTCGCCTTGGGCCATCAAATCGCATAGAGATCGGATTTTCGGGTAGTGACGACGGAGGGAAACTGATGCGACTCGTGACATTTGAGGCCCGTGGCGGCGCCGAGGCGCTCGGTGCACTCTTCGACGCCGATTCGCGCGTCGCGAATCTGGCCGAGGCCCATCGGTTGCGAACCGGAGCGATCTCGGCGCATCTGGCCTCGATGCAGGCGCTTATCGAAGGTGGTCCGGCGGCGCTCGATCTCGCCGCGGCCGCCCTGGAGCAAGCCCGCCGCGCCGGTATCGAGCTCGGCCGCATGCTGTCGCCGGGCGATGTCGTCGAGCTCGAGGTCGAAAAGATCGGCATCCTGCGCAACCGTATCGTCAAGCACGGCGACGACCGTGGAGGAAAGTCATGAGCGCCTGGAAGTTCACCAAAGGCCTGCACGACCTCGGACGCGGCGCGTATGCCTACCTGCAGCCGTCGGGCACCTGGGGCTACAGCAACGCGGGTCTCGTGATTGACGGCGATCAAGCGCTGCTGGTCGACACGCTGTTCGATGAGCGGCTGACCGCCGTGATGCTGCGCGCCATGGAGGACGCCACCGGATTCGGCGGCGGGCGGATCGGTACTGTCGTCAACACCCACGCCAATGGCGATCACACCTTCGGCAACCGGCTGGCGACCAATGCGGTCATCATCGCGTCCGCGGCGAGCGCGCGCGAGATGAGCGAGGAGGGCGATCCGAAGGCTCTGGCCGGGCTGATGAAGAACACCGAATCGATGGGCGAGATCGGCGCGTTCTTCCGGCGGATCTTCGGCCCCTTCGACTTCGCCGGCGTGACGTTCCGGCTGCCCGATCGCACCTTCAGCGGCGAGGAATTTGTGAAGGTGGGCGACAAGCAGGTCCACTTGATCGAGGTCGGGCCGGCCCACACCGCCGGTGACGTACTGGTCCACGTTCCGTCCGACCGGGTCGTCTACACCGGCGACATCCTGTTTATCGACGGCACTCCGATCGCGTGGGCCGGTCCCGTGACCAATTGGATCAAGGCCTGCGACCGAATCATGGCGATGGACGTTGATGCGATAGTACCGGGGCACGGCCCGATCACGGACAAAGCCGGAGTCAAACGGATGCAGGATTACCTGGTCCACGTCGATCGGGAGACGCGCAAGCGCCACGCGGCGGGCATGAACTCCTGGGAAGCGGCGCAGGACATCGCGCTGGGCTCCTTCGGCGCGTGGGACGATGCGGGCCGCCTCGCGGTGACCGTCGAGACTATCTACCGCGAGCTCAACGCCGACACTTCGCGGCGCAATCTGATGGAACTGTTCAGCCGCATGATGCGGCTGGAGAATCGCTACGCGGCCGAACGCCCGCGGGTCTGACTCGGGATGCGAACATGATCGAGCTCTACCACGCTCACATTTCGACTTGCAGCCAGAAGGTTCGTCTATGCCTGGCCGAAAAGAGCCTGGCCTGGACCGATCATCCATTGGAGTTTTCCCGCGCCGAGCATCTGACGCCGGCTTATCTCGCGCTCAATCCAAACGGAGTTGTGCCGACGCTGGTACACGATGGACATCCGGTGATCGATTCGTCGGTCATTTGCGAATATCTCGAAGAGATCGCGCCGGGCAACGGGACGCGTCTGATGCCCGCTACGCCCTATGGGCGCGCAAAGGTGCGCGCGTGGCTGCGCTACATCGAAGAGGTGCCGACCGCCGCGATACGGATCCCGTCTTTCAACGGCCTCTTTCTCAGCGGATGGCGCCAGATCAGCGACGAGGCCCGCGCGTTTTACATCGAGGCGACGCCGCTTCGCAAAGGGCATTACCGGCGCTTCGGGACGGAGGGGTTCTCGAAAGACCAGGTCGATGAATCGACGGAGCGATTGCGCCAGACCGTCGAGAGAATCGATGCCGCGGTTGCGAAAGGATCGCGGTGGCTGGCCGGCGATGAGATCTCGCTCGCGGATTTGTGCGTGCTGCCGACGATCGTCCGCATGTCCGATATTCGGTTCGAAAGGCTTTGGAAGGACCTGCCGAATTTTCAGCGATGGTACGATCGGATGAGAGCGCGGCCGTCATTCGAGAAGGCATTCTATCCGGCGTCGCGAGTCTCATTGCCGCGCAACGATTAGCAAGCAGCCCCCCTCCGATCGGCGCCGCTCGTGCCCGCGGACGCGCAAGGCCGTCCTGGATTGTGGCCTACGGAATCAGAAGGACGCGGCCGACCGCCTGCCGGCTCTCGATATAGGCGTGGGCAGCGGCGGCTTCCGACAGCGGGAACGTCCGATCGATCACGACCTTGAGCTCGCCTCGGGCTGCCTCTTCGATCAGGCGCTGGATCATATTGTGCCCGCGGTCGGTGCCGATCTCGGCGCCAAGGAAGACCCCGGTCAGAGACCGATTCCCCGCCATCAGCGGCGAGACATCGACCGTCATCGCCTCGCGTCCTGCCGAGCCAACCATCGAGATCCGCCCGCGGTAAGCGAGCGACATGATGCTGCTTTGCAGAGTCGATCCGCCGACCGGATCGACTACGAGATTGACGCCCTTGTTGTCGGTGAGCTTCATCACGGACTGCACGACGTTGCTGGTCCGGTAATTGATCCCATGATCGAGGCCCAGCGGCTTCAGCCGTTGCAGCCGCTCGTCGCTGGAAGCAGTAGCCAGTACCGTCGCGCCGGCGCGCTTGGCCAGTTGGATAGCCGCGACTCCCACGCCGCTCGCCCCGGCTTGCACCAGAACGGTTTCGCCGGCTTTCAGCCGGCCGAACTCGAACAGGCAATCGTCGGCCGTCCCCCACGGTACCGGGATGGCCGCGGCCAGCTTGATATCGAATCCCTTTGGCACGAGCCACGCGGCCCGCGCCGGAACTGCTCGCAGCGCGGCATGCGACCCGGACATATTGACGGTGGTCACCTTCTGGCCGACTCGCAGGTTAGTCACCCCCGCACCGACCTCGATAATCTCGCCCGCAGCCTGATAGCCGACGATATGCGGACTGGAGGTAAGCGCTCCGTGCCAACGATTGAGCGTGTCACCGCCCTCGATGCTCACCGCCTCGACGCGGATCAGCACGCCACCCGGATAGCATTTCGGATCGGGAACGTCCTCGTATTTGAGGACATCGGGATTCCCGTTTTTGTAATAGACGGCAGCTTTCATCGCGGACCTCCTCCAACTGCTTCGGCTTCATAGCGCGGAATGTCAAGTGGATTCATCAGAGGAGCGAAGCGCGCAGGCTCGCCGACGAATCGCGGCTGACAGTCCTGCCAATTGCATCGAGCCTCGCGCTTCTGCTACATACGAATATGGGACGGCTCATAAAGACGGCCGGTTACGGTTCCAGGTAAAGGCGAAGGCCCGCAGGTTTCCTGCGGGCTTTTTTGTTTCGGGAGGGCTATCCAAATGCAGCATCAGGAGCTCAGGGAAGCGTTCACTTTTGATGACGTATTGTTGCAGCCGCAAGCTTCAGACCTGCTCCCTTCGCAGTGCGACGTGTCCAGCGTCCTCACGCCCAGAATCCGGCTCAATATTCCGCTGGTCTCCAGCCCGATGGACACCGTTACCGAATCGCGCGTGGCGATCGCGATGGCGCAGCTTGGTGGAATCGGCTTTGTGCATCGCAATCTTCCCGTCGATCGTCAGGCCGCCGAGGTCGAGACCGTCAAGAAGTTCGAGAGCGGGATGATCGTCGATCCCATCACGGTCGATCCCGATCAGAAAATCCAGGACGCACTCATGATCATGGAGCGGTACCGGATTTCGGGATTGCCGGTGGTTCAGGACAACCGGCTGGTCGGGATCCTCACCAATCGCGACCTGCGCTTCGAGAAGCGCCTGGACAAGCCGGTGCGCGAGGTGATGACCACCAAGCTGATCACGGCGCGGCCCGGAATCACGCTCGAAGCCGCGAAGGAAATTTTGCAGGCCCATCGGATTGAGAAGCTGCCGCTGGTCGACGATCGCAACCGGCTCTGCGGCCTGATTACGGTCAAGGACATGGACAAGGCCACGCGGCATCCCTACGCCAGCAAGGACAACCTCGGGCGGCTGCGGGTCGGCGCGGCGATTGGGGTCGGCGCGGATCGCGAGGAGCGGGTGGCGGCGCTGAAGCGCGCCGGCGTGGACCTGCTGCTTATCGACACCGCCCACGGCCATTCGCGCAACGTGGTCGAGGCGCTCAAGGCGACCAAACTTCAATGTCCGGACCTCGAGGTCATCGCGGGCAGTATCGCCACCGCCGAGGGCGCCAAGGCGCTGATCGACGCGGGCGCGGACGGACTTCGGGTCGGGATGGGCCCCGGATCGATCTGCACCACGCGGGTGGTGTCGGGCGTGGGCGTGCCGCAGATCACCGCGATAATGGATTGCGTCGCGGTCGCCGAGCCGCGCAGCGTACCGCTGATCGCCGACGGCGGAATCCGTTTCTCCGGCGATATCGTCAAGGCGCTGGCCGCCGGCGCCTCGACCGCGATGATCGGCTCGCTGTTCGCCGGCACCGAGGAGAGCCCCGGCGAGACCATCCTGTACCAGGGCCGCACCTACAAATTGTATCGCGGGATGGGATCGATCGGCGCGATGACCGAGCGGATGCGCGATCGCTACGGCCAGCAGGAAGTGGTCGATGGCAAGCTGGTGCCCGAGGGAATCGAAGGCCGCGTACCGCATCGCGGGTCGCTGGCCTCGAATGTCGAGCAATTGATCGGCGGGTTGCAGGCCGGGATGGGTTATCTCGGCGCGGCTAACCTGTCCGAGCTTCGCCGCCGCGCGAAGTTTATCAAGGTCTCCGAGGCGGCGGTGCGCGAGAGCCACGTCCACGATGTGTTCATCACCAAAGAAGCGCCCAACTACCGGCCCTAGACCGCCCAAGGGGACGGAGACCGGTTCCCCTTCCCTGGCAGGGAAGGGGCCAGGGGTTAGGTTCTCCGGAGGCATGTGCTGCGACGCAATCGCGTAGCTGTCGGGCTTATAGGGAGGTGATGCATCGATGGACCCGGTTGCGCTGATAGCATTCTGGGCCGCGCTCTTCCTGGTCACCCATCTCGGTGTGTCGTCTTCTGCGATTCGGCCGCGGCTGGTGGCGACGGTCGGCGAATCGCCCTACCGCGGAATCTACTCGCTGATTGGCTTCGCGACGCTCGTTCCGCTCGTGATCGTCTTCTTCCGCAACAAGCACGCCGGCCCCTTGCTCTGGGACCTGCGCAACGTCGCACCGGTGCGATGGCTGGTATGGGTGATGATGCTGGCCGCGTTCATCCTGCTTGTCGCCAGCCTCATCAATCCGAGTCCGGGCGCGATGGGCGCACCTGAGAACGCCAGCGGCGCGCGCGGCTTGCTCAAGGTCACCCGCCATCCGTCGTTCGTCGCGCTCTCGATATTCGGCCTCGCGCACATGCTGATGAACGGTTTCGCCGGCGACGTTATTTTCTTCGCGATCTTCCCGGCGGTGGGAATCCTCGGCGGATTGCATCAGGATCGGCGCAAGCTCGGCGAGATCGGCGACAAGCTATCGCAGGTTCCTGGCGGAGACTTCGTTCTTTCCCGGCGCGGCGATCCTGAGCGGGCGCCAGCGATGGACCGCGGGCGATACGCCGTGGGTAACTATCTTGGTCGGTGCCGCGGCCACCGCATTGATAGTCGCGCTGCATCCGATGATCTTCGGCGGCAATCCGCTGGGATGACGTTCGGGCGGCTCCATCTTGACCTGCAATCTCCGGACGCGCTGAAGAAATGAACGCGCCACTTCAGACGCTTCTCGATCCGTACTTCAGCCGGCTTGAAGCACACTTCTGGATCGAGGGCCTGCTGGCCCTTACCATCGCACTGTTTGCGATCGCGCTCCGGCGACAGAAGCGGATGTTCAAGCCGCAGGGCTTCATCATGCTTTCGATCGGCCTGATCCTGGACTTGATGACGCCGCGCGCAGAGCCGGTCAGAAGCCTGACGGTCTACTGGCGGGCGGTGGCGTTGATACTTGTGCTCTTCGGAGTGATTCGGCTCGTGGTCGAGACCTGCGTGGTGGCCGCGCGAGGGCGCAAGGCGGATCTCTCGACGATGGTGGCCGAAGTCATATTGGCGGCGCTGTACGGCGTTACCGCGCTCGTAATATTCCGTTTCATGCTGGGGATCTCGCCGCGTGTTTTGATCGCCATTCCCGCGGTCGGAACCCTGACGGCGGGCTGGATTCTGCAGGGCAACTTCTTTGCCGGGATTCTGCTCCAGTATCGACATCCCTTCGTGCCGGGCGACTGGGTCCGGCTCGGCAATCATGTCGGACGAGTACAGGGAAGCGGATGGCGGGCAACGAGGCTGATCACGCGCGCCAACGAAATCGTGCAAATCCCCAATACCCTGCTCGCCAAGGAACTGCTCGTAAATTATTCGTCCGGCCAGCCGTTGGCGGACGAGATCTTCGTCGGCCTGGGCTATGAAACCCCGCCCGAGCAGGCCGAACGCACGATCCACACGCTCGTCAACGACATTCCCGAGATCGTCAGGAGTGAGGTCGACGTCTGGGAATTCGGCGAGTCGGCGATTCGCTATCGGATCAGATTCTGGATCGCCGATTACTCGGTTCAGGAGCAGGTCCGGATCCGAATCAACCGGAGCTTGTGGTATGCGCTCCAGCGCAGCGCGATCGAGATTCCGTTTCCGACCCGCAAGATCCTCGCGCAGGCCGAGCACGCGCCGGAGACGGCCGGCCAGGGCGCCGACCGCGCTACGATCCGGGAGCTGCGGCGCGTCTATCTTCTCGATGCTCTGACCGATGAAGAACTCGGCGTGCTGATTCCGACGATTCGCGTGCGTCGTTTCGGCCGTGGAGAGGTGCTTATCCGCCAAGGTGAGACTGGCGACAGCTTTTACGTGCTGAGACGGGGCAAGGTCGAGGTGACGGCCAAAGGACACGACGGCGTCAGAGAGAAACGCATCGGCCATATCGAGGACTCGTCTCCGGAAAGCTTCTTTGGAGAAATTGCCTTGCTGACCGGTGAGCCGCGCAACGCCACGATCCGTGCTGCCTCGGATGTCGAGGTCTGGGAGATTGCCCACGAGGCATTCGCCAGGCTGTTCAAGTCCAAACCCGACGCCGGGGCAACTATCGCGGAAGTCGCGGCGCGCCGATTCGCCGAGACCAGCGAGCGAACCGCTCAACCGCAAAGCCACGCCGCGGTCGCCCACCGCTCCGCAAAGGGAGTCCTTGCAACAATGCGCAAAGTCTTCGACTTCTAAGCCGGGATTCGCGTCTTGGAACTCTCGATTCAGGCGCCAAGGGCCTGCCTTCGCAGGGTTCCAGCCGGAGTGCAACTCTGCTAGGAAATCGGCGAAGAGTTTGACGATCTCTCGACCATAACAGGGGAAGCGAACATGGCCAAAGGCGACAGTGTCTACAAAGTTATCGAGATTGTCGGTGCCAGCAAGGAATCGTGGGAAGCTGCGACCAAGGTCGCGGTTGAGAAGGCTTCCAAAACACTGCGCGATCTTCGCGTCGCCGAAGTGATCAAGCTGGATACGACTATCGACGAGCGCGGCAAGGTGGACAAATTTCGCGTACGGCTCAGCGTGTCGTTCAAGTACGAAGACTAGCCGGCCGCGCGGTCTGTAGGCTCATCCGCTTGCCCCATTAGCCGGGCGGTTGTTCCTCGCTGAAAAAGGGCAGGAGCTGGTCGATCAGGTAGTCGGGCCGTTCCTCCGGAATCCAGTGTCCGCAGCGCTCGATCACCGCGCCGCGCACGTTTTCCGCCAGCGACTTCATCGAGTGCAAGGTTAGCGCGCCGAAACCGTTTGCGCCGCCAAGCGCGAGCACCGGCATCTTGAGCTTGCGCTTAGCGTTTTCCTTGTTGTGGTCGATGTCGTCGAAGATCGCGCGATAGTATTCGAATCCCGCCCGAAGGCCGCCCGGCGCCGAGTAGCAGCGCACGTACTCGTCGATGGCCTGCTCCGAGATGGCGTCGGGGTTGTATGCGGTGCGGTAGAACCAGGTCAAATAGGTACGCTCGCGGCCGGCGATCAATGCTTCGGGCAGGTCGCGCACGCCGTGAAATGAAATGTGCCACAAGCCGCCGCGGCGCGAGGCCTGCGGAATCTGCTCCAGTCCGGCGGCGGGAATCGCAACGTCGAGGATCACGAGACGGCGTACGTCATCAGGATGTGCGCTGGCGTACGCGTAGGCGACCGGTCCGCCCCAATCATGTCCGATCAGGAAAATCCGCTCGAAGCCGAGATGGCGGACCAATTTATATATGTCGTCGGCGACGGTGCGCTTGTCGTAACCCGTGGCCGGCTTGGCGGAGTCGCCGAGCCCGCGCATGTCGGGCGCGATTACGGTGTATTTCGCCGCGAGTGCCGGGACGATCTGCCGCCACTCGTACCAGGTCTGCGGCCATCCATGCAGCAGAACCACGGGCTCGCCTCGTCCGGCGAGCACGTAATGCAAGCGGGCGTCGTTGACGGTAACGGTGTGATGGGTGATTGGAGCTTCCGACATATTGTTACCTTACTTTTCCACCGAGCAGCCTTGGCCGATCGACCGGCCCGCATCGCTCGTGCCGGTTTTCAGGCGCGTCCGGTCAGGCGCGCGCGCTCCAGCACGTTCTCGAAAATTCGCACCGCGACCGCATCGACGAGCATCCCGCCGGCGCCGGCCGCACCGGCTCCGTCCTTGATCGCCGCCTTGTACGCGTCGGACATTCTTTTCGCAGTCTCGATTTCATGCGGCGTCGGCGCAAAGACGTCGTTGGCGATTTCAATCTGACTCGGATGAATTGCCCATTTGCCGACGGCGCCAAGCGTCGCCGCCCAGGTCGCTTCGCGCCGATAGCCCTCGGGATCCTTGAAATTTCCGAACGGCCCGTCGATAGCGTCGATACCGTTGGCGCGGCAGGCCGTGATCATTCGCACTCGCGCATGATGCCACATGTCGCCGGGATAGCGATTGGCCGGATCGGTCGCGACCCCGAAACGCATCCCCTGGCTCGCCGACAGATCGCCGAAGCCCAGAATCAGCGCCTCGAGCCGCGGCGACGACGCGGCCAGCTCTTCCACTCGCGCCAGCGCCGCACTCTCCTCGATCAACGCCTCGAGGCCAATCGGCTTTTCCAGGTGGAGCTTGGTCTCGAGCTGGGTCAGCAGCATGTCGAAAAACCAGATGTCGCGCGGCGCCTTTGGTTTGGGGACAATGATGATCTCCAGAAACTTGCCGGCGCCTTCGACCAGATCGATTACGTCGTCGTGCGCCCAGCGCGTGTCCGCGGCGTTGACCCGCACCGCGCGAATTTTCTTTCCCCAATCGAGCTCGCGCAGCGCCGCGATCGCATTCTTGCGGGCCGATTCCTTTTGCGCCGGCGCCACGGCATCTTCGAGATCGAGGAACACCATATCGGCCCCACTCCCCATCGCCTTTTCGATCATCTTCGGGCTCGAGGCGGGCGTGGAAAGTTCCGAGCGTCTGAGTCGAGGGGTCATGATTTCTCCTTTGATGGGGCCGCGATCCCAACCTCGGCGAGCACCGCTTCCGTATGCTCGCCGAGCCGCGGCGGGAGCGCGTAAATGCCCGACGGCGTCGCGGTGAACTTGATCGGGCATCCGGCGATCACCAGCGGCGGGTTGCCGGGTTGCTCGATTTCGACCAGCATCTCGCGGGCTTTCGCATGCGGATCTTCAAAGATGTCTTTCGCGTTGTTCACCGGGCCTACGGGCACTTTTCCGCCCAGCGCCGCAACGACTTCGCGCGTGGTCAGCGATCCGGTCCAGGCCGAAACGGCGGTGCGGACCAGCTCGGAGTTTTTGACTCGCCTGGCGCCGCTGCGGCAGCGGTCGTCCCTGATAAGTTCCGGCCGGCCCATCGCGTCGCACAAATTCGCCCAGTGATTTTCGCCGGGCGCGGCGATCGCAACCGCGCCGTCGCGCGTGCGGAAGATGTCGAACGGGCACAGCACCGGGGTGCCGTTGCCTTGAGGTTCCCTGACGACGCCGGAGCCGGAGTACGTGTAAACCAGCGCCTCGCACATCGCGAGCATCGCGTCGTACATCGCAACGTCGAGGAACTGGCCTTGTCCGGTCCGGCGCGCCACATGAATCGCGGAGACTACGCCAAGCGCGGCCAGCGTGCCCGGATAGATGTCGCCGATGCCGGGGCCGGCGCGGAAGCCTTCACTGCCGGGCGGCCCGGTCATGCTGACGAAACCGCTCATACTCTGCGCCACGATGTCGAACGCGGGCCACTCCGCATAGGGACTCTTGCCGGTGCGCGGATCGCCGAACCCGCGAACTGCTGCATAGACCAGTGCGGGCTTGATTTCGCGCAACCGCTCGTAGCCGACGCCCGCGCGATCCATCACGCCGGCCTTCGCATTCTCGACTACCGCGTCAGCCGTTGCGACGAGCTTGAACAGCGCCTCGCGGCCCGCGTCGCTCTTGATATCGAGCATCACGCTGCGTTTGTTGCGATTGACGCTGGCGAAGTAGCCGCCGTAGTCGATCCTGCTGCGGTCGGGCGGAAACGGTCCCATCGTGCGCGACTGGTCGCCGCTGGGCGGCTCGATTTTGATTACGTCGGCGCCGAGATCGGCCAGCAGCATCGTGCAAAACGGCCCGGCGAGAGCTTGCGTCAGGTCGATGACGCGAACGTCGGCGAGTGGTCCGGTCCTGGCGTTCATCGATTTCCCCAATGGCTGCGCCGCTTCACCAGTACCGTGCGCTCGCCCTCGAAGACGACTCTGCCATCCTGCTTTGTTCCCCAGTGCTTGAAGCGCACGATCCCCGCGTCTTCGCGCTCGGCATCGCGCTTTTCGAGAACCTCGGTGTAGGCGTAAAGCGTGTCGCCGTGAAACACCGGGAAAGTGAAGCGGATTCCGGTCAACTCCAGCTCGGCAAGCGCGTTCTCGGCGGTATCTTGCGTCGCCAGCCCGATGCAGACCGAGCCGGTTATCAGGCCGAAGACCAGGCGGTGACCGAATTGAGTACCCAGCATCCGATGCTCGTTGTAGTGACTGTCGGCGGTGTTGAGTACCAACTTGGTCAGCATCTGGTTTTCTACTTCGCCGATAGTCGTGCCGCGCGCGTGCTTGAGCTTTGCGCCGACCTCGAAGTCTTCGAAGTAATTTCCCCTGCCGGTCAGCTTCGAGACTGACGCGCTCATCGTTTTACCCTCGGCAGCAGGCGATCCGAGATGATCCTGAGCTGGATCTCGGAGGTCCCTTCAAAAATTTTCGTGAGCCGTGCATCGCGCCAGTAGCGCTCGAGCGGGAAGTCCTTGGTGTAGCCGTAGCCGCCATGGATCTGAAGCGCCTGGCTGGTGACGCGCTCGGCCATCTCGGAGGCGAACAGTTTCGCCATCGAGGCTTCCTTGTCGCATCGCCGCCTGCCGTCGACTTCAGTCGCGACAAAGTAAGTCAGTTGCCGCGCGGCTTCGATCTCGGTCGCCATTTCGGCCAGCTTGAACCGGATTGCCTGGAATTCTCCAATCGGCTGGCCGAACGCGACGCGCCGCTGCGCATAAACCAAAGCGTCCTCCAGTCCGCCGCGAGCAAGGCCGATCGCGCGCGCCGCGGTATGAACGCGCGCGACTTCGAGCCCGCTCAAGGTGCCGTGAAACGCCTTTCCCTCTCCGCCGCCTTCGCGTTCGCGGCCGAGCAAGGCATCGGCAGGCAGCCGCAGATTGTCGAAATGAAGTTCCCAGGTCTTCCACCCGAAGTAGCCGATTTTGCGAATCGGCGACCCGGTGAGGCCGGCAGGGAACTTGTCGCGTTCCTTCAGGACCAGGAACTGGCTGATGCCTTCGTGGCGGCGGCGCGGATCGGTGGGTTGTTTGGTGCGCGCGAGGACCGAAATGAAATCGGCGCCGTCGGCAAACGTACACCAGGTCTTGGTGCCATTGAGGACCCATCCGTCGCCGTCGCGAGTGGCTTTGCAGGAAACGTTGGCCAGATCGGAGCCCGCATCGGGCTCCGACAATGCCGCCGCGCCGAGAAATTCCCCGCGCGCCATTCTGGGCAGATACTCGCGGCGTTGCGCCTGCGAAAATCCGCCGCCGAGACCGTTGCCGCGCGCGATTATGCTGGCGACGCTCATCCACGCGCGCGCGAGCTCTTCGGTGATGAGGACATATTCGAAGGCGCCCAGGCCGAGTCCGCCGTACTCCTCGGGAATTACGATTCCGAAGTAGCCCATCGCGGCGAGTTGGTCGCGCAACGACATCGGGATGTCGCCCTGCTCGGGATCGAGCTTGTTCGCGATCGGCAATACTTCATTCATCGCGAAGTCGCGCGCCGCCTGCTGAATCATCCGCCGCTCATCGGTCATGTAACTCACAGCGGTGCTCCTCTTCGCTTCGCGACCAGGTTGGTGCGTTCGTATGAAATGACCGGCTCGTCGCGCTGATTTCGCGCTTCGGTTCGCCAGGTGACGATTCCGAAATTGCCGCGGCTGGCGGACTCGCGCTTGGACACCACCGTGCTGCGCGCCATGAGCGTGTCGCCGGGATAAACGGCGCGATGAAAGGTGAGACCATTGAGGCCGAGAAACGGCCCGCCCGCTTCGCTCAGGTCTTCAACCGAAATGCCGACCACGATGCACGCCACCAGCATCGGATTCACGACCACGTCCGGATGGCCGTGCGCGCGCGCGTATTCGGCGTTGAAGTAGAGCGGGCAATGCGCGAGCGTCGCGGTGGTGAAAAGCGAATTGTCGCCGGCGTTGATCGTGCGTCCCCAATGATGCTCGAAGACCTGTCCCTCGCTGAAATCCTCAAACGAGTGACCCTTGGGTACGAGCTTGAATTGACTGAAGTCGGGCTCTGCCATGGACCCTGCTCCTAGCAAAAGCTTCGGAAGTATATAACGGATGCAATCTGAGCGTTAGTGCTGGAAAGGCGGAACAGGACCGTTGTATGAAGCATACAGCCGGATTGGGTTCGCCGCCGATATCTGGCCGCATGAGGAAATCAGCATGAGCAATTCAGAAAAACGCGAAACCTTCGCGGCTACGCGCGCGCTGGCGAACGCGGTTCGCGGAACGCGATGGGACCGGATTCCCGACGACGCGCGCGAGGTCGCGCGTCATTGCCTGCTCGATTTCCTCGGCGTCGCGATTGCAGGTTCGCGCGAGCCGATCGCGGAAATCCTGGTCAGGGAAATCGTCAATGGCGAAAGGTCGTCCGAGGCCTCGCTCATCGGCCGCAAAGAGCGCGCGTCACGCCTGACGGCGGCGCTCGTCAACGGCGCTTGCGGACATGCGCTGGATTTCGACGACACTCACATTACGATGGGTGGGCATCCGTCGGTCCCGGTGTTGCCGGCGGTTCTCGCCCTCGCCGAAAGCATCGATGCGGGCGGCCGCGCAGTGCTCGAGGCGCTGGTGGCCGGAATCGAATTCGAATCGCGGTTGGGTGCGATGCTGGGTGGCAAGCACTATGCGCTCGGCTTCCATTCGACCGGCACGGTTGGAACTTTCGGCGCCGCCGCGGCGTGCGCGCAGATGCTCGGACTCGACGAAGACGGATGGCTTCGCGCGCTGGGTCTCGCGGGCACGCAGGCCGCCGGCCTGAAATCCGGATTCGGCACGATGGCGAAGCCGCTGCATGCGGGCCGGGCCGCATCGAATGGGCTTCTCAGCGCGCTGATTGCGCGCGGCGGATTCACCGCAAATCCCGCGATCGTGGAGACCGAGCAAGGATTTGCCGCAACGCATGCGGGCGCGAATCCGTCCAGTGAGGTGCTGGATCGGTTCGCCGGCCGGTTTCTGATTCGCGAGACGCTCTTCAAATATCACGCGTCGTGCTACCTGACCCACGCTCCCATCCAGGCGGCTGCGCAAATTCGCGCGGAGCATCGGCTCGACCCCGGAACAATCGATGAGGTCGAGGTACGAGTCTCGCCCGGCCTGCTCGGAGTTTGCAATATCCAGGAGCCGGTCACCGGCCTGGAAGGAAAATTCAGCTTGCGTGCGACGACCGCGATGGCGCTGCTCGGCATCAACACCAGCACGCTCGAGACCTTCAGCGATGCGAACGTGATCGAGCCAAGCCTCGTCGCGATGCGCGATCGGGTGCGCGTGGTGCCGACTGAGCGGATGGCGCAGACGCGCGCGACCGTGATCGTGAAATCGAACGGGCGCAGCCTGCAGGCGGAATCGGATTCAGGCGAGCCGTCGGCCAACCTGGCCGCGCAGCGTGAAAATCTGACGCGCAAGTTTCTGGCCTTGACGGTTCCGATTCTCGGCGGCGCGAGCGCAAACGCGCTGGCCGAGGCTGCGCTCGGCGCCGACCGGCTCGCGTCGGCTCGGGACTTGATGCGCCTGACGCGGCCAAATTGAAACTATCGATACTCGATCAATCTCCGGTGTCGGCCGGCTTCACGCCGGCGGACGCGCTGCGCAACACGATCGAGCTGGCGCGCCTGGCGGACCGCCTTGGCTACGAGCGCTACTGGATCGCGGAGCATCACGCGATGGACACGCTCGCGAGTCCGTCGCCCGAGATTCTCATCAGCCGGATCGGCGCCGAGACTTCCGCGATCCGCGTCGGCTCCGGCGGCGTGATGTTGCCGCACTACAGCCCGATGAAGGTTGCCGAAACGTTCCGGATGCTCCACGCGCTGTACCCCAACCGGATCGACCTGGGCGTCGGCCGGGCCCCTGGCGGAACTCCGCTGGACAGCCTGGCCTTGATGCGCGACCGCAGCCGGCGGCAGATTGCCGACGACTTTCCGGAGCAGTTGGCCGAGTTGATGGCGTTCCTGAACAAGAGCTTTCCCACGAATCATCCTTTCAGCCGGATCAAGCTCTCGCCCGACATGCCCGGCGGACCCGAGGTGTGGCTGCTTGGTTCCAGCATGTGGAGCGCGTCGGCGGCCGCGCAGATGGGACTGCCGTACGCGTCGGCGCACTTTATCGATCAGCGCCCGACCCGCGCGGCGATCGAGTATTACCGGTCGCATTTTACGCCGTCCGAATATCTATCCGAGCCGAGAGCTCTTGTCGCGCTGGGAGCAATTTGCGCCGACACCGGCGCCGAAGCCGAGCGCCTTTCGGCGAGCTCGCGCCTGCTGATCCGCCGGATCCGACAAGGCGATACTCGCCCCGTGCCGACGCCGGAAGAAGCGCTGAGCGAGTTGGGCCCGGCGCCCGATCCGGTTCCCTCGGACAGCGAGTTCCCGCGCTACTTTGTCGGGAACCCTCAAGATGTCCGCGACAAGCTCGTCGATATGGCAAGCCGGCTTCACCTCGATGAGCTGATGATCGTCACGATCGTCCACGACCATCAGGCGCGACTGCGTTGCTATCAACTCCTGGCCGAGGCTTTTGGTCTGAAGCCGCGCCGGTAGCCTTCCCTGACATCGCAATCAGGACCGCGAAGGCCCGAAGGGCGGCTTGCTCGTCCGCTTTCGATGCGCGTAAGGTGCGCTTAATCAGCGAGTGAACCCGCAATCCGCACGGAGGATCCTATGAGCGAAATCACCGGAGGAGAGCTTCTTGTCAGGTGCCTGGCCGCCGAGGATGTGAAGTTCGTGTTTGGATTACCCTGTCCCGAGGTCGATCCGATTCTGGCCAAACTCGAGGAGTACGGGATCAGGTTTGTTCCCATCCGACACGAGGCCGGAGCCGTACATATGGCGGAGGGCCTGTATAAGACGACAGGGCACGCCGCCGCGGTGCTCGGTAATCCCGGTCCGGGATCCGCGAATCTCCTGCCCGGCGTGATCACGGCGCGGCACGAGGGCGTACCAGTGGTCGTCATTACCGCGCAGCATCGGCTCGGGATCGTGTACCCATCGCCGCCTTCCACCTTTCAGGGCCAGGACCAGCTCGAACGTCTTCCGGCCGGCCACGAAGTGGAGCGGGCCGATCCTGATGTGGGAGCGAATACCGGAAGTATTGCGGATCGCGTTCCGCGAAATGTGGAACGGCAGGCCGGGGCCGGTGCATATCGAGGTGCCGGCGCCAATCATGTACGCGACGGGGGATGAGGCGAAAGCCCCCGTGCTGCGCCCGGATCAGTATCGCGCGAAAGGCCCGCTGGCTTCCCAGGCGCAGCTAGACGAAGCCGCGGCGATCATCGCGGGCGCGCAGCGGCCCTTGATCATCTCGGGTTCCGGCGTCGATCGTGGCAACGCGAACGCGGAGCTGCTCACGATAGTAGAGTTCCTCAATTGCCCGGTGATCGGGTCTATGGCGGGACGGTCATCGATGCCGATCGATCATCCCAACTTTCTGAATCCATATAGCGCCGGCGCCGACCTGGCGCTTCGCGAGTCGGACGTTGTCCTGGCGGCCGGATCGAGGATCGGCAATCTGGATACTCCCTACGACAAATATTGGGGCGACCCGGCCCATCAGAAGCTGATTCAGATCGATGTCGATCAGCGCAACCTGGGTGTTACCAGGCCGCTCGCGCTCGCTATCGTCTCCGACTTGAGACCGGCGCTCGTGGGGCTGCTTCCCGCGCTGGAGGCAAAGCACGTGCGACCCAGGAGCGGTGAGGATTTGAGGCGATATCGCGAGACCACCGCCAAATGGCGCGAAAAGCAACTCGCGCCGGTCGCAGCCTGGAAGGGACCGGGGATCCATCCCGCGCACGCGATGCAAGCGGTGGGCGCGGTTTGGGGACGCGATAGCATCTACGTCACCGACGGCGGCAACACCAGCCTGTGGGCTCACTGGTTTCTGCCACCGACCCAACCGCGCTCCTACCTCAACATCCTGGAGCTTGGCATGCTCGGCACCGGAATTCCCTCGGCGGTCGGAGCGAAGCTCGGAAACCCGGCGCGCGAGGTGGTTTGCCTCAGCGGCGACGGCGCGGCCGGATTCAATTTCATGGAGATGCAATCGGCAGCGCGCGAAAAATTGAAGATCGCGACCGTCGTGTTCGCCGAAGGATCGTGGACGATGGAGGAGCCCAACGAGCGGATGCTGTACCGGCGGACCTTCGGCACCGAGATGGGGACCGTGCGATGGGATCGGGTCGGCGAGGGATTGGGATGCAAGGGTTTCTACGTCGAGCGCTCGGAAGATCTCGAACCGGCGCTCAAGTCCGCTATCGCGACGCAGGGTCCATCGGTGGTGTGTATCAAGACCAGTCGCGAGGCCAATTCGGCGATTCCCATAGAGCTAATGATGCGCTTCGCGGAGGTCTATCAAGGTCCGATGGGCCAATAGCGCTACCGCGTGGTTGGGAAAGACCGTGGGCCAAAACCGATCTCAGCGTCGCGCATCGGTAGGGTCGCTGTGAATCGCACGGCAACGGCTCGTCGCGCCAACGGCAAAATAAACAGCTTTGCCTTCCTGGCTTTGCTGCTCGCGGTAACGGGCGCGATGTCCCTCCTCTTTGAAACACGTTCCGCTTCCGCGCCCACCAGTTCTGCTTTTCCGGCCACCCGCCGCCTGCTCGTCACGGGCGACATTGACGAAAGCAGCCTCGTCACGTTGGCGGGCAATACGCGTCCCGAGGCGAACGCGAAGAACGATCGCGGGCCGGTGCCGCGTGATTTCCCGATGGCGCACTTGCGGCTCCAGTTGCGGCGCTCCGCCGAGCAGGAACGAGCGCTCGATCGCTTCATCGATCAGCTCCACGATCCCAGGTCGCCGAACTATCACCGATGGCTGACCGCGCAGGAATTCGGGCGCAGGTATGGTCTGGAGCAGAAAGACCTCGCCAGGATCACCCGATGGCTCCAATCGCACGGCTTCAAGGTCGATCGGGTCTATCCCGGCGGCGTGTTGATCGACTTCTCGGGAACCGCGGGCCAGGTGCGCGAGGGCTTTCAGACCGAGATTCATCAACTCGATGTAAACGGAACCAGACATATCGCCAACCTGAGCGACCCGCGGATTCCGGCCGCGCTCGCGCCCGCGGTCGTTGGGGTCGTCGCGCTGCACGACTTCAAGCCGCATGCGGCGAACCGTCCGCGTGCCGGCTTCACGATCAGCAGCAGCACGCAGCCGCTTGTACCTGCGGATCTGGCGACTATCTACAACTTCAATCCGCTTTTCGCGGCAGGTTATTCGGGCCAGGGCCAGACGATCGCAGTGATCGAAGACAGCGACATCTATAACACTGGTGACTGGGCAACTTTCCGTAACAGGTTCGGCCTTGGCGCGGCCTACGCTGAGGGCAACCTCTTACAGATCCACCCTGGCGGCTGTAGCGATCCCGGCGCCACCCAGGATGACTCAGAAGCAATCATTGATGCGGAATGGGCCAGCGCGGCCGCACCCAGCGCGACTATCGAAGTGGCGTCGTGCACCGACCTCTTCACTGCGCTGGCGAATCTTCTCACCGACGGCACGCCGCCAGGCATCGTCAGTATCAGCTATGGCGAATCCGAGCCGGTGCTCGGCGCGACTTTCAACGCGTTTACCAGCTCATTATATCAGCAGGGAGTGGCAGAGGGCGTCTCGATTTTCGTTGCCGCGGGCGATTGGGGTGCGGCTGCTTCCGACGCCGGTAGCCCAAGTCCCGACACTGCAACAGACGGGATTGCCGTCAACGGACTCGCCTCGACGATCTACAACGTGGCAATCGGTGGCACCGACTTCGGCGACACCTTCGCCAGCTCAAACAGCAGTTACTGGAGTTCTACGAACGGAACCAGCGGAACGAGTAACTACGGCTCGGCACTGTCCTACATTCCGGAAATTCCCTGGAATGATTCCTGCGCCGGTGAGTTGGCGGCCGAGTACAACGAGGAAGTGTTCGGAATCGGTTCGGATCTAACCTACGGCGCGGAAAGCTTTTGCAACAGCGGCTTGGCCTCTTACGGAATCATTGCCGGCGGCGGCGGCCCCAGCGGCTGCGCGACCGGAACGCCGGCTACAGGCGGTGTCGTGAGCGGGAGTTGCGCGGGTTACGCCAAGCCCGACTGGCAATCCGGCCTGCTGGGCAACCCGGACGACGGCGCGCGCGACCTTCCCGATGTCTCGCTATTCGCCTCGAACGGATTTTGGGGCCACTACTACGTGGTTTGCGACTCCGACATCGCCAACGGCGGAATCGTATGCTCGGGCACTCCCGACACATGGAGCGGTTTCGGCGGGACCTCGTTTGGCGCGCCCGTCATGGCCGCCATTCAGTCGCTGAGAAATCAGAGGACCGGCGGCAGTCAAGGTAACCCGAATCCCCTCTACTACCAGCTCGCCAGTATCGAGTATGGCGCGAGCGGCGACGCGGGCTGCAATTCCACCCTCGGCAACACCATCGCCTCTTCCTGCATTTTCAACGATGTAACTCAAGGCGACGTGGACGTGCCCTGCACGGGCGGCAACAACTGTTACGCATGGTCGCCCAACACCGTGTCGGGATTTGCCGTGAATTCGGACGGAGCACTTGCGCTGCTTCCCGGTTCGCCGTTCCCGACGGGCGGGAGCGGCGCTCTGTACGACGTGGTCTTATATCCCGCCGTGAACCGGATAGTGGTGAGCGGGGGTTCGCTGTTCGCGAGCAACCCCGAAAGCGGGAACGTCAGCGGTTTTACGATCGACCCGGGTACTGGAGTTCTCACGCCGGCGGTCGGATCTCCATTCGCGGCCGGTCCCGGCGGAGACCTCTCGCTGGCGGCAACGCCCAACGGTCTATTCCTCTTCGCTGCGAACTCGGTGTCGAACAGCATCTACGCTTTCAGTATCGGTTCCGGTGGAGCATTGACGCCGGTGCGTGGCTCGCCGTTTCTCACCGTCGATATCGACGGCTTCGCGAGCGCCCCGTTGGATCTCTCGGCGAGCAATCGGTACCTCGCCGCGACTCTGCCGTCATCCGACGCCGTGGCCGTTTTCAGCATCGGTACCAGAGGCGCGCTCACCCCTGTGACCGGGACACCATTTTTGGCGCCGCTGCCGACAGCGACAGATTGTCCTGATTGCACAGGACCGGCCGGAGTCGACATCAACTCGGCGAGCACGCTGCTCTTCACCGGCATCCCGAACTTATCCGACAATATCGTCCTCGACGTCTTCAACCTGGCCTCCAACGGGATGCTGACTGCGACCCCTGACTCACCCTTCGCACCCGGTGTCCCACCAAGTGGATCGCTGAGCGTGGGGAGCGATCCCAATGTCGTCCGCCTCAGTCCGAACAGCCAGCTACTCTTTGTCAGCAACCAGGGTAGCAACACGATTGCTTCTTTTGCGGTAGCCAACAATGGAGATTTGAGCCTGGTCAGTAGCGAGGTCTTTGGTTCTTCATCGCTTTCATCGGTAGCCGATGGAATGGATACCGACGGTCTTGGTCGATTTCTATTCGAGGCGCCAATATTCGAAGCGCCAATAGGTTCCGACGTTGTAGAGGTGTTTGCGATCGGCGGCGACGGCAGTCTGACACCGGTTACCGGTTCTCCGTTCGCAACAGGCCAGAGCGGGTTTTCGGGGTCGCTGGCGGTCTATCCTCAGTCCCGAGGGGAGTCGACACCTGCGCCCGCAAGTTTTGTCTACACCAACGACGACTTTGTGCAGATTGGCGTGCTTTCCACGTCCAACACAGCCTTCCAGCCGGCCTATGAAACCAACACCGGCTGGGACTTTGCCACCGGAATCGGAACTGTCAATGCCTATAACCTCGTGATGGCGGAGCCGGGCGAGATGCCACCCACTCCCACTCCTACACCTACGTCTCCATCTACGCCTACACCTACGTCTACACCTACGCTAACCCCAACTCCGACACCTACTCGGACCCCGCTGCCCACATCCTCACCTACTCAGAGTCCGACGCCGACGCCGACGCCAACACCCACGCCATCACCCACTCTGACATCGACGCCAACAGCAACTCCGACATCGGCGCCCACGCCAACACCCGCACCATCACCGACTCCGACTCCGACATCCACGCCGACGCCCGTGATTCCACTGCCCACGGCAACGCCGAGCCCCACCGCAAGCCCCACGCCGACGCCAACTCCGACGCCGACAGCAACTGCGACGCCGACGCCAACCCCGACGGCCATTCCAGCCGGCGGAAGGCTTGCGCTCTCCAAGCGCATGCTCAAGTTCCGAACCATCAGGAGCGGCAGGCACAAGACGCTTTCATTCACGATTGAAAACGTCGGCAAAGGCGAGCTCCGCGGCGAAGTCGACACGAGCGGGATTGTCGCGCCGTTAAGCGTGACCGCCGGGGCCGGGGGATTCGCTCTGGCTCACAACAAAAGCCGCAAAGTGAGCATCAAGTTCGCACCGATGGGCGCGGGCACCTTTCCGGGGGCGGTCAACATCGTAACGGGCGACCCGAAGCATCTGAATGTAGAGGTATCGATCACGGCGCAAGGCCGCTGAGGCCGGCGAGAGCCGTCCGATTCCCAGAGCCGCCACTACCGGACGCGTAGCGCTGCTTGCAGTCCCTGGCAGACTGCATCAGTATGGTGTCCGCATCTTTCTGTTACGGAGAGCTTCGTGCGTATATTTCTGATTCATGTCCGCGATCCTCAATTCTACTCCCTGCCTGCGGAGACTCGCGCCAAGAACGGCCACATCCGCATCATGGGTTTCCCGCCGATCGGAATCATGTCGCTTTCCGCGGTGCTCAAGCGCGCAGGACACGAATGCGTCATGTTCGATCAGGCCAACCCCGACACCCCCAACGAGACCATTATCGAGCAGGTCCGCAAGCAACGTCCGCAACTGATCGGGCTGAGTTTTCTCAGCACGACCAGCTACCCCTACGCCAAGATTCTCGCGCGTCAGATCCGCGCGGTCGATTCCAGCGTCAAAATCGCTTTCGGCGGCGTATTCGCGACGCTGAACGCGACCCGGGTGAAAATGCAGTGCCCCGAGATCAACTTCGTCTGCCGCGGCGACGGCGAGCAACTGATTCTCGACCTCGCTCAGCAGTGGGAAGATCCGGTTGCGATCGCGGGACTCACCTGGGCGCGCGACGGCAAAGTCATCGACAATCCGAACCGGTCGGCGGAGCGCGATCTCGACCAGTGGCCGTTTCCGGACCGTGAGGGGCTGGCGCTGGACTTCATCGAGTCGATGCCGCTGGATGTGCCGGCGGTACTTTCGATGGACCGTTTCACCACCATGCAGACCTCGCGCGGATGTCCGTGGCCGTGCGTTTTCTGCGACATCCCAATCTTCAGCCAGGGTAAGTGGCGCCCGCGCAGTCCGGAGCACGTGGTTGCGGAGTTCCGTCATCTTCAGGAGCACGGCTACGGCGCGGTCTACTTCGTCGACGATCACTTCCTGCTCCAGCCCAAGCGGATCGAGGCGATCTGCAAGGGCATCCTCGACAGCGGCGTGACTATCCAATGGGGCTGCGAAGGGAGAGTCGATTCAACCGCGCAATATCTGTTTCCTGCGATGGCGAAGGCTCACTGCCGCACTATCATGTTCGGGATCGAGAGCGGCAGCCAGAAGATTCTCGATCGGCTCAAAAAGGAGCAGACCCTCGCCGAGGTCGAGACCGCAGTCGTCACCGCCAAGCGCGCCGGAATCGAGATCGTGCACGGCTTCTTTGCGGTCGGTAATCCCGACGAGACGGCGGAAGATCTGCGGGCCACTTTTGACTTCGCCGCGAGGCTTCCGCTCGACACCTTCAACTTCAACCGGCTGTGCGTCTATCGCGGAACCCCGATGTGGCAGGAATATCTCGCCCGCAAGCTGGTCGACGAAGACCGGGATTGGTTCAAGTATTTCAAATGCTCCGAGATCGATCCGACTTGCCTCTCGGGTGAGGAGATCAATCGCGAGCGGGTTGCCGGTATGCGCCGGCTGCTGCTCTACAAGCTGACGCACTATCCGCTGCAGACGATGCGCTTGCTGCGCCGCTTCGGCCGCTATATGCGGCTGCGCGACATAATCTACCTGATCGTCAAGCCCTTCCTGGGCAAGCGGAGCGGTCCCACCAAGGCCGAGACGCTCTCGCGGGCCGTCGAGCATCAGGACCTCAAGGATTCCGCTGCGGCCCTTACCCTCCTGCCCGATCGGATGCTCGAAGAGGCGGTGGCCGCCTCGAAAGTCGAGCGGCAAAGGCTGGAGGTCGAGTCCCGAACCCTGTAACCGCGGACCCACCGGCTCCGCCCCGGTCCTTGCAGACCCCCCGGGCTGCTCGCCACCGCCATCGATCACTAGATCGCGCCGATCGTCCGATTCCGCGAAATCAGGGCTTCCCTTTAGCTCGCATTCCGACTATTACAAAATGTAGGAATCATTATCTAATAGTACACACGAACAGGCGTGCCACCGGAGCTTCAATGATGCGCGGGGCCGAATTACGGCCATGCGTTGCCCGCGCGAGGGAGCCCGGCGGGCGGCGATTCGGGGAGAGGAGCTTTCAAATGCGCAGACTGGGACCCCTGTTCCTGTTCGTCTTGCTGCTCGCGCCCGTGAGCATCTCATACGCCCAGAGCATTACTATCATCCCCGGCAATCCCTCGATCGGGGTCAACAGCGCGGTGCAATTCGCGGCCCAGGTCAGCGGCCTTTCGAGCACTGCGGTAACCTGGTCGGTTGCAAATCAGGGCCCGGGCAACTCCAAGGTCGGTACGATCACTTCGAGCGGTCTATACACAGCACCTGCCACGCCGCCAGGGCAGAATCCGGTTCAGATTGAGGCGACCAGCGCGGTCAATAGCCGGATCACGGGAATCGCGTACGCCTACCTGCTCATCGCTGGACCGACGATAACCTCGGTCTCGCCCAATCCGGTCCCGGTGGGAACGATCACGGTCACCATCCAAGGTTCCGGCTTCCAGCCGGGAGCCACCGTGTCCGACAGTTACGGCATTTATCCTCTCATCCAGTTGACTACCAGTTCCGTCACCAGCGGAACCGTCGCGGCGACCGGCTATCAGGGGCCCGCGACAACCGCGTCGTTCTGCGTGAAGAACCCGGGATCGGTCTTCAGCAACACCATCACGGTGCCGGTTACAACCGGCATCTCGGGTGGCTCGCCGTCGCCGACGGCGACTAGAAGCGAGACGCCCAAGCCCAGCGCGTCGCCGGCACCGACTCGTACGCCAACCCCGACCCCATCGCCGGCACCGAGCAGGACACCGACCCCGACCAGGACCGCAACGCCCAAGCCCAGCGCATCGCCGACACCGGCTCGGACGCCAACTCCAACTCCAACGCCGACACCGACCAGAACGCCGGCGCCGACCCCGACCAGGACCGAAACACCCAAGCCCAGCGCATCACCAACCGGCACGCCGACTTCAACGCCAACGGCGATCGGCTCGCCGGCGCCGACGCCGACCAGGACCGAGACGTCGAAGCCGAGCGCATCACCGACCGGTACACCAACCCCAACGCCGGCAGCGATCGGCTCGCCGACGCCGGCCCCGAGCGCGACGCCCACACCCGCTGGCGGAACGTCAGCGACGATTCCATTTCCCGTCGCGAGCCATCCGCGGCTGTGGATCACTCAAAGCGATTTGCCACGCCTGCGGAGCTGGGCCACGACGGGCAATCAAGTTTACCAACAGGGTCTGCTGCAGGTGCTGCAAACCGCCGTCAACCTCTACAACACGCAGTTCTTTCCCGGCGGCCAGCCGAACCCGAACTATCCCGATCCCGGCGACACCCAGGGCTACACTGGCTATCTCACTGAGGAGTACGGGCTAATCCTGGCTTTCAACTCGCTGATCGATCCGAATCCGGGCAACCGCATCACCTATGCCCAGTACGCCAGGAACATGCTCATGTACGCGATGAACCAGGCTGAACTGGGGACTCTGTCCGGCGCGCCGTTCCGAGATCCGATGTTCGCGACCTACAACCGCGCCAACGGCTCGGGTGAGGAGTGGCCGCTGATCGTCGATTGGATTTACAACGCCACCGACGCCAGTGGCAACCCGATCCTCACCGCCGGCGACAAGTTGACCATCCGCAACGTGTTCATGATGTGGGAGGCCGCGTGCGAGACCGCGAGCACCACCGGCGGCGACAGCCCGCAGGTCCCGGGAGTAACGAACAGCCTGCAGTTGCTGCCCAACGACCTGCCGTATCGGATGGCAGCGAATAACTACTACACGGGCCACGCACGTCTGATGACCATGATGGCGCTGGCTATCGATCCGTCCGATGATCCGGCGATCAACTCCAGCCAGCCCTCCGCGGTGCTGGGCAACTCTTTGCGCAGTTATCTCTCCGACGCCCTGGGCGCGTGGCTCTACCAGCAGTACGCGATGTACGGCGACCCATCAACGGTGGCCGGTGCATACGGCATCGCCGGCAGCGGCGCGGGCTTCGGCCTCGCCAGCGGAGGCCTGCCGCCCGAAGGGATGCTCTACGGCGTGTCCTACGGCAACCTGTTGGGCGGCCTGCTGGCTCTTCAGACCGCGGGCTTCAACAATTCGGCCTACCTGAGCTACACCGGTCCGCAAATCGGGATGCTCTCGACGCCGATGTGGGACCGCTACGTTCAGGGAATATTCTCTTCGCTCACTCTGACGGGATCTATTCCCACTGAGCCCGGAGAGTCGTATCTGGGACAGGTCTATCAGTTCGCCAGCTACGGTGACCTGTTGCGCTTCTATGTCACGCCGGACTACATGGGGCCGTTCGCGCTGCTCGCTTTGCTCGAGCAGGAGAACGGCCAATCGACGCACGTCGCCGACGCGCGCTGGTTCGACTACAACGTGGTCGAGGGCGGACCGCCCGCGTTCTATACGCGCATGACCGACCCGTACACTTTCGAGGACACGGTGCTCTACTACATGCTGTACGACCCCTCGGTGTCACCGGCCTCGGCGCAGGATCCGCGGTCGACATACCCGACCATGTTCGTCGATCCAGGCGCGGGCCGGATCGTCGCCCACACCGACTGGAGCGCGACCGGCACGATGTTCGACTATCGGGCCAGTTGGGAGTCGATCAACCATCAAGACGGTAACGCCGGCCAGTTCGAGTTGAACCGCAAGGGCGAATGGCTCACCAAGGAGATGAGCAACTACGACAACAACGGGCTGGGAATGACGGTTTACTATCACAACACACTCGGCCTTCAGAACACCTGCCCGAGCGGCGATCCCGCTTCTGTAATCCAATGGTTTGAAACCGGCGAATTGGCCAACGGCGGCCAGTGGATGCTCGGCGAGAACGCCGGCGATCCCACGACGCAGATCAGCAATGGCGCCGGGTACGTCTACGCCAATACCGACATGACGAACCTGTACAACCGTCCGGATATCTGGACGCCGGCCGACAGCATCGACAACATCACGCAGGCCACCCGCTCAATCGTATGGCTCAACGGCGACTATATCGTGGTCTACGATCGCGCGACTTCGATGAGTCCGGGGTTGTTCAAGCGATGGAACCTCACCCTCATCAACAACCCGGCGATCAACGGCAAGGTGGCCGTCGAGACTCTGGCCAGCGGCCAGCAACTCTTCGTCCAGAGCCTGTTGCCCGCCAGCAGCACGATCACTGCGCGCTATGCCGCCGGCGATCTCACCACCGTCGCCGAACTGGAGCCGAGCCAGTACGTGATGACGATTCAGGATCCGTCGAACCCGACCGACACGCGATTCCTGCACGTCCTGCAAGGCGCCGATCAGGGCGTTGCGATGTCGCCGGCGACCTACCTGCAGAGCACGAGCGGCACAGCCTTTGATGGCGCCGTGTTCGCCAGTGTAGCAGTCTACTTCCCGGTAAGCGCGAACGGAGCTTTCGCAGGAACAACCTTGTCCGCGCCCGCCGGCGTTCACACGATGCTGGTAGCCGGGCTGGCGCCCGACGCGACCTACAGCGCGGCCGTCCAGCCCAGCGGCAACGGCAACGTGGTCAGCATCGCGGCCGGCACCGGCGCGACCGCCGACAGCGCCGGGCTCCTGAGGCTGACTTTCTAAGTGGAGGGCCAACGATTCGGCGCCGCGCCTATTCGATTTGTCAGCGCAGCCAGCACAGGCACGAGACCGGCGTGCCCTTGCGGTCTATTGGGACTTCCAGCTCCAACTTCAACTCCGCTCGGATCGCGGCTTGCCGGACCGCGGCGGCCTGTGCGGATGCGATAAGCATCGAGACACGGCCGCCAGGCCTTATCACTCGGGCGATCTCGGCGATCGAGGCGACGACGACTTCGAGCGCGCTTGGATGGTAGGGCGGCTCACTGGCGATCGCGTCGAACGAGGCGGCGGCGAAGGGCATCGACAACGCGTCGCCGACGACGTGACGCGCCGCTAACCGGTTCAATCCGAAACGAAGCGCCGGGTCGCGGTCGAGGCTCGTAGTCGCGAAACCTTTTGAGTTCGCCTCGATTATGACGCCGCCCGCTCCGGCGAACGGATCGAGCAGGCGAGGGCGATGGGCTTCGCAAGCCACTTCACAGGTTACAAGGTTCACGAGCAGCCGGGCGTCGATCACCGGGAGCGCGCGATGCTCCAGCGGACCGCGGCCGCCGCGATAACCCGGAATTGCGCGCACGACCCCATCGTTGCATTCCAGCAGAAATGCACGCCGATCGGGCGCGTGTGCTCTCAGGCTCTCATCGGATTCCTCGTAGACGCGGACCAACGCAACGTCGTGGCCTTTCCATCGCGCGAGGTTCCGTTTCGTGACGGCCGGCTTGCGCGGCTTGCTGCCGGATTGGTTGCGTGAATCGCTCTCTTCGCGCGGAGCGACCAGCTCGACCGCTTCGATATAGCCGAGACCCGAAAGACGGCAAAGAGCAGTCCTAAGGTTGCGGTCGGGAAGGTTAACCCAGGCGACGCCGGACTGCTGCGAGAGCGGCCCGCCTGCGGCACGATACGCATCGAGGCCACGGAGAACGGCGAGCAGCTCGGCGATCGCGGCCGCTCGCGCCTTGCGCCGCGCGGCGCGCAGCCGCAGCACGAGAATCCTCTCAGCGTCGCGGCGATCCGCGTTTGCCAATGACCGCCGCAATGAATTCGTCAGGCCGTGTGACGCGCGGAGGGTTCGGCCTCGGCACGGCCTATTCCTTGTCGAAGCAGACCGCCTCGATATTGTGACCGTCGGGATCGAGCACGAATGCTCCATAGTAAGTGGGGCTGTACTGCGGACGCAGGCCGGCGGCGCCGTTGTCACGGCCTCCGGCATTGAGCGCCGCTTCATGGAAGCGCGCGACCGTGGCTCGATCGGGCGCCATTATAGCTATATGAATACCGCCTTGCGGTTCGCCGCGACCGATCCAGATTCGTTCGCGATCGGGACCGGCGAAGCCCGCGTATTGCTCGCGGTCGTTGCTGAAGACCATCGTGTAGCCGAGCGGTTTCAGCGCCGATTCATAGAACGCCCGGCTGCGCGCAAAATCGGAGACTTTGATCCCCACGTGATCGATCATCCTGCGCCTCGCTGCGGATGAATGAGTCGCGGCTCGTGTTGCAGAAAAATAGGCGAGAATCATCGCGATTGCCAGAGAGCGGCACCCTCACCCTCGCGTCACGGCGTTTGCACAAGGCTGCAAACGCCGCGCCGCGCGTCCTCTCCCGCGAAAGAGCGGGAGAGTGCCGGACGGAAGCAGCGGAGCGGCTCAGCTATGCGGAAGGGGAACCGTTGTGGCCGTCGCCGTTGGGCGAGCCCTTCGCGTCGTCGGGTTGCGCGGTCATCCGGCGCTGAAAGCTGCCGGTTTCGATCGCGCAGTGCATCCCGCATTCCTTGGGTGCGCCCGTCTCCCACCACCATCGCCCGGCGCGCGGATCTTCCCCGTCGGCGACGGGACGCGTGCACGGCGCGCAGCCGATTGACTTGTAGCCCTTGTCGTAGAGCGCATTGTAAGGGACATCGTTGCGCCGGACATAGTCCCAAACCTCGCGCTCGTTCCAGTCGGCGAGCGGCGAGAGCTTCACGATCCCGCCATGCTCGCGGTCGATTTCAAGTCTTTTTATGTTGGCGCGAGTCAGGCTTTGATCGCGCCTCAGCCCGGTCACCCAGGCGCGATAGTTCAGCAGCGCGCGCTTGAGCGGCAGTACCTTGCGCACCTGGCAGCACAACAGCCGCAGATCCACGCTCTGACGGAAAAGGTTGTCGCCGTGGCGGCCCACCATGCCTTCGACCGTGGACGCTTCAGGCAGGAAGACGTCGATTTTGATTCCGTAACGCTCCCGGATGCGGCCGATCAGATCGTGCGTTTCCTCCGGCAGGCGTCCGGAGTCGATCGTGAAGACGCGAACCGAGGGATCGATTCGCCAGGCCATATCGATTAGCGCGCAGCCCTCGGCCTGCAGACTCGAGCAGATCCCCAGCCGTTCGCCGAATCGCTTGAGCCCCCAAGCCAACACCTGCTCGGGCTCCTTGCCTTCGAGTTCGAGAGCGGCTTGCGCGGCCTCCCGCTCATCCACCATCCGATCGCGGAGATGGTCGTTCAATGCCGTCGCGGTCATGCGGCGCACTCGCCGTCCTTGGTCTCGCCGGTGAAGGCGTGATCCTCCCCGATGTCGATGTAATCCTCGGGGGACGCGGTAGCGGCATTGATTTCGGATAGATCGCCGAGCGCTGCCTCAATCTTCTCCAGCGAGGCGCGGCGGAAGAACTGCTCGGCGGTCTCACCGTTCGCGCGTTGGTCGCGATACCATTCGAGCAGGCGGCGGAGCGCCTCAGTCATGCGCCGGGCGGGAATCTTGACGCTGCGCCTGCCGAAGTGAGCCGTCTCGCCGTCCACTCCTCCGCCAACCATGAGCTGGTACTGCGGAATCACGCTGCCGTCTTCGAGTCGGCGCAATCCGCCCTGAAAGCCGAGCGTGGCAACGTGATGCTGCCCGCATCCGTTCGGGCATCCGCTGATCTTTATCGAAGCGTCCGCGGCCACCTCGGCCAGGTCAGGGCGCGAGTCGATGAACTCCGACAACTCGCGGCCGAGCCCGCGCGACTGGGTGACCGCCAGCCGGCACGATTCTGCTCCCGGACAACTCGTCACGTCGGCGATGGTGTTGGCGCCCGGGCGCCCCAAGCCTGCGGCTTGCAGGCGCTGGTAGAGCCCGACCAGGTCCGTCTGCCGGACCCATCGCATCACCAGGTTCTGCTGCAGCGTGAGACGCACGCTGCCGTCGCCGTATGCGAGCGCAAGGTCGGCCAGCACCCGGAACTGCTGCCCGGTCACGTCTCCCATCGGTACGCGCAGCGTCACCGCCGCGTAATCAGTCTGGCGTTGAGCGCGAACATTGGTCCGGCAAAATTGTTCGAATTGGCGGCGCGAGAATCCTTGCGGCAGGTCAACGATCGCATCGGGCACGATTCCCGGGCCTTTGACCTTTGCTGACGCAACCCGGCGCGTGACTTCAGCTTCGCGCGGAGGCTCGGGCCGGTCCCATCCAGGCGCGTCCTCCACCGGCGGGCTTTGCGGATCAAATGGAAGACGGCTTCCACCCTCCGCAAGCACCGTGCTCAGAGTCTCGTCGAACAGCTTTTTCCACGCATCGAAGCCCAGCTTCCGGATCAGGAACTTCATCCGGGCGTTGGCTTTGCTTTTGCGCTGCCCGTGCGCGTGGAACACCCGCAGAATGGCTTCGGCGACGTTGAATATCTGATCTGCGGGCAAGAACTCGTAGAGCACGAATCCCGACTGACAGAGCGTGGCAGTCCCACCGCCCACTGTGATCCTGAATCCGCGCTGGGCGCCGCTTCCGTTCTGACGGATGCGCGCGCCGAAGCCGATATCGTTGAAAGAGCCGCCGGCGCAGTCGGTCTCGCATCCGCTGAATGCGATCTTGAACTTACGCGGCAACGACGAGCTCAGGCGATGGCGCAGGAAGTAGCGCGTCAATGCCTCCGCGTAGGGCGAGACGTCGAAGGGCTCGCCCGCGCAGACCCCGGCGAACGGGCAGCCCACGATGTTGCGAACCGAATTCCCGCAGGCCTCGCGAGTCGTCACGCCCGCTTCCGCCAGGTGATTCATGCAGGCCTCGGAATCCTCGAGCTTGACGAAATGCATCTGAATGTTCTCGCGAGTCGTGATATGAGCGAACCCGCGCGAGAACTTGTCGCAGCAATCGGCGACCGCCCGCAGGGCCGTGGCCGAAAGGATGCCTTGCGGGATCTTGATGCGGAACATCTGCACGTCGTCTTGCCGCTGTCCGTAGACCCCCCGGACCAGGCGGAATGCGCGCCACTGTTCGGGCGTCAACTCGCCCCGCTCGTACCGTTCGAGCGTTTCGACGAATTCCGCGATGTCGGCGGTGCTCGCAAACGACAGCCGCGCCCGTCCCAAGGTCGTGGGATGGGTCGCGCTCTCTTCGCCAACTTGGGGTTCGCTGCTCATCGCTGTATCAAGCCGCGATTCTGCGTTTGACTTCGCTAATGGGTCGTCGGCATCCGCAAGCAAAAGGTAACTTCTAAGGTCATCTTAGTCAACTAAATAGATGACTAGCTCACTCGCCTATTTGATCCGGCACTTCATTGTGGTACAAATCGTCGGCGGAAAGCCATGAAATTCGGCGTCGGCATCGATTATTCCCTCAAGGCTCTGCTGATGCTGGCCGAGCGGTATCCGGGCGCCCAGCCGCTTCGGGTCGAGGAGATCGCCTCTCGGGAGGGTATTCCCGAGAACTACCTTCGGCGCCTGCTTATCGATCTCAAGCGCGCGGGCCTGGTCGCCAGCCAAAAGGGTCCAAGCGGCGGATACATGCTGGCGCGCAGTCCCGCGCGGGTCACGATGGACGACGTGGTCCAGATCATAGAAGGTGATTACACCCCGGTCGAATGCTTCGAGGACGGCGCGAACTCACCCTGCAAGCGCGACGAGAATTGCGCGATGCGCGAGGTATGGCGCGAGATTCACGAGGCGGTCGGCGCGATTCTGCGCCGCACCACGCTTCAATCGCTGGCCCAGCGCCGCAAAACCGCCCTGCACTTTCAGATTTGATTACGCCGATCTGACTAGTCGATTTGACTAGCCACTGGAATGCAGCGACCGCTCATGGAAGGAGATTCTTCGCTACGCAGACTCCGCTCAGAATGACGTCGATCGGTTATCGTTTGGCGGATCCAAAAGAGGCGCGTTCAACGTCATTCTGAGCGCAGCGAAGAATCTCATTTCACAGGCGTTCGCTGCACTCCGGGAGCTGATGCTCTCAGCCCGCCGCCGCGGAACCAAACGTGGGCACTAACGCGGATTCGACTATCCGGATTTGACTAGGGTGCGCTCTTCACCATCGCTTCGGTGGTGAAAAAATTCCGATCGACCGAGTTCATGTTGATATACCAGCACTCGCGCTCGGGAGTTTCCGCCGAGGGCAGAAAGCACATCGTCGAGAGACCGCCCTGAACGTCGGTCTGCGCTGAGGCAACCACGAACTCGCGCTTGAACGGGTAGATCGCGACCTTCGCGTCGGGCACCGGCCGATCGCGATAGGCCAGCCAATAGATGTTGTTCTGGAACAACTGGCCGCGGCGGTCGTAGGTGTCGACGTAGGGCTCGAACCACATCTCGGAGTCGATGTAGAGCACGGTCTTGCTGTGGAGCGCCTCGCGAATCTTGTCGCGTCGGGGCGTGGCCTCGAGGACGTAGATGTTGCGCATCTCCCAGGCCTCGGGACAGTCGCTTGCGCCGCCGTCGGTCGCGCATCGAATTCCCGGCGAATGTTCGGCGTGAACGCTCGCGAGCATCGGCTTCTCGCCGAGCAGCTTGTAATCGTATTCCTCGGTCTTCGCGATCAACCCGGTGAAGTGATCGGGATCGCCGACTATCGCGCCGGGCGAGGTGCTCAGGAAGTCCTCATTGACCCTGCGCACGCGCCGTGCCCCCGGCGACCATCCCCATCCGTCATCAGCCCGATTCGGATCTGCGTAGCGATAGCGGATGAAACCGCTGCCACGCGCCTCCTGTGGCGCGAGCATCGGATACAGCGCGGACAGCCAGTAGCGCCCGGTCCTGAGAAAGTCCGGATCGATCGGCAGCGGCTCTACTTCGGTGCGGCCGACCAGCGCGTAGCCCGCGTAGTGGCCAACCTGCATGTAGTAGATCGGCTTGTAGGGCTGATGATAGCCGCCGTATTCGCTCGCGCAATCGTAGAACCGAAGATCGTAGTCGTCGGTGCTGATCGGCCGAAAGGCGTTGTTCCAGACGATCTTCTCGGCGGCGTAGGGGTCGTTCACGTCGACGAACGGGAACGGCTGGCCGGCAACGTAGCCGGCGAGGCTCCGATGGTCCGATGAGAGGCGCACCTGCGCGGAATACTTTTCGGTCGCTTCCTTGTACGGTGGCGGCCACTCGACGCTTTCGGTCGGGACGATCTTCATCGTCATCCCGCGCTCCAGCTTGTAGTACACCCCCGGCGAGACCAGGTCCTTCACCTTGGTCGCGTTCTCGGGCGTGATAAAGTCGCCGGGCTTGACCTGCGCGCCCGCCATCCGCACGCCGAGCAACAACGTCGCCATCGTTACCGCACCGCACAACGCAGCCTTCACCTTCATTGACGTACCGCCTTTTGGGAGCCGCAGTCGTGAACTGCGCAAACGGCAGGCGCAGAACCGACACGAGGCCCCTGCAACTGTTCACGGTCCGTGCCAGCGCCCGTCAATTGGTAGAGCGAACCTAACCGTATGTTAAATGAGGATTTTGGAGAAGTACGCAATGACGCTGCCGGGAGCGGCTCGTCACCGGACAGACACAGGTTTCAGGCTTGCGACAGTTTCTGGGGGAAGGGGTCAGCTCTGCGACCGCCGGGAGGGTACGCCGCGGCGGCCGCAGAACCGAATTCGGGACACTTGATCAGAGCAGGGTGACGAGGGACGCGACCAGGTAAGCCAGAGTGATGATGCCAAAAGCCACACCCGGCAGCTCGTCCAGGAAATTGCCTTGCGCGTAGCGAATCGAGCCGTCGATATCCGCGAAGCTTTCCCGGGCCCTTGTTATTCGGACGATTCCCGCTCCGTTGGTTGTCGCTGCCATGGTCAGATCCTCCTTCGTTGGTAACCGCAATCGTTACAGCAAGGCGGAAAACGCGCCGACAATGTAGATCAGTGTGATCAGCCCGAACGCGATCCCCGGAAGCTCGCTCAGCAGGTTGCTTTCCGCATAGCGAACCGAACTCGGGGTCTCGTCGCGCACCGCCAGCCTCGCCCCACCCGCCATCCTTGCTTCTCTGATTGTCGCTTCCATCTTAATCGCCCTCCAAATCGTTCTGCTTGGACTTAACGCAAAGCTGATGCCATCGAAAAAGCCTCGATTTCGGCACACGAGCGGAGTTCCGGCGACCGCCATTCCTGCCCCCAAAGCGAGCTTAAGGGGTTGAATTATCACGATTTTGTGGCCTTCAGAGCCGAAACGCCCGGCGCACGCCACCGACTGCATTGGCTGCACTGCACCACTAGCGCCGACCTCATTCTGCGAGCGAGACCTTCGCACTTCGCGAAGGTTTCGACTCTGCGGGGCAATCAACTTCCGCCGCCTGGGAACGCTTCCCCCGGCAACCCGGCCGGCGAGTCCGCCGAGTGCCCGTGACCTCCGAGGCGGCTTGGGCCGCGTCTTCGCGCAATCCGTCCCGGGGTCCGTGCGCGTGAGGACTTGACCTATCTGTACGATTATCCTACTATTTGACCCATGCGACAGGATTCGCGACTTGGCCCGAAGGAAGTCTGGGATCAATTCTTCGAGAACAAGGAGTTGCTGGCCAAAAGCCAGGTCACTCCCGAAGAGTTGAAGTTCCTGCAGACCGTCGAACTGTTCGGCAGTTTCAAGACGGTTGACGACATCCTTCTGGTCCTCAGAAACATCCGCTAAGCGGCCTCACAAAGGCCGCCGTAAAGAAAAAGCGGGTCACGATCGCCGGTCGGAATGACGACCAGCGATAGTGGCCTGGTTTTGTCTCGCCCGCTTTCCACCGTCCTCACAGTTCTCCGCAGCGCTCCGCACTTTTGCCGCGCCTTGATCGTCGACCCACCCCTGCGGCAGCTTGAGCGTAGCGGGTCGGCGCGACTCGCTGATGGAGGGCGCCTCACGTGGCTGAAACTTTCGCGGCCTCTGTACCGAAGGGCACACCGATCGAATGCCGGCTCTTCGTCGGCGGCCGATATCGCGACGCGGATAGCGGCCATCATTTTTCCGATCTGGAACCGGCCAACGGGCGCGAGATCGCCACGCTTGCCGACGCGGGGCGCGGCGATATCGATCGCGCGGTCGAGGCCGCGCGCGAGGCCGCCGATCGGGGTCCCTGGCCGCGGATGAACGCGGAGGCGCGCGCGAAGGTCCTCGATCGGATGGCCGCCGGCATCGAGAGCCGCGCCCGCGCACTCGGAGTGCTCGAAGCGCGCGACGTCGGCAAGCCGGTCTCGGAGTGCGTGAATCACGATATCTCGCGCGCGGCGCGCAACCTGCGCTTCTTCGCCGCGGCGGCGCAATCATGGACCCAGGAAGCCGCGTTCGGCGACGCGAAGTTCCTCGGCCAGGATCTCCACCTGGTGAATGTGACCGCACGGCCGCCGGTCGGCGTCGGCGCGATCGTGATTCCGTGGAACTCGCCGCTGATGCTCGCGACCTGGAACCTGGGCCCCTGCCTCGCCACCGGCAACACCTGCGTGCTGAAGCCTTCCGAGCTCGCGCCGCTGACTTCGATCGCGCTGGGCGAAATCGCGGCCGAAGCCGGACTCCCGCCCGGGGTGCTCAATATCGTAACCGGAACGGGCGAGACCGGAAGCGCGCTGGTGTCGCATCCGGGCGTCGACGCGGTCGCATTCACGGGTGGCGTCGCGACCGGACGCAAAGTGATGGTGGCTGCGGCACAGTCGCTCAAGCGAGTGATGCTCGAGCTCGGCGGAAAATCGCCGAATCTCGTGTTCGCCGACGCAGATTTGAAAATGGCTGCAGCCGGCGTGGCGCGCGCGGGCTTTCGCAGCCAGGGACAGTCGTGCGTGGCGGGATCGCGTCTGCTGGTGGAACGCAGCGTGGCCGCGGATTTTATCGCGCTCCTGCTCGACGAGGTGAGCAAGCTCACGATCGGCGATCCGCTCGACGAGAAAACCGACTACGGTCCGCTGATCTCGGCGGCCCATCGCGAGCGCGTGCACGGTTTTGTGAGCGATGCGGCGGCGGATGGCGCGGAGATTCTATCCGGCGGCAAACCTCCCGACGCGCTGCCCGAAGGCTTCTACTACCTGCCCACCGTGCTCGATCGGCTCGGAACAAACTCGCGCGCGCTGAGCGAAGAAATTTTCGGCCCGGTGCTGACGGTCGAACGCTTCGACGACGAGGATCAAGCACTCGCGATGGCGAACGCGACCCGTTACGGGCTGGCCGCGTATCTATGGACCTCGCGGCTCGATCGCGCGCTGCGCGTGGCCGACCGTCTCAGGACCGCGATGGTCTGGGTGAACAGCTTTTTCCTGCGCGACCTGCGCACGCCGTTTGGCGGCGCGCGGCAAAGCGGACTCGGCCGCCAGGGCGGGCGCTACAGCCTGGAGTTCTGGACCGAGCCCAAGCTCGTCTGTCTGGCGTATGGCGAGAAGCGTTAAGGGGAGCACTCGCTTTTTGAATCGATCAGACGGGCGCACAAGGCGTCGCGGCCCATGATCGCGATGTAGCCGGCGATATCGCTGAACATGATCGCGGCAAGCTCGCGGGTCGGATTTGCGGTCGGCGTCCCGGGCATTTCAGGTTCCCCGTTTCCATGCGAAGGTATCACGCTGGCAGTAAACTCGCGCATCCTGACCACCCGCTCTGCGCAGCCCAAAAGGGCTGCCTTGGTTTTGGACCGCTGTGATACTGTGCACTCGCTGAGGAGCGGACCAGGTGCGCTGTTCAAGCTGCGATGCCGACAATCCCGAGGGCAAGCGCTTCTGCCGCGAATGTGGCGGTGGGCTCAAGGCTCGCTGCCCCCAGTGCGGCGCTGAAAACGAACCCGGCGGGAAGTTCTGCGGCGACTGTGGCGCCGCGCTTTCCATCGCGCCAGCGGCCCGCCCTCCATCGCCAGCAAAGGACATCGAGACTCCCGAGCTTACGCTCCGGGTTCGCCCAGAAGCGACCGCAGAAATTCCCGAGGGCGAGCGCAAGACGGTCACCGCGCTGTTCGCCGATATCAAGGGCTCGATGGAGCTGATGGAGGATCTCGACCCCGAGGAAGCCCGCGCGATTATCGACCCTCCCCTCAAGTTGATGATCGAGGCGGTGCGCCGCTACGACGGCTACGTCGTGCAATCCACCGGCGACGGCATCTTCGCGCTGTTCGGAGCACCGGTGGCGCATGAGGACCATCCGCAACGGGCCTTGTACGCCGCGCTGCGGCTGCAGGAAGAGCTGAAGCGCTATTCGGCAAAAGTGGTAGCCGACGGAAGCAGCCCGATCCAGGGCCGGGTCGGGATCAACACCGGTGAAGTCGTGGTCCGCGCGATTCAGACTGGTGCGGGTCATGTTGAGTACACGCCGATCGGGCATACCACCAACCTGGCGTCGCGGATGCAGACAGCCGCCCCGGTCGGTTCGATCGCGGTTAGCGAAGCCACCCGCAGGCTTTGTGAAGGCTACTTCATCCTCAAGCCGCTCGGCCCAACCAAAGTCAAAGGCGTCAGCGATCCGGTCAACGTTTACGAGGTCACCGGACTCGGGCCATTGCGCACGCGGTTGCAGCGCTCGGCCGGCCGCGGACTGACGAAGTTCGTCGGGCGGCAGCGGGAAATGGAGGCGATGAAGCATGCGGCGGAGCAGGCGAGGCGGGGCACGGCCAGATCGTCGCGGCGATGGCCGAGGCCGGGATCGGCAAGTCGCGGCTGCTCTATGAGTTCAAGGCGGTGTCGCAATCCGGATGCATGGTGCTCGAAGCGTTCTCGGTCTCGCACGGCAAGGCTTCTGCCTTCCTGCCGGTGATCGATCTGCTCTGGAACTATTTCAAGATCAGCTCCGATGACGACGAGCGCGCGCGGCGCGAGAAGATAACCGGACGCGTGCTGGCGCTCGACCGTTCGCTGGAGGAGGCGCTCCCGTACCTGTACGCGCTGCTTGGTCTAAGCGACGCGAACAGCCCGCTCGGAGAGATGGAGCCGGAGACCCGCAAGCGACGCGCGCTGGAGGCGATTAAGCGCATCCTGCTGCGCGAGAGCCTCGACCAGCCGCTGATCGTGATCTTCGAAGACCTGCATTGGGTGGATGACGAGACCCAAGGATTTCTGAACCTGCTTGCCGACTCAATCGGCACCGCACGCATCTTGATGCTGGTGAACTATCGCCCGGAATACTCGCATCAGTGGAATAGCAAAACCTACTACACGCAATTGCGGCTCGACCCGCTGGGCAGGGAGAACGCGGACGAGATGCTGTCGGTCCTGCTCGGCGAGACATTACCTCACCCGGCTCGGCGCTGCCGCGCCGGCCTCTCCCTGGTCAGGGAGAGGCGCAGATCGGACCCCTCTCCCTGGCCAGGGAGAGGGTGGCGAGCGCGAAGGCGCTCGTCAGGTGAGGGTCTTCTGAGGGCGGCATCGCCGGCCTCAAGCGCCTGATCATCGAGCGCACCGCGGGCAATCCCTTTTTCATGGAAGAAACGGTCCTGGTGCTGTTCGACGAAGGCGCGCTTAAGCGCAACGGCGCGGTGAAGCTCACCCGCTCGCTGAGCCAGCTCAAGATTCCACCGACCGTGCAGGCGATTCTCGCCGCGCGCATCGATCGGCTGGCGCCCGCCCACAAAGACCTGCTCCAGACCCTCGCCGTGATCGGCACGGAGTTCAAACTCGGTCTGGTCCGTAGAGTGTGGGAGCACCCTCACCTGCCGCGCGCGGCGCGCGGCACCCTCTCCCGCAACGAAGCGGGCGAGGGGTTGTCGGAATTGGAGGCGATGCTCGCCGAACTCCAGCTCGCCGAGTTCATCTACGAGCAGCCGGCAGTCGGCGACCTCGAGTACACCTTCAAGCACGCGCTGACCCACGATGTTGCCTACGATTCTCTGTTGGTTGAACGCCGCCGATTGCTGCACGGACGAATCGGCGCGGCGCTGGAGTCAATCTATGCCGAGAGCCTCGACGATCATCTCGCCGAGCTGGCGCATCATTACGCGCGCAGCGGCAATCCGCGTAAGGCGCTGGAATATTGCCTGCGTGCCGTCCGGCAGTGCGAAGTTCGCGGATCATTTGCCGAAGCGGTAGCGCAGTTCGAGACCGGGCTCGAACAGTTGCAGAAGCTCGCCGACGACGACCAGCGCGCCGAGCTGGAGTTGGACCTTAGAAACGCAGTCATGACGGCACTGTTCACAACCAAGGGCTACGCCGCGCCCGAAGCCGAGCAATCGTTCGCGCGTGCGATGGAGCTTTGCCAGCGGCCCGGCATCAACTGGAAAAAGGTCTGGTCGGCACTCGGCGGGGCCTTTGCGGTCCACCTCGGCCGTTCCGACCTGCGCAAGGCGTGCGAAATAGGCATCGAGCTTATTGCACGGGCCGAGGAACACAGAAGCACGGAACATATTGCGGAGGCGACGAACCAGTTGGCCATGGCGAGGATGGTGTCGGGCGACTTCGAGCTAGCCGATGAGGGCTTCGAGCGAGGGTGGGCGCTGTGGGAATCCATCGCGAAGCCGGCAACGGATCCTACACGACAGCGCGCCGGGCTTGCGGCATTAGCCCGGCGGCTGCAAGGTCAGGCATTCAACCGCGTCTTCTCGGCATCGAACCTGTCGTTGCTGGGTTACCCTGATCGCGCACTGGAGCGCGTGAGTATCGCGACCGCCATCGCGCGCGAATCCGGGTCAAACAATGTCCTGCAGGTGGTACACGACCTCGCCATCCTCCTTTATGACCTCCGCGGCGAGCTTGAGCATATGAGAGAACGGGCAGAAGCAACGCTGGTACTGTCGACCGAGTTGGGTAACGTCGGTCGCCGCGCCAGAAGCGAGACTTTCCTCGGGTGGGCACAGATGCTGGCGGGCGACCTCGACGGCGGCATCGCGCGGATGCGCCACCATCTGCCGGAACTCAGGGCCAGCGGCTCCGATTTCAAGTATTTTTCCACCCTTATGCCCACCGCTCTAGGCCGGATGGGACAGTTCGATGAGGGTCTTCGTTCCATCGACGAGGCGTTCCGGTTCATCGAGAGAAGCGGTCAACGGCTTAATGAGGCGGAGGTACATCGGGTGAAGGGCGAACTGTTGCTGGCCCAGGACGCATCGAATGCCGCGCCGGCCGAGCAATCTTTCCGCACCGCGATCGAAATTTCGCGCAAGCAGAAGGCGAAATCGTGGGAGTTGCGCGCGACAACGAGTCTCGCACGGCTGCTCGCCAAGCAAGGCCGTCGCGACGAGGCGCGCGCGATGCTCGCGGAAATCTATGGTTGGTTCACCGAGGGCTTCGACACCGCCGACCTGAAGGACGCCAAGGCGCTGCTCGATGAGTTGGGTGCGTGACATGAAGTGTCCTGCCTGCGGAGCGGAAAATCCGGCGGAACAAAAGTTCTGCAACGAATGCGCGGCGCCGTTCAAGAGGCGCTGCGCGAAATGCGGCTATGAGAACGCGCCGGCGGCCAAGTTCTGCGGCGAATGCGCCGCCGCGCTCACTTCGCCCGCCCCTGCGACGCGGTCGCCGGTCAGTCTTGCCTCTCCCGCGCCGGCGACGCAGTCGCCCGGCGCAAGCCGGGAGAGCGCGCTCGGTGGCATTGATGCCACCGAGCGGGTGAGGGTGCAGGCTACCGATGACGCGCACGCCGAGGGCGAGCGCAAGACGGTCACCGCGCTGTTCGCCGATATCAAGGGCTCGATGGATTTGATGGAGGACCTCGATCCCGAGGAAGCGCGTGCGATCATCGATCCGGCGCTCAAGGTGATGATCGACGCGGCGCATCGATACGACGGCTACATCGTACAGTCCACCGGCGACGGGATTTTTGCGTTGTTCGGCGCGCCGGTCGCCCATGAAGATCATCCGCAGCGGGCGCTCTATGCTGCGCTTCGGATGCAGGAGGACATGCGCCGATACTCTGCGAAGCTCCTGGAAACTGCGCGTCCGCCAATCGAGGCGCGGGTCGGAGTTAACACCGGCGAGGTAGTGGTCCGCTCGATTCGCACCGATGAGGCGCACACTGAATACACCCCGATCGGTCATTCGACCAGTCTTGCCGCGCGGTTGCAGACGCTCGCGCCGACCGGATCGATCGCGGTTGCCGGCCCGACCCGCAAATTGTGCGAAGGATACTTCACGTTCAAGGCCATGGGCGCGGCGCGGCTGAAAGGCGTCAGCGAGCCGGTCGAGGTTTACGAAGTGACCGGACTTGGGCCCCTGCGCACGCGGCTGCAGCGCTCGGCGAGCCGCGGGCTGACGAAGTTCGTCGGACGCGATCGCGAGATGCTGGCGATGAAGCACGCCGCGGAACAGGCCCTGGCGGGTCACGGGCAGATCGTCGCGGCGATGGCCGAGGCGGGCACCGGCAAGTCGCGGCTGTTCTTCGAGTTCAAGGCGGTCGCGCAATCGGGCTGGATGGTGCTGGAGACGTTCTCGGTTTCTCATGGTAAGGCGTCGGCATTCCTGGCGCTGATCGACCTGCTTCGAAACTATTTCAAAATCAGCGCGGAAGATGACGAACGCCAGCGGCGCGAGAAGGTGGCCGGCAAGGTGGTGATTCTGGACCGCGCGCTCGAAGACACGTTACCCCGCCTTTACAGTCTGCTCGGAATCGCCGAGCCCGACGCCCCCTTGGCGCAGACTGACGCGCAAGTCGAGCGGCGGCGCACGCTGGAAGCGGTCAAGCGGCTGCTGCTGCGCGAGTCCCTGAATCAGCCGTTGATGCTGATCTTCGAGGACCTGCACTGGGTCGACGACGAGACCCAGGCGCTACTCAGCCTGCTCGCTGATTCGATTGGCACGGCGCAAATCCTGTTGCTGGTGAACTACCGTCCCGAGTACACGCATCAGTGGGGCAGCAAGACCTATTACACCCAGCTTCGCCTCGATCCGCTGGGCAGGGAGAGCGCCGGGGAGATGCTCTCCGCGCTGCTCAGCGAGACATTACCCTCACCCGGCGCGGCGATGCCGCGCCGGCCTCTCCCTGGTCAGGGAGAGGCGCATTTCCGAATCCCTCTCCCTGACCAGGGAGAGGGTGGCGAGCGCGAAGGCGCTCGTCAGGTGAGGGTATCTGAGGGCGGCATCGCCGACCTCAAGCGCCTGATCATCGACAAGACCGAGGGCAATCCGTTCTTCATCGAGGAGATCGTGCAAGCGCTGTTCGAGGAGGGCGCGCTGGCGCGCAACGGCGCGGTCCGACTGACCCGGCCGCTGGGCGAGCTCAAGCTGCCGCCCACGGTCCAGGGGATTCTCGCTTCGCGCATCGACCGGCTCTCGGCCGAGACCAAAGAGCTGCTGCAGACCCTGGCCGTGATCGGCAAGGAATTGCCGCTTGATCTCGTCAAGCAGGTCGCCAAGCATTCCGACGATGCGATCGAGCGGATGCTGTCGAGCCTGCAGCTCGGCGAGTTCATCTATGAGCAGCCGGCGGTGGGCGAGGTCGAGTACACCTTCAAGCATGCGCTCACGCAGGAAGTGGCCTACAACTCGATGCTCGCCGAACGGCGCAAGCAACTCCATCGGCGGGCGGGCCAAGCCATCGAAGATCTGCACGCGAACCGGCTCGAAGATCAATACGAGCAATTGGCGCGCCACTACGATCGTGCCGGCGACAACCCCAAGGCGGTCCATTACCTGCAACTGGCGGGCCGACAGGCCTACGAGCGTTTGGCATATCAGGAAGCCAACGCCCATGTCGCCCGAGGCCTGGAGTTGCTGGCGGCTCTGCCTGAGGGGCGCGCGCGCGACCAGCAGGAAATCAGGCTCCGGCTGGTCTTGGGGCGAGTGCTCACCGCCATCAAGGGGCCGACCAACGAGGAGATCGGAGCTGCACTGCGTCGCGCTCACGAGCTCTGCCGCCTGACGGGCGACACGTCGGAGCTAAGGGAAGTGCTTGGCGGGCTCAGCCTTTTCCATCGCCTCAAAGGAGAGTTGCAGCGCGCCCGTGAGCTCACTGAAGAAGCCCTTGCCACATCTCAACCTGCCAGCATTTCTCAACACGCACAGGAGCTCTTCAGCTTGGGACAGAGTCTGGGCTACACCGATGAGCTTACCCGCAGCCGCGAAGTCTTCGAGCAGGCTATAGCTCTCTTCGAGTCGCAGCCGAAGTCCTCGGGCCTGCGGCTGCGAGACGCATGCACTCGCGCACGGCATGGCAAGCCGGGTGTGCTGGCTGCTCGGGTTTCCCGAACTGGCGCTCAAGAGAAGTCGCGAGGCGCTGGCCCTGGCCCAAAGGAGTCACGATCCGATCCCGTTGGCCCTTGCGCTGGGGTTTGGCAGCGAGGTCCACTTCCACTGCGACCAGCTCGAGATACTGCGCCAGCGCGTTGACGCGCTGGTTGCCCACCTGAGCGAACACGAACTCCCGCCCTTGCTTCTAGGCAGAGCGAAAATCCTGCAAGGGTGGTTGCTGACCCGACAAGGAACCAATGACGAGGGCGTCGGGCTGGTTCGCGAAGGTCTCGCGATGACTCGGGTCGCCGGCAACAGGGCCGCTCTGCCCTTCTCCCACTACGTGCTGGCCCGCGCGTACGCAGAAGCCGGTCGGATAGCGGATGGGCTTGAAACGCTCGGCGAAGCGCTACGCCTCGTGCAGGAGATCGGGGAACGCTCGCACGAAGCTGAACTCAACCGGCTCACGGGAGAATTGCTGTTGATCTCCGATCCCAAGGCCCAGCCGGCGGCCGACGCATACTTCCGCAAAGCGATCGACATAGCCAAAGCCCAGAGCGCCAAGTCCTGGGAGCTGCGCGCCACAACGAGTCTCGCACGGCTGCTCGCCAAGCAGGGTCATCGCGACGAAGCGCGCGCGATGCTCGCCGAAATCTATGGCTGGTTCACCGAAGGCTTCGACACGCTTGATCTGAAAGACGCCAAGGCGCTGCTCGATGAGTTGGGTGCGTGACATGCAGTGTCCTACCTGCGGAGCGGAAAATCCGGCGGAACAAAAGTTCTGCAACCAATGCGCGGCGCCGTTCAAGAAGCGCTGCGCGAACTGCGGATATGAGAACCCGCCCGCGGCCAAGTTCTGCGGCGAATGCGGCGCTGCGCTCACCTCGCCCGCCCCTGCGAGGCGGTCGCCGGTCAGTCTTGCCTCTCCCGCGCCGGCGACACAGTCGCCCGGCGCAAGCCGGGAGAGGCCGCTCGGTGGCATTGATGCCACCGAGCGGGTGAGGGTGCAGCCCCCAACCGACTCGTCTATCGAGGGCGAGCGCAAGACCGTTACGGCGCTGTTCGCTGACATCAAGGGCTCGACCGAACTGATGGAGGACCTCGACCCGGAGGAAGCACGCGGCATCGTCGATCCGGCGCTGAAGCTGATGATCGAGGCGGTACGCCGCTACGACGGCTATGTGGTCCAGTCGACCGGGGACGGCATCTTCGCGCTGTTTGGTGCGCCGGTGGCGCATGAGGACCATCCGCAACGGGCCTTGTACGCAGCGCTGCGGATGCAGGAAGAGCTGAAACGCTATTCGGCAAAAGTGGTCGCCGACGGCAGCACCCCTATCCAGAGCCGCGTCGGTATCAACACGGGCGAAGTCGTGGTCCGCTCGATCCAGACCGGCGCGAGCCAGGTCGAGTACACTCCGATCGGGCACACTACCAACTTAGCCTCGCGGATGCAGACCGCCGCCCGGTTGGTTCGATCGCGGTTAGCGAAGCCACCCGCAAGCTGTGCGAAGGCTACTTCATCCTCAAGCCGCTCGGCCCCACTCGGGTCAAGGGCGTGAGCGAGCCGATCAATGTTTATGAAGTGACGGGGCTCGGGCCGTTGCGCACGCGCCTTCAACGTTCAGCAGGACGAGGACTGACGAAGTTCGTCGGACGCGAGCGCGAGATGCTGGTGATGAAGCACGCCGCTGAACAGGCCAAGGCAGGTCATGGCCAGATGGTCGCGGCGATGGCCGAGGCGGGTACGGGCAAGTCGCGCCTGTTTTTTGAGTTCAAGGCCGTCTCGCAATCCGGCTGGATGGTGCTCGAAGCCTTTTCAGTCTCGCACGGGAAAGCTTCCGCATTCCTGCCGGTGATCGATCTGCTCTGGAGCTATTTCAGGATCAGCTCCGATGATGACGAGCGCACACGGCGCGAGAAGATAACCGGTCGTGTGCTGGCGCTCGACCGTGCGCTGGAGGACGCGCTCCCTTACCTGTACGCGCTGCTGGGTCTAAGCGACGAGAACAGCCCGCTCGAAGAGACGGACGCGCAAACCCGCAAGCGCCGCGCGCTGGAGGCGATCAAGCGCATCCTGCTGCGCGAGAGCCTCAACCAGCCGTTGATCGTGATCTTCGAAGACCTGCACTGGATCGATGACGAGTCGCAGGCCTTCCTGAACCTGCTCGCCGACAGTATCGCCACCGCACGTATCCTGATGCTGGTGAACTACCGGCCCGAGTACCGGGATGAGTGGGGCCACAAAACCTATTACACGCAGCTCCGGCTCGACCCGCTGGGCAAGGACAGCGCCGACGAGATGCTGAGCGCGCTCCTCGGCGAGACATCACCCTCACCCGGCTCGGCGGTGCCTCGCCGACCTCTTCCTTCGGCAAGCTCAGGACAGGCTCCTGGTCAGGGAGAGGTGCAGATTCAAGGCCCTCTCCCTGACCAGGGAGAGGGTGGCGAGCGCGAAGGCGCTCGCCAGGTGAGGGTATCCGAGGGCGGCATCGCCGCGCTCAAGCGGCTCATCATCGAAAAGACCGAAGGCAACCCGTTTTTCATGGAAGAAACGGTACTGGTGCTATTCGACGAAGGCGCGCTGGTGCGTAACGGCGCGGCCGTAAAGCTTACGCGGTCGCTGAGTCAGCTCAAGATTCCGCCGACCGTGCAGGCGATACTCGCCGCGCGCGTCGACCGGCTGGCACCCGATGAGAAGGAGTTGCTGCAGACTCTGGCGGTAATCGGTAAGGAGCTCCCGCTGACTTTGGTGCGCGAGGTTGCCGGTGCCGGGGAGTTGGAGTGGAGGCTGGAGCATCTGCAATTGGCCGAGTTCATCTACGAGCAGCCTGCAGTGGGCGACGTTGAGTATACCTTCAAGCACGCGCTGACCCAGGAGGTCGCCTACAACTCGCTTTTGAGCGAACGGCGCAAGTTGATCCACCATCAGACTGCGCGGGCGATCGAAGCGCTCTACGCGGAGCGGCTGGAAGACCGCTACGGCGAGCTCGCGCATCACTACGGCCGCGCTGCGGACAGCCGCAAAGCGGCCCGCTACCTGGCTCTCGCGGCCGCACAGGCACTGGAGCGTTCGGCGAATGCCGAGGCGCTCGCGCATGCGGAGGCAGGCCTGAAGCTGATCGAAACCCTGCCAGATGACCCGGACCGCGGGGAGCTGGAGCTGGACCTCAGGCTCTCTCTGGGCCCGGCTCTGCGGTTGGTAAAAGGACTGGCCGATGAAGAAGCGGAAGCGGCCCTTTCCCGGGCCTGCGAACTTTGTCGCCGGCTGGGCAGAATACGCAGTCTTCCAGGCGCGCTCGGCGAGCTGAGCGTGTACCACAGCGTGCGCGGCGAGCGGCAGAAGGCCCTCGAATACGAACAGGAAGCCCTCGCCATCGCCCGGCAGCTCAACGACCCGGTCGAGGAGGCTCTTATCCTCTCGCGCATAGGATCCACTTCATGGGTCCTCGGCAACCTTGCGGGCGCTCGCGAAAGCCTCGAGAAGGCGCTCGCCATGTGCGCAACGTTGCCCGCCTCCAGATCTACGCGGATCGCGCGGATGAACTCGCTCAGTTTTAGTTGCATGCCACTCTGGCAGCTCGGCTTCCCCGAGCAGGCCTCGCGTAGGTGCGGAGAAGCGCTGAGCTTCGCCCAGCAATCGGGTGTCCCTGGTTTGCTGGCCGTGTTTCTCAGCGCGATCGCCCGAGTGGCGATTGAATGCGGTCGACACGGTCCGGCCCGCGAGCAGGTTGAGAGACTGGCCGGCCTTGTCGCCGAGCACCAGTTGGTGCGGATTTCCGATCTTGTCCCGCTCCTCAAAGGCTGGTTGCTGGTCCGGGAAAACAAACCCGAAGAAGGAATCGCGCTGATTCGTGAAGCCAATGCGATGTTCGACGCCAGCGACGTGAAGACCGGCCGCTCGTTTCGGGCCTGCGTACTGGCCGAGGCATATGTCGGCGCAGGCCGGTTGAAGGACGGATCGGCCGTTCTGGACGAAGCATCGCTGGCCAGCGAGCGGGACGGAGAACACAATTACGACCCAGAGCTTCTGCGCCTTAGAGGCGAGCTGTTGAGGCGAGAGCGATCGGACGCGAGCGAAGCTGAGACCTGCCTTCGCCAAGCCGCAGACAAGGCCCGTCACATGATCGCGAAGTCATTCGAGCTGCGCGCTACAATCAGTCTGGCGCGGCTGTTACAGAAGCAAGGCCGCCGCGACGAGGCGCACGCGATGCTCGCCGATATCTACAACTGGTTCACCGAAGGCTTCGACACCGCCGACCTGAAGGACGCGAAGGCGCTGCTGGATGAGTTGGGCGGATAGACGGCGGCTGGGATGAACATGCGCTGCCCGAAATGCGGAGTTGAGGCTGCGCTGGGAAAGCGGTTTTGCGCAGACTGCGGCGCGCCGCTGCCGATTCGCTGCCCCAAATGCGGCGCTGAAGGGCAGGTCGGTAAACCATTCTGTGCCGATTGCGGCGCGCGACTGGAGGCGGCTTCCTCAGCACCTGCAGGAAAGCCGGCCCCGCCTCCGAGCGGCGTCCGCGTCGCGGCCGAAGCGGCGGAAATTCCTGAGGGCGAACGCAAGACCGCCACCGCGTTGTTCGCGGATATCAAGGGCTCGATGGATTTGATGGAAGACCTCGACCCCGAGGAGGCCCGCGCGATAATCGATCCGGCGCTCAAGCTGATGATCGACGCGGCCCATCGCTACGACGGCTACCTCGTACAATCGACCGGCGACGGGATTTTCGCGCTGTTCGGCGCGCCCATCGCGCACGAGGACCATCCCCAGCGCGCCTTATACGCGGCGCTACGGATGCAGGAGCAACTGCGCGGCTACTCATCGAAGCTGGTGGCCGAAGGCGGCACGCCGCTGGAAGCGCGGGTCGGCGTTAACACCGGCGAAGTGGTAGTGCGCTCGATTTCCACCGGTGCCGGCCATGCCGAATACACCCCGATCGGCCATTCGACCAGCCTCGCGGCGCGGATGCAGGCGGTAGCGCCGACCGGCTCGGTCGCCGTGACCGATGCGACCCGCAAGCTGTGCGAGGGATATTTCGTCTTCAAGGCCCTCGGGCCGACCAGGATTAAGGGCGTGAGCGAGCCGCTGGCGGTTTACGAAGTGACCGGCCTCGGCCCGTTGCGCACGCGATTGCAGCGCTCGGCGGGACGGGGGCTGACGAAGTTCGTCGGGCGGCAGCGCGAGATGGATGCGATGAAGCACGCCGCCGACCTGACCAGGGCAGGGCACGGACAGATCGTCGCGGCGATGGCGGAGGCCGGGGTCGGCAAGTCGCGGCTGTTCTATGAGTTCAAGGCGGTCGCGGCTTCCGGCTGGATGGTTCTGGAAACCTTCTCGGTATCCTATGGCAAGGCGAGCGCGTACCTGCCCGTAATCGAGCTGCTCCGCAACTATTTCAGAATCGGCTCCGACGACGACGAGCGGACCCGGCGCGAAAGAGTCACCGGCCGCGTGCTGGCGCTAGATCGCGCGCTCGAAGACACGCTGCCCCACCTGTTCGCCTCGCTTGGAATTGTCGAAGACGATGACCCGCTCAAGCAGATCGATGCGCAGATCGCGAAGCGCCGCACGCTCGACGCGATCAAGCGCCTGCTGGCGCGCGAGTCGATGAACCAGCCGCTGATGGTGGTCTTCGAGGACCTGCACTGGATCGACGCCGAGAGTCAGGCGCTGCTCAACCTGCTCGCCGACAGTATCGGCACAGCGAAGATCCTGATGCTGGTGAATTACCGACCCGAGTACCGGCACGAATGGGGCAGCAAGACGTACTACACCCAGCTTCGCCTCGATCCGCTCGGCAAAGAAAGCGCCGAGGAGATGCTCTTCGCATTGCTCGGCTCGTCCGCTCCCGTCCAGGGCCCTCCCCCAGATCAGGGAGAGGGCGGCGAGCGCGAAGGCGCTCGCCAGGTGAGGGCATCTGACGGCGACCTGTCGGGACTCATGCGCCTCATCATCGAAAAGACCGAGGGCAATCCGTTTTTTATGGAGGAGATGGTGCAGGTGCTGTTCGAGGACGGCGCCCTGTTGCGCGACGGGGGGAGCAGGCTCGTCAGGCCGTTGAACGAGCTCAAGATTCCGCCGACCGTGCAGTCGATTCTGGCCTCGCGCATCGACCGGCTGCGCACGGCGGAAAAGGAATTGCTGCAAACGCTCGCGGTGATCGGAAAGGAGTTCTCGCTCGGCCTGGTGCGCCGGGTCATGCAGGGTCAGGGGAAGGACGAGGGAGTGGTTGAGGACCAGCTTCAGAAGATGTTGGCAGCCCTTCAAATTGGAGAGTTTATCTATGAGCAGCCCGCCGCCGGCGATATCGAGTACACCTTCAAGCACGCGCTGACGCTGGAGGTCGCTTATAACTCGGTACTGCTCGAACGCCGCAAACTAATTCACGAGCGGGTCGGGGGAGCCATCGAAACGCTCTTCGCTCAATCGATTGAGGATCATGTGAGCGAACTGGCGCATCACTACTCCCGCAGCGCAAACCATCGCAAGGCGGTCGAGTTTCTTGGCCGTGCAGGCGGGCAGGCTGCCGAACGCTCCGCCTATGCGGAGGCACGCGGCTATGTCTCCGGCGCATTGCAATTGCTCAAGACCCTGCCCGACGACTTGGAGCGCGCCAGAATCGAGCTCGCTCTCGAGGCGTCGATGAACGGGCTGCTCCTGGTCACGGGCGGCAGCACCGGCTCGGCGGAAGTCGAGCAGAGCTGCATGCGGCTGCGCGGGCTTTGCGAACGGGTCGGCGACCGATCGCTGCTCTTCGACGCGGTCTTCAGTTTGAGGCTCTGCTACATGGTCAGAGGGGAACTGGCGAGAGCGAAGGCGTCCGCCCGTGAGCTGATCGTTCTGGCCGAGCAAGATAGAAGATCCGATCATCTTGTAAGCGCCCGCTTCTCGATGGCGCAAACCTTTCTCGCCACGGGCGAGTTTGCCGACACCGTGAGGCATTGCAAAGATGCCATCGCGGTTCCGGGTCCGGCCAGGCAGCGGGGTTCGCTCAATCTGGCGGATCCAGCCATCGTCGCCAACTTCGTTCTTGCCCAGGCGCTCTGTTGTCTCGGCTTTCCCGACCAGGCCAGGCGGATAGAACGCGATGCGCTCAGCGAAGCCCGCGACGCGACCCGGTGGTTTACCCGGCTCCTGGCCATGGCGTTCGACGTGGAACTTCAGCAGACACTACGCGACGGGCGCAGAACTCTGGAGCAGGCCGATGCGGCCATGAGTTACGCCATCGAGATTGGGGGATCATCCCAGTTGGCACGTGTGGCCCCATTCCGAGCGTGGGCGTTGGCCGAGAGCGGCCAGGTCGAGGAAGGAATCGCGATGCTGCGTCAGTCCATCGCCGCCGCAGAGGCAACGGGCATCGCTACGCTTGCACAGGCGCACTGCGCGCTCGCGGAGGCCTACAAGAAGTCCGGCAAGCCGCGGGAGGGACTCGAAACCTTGCGCCGGGGACAGGACCTGATGGACAGGACCGGCGAGCTACATTGTGCTGCGGACCTATACAGACTGAAGGGAGAACTGACGCTGCTTGGCGATCCCGCCGCGACGGTCGAGGCGGAGTCCTGCTTCCGCGAGGCTATCGAGGTCGCGCGCCGCCAGAGCGCAAAGTGGTGGGAGCTGCGCGCGACGGTGAGCTTCGCCCGGATGCTTGCCAAGCAGGGTCATCGCGACGAGGCGCATGCGATGCTCGCCGAAATCTATGGCTGGTTCACCGAGGGCTTCGACACCGCCGATCTGAAGGAGGCCAAGGCGCTGCTCGACGAGTTGGCGGGGTAACCGCACCAGGATGGGCACTAAGACTGGCGAGGTTGTCGCGGCGGTCTTCACCACCCACGTGCCGCGCCTGATGATCGCCGATCCAGCGGCGCGCAGGGCCTACATGGGCCGCAACCAGACCACCTTCTACGACGCGATGGCGGCGCTGGAACTTAAGCGCCTGAGCGGCCTTGATTTCGACACTTTCGTGCTGATCGATACTCACTGGTTCACTACGCTTGAATACATACTCAATGCGAATGAACGGCTATTCGGAGTGTATACATCGGAAGAGCTTCCGCAGATGCTTCACGACCTGGAGTATGACTACCGCGGCGATCCCGAGCTGGCTCGCGCGGCTGAAGCGGCCGCGCGCGCGTGCGGCATCCGCGCGGTCGCGTCGGCCAGCCCGCATCTGCCGCTCCACTACCCCACGCTCAACGTGATGCACTATTTCAATCCCGGCGCACGCCGCCGCGTGCTCTCGATCGGCGTATGCCAGACCGCGTCGGTGAAAAATGACGTCGCCTTCGGCGCGGCGCTGGGCGCGGCAATTCGCGATTCCGAATCGCCGCGTGGTCCTGATCGCGTCGGGCGGCCTGTCGCATCGATTCTGGGATTACGATCACATTCTGACGCACGCGTCGGCCTCGCCGGACGACATCAGCTCGGCTGCCAATCGCCGCTATGATCAGAAAATCATGGAATGGTTCCGTCACGGCCATCATGCCGAGGTGTTGGCCGCCGCCGAAGACTTCCGCGCGCGATGCTCTCCCGAGGGCCGCTTCTCGCATTACCTGGTGGTCGCGGGTGCGATGGGTGCGGAGAAGTGGAACTGGCGCGGCGAGCAATTCGGACAGTACGAATCCGCGATCGGAACGGGTCAGGCGATTTTCTATTTCAGTCCGGCCGTGAACGCCGCAAACGTCGTCGGTGGCCGAGCGAAGCAAAAAACCCCCAAGCGCGCAGACCCATCGAAGCGAGGAACAGGTGCAAGCCGATGAAGCTGGTCCACGGAATTATCGCGATGCTGGTGACGCCGTTCAGCGGCAGCGATTACCGGTTGAACGAAGAAGCGCTGCGCCGGGAAGTCCGCTGGGCGCTCGACCAGGGCGCCGCAGGCGTAGTCGCCGCGCCCAGTATCGGCGAGTTTCTTCACATGAACGAATCCGAGCGCGCGCGGGTGTTCGAGATCGTGCTCGAAGAGGCGCGCAAGCGGCCCGCAATCTCGGCGGTCGCGATGACCTCCGGCGCGACTACGCTGGAGACGCTCCACTATGCCCGCGTCGCCGCGAAGCTCGGCTACGACGCGCAGCAGGTAATCCCGCCCTATTACTGGCGATGCGGCGAAGCCGAGGTCGAGCGGCATTACCGGATGGTCGCGGAGGCCGGCGATTTGCCGCTGGTCGTTTACCATAACCCGGCGCTCAGCAAGTTCACGATCGCGCCGAAATTCGCGGGACGCCTCGCCGCAATTCAAGGTGTCACGGCGTTCAAGGAAGTTCTGACCGACCTTCAACATCTCGAAGAGCTTTACGATCAGGTCCGCGACCGCGCCGACATCTACAATACTTTCCGCGCGCTGCTGGCCGGCCTGATGCTCGGAGCGGCCGGCGGCTTCATCAATATATTTGCGGTGCCTGCCGCGGTCGCGCTGCTCAACGCGTTCAAGGTGGGCGACCTGGCGCGGGCGGAAGAAATCCAGCGGCGGCTCAACCGATGCTTCCCGCGCGGCGGCGAAGAAACGCTCGGCCATCTCGGCACCACCAAAGTGACGGCGTCGGTCGTCACCGGAATCGAGATGGGTCCGGCGCGGCCTCCTTACATGGCGCCCGACGACGCCGCCGACCGGCTAAGACGCCGCCTGCCGGCCTTGATGGAGATAATCTGAGCAAACCGATGCGCACTATAATCGCGCTCGCGGCCGCGAGCCTGCTTTGCATCAGCGTAGCCTTCGGAGCGCCGGCGCCATCCGACGAGGCCGCGCTCGAACGCAACTTCGACGCGCTCGTTCATCCCAACGATCTGCGCGACTGGATGAAGCTGCTCGCCGCCCAGCCAAACCATGTCGGCTCGCCGCACGACAAGGCCAACGCCGAATCGAATCCTGGGCTGGTTCAGGAGCTGGGGCTGGGACGCGCAAATCGAGACCTTCTGGGTGCTCTATCCGACGCCGATCAGCGAGACCCTGGAGCTGGTCGGCCCCAAACCGTTCAAGGCCACGCTGCAGGAGCCGCCGATCCCCGGCGATTCCAGCGCGACCGCGACCGATCCCGCGCTTCCCGCCTATCTCGAATACCAGGGCGACGGCGACGTCACCGCCGGCCTGGTCTACGTCAATTTCGGGATGCAGGACGACTACAAAACACTCCAGCGGCTGGGCGTCAGCGTCAAGGGCAAGATCGTCATCGCCCGCTACGGTGGCGGCTGGCGCGGGTTGAAGCCGAAACTCGCGCAGGATCACGGCGCGATCGGCTGCATCATCTATTCGGACCCGGCGGATGACGGCTATTCCGTCGACGAGACCTATCCCACCGGACCGATGCGCCCGCCGCATGGCGTGCAGCGCGGCTCGGTGGACGACATGACGCTCTATCCCGGCGATCCGCTGACACCCGGTGTCGGCGCGACCAAGGACGCCAAGCGGCTGAAGATCTCCGAGGCGCCGACGATCATGAAGATACCCGCGCTGCCTATCTCCTACGCCGACGCCCAGGTGTTCCTCGCAGCGCTGCGAGGCCCGGTGGCGCCGCGAGCCTGGCGCGGCGCGCTGCCGATCACCTATCACGTCGGGCCGGGCCCGGCCGTCGTCCATCTGGCCGTCAAGTCCGATTGGAGCCTCAAGCCGATCTACGACGTCATCGCGAGTCATGAAGGGCATCGACCTATCCCGACCAGTGGGTCGTGCGCGGCAATCACCACGACGGTTGGGTGTTCGGCGCCAGCGATCCGCTGTCGGGTCAGGTCGCGCTCCTGGCCGAGGCGAAGGCGATCGGCGAACTCGTGAAGCAGGGCTGGCGGCCCAAGCGCACCATCGTCTATACGAGCTGGGACGCCGAGGAACCGATGCTCGTGGGCTCGACCGAATGGGCCGAGACGCACGCGAGCGAACTGAAGAAGAAAGCGGTCCTCTATATAAACTCCGACAGCAACGAACGAGGCTTTCTCGGGGTGGGTGGCAGCCACGACTTTCAACATCTGGTGAACGAAGTCGCCGCCGACGTGATCGATCCCGAGACCGGTGTTCCCATCGGACAGCGGCTGCGCGCGAAAATGCGCGTCGCTGCGCTCGCTCCCGACGCCAAAGAGCACCTCAAGGCCGAGGCCAAAATCGCGGCGGACCCGAACAAGGATTTCCCGATCGAGGCGCTGGGATCGGGCTCCGACTATTCGGCGTTTCTGCAGCACCTGGGCGTCCCCGCGCTGGACCTGGGTTTCGGCGACGAGGGCCAGAGCGGCGGCGTCTACCATTCACGCTACGACACTTTCGAGCATCACAGCCGCTTCGTCGATCCGGGCTTCGTCTATGACGCCCTGCTGGCCAGGACCGCCGGGCGGATGGTGCTGCGCGTGGCCGACGCCGACGTTCCCGTTCAGAGCGCGGGCGCCTTTGCCGATACGGTCGCGGACTATCTCGACGAGGTGAAGAAGCTCGCGGATAGCAAGCGCGAGGAGGCCGAGACGCAAGCGAAGCTGCTGCGCGATCGCTCGTTCCAGCTCGCGGCCGATCCGACCAAATCGAGCGGCCTGCCCACGGCGCTCGAACCCGTCCCGCAAGTCGAGTTCGCGCCGCTCCAGTCTGCGGTCGATCGGCTCAAGCGCAGCGCCAAGGCTTACGACGACGCGCTGGCGAAAAACGCTTCAGGCCTGTCCGGGCCCCGGCTCGCGCGGTTGCAGGCGCTGATGCTCGACATCGACCAGACACTCGCGCCCGACGTGGGCCTGCCCGGACGGACCTGGTACAAGAATCTCATCTACGCGCCCGGTCGCTTCACCGGCTACGGCGCCAAGACGCTGCCCGGCGTGCGCGAGGCGATCGAAGAGCAGCGCTGGGCCGACGCCAACCGCTACGCCAAACTCACGGCGGACGCGCTCAACGCCTACAGCGACCGGCTCGATAAGGCGACGTCCGTGCTCAAGGGCACGTAAGGCCGGCGCGCATCGAGCGCCCTGGTAGTCGGCGAAATCGTTCCACCTCTCGACTCTTGACACCCAAGCCCCAAAGCGTGCTGTTAATGCGCAATGCGTATCGGCACGTTTCCAGAGCTCGAAACGGCGAAAGCACTCGCGCCGGAAGTCGAGTCGCGCGCCGGCGAAATCGAGTCTGTGCGGCGGATGCCCGCGGATTTGGCGCGCAAGCTCGCCGAGGCCGGCCTCTTCCGGATTGCGATTCCCCGCGTCTACCACGGCGCGGAGTGCCATCCGAGCGAGTGCGTTCGCGTGATCGAGGAGATCTCGCGCGCGGACGGGTCCGCCGGATGGTGTCTGATGATCGGCGCCGTCACGGCGGTTCTCGCCGGCTTTCTTCCCGAGCGGGCGGCGCGCGAAATCTACGCCGCCGATCCATGCGTGATTACCGGCGGCGCGGTCGCGCCGACCGGAAAGGCGATCGCGGTAGACGGCGGATACCGCGTGACCGGGCGATGGCAATGGGGCAGCGGCACGCAGAACTGCAGTTGGATCGCGGGCGGCGCGCTCGTAATCGACGGGCAGAGCGTGCGGCGGCTTGGCGGCGGCGACGCCCAGATCAGACTGATGATGTTTTCCGCCGACCAGACCCGGATTTTCGACACCTGGTACTCCTCGGGTCTGCGCGGCACCGGCAGTCACGACTTTGAGGTGAAGGACGCCTTCGTGCCGGCGGAACGCGCGATCGCGCTCGGAATCGCGCCGCCGCTGGTCGATGCGCCGCTCTGCCGCTTCCCGCTGTTCGGGATGCTCGCGCTTGGCGTCAGTGCGGTCGCGCTCGGGATCGCGCGCCGCGCGACCGACGAGCTGATCGCGCTGGCGACGAAAAAGAAGCCGACCTGGGAGCGCCAGACACTCGCCCAGTCGCCCCGAGTCCAGGCCGACGTGGCGCACGCCGAGGCGGCGCTCCGATCGGCACGGAGCTTTCTCTTCGACGCAATCGACGCCGCGTGGGCGCCCGCCGCGGCCGGCGAAACGCCGTCGATCGAGCTTCGCCGCGATCTGCGCCTTGCGGTCGCGAACGCGGCGTGGGAGTCGGCGCGGTCGGTCGATCTGATGTACAACGCCGGCGGCGGGTCTTCGGTTCACGCCGCCAGTCCGTTGCAGCGATGCTTCCGCGACGCGCATACCATCACGCAGCATCGGATGGTCAACCAGAGCATGTTCGAGGAAACCGGCAGACTCTACCTCGGCGCAGCCGACGCCTCGCTTTACCTGTAGCGAAACGTCCTGGCGATAAAAGGAGCACCAGCGATGGCCGAAATTGGAATCTATGAAGCGATGAGCACGCTGCGCGCGGTGCGCAAGCTGCGCCCCGATCCGATCCCCGAGGCGGTGCTGCGCCGCGTGCTCGAAGCCGCGACCTGGGCGCCGACCGGCGGCAATCGCCAGCCCTGGCGAATAATCGCGGTGAAAGATAGCGGGCTCAAGCAGCGCCTCGGCGCGCTGTATGCCGAGCGATGGGCGAACTTCGCGAAGTTTTACCGCAAGATGACCGCCGCGATCGCGGACGAATCGATGCGCCGGCGGACCGAACGCACGATCGACGCCGGCGACTATCTTGCCGAGCACTTTCACCAGACGCCCGTGATCGCGATCTTCTGCTTCAATCCGCAGGAGATGGCGGTCACCGACGCCAAGCTCGGCCGCGTGTCGGTAGTCGGCGGCGCCTCGGTCTATCCGGCGGTGGAAAACCTGCTGCTCGCCTGCCGCGCCGAGGGACTGGGATGCGTGCTGACGACGCTGCTATGCGAATGCGAGCCGCAAGTCCGCGAGCTGCTCTCGATTCCCGAACCGTGGGGAACCGCCGCTGCGATTCCAATCGGCTACCCGGTCGGCAAGGGCCACGGCCCGCTGATCCGCCGCACCGCCGCCGAGCTGACATTCGTCGATCGCTGGGGCAAACCGCTCTGGTCGATCGCGTCACCTACTCCATCGTCCAAAGAGACGATGTAGACCGCGTGCGCGCGCGGACTACAATCGCGATCAGGCAGACTGTGAGGTGACCCCATGGCGCTAGCGCATACTATCGAGGCCAAGCCGATCGAGAACCGCTTCGCGCGCGGATGGCATTGTCTGGGACTCGCCGCGGATTACAACGACGGAAAGCCTCACACTATCGAGGCCTTCGGCACCAAGCTCGTGGCCTACCGGGGCGACGATGGCGGAGTGCATATCCTCGACGCCTACTGCCCGCACATGGGCGGCGATTTGAGCCACGGCGAGGTGCGCGGCAACTCGGTGATCTGCCCGTTCCATCATTGGAGCTACGGCGCCGACGGCAAGTGCAACGACATTCCGTATTGCAAGCGAATCCCGCCCAAGGCGCGCGTGCGGTCATGGCCGACCTCGGAGCAGAACAAGCTGCTGTTCGTGTGGAACGATCCTGAAGGCAGCGCGCCGTCGGAAGATGTCGAGGTCCCGCGCCTCGAGGCCTGCTTTTCCGGCAATTGGGGCGACTGGGTAATCGAGAAGTGGACGATCAATACCAACTGCCGCGAACTAATCGACAATATCGCCGACAAAGCCCACTTCGCATACGTTCACAGCGTGCCGACTGCATATTTTGGCAACCTGTTCGAGGGCCACAAGGCGACCCAGGTGATGGTCGGCAAGGGGCATGGCCCCAACGGCGAGGGTGGGCTGATGACTCGCGCCACCTATTTCGGCCCGGCCTACCAAATCACGGAGATGAAAGGCGAGATGGGCGGGTTTCCGATCGACTCGGTGCTGCTCAACTGCCACGTGCCGATCACGCTCGACAGCTTCGATCTGCGCTTCGGCATGATGGTGCGCAAGATGGAGGGCGTCAGCGACGAGCTGAGCAAGCAGATCTCGCAGGCCTATATCAAGGGAATCCAGGACGGCTTTTATCAGGACGTTTTCATCTGGGACAACAAGGTCCGCATCGACAATCCGCTACTGTGCGACGGCGACGGCCCGATCTACCAACTTCGCGAATGGTATAACCAGTTCTACCTCAACGCGGCCGACGTTCCTGCAAAGATGCGCGAGCCGTGGACCTACGAACTGGGAGAACTGAAGGTCACGCCGCCGCTGCATCACGTATTCGAGGAGCGCCGGTAGCACTTCGAATAGCCACATCGAGTAGAACTGACTAATGCGTCGCTGTGCGGGAAGCGTCGCAATGCCGAACTCGCTCCGAGAGCGGTCTACCCTCACCCGCGCCGCTTGGCGGCGCGTCTTCTCCCTGGTCAGGGAGAGGGTGTTTAGGAGTGGGCGAGTGCTGAGATTCGCGGTCACTTCGGATGGCGGGCCTATTCCTCGATCACAGTAGACTACAAATGGCTATTGCCCCGGCGGATGAATGAGGCGCCGCGAAGCACTTTCAACCCTCTCCCTGACCAGGGAGAGGGCGCGCGGCGCGGCGTTTGCTCTTTTCTTGCAAACGCTGTGACGCGCGGGTGAGGGTAGCTGCCACGTCCGAGGAAATTCGCCTCCCTCCGATGGCGCTGCCTACTCCCCGATCACCTTGATCAGCACGCGCTTGGCTCGGCGGCCGTCGAACTCGCCGTAGAAGATCTGTTCCCAGGGACCGAAGTCGAGCTTCCCGTTGGTGATCGCGATCACGACTTCGCGGCCCATCACCTGGCGCTTGTGATGGGCGTCGCCGTTGTCCTCGCCGGTGCGGTTGTGATGGTAGCGCTCGGGACTGGCGTCGAACGGCGCCAGCCATTCGAGCCATCGCTTGTAGTCTTCGTGCAGGCCGGGCTCGTCGTCGTTGATGAACACCGACGCGGTGATATGCATCGCGTTCACCAGGCATAATCCTTCGCGAACGCCGCTTTCCTCGACCGCCTTCGCCACGTCCTTCGTGATATTCACGAAGTCCATCCGCGCCGCGACCTTCATCGTGAGATATTTGGTATGTGAGCGCATCAGGAATCCTCCTCGCGCGGCGTCCTGGGCCGTTATGGCGCTTCGCCGCCAGAGTTCTATGATATACGGCGATGGCCAGCGGCGTTGCGAAACGGAAAGCGGCAGGCCGGGCAACTCGGGCTCGGGCCGAAGCGCCCACTCACGGACCGACCTACGGACCCGTCCCGTTGTCGCTGGCGCAGTTCAGCGAGCTGATCGGGATGGTCTATCAGGGACCGCTCGAGGCGGTTCCATGGAAGAACGCGCTCGACCTGGTTCGACGCCATCTCAAGGCCATCTACGTGACCCTGGTGCTGCGGCCGCCTTCGTCCGATCGCGCGGGCCTGATGGTCAACGCGTCGGGCGATCGCCCGTTGGAGGGCGAGGCCTCCTACAGCAATTACTACTACGCGCTCGATCCGTTCGTCGGCTTGCCGCCCGGACAGGTCGTCAGCGCCGAGGAGATCGTAGGCGTGGCGAAGTGGCGCAGCAGCGAATTCTACAAGCAGTTCCTGAAACCGGCTGACGTCCTGCACGTGCTCGGCGCCGACATCCGCACCGACGACGGCGTCGAATGCCGGTTCCGGGTCTGCCGCTCCCACGCCGGAGCGCCGTTTTCCCAAGCCGACAAGGCGCTGTGCGAAGCCGTCCTGCCCCATCTCAAGCGCGCCGTGCAATTGCATTCGCATCTGGAGCTGATCGAGTCGGAACGCAAGCTCTACGCCGGCACCGTCGATCGGATGCTGGTCGGCACCGTGATCCTCGACGAGACCGGCGCCGCGACCAAGACCAACAGCGTCGCGGATGAGATGCTGCGCGAGAACGACGGCTTGCGGGTCGTCAAGGGTGGGCTGGTCGCCGACTACGGCAATGAAAATCGCGAGCTGCAGAAACTGATCGACGAAGCGACCACCGGTCATGCCGGCGCTGCGCCGGCCGTAATCAAGGCGATGTCGATCACGCGCCCCTCGGGACGCGGTAAGCTCGGCGTGCTGATTCGTAGTATCCCGCCCGGCGAATGGTCCGAGGGGCGGCGCCAGCCGTCGGTAGCGGTGTTCATCCGCGACCCGGAGCGCAAGTCGGAAGCCTCGCACGAGATGGTCCGCCGGCTGTTCGATCTGACCCCGGCGGAGGCCTCGCTCGCGTTGCTGCTCGCCAACGGACTCACGCTCGACGACGCCGCCGAGGAGCTCAACATCCGCAAGAACACCGCGCGCGCGCATCTGCGCTCGATCTTCTCGAAGATCGGCGTCACCCGGCAGACCACGCTGGTGCGCGTCCTGCTAAGCAGCGTGGTTTGGCTAGGGTAGTAGTCTCTTCGGACGATGGAAAACGCCGCGACGGGATGAAACCATCCATAGATCGATCGAGTAGATGACTGCGAGTAGACGCGCAACCTCTAGACGGCCCGAAAACAGATCCAGGAGAAACCATGGAGCGGGAAGTGGATAGTCAAATCGAGAAGGCGCTCGTCCAGCGCGCCCGCGAGATGGTGCCGATCCTCGCCGAACGCGCGCCCCGCACCGAGCGCGAACGAAGCATCCCCGCCGAGACTATCGCGGAGTTCAAGCAGGCCGGCTTCTTCCGCATCCTGCAGCCCAAACGCTGGGGCGGCTACGAGCTCGACCCGCGGGTTTTTTCCAACGTCCAGATGACGCTTGCCGAAGGATGCATGTCCACCGGATGGGTCTTCGGCGTGCTCGGCGTGCACAACTGGCAGATGGCGCTGTTCGACCTCCGCGCGCAGCAGGATGTGTGGGGCAAGGACGACTCGGTGATAGTGAGCTCGACCTACATGCCCAAGGGCCAGGTCAAGCACGTCGACGGCGGTTACCGGTTCAGCGGGCGATGGGGTTTCTCCAGCGGCGTCGACCACGCGAAATGGATCTTCCTGGGCGGAATCGTGCCCGCCCACGAAGGGCGCGGGATGCCGGACTATCGAACGTTCCTGCTGCCGCGCTCGGACTTCGAGGTCGTCGACAACTGGCACGTGATGGGCCTCAAGGGAACGGGCAGCAAAGAAATCGTGGTCAAGGACGCTTTTGTTCCGGAATATCGCACCCATCGCATGATGGACGCATTCACCAACACCAGTCCGGGCAATAAGGATAACCCTGCACCGCTTTATCGCCTGCCGTTCGCGCAGGTCTTCGTGCGCGCGGTCTCCTCGGCGTCGATCGGCGGTTTGCAAGGCGCACTCAACGCCTTTCGCGAGTATGCCGGCAAGCGGGTCAGCTCCAACGACCTGGGGCGCACCGCCGACGATCCGGGGGCGCAGCTCGCCGCGGCCGAAGCGGCGCTCGCGGTTCAGGAGATGAAGCTCGCGTTGTTCGCCAGCTTCGACTCGATGATGGCGACGCTGCGGCGCGGCGAGGCGCTCGATTTGCAGGATCGAATCGCCTGGCGCTACCAATCCGCCCGCGTATCCGAGCGATGCTCGGCGTGCGTCGCTCAATTGATGCGCTCGTGCGGCGGACAGGGAATCTACGTGGACAACCCGATCCATCGCTTCTTTCTCGATATCCACGCGGCGCGCAATCACTACGCCAACAATCCGGACAAGCTCGCGCGCAATTTCGGCGGCGTTTTGTTCGGCCTCGGGAGCTCGGACTTCTTCGTATGAGCAGCGAACCCGGCCGCGCGATGAGCGAGGCGCGCGGTGACTCCAAATGGGATCACCAGTTCGACGTGGTGGTCGTCGGCTCCGGCGGCGGTGGCTTGACGGCTGCTGATCTGCGCCCACGACCTGGGTCAGTCGGTCGTGGTGCTCGAGAAGAGCGACCTCTACGGCGGCACCACCGCGATTTCGGGCGGCGGCGTCTGGATACCCTGCAACCACCTGATGGGCGCGCTGGGCGGGGTCGACAACTACGATGAGGCGCTGACCTACCTCAAGGCGGCCACGCAGGGGATGGTCGCCGAGGCGCGGCTGCGCGCCTACCTCGATCATGCGCCCCGGATGGTCCGCCATCTGGAGGAGAAAACGCGGGTGCGCTTCTGCGCGATGCCCACCTACTCGGACTATTACCCCGAGATGCGCGGCGCGAAGTCCGGTTATCGCACCTGCGACTCAATGCCCTTCGATGCCTCCCAGCTCGCCGAGGAATTCGCGCGGATGCGGCCGCCCACGCCCGGCACGCTGATCGGCGGTCGCGTGCAGATGACCGCCGGCGAGGCGCATTCCCTGCTCACCAAGGAACGGGGCTGGATTCTGCTCTTCATCCGCAAGCTGGCTCGCTACTGGCTCGATCTGCCCTGGCGCTTCCGCACCCGGCGCGATCGCCGGCTTACTCTGGGCAGCGCGCTGGTCGGATCGCTGCGCCGCTCGATGATGGATCGCAACATTCCGCTGTGGCTCGAAACCTCGCTCGAGTCGCTGGTCTATGACGGCCGGCGAATCGCCGGAGTCACGGCGATCAAGAATGGAAAGATCATCAGAATCGGCGCAAACCGCGGCGTCATTCTTGCCGCCGGCGGCTTCGAACATAATCAGGAGATGCGCGATCAATACCTGCCCAAGCCGACTCGCGCCCAATGGACGATCACGCCGCCCGCCAACACCGGCGACGCGATCCGCGCCGGGCAGAAGGTCGGCGCGAAGCTCGATCTGATGGACCGGGCGTGGTGGGCGCCGACCGTGACCGTGGCCGGCAGGGAGAAGCGGCGCGCTCTGTTCGTCGAGCGCGCCTGCCCGGATGCGTGATGGTAAACAAGCTCGGCCGGCGCTTCGTTGATGAGGCTGCGCCCTACCAGGACATCGTAACCGCGATGTTCGAGGACAATCAGAAGACCGGCGCGAACTTCCCCGCCTGGCTGGTGTTCGACGCCGACTTCCGCCGCAAGTATCCGGTGGGGCCGCTGCTGCCCGGGATGGTCCGGCCCGACTCGTCGTTGCCCAAGCATTGGGCCGACAAGGTGTACTATAAAAGCGACTCGCTGGTAGAGTTAGCCAAGCGGATCGGAATCGACGCGCAAGGTCTGACCGAAAGCTGCAAGCACATGGGCGAATACGCCGCCAGCGGCACGGATCCCGAATTCGGCAAGGGCAGCAACACCTTCGATCGCTATTACGGCGATCGCAACGTCAAGCCGAACCCGTGTCTCGGCCCGGTCGCGAAACCGCCCTTCTACGCGATGCGAATCGACGGCGGCGATATCGGGACCAAGGGCGGTCTGCTGACCGACGAGTTCGCGCGGGTGCTGCGCGACGACGGCCAGCCGATTCCCGGCCTCTACGCCACCGGCAACACCTCCGCCGCCGTGATGGGGCCGAGCTATCCGGGTGCGGGATCGACGATCGGGCCGGCGATGACGTTCGGATACGTCGCCGCGCATCACCTGGCCGGAGTCTGATCGCAGGAGCGTGACACATGCTCGAGCGAAAAGTCGCAGTCGTAACCGGTTCGAGCCGCGGCGTCGGCAAAGGAATCGCACTCGCGCTCGGGATGCGAAGGCGCGACCGTCTATATCACCGGCCGCAGCGCGAAAGAGAGCGACAGCCCGATCGGCGGCACCGTATTCGCCACTGCCGAGGAAGTCACCAGGCGCGGCGGCCGCGGAATCGCGGTCGTGTGCGATCATAGCGACGACAATCAAGTGCGTGCACTCTTCGAGCGGGTCGAGAAAGAGTCGGGCCGGCTCGACATTCTGGTGAACAACGCCTGCGCAATTCCCGATCGGCTCGCCGACAGCGGCCCGTTCTGGTCCAAGCCGCTCGATCTCGTCCAGATTCTCAACGTCGGGATGCGCTCCAATTACGTCGCGTCGTTCTACGCCGCGCCGATGCTCAATCGGAATGGCGGCCTGGTCGTCAACATCTCTTCCCCGGGCAGCCGATGCTACCTGCACGGGCCCGCCTACGGCGCCGGCAAGGCCGCGACCGACAAGATGGCGCATGACATGGCCCACGACTTCAAGCCGTTCGGCGTGGTCGCGGTCTCGATGTGGCCCGGCTTCGTGAAGACCGAGCGCGTGATGCAGGGTATCGCAGGCCGTAAGAACCACAAGTATGCGGCGTTTATCGAGATGGGCGAGTCGCCCGAATTCACCGGGCGTGTGATCGCTGCGCTGTTCGCCGATCCGGAGCGCATGTCGATCTCGGGGCAGGTCCATATCGTCGCCGAGCTGGCCCATCGCTACGGCGTCAAGGACGTGGACGGCAAGGAGCCCGGGTCGCCGCGCGCATTTTTGGGCGGCCCGCCCGAGTACTCATCCGCCGTGATCGAATAGGGAGCGCAGGCCAACGGACACGCGACCTGCTATCGCGCAGGATCCCGACTCGCTGCCGATTGAAGCGCCGATCCGCGTTGAGCGCGGCGAGCAGGTCGCCTGGAACGACCAGTGCGATGTACTCGTCGCCGGGTTCGGCGCGGCGGGCGCGTGCGCCGCGATCGAAGCTGCGCGCGCCGGCGCGTCGGTTATCGTGACCGATCGATTCGGCGGCGGCGGCGCGAGCGCCAAGAGCGGCGGCGTGGTATACGCCGGCGGCGGCACGCGCTATCAGAAGGCCGCCGGCTACGAAGACACGCCCGACGCGATGTACGAGTACCTGCGGCACGAGGTCGGCGACGCGGTCAGCGATTCGACGCTGCGCAGCTTCTGCGACCAGAGCGTCGCGATGGTCACGTGGCTGGAATCGCTCGGGGTGGAATTTGATCCCACCGTGCCGCCGAGAAAGACCTCGTATCCTGCCGACGGCTATTACCTCTACTACTCCGGCAACGAGGCGGTTAAGGAGTTCGCCGGAGCGCATCCGCCGGCTCCGCGCGGCCATCGCGTGAAAGGCCTGGGGCTTTCCGGCGCGGCGCTGTTCAAGTCGCTACGCAAGGCGGTGCTCGATACGGGCGCGAAAGTGATGACGCAATCAGCGGTGCGCCGGCTGGTGATCGACGCTCACGACGGCAGCGTGCTCGGCGCCGAGGTCTGGCAGATCGAACCCGGCAGCGACGCCGCGAAACGCCACAAGCGCCTCAGCCGATGGGCCGAGCGGCTGTTCCCGGTCGGGAGCGTCGGCGACCGATTGCGGCGGCGCGCGCTCGCGCTGGAGGTCGCGGCTGCGAAGCCGCGCTTGATCCGCGCGCGCGGCGGCGTGGTGCTGAGCACCGGCGGGTTTATCTTCAATCGCGCGATGGTCTCGCGCCATGCGCCGCAATATTTGCGCAACTTCCGGCTCGGCACCGCCGGATGCGACGGCAGCGGAATCCGGCTCGGCCAGTCGGTGGGCGGCGATTGCGCGCATCTGGAGCGCATCTCGGCCTGGCGCTTTATCAATCCGCCGCTGGCCTGGGCGCGCGGCATGATTGTCGACACGGCCGGCCGTCGCTTCTGCAACGAAGAAGTATACGGCGCGCGGCTCGGCTACGAGATGTGCGAGCATCATGGCGGCAGGGCCTGGCTCGTAATCGACTCGGCGATTCGGCGGGACGCGATGCGCGAATCGTTGTTCGGCGGATTGTGGGTGTTCCAGAGCGGTCCGGCGATGGTGCTGATGCTGATCGGGTCGAAGCGTAGCCGCTCGATCGACGATCTCGCCCGGCGCCTCAAGATCGATCCCGCTACGATCCGGCAGACCGTGGAGGCCTACAACGAGGCCGCGCGAAGCGGCGGCGATCCGCTCGGCAAGTCGCGCGACATGATGCAGGCGCTCGAAAAGCCTCCCTTCTACGCGATGGATGTCTCGGCCGACCGCCAGGTGTTTCCATGCCCGGCGCTCACGCTCGGCGGGCTCCGGGTCGATGAGGGAAGCTCAGCGGTAGTGACCGCCGACGGTATCGCCGTGCCGGGGCTGTACGCCGCCGGTCGCGCTGCGGTCGGAATAGCCTCGAACCATTACGTGAGCGGTCTCGCACTCGCCGATTGCATCTGGTCGGGCCGCCGCGCGGGCCGCAGTGCGGCGCTGGCAGCCAACGCAACCGCCAACCAGTCCCGCGCGATTGCGTAGCTAAGGGAATGACTTTCTCGGCTACGAACTGCCGGCTCAAAACCCTCTCCCTCCGGGAGAGGGCGAGCGGCGCGGCGTTTGCTCCGCTCTTGCAAACGCCGTGACGCACGGGTGAGGGTGTTTTCGACACGACTTGGCGGCGTTCTAAAATAGAAGTCAGGGGAACGAGCGAAATGGGCAGGGTTCAGGGCAAAGTGGCACTCGTGACGGGCGGAGCCGGCGGCGTCGGCAGGGAAGACTGTCTGCTGCTGGCGCGCGAAGGTGCGCGCGTGATCATCACCGACGTCGACCAGGACGGCGGCCGCGCGCTGGCCAAAGAAATCGGCGAGCCCGCGATGTTCCTCCGGCACGATATCTCGTCGGAAGATGACTGGAAAACCGTCACAAGTGCCGCTCAGGATCGCTTCGGCCGCCTCGACGCGGTGGTCAACAACGCCGGAATCCTGCTGCTCGCTTCGATCGAGGAAACCACGCTCGAGCAGTGGCGGACGATTCAGCGCGTCAACGCCGACGGCTACTTCCTGGGCTGCAAGTACGCGGTTGCGGCGCTCAGGAAAACCGGCGGCGGATCGATCGTCAACATGTCATCGTCGGCGGCGATCGTCGGGATGCCGATGTGCCCGGCCTACAGCGCTTCCAAGGGCGCAGTGGCCGCGCTTACCCGCAGCGTCGCTGCGTGGAGCAAGTCGCAGGGCTACCGGATTCGATGCAACTCGATCCATCCCGACGGTATCCTGACGCCCATGACGTTGCCGCTGATGGGCAATCCCGATCCCAGGACGCTCGGTATCGAGAGTATCCCGAACACGCGTTTCTGCGACCCCAAAGACGTCGCGAATCTGGTCCTGTTCCTGGTTTCCGATGAGTCGCGATTCATCAGCGGCGCGGAACTGCATATAGACAACGCGATGACGGCCTCGCCGATCTAGCACCTCCTGTTCCCCTTCCCGTCTTTAGGGAATGGGGTTAGGGGGTTAGGTTGATGTCCGAGCAGACTTACCATTCACTGCGCGTCCGCACCGTGATCGAAGAAACGGCGGACGCGAAATCGCTGGTCTTCGAGATTCCCGCCGAGCTGGCGGAGACCTTCCGCTACCGGCCCGGTCAGTTCCTCACGTTGCGAATCCCGCACGAGGGGCGCCATCTGCTGCGATGCTATTCGCTCGCGAGCTCTCCGCTGACCGGCGAGGCGCCGCGCGTTACGGTGAAACGGGTCGCGGATGGCCGCGTGTCGAACTGGATCTGCGACGGAATCAAGGCCGGCGATCGGATCGAGGTCAAGCCTCCCGCCGGCCACTTCACGCCGAAGTCGCTCGCCGGCGATTTTCTGCTCTTCGCCGGCGGCAGCGGAATCACGCCGGTGTTTTCGATCATCTGCTCGGCGCTGGTCAAAGACGGCGGACAGGTTTGCCTCATCTATGCCAACCGCGACGAGCGCTCGGTGATCTATCGCGACGCGCTGAAGTCATTGGCGAGCGCCAATTCCACCCGGTTGCAGGTTATCCACTGGCTCGACTCCGTGCAGGGCGTGCCCTCGGTGGCGCAGCTCGCGGAAATCGCGCGTCCCCGGCGCGCGGCGGATTGCTATATCTGCGGGCCCGAAGCTTTCATGGAATGCGCGATGGAAGCGTTGCGCGGGCTCGAGATCGAGCCGGCACGAATCCACGTCGAGCGGTTCGTCTCGCTACCCGACGAAGAAGATGTTCCACCCGCGCCCGAGGCGCACGCAACCGCGCCAGCCGAACAAGTCAAGCTCGAAGTCGAGCTCGACGGGAATCATTACGACCTCGCCTGCGCCGCCAACGAGCCGTTGCTTGACGCGATGCTGCGCGCGGGTCTCAAAGCCCCGAATTCATGCCGCAGCGGCGCATGCGGATCGTGCATGTGCACGCTCGAAGCCGGCGAAGTCCATCTGCGCCACAACCAGGTGCTCGACAAGGCCGAGCTCGCCGACCGCTGGATTCTCGCCTGCCAGGCAATCGCGGACACGCCGCACGTGAAGGTGCGGTTCCCCGACTAACCTGGCGCGGCTCGGGGCGAGACCGCCATCACCGCGGCGCCAATCACCGCGGAAGGTCCTCCAACCGAACGCCGTGTCCGGCCGCTAACGCCTCGCGCGCTTGCGCAACCCGGCTTAGAAAAGCGCGGATCGTGCTCGAGACGATAGTCGAACCAGTCCTCCTCGCTTTCGAACCCGACGAGCACGCCGGCCGGCTTTCCGTGCCGCGTGATCACGATTTCCTCGGACTCCGCCAGACGCAGGAATCGTGAAAGGTCGTCCTTGACTTCAGCCAGAGCTACCTGGCGCATCGGGCGTTCCGTGCCCAGCGAGCCAGCGCGCCGCCTCGGCTTTCGTGACGATCGCGAGGATCTCAACGGTTTCGTGCGTGACGTCATAGAAAACTCTCACTTCGCCAACCCGGAGCCGATACTGCGGCTGGCTCAAGCCACGCAGGCGTTTGATCCGGCTCTTGCTCGCCCGGGTCGGCTGATGCTGCAAGTGCCGTTCGAGAGCGTCTCTCACCTCGGCGCGGCAATAGGCCTGAAGTGCTCTGTAAGCCTCCGCCACCTGCGGGGCGAGAACGATCTCATACCGCATCTGGCCAGAAGATAGCCAAAATTTCACCGAGCGTCAAACTCAAGCATCCGCCTTGTCTCTCATACAATCCTCTCCTCGGCCTCTCCCGGCTTGGAACCGCTCGCCTCGCTACCCACTTCCGCGCCGCTTGCGATAGTCTCAATGGACGATGGCGTTGAGCTGTCGCGACGGGATACAGAAATTCGATAGCTGTTAGCTTCTGGTTTCGGAGGTCGCGCATGATCGACATCAGGGGACTCGCATATATCGTTGCCGAGGCGACCGATCCGGCCCGCTGGAAACAGTACGGCGAGAACGTGCTCGGCATGGCGGCCGCCGACGCGCCCGGCGCGGGCGTATACCTCAAGATGGACGACCGGCCGTATCGGATCCTCGCGCAACGCGGCAGCGCCGATCAGTACGTAGCGTCCGGATGGGAGGTCGCCGATCAGGCCGCGTTCGAGAGCGCGATTGCCGACTTGAAACGTGCCTGCGTCGAGCCCACGCGCGCGACCGACGCCGAACGCGCGCTCCGCAAGGTGCAGGACATGGTCTGGGTGCGCGATCCGTCGGGCAATCGGCACGAAGTGGTCTGGGGATGCAAGTCCGATGGCGCGCGATTTGTCTCGCCGCAGGGTGTGTCGGGTTTCGTCACCGGCGACCTCGGGATGGGGCATGTGGTCCTGCCGGCGCCGAACTTCGACGCGACCTTCAATTTCCTTCATGACGTTATGGGTTTCGGACTCACCGACATCCTGCGGCTGCGCTTCACGCCCGATCCGTCAGAGCCCGAAAAGCGCATCTACTTTCTGCATTGTAACAACGGGCGCCATCACAGCCTGGCCTTGTTCGAGTTCCCGATGCCCAACGGCTGTGTGCATCTGATGCTCGAAGTCGATTCGTTCGACGAAGTCGGACGCGCCTACGACCGGATGCTCAAGAACAACGCCAAGCTGATGGCCACGCTGGGCAGGCACGTCAACGACCGCATGATCTCGTTCTACATGGCGACGCCGTCGAACTTTCCGATCGAGTACGGCTACGGCGGATTGGTCGTCGATTGGAGCCGCCACACCGTGTTCGAAGCCACCTCCCCAAGTCTCTGGGGCCACGATTTCAGCGTCGGCTTCAAGATGTAGCGCACGCGTCATGAACCAGACCGGGTCATGAACAAAACGATCACGGCGGCCGAAGCCGTCGCCCGGTTGCACAGCGGCATGACGCTGGGAATCGGCGGCTGGGGACCCCGGCGCAAGCCGATGGCGCTGGTGAGGGAGCTCCTGCGCTCGGGGATCAGCGATCTGACCGTAGTGAGCTACGGCGGACCCGACGTTGGTATGCTGTGCGCGGCCGGCAAAGTGAAAAAGCTGGTGTACGGCTTCGTCTCGCTCGACGCGATTCCGCTCGAACCTCATTTCCGCAAGGCGCGCGAATCCGGCGCGATCGAAGCGCACGAGCTTGACGAGGGGATGCTCCAATGGGGGCTGCGCGCCGCCGCGATGCGCCTGCCGTTCCTGCCCACGCGCGTCGGGCTGGCAACGGACGTGATGACGTGTAACCCGGAATTCAGGACGATCCGGTCGCCCTACGCGGACGGTGAGGTGCTGCTCGCGATGCCGGCGATCCATCTGGACGCCGCGCTGCTCCACGTCGACTACGCCGACTGCCTCGGCAACACGCAGATTCTCGGGCCGGATCCTTATTTCGACGATCTCTTCGCGCGCGCGGCCCGGCAATGCTTCGTGAGCTGCGAGCGGCTTGTCGATCGGCTCGATCTCGCGCGCAGCGACGCGGCCAAGTCCAACTTCTTCGAGCGCTATCTTGTGACCGGCGTCGTCCACTCGCCGTTCGGTGCCCATCCGACCTCCTGCGCTCCGAACTACGGATGGGACATGGACCATCTCAAGCGCTACTGCGCCGCCGCGACGGAAGAGGATGGCTGGGTACGCTACGCGAACGAGTTTCTGAACGGCACGGAAGCCGATTATCAGGCTCAAGTCGGCGGCGCCGAGCGAATCGGCAGGCTCCCGATCGCGGCGCTATGAGCATGCCCGATTTCACGCTCTGCGAGCTCACGATCGTCGCCGCAGCCGAAGCGTGGCGCGGCAACGGCGAGGTAATCGCTTCGGGAATCGGTGTCGCGCCTCGTCTTGCCGCCGGCCTCGCCAAGCTCACGCACTCCCCCGACTTGCTGCTGACCGACGGCGAAGCCTACCTGGTGGAGGATCCCGTGCCGCTGGGGCCGCGCGGCGACTACCAGCCGCGTTTCGCGGGCTGGATGCCGTACGCGCGGATGTTCGAATGTCTCTGGCGCGGGAATCGGCACTCGATGACGACGCCTACGCAAATCGATCGATGGGGTCAGAGCAACCTTTCCTGTATCGGCGATTTCCGCAAGCCCAAAACGCAGATCCTCGGGCCGCGCGGCTTTCCGGGAAACAGCATCAATCACGCCAACTCGATGTTCGCGCCGGCGCATAGTCCGCGCCTGTTCGTCGAGGGTGAAGTCGACATGGTGGGCAGCGTCGGCTACAACCCGGCGCGATGGGTCGCTGGCGTTCGCCGCGACTATGTAGACTTGCGCATTATCGTGACCGATCTGTGCGTGATGAATTTCGGCGCGCCGCAGCATGCGATCCGCGTCACGTCGCTGCATCCGGGCGTGAGCTTCGAGCAGGTTCAGGCTGCCACAGGTTTCCCGCTCCTGAAGGCCGCGAACATGGGCGTCACGCCCTCGCCGACCGCCGAGCAGCTCGAAATCATCCGCCGCCTCGACCCGCACGATCTGCGCGCAACCGTGATTCGCGGAAATCCACCGGGAGCTGCGCGGGGAGAAGTGAACGGTCAACGCAGCAGTTCCAGTCTTACGCCCGACACCCGTTTCCACGCCTGGTCCGCGGTCAATATCGTCAGACCGAGGCGCTGGCCGAGCGCCAGACAGGCTCGGTCGCCGAGAGAGAGGCCAGCGGCGCGCGTTTTTAGATAGAGAGCCGCGAGCGATTGGCATCCTCTTCGTCGAACTCCACGACCAAGAGGCCCAGGGCTTTGATACGCCAACGGGCCTCGTCACTGGAAACGCCGCGCTCTATGACTTTCGCGCACACCTCAGCGAGGTTGACCGCACTAATTGCGGCTCCTTCGGCCAATGCCGATCGAGCCCGCTCATAGCCGGTTTCGCGCTGAAGGTAGGCAAGCACCACTGACGCGTCAAGAACGCAGCGTGCCTCAACTTTCGGACTCACGGCGGGCCTCTTGCCGCCGCTCCTCGATGAGTTCTTTGGACATGCTGCCCTTTACCTTGGCGAACATCGCCCAGAGTTCCTCTTCCAGTTCGCGGCGAGTCTTGATTATCAGGCGATCAGCTTCGGCGCGGCACACAAGGATGTCGCCCGGCTTGAGCCCCATCGCCTTGCGGACGGCTGCGGGGATTACTACTCGTCCCTGGCGCCCAAGCTTGAGACCGTACATTTTCTGATTGCGTGGCACATCTTTAATTCTATGCCACTTCGGTCAAGAATGCCAACCACGTCAGGCCTTGGGAGCCTCGACTGCTCCGGCGACGACAACGCGCGGCTTGCAGCGTACGCGGGAGGCGTAGGACACTGCCTTCGCCAATGAGCGCGATGCTCCATACGGCGCTCTGCGACCTGCTTGGATGCCGCTATCCGATCGTGCAAACCGCGATGGGCTGGGTGGCCGACGCCAAACTGGTCGCTGCCACCTGTAACGCCGGCGGCTTCGGATTCCTCGCCGGCGCGACGCTCGAACCCGATCGCCTCGAAGACGAAATCCTCAAGACCAAAGCGCTGACCAGCGCGCCGTTCGGAATCAACTTCCACATGTTTCAGCCCAACGCCGCGCAGGTATTCGATCTTGCCGTGAAGCATCGAATCCGCGCGGTGAGCTACGGCCGCGGTCCCGACCAGGCGACCGTGCGCCGTCTCAAGGACGCGGGCGTCATCTGCATGCCGACCGTCGGCGCCGCCAGGCACGCCGTGAAAGCCGTCGAGCTCGGCGCAGACATCATCACGGTGCAGGGTCAGGAGGGCGGCGGCCACACCGGCAGCGTGCCGACCTCGATTCTGCTGCCGCAGGTGCTCGACGCGGTCAAGGTACCCGTAGTCGCCGCGGGCGGATTCTGCGACGGCCGGGGGCTCGCCGCCGCGCTCGCCTATGGCGCATCGGGGATCGCGATGGGTACCCGCTTCCTGATGACGAAGGAATCGCCGGTGCCGATGGCGACCCTGGAGCGCTACCTCGCGGTGCGCGACACGGATCGGATCCGCGTTTCGTACGCCGTGGACGGGATGCCGCAGCGCATGATCGATAACCCGTTCCTGGAGCGGCTCGAACGCGCCGGACGGGTACGCCGGCTCGGAATCGCGCTCAGCAGCGCCCTTCGATGGAAGGCTCGCACCGGGATGACCATGGCGCAGATGGTATCGACCGCCCTCAAGGCATTGCGCGAAGATGAGATGTCGGTCGCGCAGACGCTGATGGCCGCCAACGCGCCGGTGCTGATCCAGCGCGCGATGGTGGAAGGCCATCCTGATGAAGGCGTGCTGCCGAGCGGCCAGGTCGCGGCTGCGATCGCGGAGCTTCAGACCTGCGCCACGGTCATCGAATCGATCGTGGCCCAGGCTGAATGCTGCCTCGATACATTGCTCGCACGAAGAATGGGCCAGGGAGAAGGCAAATGAGTAAACCGTTCCGCACGGCTATCGAAAGCGGAATCGCCGAGTTGGCGATCGATCACCCGCCGGTCAACGCGCTCGACAGCGCCGGATGGCAGGCGCTGGCCGGCGAAGTCGAAACGCTGGGCCGCAATCCGGAGGTAAAGGTGATCGTGATTCGCGCCGAGGGGCGCGGCTTCTGCGCCGGCGTGGATATCAAGGAACTGGCGGCTCATCCGAATCTGATCGTGGCGGTGAACGCCGGCTGCTACGACCTGTGCCGCGCGATCCATCGCAACCCGCTGCCGGTGATCGCGGCCGTGCACGGATTCGTACTGGGCGGAGGTATCGGCATCTGCGGCGCGGCCGATATCGTGGTGGCTTCGGAAGACGCGACCTTCGGCGTGCCGGAAATCGATCGGGGCGCGATGGGCGGTGGGGCGCATTTGCAGCGGCTCTTTCCGGTCCAGAAAGTGCGCCACATGTATTTCACCGGCGAGCCGATTACCGCGCCCGAGGCCTACCGTCTCGGCGCGCTGGAGCGGGTGGTGCCGCGCGAGAAATTGCGCGACGCAGCGCTCGAGATCGCGCGCAAGATCGCGTCCAAGAGCCCCGCGATGATCAAGCTCGCCAAGGAATCGCTCAACGGAGTCGAGGACGGCAATCTCGAAGACAAGTATCGATGGGAGCAGGGCTTCACTCTCCAGGCCTACGCCAGCTCCGATTCGAGCGAGACCCGCAAGGCTTTCGTCGAGAAGCGCAACGCGCGCTTTCCCTCCGGCGGCGGAGCTTAGAGATGGACTTCGCGCTGACGGCGGACCAGGAGAAGATCCGCGACACCGCCGAGAGCTTCCTGCGCGACGCGAGTGATTCGGCCGCGGTGCGCGCCGCGATGGAAACCCCGGCGGGTTACGACCCGCAGTTGTGGAAGCATCTTGGGCAGGAACTGGGATGGTGCGCGACCCACATTCCTGAGAAGTACGGCGGCCTCGAACTCGGATGGGTCGAAGTCGCGCTGCTGATGGAACAGATGGGCCGCCGGCTCCTATGCGCGCCGTTCTTTGCCACCGTATGCCTGGCCGCGACCGCGCTGATGGAGGCGGCGGCCGAATCGGCGCGCAGCCGCTATCTGCAAGAGATCGCGGCGGGCCGCCTCACCGCTACGATTGCGTTCGCCGAATCGGGAATCGACTGGCGTACCGACGCGGTCGGCGCTACGGCGCGACGGGTCGGCGATGGTTATCTCCTCGACGGCAGCTTTCGCCATGTTCCTGACGGCGCGCACGCATCGTTGCTACTTGCTCCGGCGATACTCGCGCCGGCGCGGGCCAGCGGCGATGACGCGGTCGCCCTGTTCGCGATTCCAGCCGACTGCCCGGGAATGAGCCGTATTCCGCTCAAGACAATCGACGCCACGCGCCGCCTCGCCGAAGTGAAACTGGCCGGAGTCCGGCTCGCGTCAGACGCGCTGATCGGCGAAGGTGCGCGGGTGACCGAGGGACTGGCGCGCACCGCGGCGCTGGCCGCGATCGCGCTGGCGGCCGAGCAACTGGGCGGCGCGCAGCAATGCCTCGACATGACGCTTGCCTATATCAATGAGCGAGTGCAGTTTGGCCGGCAGATCGCGTCGTTCCAGGCCGTGAAGCATCGATGCGCCCTGATGATGGTGCAGATCGAAGCTGCGCGCTCGGCGGTCTATGGCGCGGCCTGCGTCGCAGCCTCCGCGCCGGCGACCGGCGCGCTCGCGATGGAGTCGGCATGCGCGAAAACTCTCGCCTCGGAGGCGTTCTTCTTTTGCGCCCAGGAAGCGATTCAACTCCACGGCGGCGTCGGCTTCACGTGGGAATACGACCCGCAGCTCTATTTCAAGCGTGCGCAAGCCGGCAGTTCGTGGCTCGGCGCGCCCGACGCGTTGCGCGAGCGCATCGCCGCGTCGATGCTCGATCACGCGTGAGCTCACGTCATGAGGCTTGAGTTCTCCGCCGAAGACGAAGACTTCCGCCGCGAAGTCGCCGATTGGATGCGAGCGCATCTGACGGGACGGTTCGAAGGTCTCCGCCAGGATGTCGGCATCGGCGGCTACGACGACGCGCCCGTCGCGGAACGAAAAGCCTGGGAGCGCGAGCTTGCGGCCGGCAAATGGACCTGCGTCGGATGGCCCGAGGCTTGCGGCGGGCGCGGGCTCTCGATCAATCGGCAGGTGATCTTCCATGAGGAATATGCGCGGGCCGGCGGCCCCGGCCGCATGGGCCATATCGGCGAGGGGTTGATCGGCCCGACGCTGATCGCGTTTGGCAGCGAGGCGCAGAAGAATCGCTTCCTGCCTCGAATCGTGGCCGGCACGGAATTCTGGTGCCAGGGCTATTCGGAGCCGGGTGCGGGTTCCGACCTCGCCAACGTGCAGACTAAAGCGCGCCGCGATCTTTCCGGCGGTGAATGGATTATCGACGGGCAGAAGATCTGGACTTCACTGGCGCACGAATCGGACTGGATCTTCGCGTTGGTCCGCAGTGAAGCTGGCTCGGCGGGAAGCCGCGGGCTCTCGTTCCTTCTGATACCGCTGGATCAGCCGGGTATCGAGATCCGTCCGATTCGCCAGCTCACCGGCACGGCGGAGTTCAACGAGGTGTTCTTCAACGGTGCGCGCACGGCCGCTGAAAATATCGTCGGGCAGCCGGGAAGCGGCTGGACGGTCGCGATGGGCCTGCTGAGCTTTGAACGCGGCGTGTCGACGCTCGGCCAGCAGATGCTCTTCGCGCGCGAGCTGGAGCTGGTGGCGAAGACCGCCCGCGAGAACGGCGCCGCCCGCAACCCGGCGATCCGCCAGCGTATCGCACGGTCCTGGATGGAGCTCAAGGTGATGCGCTACAACGCGCTCAGGACGCTTTCGCGATCGCAGGACGCGATGCTGGCTCGCGAGGCGCTGATGTACAAGTACTACTGGTCGAACTGGCATCGCGAGCTGGGCAAGCTGGCGATGGACGTGCTCGGGCCCGACGGCGACATCGTCAACGGCGATCCCGCGCGGGCGCGCCTGCAGCGGCTGTTCCTCTTCAGCCGCGCCGACACCATCTATGCCGGCACCAATGAGATCCAACTCAACATCATCTCGGAGCGCGCTCTCGGGATGCCGCGCGAGTGGCGTCCCGAGCGCAAGTAACTCAGGAGAATCACGCGATGGCGATTCTACCGCCTCCATACGTGCCCGGGCACGGCCTGCTCAAGGGCAAGTCCGTATTGATCACGGCCGCAGCCGGCTCGGGAATCGGGTTCGCCACCGCGCGCCGATGCGCGGAGGAAGGATGCCGCGCGCTGATGCTTTCGGACATCCATCCGCGCCGGCTCGATACCGCGGTGGCGAAGCTGCGCGAGGAAACCGGCCTCACAGCGATGTATAGCAAGCCCTGCGACGTCACCGTCGAAGAGCAGGTGCGGGCGCTGGTCGCCGAAGCCGATGACAAGCTCGGCGAGACCGACGTCCTGGTCAACAACGCCGGGCTGGGCGGCACACGCCGGGTTGTAGAGATTACCGACGAAGAGTGGCACAAAGTGGTCGATGTCAGCCTCACCGGCACCTTCCGGATGACGCGCGCGATGCTCCAGCGGATGCAGCCGCGGCGGCGCGGCGCGATCGTCAACAACGCCTCGGTGGTCGGCTGGCGTGCGCAGAAGTCGCAGGCCCACTACGCGGCTGCCAAGGCCGGCGTGATGGCGCTCACGCGATGCAGCGCGCTGGAGGCCGCCGAGTACGGCATCAGGATCAACGCCGTCGCGCCGAGTCTGGCGATGCATGAGTTCCTGACCAAGGCGTCGTCGCCGGAGTTCCTCGAGCATCTCGCCAGCCGCGAAGCCTTCGGCCGCGGCGCGGAACTATGGGAAGTCGCCAACGTGATCATCTTCCTCGCCAGCGACTACGCGTCCTACCTGGTAGGCGAGGTGATCTCCGTAAGCAGCCAGCATCCGTGAGGGCTTGGAAGTCTGGCCAGCTCGTGCCGGAAATCGGAATGACAAAGCGGGCGATGGATTGTTGACAGTTCAGCCGGTCGAGCGTTGCTGTCATTCCGAGTGCGGCGAGTAATCTCATGCCACGTCGAGCCGCCAACGGGTCATTCTTCGTCTACATAAGCAACACTGCGATACGCTACCGGCCGGAATGTTAAGCTAATCATTCTCAGCGTGTCCTGTATGCGGGCCGCTCCGGTGCAAGACGCTCGGTCGCTTGATGCGGGCCGCCTCCGATTCCTTTTACCTTGACTTTGGCACCGATTGAGCAGAGGGTGAGGCGGTCGGGATAAAGATCGCGTCCGACTTGCGCGTAGCCCGAAGCCACGCTTTTCGACGTTTCTCCCACTAGAGCAAATGGCCCTGGCCTTCTGCTGAAGGCCCTTCGGACGGCAACCAGAACCCAACATCAAACTTTCGCAGGAGGCAGAAACATGGCAAGCGCAACCGCAAGCAAGATCAACAGGGTCAACGGCCTCGACGTTGAGGCTCTGCGCTCGACCATCGCGGCGGTCCAGAAGGATCCCGCCAAGGGCATCGTCGAGTTCCGGGTGAAGTCCGCGTGGAAGGGACAGACCCGCAGCGAGACCAGCGTCGACTCGTACATGATCGGTGGCCAGCAGGTGAAGCGGCCGTTCCGCGTCACCGTGGACGAGCCGTTCGAGTTGCTCGGCGAGAACACCGCCCCCAACCCGCAGGAGATGTTGATGACCGCTCTGAACGCCTGCATGATGGTGGGCTACGTCGCCGGTGCCGCCGGTAAGGGCATCACGCTGGAGAAGGTGGAGATCGAGACCAAGGGCCAGCTCGACTTGCGCGGCTTTCTCGGCATCGACGCCAATGTCCGCCCCGGCTACGAGTCGATCCAGTACACCGTGCGCATCAAGGGCAACGGCACGCCCGAGCAGTTCCGCCAGATCCACGAGACGGTGATCAAAACGTCGCCGAACTACTTCAACGTCTCGCGCCCGATCCGCCTGGACGCGGAGCTGGTGGTGGAGAAGTAGAAATCGGTCGGTCCGAGGATCAGATCGCTGCCGTTGATCACGAGTAAACTTACTCGACTTGGAGAAAGACAAATTGTGCGTTGCTTCACTAAAGCTGTGTCTATCATGGCAGCCCTCCAGCTCGTCACCGCGGTATCAGCGTTGGGCTTCCACTTGGATCCGCCTCTCCAGGCTGTGATGCCCTTCGTGATTTGCGGCACCGACACGCAGCCGCAGACTTACGCGCTCTGCGCCGAGGCGAGTTGCTTCGTTTATGATAAAGTCGCCTATTGCACGTGCGATATCTTGAACGGTACAAGCATCAGTCTCCAGCTCAGCTACTCGAGCCCCGCCGGCGAGCAAAATGTCTGTGATGTGAACCAGCAGGGCGTTGGGAACGGTTATATGGTGAGCACCTTCAGCCCGCCTGTCGACGTGCAGGCAGGTGGTGACGCGGCTGTCTACACCTGCCCCGGACCGGCTAACGCGGGAAGTGGGGTGAGCGCGCCGGTAGCCTATGCTCAATGTGATGGTGGCATTTGCTTCATGAGCAGCAGTGGTCACAGCTTCCCGGGCTCCGCTGCCCCGCTGCAGGCCGATGAGATCATTTGTTCCTGCCCGATTGCAACCGGCACGCCGGGCAGCTCGAATATGTTGGGATATCAAGTGTCTGGCCCGTACCACCCGAACGTACCGCAAGGCGCCAGATGTGACGCTAGCGCCTGCGCCGCGTGCAGCGTGTCTAACCCTACTGCTAATGGAACCACCCTCCAGGTCGGATCCCCAACCGGAACCGGGGCATTGCTTTCAGTAGGGCTAAACGGACCGCTACTTGCTTCTGCCAATCAGTGTCTATGCCAATGTACCCAAGCTCGGGGGCGGAATGGCATCTCCTGCACAGTGGCGAGGACCCCACTTAATTGATCTGATTCCACAGCTTCAGGAAGAAGGGCTACGACCTCCGGCGTTTGGCAGGTATCATAAGCTAGCGTCGAATACCGGTACGGTGCAGTAAGATGGGAATCGGGGTTAGACCCTGCTCGTGCCTTTTAGGAAGCGCGCCGGAATCCCGCCGCAGGCGCTTCCACTCGCGTGGCGTCAGCTCCAGGACCAGCCGCGCCGGATGGATCGAGACCCGCTCGATAACGTCGCGCAGATAGACGAACGGATTGATGTGCAGGTGCTTACAGGTCTGTACCAGCGAACAGAGGATGGCGGTGCGGTGCGCTGCCGCTTCGCTCCCTGCGAAGAGCCAGTTCTTGCGGTCCAACACGATCGGTCGTAGCGCCTGCTCCGTTCCGTTGTTGTCGATCTTGAGGCGGCCGTCCTCGGTGTAGCGTGTCAGTGCGGTCCAATTGCGTAGGGCGTAACCCACTGCGGTGCTCAAGGGGCTCTTGGGCAAGGCCGTCGCCTGTTGCTCCTGCAGCACAAGCGCGGTCTGCTTCCCGGCTTCACCAGGCGCTACAACATCAATCGCCTCGTTCACTTCGAGGGGTTCGATCAGGTTTACGACGCAATTGCCGGCGAGAAACAAATCAAGGCCGGGACGCGAAGGAAGAGGCTCGACTTGGTCAGGAGCGGGAACCCCAGGTGGAAGGACCCCAGCGAAATGTGGGTGGCATGAGATTCCTCGCTGGCGCTCGGAATGACAAGGTGTGCGGTTGCTGGCAGTTCGCGATCGAGCTTTCTCATTTCGATCGCAGCGAGGAATCTCATGCCGCGGCCTTCCGACGACAAGATGAAAAGGGGCGGGTAGAAGAAACCCGCCCCTGTGACTCTGCAAGAGCGCGTGCGGCTAGTTCGTGCCGGCGCTCAGGCGCTCGCGATGGCGCTTGATCAGCGCGTCGCCGTCGAACTTGAAAATCCGCGCCGCGTTGAGGCCGAGGATCTTGGCGCGCTGCTCGTCGGTCAGGTGCCCCATCTGGCGTTCGATCGCCTGCGCCGAATGCGGCCACGATCCCTCGTGATGCGGATAGTCGTTGGCCCACATGATGTTGTCGACCAGGCCGTACTTGACGCAGGTGTCCAGTCCGACCCGATCTTCCTGGAATGACGCCGAGCAGTTGGAGTGGAAGTACTCGCTCGGCATTTTCTTGAGTTTCGGAAAGGCCCACATGTGATGCTTGCGGTAGGCCTCATCCATCGCGTCGATCGACCATGCGACCCAGCCGATACCGCACTCGATTCCCGAAAAGTGGATTCCCGGAAACCGCTCGACGACCCCCGAGGCGCACACACAGGCCAGCGGCTCGACCGTCTGCGTCAGCGCGTGCGACACATAGTTGATCACCGCGCCGCCATCCTTGCGCGCCACGCGCGGATCGCGTCCGGTCGAGACGTGGAACGTGACCGGCAGCCCGGTTTCCTCGATCAGCTTCCACATCGGATCGTAAATCGCCAGGTTGTAGTTGGGATGCCGTGAATCGTGCGGACCGAAGATCGGCTTGCACGGCAAGCTAAGGCCGCGGAAACCCAATTTGGCGCATCGCGCGATTTCCTTGATCGCTCCCTCGACCACCCCGGGCGCAATGCAAGCCATCGGCGAGAGCCGATCGTTGTACGGACCGTAAGCCTCCCAGGCCCAGGTGTTGTAGACGCGGCATTGCGCCTCGGCGAATGCCGGGTCCGGCGTCGCCCACATCATCAGGCCCCGGTTGGGAAAGATGATCTCGGCGTCAACGCCGTCGCGAATGTCGTCTTTGATTCGTTCCGCCGGACTCGAGCCGGCTTTGGCGCGAACGCCGTCTTCGCCGTCAAGCTTCATGTCGAGCAGTCGCGACTTCTGCCAGCCCTCGGAGATCGACCACTTCACACCCTTCTCATCGACCTCGGTGCGCGGCAGCCGATTGCGGTACTCGGGCTCGATTCGGTCGACCCACAAATTGGCCGGCTCGCCCGCGTGGCAGTCCGCGGAAATCATCAGGTACTTGTTGGGATCGTTGGGCCTCGCGGTCCGCTTCCATCCGCTGGTGCCCGGAGTCTCGAGCCGCCAACGGTTGGGCTCGTCGACCTCGATATTGATGTCAATGGTTCCGCCCGCCATGGGTTATTTCTCCTTCACTGGTTCCGGACCAGCAATTATCTTACCATCGCGCCGCCTGGAACAAGCGTCCAATTGGACTACGGCGTCAGCTTCCACTGAATCAGCGTAAACTGATGCCCCGGATGATCCTCGAACACCGCCTCGACCTCGGCCCCGATACGGACTTGCTGTTTGGGGTCGCCGAGCAGATTGCCGACCATCCGGATATTGTCAGCGCCGGATAGCTCGACCAGCACGACGATGTAGGGGAGCGCATCTTTGAGCGCGGGATGCGCAGGATTCCAGACCCGCTCCCAGCTATAGATACGCCCCCGGCCGGAGAGCTTTTGCCAGGTGAGCTCGAACGAGTGGCACTTGTAGCAAATCCATTCGGGCGCGAATTGAAGGGTCGCGCACTTGGCGCATTTCTGGACCACCAGCTCATGTCGCGCCGCCGCGTCCCAAAAAGGCTTGTCGAGGCCGTCGGGAGTTGGCCGCGGGATCGGCAATCCCGGCGGCAGATACGATTTTGAAGCCCCATCAGCCATCAGTTCGTCATCCGTGGAGGAGCAAATCGCTCACGCCCTGCGCGACCATCGGTCCCGACACGACCAGCGAGATCTCGGCGTCTTTCACCTGGCAGGTCGAGGTGCCGCGGACCTGCCGAACGGCCTCGTTGATCAGCTCCATTCCGTGTACGTAGCACTCGGCTAGGTTGCCGCCGCTGGTGTTGAGCGGCAGCTTGCCCTTGGGCGCGATCAGATTGTCGAAGGTGCAGAACTCCATCAGCTCTTCAGGGCGGCAGAAACCGTGCTCGACCATCGCCATCACGACGCCGCCGGTGAAATGCTCGTACATCTGGGCGACATCGACATCTTTGGCGGTGATCCCGGCCATCTCGAACAGACGCGGCGCTACGGTCTTGAAGTTGGCGGTCGGATAGTCCCAGGTGTTTTCGGCGGCGACCTCGGTGCGGAAGCCCGAGCCCTGCGCCGCCGCCATCACGCGGACCGGCTTCTGCTTCAAGTCCCGCGCGCGTTCGACGCTGGTCAGGATCGCCGCCGCCGCGCCGTCGTTTTCCATGCAGCAATCGTAGAGATGGAACGGCTCGACCACCCATCGCGAGCGATCGTACTGCTCGCGCGTGAGCGGCTTGCCATGCATCACGGCGCGGGGATTGAACTGCGCATGATGGTACGACGCGAGCGCAATCGCGGCGAGGGGATCCTGGTTGAGGTTGTGCTCGTGCATGAAGCGGCGCACCCGCAAGGCAACCCAATGGGCCGGCGCAAGCAGCCCGTAGGGCGCCACGTAGGAAGAGAAATTCGAGTACGCGCCCATCGCGCCCGAGACCGAGGTCATCGGCGCGCTGGCGCCGAAGCGTCCGAACTGTCCCTGCGCGAGCGCCCGGTAGACGACCACGTATTTCGAGTAGCCCGCCGCGATCGCCGCGGCCGCATTGCCGATCGCCGCCGAACCGCCGCCGCCGCCGCCGTTCCATACGATATTGGCGAGGCTGAAATGCTTCACGCCCAGCGCGGCGGCGACTCGTGCGGCCGCGTTCCGCTCGGTCGCGAAGGAGGCGAATCCGTCGATGTCCTCGACCTTTATCCCGGCATCGTCAGCCGCCTTGAGAATCGCCTCGCAGGCCAGGACGAATTCCGGCACCGGCGCTCCGCCGCGCTTGTAGTAGGCGGTTTCGCCGATCCCGACGATCGCGACTTTGTCCTTGACGCTGTACTCGCTCATCGCTCGCCCTGCCTAATCGCAACTCTCGCGCCCGATGTCAAACCGCTCACGCCCGCGCGCGCGGCGCGTACCCCATTTGGACGACGCGGCCCGCACAAGCTCGCGGTGGTATGACTTCTTTGCGACCGAGCGGTCCCAGGCAGGTCTGATTTTCCTTCATCGAGTCTCATTTGGCAAAATGAAGGAAAATAGTTGTAAATTACGAGGATTTTCCTTCATAATCAGAATGTGCCTGACCTGAAGGAAAATAGCCCGGATTCCTATCGCGAGCTCTCATCTGAGCAACTGAAAACGGTCGTCGACACTCAGCAGCTTTTTGATGCCTGGGCCGAAGCGCTACAGCGGGCGCGAAGTTTCCGTGGCAGCATGCATTGGAAGACTGCATCCGGAAAGCAATACCTCTTTCGCGCTCGCGACCGGCGTGGCTATGGCAAGAGCCTCGGTCCTCGAAACGCCGCGACCGAGCGGACTCTGGATCACTTCAAGCGGAACAAGGCGGAAGCCCGTGAACGCGAAGCCGCCCTGCGTCGCCGGCTGGCTGAACAATCGCGATTTTGCAAGGCCGCCAGAGTGGCGCACGTGCCACGTCTGACTGCAGCGCTTGCCAGAGAACTCTGGCGCGCTGGTCTGGAAGATGCGGTCCTGATCGTAGGGACCAATGCCCTGTATGCGTATGAGGCTGCTGCCGGTGTCCAAATTTTCTCGGCGGCCCGCCTCGAAACACAAGACCTCGATCTCCTACTCGACTCGCGACGTTCGCTGGAGTTGATCGTGAACGAGGTTCGAACCGAAGGGCTGATCGGCATTCTGCGCAAGGTCGACAAGTCGTTCAGCGTCATGGAGAAACAGAACTTCCGCGCGGTCAACAACCGAGGCTTCATGGTCGATCTTATTCGTCCGATGCCGAAGCCACCGTGGAAGAAGCAGCCCGATGCGATTGGTAAGGAGGCGGATCCTGAAGGCCGCGGACATCCAATATCTGGACTGGTATCTCTCCGCGCCCAAGCTTCGACAAACAGTGATTGGCGAAGACGGATTTCCCGCGCCGATGACTGTTCCAGACCCAAGAGTTTTTGCGCTCCACAAGCTATGGCTGAGCAGGCAACCGATGCGCGATCGCTTGAAGAGGCCCAAGGATCGCGAGCAGGCTTTTCTGGTCGCCGAACTCGTGACCCGCTATCTGCCGCGGGCCCAGGTTTCCAAGCGAGAGCTTCGCATGTTGCCGCGCCACGTTGCGGAACTCGTTGACGAACTCTTCGCGAAGGCGCCGCGCGACGGTGCTCGCGGACTTCCGCCCGGCTTCGAACCTCCCGACAAAAGATAGCACTGTTCGCGAGACTTCATCGCGCGACACGCATACAGGCGCCGCAGGACTACCTCATTTGGACGATTCTTCAGACCCCTTGGTCCGCGGCTGACTTGTGCTATTGACACGGGTCATGGACGCACCGCTTAAGGGAATCCGGATAGTAGAATGGTCGATCTGGCAGCAGGGGCCGGCGGCGACCACCACGCTCGCCGACATGGGCGCCGAGGTGATCAAGATAGAAGATCGCAAATGGGGCGACCCCGGCCGCGGGATGATGCCCGCGTCGCCGCCGCTCGGCGGCAAAGGCGTCGTCAATTTTCTCTTCGAATGCAACAACCGGCACAAGAAAAGCGTCGCGATCGATCTCAAGCAGCCCCAAGCGCGTGAGATCGTCTACAAGCTGGTCGAAAAGAGCGACGTGTTCGTACAGAACTTCAGACTCGGCGTGGCCAGGCGTCTGGGGCTCGACTATGCGACGCTCAAGGCCCGCAACCCGCGGCTGATTTATGCCACCGCCTCGGGCTACGGACCCGAAGGCCCCGACGCTGCCGAACCGTCGTTCGACCTGATGGCTCAGGCGCGCTCGGGCCTTATGATGACCGTCGGAGGCGCGCCGGACGATCCGCCGCGCCCGGTATGCGCCGGGGTCGCCGACGAGGCCGGCGCGATCGTGCTCGCGCTGGGAATAGTCACAGCTATACTGGCGCGCGACAAATACGGAGTCGGCCAGGAAGTGGATACTTCGCTGCTCGGCTCGATGACCCTGCTGCAGCGGCTCAACCTGGCCTCGCGCGTGATGACGGGGCGGGAGTTCGGACGGATGCCGCGCACCAGGAACATAAATCCGCTGTGGAATTACTACCAGTGCGCCGACGGCAAGTGGATCTGCTTTGCGATGGCCGAGCCGGACCGCTACTGGAAAGACTTCTGCACCGCGCTCGGGCATCTCGAGCTGATCGAAGATCCGCGCTTTTCGGTCCTGCGCGCGCGCGCGCAGAACTCCGCCGCGCTGATAGCTATTCTGGATAATACGATGGCGACCCGGACCCGCGCCGAATGGATGGCTATTCTGAAGGCCGGCGGCGACTTGGTATACACAGTAGTCAATACGATTAGCGATTTACCCGACGATCCACAAGTTGTGGCTAATGACTATATCGTCGACTACGAACATCCCGAGTATGGCAAAATGAAGCTGGTCGGAATGCCGATCAGATTCAGCGCGACTCCGGCCAATCCCCGGGGGGCAGCGCCCAAGCTCGGCCAGGATACCGATGACGTGCTCGCCGGCCTGGGCTACAGCCGCGACGATCTCGCCCACCTGCGCGAGGCCGGCGCGATCTGATGTACGGTCCGCAATGAAATCGCTCGACGGCGTCAGGCTGGTCGAATTCAGCTCGCACCTCGCCGGCGAATATGCCGCGATGCTGCTCGCCGAGCATGGCGCGCGCTCGATCAAGGTCGAGCCGCCGGGGGGACTGGCCACGCGCGGCCGGCCGCATTTTCACGTCGCTAATCGAGGCAAGCGTTCGCTGTTTCTCGATCTCGAGTCGAAGACCGGCGCCGGCGAAGCGCGCGATCTCATCGGATGGGCCGATATTGTGATCGCGGGCCATACGCCGGCGCGCGCGCGCGCGATTGGCATCGACTACGAGTCGATTCGGGCGATCAATCCCGGCGCGCTGGTGGTCAGCATGCCGCCCTTCGGCAGCCGGGGCGCGGAAGCCGACTTCGACGCTTGCGAAGAGGCGGTCCAGGCGCGCGGCGGCCTGGCCGGAAATCAGTTCACGCGCAGCGGAGATCCGGCGCCGCTCACGCTTCCGGCAGTCAGCTATGCGGCGGGCGCGATCGCGGCAGCGGCCGCAGTCGCGGCGCTGATCGCGCGCGATGCCGGCGGTCCCGAAGGACGATCACGCGATGGGCAGTTGATCGAAGTGCCGCTGCTCGCGGGGGCGCTCTCGCTTCAGACCGGCACGATCATACGACATCCGAAACTGGTCGCGCTCTACGCCGAAGGCGCCAACGACCCGCTCGGTCCGATTCCGTCTTTCCGGCTCTTTCAGGCCGCCGACGGCCTCTACATGTTCGTCGCCTGCGCGAGCACGGTCTTCTGGAACAAGCTGGCCCTTGCGATCGACCGGGTGGACCTGGTCGCGGATCCGCGCTTTGAGGGCGCGCCCTGGGGTTGCCAGGAAAACTGGCCGCTGCTCAAGGAAATTCTCGACGCCACGATGCGCACCCGGCCGCGCGACGAATGGCTGAGCATCTTCCACGCCGGCGATGTCCCGGCGGCGCCGGTGCTCACGCGCCAGGAATTCGTCGAGGACTCGCAGGTGCGATTCCTCAATATGCGGCGCGAGATCGTGGACCCCACACTCGGCCCGACCGTTCAGATGGGAGTGTCGATCACGATGCACGACACTCCCGGCGAGATCGCGCCGGCTCCGGCCTTCGATGCGCGCACGCGCTCGGCCGCACAGGTGATCGCGATCGACGCCGATACGCGCGCCGCCGCACGCGATCGCGATCGGCCGTCGCCCCGATCGCAACAGGCGGGACCGCTTGCCGGAGTTCTGGTGCTCGACTTCGCCAGCTATATCGCGGGTTCCTACGGCCCGATGATTCTCGCCCAGATGGGGGCCGACGTAATCAAAGTCGAGAGCAAGCACGGCGATTCGGTCCGTCATCTCGCGCTTGCATTTCTCGGCTGGAACCAGGGCAAACGCGGGCTGGCGGTGAACCTCGATTCCGCCGACGGACAGGAAATCGTCTACGGTCTCACCAAAAAGGCCGACGTCCTGGTCGAGAATCTAAGGCCCGGCCGAATGCGGAAGATGGGTTTTGACTACGAGACTCTCGCAGCTCTGAATCCCCGCCTGGTCTACATGTCGGTTACCGGCTTCGGCAGCAGCGGGCCGCAGCACGATCAACCGAGCTTCGATCCGCTGCTGCAGGCGCGGTCGGGATTGCAGGCGGCGCAGGGCGGCCATCACGGCCATCCGGTGTACCTCGCGTGCGCGCTATGCGATTACGGCGCGGCGATGCTCTCGGCGCTGGGATGCTTGCTCGCGTTGCGCGCGCGCCAGGTGACCGGGCGCGGCCAGTTCTGCGAGACCTCGCTGCTTCAATCCGCGATGGCGTTCCAGGCCGGGGAATTCATCTTTTACGACGGCCGTCCCGACCTGGAGAACGGCGATGCCGAGTATCGCGGGCCGTCCGCTCTCGCGCGATGCTACCGATGTCGCGACGGCAAATCGCTGTTCATCTCGATCGCCGAGCCCGCGCAGTGGGACGCGATGCGTGCGCTATCCGCTTCTCTCGCCGGGACTGCGCACGCCGATGCCGCCCGCGAAGCCGCCGATGGAGCAATTGCCTCGGTGCTCGCCGATTTGTTCGGCAATCTGGATCGTGCGGAGGCCTTGCGGATGCTCGCGCGGGCAGGGATTCCGGCCACGCCGGTGAATCGAATCAAGGATCTGTTCGCCGACCCGCAAATCGCGGCCAACCAGTTGCTCGCCGAACTGGTTCATTCGCAATGGGGTCCCGTTACGCAGACCGGACTTCCGGCGAAGTTCTCGGCGACTATACCGCCGATGCCGCGCGCGGCTCCGATGCTCGGCGAGCACACCGACCAGATACTTGCCGATTACCTCGGCTACGATTCGGCCCGGATCGCCGAGCTCAGAAACCGCGGAGCGGTAAAGTGAGCGCACGGCGATCGTGCGAGGCTCTTGCGCGAGGGGGCGCACCGCCGCATTTGGCGCAGCACGTTCTCATCGAGTATAGTCCGCAGGCGAATTTCGGAGCTTCGCGAATCGACAGTGGGGAGGAACCACGCATGGCCGGCAGGACCCTTAGGATAGCGCTCTCTTTCTTAACGACATTCGTGATAGCGGCGGTCGCGCAGGCGGGGGTCAAACCCGGCGACGTGATAACCGCGCAGAATGCCGAGCTGGTGAAGGACCTTGTGTCACCGGGCACGTACTACATGGTCAGGCACGATATGAGGTTGAGGATCGTGGCGCCTGAGCGGGTGGATTGGCCTCCGCCCTACAAGGAAGCGACCGAGAAATATTCCTCGCAGGTGCGTCTCTCGTCAGACCATCGCAGCCTGGTCGGCTACGTCGCGGGTCAGCCTTTTCCGCTGATCGATGTCAACGATCCCAACATCGGCGCCAAGCTTATCTGGAACAACGTTTTTCGCCCGATCACGAGCGACGACTACGACTTGCGGTTTTTTGACTGCCAGAGCGAATACATCTCGATGGGAAAGCCGCAGCGAGTGATTCTCGATCTCGAGGTGGGGCATTACGCGGGTTACAACCTGGTCGGGCGGACTGAAGTCGAGCCGATTCCGACCGATCCGGATTACAGGATCAGCAACCGTCTCTGGATGTTCGCGGCTTACCCGATAATCGCGCCGCAGGATGAGCGCGGCGCGGGAACGATTCGCTATCGCTATGGCGACCCCAATCGCGGCGACGACGATTGGCTCTGGACGCCCGGCTCGCGCCGCGTGCGCCGGTTCAACGAAGCGATGCTGAGCTCATCGATTTCCGCCCTCAGCGCCGATGCCGACCATTACTCGGGTTTCAATCCCAAGACCGAGGAGTACGAGTATCGCTTCCTTGGCGAAAAAGACATGCTCGCCAGCGTGCACGCGGCCCATTCGCCCGAAGTGACCTGCCCATATGACGGCGGCGCGTCAGCGTGCCCCGAGGACTGGGAGATGCGCCACATGTACGTTCTGGAAGCGACCCCGAGGCGCGAAAGAGGGCAGGCCCCGGGTGCACTCGAGCAGAAAACGGTCCTGTACATGGACTCCGAAGTCTGGTTCGAGCCCTACGTCGACACTTACGATCGCCAGGGCGGGCTATGGCGCACTCATCTCTACTGGCTGACGTATCGCGACCGGCCGGTGCCCGACGCGCGGGTCGCCATCTATCCGTTCAAGCGCGAGTTCGTCGTGGGCGCCGCGTCGATCGATACGCAGAGCGGGTATTCCTCGATGTGCTATCTGCCCGGAGCGCACACGCCCGAGCGCGAGTGCTGGTACATCAACATGGGCGCGGTCGACAAGCAATTCTGCACGGTAGACGCGATGGTGAAGGCGGCGCCGTAACAGTTCGACGCGTCCGAAACTTCATCGCATGAATGTTCGACGCAGGGCCAGCGCCATCGCTGGCCCCGCTCTTTTTCCGAAAACACCTCTTCCCTGAAGTCACCTCTCCCAAAGCACCTCTCCCACGCCTGCGAACTGTCCGCAGGCGTGAACCGGGAGAGGTCGCCAAGCGACTTGCGCTCGCAAGTCGCTCGGCGGGTGAGGGCGACGCCACCGCACTGCAATCACAACAAACCGCGCTCGCGGGCCATTGTTAGCGCGGTGTCCTCGATCATGTCTTCCTGGCCGCCGACCATGCGACGGCGCCCCAGCTCCATCAGGATCTCCCGCGCCGGCACGCGATACTTCGCCTCGGCGCGTTTGGCGAACAGCAGGAACGTCGAGTAGACGCCGGCGTAGCCAAGCGTCAGTGCGTCGCGATCGATTCGCACCGGCGTATCCATGATCGGCACGACCAGATCTTCGGCCACGTCGGCGATCTTGAATACGTCCACGCCGGTTTCGATCCCCATCCGATCGCATACCGCGACGAACACTTCCATCGGGGTGTTGCCGGCGCCCGCGCCGAGGCCCGCCGAGGCTGCATCGATCCGGGTTGCTCCGCATTCGATCGCGGCCAGCGAGTTTGCGACCCCCATCGCGAGGTTGTGATGGCCGTGGAAGCCGAGCTCGGTCTGGGGCTTGAGTTTCTCGCGCAACGGGGCGAACCGCTCGCGCACATGGTCGGGCAGCATATAGCCCGCCGAATCGGTGACGTAGATACAGTTGGCGCCGTAGGATTCCATCAGCAATCCCTGCTCGAGGATTTTGTCGGGCTCCGCCATGTGCGCCATCATCAGGAAGCCCACCGTGTCCATCTTCAGCTCGCGCGCCAGCCCGATATGCTGCTCGGCGACGTCGGCCTCGGTGCAATGAGTGGCGACCCGAATCGTATGCACGCCCGCCTCGCGCGCCATCCTGAGATGATCGACCGTGCCGATTCCCGGCACCAAAAGCGCGGAGACCTTGGCGCGCTTCAAAAGCGGAATCACCGCCGCGAAATACTCCTGGTCCGAATGGCGCGGGAAGCCGTAGTTGATCGAAGCGCCGCCCAGCCCGTCGCCGTGGGTGACTTCGATCAGCGGCACGCCCGCCTCGTCGAGCCCGGCGGCAATCGACTTCATCTGATCGAGCGTTATCTGATGGCGCTTCGGATGCATCCCGTCGCGCAAGGTCATGTCGTGCAGGGTAATTTTCTTTCCACGCAGGTCCATCTGGGATTCTCCTTTAAGCCAACCCTCACCCGGCGGGCGCGGCGCCCGCCGGCCTCTCCCTGGTCAGGGAGAGGCGTTTCGGAATCGAGGATCTAAGCGGCGACCGGTTCGAGCACCAGGCTGCCGCTCAGGATCTCCTCGGCGAACATCTCGGCGGTGCGGGCGGCGGCTGCCGTCATGATGTCGAGGTTGCCGGCGTACTTCGGCAGGTAATCGCCCAAGCCCTCGACTTCCATGAACATCGAGACCCGATTGCCGTCGATCACGGGTCCGTTCTTGAGCCGGTAGCCGGGCACGTACTTCTGCACTTCGCGGATCATCTCGTGCGCGGAGTCCATCAGCGCCTCGCGGTTGGGCTTATCCTCGGTCATGCAGTAGACGGTGTCGCGCATGATGATCGGCGGGTCGGCGGGATTGATTATGACGATCGCCTTGCCCCGGTTCGCGTCGCCGACCTTTTCGACCGCGCCGGCGGTGGTGCGGGTGAACTCGTCGATGTTCCTGCGGGTGCCGGGCCCGACCGATCGCGAGGCCACGGTCGCGATTATCTCGGCATACGCGACCTTCTGCAGGCGCGAGACCGCGTAGACCATCGGGATCGTCGCCTGGCCGCCGCAAGTAACCATGTTGACGTTCATCTCGCGCTTGCCCACGTGGCCCTTCAAATTCACCGGCGGCACGCAGTAGGGACCGATCGCGGCCGGCGTCAGGTCGATCATCATCACGCCCAGCGCGTTGAGCTTGCGCGAGTTCTCCGGATGCACGTACGCGGAAGTTGCGTCGAACGCGATCTGCACGCCGTCTTCCTTGACATGGGGCAGCATCGCGTCGAGGCCCCGGTCGGTGGTCTTGAGGCCCATGCTACGGGCGCGCGCCAACCCTTCGGAGGCCGGCTCGATCCCGACCATCCATACCGGATCGAGCAACTCGCTGCGCTTGAGCTTGTAGAGCAGGTCGGTGCCGATATTGCCCGAACCGATAAGCGCGCATTTGACCTTTCTCATGTCGTAGTCTCCGCCCGGAGCAGATCGCGGATCGTTGCCTGACAGGCTACTAGTCAAGCGGCGAATCGAACAGAGGCTGCGCCGATGCCGCCGATAGACAGCTCGAAGCTGTCGCCGGCGTTCGCCGGAATGAGCGGCACGAGCGAACCGGAGAGGATGATCTCGCCTTTTCGAAACGGAATCCCGAACTTGCCGAGCGTATTGGCCAGCCATGCGACCGCTGCCGCCGGATGTCCCTGCACCGCCGAGCCGAGTCCCGTCGCGACCTGCGCGCCGTTGCGAAACATTTCGAGCCGCACGCTCGCCAGGTCGAGTTGGTTGGGGTCGGCGCGCGCCGCGCCGAGCACGAACACGCCGCACGAGGCGTTGTCGGCTATCGTGTCCTCGATTTTGATCTTCCAATTCACGATCCGCGAGTCGACGATCTCGAAGCAGGGCATCACCGCTTCCGCCGCGTCGAGCACGTCGCGGGCGGTGACGTTCGATCCGGCGAGGTCCTGCTTCAGGATGAAAGCGATTTCGCCTTCGGCGCGCGGCTGGATCAACCCGGCCCGGGCGATGCTTATCGTCGCGCCGTCGGGATAGTGCATCGCGTCGGTCAGAAAGCCGAAGTCGGGCTGATGCACGTCGAGCATCTCCTGCACCGCGCGGCTGGTCACGCCGATTTTCTTGCCGATCACGCGCTCGCCGTCGGCGATGCGCCGCTCGAGCATCGCCAAAGAGACGCGATAGGCGTCGTCAATCGTGATCTCGGGATAGCGGTCGGTAAGCGGAGCTACAGTCGAGCGGGCGCGCAAGGCCGAGTACAGGTCGCCGGCCAGAGCGCGGATAGCGCCGTCGTCCATGCGCCTAGCCGTTGCGCAGGAAATCGATGCACGCGCGGTTGAAAAAGTCGCGATGCTCGACCATCACCCAATGACCGCAGCGGTTCAGCAACGTAACGCGCGCCTGCGCGCATCCTTCGACGATCTTCATCGCGCCGCTGACGGGATTGAACTTGTCGTTGATTCCCCAGAAACCCAGCACCGGGCATCGGATTGCACCAAGCTGCGCGGCCATGTTCGGCACGCGCATCGTGGTCAGCACGGTGCTCGGCTGCGTCGCCGCGATTCCGGCGCGCTCGGCCAATAGCTCTTCCGTCAGCAGCGACGGGTCGTAAAGCTGCTTCGACATGATGCTGCGGATGCCTTCCGCATTGATCGGACCGGCGGAATGGACCCTCAGCATATTCTGGATGCCCTCCATCTGGAGGTAGGTCGGCAGTTCCTCGAGGCCGCCCGGCGCCATCAGGATCAGCTTGCTCACCGAGTCGGGATAATCGAGCGTGTACTTGATCGCGATCGCGCCGCCGAGCGAATTCCCGAGCGGGACGCATCGGCGGACCCCGATCGCGTCGAGAAAGCCGCGCAAGGTCTCGACGAAAAAATCGAGCGTGTAGGCCACGTCCGCCGGCTTGGAGGACAGGCCGTAGCCGGGCAGGTCGGGCACGATCGCGCGAACGCCATGCTCGGCGAAAAACGGATAGTTGCGCTTGAAGTTGCTGTAGCCGCTCGCGCCCGGACCTGCACCGTGGATGAACACGACCGGATCGCCGCCGGTTCCGGCCTCGTGGTAATGGATGTCGTAGCCCTTGGCCGTGCGCGCGTGTTTGCCTACGGGAATCGGGGTGCGATCGCTCATGTCACCGTCCGGTGGTCAACTTGATACGCGATCGTCGCAACGCGCGCGTCGCCGGATGCATCGTCCGTTCAGACTATCGCGCTGAACGGGAAAGAATCGGACATCCCGGTTGCGACACGAGAGCGCGCCGCCGCGAAGACGACGCAGTATTTTCGCTGCGATCGCTCAATCGATTCATGATTGAGTATCTGATAGCTTTCCATTTTCCCCCTTCATCTTGGAGCCGACAGGACGATGATTCCGATTCGGTACAACCTGCGAAGCCTGATGGTCAGGCGGACCACGTCGCTGATGACTGCGATGGGCGTGGCGCTGGTCGTGATGATCCTGGTGATCCTGTCGGGACTGATCGCGGGGTTGCGCGGCACCGTGATGGGCGCGGCCGAACGCGGCAACTGGATAGTGCTGGCGCGCGGAATCACTTCCGAGCCCGGCAGCTTTATCAGCTACGAGCAGTACGAGCTGATCCGGAGCCGGCCGGAGATCGCGAGCGCGGGCAACGTCGCGCTGGTCTCGCCGGAGGCCGTGACGGGCTTCTTCGCCACGCCGGACCGCCCGAATCTGAACTTCACTTTTCTGCGCGGCGTTTATCCCGAGGCCTATCAGGTCCATCGGAACATGCGGATCGTGAGCGGGCGATGGCCGAAGCGAGGCGCCAGCGAAATGGTCGTCGGCCGCAAGCTTCTGGCGCGAGTGCCGGAACTGGCGCCGGGCGTTCAGGTCCGTTTCGGCCGGCGATCGTGGACGGTGGTCGGAGCGTTTTCGGACCACGACAGCGCACGCGAATCCGAAATCTGGACCGACCTCGACATGCTGCGCCAGGACATGGGCTATCCCAACGGCGGGTTCGCCTCGGTCCACGTGGTGCTGAAGCCCGGCATGGAGGACGCCTTCAAGCACGCGCTCGACAACGACGCGCGGCTGCGGGTCGATGCGGAGACCGAGACCGAGTTCTACTCGCAGGAATCGGAGTTTGCGGACCAACTGCGCGGACTCGGCCTGATAGTCGCGATCATTCTCGGCGTCGGTGCGACCTTCGGCGGCATGAACACGATGTACGCGGCGGTGGCTCGGCGCGGCAAAGAGGTCGGCGTGCTGCGCGCGCTCGGATTCACCCGCGGCAACGTGCTTTTGAGCTTCGTGATCGAGAGTATCGTGATTGGAACGATAGGCGGGCTGATCGGCGAAGTCCTCGCGGTTGTGGTGGCGACGGCGCTCGGGCTCAACAGCCGCCTGATGAACGTGGGCGAGTTCATCTTTTCGTTTCGGCTGACCGCCGGCGCTTTCATATCGGGATTGATCGCCGCGGCCACGATTGGCGCGTTCGGAGGATTGTTGCCGGCTGCGCGGGCGGCGCGGATCGGCGTGATGGATTCATTGCGCGCTGCCTGAGACCGCGCGCGGAACGCAACGCTGCTGGAGCATCGGGCGCATGAAGTTGTTCAAACTGATCGAGCGCAATATGCGCCGCAATCTCAGGCGCACCGCGCTGACCACGCTGGTGATCGCGACCTCGACGTTCGTGTTCACCGTGCTGATCTCGGTCCCGGCCTCGATGGATCGCATCATCCGTGACGCCTCCACCACGCTGCGCCTGGTGGTCAACAATCGCACCGCGCCCTGGTATGACCTGCCGTCGCGCTACTGCAACGAGATTCGCCAGATGCCCGGATGCGCCGCCTGCGTGGCGATTCGGGGATGGCCCGCGACTTACCGGAATCCGCGCGACTCGATCTTCGCCGCCGCAGTCGGCCCGGAGATCAACCAGGTGTTTCCCGACTACGGGCTCACCGCCAATGTGATGACTTCGATGGCTCACGATCGGCGGGCCGCGTCGGTCGGACGCGCGCTGATGGCCAAGTACGGATGGAAGCTTGGCGATCAGGTCACGCTGCACGGCGCCGACGCGTTTGCGCGGATGGACCTGACCTTCATCCTGATCGCCGATATCCCATCCAAGCATTATCCGAATTCGTTCGTCTTCAGGCGCGACTATTTCAACGAGGCGATGAAGGCGCACGGCTACCCGGCCGACGACATCGCATGGCAGTTGATCGCGCGCTCCGACACTCCGGAGCATCTGGCGATGCTCTCGAAGGAAATCGACGAGCACTTTCGCAACTCGCCTTACGAAACCCGCACCATGACCGAAAAGGACGCGATCTCCGCCGGCCTTTCGCAGGTCGGCAATATCCGCGCGATGGTCTACGGCCTGTGCACGATCGTGATCCTGACCGTGTGGCTGATCGCCGCAAACTCGGCCGCGATGATGGTGCGCGACCGAATCTCCGAGGTCGCGGTGATGCGCGCGCTGGGATTCAGTCCCGGCCAGATCGCCAATCTTCTGTTCGGTGAGTGCGCGCTGATCGGGATCGCCGGCGGCGCGCTGGGAGCGGGCGTGGCCTCGTGGCTGTTCGCGGGCGGAGTCTCATTGGGCCCGGCGCTCGGCGGCAATGGCGCACTGTTCGTGATGCCGGCGGCGGCGATTCAGGGACTGGTCGCAGCGGTCGCGGTCAGTCTGCTGAGCGGCGCAATCCCGATAATCGAGGCGATGCGTATCGCGCCGGCCCTGGCCTTCCGCGAAGTGGTGTGAGGCAAATTCAGCGCGGGATGAGCCGGTCCGTTGCGCCGATCACTGCGGCGTCGCGGTCAAGGTTACGCTGCCGGTGGCCGTCCCTGGCTGGTTCGCGGCTATCGGGCATAGCGGACTGGAAACCAGCGATCCGCCCGACACATCGAAGGTATACGTCCATGCAAGATTGACACTCGCGTTGGGCGATACTCTCACAGGACTGGAGTAAGCGGGACCGACTCGAGCGCCGTAGTATGGGTTGTCAGTGAACTGAACTGCGCAAACGGCTGTCATCTGCCAACTTCGGCTGCAAGTCGAGGTCGTGAACTGATTCGGCGTTATCGGGACGACGTTAGTCTGGATCTGCGGTGCAATGGTGACAGGTAGCTTGGTGGCGCTGCTCACGACCTGAGAATTGCAGCTACCCGTCGGCGCGGGAGTCGGCGTCGGAGTGGCCGTAGGCGTTCGAGTTCGGGTCGGCGTGGAGCTCGGTGCCCGGGTTGGAGTGGGCGTAGGAGTTCGAGTTGGCGTGCGGGGTCGGCTTCGGTGTCGGTGATGGAGTCGGCCGCGGCGTGGGCGTCGAAGTCGGCGTCGGTACTGGCGACGGAGCGGGCGTAGGCGCCGGACTCGGGGTTGGCGTCGGTGTCGGTGACGGCGTCGGCCGCGGCGTGGGCGTTGGAGTCGGCGTCGGCGTTCGGGTCGGCGTTGGCGACGGAGTCGGCGTTGGAGTGGGGCTAGGAGTTGGGGACGGCGAGGAAGACCCTACGAACGCGGGCACAAATGTCGCGAGGTCTATGGTGCCCAGTCCCGACGCCTGATCGTAGCCGGGTCCGGCCTCGAAACCCGACACACCCTCGAAGCTGTTTATTCCGCTCGTCACGTCGCGAAGGCCGGCTGCGGCCCCTTTGGACGCAGCCAGGCTGTAGACTCTCGGATTGATATTTCCGACCCGGCTCCCGTTCGCCTGCGAGAGTAACCTGGATACTCCAGCCCATAGCGGCGCGCTCAGGCTCGTGCCTCCCCAGCAGCAATCGATCACCGCGGTGCCGCCCGAGTCGTAGCCCAGAAACACGCCGGGTTGATCGGGGCTCGCGATCATCGCGACGTTCCGGCACGTCTCGCTGCCCGTCGGAGGGAACGCCCGGACCGCTCTGGAAAGCGGGCTTGGTGAACACCGCGCTCGCGCCGCCGCCGCCTGCGCCGAACGATTCATCCCATACGCTTTCGACGACGTTGCCGGAATCGTTGCCGGAGGCGGCGTAGCTGGGCGCGAATTGAGTTCCGCCGACGCCCGTGACATTAGGGCTGGCCGCCATCTCGTTCACGTTGCGGCTGGCGGCGGCTATGCATTCGTTACCCGCCGAATTGATCACCAGTCCGGCGGCTCCCTGGTCGCCCGACGAAACGAACACCGATTGCCCCTGCGCGGCTGCCTGCGCGAAGATCGTATCCATGTAGCTGTAGAACCCGCTGCCGGCGCCGCAGAAGCCGAAGCTGATGTTGATCGCGCTGCAGCCGTTGTTGCCCACCGCGGCGGAAATCCCGTCGATGATCGAGCCGAGGTAGAATTTCTGGGGCGCCCCCGGAGCGACCGCGTGCGACCACTCCAGGTCAATCAGCGATTCAGGCTCGTCTCCGTTGATGCCCGGGTTTGTGCCGTCGACGAGTACGCGAGTGATACTGGAGACCGGCAGCGCGAACTGGGTGTTGAACTTGCTCACCGCCGCGTCGAGATAGTCCGAGTCTCCGACGACTGCGATACAGTCGCCCCCACTGCCGTTGATTCCGCTGCTCAGCAGCGGAGTCTCGTCGTAGAACGTCTGGAGATCGGCGGGCGCGAAAGCCCGCGTGTTTCCGACGATGGTTTCGGGCACCGGCAAGAGCCCCGGAACCGACTGATCTACTTGCGAAGGTGCTATATCGAACCATTCCGCCAGCCGCAGGTCGGGAACTTCCGCAATCGCCGAGGGCACCGGCGATTGGCCATCTGGCCGCCGATGGAGCAGCGATTTCGAATGACGAAAGTTGTCGAGACCCTCTATGGAATCAATCACTTCGGCGAATTTCGCCGGGATCAGAGGATCGGTGAGGTTGGCGTAGAGGTGACCGCCGGCGAAGGTCCCGACCAGGGTGTGAAAGCCGCTCTCGACCAGCCGCTCCGGACCGATGAACTCGACGTAGCGCTCCGCCTGGTTGCCCGGATGGACTTCGAAGCCCTCGGACTTAAGCCAGTTGGAGACCGCGTCAAGGTCGGACTGGCCGGGGCCGAAGTGTTGCGTGAACTCGTTTGCCGTCAGCCAATGCCGGTAGTTCGGCGACGCCGGGTTCTGCTGCTCGGACAACAGCTTGTTCAGCGCCTCGCGGTTGCGGATCTTGAACCTGACGCGCATCTGTAGCTGCGCTTCCGGCTCGGCCCATCCCGATTGCCGCCAGGTTTCGACTTCGGCGGGATGGTTGCCAATCAGGGGCGCGGTCTGGCCCAGCGCCTGCGCAGCGATCAGAAGGATCGAGGCTGCGGCGATCGCGATTCGCGATGCCAGCCGGGGAATCAGACTCGAGGAGCCCGCAACTTCAGTACGCGAATGAAGCAAACTGTCACAAAACTGATACACTTTGTTTATAACGCGACACAGCTCGCGTTAACCGGTGACGGTTTCTTCAAGCTCTTTTCGCCCGGTCTTGCGGGGCCGATAGCCTGATCCAATGTCTGTGCCATCGGCGCAACGGCCAAAGCTTTACGGGCCGCCTGATCCGCGGCAATTGATTGACAAGTGCCCCGGCAGTGGTAGATTCCGGCCCGTGGCGACGGCGCTGAGTTCCTCCCTCGGGGCAGATGTTTGAAGGGCGCGTGAAACTCTTCGGGGCAAAGGCTGGAGCGCTGTACGCGGGTCTGGCCCTGGCCATAGCGGTCGCGATTCTCGCGACGCCCTCTCTATCGTCCAATCTCACCATCACCGGGACGGTCCTGAGCGGATTGGTCGTGCCGATTTCCGGTTCCTCTGTCACGCTGTACGCGTCAGGTATCAGCGGGTACGGCTCGGGCGCCGCGTCGATCGGGACAGCCACGACAGCCGCGAACGGCACCTTTACCGTCTCGTACACTTGCCCGGCGGGAAATCCGCAGACCTATGTCATCGCGAGTGGAGGGAATGCCGGCGCGGGCGTCAATTCAGCAATCGGCCTGATGGCGGCGCTGGGTCCGTGCAACAGCCTCTCGACTTCCACCACCGTCACAATCAATGAGCTGACAACCGCGGCAGCCGCGTGGTCGTTGGCGCAGTTCTTCGATTCGAGCGGGCATAACATCGGCGCGCCGTCGACCAACGCGATCGGGCTGCAGAACGCATACATCGGCTTCGCCAACCTGGCGGACGTGAACGCGAGCACCCTCTGCGGTGAGCGGAAATCCGTCAAGCTTCTTTGCCAACTCCGGCGCGACCACGAGCGATTGCACCACCGCCGCCAGGCCCGCTACCAACTGCGATGGCCTCGAGCGGTCGAACACGCTGTCCGACATTCTTGCGGGATGCATCGAGAGTTCCGGATCGTCGTCGAGCGCCTGCGCGCAGCTCATGTGCGATGCGACCCCTGGGCTGACCTTCAACATCAGCACCAGTGCCTGTTCGGGAACGCCGACACCCATCGACACGATGGGAGCGGTGCACCTGATAGTTACCAACCCGGCGAACAACGTGAGCGCGCTGTACGGACTTGCGGCGACGAGTGCACCATTCAGCCCGACGCTGACCACGGCGCCCGACGGATGGGAGATCGGGCTCGACTTCGCCCCCGCGGTCGCGGCGCTCAGCGTGCCCGGCTCGATAGCGGTGGACCAATCCGGCAATGTGTTTGTGGCGAATGAGACCGGCAGCAACGGCGAGAACGGCAGCGTAAGCGAGCTGACCGCGGCAGCGGTTACAGCATGGGCCTCAACTTCGCCCCCTCGGGCGCATCGCTCGACGAACCCGTCTCGATGGCCATAGACCAATCCGGCAATGTGTTTGTGGCGAACGTGTCAGGTGACAACGTGAGCGAGCTGACCGCGACGAGCGGTTATCGCACGGGCCTCAACTTCGCCCCCTCGGGCGCGGCATTCAACGGCCCCATCTCGATAGCGCTGGACCAATCGGACAACGTCTTCGTGGCAAATGCGGGCGAGGGCGTGAGTGAGCTGACTGCGATCAGCGGTTACAACACGGGCTTCAACTTCACCGCTACGGGTGCGGCATTCGACCAGCCCGAGTCGGTAGCGTTGGACGGATCCGGCAACGTCTTTGTGGCGAACCGGATAAGTGGCGCCGTGAGCGAGCTGACGGCGGCGAGCGCTTACGCTACGGGGCTCAACTTTTTTGCCTTTCCGGGCGAGCAGCAATTTCCGGTGGCGATAGCGCTGGACGGATCGGGCAACGTCTTTGTGGCGAACTCCAACGGCAACAGCGTGGGCGAGCTGACGGCGGCAAGCGGTTACAGCACGGGCCTCAACTTCGCCCCCTCGGCCGCGTCGTTCGATACGCCCTACTCGATAGCGCTGGACGGATCGGGCAACGTCTTTGTGGCGAATCTTGGCGACGGCGTGAGCGAGCTGACCGCGGCGAGCGGTTACGCCACGGGCTTCAACTTCGCCCCTTCGGGCGCGTCGTTCGATGCGCCCTACTCGATAGCGTTGGACCGATCCGGCAACCTCTTTGTGGCGAATTACGACGGCAACAGCGTGAGCGAGATCCTGGGTCTGGCCACGCCAGTGGTCACGCCGCTCCAATCAGCCTTGTCGTCCGTGGGAACTGCGCCCAGCCCGGCGCCCACGTCCGGGTCGTCCGCGCCGACGCCAACTCCTGCTCCGCCTCCGGGTTCAACTCCGACCCCAGCTCCCTCGCCGACGCCGACCGGGGTCGTCTGTCCGCCGTCGTTCGCCCGCTCTGGATAGCTTGACGTGGACCAGCGCCAAGGCGCCCGTCGGGAAGCCGCCGACGATCAAGCCGTTCAAATTTTCCAAGCAGGCGCTCGGCTCCTCCAGCGGTCCGCTGCAAGGAACCTTCACCAACACCACGCTCAAGCCGCTGACTATCGCCGCAGTCACCGCCAGCGGAGATTTCACCGAGAACAACGGCTGCGTGGGCGAGCAGCTTGCCTCGGGCGCGAGTTGCTACATCTCGGTCATTTTCACTCCCGAGCACGCGGGCACGCGCACGGGGACTCTGACCGTCACCACCAGCGGCTCCAAAGTAACCACCAGCCTGTCGGGTGTTGGGCTGGCCCCCAAGGTGCTTTCGATCAGCTCCAAGTCGCAGGCTGCGCTCGCGCAAGTGACATTCACGGTCTCGGGCTACGCACCGATCGCGCCGGTGCTGGTCAGTTTCACCGAGAAGCTGCTCTCGGGCAAAAAAGGACTGGTGCTGCCGGAGGCAGCCGGGCAGAACAACGGCGCGCTGATCGCGGCCGTGGTGCCGCCGGTGATCGACCCGAGCAGCGGCGAACTGGTGGCGGGTAGCGCCACGGTCAGCGTGCAGGAGTTACTGAAGTCCGGAACGCTCGGTGCGAAATCGCCGCCGCTCAGGATCGGTCTGCCCACCGCGAGCCAGTAACCTCGCAGACGGGCATGGTTACGGCAGCCTTCCTCCAGGAGGAGCAGAGCTTCGCCGCGCAACTGGAGACCGACGTGCAGGGCACGCAACTGGGAACCGCGGAGCTGGAGAGTTCGCTGGCGCAGGTCGCGAATCAATCAGGTGCGGTGCTGGGGCTGCTCGGCGGGGTGCTCAACAACAGCGCCACCGGAGTTCAACTGGGCAGCGTGAGTGGCGTAAACGTGACCGTCGGTCACGGGGCAACTGATGACCGCCGACGATCAACTGCTGGGCACCCTGCAGACGCTGGCCAACGGGAGCGGATCGCAAGCCGTTTCCACGCATCGCGATCCGACGATCGGCGCCCAGACTACCGGCGCGGGATGTTTGGCGATGGAAGCAGCCGCGGCGCTGGCCGACAACAGCGCGGGCAACGCCTCGGCGTTCACCACCGACATCGCGAACCTGTTCCAGGACTCGCAGACCTCGCCGGCCTGTATGCAGCCCGGGGCGGCGATCGCTGCCGCCGGGACTATCGATGGCGCGAGCGCGGCGGCGCTGGCGATTTTGTCTCAGAGCAGCAATTCGCAGTTGGCTCCGGTGGTGCCCGGCCAGGCGCTCGCGTATGCCGATCTCGGCCCGGCAGGACAGCTAATCGGGATTGGCGTCGCGCTGGCGCAGACCAGCGGTCAGGCCCTCCAGGCGGTGGTCGGTTCGATCGAGAGCTTCAACCAGGCGGCCGGCGGTCAGCTAGGCACCCTGATTATGAACACGCAGGGCCCGGTGCTGCAGAGTTACATGCTTACGAGCCAGGCCGCTACTTCGCTCGACCAGACCGTGCAACAATTTGACGGCGCCTATTCCGGCTCGTTCACGGGCAACGAGTACGTCACCATTGCCAACTGTCCGACCATCGTGGTGGGTCCGATAAGCGGCACGCTCGACTTCAGCGCCTCGGGCGGATCGATCACCACGACCGCGCCCGGCGCGGGTATCGGTACCGTCGATGACAGCAGCGGGATCGCGAGCTTCACGATCGCAGGCCTGGCCGACGCCAGCGTGACATGCACGTTCAACGGGCACGTTCTCGGCCGGTTGCGTCGGGCGGTGCGATGGCATCGGGTACCTGGTCCTGCTCCGTCACCGGCCAGACCGCCTCGGGCTTCGTCTCCGCTGACGGCTACTGGTCCGCAAACAGCCAGTAGAGACGCTGAGTTCATCGCTCGCAAAAGCTGGTTTACTTCTTTTAGTCTTCTCCGCCAGTCCGAGAGGATATAAAAGAGGAGTTGGCTGTAGAGATCCTTTTCCAGCAACCTGCCAGGGCAATCAATGTTCGGATGGCGTGTAAAGCTCTGGGTTCCCAAAGCTGGAGCGCCGTACACAAGTCTGACGCTTGCCATAGCGGTCGCGATCGTTGCGACGCCCTCGCTCGCGGCCGCTCTCACGCTCACCGGGACGGTCTTGAGCGGAACGGGCGCGGTCGGTGCCGTGTCTCACCTGATATCCAATTCCTCAGTCACGCTGTACGCCGTGGGCAGCTGCCGGTTATGGCTCAGGCGCCACCTCGATCGGTACTGCCACGACGAACGCCGAAGGCGGCTTTACCGTCTCGTACACTTGCCCGGCGGGAAACCCGCAGACCTATATCATCGCAATCGGAGGCAATGCCGGCGCGGGTTCTGATTCGGCTATCGGGCTGGCGGCGGCGCTGGGTCCATGCAACAGCATTTCGGCTTCTACCAACGTCAGCCTCAACGAGCTGACCACGGTTGCAGCCGCTTGGGCGCTGGCACAATTCGCCGATTCAAGCGGGCATATTATCGGCGCACCGTCGACCAACACGACCGGCCTCAGAAACGCGTACCTCGGCTTCGCCAACCTGGCGAGCATAAATTCATCCACTTTGTCGGTGAGCGGCGCTCCGTCGAGCTTCCTGCCCACCGTGGAAGCGTGCAACTCGGGATCGCCGCCGGCCAACTGCGACGGGCTGAAGCGGCTGGACACGCTGGCCAACATCGTGGCTGGATGCGTAGACAGCAAGGGACCGTCATCGATCCCGTGCGTACAGCTTTTCTGCGATGCGACTCCCGGCCTGTTCATCGAGCCCGCCAACGCCAGCTGCTCAGGAACGCCTGCGCCCATCGACACCTTGGGGGCGGCGCACCTGATAGTCACCAACCCGGCGAATAACGTGAGCGCGCTGTTCGGACTTGCGTCGGTAAGCGCGCCGTTCGCCCCGACGCTGGCAACGGCTCCCGACGGATGGGAAATGGCCCTCAACTTTGCTCCCGTGGGCGCGTCGTTCGTTAGCCCCGTCTCGATAGCGCTGGACGGATCCGGCAACGTCTTTGTGGCGAATTTCGGAGGCAACGGAGGCAACGGCAATATCGGCAGCGTGAGCGAGCTGACTGCGGCGAGCGGCTATGGCACGGGCCTCAACTTCGCCCCCGCCGGTGCATCGTTCTCTAACCCTCGCTCGATAGCGCTGGACGGATCGGGCAACGTCTTTGTAGCGAATGAGTTCGGCGGCGTGAGCGAGCTTACCGTGGCGAGCAGTTACGGCACGGGCCTCAGCTTTCAGCCCGCGGCTGCGGCCTTCGACGCTCCCTTCTCGATAGCGCTCGACAGGGCAGGAAACGTCTTTGTAGCGAATGAAGGCGGCAACAGTGTGAGCGAGCTGACCGCGGGCAGCGGTTACGGCACGGGCCTGAAATTCGCCCCCGCAGGCGCGGCGCTTGACACCCCCGAATCGATTGCGGTCGACGGATCCAGCCAATCTGTTTGTGGCGAATTTCGCGAGCGGCGTGAGCGAGCTGACGGCGAGCAGCAGCTACGGCACGGGCCTCAGTTTCGCACCTGCGAGCGCGTCGTTTCTCGGCCCCGAATCGATAGCGGTCGACGCATCGGGCAACCTCTTCGTGGCGAATGAAGACGGCAGCGTGAGCGAGCTGACGATAGCCAGTGGCTACGGCACCGGCCTCAATTTCAGCCCCGTTCCCGCGGCGTTTGGCTTCCCCGAATCGATCGCGTTGGACGGATCGGGCAACGTCTTTGTGTCGAATTCGGGCGGCGCCGGTGGCAAAGGCAGTCTGGGCGAACTGACGGCGGGCAGCACACCCCCCTACAGCACGGCACTCAACTTCGCTCCCTCCGGCGCGGCGTTCAGCGGCCCTTACTCGGTCGCGCTGGATGGATCCGGCAACGCTTTCGTAGCGAATGCGGGCAACGACAGCGTGAGCGAAATTATGGGTCTGGCCGAGCCGGTGGTCACCCCGCTCCAATCGCACTTTGCCGACTCCGACGCCTACGCCGACGCCAACTCCGACTCCAACACCAAGCCCGACCCCAACACCGACCCCGACACCGACCAACCGCCCCAACCGCAACGCTGTCGCCGATCCCAACGCAACGCCGTCTCCGGCGCCAAGCCCCACCCTGGCGCCGACCCCGACGCCCGCGCCGATCGCCACTCCGACGCCGCCACCGCGTCCGACTCCCACGCCGACCCCGAGCGGGTTCGCCTGTGGGCCGGCGCCCGCAGCTTCCGACCGCCTGAACTGTGGCGAGACGCCAATAAGACGCCGGACGGCAAGCGCCCGACGATCAAGGCGGTCAACTTCGGCAAGCAGGCGCTGGGCTCGTCGAGCGTGCCGATGACCAGAACCCTGACCAACACCACCACCGCGCCGCTGACCGTGACGGGAGTTTCGATCAAGGGAGATTTCAGCCAGAACAATGGCTGCATCGGCCAGCTCGATCCGGACGCGAGTTGTTCTATCTCGATAGTCTTCACGCCCACTCATTCGGGTATGCGGATGGGCAAGTTGACCGTCACGACCAGCAGCTCCAAGGTCACGGCTGCGCTGGCCGGAGTCGGACTCGCCCCCAAGGTGATCTCGATCAGTTCCAAAAAGCAGACCGCGCTCGGGTCAGGTGACATTCGGGGTGTCCGGCTTCGCCCCGATGACGGGGGTGCTGGTCAACTTCACCGAGAAACTGCAATCGGGCAAAAAAGGACTGGTCCTGCCGGTGGCTGCGACGCAGAACGGCGGCTCGGCGATCATCGCAGTAGTGCCGCCGGTGATCGATCCGGCCAGCGGCGAACTGGTCGCGGGCAGCGCGAAGGTCAGCGTGGGAGAATTGCTGCAATCCGGAACCCTCAGCTCGAAATCGCCGTCGTTGGGAATCAGCCTGCCGGCGGTGAGCACGATGCTGCCGTTCGGCACGGTGACCGAAGACTTCCTTAGGAGGAGCAGAGCTTCGCGATGATGCTGGCGGTCGACCTGCAGGGCACCCAACTGGGGACCGAGGCCCTGGAGGGGTCGCTGGGGCAGCTGGCCGCTCAAACCGGCGCGCTGTTGGCCGCGCTGACCAGCGGCGCGACGGGCAGCGAGTTGGGCAGCGTGGGCGGAGTCAACGTGACGGTCGGCCAGTCCCAACTGACGACCTCTGACGATCAACTGCTCGGTACGCTGCAGACCCTGGCGAACCAGGGCGGCTCGCAATCCGGCAGCGCACGCCGATGGTCGCGTCAGGCGACCGCCACCCAGGCACCCAGCGTCGGATGCCTGGCGCTTGAAGCGGCAGCGTTGCTCAGCGACAACAGCAATCATGACGCGGCCGCATTTGCGGCCGACATGGCGAGTCTTTTTCAGGCCGCGCAGACCTCGCCCGCTTGTCAGCAGCCCGGCGCGGCGGAAGCTGCGGCTGCGATCCTCAACGGCGCGGCGGCGACGGCGCTGGCGATTCTGAGTCAGGCCGGCAATCCGCTGGCGGGCCTGGCGATCCCGGCCCAGGCGCTGGCGTACGCCGATCTGGGTCCGGCCGGCGAGCTGATCAGCATTGCTCTGGCGCTGGCGCAGACCAGCGATCAGAACTTCGAGGCGGTCCTGAATTCGTTCGAGACCTTCAACCAAGCGGCCGCCAGCGAGCTAATGGCGCTGATCTCGCAAACCATCGGGGAGTTGCTCAACTTGTACCAGGTGGTGAGCCAGACCGCCGGTTCGCTCGATTCGGCGATCCAGGTCTTCGACGGCGTCTATGCGGGCACTTTCACCGGCGCGCAATTCTTTACCGGCGGAAATTCGTGTGCGATCAGCGGCGCGCTGGGCTTCAACGCGTTGGGCCCGACGATTACCACCACGGCGCCGGCGGTGGGCGGCGGCACGCTCGACAACAACCGCGGCAACTTCACCGTCACCAGTGTCGGCGGACCCGGCGTATCGTGCATGTTCAACGGCACCTTCTCCGTCGATTCGACCGGAGCCGTGTCCGCGTCCGGCACCTGGTCCTGCGCGGTCTCCACTCCCACCCCCGCCGGCTTCACTTCCGCCAACGGTTCCTGGTCCGCCAGCAGGCTGTCCCTTTAGACGCCGGCTGTAGCGTCCGAATCGCGCACGATTCGCTCTATTGCAGACGACGCCAATCTGAGGATAATGTTTTTCCACCACCGCATTCGCGCGGGCCGGAAAATGCGCCTGCGCGGGAAGGAGATCAAACGAGCTGTGCGTAGAAAGATATTTGTGTTGGCGGTTGCGACGGCCGCTCTATTTACGTCGCGAGCGTGGGCGGGCCCGGGCGATGATCCGTCCCAAGTTGTAGCCCGCGTAGGGGATCAGGACATCACGCTTGGCGAACTCATGAAGCGAGAGCCCGCCAAGATGATGGATGCGCAGAACAAATACTACACGGCCGAGCGCGACGTGATTCAGGAAGCGATCGACAATAGCATCCTGGAGCAGCAGGCCAAGAAGGAACACCTCACCGTCGAGCAACTGATCGACAAGCACGTTCGCAGCAAGATAAAGGACCCCAGCGACGAGGCACTGAGCGTCTACTACGAGGGGCTGCAAACCGATCAATCCTATGAGGCGATCAAGGACAAGATCAAGGAGCACGTCCGCGAGGGCCGCATGCGCAAGGCGATGTTAGCCTATGCGAAGTCGCTCCAAGATCAGGCCACCGTGGTCGTGCTGATCGCGCCCCCCAGGGAAGACGTGGCGATCGGCAACGCCCCGGTTGAGGGCTCTCGCGACGCAGCCGTGAAAGTGGTCGAGTTTGCGGACTACGAGTGTCCGTACTGCCGCAAGGTACAGCCCACCATCTCCAAGCTACTTAAGGAGTACGGCACCAAGGTCGCTTTCGCCTTCAAGGACTTTCCGCTGCCGATGCACAAGCATGCGGAAAAGGCCGCAGAAGCCGCCCGATGCGCCAACGAGCAGGGCAAGTTCTGGGATTTTCATGACAAGCTGTTCTCGGCTGACAGCCTGGAGATAGCTGAGATGAAAACCTACGCCCGCTCGATGAATCTCGACGGCGCGAAATTCGACAAATGCCTCGATTCGGGCGCGCAGGCGGCTGGTATTCAGAAAGACCAGGCCGAAGGTGCCAAGCTCGGGTTGACCGGGACGCCCACCTTCTTCATAAACGGGCATTTCATCAGCGGAAACGCCTCCTACGAGGCGCTCCAAAGCCTGGTGGACCAGGAGCTGGCGTCGGGAAGAGTCGCGAAGGCTTCATCCGGCAGTGGGATGTAGTCGCGCTGCCGGCGTGTGACCGGGACCATATACGAATAGACGCGGCGCGGGCGCCGCGTTTAGAATCGAAGGAGCGATTCGGCCAGGCGGCCGAATCGCTCCTTCAGCTTCCGCCACCTTCCGCACCGGCCGCGCGGCGATCCGCGCCCGCAGTCAGCCCTTGCGCTCGACCGTCAGCCTTTGCGCTTGGATGGTACCGGCGCTCCGTCCGCGGAAGCCTCGGCGGCCACAGCCGGCGCCGTTAGCGCCCTCGCGGCCTGGAGCTTCTGGCGGATCTTGGCTTCCACGTCGGCAGCGATGTCGGGATTGGCTTTCAGGAAGTCACGTGCGGCCTCGCGACCCTGCCCGATCCGCTCGCCCTCGTACGAGTACCAGGCGCCGAGTTTCTCGATCACGTTATGCTCGGCGCCCATGTCGACCAGCTCTCCCTCCTTTGAGATGCCCGAGCCGTAGAGGATGTCGAATTCGGCCTCGCGAAACGGTGGCGCAACCTTGTTCTTGACCACCTTGACCTTGGTGCGCGAACCGATCACCTCGGTGGCGTTCTTGAGCGTTCCGATTCGCCGGATGTCGATTCGTACCGAGGAGTAGAACTTGAGTGCATTGCCGCCGGTGGTGGTCTCCGGATTCCCGAACATCACGCCGATCTTCATGCGGATCTGGTTGATAAAGATGACGATCGTGCGCGAGCGGGCGATTATCCCGGTGAGCTTGCGCAGCGCCTGCGACATCAGGCGCGCCTGCAAGCCCATCTGCGGCTCGCCCATCTCGCCTTCGATTTCTGCGCGCGGCACCAGCGCCGCGACCGAATCGATTACCAGCACGTCGAGCGCGCCCGACTGCACCAGGGTCTCGGTTATCTCGAGCGCCTGCTCGCCGTTGTCGGGCTGCGAAATCAGCAGGTCCTCGACCTTGACCCCGAGCTTGCGGGCGTAGCTGGCGTCCAGCGCATGCTCGGCGTCGATAAAGGCGCACACGCCGCCGAGCTTCTGCGCCTCCGCGATACATTCCAGCGCGAGCGTGGTCTTGCCCGACGATTCGGGACCGTAGATCTCGACCACCCGTCCGCGCGGCAGGCCGCCCACCCCCAGCGCCAGGTCCAGGCCGAGCGAGCCGGTCGGGACCACCGCGATGTCGGCATCGATAGCCTGCTCGCCGAGTTTCATAATCGAGCCCTTGCCGAATTGTTTCTCGATCTGGCTGAGCGCCAAATCGAGCGCCTTGGTCTTGATATCCTGGGCCATCAAAAAAGCTCCCGAACCGCGGCCTTCATTCCCGATGACCGCCGAATGACGAATCTTGCCACAAATGAGACGCGATAGCGCTAGGCCAAAGTCTTGTTTCTCCACCTCGACTGTCCACTGCCCGGCGGGCGGTACTTTTCGCGACCGCCAATTTTTGAGATAATTTCCGTCGGGGCTTTCAGAAACATCCGGTCCGGGAGGGAGTCTAACGGTGACGAAAAAGCTTGTAATCGCGATAGCGAGTTCCGCGCTCGTGGCGTTTCTCGGCTTCCAGCTTGCGGCTCCGGCCTTTGCCGCGAGCAAGGTCCCCTGCGATCAGATCATGCAGGAGCTGAACAGCGGCAAGAAGGCCGCCGAGGTCGCCAAGGACCTCGGCGCCACCATCGGTCACGTCCGCTATTGCAAGGCCAAGGCGAAAAAAGCGGCGAAGGCGGCAGCCGCTGCCGCACCAGCTGAGGCCCCGGCCGCTGCCGCACCGGCCGCCGCCGCTTCACCAGCCGCAAAGTAAGGGCTCGTCGACAGCCCGCGCGCCTGGCATGACGGGCGCCCTCACCGCGCGCGCGTTCCGCGCGCGCCGGGTGGGGGTGTCTGCTCTTCCCCATCGTTGCGAGCCATGGCGCGAGCCGGTATAGCGTTAGCACGATGCCGAAGTGCGAACTCTGCGAGCTGCGCGACTATACGCTCAGGTATTGCGATTTTCTGAATCCGTTTCGTTTCGCGATTCTCGATTGCGACTCGTGCGACACTCCGATGGCTGTCCTCGGGGAGCATCGCGCTGTCGCCACCGAGGCTGAACGGTCGTTCATGATCGGAGTGCTGACCGCAGTGGCGCAGGCGAAGTATGGCGCCGATGGCTTCGTCATCGACGGCGTGATGCGTCAGATTCCGGATCACTGCCATATCCACGCCAGGCCGATCCTCTGGCGCACGCGATAGATGCGCCCGGCTCGGCGGATTCCAAATCCGTCCTAATCCCTTCAAAAGGCTACTTTGGACCCTTTTGGCGAGCCGCTTGGGGTGTGCTATATGCCCGCCGTTGCGTCGGGGGCTTGCCTTCAAAATATGGAAGCGCAAGACCGCGCGCCGGGGAGTGAAGCGTCTTCCGAGGAGGGTCCGGACATGTCCAACGGCGTGGTCAAGTGGTTCAGTCCCAAAAAGGGCTACGGGTTCATCACCTTGCAGGACGGACAGGAGGTGTTCGTCCACTATTCAGCGATCGGCGGCGAGGGCTTCCGTTCGCTGGAGCAGGGAGACAAAGTCGAATTTGAAGTTACCGAAGGGCCGAAGGGCTTGCAGGCCGCCAACGTGATGCGCAGGTAGTGCGCGGCGGATTCACGCACGCCCGCGCGATCACGCTCCGTCGCGGCTGCGGCTGCGCAGACTCGGATCGAAGGGGATGTTGAGTATGTCGCGCCGATAGTAGTCGGAGAGATACTCGATTATCTCGCGCATCGAGACTACTCCCACCGGGCGCTGCCCTTCGTCCACCAGCGGGATGTGGCGGAAGCCTTCCACGACCATCTTATTGAGCGCGAAGGCCACCACTTCGCTGGCGTGCAATGCAACCGGGTCCGCCGTCATGTAGGTGCTGGTCGGCGTGCGCTCCAAATCGATCTGATGGCCCGCGACCTTCATCAGGACGTCGCGCTCGGTAAAAATTCCCACCAGCTTGCCGCCGGTAACGAGCAACGCGCAGCCGCGGCGATGCTCGCGCATCTGGCGCAGCGCCTCGGAGAGGCTGGTTTGAGCGTCGAGAATGAGCGGCGGATGGCTCAACACGTTTGCGAGCGTGTCGTGCCCCATCGCCGCTTCGAGTTCCGAGGGGCCTGGATTTTCCTCGACCAAGGCGCGATCGATGTCGTCGTCGCTTGCCATAACCAACCCCATGCGGCATGACGCCGCTGCTGACGCATCAAGCGTAGTTCCGGGAATCGAGCTTGACAAGCGAAAAGGCTTCCGCCGCGACAAGTATAACGGCGCGATCAGCCGCCTACGCGGGCGCTGCGGAACTCGCGCTCGAGCCGGGGCAGCGACGGCTCGATTGCTTGCGGATCTTCCAGAGTGCCGATGAACGGGTCGCGCCTGAGCCGGGCCATCCGCTTGGGCATCGTCTTGATATTGAACGCGACCGGGTCCAGGTCTTCGCTCAGTTCGTCCCATTTGAGCGGCGCCGACACCGGCGCGCCCGGCACCGGACGCACCGCGAACGGAGCCGCGATAGTCTTGCCCTGGCCGAGTTGAAGGTAGTCGATATATACCCGGCCGCCGCGCGATGTGGGGTTGCGGGCTATCGTGGCGTGCTCCGGGATCCGGCTGACGACCAGCCGCGAAACCATCTCCGAGAACATCCGCGCCTGCTCGTAGGTGTATCTGGGCTCGAGTCCCACCACGACGTGAAGTCCGCGCTGGCCCGAGGTCTTCAGGTAGGGGCGCAGGCCCACCTCGCGGAGCGCCGCGCCGACTTCCTTGGCGACAATCACGGCCTGGCGCGTGGTCGAGCCTTTGGGATCGATATCGAACAGCAGCCAGTCGGGCAGCTCCAGATGGGTAACGCGCGAGGACCAGATGTGAATCGGAATCGTCCCGAGGTTGGCCATGTACCCGATGGCTTCGGCGCTCTCCAGCACGAAGTAGGAAATGTCGCGCGCGGTATCCGGCGAGTATATCGCCTCGGTGCGGATCCATTCGGGAGCGAACGACGGCGCGTCCTTCTGGAAGAAGCTCTTGCCTTCGATGCCGTCGGGATAGCGGGTCAAAACAACCGGCCGGTCTTTCAGATACGGAAGCATCCAGGGTGCGATCGTCTGGTAGTAGTGGATCAAATCGCCCTTGGTGTAACCCTCGACCGGCCAGAAGACCTTGCCGGCGTTGGTGATCGTGAACTCGCGCTCGGCCTTGTTCGCGTCACCGTGTCCGGAATCGGTGACCACCGGATCGGCGACCTTTGGATCCGCCCCCTTGGGCGACGGCTGGGGATCATCCCGAACGGGTGGCGTCGGATTCCCGCGCAGCGGACCGGAATAGACGCATTCGCGCGGGTTCGCTCCTTCGATAAGGCTGCGGAAGCTCGGATGCCGCAGCCCGCCGTCGTCGGTCCATTCGCCGAACTGTACCTCGCAAACCAAATCTGGTTCGCAGAAATGCGAGCGCGGCGGGACGCGCGGCTCGCCTTCGATTGGGCGGCGAAACGGCGAGTGGTCGCGCTTGCGGCGCTCGAGGAGTCCGTGGATCACACGAAGCTTTCTCTCGTCGAAGCCCGTACCGACTCGCGAGACAAAGCGCAGACTGCCGTCGGACTCGAACGCGCCGAGCAGGAGCGCCCCGAAATGCGCTCTTGCGCCGGCGGGCTCGGTCCATCCACCGATAACGAAGCGTCCGAGTTGCGGGCATTTTATCTTCAGCCAATCACCGCCGCGCGTTCCCCGATAGATCGAGTCGCGGCGCTTGGCGACGATGCCTTCCAGTCCCGCCTCCGCCACCGCCTGAAAAAAATTCCGTCCGCGAGCGGCGTAGTGATCGCAATAGCGCAGCGGCCCGTCGCCTTTCACGACCCGCGCCAGAAACGCCTTGCGCTCCTGGAGCGGAAGCGGACGGAGATCGAACTCCGCAAAGGCGAGCAAATCGAAAACCTGGTAGCAGACCGGAATCGAAAGGCTCAGCCGCTCGATATCGGAGCGTTCGTGCGCCCCGATTCGACGCTGAAGGAGCTGAAAGCTCTGGCGGCCGTCGTCGGCGTAGGCCACGATTTCGCCGTCGAGCACGAAACGGTTGAAGGGCAGCTTGTCGAGCGCAAGTGCGACTTCGGGGTATTGCGCGGTGATCTCGATGCCGCTGCGGCCGAAGATTCGGGCGTGCCCGCCGTCGCGAATCGCCAGCGCCCGCACTCCGTCGTACTTGAGCTCGAAAATCCATCCCTCACTGTCGAACGGATTTTCGGTGAGCTTCGCCAGCATCAGGGGAAACGATTTGGCCGTCAGCGCGTCCTGAAGCGGTCGCGCCTTAAGTTGGGCGAGCTCGCGTGCGATCTCGGCGCCGGCCTCGCGCCCCTCGCGCATCTCCTCGATCGTGAGACCGGAGAGCACGGAGCGCGGATGGCTGGCGAGGACATCTTCGTCGGAGGCGTAGCTGTCGCGCTTCTTGATCAGCAGCCACTGTTCCTTGGTGTCCGATTGTCTCCGATTCGGCATCCCGCGCGTGCGCACCAGCGTATACGCGCCGCGCAGCTTGAAGCCGTGCAGCTCCAGGTCGAGCTTGCCGGCCCGCACGGCTTCACAGGGGTCGCCTTGCGGGTCGATCGGCCGGTACTCGCCGCGGTCCCATACGATTACAGTGCCCGCCCCGTAGTTTCCCTCCGGAATCGTCCCTTCGAAGTCGCCGTATTCGATCGGATGGTCCTCGACCATCACGGCAAGCCGCTTGTCGGCGGGACGCAGCGAGGGGCCTTTCGGTATTGCCCACGAACGCAACACCCCTTCCATCTCGAGGCGGAAGTCATAATGGAGCTGGCGGGCGGCATGCTTCTGGATCACGAACATCGCGCCCGCGGAGCGCTGGGCGGCATCGCGGGGTTTGCCGAAGGGCTCCGGCGTGCGTTCCGCAATTCGTTTCTGACGATACTTCTCCAGCGGCGCCATTCTACTTTTCGCCTTTATTTCGCCGAAAAATGAGTAGCGAATATCAACCCGATGCGAAGACTCCGCGCAGGGCTATTGTGTTCGCCCATTATTCCTAGGCTACGATTAGCCTTCGGAGGCTCGGGTTCATGGCAGCACGGCCCACAGGCAGTGGCAATATTTCCTTTGGTCTGGTTTCCATCCCGGTCAGGTTGTTCAGCGCGACCTCTGCCAGATCGGTGAGCTTCAACCTGCTGCATGCCAAGGACCTAAGCCGGATCCAGCAGAAAATCTACTGCCCCGTCGACGATGCAATAGTAGATCGCAGCGAACTGGTGCGAGGCTACGAGATCGAGAAGGGGCGTTATGTCACCTTCACGGACGAGGAACTCAAGAACCTCGAAGCGCGCGACGATCATGCGATCGAGATTATCGAGTTCGTGCCCTTGTCGGCGGTCGATCCGATCTACTTCGAGGATTCGTATTACCTCGGCGCCGAGCCGGGAGCGGGCAAGGCTTACCGGTTGCTCTGTGAGGCGATGACCTCGAGCAAGCGTGTCGCGCTCGGCAAATTCACGCTGCGCGGCAAGGAGCATCTCATCCTGATTCGGCCCTACGCCAAGGGCTTGATGCTGCACACGGTCTACTATGCCGACGAGGTGAAGCCGGTCGAGGAAGTCGATCGCGCCGCGAACGAGTCGGTCAAAGAGCCCGAGCTGGCACTCGCGAAGCGGCTGATCGACGAGCTTACCCACGACAAGTTCGATCCTTCCGAGTATCGCGACAACTATCGCGACCGGGTGGTAGAAGCGGCGCAGCAGAAGGTCGCGGGTCAGCAGGTCAGCGGCGCGCCGGCCGAGCCGCGACGCGGTCAGGTAATCGACCTGATGGCCGCGCTGAAAGCCTCGCTCGACAAGCGTGGCGTAGCCGCGCCCGAGACCGAAAAGGCCGAGCGGCCGCCCGAGAGCAAGCCCGGCGTCAAGACGCACGCGCGTGCCGTCGGCGAACGCCGCCGCGCGGCCGGGAAGAAGTAAGCTCTCGCGGCCTTCGATCGCCTCCTCTTAACCATTCACCACCGCCGCCGTCGCCACCGGAGGGTAGTAAAGGACACCGAATGAGCGACGCGTTGCCACTCGCAAACGATCTCCGCTTCGGCGCCATCTCGGGCGCGCTGGACGGCCAGCAGGCGCGGCGTGCGGTGCAAGCCGTCGCGCGGATGGGCTACGACTCGGCCTTCACCGGCGACCATATTGCCTTTACCGGCCCGATCATCGATCCGCTCACCGAGATCGCTTTCTGGGGCGCGATCGAGTCCAAGCTGACCTTCGGCACCAGCGTGTACCTGCTGCCGCTTCGCCATCCCACCGTGGTCGCCAAGATGGTTGCGACGATCGATCGGCTGCTCGGGGCCGGCCGCTTTGTCTTCGGCGTCGGTGTGGGCGGCGAATTCCCGCCCGAATACGAGGCCTGCGGAATTCCGCTCAAGCAGCGCGGCGGACGCACCAACGAAGCGATCGAGATCATCAGGCGGTTGTGGACCGAGCCGCGCGTGGCCTATCGCGGAAAATATTTCAGCTTCGGCGAAATCAGCATGCAGCCCAAGCCGCTCACGCCGGGTGGCCCGCCGATCTGGATCGGCGGGCGTGCCGAGGCGGCGCTCAAGCGCGCGGCGCGCCTGGGCGACGGATGGATTCCCTACGTCATCACGCCCAAACGCTTCGCCGCCGGACTCGAGTTTATCGGTGCCGAGGCCGAGCGCGCCGGCCGCAAAATCGAGCGCTTCGACACCGCTGCGTTCATCTTCTGCACCCTCGGATCGAGCTTCGAGGCAGCGCTCGAGCGTCGCGGCCGAGCAACTGAGCCGGCGCTACGCGATGGACTTCCGCGAGCCCGCACGGCGCTATGCCGCGCTCGGCACGCCCGCCGAGGTCGCGGCTAAAATCGCCGACTTCCGCAAATCCGGCGTGCGCGAGTTCCTGATCGATATGATCGCCCCGTACGAAGAGCGCGACGCGATGCTGGAGCGCTTCGCGCGTGAAGTGATCCCTCTCGTGCGACGAAGCTGAAGCCCGAGGGCGAAGCTGAGGCCTAGGTGGTTACGTTCGACAAGCATTTGTAGCGACTGAAGACGCGCGCGAACCTGACATTCCATCTGCGGCATCGACGGAAGGAGACTATTGCTGGGCTTCGCGGATCGCATTCTGCAGCTGGGCTCGCTGCGCCTGAAACTGCTGATATTCGCCGCCGCGGCCGTAACCATCCTGCTGTTGTGGGCGATAATCCCGGACCGCTATTTCGCCCGTTCATCATGGGATTACGACTACGCCTACAGGCCGCTTGCGAATACGATCCTGAACGGGCACGCATTCATCTGGACCACCGCCGATTCGGCAATCCGGCCGCCGGGGGATTTGGCCCGTTTTCCGCCCGGCTATACTCTAATCGTTGCCGCGACGGTGGGCGCCGCTGAGAATCTTCGCGTCTCAGAGACGTTCGCGATCTACGTCCTCAATCTGGCGGCGACCGCGATCTGCGCCGTTTGCCTGTTCTCGATCGCATCCAGCGTCTTTGGGCGGCTCGCTTCCCTCGCCGCCCCGTTGTTGTGGCTCACCTACCCGATACTCCTGCTGGTAACCAGGCAGCCTGCCTCTGAAATCCCTTTTTGTGCGCTGCAGTTTGCGGCTATCGACCTGCTATGGAGCGCAATTCGGTCCAAAGCCTATCGGCCAGGCAAGTTTTTCGGCTGCGGACTCCTTCTCGGCTGCGCGATGCTCGTGCGCGCGCAGGCGATCGGTCTCGGTATCGTGCTTGCCGGGGCCGTTTTCTCATTCGCGCGTCAGCTGCCGATTCGAGTTCGGCTGACGTGTGCGGCGATGCTCCTGATCGGGAACCTGGTCGCGATCCTTCCCTGGGAGGTATGGGTCTATCGCCACACCGGAAATGTTGTCGCACTCGCCAGCGAGGGCAACACCTCGATCTGCGACGGATTGACGTTCGCCGTCGATCTCAGGAGGCCGGGACGCAAACGAGTCGAGTTGCCTGAAGACCTGAGGAACCTGTCGCTCGACTTTCTAGCCGAATGCAATCAGAGCTCGTCGACAGGCCAAACGATGGAGTTCGTAGCCGCCCAACTATGGCATCGTCCGGCGGCGATGCTGGAGCTCGGACTCATCAAAGCGGTTCGGAGTTGGTACGCAACGAGCAGTGGCAACTTGGACAAGTACATTTTGGGTCTTCAACTCGCATATGCCCTGCTCTTCATCTGGGCCACCGCCGCGTCGCTGCGGGATGCCGGGTCCGGGCGCTTGCTCGCGCTGATCGTGTTGAGTGTGGTCCTTTACACCTGGGCAATGACGATAGTTGTCTTCTCCATGGTGCGATACATGCTTCCGGCCGCCGCATTGCTGTTCGTGCTGGCTCCCGCGGTTCTGCGGCGAGGAGCGCGCGCGCAGGCGGCGGCTGGCGCGGCTGTTCTGGCCGCGCTCCTGACGATGGTGGCGTCGCCGCGGGTTGCGATCGCGATGCCGTGTACGACCTCGATCCTCGGACCCAACGATCCCGAGTACGCGCCCGCCGAGCTCGCGCCTGGAACCGGCCTGAGCTTCAACGCCGAGGATTGGTACCTGTTCGATTGCATCCCGCAGAGCACGCCGAAAGCGGTCGATCCCGAGGGCTCGTCAGGGATGTTCCTCAATGAGGCGTGGGCGAAGTACGGATTCGGGCGAACCGATCTGATCGTCGCCTATATCGAAGGCGGCATCAACTGGCGCCAGACCGAGACCGCCGACTTGCGGCTCAAGCCCTACCTCAATTGCGGCGAGCTGCCCGCACCCGAACGGGCCGACGGCTCGACCATGGCCGGCAGTTCGCCCGGATGCCTCGAACCCGGCAAATCATACGACCTCGACGGCGACGGCGTGCTGACCCCGGACGATTACGCGAACGACCCTCGTGTCCCCACGCCGTTTATCCATCATGCGACTGCCGGCGGGATCACCAGCGAGGATCTGATCGTCGCGTTCAGCGACGGCGTCGACAACGATCACAACGGTTACGTGGACGACATCTCGGGATGGAATTTCCATCGCGACACCAACGACCCGCAAACCGACAACAGCGCCTACGAGCATCCCGACGGCGAGTCCGCACAGTTCGTAGCCGAGGCCAACAACGGCCTGCTCGGCGTGGGCGTATGCCCCAACTGCCGGCTATTGAGTATCAAGGCGGGCGACGAGGCGATCGACCGGCCAGATCGCGTGGCCGAAGCGATCGCGTTCGCGGCCGACTCGGGCGCGAAGGTAATCGACGTGACCGAATCCTCGATCGCCGAAGCTCCGGTGCTGGCCGCGGCGATCGACTACGCGTATCAGCGCGGAGCGGTCCTGGTATGGGCGAGTAACGACTTCGAGTCGGCCGACCATACCGACGGGATGCGCTTCGCGCACGTATGGCCGGGCAATTCGATCGTGTCGGATCGGTCCAATCGCAGCGGCGCGAGCAGCCCCAGCGATGCCAAGGCGCAAACCTTCCGCTCGCGGTCGTCGCTGACCTCCTACGGGCCGCATAACCTGTTCAGCGTCCCCAACGACGACGGATCGACTTCGACCGGTACGCCGACGCTGGCGGGCGTGGCTGCGATGGTGGTCAGCGCGGGGCTCGACGCGTCGCAGAGCGGCCAGATCGCATCGCCGCTCTCTCCCAACGAGGTCGAGCAGGTCGTGCGCTCGACCGCCTCGCCGATCGACTACCAGCCCTGCAAGCCCAATTGTTTTGCCGGCGAGCCGGGCGCCGAGTTCAATATCCAGTACGGCTACGGGCGGCCGAACGTGCTCAAGGCGATGGACGCGGTTCACGCGAACGCGATTCCGCCGATGGCCGATATCCAGTCGCCTGGTTGGTATACGGAAATCGATCCCACGATAACGGCTACGCTGCCGGTGAGCTTTGTCGCCGCCGCGCCCCGATCGTCCTCCTACAACTGGCAGCTTCAGTACGCGACCGGACCCCAGCCGCTCGACAAGAGTTTCACCAGCTTCGCAACCGGATCGGGAACGGCCGCGCAGACCGTCACGTCGTCGCTGGACCTCTCGAAAATTCCCAAATCGTTCTGGTCCGGAACTTACCACGCGCCGACCAAGACCCGGCTTTCGATCGAGCAGTACGACGTGACGATTCGCCTGGTCGTCACCGACAAGCGCAGCCTGATCGGCGAGGACCGGCGGGTTTTCCACTTGCGCCACGATTCCACCGAACGGCCGGGTTTTCCGATCGCTCTGGGAACATCGCTCGAAGTCGGCGTCACGATGGCGGACATCGAGGGAACCGGCATGCTCGACATGATCCTCGGCGGCTCCGACGGCAGCGTGCACGTAATCCGTCCCGACGGGACCGAAGCGCCGGGCTTCCCCGTGATGACCAACCTCGCGCGCGGAGTCGACCCGAACTATCCATTCAATTACCTCGGCGCACTATCGTGGCAGTCGGGGCAGATTCCGTTTCCGCACGACGCGATCTCGGGGCCGCTCGCGGTCGGCGACCTCGACCACGACGGCGCGCTCGATATCGTCGCCGCCTCCAGCGATGGATTTCTCTACGTGTGGGACGGCCTGGGCAAGCTGCGAGCCGGATTTCCGGTCTTCACCAATCGTGCGTTCCAGCGCCAATCCGTGCCGCCGCCGGACACGCCGTACTCGACCAACCCGATGACCGGACAGTTCGGCGGCGCTGCGCTCGGCGACCTGGAGGGAACCGGACAGCTCGACCTCGTGATGGCGGGATGGGACGGAGAGATCTACGTTTGGCGTCCCGACGGATCGCTCGTACCCGGATGGCCCGTTCGACGCGGTCGATATTCCGCCTTCTGCGATCCCGGCGAACGATATCTTCGCGCGCGATTTCAAAATCGCGACTCAGCCGACCCTGATCGATATCAACGGCGACGGCCATCCCGACGTGATGTTCGGAATACAGGACACTGCGTTCCCGGCCTCCGAAACGCCGGTCACGGGTTTTCTCACCGCGTTCTCCTCACAAGGCACGCTGCTGCCGAACTTTCCAGTCGGGCTTTATGCCGAGGCCCAGGGCTATGGGACCGCGACCGACATCGTAACCGAGGGCGTGCAGACCCCGGTGGCGTTTACCCTCGGCGGCGTTCCGACCGCGGTCGCGAATCCCGATCTCTATCTGAATTATGTCATTGATCTCTCCACGGGGAAGGCGCGCGTCAACTCGCCGGCAATCATCGCGGGACCCGGCACGGTTCCGGCGCTGGTTCACTTCACCACGTCGGCCTCGATGGGAAATCTCAAGGGCGGGAAGGTGCCGCAGATAATTCAGGCCGGGACGGACGCGCAGGACATCGTCACCGGGATCACCGATACGCCGGGAATCGGCGTCAGGCTTCGCTCGGGAATATCGGTGTGGGATCCAACCAGCGGCGACAACCTCTCGCAATACACGCAGTTGCTCCAGGGGCTGCCGTTCTTTGCCGCGCCCGCGATCGCGGACGTGAGCGGAGACGGCGTGCCGGACATCGTGATCGGCACCGACTCGGCGGCGCTCCATGCCTTCGACGGGCACAGCGGGCGTCCGCTCGCAGGATGGCCGAAGTGGACCGGCGGATGGGTCCTCAGCACGCCGGCGGTCGGCGACCTTACCGGCTCGGGCGAAGTCGAGGTGGCCGTGACGACGCGCGAGGGATACCTCCACGTCTACACCACCCCCGGCCGCGCCTCGGCCAATCATGAGGCCTGGCACGCGCATCAGAACGACTGGAACACCGGCCTCTACGGGCAGGACACGCGGCCGCCCTCGGCGATCAGCGACCTGGTTGTCGCGCACACGGCGAAGGGCGACGAGCTACAGTTCACCGCCGTCGGCGACGATTGGAAGTCCGGGCGCGCCGCGTCTTATCAGGCGTTCGCGGCTGCGGCGCCGATCACGCAGGGCAACGTCGCGTCGGCGACCGCGATTGCGATCAGCGCCAAACCCAAATCCGCCGGCTCGAAAGAGTCGATTCTGGTGACGCCTATCGCAGGACTGGGCTTCTACGCCGTGCGAGCGATCGACAAAGCCGGCAACATCGGCCCGCTCCCGCTGCGCGCTCCCGGCGCGTCGCAGTGACGCGACATCAGTTGGGCCTTCAGGTTGGACGTGCTTTCCAGGTGCCGTGCTCGCCCGAGGGGTTGCCCTCGAAGGTGCCCTGCAAGCCACCGTCGCTCTGCTCGCCTTCGAAGTACAGTGTCTCGCCGCGATATGGGACCTGGAACGAGAGATGGGTACCGCGGACGTAGCCCTCGATAGGCGTCAGTCCGTAGCCGGTTTCGTGAATCACCAGCTCGCCGTGCAGAAAGCCGTTGGGCTGGGGCCTGAGCCTGAGCTCGATCGGGATACTGCTTTTGCCGGCGAGCCCGCTGATATTGCCGGTCGCCAGCGTCGGTGAGTCGAGGCTGATCGCCGCGGCGCCCGGCGCGGCCATGCCGGCCGGCTCGCCGCGCCCGTCGGCGCTGGCCACGCGGAACTTTCGTTCCGCCAGATACTGGCCGTTAAGGTAAAATGTCACCGTGTAGGTGCCGGCGACAAACGCGCCGCCGCCGGAGTTGCCGACCCGCCCGCTGAAGGTGACTTGCCGCGAGGATTGTGGAACCAGCCGGGTGTCGTAAACGCTGCCCAGAGTGCGTCCGTCCGGCGCCACGTAGGCCGCGTCAACCCGGTACTGGTTATTGTCCAGACCGTAGAGCCGGTTCATGAAGCTGACTTCCCAGTCGACGAACAATACCTTGGCGACGTTGAAGGCGTCGCCCGGACTGGATATCGGCGTACCGGTCTTGGTGCTGTTGACGAAATGGATGTCGAGCAGTTGCAGGGGTTTCTGCTTGCGCTCCTCGATCATCGCCAGCCGCCGTTCCGCCGCCAGGCTCTTTCGCTGCTCCTCGCGCGCCGCCTCTTCGGCTGCGGCCTTGGCTTCCGCCGCCTTGGCCTTGCTCGCGAGATCCTCGGTGACCGAGAAGCGCTGCTCGGCGAGGGTCTGATCGGCCAGCGTGAGGCTCACTTTGTAATCGCCCCGCGGCCGGTCGGAGAGATCGGGCACCAGCGCGACGCCGCTGAAGTCCACCATTTTCTCGGTCGGCCCCACAAAGCGCTCGACATCGGTGGAAGCGACTTGCAGGCCGTTGGGATCGAAGAAGCGCGCCTCGACCTTGTCCGAACGTCCCTCGAGCCCCGAAAGACGGTTTGAGAAGGTCGCGTCCCATTTCAGGTAGCGCGCATTGGAAAGCTCCGCGTCGGTGAACGAGGCCTTGGGTGCCGACAGCGGCGACCCTTCGCGGGTGGAAAGCTCCAGCGTCATGCGGTCGAAGTCGAGCGGATGCTCGCGGCCCGCGGCGAGCAATTCTTCGTGACGCCACGGCAGCTTGTCGATCAGCGGCTTGATTCCGAGCTGCATCTGCAAGGCCGGATTCGAATAGATATAGGTCGCGCCGAACGCCGCCGACCCCAGCACGAGCGAGAAGGCGGTCATCCGCAGGGCGCGGGCCAAAGTGCTCTTCGGCCGCGGATGGACGGGGACGATGTCGTCCAACGGGATCGGCGGGGGCGCGAGTTCGGCGGTGCCGCTCCTGGAGCTCACGCGGGAGGTCGAGGCCACGCCGCGGCCGTATAGCATTATGTCGCGGAATTCGTGGATTGTTTGCGGCCGATCTTCGAGCTTGTAGGCGAGTGCCAGATCGATCGCGCTCTCCAGGTTGCCGGAAACCTCGGTACGCAGCTCGCGCACCGGCGGAAAGCTGAAGGGCGGGAACTTCTCGGGATCGCGTCCCGTCAGGACGTAGTGAAGCGTCGCGGCCAGCGAGTAGATATCGCTGCGCGGATCGACCATCCCCTGGTACTGCTCGGGCGGCGCGAAGCCGAGCGTGCCGATCATCGTGCCCTTGCGCGCGGCGCGGAACAGCCGCGCGATACCGAAGTCGATCAGCACGGCGCGCCCCTTGGCGCGTCAGCATCACGTTCGACGGCTTCATGTCGCGGTAGACCATCGGCGGCGTGAAGGCCGTGCAGATAGGCAAGCACGTCGCACAACTGGCGCGCCGATATCGATGACGAGACCCTCGGCCAGCGGCCCGCCGTTGCACCGCGATTTCCTCCTCGAGGTTGCGCCCCTCGACGTACTCCATCACCAGGTAATGGCGGTTCTGATCGTCGAAGCGGTCGGTTATGGCCGGAATCGCGGGATGCTTCAGTTGGGCGAGGGTGTCGGCCTCGCGGGCGAAATATTCGTTCGCTTCCAGCCGCTGTTGCGGATCGATGAAGTGATCGACCATCTCCTTGATAGCGCAGGGCCGGCTCGACAGGCGCTGGTCGCGCGCCAGGTAGACCATCCCCATCCCGCCGCCGCCCAGCAGGCGCTCGATCAGGTAGCGATTCTGCAGGACGGTGCCGCCGGCCAAGGGAGCCGCGATGGCGGCGTCGGCGTCGGGCTTGTTCGGCGGTTGGCTGGACATTTGAAATTCGTTCCGGGAAATTCGTTCCGGGAAACTCGTTCCCGGAAGCTGCTTGGCTACTCTACGAAGATAACCACCGCCGAGATGTTGTCGGTTCCGCCGCCCGCGTTGGCGGCCACTATCAGCTCGCGTGCCACCGCGTCGGGATCGCTGTGACGCCGCACGATCTCGCCGATCTGATCGTCCTCCACGTGGGTCGTCAACCCGTCGCTGCACAGCACCATCCGGTCGCCGCGCTTGAGCCGAATCACGGTCGCCTCCGCTCCGGCCGGGCCGCTCTGCCGTGCGCCGAGCGATCGCGTGATCACGTTCTTGTGCTCGTGATGGCGCGCCTGCTCCAGCGTCAACTGTCCGATCTCGATCAAGCGTTGCACGAGTGAATGGTCCCTGGTGATTTGCCGGATACCCGCACCCTCGCTCAGGTAAGCGCGGCTGTCGCCGACCCATGCGACGGCGGCCTGTGGAGGCAGAATCAATGCGCTTACCCCGGTCGATCCCATCCCGCGCGATTCCGGGTTCGCCGCCTGGTAGTCGAGGATGCTGCGATTGGCTTCTTCGAGAGCGTCCTTTAAGAGCCCGCCGGGTTCATCGGCTTCCCCGGCCAAGAGCCTGGTTTCAACATAGTCGCGGATCGCTTTTACGGCAATTGCACTTGCGACTTCGCCTGCTGCGGCGCCGCCCATCCCGTCGGCGACGACGTATAGATAGCTTTCGGCCGGCTCGATCTGGGATTGCCGCGAGTACTGCACGGTCATCACCGCGTCTTCATTCAATTCCCGTACCCGGCCGACGTCGGTCAGGGCCGCGGCGCGAATTCTGATCGTGCCGTTGAGTTTGATGAGCTCGGTTTTCAGCGCCTCGACGGTCGGCCATCGCTCGTCGGGACTGAAGGCGAGCGCGCGGCGCGCGACCTGTTCGAGGCCGGGCGATACGACATGCGGCGGGTAGAAGTTCACCGGACCCGCCTCTTCACGCCAGCTCTCGGCCTCGATTCGCTCGCCCGTAAGGCAGGTATATAGCAGCGCGCCGATCGAGAATACGTCCGCGCGCTTGTCGGTCTTTTTGCCCTTGTAGATCTCGGGCGCGGTGTAACCGTCGTTGAGAATCGGATCGGACTGGAGCTCCGTGTCGTTGCTCACGTAATCGAGTCCGGTGAGTTTCACCCGGCCGTCGCTCGCGACGACCACCGATTGCGGGCAGATGTCGTTGACCCGGAGCCCCCGCCGATGGAGCGCCGAGACCGCCTGGCACACCTGTATCGCAAGGCCGATCGCCTCCGGCTCGCTCATTCGGATGCCGCCCGTTCGGCGGGCAAGTGGCACTGGATTCTCGTCGCGATACACCAGGTAAACTCGCCCGTCTTGCGCGAATCCGGAGAGCGCCAACTGGAACGCCGGATGCTTGATCGTAAGCGAGAGCCCGAGCACTCGTCCGAAGACCTCGCCGAGATCGTCGGCCGGCTCGGAAGGAGACTGGGGCGAGGCGATGGCGGAGTCGGCACCGGCGTCGGCGATAGCAGCCGGCGAACCTTGGGAAGCGGGCGGGCCGTCCGCGACACTTTCGACTGCCGCATCAGTCAGGATGATCGGCTCCGCGCGCGAGGATGCCGTCGGTTGTGGCGAATCATATGGGCTCTCGGCGGCAGGTACTTCAGCAGGCATCTCAGGACGCACATCGGCACGCAAATCAGGGTGTCCGGTTGAATCGCCGGCGTCCGGCGAGGCCTGGTCGGCGGCCGGAGCTGGAGAGATCGCGGCTGGGAGCGGTTTGAGCTCCTTGGTCTTGGCGCGCGGGCCGTTGGGATCTTCCTCCACGCGCGAAGCCGCGCTCTCCGCTCGCCCGACTCCTCCGGCGCAGGCGGCTCTTCGCTCGCCTCGGCCTCGACGGCCGGGCCTCTTCGCTCGCGAAGTTGGACCCACTCACTCTTGCCCTCGCCGAGGCTGCGGGTTGCGCGGTATCGATTCTCGTCAGAGCTGGCGCCGAGCAGCTCGACGATACGGAGGCCGCCTTTGAGGGTGGCGCCGGACTTGAGCGGCGGCAGAGACGGCCGCGGCGCCACGGCGCGGGTCAGTCCCTGTCCGCATCGGTCGCAGAATTTCGCGTCGTCGTTGGCCGCGAACCCGCATTGAGGACAAGTGATCATGTCTTGCCCTCAGCCCTTGCGGAACTCCAGCTTGGCGCCGCCGAGCAGCACTTCGTCGCGATCATTCAATTTGTAGAGTTGATCGCGGCCGAGCTTTCCACGCCCCGCGATATAAGTGCCGTTGAGGCTTCCCAGGTCCCTGATGAAGTAGTCTTTGCCGAGCCTGACTATCTCCGCATGCCGCCGCGAGATTCGCTCGCCGCCGCGCTTGAGCGACGACAAGTCGAGGTCGATATCGGCGCCATCAGTCGAGGCCGCCACGCGTCCAATCACGATTCTTTCAGCCGCGAGCGCAAACTCGGCCTGCTCTGCCTTGCAGACCAGACGGGGGCCGTCGAGCGGCGCAGGGAATTTTCCATTAGCCGGGCGCGCATTGCCCAGGCCGGGCGGCGGTCGCAGTGATCGCGGCGTCGCCGCGCTGGGCCTCTTAACCGGCGCGCTTGGTTTGGGCGCCGCACCTGAGCTTCGCTTGTGAACGTGCGTTGCGGAAGAGTCTGCCGCGTTCCCAAACTGCGCGCTCGGCGGCTTTGCGGCGCTGCCCTTGAGCTCCTGAGTCTTGGCCGTCGACGAGACCGTCGATGAGGCCCCGGCCCGTGGCGAGGAAGATCCAACTCGCACCGACGGCGTCTTGAGGATGCGCGGCGTGGCGAACCGGGCCAGCCTTTTCAATCCGGAGATCATCTCCTGCGCGGCCGCCGCCGATCCAGCCGCAACCGGTGTGGGAGTCGCCGCCGGCGCCGGATTAGTCAGGACGATGGTCGGCATCGAGGACGAAGACGACCCGCTCACTGGCGCGGGCACTTGAGCTATCGACGCCGGAGCAACCGGTACCGGCTCGGACAACACGATCGTCGGCATCACGGCGATCGACGGCGCCGCTCGCGGCGGAGTTCCGGCGACCGACGCTCCGTCCGCGTCCGCCTCGGGCGGAACGGGCAGCAGATCGAGCATCTCCTTCGCGGACACTGGACGCCTGGCGACATCCTTGTCCAGCGCGCTCATCACGATCCGTTCGGTACGCTGCGAGACCTCGGGCGCGAGCTGGCGCACGGGAGGAAAGCTGAAAGGCGGCTCCAACTGCGGGTCGCGCCCGGTCAGCAAATGATGCATCGTCGCCGCCAGCGAGTAGAGGTCCGAGCGCGGCTCGGCCTTGCCCATGTATTGCTCGGGCGGCGCGTAGCCGATCGAGCCGATCTGCGTGCCGCGCCCGCCGGGCGGCAGGAACCGCGCGATTCCGAAATCGATCAGCATCGCGCGCCCGTGGATGTCGATCATGATGTTGCCCGGCTTGAAATCCCGATAGATGATCGGCGGGCGCTGGCCGTGCAGAAACACCAGCACGTCGAGAATCTGGCGCGCCCATCGGAGCACTCTGGGCTCCGCTATGCGGGCGCGCGCACCGAGCTTGTCGAGCATCGCCTGCAGGTCGCCGCCCGCGACGAACTCCATCACGAGATAATGGCGGCTGTTCTCGATGAAATTGTCGAACAGATTGGGGATGCCCGGATGCGACAGCGCCGCGAGCACGCTCGCCTCCCGCTGGAAGTCTTCGATCGCTTTTTTCTCCTGCTCGTTGCCGGCGTCGACGATCATCTCCTTGACGGCGACCGGACGGTTGGCTAGCCGGATGTCGTTGGCCAGATATACGCGCCCCATCCCGCCCTGTCCGATTACCCGGTTGATCCGGTAACGGCCGTCGAGCAAATGGCTGGCGGGTACGGGCTCGCCCGGTTTCATCGCAGGTTTAGAATTTTGCCGGGCGCATCGAAAATGCGGCCGCGCGACGGCTGCATCCAGTGGTTGAAGCCGGCGCGTTACGAAATCGGTTCGACCACCAGTTTCAGGAACGTCTTGCCGATGATTATTTCGTCGCCTGATTTGATCTCGACCGGCGTTCCCGGCTGCAGACGCGGCTGGCGATTGACGTAAGTTCCGTTGAGACTGCCGATGTCTTCGACCGTGATCTTGCCGTTCTCGATTCGAACCAGGGCATGCTTGCGCGAAATCTTGGCCTCGGGATCATCCTGCTCGAGGTCCACCTCGGGAAACGAGCCGGTCTCGGGATCCCAACGGCCGATAAAGCTGTTGCCACCTTCGAGCGGAAATTCCTGGCCCTTGCGGCCGCCGCGCACGACCTCGAATTTGGCCTTGAACTGCGGCACTGACGCAGAAGCGGGAGGCGCAGCCGCCGGTGGCGGAGTCTCGGGAGGCGGCGTGGCGCCTTCGGGCGCCGGCTCGGGCTCGGGAGGCTTTATTTCGCCGGTGGGCGCTTCGGACGCGCTCGCCGCAGCCGGCTCTGCGGGTTGATCCGCAGCCGGCGCCGTCGCGCCGTCGCCGGCGGGCGCCGGGCTCGCTGCCATCTTGGCGCCGCATCCGTCGCAGTAATCCAGGCCGTCCATGTTTTCGTAGCCGCACTCGCCGCACTTAATCATCGTCTTCAGCCCCCAACCGGCCGGTTCATCGACCGGCCCTGTCTTCGGCAAACTGTAAACTACTCTGGCTTCTCTTCTTTGAGCGCTTCCAGCGCTGCCGGGTCCAGCATCTGGGTCTTTCGCACCACGGCTTGCGCTTGCAAGAGTGTGGTCTTGGCCGCCTTGGTCTGCAGCGTCTGGGTCTTCTTTATCTCGTCCATCAGTCCCGACAACGCCTGGGTCGCTTTCGCGTTGCCAAGCCGCTGCGTGCCCTGAATCGCGTTGCCGAGCAGCCGCGTCGCGCGATCTACGTTGCCGAGCTTGAGCTCCTCTTCGGCCTTGGCTTGCAACTTGGCGATCGAAACCTGATCGACCAGGTTCATCACGCGGCCATTGGCCTTACTCGCCAGCGCCCGATCGAGGGTGTATTCGACCGTCACTTCGGTCTCGATCGATTTTTCGCCGGCGCCCGGCTCCTCGTAATGGAAGGCGCTCTGGCCGATCCTCACCAGGCCCGGCTTGCGGGGCGGCAACACCAGCGTCAGCAGCACCGAGGCGGGAACATTGGCTTCAAGGTCGCCGACCGAATACGCGACCTTGCGATCGTCGGTCAGAAGCGGCGCGCCCAGCGCGTAGATATCCGGGCTGGCGCGAAACGCCTCGCGCACCTGGACGCCCTGCGCGAGCGTCACTTCGATCCGTCCGTTGCGCGCCGTGATCGCGCGCAACCCCTGCAGCTCGTCGTCGAAGATCCCGGGAATCTCGGCCGCATCGCCGATAAAATGATACTTGCCGTTGGAGTCCTGCGAGATCCGCATCAGGAGCTTTTCGTTGAACTCTACGCCGACGCCCATTGCGGAAAACGACATCTGCCCGCGGTTCTGGTTGACCAGATCGACGCAGGCGATCTCTTCGTAAGTCTGACCGTCGGTAAGGATGAGCACGCGATTGAGCCGATCGGGAGCGAGATTCTTCTTGACCTCGTCGATCGCAGCGCCCATCCCGAGCGCCATCTTGGTGCCGCCGCCGATGTCGAGCAGATCGATCTCGTCGATGGCGCGCTTGACCGCCGCCTTGTCGTGAACGGTGTCCGGCGAAGCGATCACCTGCGCCTTGTCGGCGAACGCAACGATCGTCACTTTGTCGCCTGGTGAGAGGTTGTCGACCAGGAACTTGACGGCCTCGACTACGAACTCGAGCCGGCGCTCGTCGTACATCGAGCCCGATCGATCGAGCACTACGCCGAGGTTGAGCGGCAGGCGGCCGCCGGCCCCGGCGCCGCGCGCTCCCGAAATCGCCTCGAACAAAACGTACAAGACAAAGTTTTCGGCGCTCGAAAGGACGTAGTTGCGGCTCGCCAGCGCCTCGAAGGTCAACGCTCCGGCCATCTGCGATCTCCCATCGCTCCATTTTACGGGCAAGATTCAGGCCTTGGCAACCAAGCCGGGGCAAGGCCCATGAAGATATTCATACGCTCGAACCGACGGCGCGTTTCGGCGCCAATCGGTCCAGCCGCCAAGGGACCGTGATTGGCGCGGGAATCAGCACGAAGATTAGGACGGGGATTAGACGGAGCCCACGGCTCGCGAAGTCGTTTTCAGCCGTGGCCACCCGGTTCTTGCTGTGACCCCCGCCCAGGTTGGGCTATTATCAAAAGATTGACTCGCGCGATGCTCTGGAGGATGTAGCGTCCGATGGATCTTCGGGGAAAATGCGCGATTGCCGGTCTAGGCGCCACCCGGATGGGCAAGAATTACGACCATGCCCATGCGCTCGGCTTCGCAGTCGAGGCCGTACAGCTCGCGCTCGAGGACGCGGGGCTGGCGCGCTCCGACCTGGACGGGATGCTGGTGAATCCGGGGATCACCTGGATGGGCAACCCGATGGCCTCGTTCGACGTGCAGCAGGCGATGGGGCTTAGAAACCTGCGCCTGACTGCCACCATGAATCTCGGCGGCGCCACTGCGGCCGCGATGGTGATGCATGCAGTGCAGTCGATCTCAGCCGGCATGGCCGAGGTGGTGGCGTGCGTGTTTGCCGACGCTCCACTCAAACCGCCCGCGCCCAAGGCCGCCAAGGCCTCCGGTGGCTCAGCCAACGCCTACGGATTCGGTCGCAATCTCGAGGCGGCGTACGGTCTGTTCGGCGTGAACGCGACCTACGCATTCGTCGCGCGCCGCCACATGCATCTCTACGGCACCACCAACGAGCATCTGGGCGCGATCGCGACAGCGCAGCGCGCATGGGCCAACTTGAACCCGGATGCGCAGATGTACGGGCAGCCGATGACGATGGAGGACTATCACGGCTCGCGATGGGTGGTGGAGCCGTTTCATCTCTACGATTGCTGCCTGGTATCCAACGGTGGGCTCTGCCTGATTGTCACCTCCGCCGAGCGTGCGCGGGACCTGAAGAAGCCGCCCGTCTATGTCCTCGGCATGGGTCAGGGACACGCCGGCGGCGACCCGCTGGAGACCCTCACCTCGGGCGCGCCGATCGCCCGCGAAACCGCGTTCCGGATGGCCGGCGTCAAGCTCGAAGATATCCAGTTCGCGGAGCTCTATGATTGCTACACCTTCACCGTGCTGGTGACGCTCGAGGACTACGGGTTTTGCCGCAAGGGCGAAGGCGGGGCGTTCGTCGCCGACGGCCGGATCGGGCCGGGCGGTTCGCTTCCGGTCAACACCGGCGGCGGCCAACTCAGCTCGTTCTATATGTGGGGCATGACGCCGATCTGCGAGGCGGTAATACAAGTGCGTGGCGAGGCGGGGAAGCGCCAGTTGCCCCGGCGCGAGCTTGGACTGGTATCGGGCAACGGCGGAATCCTCTCGACCCACTCCACGCTGGTGGTTGGTTCGGGTAACCAGGTTTGAAAGCCGAAGCTGAGACCGGGTTGCCGGTCATGAGCGGGAGTAAGCGAATTTGATGCTGGAGACCGGCAAACCGATTCCGGGCGTCACGCCCGCGCTCGCGCCGTTTTTCGAGGCTGCCCGCCGTGGCATACTTGTTGTACAGAAATGTGATAGTTGCGGCAGATTCCGCTTTCCTCCGCGCGGGCTGTGCCCGGATTGTCTCGCCACCGCCGCTTCGTGGGCGCCGGTCAGCGGCCGCGGTGAAGTCTTCAGCTTCAACGTGATGCATCAGGTCTATCATCCGGGTTTCGCCGCCGAGGTCCCCTACGCGGTGGTGGTGGTTCAGCTCGAAGAGGGCGCCCGGATGGTCTCGAACGTGGTGGGCGTAAAGCCGCACGAGATCAGGTGCGGGATGCCGGTCGAGGTGGTGTTCGAACAGCTCAGCGACGAGATCGCGCTGCCGAAGTTTCGTCTCCGCTCGCGTGCAGAACCGCAATGACCCTGGACCAGGCATACCTCCAGCGTCTGATCGAAAGCTCGCCGGACATCATTATCGCGGTCGACCGCGAGGGTATCGTCATCTACTACAACGACGGCGCCCGCCAGAACCTCGGCTACAACTCCGCCGAGATCATCGGCGAGAAGCTCACCCGCATCTACCCGTCAGTGGAGGAAGCGCGCCGGGTAATGAAGGCGATGCGCGAATCGAAGGACGCCGGGCGAATCTCGAGTTTCGAGACCACCTTTCGCAGCAAGAGCGGCGAGCCGATACCGGTTGCAATCTCGGGCTCGCTGATCCGCGACGAACAGGGAGTCGAAATCGGCTCGATCGGTTTCGCGCGCGACATCCGCCGGATGCGGCTTCGCGAGCAGCTTGCCACTGCCGGCGAGATCGCGGTGAGCCTCGCCCATGAGATCAATAATCCGCTGGAGTCGATGACCAACAACCTGGAGCTGGTCACGCGCTCGCTGGAGTCTCATTTCAACCAGGCCGACTTTGCCGCCGATCGCGAGCGGCTCGATTCAATCCGGGCCGCTATCCGGCGCGTGCAGGCCATCGTGCAACGGCTGGACGAGATCTCGCGCAAGGGCGTCTATCAGACTCGCGACTATCTGGCCGGAAAGAAGATGGCCGACCTGGCGCCACGCGAGCCCGAGATTCGCGCCGCGGAGCAAGACGCCGATCGCACCCCCGGCGACTTGCCGTTGCGCGGGATGTCGGTGCTGGTGCTCGACGACGACGTCTCGGTGGTCAATTCGCTCGCCGACCTGCTGCGGGCGGAACAATGCGTCGTGCACACCGCCACGCTCCCGAGCAAGGCGCTGACCCTGCTGCACGATATGAAGATCGATGCGGTGATCTCGGATGTAGTGATGCCCGAGATGGATGGCTACGAGTTCTACACCCGGGTCAAGGAAGAGCTGCCCGCGATGCCGGTGATCCTGATGACCGCGTACTACTACGATCGCGATCACATAATCAAACGCAGCCGGATGCACGGACTCGAAGGCGCGATCTTCAAAAAACCCATCAACCCCGCCAAACTCCGCCAACTCCTCGTCCACAGCCGCAACAGATCGTAAGCGGTCACGATCTCTCGGGCGCGCCGCGACAGTATCGCGCGCGTTCGATTGACTCGGAACGCTACGGCACCAGCGCGATGAATTTCGGGGTGCTGCTGGCGCTGTTGTTGGACTGCGTATTGACCGAACCGATGAAATTCAGCACCTGGAGGGACCCGCTGACACTGAACGCGCTCACGGTGCCGTTGCCCTGATTCGTTACATAGACCAGGTTGCCGCCTGAATTGACCGCTATGCCAGTGGGATTGTTGAGGCCCGTGACGCTCCCGCTTGCCTCCGGGACGGCTCCGTTCTGGGTGAGGGCGTATTCCGATATCGTGCCGGCGGTGAAGTTGGCCGTATAGAGATTGTTTCCGCCCGAACTGACCGCGACCCCGATTGGCTGATCGCTCGAGGTTCCGGTGCTGAAGGCGCCGTTGAATTCCAGCACGCCGCCGGTTTGGATCACAAAGACCACGACCATGCCGTTTGCCGAGTCGGTGGCGTAGAGAATGCCTTGGGCCGGATTGAGCGCGACCTGACTCGGACTTCCCGACGAGGTTCCTTCGATCTCTACCCGGTTGACCAGAGTGAGCAACCCGGTGGACCCGATGCTGAACGAGTCGACCATCCCGGCGCCGGTTTCGGCCACGAACACGAAGCCGCTGTTGGCCGTTATCCCCTGCGGCGAATTGAGCCCGCTGGTGGTTCCGATCAAAGTCAGCGTGCCGCCCGAGGCGATGGAGTACTGCGCTATCGTGCCGGTGTTCTGATTCGTCACGTAAGCGTAGCTGCCCGACGGATCGACTGCGATTGAGTTCGGTCCGCCGCCCGACCCGGTCGATACCGTTCCGATCGCAGTGAGCATGCCCGTGCTCGTATTGACGCTGTACTGGTGGACGAGGCTGTCGGCGAAGTTCACCACGTAGAGGAAATTGTTCGATGGGTGCGCGGCGATACCGACCGGCCCGTTGGCCGAGCCTGCCGAAATCGTACCCAGGAGACTCAGCGAACCGTTGGTGCTGCTGAGCTTGAACTCGGAGACATTGCCGTCGAAGTTTGTTACGTAGGCGAAGCCGACCCCGCCGGTGCTGCCACCGCCGCCGCCGTTCCCGCCGGAACCCGACGACGATGCCGGAACCGTGAAAAAGCCCGAATTGCCGCATCCGCCCTCCGGCAGGGCCGCGAGCAGCAATAGTGCGATCAACCCAACCGTTGCCTTGTTGCCCATCCAGCGAATACCCATTGCTACAAGATAGCAGGAAACGATAGCAGGAAACCGGCGCAAGTTTGCAGACCCCGGCTCGTTGCGATAGCGCGCGGACTCATCGCGGGCGTTTCGGCCTTTCGATTGGCAGGTCGTCGCGGTTGCCCCATTCCGCCCATGAGCCCATGTAGTTGCGCACGTGCTGATATCCGGCCAGCTTGAGCGCGAAGTAGGCGTGCGCCGCGCGATAACCGCCCTGGCAATATGGGATCACCTCGGTATCGGGATGAAGCCCGAGCTTCTCGAACCCGGCGCGCAACTCGGCGGCCGGCTTGAATGCTCCGTTGGAATCGAGCGCATTGGTCCATTCGAGGTGAAATGCTCCGGGGATCGCTCCGCCGAACCGGGCGCGGACGTTTTCGCCGTAGTACTCGGCGTCGCTGCGAACGTCAAAGATCGATACGTCGCGGCGGCCGATACGTTTCAGGATGTAATCGTACGAAGCTATCGTCTGGTCGCGGGGCGAGGCGGAAAATGCGCTCGGCGCGAACGGCTCGGCGCTCGTTGCCAGCTCCTCCGGCGCCGCCTTGAGACCGCCGTCGAGAATTCGCACCGCGCGATGGCCCATGTATTCCAGCGCCCACGCGCCGCGCGTGGCGCGCATCCCGGAATCCTTCTCGTAGAAGACCACGGTTTCGGCGCCGGTAATTCCGAGCGCCGAAAAGATCCATTCGAGCTGGGCGCGGAATTCGCGCAGTCCCTTCTCGCTGGTGTCGTAGTAGTGGAACGGAAACGGATCGAAGTGGCGCGCTCCGGCCAGATGGCCCGCCCAATACTCCGCAGACGCGCGCGTATCGATCAGCACCACCGACCGGTCGCGACGATGCTCCCGCAGCCATCGCGCGTCGGCCAAGTACGACTGCGCCTGCTCCCGATCTGAAGTCATGATTCCTCCGGCGGTCCGAATCGCGAACCGGCGCCTGCTCAGGCGTCGCGTCCGACCGCTTCGCCGATCGAGCGTAGCCCGTCGCTCCTCAGCAGGCGAGCCAGCCCGGCCTTGATTGCGGCGACTAAACCCGGCCCCCCGTATACGAGACCCGTGTATAGCTCCACCGCGCTCGCGCCCGCCCGCATATGACCGTATGCATCCTCGGCGCTCGCGACGCCGCCGACCCCGATAATCGGCAACTTGCCCCTGGTATGCCGGTAGATATCGCGAATCACGCCCCGCGCCCGCTCGCGAAGCGGCGCGCCGCTCAGACCGCCTTCGTACGAAGCGGTCACGCCGACCGCCTCGCGCGCGATCGTGGTGTTGGTCGCGACGATCCCGCTGACCCCGAGCGCGAGCGCCTCAGCGCAGATTCGCTCCAGCATCGGCGCTTCTATGTCCGGGGCGATCTTTATCAGGACCGGGCCGGCGGACGAGGCCGCGGACGATCTGAGGGCCGCGAAAATCTCGCGCATCCGTTCGGGCGCTTGCCATTCCCTGAGCCCCGGCGTGTTCGGCGAGCTCAGATTCACCACCACAAAATCAGCGAGCGGCCCAAGCGTGCGCATCAGGGCGGCGTAGTCTTCGGCGACGCGCTCGCGTGGCGTCTCGCGATTCGGCCCGAGATTCACGCCGACGCGCATCTTGAGGCCGGCACGCCGAAGCCTGCCCAGACGATGCGCCGCCGGCTCCATCCCGGCGCTCGGAAAGCCCAACCGGTTGACGAGCGCGCGCTGGTCCGGAATCCGCCACATCCGCGGCGTGGCGTTGCCGGGCTGCGGACGCGGCGTAATCGTTCCGAACTCGGCGAATCCGAAGCCCATCGCCTGCCATGCCCCCGCGGCTTTCACTTCCTTGTCCATCCCGGCAGCCAATCCGATCGGGTTGATCAGATCGAGGCCGCATAGCTGGATGCGCAGTTCGGGCGGGTCGTGCGGGCGCATCCCGATCGGCACTCCGGCGAGCAAGGTCAGTGTGAGTCTATGGGCCGTTTCGGCGTCAAGCTGAAAGAGAATCGGCCTCAGAACGCGCGCATAAAGTTGCTCCACTGTCGAGGCCATCACCGGCGAATCTTGCAGCCCGCGAGCGCCCGCGCAATCTCGGCGATGTGGACAAGAGCGGACGGCAGAGATGCGACCCGCCAGGAGCTTGGGCTAGAGTGGGAGATTATGATGTCATTGGATGCTGGAGAGCGAGCGAGCAGTGAATAGTCAGGCGCGGATGCAAGTCAAGCTGATCGACTACGCCCGGGCGCCGCTGGAAAAACTCTACGCCGCCTTCCGCACCTGTTACTCCGCCGACACGCCGATCGAAATCTGGGAGAAGATCGAGGCCGAGAAAATCAGCCACGAGAAAATCCGCGAGTTCATCCAGCAGCGGCTGCAGACCGGGCACGCCTCGCCGCTGGAGCAGGTCGTGTTCTGGTTCGGTATCGCGGGAGTTTCGCGCTCGCTATCGCATCAGTTGGTCCGCCATCGGATCGGGATCAGCTTCGAGCAGCAGAGCCAGCGCTACGTGAAATTCAAGCAGGACAAGCTCGCCTTCGTGCTGCCCGAATCGTGGCGGCGCGCCGGAATGGAAGATGAATTTTCCGAGCTGCTGTCGCGAACCTCCGAGTTATACGCGCGCGCGCTCAAGGCCGGAATTCCCGCCGAGGACGCGCGATTTGTACTGCCCAACGCGGCGCCGACCAACTTCCATGTGATGGTCAACTTCGCCGAGATGCTCCACATCTGCGATTTGCGCCTGTGCGTGCGCGCGCAATGGGAGATACGCCGGATGGTCGCGCTGATGCGCGCGGAGATCAAAAAAGTTCTGCCCGAGATCGCGATCTTTCTGCAGCCCAAATGCGGCGAAAACCGGATGGGCTACTGTGACGAGTCGCAGGAGGACTGGGCAAAGTGTCCGCTCGGCAAGGTGCGTCCGCACAAATCTGCGCTGTTCGAGCTTTACGATCGGCACGGCACTCGCAAAGCGCAGGCGCTCAGCGAAGCGGAATATCGCGCCGTCGAGGAAAAGGAGCAACTGTAGTCAGAAACTGCGCTCGGTTGATTCCCTCGAACTGGCGGCGATAGGCTGATCGCGATGGATTCCCGCCCGCTCAAACGAGTCGACCTGCTCCGCCACGAGCTGAAGGCGTTGCGGTTCATCCTGGACAATCTTCACGCCGGCAAAATCGACGACGACGCTGTGCCGGCGCGCGAGGATTTTCAGTCCGAACAGACTCGCGCGCTGTACGACACTATCGTCAGAGCGCCCGATCGCGCCGCGGCCGAAAAGCAAATCGCCGGCCTGGAGCTCGACGAAGTCGACCTCGATTCGTTCCTCCGCCTTTCAGGCGAGCATTACTACAGCTATCCCGCGCTGGTGCGGGAGCGGGCGAGGGCGATCCGCCGCGGCGAGCTCAAGGTCGAGACGGTTTGAGCACGCCCGATTTCACGGAGCTCCACTTCCTGCTCGATCGTAGCGGTGCGCTAATCGTCTTCGAGGAAAAAGACACCGCCTGGGCAGGCGTGCTGGCCTTCTCCAGCGACGAGTTGGCGCGCGAGTTCTGCCGGACGAGCAAGCTCTCAGCCGCCGAAATCGCCTCGATCGCGGCGGCCGATCGCGACTCGATCGCCGCGCTGATCCGCGAGGTCAAGCGCCGGGCAGTGCGCTACATCCTGCTCGATCTGGATTACCACAGCGGCCGATGCGTGCAGATCGACTTCGATGGAGACGCGCTCGGATCGCGCCGCGAAAGGCAATTCTCTCCGCGCGAGCATCGATGAGAAATGAGTGCGCCTGCCGCTACGCGCGCCAGGGACTCTGGCGAATTTGCGCGCGCAGGATCACGCAGTCGCCAGCGGAGGCGTGATCGCTCTCGAAGCGCGCACGAATAGCAGCGAACCGTCCCGACTGAAGGTCCGCCGCGAGCGCGGCAAGCCCGCGTTCGACGGCCTGAGCACCGAGCCGTCGAAACCCCGAGGTCGCATCGCGGAAGCCCCCGTCGAACAGCAACTCGGGACGGCTCGACGCCGACTCGAAGGTGAGATCGCCGCTGCCCGAATAAAGCACCGGCGCGGCCGTCACCGAGTCGAACCCCGCGCGCAAAAGCGCGCCAATCAATCCGCCGAGCGGCGGATGGATCGGAATCAGGATGCGGTCCATCTCGGGGAAGTAATGGCGGTACCAGAGCGTCGCGAGATTCTCGCGCACCACTGCCTGGAGCACGGCTCCGGTCCGCACCACCCGCCGCAGCTCGGCCAGCGCCGTGCCGGGCTCGCCGAGATGGTGCAACACGTTCACGCCCACTCCGGCGTCGAAGGAGGCGTCTTTGAAGGGAAGTGTCAGCGCGTCGAAGATGATCCATCGAGCGCGCGCCTTGGTCCGTCCGCGATCGATCATTTGCGCGGAGCGATCGCCCGCGACTATTCGGAGGCCGCGCTCGAAGCCGCCCGCGGCGATCGCGGCGGTGTAGTTGCCGGTGCCCGCGCCGATCTCAAGCACGGTCCGCGCGCGCATCGTGGCGAGCGCGTCGCATAGCGCTGCCGCGATCGCAGGCTCGGCCTGCCGCGAGCGATCGTAATTCTCCGCGACTGCGGAGTAATCAATCCCGGCCTGCGGCGTGAGTGCGGTCATTGGTGGTCCCCGGTGCGATTCTCTGAGATAGAGATGCTCCGCACGCTCGCACGAGGCAAACGCCTGACGCCCGTCTGGGACCGAGTCCTCGCCTCTCCCTCCGTGTAGACCGGCCAGTTTTGCGCATACGTAACGCGCACGGCGGCAGGTTCCTTGACCGTCGCGCGGTCGCTGTTGATGGTGGTCTCACGGAACAGAACGTATTGCACGGCGTAAAGGTGTTTGCAGGGCTGCCGGCGCAACTCGTAGTCAGGGTAAGTCTAGAACTTGCCGCCTTCGAGATAGTAACGGCGTAGCGCCCTTTGTCCGATTGCGATGGCACGATCCATGTACCGTGATCGCGTTTGGTGATCTTGGCCGTGTTCGCGATTTGGAGTCCCCGTGCTTGCCGTGCGTCCATCGTCGCGTATCCGCCCATTGGTATATACTACTTGTATATCCAAATGGGGGTACTTGTCAATACCAGTCGTATCGAGTATTGGTAGATACGAGAGGTATTGGCGAATGGCGAAAGACGCGAAGCCGATTGGCATGGCCAAGCTGGATGGGTGCCGATGCCGCTGCGGGCACGAATGGTTGCCGCGCAATGGCGAACGGCCCACAGTTTGTCCGAAATGCAAATCGCCCAGATGGGACAAGCCGAAACAGACGACAGCTTCCCGTTGAAATCCGCTCCGCAACACCGCAATATCCAAGATTGGTGGGGTTCCCGGCTTCGCTCCGGGGACGCGAACTTTTGCAGAGTCCCGCTCTACTGGGCTGAGCTACACCCCCACCGACACCTCATATGCCTTAATCTTCCTCGTTGGGCGGTTCGTCGTCCTCTCCTATTGGCGGCGACTCGACCTTGTACTCGGCCCATGTGGGGAGTTCCGATTTGTCCGCTTCGCTACGGGCCACTCTTTTGAATGTGTCCCAGTGTTCGTGAAGTCGCTCCGCAATCAGTCCGGGTTCTTTGGCAACCCAAGTCCACCGGTTTTCGGTCCCGCTATAGTTCCCTCGCCAAAGCAATCCATTCTCTTTGATCAATTTCCATGCGACTTGCTCGGTGTGAGTAAGCAGGTCGGGATAGCGAAAGGCGAGTTTCGTGAAACGATCCGCTTCGTCAACATCCCACAGTTCTGTGGCGGCGTAATTGAAGCTGTACGCCACCTGGTGTCCGCGGCCGTCCCAGCCCTCGTAAATGTTCAGTCGCCCCAACGTGTCCTCGATCGCCCATTCGACAAAGCTCGACAACGTGCGTCGCTGCTTGCGGGCGGCAAGCTCCGCCAAATAATGCAGTCTAGGATCGAACCGAACCGTTACCGTCACCGATCGAGCGAGTTTTCCTCCCCTGCCGGTTCGTGGCTGATCGGAATCTGCTGCTGTCGCTTCCCAATGATCGTTCATTTGCGTCTCCGCTGTCTCGGAAGTTCCGTCAACCTCTCGTCTTATTTGATATATGTTGTGCTGTCTTGCAATACATCGCCTCAAAAAACTGCACTCATTTTCCACCGCAGGATGCCAAATGCCTAAGAACATTGAGGTTTTGCCAGACGGGCGCATGAACGCAAGGAGCGCAGCGGCTTATGTCGGGCTATCGGTGAAGACTTTGGCGGTGAAGCGATGGCAGGGAAACGGGCCAAAGTTCATCAAGCGTGGGCGAATATTCTACTACCTTGAAGACTCGGACAGATGGCTCGGGGCTGGCCGGGTCAGCAGCACGGCGCAGGCGTGCAAAGGAGCCGCGTGAAACGAGGATTGAGCGGACTTATAATTAAGGTATATATCATTCAACATTTTTGGGGTGTGGAGCAGGAGGATTTAAACATGGCCGCACGGAAAGTATTTCTTGGTCCTCCACCGTCTCATCCGGAGCTTGATCGGCTTCGCGAGGCGACGAGTCGTTTGAAGGTAACGGACAAGCAGTTGGCGGAACAACGGATCAGTTTCGTATATGGAAACGCTCCTGTAGGGTCCACCATCACAAAAGAGTCCGCTCGTCTGGCGTCGAAGCGATTCCGGATGAGGCAAGACTGAATCGAACGGAATACACCCCGAAACAGATTCGATGCTTGTACTGGAAGGCGAAGACAAGGACCTCTTCGCCAGACTTCAGGAGAAGAACCTTGCTCGCCAATACGATCTTCTCACGGCTTTTGTAGAAATCGGCCTGAAACAAGGCCCCAGCGCTCTCGACAAGTACGCATTATGGGCCTTAAACCATGTTGCCGTTGCGGGGATTTCTCAATTTGGTGGCCGCTTTCGCGAGCAACCTGTCTACGTTGGAAACCACATTCCGCCACACTTCAAGGAAGTCCCCCATCTCATGGATCAGTTAATATCCTTCATCCATGAGAATTGGTTCGCGCTGACTTCAACGCAGCTTGCGGCTTATGGCCTGTGGCGGCTGAACTGGGTGCACCCATTCATCGAGGGCAATGGGCGAACTGCTCGGGCGACCTGCTATTATCTCTTGTGCGCCCGAGAAGGGCGTTTGCTACCCGGGCGCAAAATTGTGCCCGAGCGGATTCGCGAAGATCGGACTGCATATGTCGAAGCGCTGCGCGCCGCCGATCAGGCGTGGGAAGACGGCCACTTCAATATAGACAAAATGGAAAGTTACCTAGCGAAGCTCCTGACCGAGCAACTTCAGGAAGCTAAAGCGACCGCGCGCAAATCTGCCCCAAAAGTCCGCCGCCCGTCACCAAAAAGATCGCGATAGGGTGCTTTTTAGGGCAAAGCCCCCCCTCCGGGAGAGGCCGGCCGAAGGCCGGGTGAGGGCGCGAACCTCGAATAGGAAATGTGCGAGTCCTCTTTGGAGGTCCGCGCTGGCGCCAAGGACGGCGGACGCGGCCGGCACGGTGCGCACGCTTCAGGTTGTCGCGCCGTAATGTTCTTCGAGCAGGTACTTGACGTCGGGGCGGCCGAGCACCTCGACAAAGCAAATCTCGTCGGCAGCGTTGAGGTCGATGATCAGAAAGCCTTCCATCGCCTGCAGCTCGACCACCCGGCTCACCTTCACCGCCGGCGCGGTCGCGAAGCTCGCGCAGTTCTCGTCGCCGCAGTCGCAGATCGATTCGATTCTGAGCGCGCGCAGTTGTTCTTCGAGCCCGGCGGCGTCGGTCTGCCGCAAGACGAAGATGATCTCCTCGAGCAAATCGGGCAGGACTTCGCTGATCAGTGGGGCAGCCATCCAGCCGCCAAGTCTAAACACAATCCCGCGAAGTCACCAAGTCTCCGGTTCGGGCTTCATACGCCGCGGGCCTCTGGCGGCCAGATATGCTTGTGGATTTGGAGCTGCAAGCGCGCCGGGATGCGATCTTCGAGCATCCAGGCCGCCAGCCGGGCCGGCTCCAGGCGGCCGAACGCGCAACTGAAGAGCACCGCATTGACGCGCTCGGCAAGCGCGCGGCTTCGCATCACGTCGCGCGCCCATTGGTAGTCGTCGCGGTCCGCGATCACGAACTTCACCTCGTCGCGCGCACTGAGATGGTCCAGGTTGCTCCACAGATTTTTTTCGCACTCGCCGCTGCCGGGACATTTGAGGTCCATGATCTTGATGACGCGCGGATCGATTCGGCTCACGTCGCTCGCGCCGGAGGTCTCGATCATCACGCTGAGCCCACGCCCGAGCATCGCGAGCATCAGCGGATGGACTGCGTCCTGCAACAGCGGCTCGCCGCCGGTAATCTCGGCCAGCGGGCAGCGATACGCGTCCACCTGCGCGACGATCTCATCGACGGTCATCCGGCGCCCTTCGCTGAAGGCGTACTCGGTGTCGCACCAGTCGCAGCGCAGATTGCATCCGGTCAGCCGCACGAACACGCACGGGCGTCCGGCGTGCGTCGACTCGCCCTGGATACTGTAGAAAATCTCGTTGACCAGGAGAGTTGATGCGATGTCGGCCGCGGCGTCAGCCAAGCTGCTTGCGCGCCGCCGCGAGCGCGTCCTCCATCACCTGGCGAAGGGCCACGCGATGCTCCAGCGCGGCGCGGCGGCAATCCTCGTACTCGGGCGCAACCGTGAGGGGCGCGCCGCCGTCGGGGCCGGAAACCTTGACCCCGATTTCGCCCCATCGGGTCGCCACCTTGACGATCTCGCGATTGAGCTTGAGGCGTGCCACCGGATGGAACCGGATTCCGATCGTAGAGGTCTCGGTAAACAGCAGGTCTGCGAGCCGCTCGCGGATCGCCGCTTCGGCGATCACCGCGAGCGTCACGCCCGGCCTGCCCTTCTTCATGATCGTGGGCGTAATCGTCACGTCGCGCGCGCCGGCGGCGAACAGCCGCTCCGCCAGATGATCGTAGATCTGCGGGTTGAGGTCGTCGATATTGGCCGCGATCTCGACCATCTCGTCGGACCCAAATCCCTGGCGCTCCGCGCCGATTATGATGCGCAGCACGTTGGGCCGATCGCTGAATTCCTTGGTGCCGGCGCCGTAGCCGATTTTTTCGATCTCGAACGCGCACGGGATAGGCGCCGGACGCGCGAGCGCCTTGAGGACGGCGGCGCCGGTCGGGGTGACCATCTCCGATGATCCGTCACCGAGCCGCACCGCGAAGCCGGCGAGCAGTTCTGCGGTCGCGGGCGCCGGAGCCGGGATCACGCCATGCGCCGAGCGGACGAATCCCGATCCCATCGGCAGCGGCGAGACCAGAATCCGATCGACGCGCAGCCGGTCGAAGCCCCAGGCCGACGCGACCACGTCCACGATCGAATCGACGGCTCCGACCTCGTGAAAATGGACCTCCTCGGCGCTGGTGTGATGGATTTTCGCCTCCGCGTCCGCGAGTACGCCGAATATCGCGTTCGCGTCGCGCTTGACCGCGGGCGGCAGGTCGCTGGCCTCGATCATCGCGCGAATCTCGCCGAGATGGCGTTCGGGCTGCGGCTCGAGCACCTCCACGTCGAACTTGGTCGCCGAGATTCCGCTCACGATTTTGCGGCGCGTCGCAACGCGATAGCCCCGTATCGGGAGCGAATCGAGCGCGCGCGTCAGCGCGGCGAGCTCCACGCCGCAATCCAGGAGCGCGCCGGCGATCATGTCGCCGCTCAGCCCCGAGAACGCATCGAGATAAGCGGTTTTCATCATCTCTGCTTTACACGAGAGTATGCCACAAGTTAGGATCGAAAACCCGGTTGGATCCCGGCTTACACATGAGGCAAAGGGAGCTGGAGTTCTTCCGCCACCTTCTGGACGCGCGCAGGCGTGAAATCCTGAGCGAGGCGGAGCGGGCGGTCGGCTCGATGAACAGGAAGCCCGAAGAGCCGTTCGCCGATCCGACCGACCGGGCCACGCTCGAGTCCGATCGCAACTTCCAGCTTCGGCTGCGCGACCGCGAGCGCAAGTTGCTGGCCAAGATCGACGAGGCGTTCGACCGAATCGGCGACGGGAGCTATGGCCGATGCGACGAATGTGGCGGCGAAATCGGAATCGAGCGGCTCAAGGCGCGGCCCGTGACCACGTTCTGTATCGGATGCAAGTCCGACCAGGAAGCGCGCGAGCAACGCAAACTCGCCCGCTAGCCAACCCCGTCGCAGGAACAGAATGAAGGTTCGTAAAGCCGTTGTGGTTGCGGCCGGCTGGGGCACTCGCATGCTGCCGGCCTCGCGCGTGATACCCAAGGAGCTGCTGCCGGTGGTCGACACTCCGGCGATCCAGGTGATCGTCGAGGAAATCGCGGCCTCCGGAATCGACGACATCGCGATCGTGATCAATCCCGGACGCACGCTGGCGATCGATCAGTTTCGTCCCGCGCCCGAACTCGAGCGATATCTCGAAGAGCGCGGCAAACGCGACCTGCTCGCGATAGTCAGGGCCAGCAGCAAACTCGCGCGAATCACGGCGGTCGAGCAGAGCGCGCCGCTCGGGCTCGGCCACGCGGTGATGCAGGCGCGCGATTTCGCCGCCGGCGAGCCGATCGCGGTAGTCCTGCCCGACGATATCATCGACGCACCGCGCCCGTGCCTCAGACAAATCCTCGACGTGGCCGAGCGTCGCGACGCGCCCGCGCTTTCGCTGCTCAAGGTTCCGAAGCGCGAGCTTTCCAAGTACGGGATAGTCAAGGTGGATCGCGTCGAGGGCCGGCTCTACCGGCTGACCGGGATGGTCGAGAAGCCGCGGCCCGAGGATGCGCCGAGCGACTTCGCAATTATCGGCCGCTACGTACTCACGCCCGAGATCTTCGACCTGCTGCGCGACACGCAGCCGGGCGCCGGCGGCGAGATTCAGCTCACCGACGCATTGCTCAAACTCTGCGCGCGCCGCGAGTTTTTCGGCTACGAGTTCGAGGGTACCCGCTACGACCTGGGCGACCGCACCGGCTTCCTGGTCGCGCAGATCGGCCTCGGCTTGAAACGGCCCGATCTCGCTGATAGCTTGCGGGCTTATCTAAGGTCGCTGGCGTGAATTTCCCTCATTCGGTGGGGCAGTAGCTCAGCTGGGAGAGCACCACGTTCGCAACGTGGGGGTCGAGGGTTCAAATCCCTTCTGCTCCACCAATTTTCGCCGTCCGCGGTTCATCCGCTGAAGTCCGGCTACCCGATCGGCATGCGATCCGCTATAATTGATCCCATGGGAGGGATAGATTTCGCATGAACGAGCAGCAGACATTCAGTCCGTCGGAAGCGGCGGTGGTAAGTGGAGTTTCGGTTCGCGCAGTCCAAAAGGCGATTGACGAGGGACCGTTGGTGCGCGGCCGAAAGAGCAGGGCCAGAGCGCTGACCGAGCCGGACCTGTTCTATCTGATCATGATCAAGGGGTTTGACCCTCGCCTGGTAAAACTTACGGGCAGGGCCAAAGAGGAGCTTCGCCGGTCAATTCTTGCCTGCTGGCAGAGTGGCAGGACCGCATTGCGCAGCCTGTCATTCGCCGGGCTGGTGGTTGACTTTCGAGCTATCGCCGCGCAGGTGCGCACAAGCCTTTCGCGGCTTGAGCGTGCGCGCCGGATGGTGGTCCGCGATCCTGAGATTCGCGGCGGTGAGCCGGTTATTCGGGGGACCCGAATCCCGGTCTACCTGATTTCCGACCTGCTGGATCAAGGAGCCGGCGAAGAAGAAATTCTATCCGGATATCCCACGCTCAAGCGCGAAAATCTGGACCTCGCGCGTATCTACGCGAGGGCATACCCACGTCGCGGTCGCCCGCCGAAGCATCCTTGGCACGCGAATGAGGCCGCTGCGTGAGGTTCCTGGTTGACGAGTGCCTTCACAAAGGGCTCGTCAAAATCGCACGTGCTGCCGGATATTAGGCGCACCACGTCGTCGAACTCGGGAAGGCAGGCGCGAAAGACTACCAACTGCGCGACCTGATTATGAAAGAAGAGTTCGTGTTCGTCACGAACAACGCCAGGGACTTCAGGCGGCTAGTTGAGAAGAGCGCCCTCGATCCAGGATTGGTGATCATCGTGCCTAACGTAAGACCAGCCATTCAGGACGAACTGTTCGGATCGGCGTTGGAAGTGATTGCGAAGCTACCCGATACCATCAACAAGGTCATCGAAGCTTGGAGCACGCGGGACGTGCGAGTCTACGAGCTACCCGAACTCGACTGACTAATCGGCTGAGAGGTGGCTTAGAATGGCTCTGAAAGCCATCCAAGAGCCATTTCGAGAGAGCGTATTTTGGGTAGCTCGACCATGTTTCACGTAACGCCGCGCTGACGGCTCCCCCATTGATAGAAGGGGTGGCAACGTGGGGGTCGAGGGTTCAAATCCCTTCTGCTGCACTCTTAACGTCTTGAAATCACTGGGGTTTGTAAATTCGGCGGCGGGGCAAGCCTTTCTGGTGACGGATGGGCAACACCGCTACGGGGTCGGGCCGGGTGCAGCCCGAGCCCCGCCACGCGGGCTCTTTTCCTAGGCTGCGGCCGCGGCGCGCTATCGCCTGTGTGCGCGGGTCTAAGACATTCCCGCCACGATCTTGCGGAACTCCGCTTCGCTGAAAGCGCGATGGGTCTCGGTGCGCACGTTGCCTTTGCTTTCCACTCCGAGCGAAAGCTGCGCCATGAGCTCGTCCGACGGCGCCTCCACAATCAGGAGCGAATCGTACTCACCCATCAAGGTATAGAAGGCCTTCACCTCCGCGCCCTTGGTATGGAAAGCCTTCTTGACCGCCTCGAGTCGTTCGGGCGAAGCCTTCACGTGCTCGACACCCTGATGTGTATAGCGAGCCAGAACCACGAATGTTGCCATTGCTGCTTACCTCCAAAGCTAATCGCTCCAGCCGAACTGCTTGAAGACTGAGAGCTGCGCGTATTGATGAGCGTCGCCGTAGCCGGCTTGCAGGCTGAAGCCGAACCCCCACGGGCGATAATAAAAGGTGAGGTCCGGACCGGACTGACCCTCCAGGCCGCTGACGAAGCCTCCACCGTAAATCGCGCCGCCCGCTCCTGCCAGCAGCATGTATTTCTGGCGCGTGAGCAGCAGGACCTGCAGGTCGATCTCGGCGCTCGTGACCCCGTTCTGGTAGTCATGCACCGCGCTGAAGGAGAGGCTGAGCGGATGGGGCGTGCGCACGAAGAGCCAACTGCTCAGATCGCCCTCGATTGTGTAGGCGTCGCTGTCGCCAACGTCATGCCCGCCTGAAATGAACAGATGGACGTTCTGCATCGGCGCGAAATCGATTCCGCCCTGCAGCCGCCCGAAGTTCAGCCTGGAGTGCGCGCCTGCGTCCGGGTTCAGCGGACTCTCGAAGCCGTGTCCTATCCAGAGCTGGTAGCCGGTCGCCCGGCCAAAGAGGCCGATGTAGCGCGTCACGGTCTGCTCGAACTGGAAGCCTTCCTGCATCGTCCCGTATTTGTCGCTGGCAAAACCGCCGCCGAAAACCGTGGCCTCGGCATGGAGAGGGTTCTCGAGCTGAAAGAAATCGGGGAAGGGGTTGCTGATCTGCGCGTGAGCGCGGCTCACGCCGACCATGCCGGCGGCGACCATCATGGTGATCGCGGCTGCTATCTTCCTCCATGTTCTGAACCTGTTCGCACCGACCACGAACGATAGTCTCCTCTATGTCCCGGGGCACGGCGGACATGACGGCGGCGGCGCGCCTATCGGAGCCGGGGCAAGCACATGGTTTCCGGCACTGCCGCTGCCGCCGAACGCACCCGTAAGTCCGAGCGGACCAGGAGCCAACGGCGCCAATCCGCACGGGACGCTGGTCTCATAGCCTGCGGTTATCGGCACCTCGACGCCGTTGGGCGTGGCCGCCTGCGACAGTCCCACCGTGCCCTCGTAGACCGCAACGTCGGTGAAGCGGTTGCATCCCGCAAAGCCGATGCGCGTACTTCCCGGCATGTAGCCGGTCAGATAGTCGGTGCCGCGCGCGGCGGCGACCGCGTTGGGCGTATGAACCTCGAAGTTGGTCGATCCGCCGGCGGTCAGATTTACGAAAGAACGTACGAAGCCGTTGAACAGGCTGACCTTTGTGACAGCCCGGCCGCCGCCGGGGCCGAGGACATGCTCATCGATAACCAGCGAGCTCGACTCGTCCAACTGAAGCCGGCTGGCGTCGGTGAGGACAATGGTCAGAGAAGAGCTCGCGTCAGTGTTCAAACGGTCGCCGGCCTGCACCAGCATATTCAGCGTCGCGATAGAGGTCGCGCCTGCGCGCTGAAGATGCGCCGTGCCGGTCAGTTCGGTGATCGATCCTGCGGCGGTCTGTGCCGATACGGTTGCAACGCCAAGCGGCGCGGAGATCGCCACGATTGCGAGCCACAGTATCGCTGTGGCGGCGTTCCGCGCGACCGGGCAGATGATCAAAATGGCGCGTGCCAGGCGATTTTTCTCGCATTCTTCCATCGCTCTTGTCGCCATCTTCTTTACACTTTCGCCCGCGCAGAGCAACCGAGCCCGCTCCAAAGCGGCGGAAATCAGAAGCGACGAGTTCTGTCGATGTCCAATAGTCAATGGCGCTGTCGTTCCCGCCCCGGCTCTAAGTGAGTTGTGCTTTACGCCTGCCAAGCAGAATTGCGGCGGTGGACGATACCCCGATGCCGATAACCATAGCCAGAACATTTATGACCAACGGCGTCAGGCCGTTTCTGGCTCCAAACAGGATCATATTCAGGACGACCCAGCCTGCATACGCGTAAGCCATAGGCAGAGCCCATCGACGCATCTGCCAGATTCCAAACGCGTAAGCCAGAAGATAAAGGCCGAATAGCCAGGCGAGGATGGCTTGCACCGCCCCACCCGTGCGCGACCCCAGAAAGATGAAGGCCATCGAGGGATCGAACGGCTTCATGAAGTCCGACAGTGCCAGCAGTACGAACAATACCGCGAAGACCGACAACGCTGCGCCTCGCTTTGCCATGCCGACCTCTCTCTGGAGCCGTTCCGGCCCCTGATCGAATTCCCGGCGCTGGTATTGCACTCCGCGGGGTCTCGGTTCAAGTCGCAGCGCTTGGTGTACACCTCGCAAGCCGCAGAGGCCCGCTGCGCAGAAAACGCGTCCGCGCTTTGCTTGGCGGTTTGCCCTCTGGGTATTATCGAAGCGGCCGACCCCAGTCATTGGCTTAGAGATCGTGTCGATTCGAGTCGCGCTGCATCACAAGACAGTCTATCGCTACGACCACCGGGTGAGCCTCTCGCCGCAGGTCGTGCGTCTGCGGCCCGCGCCGCATTGCCGCACCGCGATTACTGCCTACTCGCTGAAGATCGAGCCGCGCGAACACTTCATCAACTGGCAGCAGGATCCGCACAGCAACTATCTGGCGCGGCTGGTCTTTCCTAATCAGGCGCACAGCTTCTCGGTCGAGGTCGATCTCGTCGCCGAGATGAAGGTCATCAATCCGTTCGACTATTTCCTTGAGCCGTATGCGGAAAGGTTCCCCTTCCGTTACGAGGCCGCGATCGAAAAGGAGTTGACGCCGTACCTCGAACGCGGACCGGCGGGCCCGCGCCTGCGCGCGTTCCTCGAGAGTATCGATCGCACCGAACAGGGCACCAACGACTTCCTGGTCGGTCTCGATCAGCGTCTATCGCGCGAGATCCGCTACCTGATTCGTCTCGAGCCCGGCATTCAGACGCCGGAGGAAACGCTCACCCTGACCAGCGGATCCTGCCGCGACAGCGCCTGGCTGCTGGTCCAAATCCTGCGCCATCTCGGCCTGGCCGCGCGCTTCGTCTCGGGCTATCTGATCCAGCTCAAGCCCGACGTGAAACCGCTGGAGGGCCCCGAAGGACCGGCCGCCGACTTCACCGATCTCCATGCGTGGGCGGAGGTCTATCTTCCCGGCGCCGGATGGATTGGTCTCGATCCAACCTCGGGTCTCTTCGCCGGCGAGGGTCATATTCCGTTGGCCGCGACGCCCGACGCCTCTTCCGCCGCGCCCGTCAGCGGCGGGGTCGATCCCTGCGAGGTTAATTTTCATCACGAGATGTCGGTGGCGCGTATCCACGAAGACCCGCGTGTCACGCAGCCTTATACCGACCCGCAATGGAATCGAATCGATGCGATGGGAGCCCGGATCGACGCCGACCTTCGGGCCGGCGACGTCCGGCTCACGATGGGCGGCGAGCCGACCTTTGTCTCGATCGACAACATGGACGGTGACGAATGGAACACGGCCGCGGTCGGTCCTGAAAAGCGCGTGCTCTCCGAGCGCTTGCTCGATCGCCTGCGCGCGCGCTTCGCGCCCGGCGGAGTCCTCCACTACGGACAGGGCAAGTGGTATCCCGGCGAGCAACTGCCGCGCTGGGCGCTGGCGTGTTATTGGCGCACGGACGGCGTGCCGATCTGGCAGGATCGCACGTTGCTTGCGAGTCCCGACCGGGACTACAGCTTCGGCCCGCCCGATGCGCAGCACTTCGCCGCCGCTCTCACACGGCGACTCGGCCTGGATCCCGAATACGTCAACGCAGCATTCGAGGACCCCGTTTACTACATACAACGCGAACGCCAGTTGCCCATCAACGTTGATCCGGCCGACAACCGCTTGCAGGATGCCGCCGAACGCGAGCGTGTCCGGCGCGTGTTCGAACGCAGCCTGAGTACTCCGGCGGGTTACGTGCTGCCGCTGCAGCGGGAACCAGGCCGCGACGGCCCACAGTGGCAGACCGGACTTTGGATGCTGCGCGGGCCGCATCTCTTCCTGCTGCCCGGCGACTCGCCGATCGGGTTGCGGCTTCCTCTCGCGAGTCTGCCGTGGGCCGCGCCCGGCGAAATCCCGCCGATCTTCCCGGTCGATCCGATGGCGCCGATGGCGAATGGCGGCGTGCTGGCCGTGCCGCGGCGTTCGCCGATCGATTCCGCGCCGCAATCACCCGGGCCGCAAGTGCAGGTGTTGCAAGCGCCGGCGTCGGAACCGGTGCGCGATCCCTCGCCCGACCATCCGCGCGATCGCCGGCCGGCGCCCGGCGAGTCCGCGCCCTGGGTCGTGCGCACGGCGCTGTGCGTCGAGCCGCGCGACGGCCGCCTGCACGTGTTCATGCCGCCGCTCCCGCTGATCGAAGACTGGCTCGACTTGATTGCCGCGATCGAAGACACCGCGGGTGACTTGAAGATGCCGGTGGTGATCGAGGGCTACACTCCGCCCTCAGATTGCCGGATCAATCGGCTCGCCGTGACGCCCGACCCCGGCGTGATCGAGGTCAACATCCATCCCGCGCGCGACTGGCCCGAGCTGGTCGCGAATACGACCGCGCTCTACGAAGACGCGCGTCAGTGCCGGCTGGGCACGGAGAAGTTCATGCTCGACGGCCGGCACACCGGTACCGGCGGCGGCAACCATCTTACGCTCGGTGCCGCGACGGCCGCCGACAGTCCGTTTCTGCGCCGTCCCGATCTGCTGCGCAGCATGCTCGGCTATTGGCTCAACCATCCGTCGCTGTCGTACATGTTCTCCGGGATGTTCATCGGTCCCACCAGCCAGGCGCCGCGGGTCGACGAGACCCGCGCCGACAGCATTTACGAACTCGAGATCGCTTTTGCCCAGGTGTCGAATCCGGGCGAAGGGAACTGTCCGCCGTGGATCGTCGACCGCATCTTCAGGCATATCCTGGTCGACCTGACCGGCAATACGCATCGCGCCGAGTTCTGTATCGACAAGCTCTACTCGCCCGACACCCCGACCGGCCGGCTGGGACTGGTCGAGATGCGCGGATTCGAGATGCCGCCGCATGAGCGGATGAGCCTGACGCAACAGTTGCTGGTGCGCGCCCTGCTGGCGTGGTTCTGGCGCGAGCCGTATCTGCGCAAGCCGATCGCGTGGGGCACGCAACTCCACGATCAATTCATGTTGCCGCACTTCGTCGCGCGCGACTTTCGCGAGGTCCTCGACGATCTCGGCCGCGCCGGCTACGCGTTCGAGGCCGATTGGTTCGCGCCGCACTTCGAGTTCCGCTACCCGGTCTTTGGCCGCGTCAACCACGGCGGCATCGAGCTCGAAATCCGCCAGGCCGCCGAACCCTGGTACGTGCTCGGCGAAGAGCCCGGCGGCGGCGCCACGGCCCGTTACGTGGACTCGTCGGTCGAGCGTATCCAGATAAAAGCGAGCGGACTCTCAAGCGATCGCTTCGTGGTCACCTGCAACGGCCGCCGGCTACCGCTTCATTTCATCGGCACCCACGGCCAATGGGTGGGCGGGGTGCGCTACCGCGCATGGCAGCCGCCGTCGTGCCTCCATCCCACGATTCCGGTCCACGTCCCGATGGTGTTCGACATCCTTGACACCTGGACCGGACGCGCGCTCGGCGGTTGCTCCTATCACGTCGCGCATCCGGGCGGCCGCCACTATGAGGCCGTTCCAGTCAACGCCAATGAAGCCGAAGCCCGACGCGGCGCGCGCTTTTTTCCCTTCGGTCACACGCCCGGTGCGATGGCGATTCCGCCGCCCGAGCCCAACGCGCAGTTTCCGCTTACGCTCGATCTGCGCCGCCCGGCGGTTGCCGGGAACTTTCTGATCCGGCCGCCGCCGTGCGATATGCAAAGCGGCGGCGATTCCCTACAATCTGACCGCAGCAGTGAACTCCGAAGCCGATGACAAACGCGACGAGCCGGGGCTGGCGCGGCGCTACGCGCCCAATCCGGCTTTCCATGATGAGATGGCCGAGGGCGGCGGAAGCGTCCGCCCGCATTGGCGGGCGCTGGTCGATTCGCTGACTGCGATCGGTCCCGACGGCCTGGCCTCGCGATGGCAGGAGGGCCGGCGCCTCATCTACGACAACGGCATTTCCTACAATGTGTATAGCGATCCGAAAAGCAGCGAGCGTCCCTGGCCGCTCGATCCGATTCCGCTGCTGATCGATCCGCGCGAATGGGAGGCGATCGCGGATGCGATGCGCCAGCGGGCGACCCTCTTGAACGCGATCATCGCCGACCTGTACGGACCGCAGCAGCTTCTGCGCCGCAACCTGCTGCCGCCCGAGTTGATCTTCCGCCATCCGGGATTCATCCGGCCGTGTCACGGCGTTGCGGTCCCGGGCGGCATCTACCTGCATGTTTATTCGGCGGATCTGGCGCGCTCGCCCGACGGGCAATGGTGGGTGATCGCCGATCGCACCGGCGCGCCGTCGGGGGCCGGCTATGCGCTCGAAAACCGGATCGTCTGCTCGCGCGTGCTGCCGGACATCTTTCGGGCCTCGCACGTTCATCGGCTCGCGACTTTCTTCCAGAGCTACCGCGAGACGCTGCGCAGCCTGGTGCCGGCGCATCGCGAGAACCCTCGCATCGTGCTGCTGACGCCCGGCCCCTACAATGAGACCTACTTCGAACACGCCTTCCTCGCGCGCTATCTCGGCTACACGCTGGTCGAAGGTGCCGACCTGACGGTCCGCGACGATCACGTCTACCTTAAGACGCTTGGCGGCCTGCTGCCGGTGGACCTGATCGTGCGCCGCCAGGACGACCACTTCTGCGATCCGCTCGAATTGCGCGAGGACTCGATGCTCGGCGTGCCCGGTCTGGTGCAGGCGGTTCGGGCCGGCAACGTCGCGGTTGCCAACGCGCTGGGCGCGGGGCTGGTCGAATCCGCCGCGCAGGCCGCATTCCTGCCCGGCCTGTGCAGCCACATCCTGGGCGAGGAGTTGAAGATCCCCACCGTCGCGACCTGGTGGTGCGGTCAGAAAGGACCGTTTTCCTACGTCGAGGAGCATCTTGAGAACCTGGTAATCAAGCCGACTTTCCCCGGCGCCGATCGCCAGCCGATCTTCGGCGCGAAGCTCAATGCCGCCGAACGCCGCGCCTTGCTCGAGCAGATGCGCGTTGCGCCGGGCGATTATGTCGCGCAGGAGCAGGTCGCCTTGTCGACTGTCCCGGTCTGGAACGACGGCCGCCTCCAGCCGCGCCACTTCGTCCTGCGGGTTTTTGTGGTCGCGGCCAACGGCTCCTACGCCGTGATGCCCGGTGGGCTGACGCGCGTGACGGCCTCGCTCGACAGCCTGGTGGTCTCGATGCAGCGCGGCGGCGGCAGCAAAGATACCTGGGTACTGGCCGACCGGCCGACGCCGCAGTTCAGCCTGCTGCAGCAATCTTCCGCGTCGCTCGCGGTGAGCCGCGCCACCTTCGATCTGCCCAGCCGCGTGGCCGACAATCTCTTCTGGCTCGGGCGCTACGTCGAGCGCGTCGAGCAGGCGGTCCGGATCGCACGCGCCGTGATGGCGCGGGTTCATCAGGAATCCGACCCGGCCAGCGTCGCGGGGCTGAACGCGGGCCTGCGCGTGCTTTCGGCGCTCGGGCATATCCGCGGCGAGCTGCCGCCGCCCGGCAATCGCTCCGCCGCGCTGGAACGCGAGCTGCTCGCGATGGTCTACGATTCGGGCGCCCGCAGCAGTCTTGGCTGGACGCTGCATCAGCTCCGCCGCGTGGCGTGGTTGTTGCGCGATCGTATTTCAACCGACGCCTGGCGGGTCCTCAACCATTTCGGTCAGCAGTTTACCGCCGCACCCGCGCTCGGGCCGCTCCGCGAGCCGCTCCGAATGACGCGCGCGATCGCCCTGCTCGACGAGGCGATCATCATGCTCTCGGCGTTCAGCGGCCTGGTGATGGAGAGCATGACGCGGGGCCACGGCTGGCGCTTTCTGGACATCGGGCGGCGGATGGAGCGCGCGATCGAAACGGTTGACCTGCTGGCTTACGGGTTGGGTGTGACGCCCGCGCAAGAGACCGGTCAACTGGAAACGCTGCTCGAAATTGCCGACAGCTCGCTGACCTACCGCTCGCGCTATCTCACCTCGATGCGGGCCGACCTGCTGATCGACCTGCTGCTGCTCGATGAGGCCAATCCACGCTCGGTCGCCTTCCAGCTCGCGCGCCTGCGCGAGCATATCGAGCGACTCCCCGAGAGCGAATCGTCGGTGCGCCGGCCCGCCGAATGGCGGCTGGCGGTGCGGCTGCTCACCGCCGTTCAGATCGCCGAGTTGTCCGAGCTGGTGCGCGAGGATGAAGCGGGCCGCTGGTCGAACCTGGAGCACCTGCTCGATCGTCTCGCCTCCGAGCTGCCGTTGCTCTCCGAGACCTTGACCCGGGCATATCTGGATCACGCAGTCCCGGCCCGGCAATTGTCGGCGTGATCGGCGCCAGCGATGATCCTGAAAGTCAATCACACCACGACTTATCGGTATGGCCAGCCGGTCTCGATTTGCCATACCGAGTTGCATCTCACGCCGCGCGCGAGCGCGCGCCAGACTGTGCTCCAGCACGAGCTGACGATCGATCCCACGTCCGACACCCGCGCCGCGCGCAAGGATTATTTCGGCAACGACGTGACTGCTTTCTCGATTCACCGGCCCCATCGGACGCTCGCGATCACCGCCACCAGCCTGGTCGATCGGCAGCCGGCGGATCCGATCCATCCGGGCCTTACGCCGCCTTGGGAGCAGGTGCGCGATGAGGTGAGCCGCCACGAATCCAATGACACCTTCGACGCATTCCAGTTCATCTTCGAATCACCGCGAGTAAAGCTCGGCCCCCCGTTCGCGGCCTACGCCGCGGAGTCCTTCGCTCCGGGCCGGCCGCTGCTCGAGGCGGCGCGCGATCTCTGCGGGCGGATCTTCACCGACTTCAAGTACGATCAGGGCGCGACCACGGTCGCGACCCCGATCGGAGAGGCGTTCGAGTCACGCCACGGCGTATGCCAGGATTTCGCGCATATCATGATTGCCTGCATCCGCTCGCTCGGCCTGCCCGCGCTGTACGTCAGCGGATGCCTGCGCAGCGGTCCCGGCTCGATCGGCGCGGGAGCCTCGCACGCGTGGGTGTCGGTGTTCTGCGCGGGCTTCGGCTGGCTGGAGTTCGATCCCACCAACAACGTGATGCCCGCGGGCGATCACGTCACGATCGCATGGGGACGCGACTACTCTGACGTGCCGCCGGTGAAAGGCGTCGCGCTGGGCGGCGGCGATCAGACGATCGACGTCGCGGTCGAGGTAACTCCCGCCGCCTGACCTGAACGCGCGAGAAATTGAGGAGACGACGATGAAGGACGCAACCGAAGCGACGCGCGCCGCGAACCGGGCAGCGTCGGCACAGGTGCCGCTTGCGGATCAGCAGTCGTTCGAAGACGCGCGGCGCGGCTTTATCGAAGCGCTGGGCGACAAGCTGATCACTCGCGCCGACGGACGTCTGGTGTGGACGCTCAAAGGCTACGAGTTTCTCGCCAGCGACAAGGCTCCCGACACCGTCCATCCGGGCCTGTGGCGCCACGCCCGAGTCAACATGGCCAACGGCCTGTACCAGGTGACGGATCGCGTCTACCAGCTCCGCGGTTTCGACGTATCCAACATGACGATCATCGAGGGCGACCGCGGTCTCATCGTGATAGACCCGCTGATCTCGACCGAGGTCGCCCAGGCGGCGATGGACCTGTACCTGAAGCATCGGCCGAAAAAGCCGGTGGTCGCGGTCATCTATTCTCACAGCCACCTCGATCACTTCGGCGGCGTGCGCGGAGTTGTCAGCGCCGACGAGGTAGCGGCCGGTAAGGTGACGATCTGGGCGCCGGCTGGTTTCATGGCGGCGGCGGTGGGCGAAAACGTAATCGCCGGTAACGCAATGCTGCGGCGCGCCTTGTTCCAGTTCGGCGCGATGCTGCCGCGCGGCGAACGCGGCCAGGTCGACACCGGGCTGGGCAAGAGCGTCTCGCTCGGCACGGTCACCCTGATTCCGCCCACCAACCTGATCGAAAAGCCGGTCGAGACGCATCGGATTGACGGCGTCGAGATCATCTTCGAGCTGACGCCCGATGCCGAGGCGCCGGCCGAACTGATCATGTACTACCCGCAGTTCCGCGTTCTCAACATGACCGAAATCACCACCCAGAATTTCCACAACCTGTTGCCGATGCGCGGCGCGCTGGTGCGCGACTCGCTTGCGTGGTCGAAGTATATCGGCGGCGCGCTTCACCGGTACGGCGCATCGAGCGACGTCCTGATCGCGCAACACAACTGGCCCGTATGGAGCGGCGATCGCGTGCGCGGCTTCTTGCGCAAGCAGCGTGACGCCTACAAGTTCGTGCACGATCAGACCGTGCGCCTGATGAATTACGGCTACGTCGGCGCTGAGATCGCCGAAATGCTCGAGCTGCCCGCAAGCCTCAACCAGGAATGGTCGACGCATTCCTTCTACGGCAGCCTCAAACACAACATCAAGGCGGTCTACCAGCGCTACCTGGGCTACTATGACGGCAACCCCGCGAACCTCGACGCTCTGCCGCCGGTTGAGGCCGCGAAAAAGAGCGTCGAGTACATGGGGGGCGCTGAAGCAGTGCTCGAGAGAGCACGCCAGGACTACGCGCGCGCGGAGTTCCGCTGGGTCGCGCAAGTGGCCTCGCAACTCGTGTTCGCCGATCCCGCCAATCGCGACGCGCGCGAGCTGGCCGCCGACGCGTTCGAGCAGTTGGGCTACCAGGCCGAATCGGCAACTGCGCGAAACGCCTATCTGCAGGGCGCATTTGAGCTGCGCAACGGCGTGCCCAATCTCCCGGACGGTGCCGGGGCGGCGCCAGACCTGATCCGGTCGCTTCCGCTCGACATGTACTTCGACTTCATGGCCGTACGGCTCAACGGCGACAAGGCCGCCGGCAAGACTATCGTGGTCAACTGGCGGTTCACCGACACCAAGCAGAACTACGTGCTCAACCTCGAGAACAGCGCGCTAACCTGTGTGCCGGACATGCAGGCGGACAATGCCGACGCGACCCTGACGTTGACCCGCGCGACGTTGGACGAGATCTCGCTGCGGAAGACCACCTTTCCGGCAGCGTTGCAGTCCGGGCAGATCGCCGTCACTGGCAAGGGCGAAAAACTCGCCGAGTTGCTGGCGATGCTCGATACGTTCCCGTCGCGGTTCCCGGTCGTCGAGCCGCGCCCGCCGCGCTGAAATTTGCGGGCTGCCATTTTGAGAAGGCGCCAGCCGGCCTGGCGCCACCCTCTACAGACGTTTGCCCGCGGCATTTGCCGATATGGTCTACTCGCCCGGCTTTCGCGTCATTCTGTTTCCTGTTGTAGCTTGAGTTGCTCGATCGTTTGCCGTTGATTTTCTATCTCCTGCTGCTGCGCGTTTATTTGCGCCTGCGTTTGACTCTGCTGAGTTTCCTGCTTCTGGAGCGTGTTACCCACCAGGAAGCCGGCGCCGGCGCCCAAAGCACCGCCGATAGCAGCACCCGCACCAGGTGAACCTACGGCCGCTCCGATTATTGCTCCGGTGCCGGCGCCGAGCAGGGTGCCGATCCCGGTACTTTTCTCGCGGGTCGTGAGCGGCTGTCCTGAGCATCCCATCAGCGCGAGAGCCATCACCGCTGCAAACACCAAAACGATTACTTTTTTTCCAGGGGAATTCATGAGCGATTTCCTCGTCTCAAGTCTGGGCGCGTCGGCGGGACATCCGATACGCCGGAATCACGGCTGTTCTTCGGTCGTTGCATCCGTCTTTATCGTTGAGGTTGTGCAGGCGGCGCCTGCTCCGGCATTCCCGCGATGCTCTTGCCGGACTCATCAGCGAGGGCAAATCCCGGCTTGCCATTGGCAGTGACGTGCAACTCTGCCCGGTCCTTGCCGTTTTGATCGAATAGAACCAGCGCGGGCAAGCCTTTTTCCGAGACGCCCAAGCCCGCTCTGGCGCGTCCGCCGGTCGGGTCGTACAGCGTCAGATTCCCCTGGTTATTTTCCGCGACCGTCAAGCTGGCCAGCCGCAGGCCGTTGCTGCCGTAGATCGCGATTCCATTTCTCCCGCCGGGAGCTTCACCAACCAGCACCCGGCGCGCCCCGTTTTGATCGTAAAATCCGATTGCCGCGCCGCCGTCCTTGGCGACGTGAAATTCGGCGCGATCGCGCCCGCCGCCGTCATACATCGCAAGGTCGGCCATGCCGTCCGGCGTGACTTTCATGACCGCGCGCTGGTTGCCGGCGTCGTCGACGAGCACAAACTCCTCAGCCGTAACCGAGTGAGCATGCCGCGCTGCCATCGCGACGCTGGGGGTGAATTGGGTCGCCAGCGCGCCGCCGATGACACCGCCTGTCAGCGTCATCATCGCGTAGAGCCAGCTTCTTCTGTTTGTCATGTTCCGGTCTCCTTTTCTCTGATGCGCTCAGCGGGCATTTTCGTCTGATGCGGTTCGCCGGCACCCGCGTGTCGCACAGTCTCCATTGCGTCTGCAATAACCTCCCAACCAATGGTCGATCAAGTAGGGCACATCGGCGAGGGGTCTCAATCACCTCGCCGGCGGAGAGAAACCCGCCGAATCGGCCCCGAACAGTCCTGGCCGCCGGTCGTGGAAAACGCTCGCGCTTCCGCGCCGAGAGCGCTATATCGTCGAGCAGGTTTCGGCGAGATGAATCCATCGGAAACCCACCTCCGGATCATGATCGATACCATCCCCACGCTGGCGTGGTCGTGTTTCACCGACGGCACCACCGAATTTCTGAACAGACGGTGGCTCGACTACACCGGGCTCTCAGTGGACGAGGCCGCCGGCTGGGGATGGCAAAGCCCGGTTCATCCGGAGGATCTGGACCGGCTGATGGAAGCGTGGCGCGCGATTCTGGCTTCAGGTGAGCCGGGAGAAGCCGAAGCCCGGCTGCGGCGATTCGACGGGGAATATCGCTGGTTCCTGTTTCGCGCGGAACCGTTTCGCGACGAGCATGGCACGCTCGTGAGATGGTACGGAACGAATACGGATATCGAAGAACTGAAGCGAACGGAGAAGGAGCTTCGCGACCTCGTCGACTACATTCCGCAGCTCATCGTTATCCGCGAGCCCGATGGACGTAGTATATACGCCAACCGAGCTACCCTTGACTATCTTGGCCGCACCTTCGTGGACTTTCTGGAACCAGACTTTGATCGGTCAGTGATCCATCCGGACGATTGGGACAAGGTGATGAGCACGCGCCAGCAGAGCTCCCGCGCTGTGGTGTTCGAACTCGAAGCACGAATGAGGGGGAAGGACGGCCTCTATCGCTGGTTTCTGTTTCGCTTCAATCCTCTGCGGGACTGTGACGGGCGCGTCCTTCGCTGGTTCGTGACCGGTACAGAAATCGAAAATCGGAAGCGGGCGGAAGAGAGAGCGCAAAAGGAGAATCTGGCGCTTCGTGAGGAGATCGACAAGGTCGCGATGTTCGAGGAGATCGTCGGAGCTTCGTCTACTCTGCGAGCGGTCCTGTCTCGAGTCGCCAAAGTTGCCCCAACTGAGTCCACGATTCTCATCACCGGCGAAACCGGGACGGGCAAAGAGCTGATCGCCCGCGCGGTCCACAAGCGATCGTCACGAGCGTCGCGAGCATTCGTCGGCGTGAACTGCGCAGCGATCCCGCAGTCGCTGATCGCTTCGGAGCTTTTCGGCCACGAGAAAGGGGCGTTCACCGGGGCCTTGCAGCGCCGGCTGGGCCGCTTCGAGATCGCCGAAGGCGGCACGCTGTTCCTTGATGAGGTCGCCGAGCTCCCCGCTGAAACCCAGGTCGCTTTGCTGCGCGTCCTGCAGGAGCGCGAGTTCGAGCGCGTCGGCGGCAGCCGGCCGGTTCGAGCTGACGTTCGGCTGATCGCCGCCACCAATCGTGATTTGAAGGCCGCCATCGCATCCGGCGCTTTTCGGAGCGACCTTTTCTATCGCCTGAGTGTATTCCCGATTGAGATTCCTCCGCTGCGGGAACGGAAGGACGACATCTCGATGCTGGTCGAGTACTTCATCGACCGTTACGCCAGCAACGCGGGCAAAAAGATCCGGAATATCAGCAGGAAGAGCATGGAGCTGCTTCAGTCATATTCCTGGCCCGGCAACGTTCGCGAGCTCCAGAACGTTATCGAGCGCTCCGTGATTCTTTGTGAGACGGACACTTTTTCAGTTGACGAGAGTTGGTTGTCGCGTGAAACTCCACCGACGCCGTCGGCGAGCCAGTCGCTGGTCCAGACGCTGACGACGCAGCAGAAGGCCATGATCGAGGCCGCGTTGGCGGAAACGCGAGGTCAAGTGTCAGGCCCATCGGGCGCCGCGGCCAAGCTCAGCATGCGCGCCTCCACGCTGGAATCCAGGATCAGATCGCTTAAGATCGACAAGCATCGCTTCAAGAACCTCTAGCGGGAGTCTTTCTGACCCTGCGCTTTCGCGATCCACTCGCGGACGTATGCGGGGCAGTTTTCGAGCATGATCCCCTCGATCTCCCAACGCGCGAGAGCCGCCAGCACGTCCCGATCGACGCGCCTCACCTCGCGCATATCGAGGATGATTGGAAGATCCTCGCCATCGAAGGCTTCCGCCAACTCTGCGGCATGATCAACGTCGATCCGACCGCTGAGCGTGAAGAGGACGAAGTCAGGATTCGCAGACCTAACGATCTTCAGCATCGATTCTTTCTTCAGCCATCAGGTCCCACAGGTGGTGTCGATCGGCGCCTCGGGATGCCGTCGTCCAGGATCTCAGGGGCTCTAAGCCGGCTCCTTTGATCTCTTCCAGAGCCAGAAGCGTGCCGTGGCTCAGAGCGCGCAAGGGTTCGCGGTCTCACGCCCAAAATCGTAACGGCGCGACGACAACCCACGCACCCGGAGTCGCGACTCTTCATGAATTCGCGAAAAACGGCGAACGCGTTTCCATCATGTTGTTGTCTGGAGCGACCACGACATTGGAGAATTTTGGAGAATTGAGGACGCGGCGACAGGAACGACCCTTGCACAAGCCTCGAGCGCTCGACGCTCAGAATCGACTTAAATCGAAACGGAGGAAGTCATGTCCCAAAGCGGCGGTCTTGCCAAACGCAGTGAGAAAGGTCTGCTCACGCCCGACAACTGTGTCGTAACGTTGATCGATCTACAGCCCCAGATGCTCTTTGGCGTGTCGAATTTCGATCGCCAATCGATCATCAATCTCAATGTCGCGCTCGCCAAGGCGGCGAGGGTATTCGGCGTCCCGGTCGTCCTGAGCACGGTGGAGACCAAGAGCTTCAGCGGAAACATGTGGCCGCAAATCCAGGCCGTTTTTCCCGGGCAGTCGCCGATCGAGCGGTCTTCCATGAACTCCTGGGACGACAAGAACTTCGTCGCAGCAATCGAGAAGACCGGCCGAAAAAAGATCGTGTTGTCCGGACTGTGGACCGAGACCTGCGTCGCGCTTCCTACGGTGCAGGCGATCCACGACGGCTACGAAGTCTATGTGGTCGAAGACTGCTGTGGCGACGTAAGCCAGCTTGCTCACGACAACGCGATGAAGCGGGTGATCCAGGCGGGCGCCAAGCCGGTCACCTCGCTCTCGGTGATGCTCGAGTGGCAGCGCGATTGGGCCCAGACCGACACCTATGACGCCGTCATGGACATCGTGAAGAGCCACTACGGAGCATACGGAATCGGCGTTGAGTACGCCTACACGATGGTCCACGGAGCGGCGCCGACCAGGTTTCCCGAGTACGCCGTGGCCGCCGCGGCGCACAAGTAAACGCACGGCACGAAAGTCGTTGGTGTCAATTGTCAGCGTCAGGGAGGGAGTTTCGTATGCAGCCCGACACCATCCTCTATAACGCGAAGCTTGCGACGAACAGAGTTCCGTCGTTTGTCGAGGCGGTGGCGATTCAAGACGGGAAAATCGTCGCTGCCGGCGCCAATGACGAAATTCTGCGGCAACGCGGCGCCGCCACGACCGTGATTGACTGCGGGGGCCGGACCGTGATCCCGGGGCTTAACGATTCGCACATGCATCCGATCCGCGGCGGGCTCAACTACAACATGGAGCTGCGCTGGGATGGCGTGCCGTCGCTCAGGGACGCGCTACGCATGCTGAAGGAGCAAGCCGCGCGGACGCCTGCCCCGCAATGGGTCCGAGTAGTCGGCGGGTGGACTGAGTTCCAGTTTGCCGAGCGTCGCATGCCTACTTTGGACGAGATCAACGCCGTCGCGGCGGACACGCCGGTCTTTGTGCTTCACTTGTATGATCGCGCACTCCTGAACGGCGCGGCCCTGCGCGCCGTCGGCTATACCAAAGACACCCCCCCGCCGCCTGGAGGCGAGATCCAACGCGATCGCCACGGGAATCCAACCGGGCTACTAATCGCAAAGCCGAACGCGACGATTCTCTACGCCACGCTGGCCAAGGGGCCGAAACTCTCGCGCGAAGATCAAATCAATTCGACCCGCCTGTTCATGCGCGAGCTCAACCGTTTCGGCATCACGAGCGTCGTCGATGCGGGAGGCGGCTTTCAGAACTACCCCGACGACTACGGCGTCGTCAGCGAGCTTCATAAGCGCGGTGAACTGACTGTCCGATTGGCCTACAACCTGTTCACACAGAAGCCCAAACAGGAGCTGGGCGATTTCCAGTCGTGGACGCCGCTCACGAAGCCTGGCGCGGGCGACGACTTCTACCGGATGAACGGCGCCGGCGAGATGCTGGTCTACTCGGCCGCGGATTTCGAAGATTTTCTCGAACCGCGTCCGGAAATGCCGGGCGTGATGGAAGAGGAACTCAAGGCGGTCGTCCGCCACCTGGTCAAAAGCCGCTGGCCGTTTCGGCTCCACGCAACTTATGACGAGACGGTCAAGCGCGCCCTCGATGTCTACGAAGCAGTGAATCGTGAAGTTCCATTCGATGGCCTTCACTGGTTCTTCGATCACTGCGAGACGATCTCCGATCGGAACATCGAACGGGTCAAAGCGCTCGGCGGCGGTATCGCGGTGCAGGACCGGATGGCGTTTCAGGGCGAGTATTTCGTTGATCGCTACGGCGCGAAGCAAACGCAGCGCACGCCGCCGATCCGGCGGATGCTCGAGTTGGGCGTACCGGTGGGCGCCGGGACGGACGCGACGCGAGTCTCGAGCTACAATCCTTTTGTCTCCCTGTACTGGCTCATCACCGGCAGGACAGTCGGGGGCACCGCGCTCTACCCGGAAAGCAATCGTCTCGATCGCGGCGAAGCCCTGGGTCTATACACGGTCGGGAGTAGCTGGTTTTCCTCCGAGGACGGCAAGAAAGGCTCAATCGCGCCAGGACAATTGGCGGATCTCAGCGTGCTCTCGGCCGACTACTTTTCGATTCCCGAGGATCAGATCCAAAAACTCGAATCGGTGCTGACGATAGTGGGCGGCAAGGTGGTGTACGCGGCCGGACCCTTCGCAAAGCTGGCTCCTCCGGCCCTGCCTGTGAGTCCAGACTGGTCGCCGGTCAAGGACTACGGCGGCTACTATGGCTCGCCGTCGCCGCAGGTTGGAGCGAGCTTGCGAAGCACGCAACCCGCGAAGCCGCCCGATTCGCGCCTTTGGCATCCTGGCCACTTATGGGACTTTGGTTGCGATTGTTTCGTCTTTTGAGGAGGAAAGTTATGACCGCCGCCATTGTTGGACTCGGCCTGGGATTGGTGATCGGCGCTGGATGCCGGTTTTTCGACATTCCGTCGCCGGCGCCGCCGCGCCTGATTGGAGCATGCCTGCTGCTGGCAATGACCGTGGGCTTTGTCGCCGCCGATCATATCCTGCCACCGGGAAAGACCCTGGTGCAGATGGATAAGCCATGAAAGCCGTGATCGGCATCGTGCTGGCCTTCGCGTTGGGATTCGGATGCCGCGCGTTCGGAATTCCGTCGCCGGCGCCGCCCGTGATCCTCGGCGCTTTGCTCGTGGTGGCCATGACGATCGGTTACATCACGGTCGATCGCTGGGCCTCGTCACCCGCTCAGCATGCTCCGGATTGCGCCGGACCGAGCGGCCTGGCCCCGTCTCAGACGCCATCGCGGCGTGCGGAGCACTGAGCGATGCGAGCGCTGCAATTCAGCGAATTCGGTCCGGTCTCGAACCTGCGTCTGGTCGAACTCCCCGATCCCAAGGCCGATTCAGCGACCGCCATCGTCAAGGTGGCGGCGGCTTCGATCAGCCCGAGCGATGTCAAGAACGTCCAGGGCAAAATGGAGCATACGACGCTGCCCCGCGTGCCGGGGCGTGACTATGCGGGAACAGTCGTCCAGGGACCATCCGAATGGATTGGGGCGGAGGTCTGGGGAACGGGCGGCGAAATCGGCTATTCGATCGATGGCAGTCACGCCGAGCTGATCGCCGTCCCGATCGCGAGTCTGCGACGCAAGCCCCGCGCGCTCTCGCTGAATCAGGCCGCGGCGATCGGAGTCATGTACCTCGCTGCCTGGCTCGGGCTGATCGAATATGCGCAGCTTGCTGCCGGAGAGACCTTGCTGGTAATCGGTGCGAGCGGAGGCGTTGGCGGCGCGGCGGCGCAGATCGGAAAGTGGCGCGGCGCCCGCGTAGTCGGAGTGGACCGGCAGCCGCTCGCCTCGGATGCGCCGGCCGCCGCCGCTCTCGATGAGTTCTTTGTGCCGGGTGGCGAGGCGCTCGAATCCATCGTCCGCCGTGCTACCAGGGGAAACGGGGCCGAAGTCGTTTTCGACAGCGTCGGCGGACCGATGTTCGAGCCGGCCCTGAAGGCGCTGGCACATCGCGGTCGTCTGCTGGAGATCTCATCGGCAGGCGATCGCCGCGTCAGTTTCGATCTTATCGACTTTTATCACAACGAGAGCCGGCTGTTTGGAGTCGACACCCGCGCGCGCGATGCGATCGCGTCGGGCGTGCTGCTCGAAGCTCTCACGCCATTTTTCGACCAAGGCATTTTCCGGCCGCCTGCAATCGATGGGGTGCTTGCTCTCTCAGACGGATCCGCGGCCTACCAAAAGGTTGACAGTGGACAAGTGCGCGGGCGGCTCGTTCTGGCGCCCTGAAACAGCAGACCTGCCTGCTCCGAACCGCGATGATGCGCTGCCCACGCTGGAAACCGGCCGCAACGAGTGTTTCCGCCCTCGTGATAGTACTGATGTCGTCCGCTCGGACGTTGGCCCAGACTCCTCAGCCCATGCCCCCGGGACCGCCATCGAATCCCGCTCGGCCGCCGCTGGCACCGGTCGATCAAGCCGACGAGAATTTCAGTTTTCTCAAGGATCCCGCGAACCGCACCGACTTGTGGGATTCTCTCAAGTATGTGCCGCTCGACCAGGCCGGGGACTTTTATCTCACCCTCGGCCTGGAAAACCGTTCCGAATATGAATGGTTCCAGAATGCTATGTGGGGCGCGGGGCCGCAAACCATCAGTGGCTACTGGCTGCAACGCGTCATTCCGGAAATGAGTCTGACTGTCGGTTCGCACGTACGCCTGTTTACTTCATTTCAATACGAGAAGGAGCTGGGCAACAACGCCGGGCCGCGCCCCGGGATCGACGAGGACCAGGGCGACTTCCACGAAGCCTTCATCGATGTCAGCAGCGGACTCGACGACCAGCGCTCGGTCACCGTGCGGCTTGGCCAGCAAGAGCTGGTCTATGGAACCGGCAGACTGGTTGACAACAACGAAGGCGTGAATGTGAAGTCGAGCTTTTACGGAGCAAGAATCATCGCTCGAACGGAAACGCTTCGGCTCGAAGTGTTCGGCGTCAAGCCAACCGAACAGAACACCGGAACCTTCGACGACCGCCCTACCTCGCAGCAGACGTTCTGGGGGGCCTACGGCACGGCGCCGCTCCGTCTGATCGATCAAAGCGGGCAGGCCGACCTCTATTACCTTGGAATCGATACGACACGCGCGACCTATCAGCAGGGCAGCGGCCGCGAGATTCGTCACAGTATCGGAACGCGACTGTTCAATCATCAGCCCGGCGCGCCATTCGAACCTGGCTTTGACTACAACTGGGAGCTGGTTTATCAGCTTGGCACGTTCGGGAATAACTACATCAACGCCTGGACAGTCGCGACCGAAACGGGCTTCACCTTGCCGGTGCGCTTCGCGCCGAGGCTCGCCTTGCGCGCGGATATCGCAAGCGGCGGGGACCATCCCAACGGTGGAACGCTGAACACATTCAATCCCTTGTTCCCTCGCGGAGCGTATTTTGGCCCGAAGCTGACCATGTTCGGACCGTACAATTTATTTGACGTACATCCGGTAGTAATGTTCGCCCTCCTTCCGAACGTCACCTGTGCTTTCGATTGGGGTTGGTTCTGGCGGGAAAGCCTCGACGACGGCGTGTACGAAATCGGAGGTGCCCTGGTACGGCCCAGCGGTGGCAGCAGAGCGAGGTATATAGGAAGCCAGCCGAATTTTGAGCTGCGATGGGCGCTCGATTTGCACACGACGGTCGCCGTCAATCTGGCCGGCTTTCTCGCCGGAGGTTTCCTTAAAGACACGGGCCCGGCGGGAAATGTTGCATTCTCCAACGTCGGCATTACGTATAAATTTTGAACCCGAGATAACGTCCAGACGCACGAGCCCCGGGGAAAGGAAAGCGTGGAGAAGAAATCTTCAGTTCGCTCACGGATAGGAGGGAAGAAGCCTTCGTAACCGCTACGATGAAATGCACGAGCTGAGTCGGACACCGACCACGCCTCCCTGATTGCCTTCACGCGTGCCCATCTGGCGCTCATCTTGAGCGAAGTCAAGGCATCCTGCGACGCGCCGGCGAAAGGAAACTCCATCGATCGGTTGAGACCCCGATCGGATGGTGCAGGCCGGTCTCCTTTTCTCTGATGCGCTCAGCGGGCATCTTCGTCCGATGCGGTTCGCGGGCACCCGCGTGTCCGGTGTTTGCGGGGCGAAATGCACCGTCAGGCGCTCCGCGCCGGTATTCGCTATGCGCTCGCGCGGGCCGCGGCGGAAGGAATCTCTGTCTGTGAGTTCCGCACGATCCGGCTCATCAGGTCGCGATGGAGTATCGCCGAGGCACAGAGCACTCCGCCCATAAGGGCTCCCGCGACGCCGCAGGTTGCCACGTCCTGGCCGGTGAGGAACAGGCCGGGGATCGGGGTTCGCGGGCGCAGCAACGGATCGCCGAAACGAGCGGGAATATGGGCCAACCCGTATACCTCACCGCACGCGTAATTCGCAAAGTGACGGGTCGTGACCGGTGTCGATAACTCGCAGATGTCGATCTTGCCCTCGATCTGGGGCACGTGCCGATACACCACTTGCAACAACCGCCGTGTCAGCTTGTCCTTGAGCGCCTGGTAGTCACCAGGACGCTTCTTCCATCGAGTATCCGCCCATCGCGCGAAGGTGTCCCAGCGGGCCAGCGTAACCACGTCGATCGTCGAGCGCCCAGGATGGCGCTGGATAAAGTCGGGATCCTTGGCCGAGGGGAAGGAGATGAAAACGGGGGGCATCGGGCCGTCTCCGTCCGCGAGCGCGTTAGCGAACGTCTGCTCATGCCGTTCGTCCGGATAGACCCAAAAATTTCCTTTCGGCAGCCCAAGTTCCTCGGCGGTGTTCGCGCAATCCGACATAAAGGCACAGATGTGCAATCGAGGGCCGAAGCGCGCGCGGATTCGGCATAACGTGACGGCGTTCAGCCACGTCACGCGGGAGAAGACGCCCCATTGTGTTCATTACCCCCGCATCGCTGATTACGATCGGCGCCCCGATTATCGCACCGTCGGCCATTTTCACGCCCACCGCACGGCCATTCTTGATAACGATCTCCGTCACCTCGGCGTTGATAAGTATCTTGCCGCCGGTCGCCTCGATCGCGGGTGCGATGGCCTGAGCGATCCGGCTCGCTCCCCCGACCGGATAGTACGCGCCGTCAAAGTAATGGTTGGCGACCAGCGCGTGGATGGCGAAGCTGCTCTCTGCGGGCGGGAGTCCGAAATTACCCCACTGTCCAGTGAGCACGGCGATCAGCTTCTGATCGCGCGTGAGATCTTCGAGCACCGAGCGCGTCGTCCTTTCGGCAAGACGCATAAAGGAGCGGCGCATGAGGGGACCCGCGATCGCCGAGATCGCGTTCGGCAGCGCCTTGGCCATGAAGTAGCTGCGCGATGCCGACACAAGTTCACTAACGAGGGCGAAGTAGCGATCGATCGCGGCCGTCTCATTCGGGAAATGGGCCTTGAGGTCGCGGCGCAGGTTGTTGGCGCCGGCGCGCAATCCGTACACCTGATCGCCGATGACGATGCGATCATAGACCTCGCCAAGCGAATTCCACTTCAGGCTTCCATCGGTGACCGCGTCGAAAACGGCACGCAGCATTTGCCCGGGCCCGAGCTCCCCGACGTAATGCACGCCGACGTCCCATTCGTAGCCCGGGCGGCGAAACGCGTGGGTGTATCCGCCCGGCGTGTAATGGCGCTCCAGGACGAGCACGCGCTTTCCGCCGTAGCGGGAGAGCAATGCCGCGGCGCCGAGTCCGCCAATTCCGGAACCGATTACTATCGCGTCGTACGGGGCGCTCGCGTGATGGCTGAGGTAAGGTTCGGCGATTTTGCCTTTAGTCGACATAGCTCACCTCTCTCGACTGCGCCCGCGGCCCACAACGTAATGCTCAGCGGCGTTGGCTCGCGGGGCAAGCGGGCTATGTTGGCAGTGTAAACATTTGATGTTGACGTTGTCAACAATCCGCGCAACACTGAAAAGGGGTGATGCCTCGGTCACGGCTCCGGCGCGCACGCAAGCGCTATCATCACGGCCGTCTCAGGCAGGCGCTGCTCGACGCGTCACTGGAGATCGTCGCCGAGGCCGGCCCGTCAGCGCTGTCGCTGCGCAAGGCTGCGAGCCTTGCCGGCGTGAGCCATACCGCGCCCAGGCGCCATTTTGCCACTGTAAGTGACCTGTACTGTGCAATAGCCGAAGACGGCTATCGCAAACTGCGCGCGTATCTACTGGAACGCGTCGCGCAGAGCGTCGATGTCACACCCGTCCAGGCTCTTGCAATTCTCGGCGTGGCTTACGTCGAGTTCGCGACCACCCATCCGGGACACTTCCGCGCCATGTTTCACTCGGGCGTAATCGATCGCGCAGCATCCCATCCGCTGGAACAGGCTGCCGGCGAAGCGTTCGACGTGCTGGTAGAGGCCATCGAGCGCTGTCGGCAGGCCGGCGAAGTCCGTCCGGCGCCGCCTCGGGAGCTGGCGCTGGGGGCATGGGCATTAGCCCACGGGCTTGCAGTGCTCGCGGTCGACCATCAACTGGTGAACCGGGGCTTTTCCTCCAACGATTCCGTCGCGCTTGCCTGGGAAGCAACGCAGCAGCTCTATCTCGGGCTGCGGCCGGATCCGTAACAATTCGATCTGGAGCGAACAGAGCCAGCCTGCCACGATTAGCGCCAACCCAAGCGAATCAGCTAGCACAGTGGTTGCAGAGCTTTGCACCCAAGGACCGGAGAACAACAAACGCTGAGACGCGGTCCTTCTTGGCATGTTTTAGGCTTGGCCTGCGTTCGAGAACATCCCGTGCCACAGCATCGTGCATCCAGCGTCAGGCATCTCAAAATCAATGTGGGGGAACGCCCCTTCATCGTGACCTGGGAGATGACCCGGGCGTGCGACCTTGGATGTGCCCATTGCCGCGCCGGGGTGCTCCCGACCCGCAACCCGCTCGAGCTCAGCACGCGCGAAGCGAAGTCGCTCATCGGCGAGGTGGCCACCTTCGGACCGCCTCCGCCGCTGTTCGTGATGACTGGTGGGGATCCGATGAAGCGCCCCGACCTGACCGAACTGGTCGCCTACGCAGCCGGACACCACATCCCGGTCGCGTTTTCGCCCTCTACGACGCCGTTGCTCACGCGCGGCATGATCGCGGAGCTCAAGGTCGCGGGGCTGAAAGCGCTCTCGCTCAGCGTCGACGGCTCATGTTCCGAAATCCACGACACCTTTCGCGGAGTCGCGGGCGTATTCGAGCGCACGATAGCGGCGTGGGATGCCGCGCGTGAATTCGGGATCAAAGTCCAGATCAACACCACGCTCTTGCGATTGAACCTGTTCGACCTGCCACGCATGGCTCATATCGTGCGTGACCGAGGCGCGATGGTCTGGTGCGTGTTCATGCTCGTACCGATCGGACGCGCAAGCTCGCTCGAGCAGCTCTCGGCCGACGAGTGCGAAGACGTGATGCACTTCCTGTATGACATCGGCAACGCGATTCCGGTCAAGACCACCGAAGGCCAGCATTTCCGGCGGGTGGTCCTCCAACGCACGATCCTGGAACGGCGCGGCGTCGCGCCCGAGCGCGTGCTGCGGCTTGGCGCGACCTATCGCAGGCTGCGCGCGGCACTTGAGCCGTGGCCCTCGGTCGGCCGTGAGCGGCGCAGCCCTATGGACATCAACGCCGGTCGCGGCTTGGTCTTCGTCTCGCATACCGGCGCGGTCTATCCCAGCGGCTACTTGCCGGTCCCCGCCGGCAACATTCGCATCCAGACGCTGGCCGAGATCTATCGCGGAAGCCCGCTCTTGCAGGACCTGCGCGATGTGGCGAGGCTGGGCGGCCGATGCGGCGCGTGCGAGTTTGCGGGAGTCTGCGGCGGGTCGCGATCGCGGGCCTTCGCGACCAGCGGAGACCCTTTCGGCGATGATCCCCTGTGTGCGTACACGCCCGGAAACTTTTGCTTCCAAGCCGATATCCGGCCGCTGCTCAACGTCCCCAAGGCGAGCCCAGTGGTCTTGCACTTTTCCCCGTCGTGACGAACGGCCCAGTGGCCGGTCGCATAGCTGGATCAACTCCTGCTGCGCCGAGGACCTTAATCATTGCGATGAGATGCCTGTATCGAACGGAAGCAATTGGTTCATTTCGCTCCGGTCGCCTTAAGCTCCGCCAAAACTTCATGCTGGAGGCCAAAAGCCATCTCGACGCGACCATCCATCTTCTGAAAGAGGCAGCCTGGAGTTTCGGCACGGCTGATGCAGCACATCCGGTCAAGGGCACTGTGGAGATGGCCGGCTATGCTGTGAGGGAGCACTCGTACCATGGAGGAGGGCTAACTCATGAAATTCGGTATGCTGAACTTCTACGAGCAGCCCGCGGGCGGCAAGACGGAGCATCAGATTGTCAAAGAACAGCTCGAGTGTATGCATGCTGCGGAGGACCTCGGTTTCGACTACATATGGGCACCTGAACATCACTCGACACAATACGGCTACTGTGCGTCTCCGATGCTGACGCTGGCGGCGGTAGCATGCAGAACGAAGCGAATCCGGCTGGGCAGCGGCGTGGTGGTCCTGCCATTCAACGATCCCATCCGGGTGGCCGAAGAAGGGGCGATGCTTGACCTGATGAGCGACGGGAGGCTTGACCTCGGCGTGGGGAGGGGTTTCCAGCCTGTCGAGTACGAAAGCTTCCCGGTAGATCAGGCTCGTTCGCGCCAGGTCTTTGACGAGGCAATCCAGGTGGTCGTTCAGGCGTGGACCCAGGACTGTGTAAACTTCAAGGGCGCCTACTTTAATGTCGTCGACCGTCCGGTGCGGCCCAAACCCTTGCAAAAGCCGCATCCGCCAATCTGGATGGCCGCGATCAGCGACGAGAGCTTCTGGATCGCCGGCAAGAATGGATTCAACCTGCTTTGTTCGATGGTCTATGGCTTCAAATCTGAAGCGGCGGCGGAGTTGATCAGGGGATACCGCGGCGCGCTCAAGGCCTTTGGGCACGTTACAGCGGCGGAAGAGATTGGCGCACTGGCTATGGTCTACTGCAGCGAGACGACACAGCAGGCGCGGCAGGATTTCGGGGGCCCGGTCTTATGGTACTACCGTACCATAGCGGACTACGTTGCCCCGCCGGCCGGCAAACCTCCGATCGAAGGATACGAAGCGTATGCCCACACGCGCAACGCAGCCAGGACTGTGCAATGGGACGAGCTACTTGAGAAGGGCGCCGTGGTCTGTGGTAATCCCGAAGATTGCATCAGGCAAATCGAAGAAATGAAGCGCAAGTACGGCTTCACGCAAATCATTTGTTGGACCCGCCTCGCGGGCCTGGAGCATCGAAAAACGATTCGCAGCATGGAACTGGTACAGAAACATGTAATGCCGCACTTCAGAAGAGAGGAACAGCCGCCTGCTGGCGGAGCGAGGTGATCCGAGGCGACCGACTATAGGTAAGCAGTTCCGCGACGGGCTTCCGCGCGAGGCGCACCACAACAGCGACCCCGTTCAGTGAAAGCGGTCGTATCCCAGCCAGAGCGCCAGCAGGATAAGCCGCCTGACCAACGGTTCCTCCACGGCGCCGATCACCCCCTCTACTGAATCGACCAGGCCACGTGCGTCCCGGCCCTCATCACCGGTGTAGGTGGTGTCGGAGACCGGAAAGCCGAGTTCGCGCGCTTCAGCAAGCAACGCGCGCGTAACGTCAGCGCCGAAACGAGCATTGACGATGAACAGTCCCTCGTCGAGCGGGCTTGCGAACTCGACCATGCCCACCTCGTAAGGCGGCGGATCGTAGCCGAGCTGATCCTCGGCAAGCGAGAATAGATAATGCCCTTGCGCCGCCACGCGTGTTTCCATCGTCAGTTGCGTTTCGGGAAAGGACTCGCCCGGCACCGCGGCGAAGAAGAGCTGGCCGATTCGCACCGCGCCCACCAGCGTGCGTATTTTGCCATCGGCCATATACGGTTCACGGTTCGAGCGCATCACGCGGTCGACACCCGCCTTCCCGTTGGCCATCAGACTCGCCAGCACTAGATTCTCGGCCGGCTCTTCGAGGATAGTTTCGGCAGTTGCGATCGGGCCGTCGATTTTAACCGCCTGCGCCTCGGCTTCAAGGGCGAACCTGGCGACGGTTGCGCCGTAGCTTTCGGCGGCGAAAGGCCCTCGGGCTTCGATCGCCTTCAGATCGGGCTGGGTACGCCCCACGGAGGCGACCATGACAAGCGCCGTCGAATCGGGATGGGCCTTCTCGACAGCTTCCACAGCCGCTGCCGGCCAATCGGGCGAGATCAGCGTATTTTCCTTGCCCAGCCCGGTGACATGCGCGCTGAAGTTGATCAGCGTCGCGAACGGCGCGCCGTCGGAACCCTTCGCGAACAGCACGCGCAGCTTGGTGTCGAGCGGATACGCGGCGAGCAGGCTTCTCAGGAGATGGGACGACCCGGTATCGATTTCGCCGGAGTACAGAGAAGCCGGCCGTTCGTCGCGGAGTGCCGATTCGATTGCGGCGACGGTCTGGTCGGCAACGAAATTCAAGTATTCCGGTGGTACGCCGCCCCATACTCCAATGTCGTCGGGTCCGGAATGATCGTGCGTGCTGGCGATGATTATGGCGCGTTCGGGAATGCCGGTGTCATTCGATACGCGCCGGCGGATGTCTGCAGAGCCATACCGCGCGCCGCCCTCCTGGTAGGCGAGGAAATGCCCTTGCGTGTCGATCGCGCAGAAGACCGCGGTCCGTTCGCCGCGCGAGATCGCGATCGCACGCGCGTAGAGCGGACTCCTGACCCCGGTCGATCGCCGGACGGGACCGAAGCCGTAACCCCCGAGATACACCGGCGAGGTCGGCGTGATTTCGCGCCTGGACCCGCCCACGCAGTATTCGCCGCTCGATTCGGAGGCGGAACAGGCTATCATCGCCGCCCGCGCAAACGGCCTGGACCCGCCGAACAAAAGCACCGATGCGGCAGCGGCGAGAATCGCTCGATGAATCCTTCGCGATGCGCGCACGTTGAACTTGAGGCCATCCATATGGAGCCCCTAGTCTAGCGCGGTTCGGCAGAAAACTTCGGACGGCGTTGTCGACCAACTCGCCCTTGGACCAGGCGCTCGCCGGCCCGGCGGGGCGCTCGTAATGGAAGGCAACTATTGGCCAGACTGGACCGAGGTGGCTATCAAGCTCAAGTAATATTACGATCCCGGTCGGCCGCTTAAATCAGCCTTTTGTAACTCGCGGTAGGCTCCGGTGACGGAACGATTCTCACCCGATCAACTGATGGAGGTGGTCAAAGCCTCCCCCGCGGCCGTTGCCCGCCACGACAAGGAATCGTGGGTTGCGCTTTTTTCGCGTCACGCGGTAATCGAAGATCCCGTCGGATCGAAGCCGCAGCACAACGGCCTGCACGATCCACGCTCTGGAGTTCGCGGCTCGGCACCGTTGGCGCGCTTCTTCGACACCTTCATCGCGCCGAACGATATCAGCTTCCACGTCCAGCGCGACGTCGTTTCGAGCCCGTTCGTCGTGCGCGATGTCACCATTGAGCTGGTTATGAAGGCGGGCCTGAAAGTTCACGTTCCGATGCATTTGCTCTACGAGATCTGCGATGAGGACGGCGCGCCGAAGATCGCCCACCTTCGTGCGCACTGGGAGCTGATCCCGATGGTCCGGCAAGTCCTTGCGAACGGCAGGCCGGGTGTGGTCACGATCAGCAGCCTTGGGCTGCGGATGGCTGTCAACCAGGGGCTCGGAGCGGTCATCGGGTTTTGCCGAGGCGTGCTCGGCATACACCGCGCCGGAAAGAACACCGTCACGAGCTTCGTGAACGCTGTAAACGAGAGAAACCCGCAGGCGCTCGCGGCTCTCTTTGATTCGCCGAACGATGGAATTAGGTTCCCGGGCGCGGGGACAATTCTCGACCCGGCGACGGTCGGCCGGCGTTTCGACGGCACGCTTTCGGTCTCGAAGCTCATCTCCTCGGGCTACGTCACGAGCTGCACCTGCGGCATCCGTTCCGGCGACTCCGAGCTGGGCGGAGTGGGATTCTTCGAGTTCAACTCCCGGACACGCAAGCTTCACTCCGTCCGTCTGTACTGCGTGTGAAAACTCGGCTCGAATGTTTGGCAAACTCGGCGGTACGGTCCTGATTCGGGCCGGCCGCCAAGTTGCTTTCGTCGGCGCGAGTTCTACGCTTCGAGGATTCGGCTTGCGGCCCAGGTTCCGGTCTCGATAGCGGACTCGAGCCACGGCATGCCCATGTAGTCGCCGGCCAGAAGCACGCGGCAATCGCGCGCACGGGAGCGCCGGTACTCGGCGAGATTGCGGGCGCGTCCGACCGGCGACTTCGGCAGTCCATCGCGCCAGCGCACGACCCGAACGAAGCGTTGGGCGGCCAGCGCACCTGGAAAGAGCCGTTCAACGTCGGATTTGACCGCGGCGACGACCTCGCCATCCGGCCGATCCATCATCCGCTCCGCCTCGTCGGCGGTCAGGAACAGGTTCAACATCTCGCTGCCGCTCGGGACGCGACGAGGGTCCTTCGCCGATTCGATCGTAACCGAGACGATTTGCCGCCGTTCACTGCGCGGTATCATCATCGCCCACACGTCTTTGAGCCCGGCGTCGTCCGACCAGTTGCGGCTGGTCGCGAGACCGACCCTGACAACCGGTGCGTATGCCGTCGCCATCAGCTTGCGTTCGAGCTCGTCGCCCGCCGCGTACAAGGGGGACGCCACCGGCGCGGTGGTGGCGAGCACGACGTGGTCTGCCCTGACGGTCTCGCCGGGGAGACGTACGGTCACGCCGTCGCCGGATGCCTCGAGCGCCTGGACCGGCGATTCGAGTTTAACGTCGAGCCGCGACCCCATCGCCTGCGCCAGCGAATCGTTGCCGTGCGCGAGGGTCATGTCCTTGCTGCGGCCGGATTCGGTCATGGCCAGCACGGCGAGCGCCACCGCCCGCGAGCTTTCCTCGATCCGCTGCATCATTCCGCCGGCCAGCACAGGTTCCAAGAGATAGTCGGCGGCGCGCCCAAGACATCGCGCGCTCCATCGCGCGGCGTCCTCGTCATCGTAGGCCGCCCAGGCGGAGTAGTTGTCGGTCGGCGGCCATCGAAAGCTCGTGGTATGCCAGGTGAAGCGCAGTATGTCGCGCAGGCCGATTAGTCTCGTCCTCAGAGCGTAGAGGACGAAAAGCGAGCTCGCCGGCATCCGGCGCGCCCGCCCGTCCTTCAGCACCGCGATCCAGCGGCTGGTCTTCCTCAGTTCCGACTCGAGCCCGAGCTCTCTGATTAATGCCAGCGCATTGCGATAGGTGGTGGTATAGAACTGGGTGCCGCGCTCGTAGACGAAGCCGTCGTGGCTCTCGGAGCTCAGGCGTCCGCCAACCCGGTCGGTCGATTCGAAGAGCGTAACGCTCGCCCCCGCCTGTCGCAGTCGAAAGGCCGCGCTCAGTCCGGCGATTCCCGCTCCGATAACCGCTACGCTTTTATTCGGCATCTGTTGCACGCTCGGCGCGAAGGCGCCGATGTGCCCGTAGCATAGGAATTTCCGAGAGGAACTGCAAAGCGGCGCTCGTGCGGCGTTAGTCCGCGGCAGGGTAGTCGAAGTCGGGCTCGGGCGTTTTGTCTGTTGCGGCCGGTCGGGCAGGCTCGGCGGCACTGGCGGGAGAAACCAATTTCAGGCGCGGGCGGGGCTGAAGCGATCCGCGTACCCAAATCGAGAGATCGTCGAATAGCGAATAGGCAACGGGAGTTATCAACAGAGTAATCAGCAGGCAGAGCGCCTGGCCGCCGATCACCACCACCGCGATTGGGCGCACCGACTCCGACCCGGCGCCCATCCCGAGCGCCACCGGAATCATCCCCGCGATCAACGCCAGAGTGGTCATCAGGATGGGCCTGAGCCGCTGGCGGTTGGCGGTCAGGATTGCCTGCCGGCGCGGCATCCCGGAACGCAGCAGATTGAGAGTTTGATCGAGCTGAAGAATCGAGTTTTTCTTCACGATCCCGAACAGCAGCAGGATTCCGAGCGTCGAGAACAGCATCAGGCGCTCGCGGAAGATCAGCAGCGAGATCAGCGCGAACGGCACCGCCAGCGGCAGCGAGAGCATGATGGTTATCGGATGGAGAAAGCTTTCGAACTGCGCGGCGAGCACCATGTACATGAAGATGATCGAGAGCAGGAAAGCGACCACGAAGCCCGCAACCATCTCGCCGTACATCTTGTTCTGGCCGAATCCTGAGCTGGCCGAATAGCCCGCCGGTATCTTGAGCGTGCGGATCGACCGCGCGACGTCGTCCATCACGTGGTTCATCGCGGCGCCCGGCGCGAGGTTGAACATCAGCGCGATTTGGCGCTGGCGGTCAAGCCGCTCGATTTGGACCGGACCGGTACCGCCGGCCAGGTTCGCGACGTCAGCAAGCTGTACCTGGCCGACCGCCGCCGAGGGCACCATGATGCGCGAGATCACGTCGGGGTTGTCGCGGAAATTCTCGGCGAGCTGGAGGCGAACGTCGTAGGTGTTCTGGCCCTCGCGGTAGCGGGTTACGACGTCGCCCTCAACCATCGTGCGCAGCGTGGCCGCGATATCATCGACCGAAACGCCGAGGTCGGCGGCCTTCTGACGATCGATATGGACCTCGAGCTCGGGCAATCCGCCTTCGTAGGTGGAATCGACATCGACGGCGCCCTTGACGGTGGCGAGCAGGCCCTGGATGCGGCCGGCGAGGCCCTTGAGGACCTCGAGGTCGGGGCCGCGGAGGTCGTACTCTACGTCAACTTCGCGGTAGCCGCCCTGCTCCCAGGGCTTGACGGCGTTGACGCTGGTGCGCAGCGCGGGAAAGTCGTCCATCATGCGCCGTGCGGTTACCATGACCTGTTCCTGGCTGCGGCTGCGCTGGTCGATCGGCGCGAGCTTGGCCACGATCTCCGCAACCGTGACGCGCTCGTCGCCGGTGGTATCGCCGACGGTCGTGAGCAGATGGCGGACCTCGGGAATGCGGCGCAAACGCGACTCGATCTGACGCACCACTGCATCGGTATGCGCCAGCGAATAGCCGGGCGGCGTGCGGACATCGACCGCGAACTCGCTCGAATCGTCGTCGGGCATGAAGCTTCCACCGACAATTTTCACGAGCGCCGGTATCGAGACCAGCAGCGCGATCGCGGCCGCGACCACGACCCATCGATGGTCGAGCGACCATCGCAGTACCCGATCGTAGCGGTCTTCGATCGTCTTGAAGATCCACCATTCGCGCGACTGATGCTGGTTTTTTCCCCGCCGCACCAGAAACCGCGAACAGAGCATGGGGGTGAGCGTAAAGGCCACCACCAGCGAGACCATGATCGCGAACGCCATCGTCAGCCCGAACGAGTTGAGAAAACGGCCCATCACGCCATGGATGAAAGCGACGGGCACGAAAATTACGACCAGCGAAAGCGTGGTCGCGCTCACCGCGAGGCCGACCTCGGCGGTGGCGGCTTTCGCGGCCGCGATCGGGTTCATCCCCTTCTCCTCGATGAAGCGGAAGATGTTCTCGAGCACGACGATCGCGTCGTCGATCACGATTCCGACCGCGAGCGTGAGCGCCAGCAGGGTCATCCGGTTGAGCGTGAACCCCATCCACAGCAGCAGCGTGTAGGTGGAAATGATCGAGACCGGAATCGCGACCGCGGCGATCAGCGTCGAGCGGATCGAGCCGAGGAAGAAAAACACGACCAGCGCCGCGCACAGCCCGCCGAGGATGAGATGCTCCTGCACGGTGTGAACTGCCTCGCGGATGAAAAGCGAGAGGTCGCGCGTGACGATCAGGTTGACACCGGGCGGCAGCGTGGCCCGAATCTGGCCGAGCCGTTCGGTAAGGCGATCGACCACCTGGATGGTGTTCTGGCCGGATTGCTTGCGAATCACCAGCGAGACCGCGCTGCGGCCGTCCCATCGCGAGAGCGAACGCGGCTCCTTGACGCCGTCTTCAACCCTGGCCAGGTCTCCGACCGTGACCGGGCGGCCGTCATACGCGCTTACGATCACCCGGGCGAAGTCGCCAACGCTCTGGATTCGGCCGAGCGTGCGGAGCATCTGCTCGGACATTCCGTCCTTGAGCCGGCCGCCGGGATACTCGACGTTCTGGCGGGCGAGTGCGGCGGCGACCTGCCGTATCGAGGTGCCGGTGGCGCGCAGCCGCTCGGCGTCAACCGCGACCCGGATTTCGCGATCGAGGCCGCCCACGATATCGACCGAGCCGACCCCGTCGACCGATTCGAGCGGCTCCTTGATCAGGCGGCGCGCGATCTCGGTGAGCTCCTTCACGCTCAGGTAACCGGTCACGGTCAGGGTCACCACCGGCATCGAGTCGAGGTCGAACTTCTGTACCAGCGGCGCCTTGGTGCCTTCGGGGAGCTGATCGAGCACCGTGGCGATCTTGTCGCGCACGTCCTGCACGGCGCCGTCGAGGTCGCGCTCGAGCTTGAACTCGACTATCACGCGAGAAACGCCTTCCAGCGTCTCGGAGCGCATCTCGTCGATCGAGCTGACGGTGTTGATCGCCTCTTCGAGCGGCTTGGTGACCCGTGCCTCCATCTCCTCGGGGGCGGCGCCGGGCAGCATCGTGGTGACCATCACGGTCGGGACGTCGATCTTCGGGAACAAGTCGACCCCTAACCGGCTGTAGGAAAAGCCTCCGAGCACGACCAGCACGCCGACGAACATCGTGGCGAACACCGGCCGGCGGACGCTGAGATCGGCCAGAATCATGACTGCTCCCGCGCCGACACCGGCACGCCGTCGGCGAGCCGGTCTACGTCGCTGACAACCACCTTGTCGCCGGCGTTCAGGCCGTGTGCGATTTCGATTTGATCGCCGATCACGGCGCCGGTGGTGACCTCGCGCGACCAGGCGACTCCGTCGCGCACCACGAACACCCGCTCGACGCCCGCGTACTGCATCACCGCGCTGGTGGGCACGAACAGGGCGCGATCCTGGCCGAGGCTCACCTTGACGTGCGCGAAATAGCCCGGACGAAGCGCGCCGTCAGGATTGGCGACCTCGGCCTCGACCAGCAGCGTGCGGCTTGTGTCGTCGAGCGCGGGCGCGATGCGGGTGATCCTGCCGAAGTAAGTCCTGCCGGGCGCGGCCTCGACCGTCAGGCTGACCTCGAGCCCGGGCTTGATCAGCGGCACGAACCGCTCGGATATCGGAGCGCGCAGCTTGATCGGGTCAGTCGCGATCAGCTCGCAGAGCTTCTGACCCGGATCGACGTACTCGCCCAGCGCAACGAGCCGCTTCTGCAGGAAGCTCGCGAACGGAGCGCGCACCACCGTATCGCCGAGTTTTTTTTCGGCCAGCGCAAGCGCGTTGCCGGCGCTCTCCGCGTCGGCCTCGGAAACCCGCAGGTTGGCGCTGATCGCGTCGAATTGCGCCTGCGAGATCAGGTCGGCGTGGCGCAGTTGTTCGCTGCGTCCGGACTCGGCGCGGACATTGGCGAGGCGCGCGTTCGCCTGCGCGAGCGCGGCGCGGGCGGAATCGACGCGCAGTTGATATTCGCGTGGGCTGATCTTGAGCAGCGGCTGGCCGGCGGCGACCCGGTCGCCGAAGTCCGCCAGAACCTCCACCACCGCGCCGGAGACCTCGGAGGCGATGACGGTCCTCTCGCGCGGAAACAGCGCACCTTGTGCCTCGGCCGTGCGAACCAGCGGGTGGAAGCTCGCGCTGGCCACGGCCACGACCAGGCGTTCGGGATGATTGTCGGCGCGCGCGGCCGCAGTCTGGCGGCAGGCCGCCGAGCCGAGGAGCGCGATCGCCAGCGGTGCGATCTCGAGCACGAGGCGATATCGGCAGAACCTCATGCCAGCACCCCCTTCAGAAAAAGTTCCAGCACAGCCTCCGCATCTTCCTCGATCGGATTGCTGGTCAGGCCGAACATCCGGCGCCGAAGACTTCCGGTGATCAGCTCATCGAGCATGAAAGCGCAGAACTGCGGGTCGATGGCGCGCAGATCGCCGGCCTCGACCGCGGCGCGCAGGACTGTGGCGATGAAATCGAGATAGCTGAAGAACACGCGCCGGAGCTCGTCAGCGTGAGGGTCGCCGGGCGGTGCGGTTATCAGGCTGGCCTCGAGCAGGAGCGCTTTGACGAAGTCCTGATTGGAATGAAGCAGGCTGAACTGCTCGCGCACGAAGGCCTTGAGACGCTCCAGCGGAGATAAGGAGGTCTCGCCGACCTGTCTGAGCTGATTGAGCATGGTGCGGATGCCATCGATGACGGCGGCGTGGAGGAGTTCGTCCTTGTTGTCGAAGTAGATGTAAACCGTGCCTTTGGCGACCTGCGCCTCGTCAGCGACGCGATCGATGGTCGCGCCCTGGAAGCCGTACTTGCCAATCACGCGGCGAGTGGCCTCAAGGAGCTCGCGCACCCTGAATTCCTTGATCATTTCTTCTTTCGTCATGGGTCTGAATGGTCAGTCACTCACATGACTGTACAGTCATTCAACACCAGAGGCGAGCGCGAGTCAAGGAGTCAAGGAGCCGGTACTCGGCGGTAGTGTCCTAATTTGAAATCTGACGGGTCATACGCCTATTTTGGGTCGAAAAACCCGCTCCGCGATATAGGGCTGCTGCGGCCTCATTAAATTCGTATACATTCAATTCCAATCTGGTAACTCCACGACCTCTGGCCCAGTCTGCGGCAGCATCAATAAGGGCTCGTCCCACACCTTGACGCTGGGCTGACTGTTGGACGGCCATATTGTCTATTTCGACATATCGTCGCGCCACCTTGAAAGCGGTAGCTGTCACGAGCTTTTCTAAAATTGTCATAACGCCAATTACCTCTCCCCCTGCGTCAGCAACAATAATCGCACTATTCGGTCCAGCAATCAGGGCCTGGACGTTGGCCCGATCCATTGGTGGTTCGCCAGACGAGCGGAAAATATGTGGTAGGGCCTCACGATGAAGGGCGTCCCCGACCTCCCATACGCAGCAAAGCTGTTCATAGTCCCCAATAGTTGCGGGCCGGATCGAGAAAGAAAGTCTTCTCACTTCGCTGCCCTCTGTTCCGCTGCTAGGGAGCATCTCATCGACATTGTCCAAAGCATCTTCGGGTGCGCACCATCTTCTTTTGGTTAACGGTTTCAAATTAGGACACTACCCACTCGGCTCGGGGCAGCCAACGTCCGTGCGACTATCTCGCCGTTCCGTCAGCGTGATAGAGAAGGGTATCAACAAGCGGCGCGGGCGGGAGCAAAGGGCACCGAGTACGGATCGCTCGGGCAGGAATCATACGTGGCGAAGGCGAACGGCGACATTACGCTGCTGCGTTGGGAGACATTGACGAAGCGGCGTTTCGACGAACTGGATCGCGCCCGGTGCGTCGTGCTGGTCACGTGTTCCCCGATCGAGGTGCACGGTCCCCATCTGCCGCTGGGCGCCGATGCCCTTGAAGGCGAGGGTCTGGCGGAGCGGATGCTGCCGATGCTGCCTGAACGTCATCGCGAGCGCACGTTCCTCAAACTGCCCTTCGTTTACACCGCAACCAACGTCGTCCCTCATCCCGGCTCGCTCTTCTTTCGTCCGTCCACCACGATCGCGGTGCTCGAAGATCTCGGCCGCTCGCTCGCAGCGCAAGGGTTTCGCGACGTGCTGGTGTCGAACTTTCACGGCAGCCCGCGTCACTTCCTCGCCATCGAGACCGCCTGTGAGCGCGTCAGCCGCGAGCGCGGCATCCGCATGGTGTCGGTCTTTTCCGTCATGCTGAGCCGGCTAACCGGCGGCAGCTCGGAGCTGGACGAGGTGCTCGGCGCCTTGCCGGGTGTCAATCGCGACGATCTGGTCGGCGATATTCACGCCGGCCTGGTGGAGACCGCGCAACTGCTCGCGCTCCATCCCGAGTGGGTTGAACGCGACTACGCGAGGCTGCCGCGGCAGACGGTGAAGACCTGGCTCGCCGAGCGCGGCGATTCGTTACCGAGCATGGGGCGCGGCCACTCTCCGGGGATTCTCGGGATGATCAAAGCCATTCGCGCCGACCTGCGCTTCTTTCGCGCCGAGACCTATTCCGGAGCACCGGGCGCGGCCTCGCCAGAGTTGGGAGATCGCATTCTCGACACGCTCGCTTCGCACGCGGCCGTCGCCGTCGCCGAGATTCTCGACGGCACCTTGCCGCCGACGGAATGGCACTCCCCGTTGTGGCCGCACCGCTTCCTGTTCGTGCACCCGTGGATGGTGCGGTTCATCAACCGCCTCCTCCGCATCCCGGGTGGCATCGGGTGAGGGCCCGGCGCAATCCGCCGGGCTGATCCGAGCCCGGCAAGTCCGGTTCCAGCACGCCCGCATCTGGCACCCGATCGCGACGAAGGACGGGAATCAGTACCGCGGACACGGGTTCCTGTGATGGCCGAGAGAATCGTCCTGTACACCGGTGTCGACTCGCGCGAGGTCGCTGAAGCATTAAGGCGCGGTGAATCGAAATCGGTGGACTTGCGCGCGTGGAACCGGCTCGAGTGCGCGCAGCCGGCAAAGTTCGTGTTCGAACTGACGGTGCCCAAGGACCGGGCCGATCTGGTCACTGAGCAGCCGGAATCCGGCGTCAGGGAATACCGGGTGAGCGGTTACGAAACCGCATGGCTCTGGAAAGCGCCGCCCGATGATCCACTTGCACCGGGGCCGCGATGAGCGAGGTCACGCACGGGCCCCGGCGCTCCCCGCTGCGATCCGGTGTGCATCGCCTGCGCGCTGCTGCGCGCTGAGGAAAGGCACGCTCCGTCCGCGCAGCATCAGGTTCCAATACATCCACGGCAGGCCGTATCTCTTGAGCAGCCACATGTCGTAGCGCTCCTTGAAGGTGTTGATGAACGGTATGGTGGGCGTGGGCCGGCCGCTGTAATCAAACTCGCAAAGCAGCATCCGTCCGTAACCAGTTACAATCGGGCAGGCCACGTAGCCGTCGTAGCGGGCGACGGGCTCGGCTCCTCGCATCACGGACAAGAGATTGCTCGCCACCACCGGAGCCTGCCGGCACGCCGCCGCGCCGGTCTTGGAATTGGGTGTGCTGCCGACGTCGCCCAACGCGAACACGTCCGGATAATCCGGATGCTGCATCGTGTGCTTGTCGACCTTAACCCAGCCCTCCGCCGGTTTCTGGGCATCGGCCAGGGGACTCTGCCTGACGAAATCGGGCGCGCTCTGGAAGGGCACAACGTGCAAGATGTCGTACGGCACCACAACCCGCCCGCCTTCGGGCTCGCCCTTGACCTTGAAGACGGCCTCTCTTTTGTCGGGACGGATCTCAACCAGTTCGTGGTTGAAGCGGGCGTCGATCTCGTAGCGCTCGAGCACTTTGTTCAGTACCGCCGCATACTCGGGCACTCCATAGATCGATGCGGGAGCGCTGCCGTAGATGAGCTTGGCGTTGCGTATCCCCTTCCTGCGGAAATGGTCTGCCGCCAAGTACATTATTTTCTGCGGCGCACCGGGGCATTTGATCGGCGTTCCGGGCATGTGGAACAGGGCGGTGCCGCCCCTGAAGGCGCTGATGGATTCCCAGGTCTTGGGCGCGAACTCATAGCCGTAATTCGTGGAAACGCCGGGGCTGGTGATCGCCTCCTTTAGCCCCGGAATGGTGTCCCAATTGAGCTGGATACCGGCGGCGACCACCAAGAAGTCGTAGCCTACTTTCACAGCGCCACAGGTCGTCAAGCAATGCTGGCTTGGCGAGAGTTCACGAACCGAATCCCGCAGCCATCGCACGCCCTTTGGAATAAATGAACTTTCCTCGCGGACGCTTATCTGTTTCGGAACGACACCAGCCCCGACCAAGGTCCAAATCGGCTGGTAGAAATGCTTCGTCGAGGGCTCGACAATGCAGATGTCATCCTCGCCGGCCCACCTTAACAAGGCGGCCACGATGATTCCCGCAGTGCCGCCGCCGATGATCACGACCTTATGATGTGTGTTCTCCACGATTGATCCCTTCGCGAGTCATCTTTGTCTCGTTTTGATTTGAGACAGCACGAAGCGTGCCGTCCCGAGGCAAGGGCGGCCATAGTGGCCTACGGAGTATATTGAAAACGCCTTCTAGCGGGAGGAAACGTCGGCCCTCGCCGCACTGCAAAAAATCTTTGGCGTCACTCTGCTTTCTTTGACGCCCCTCGCAGTCGAAACATCTATGAGCCTTCGGGCAAACGACGAGTAAGTTGGCGGAAGAATAGAGGGGTTCCCTTTCTACTGGATCGAACGGCGCCACATGTATCCGAGCGAATCAAGTTGGGCGACCTGTCGACGAACACGAGCACGTAATTCCTCGCTTTGAGACAAATTGGAATGGAGTCGCGATGTGGCACGAGTGATGCTGACAACATCTGCCGTACAAAATAACGGCTAAAGCTGCATTCCATGCTCCTGCCGTGGGTGCAGATAGGCCGCGGGGCCGATGAGCCCCGCTTTGCTCGGCACGCTATGAGGAGGTCTTGGCGTGCCGAGCCGCATAAAGAGCCCAACGGGTTCCCGGTCATCACGGGAAATTCGGCCCCACGACTTGGCGCAGATGGCGCTCGTTGACGATCATGAATTCGGAGCCGAAGGGCTGTCAGAGTAATGGCAGTGGCTGGCGGATCCGGCGGCCGCGGCGGTCCCGGCACATCGCAACTGAGGGACCTCACGCCACTGGACCGATCGCGGTCCGATGAAAGTCAACTCGCGCATGCTGGCTCCTCGATAGCTGGGAAGTTTGTTTTACCCGATCAGTCAAAACAGAACATCCATTGCGCGTGCACTATCGATGAGCAAATATGCACGGCATGCAATGGGACGATCTTCGTTTCTTCTTGGGCAGCTGCGCGAGGCTTCCACACTGCACTGGGGCAGCAAAGAGCGAAGACCGTCCCATCTTGCATACGTGCATATTTGCGCGCCGAGTGTGCGCGCAGGTCGAATCCCGTGGGGTTGCGGCGTCCGTAATCGACGGCGCGGGGCAAGCGCGGCCTCGTGGATTGGCGACCGTCACGATGATGACCCTAACGTCGCGAGGCGAAAGAAAATGAGCGAAACACGGCAGCGCGGCGGGACGCCAATCGAGTTCTGGTTCGACTTTGCTTCAGGCTATGCCTATTTCGGTGCGCTCGAAATTGAGGCGCTGGCCGAGCGCCACGGCCGGACAGTGGCGTGGCGGCCGTTTACGCTCGGCGCCGCGTTCAAAATCACAGGCGCGCAAGGGCTGAGCCGCACGCCGCTCAAGCGCGACTATGCGCGCCGCGACTGGCAGCGCCTCGCAAGGCTCAAGGGAGTGCCGTTCAGCTTGGCAGAAAATCATCCGAGGACGGGATTGCCGGCGATCCGCGCCTTTTATCATCTTGAGCGAAAGGATGCGCGTGCCGCCGCCGCTTTGGCAAAGCGCATCATCATCGGCTACTTCCAGAACGGCCTCGATACCGACGATCCCAACGCCATCGCCGCCGCCGCGGCACCCCTTGGGATCGACCGGGATATGCTCCTGGCGGGTATCGCCGATCCTGAGGTGAAGATCATCGCGCGCCAGCAAGGCGAACAGGCGGTCGCCCGCGGCGTGTTCGGCTCGCCTTGGATCTTCGTCGACGGCGAGCCTTTTTGGGGCAGCGATCGGCTGCCGATGGTCGAGCAGTGGCTCGAGGGCCCATGGTAGGGGCCGCCGATTGACAGCGACCATGAATGCCCCCCAGAGCTTATACCTGCAGCATCACACCGTTGTGTATGAGAAATCCCATCACCGCCGCGGCGCTCCGTCGCGGCTCGGGTTGATGGTCGCGATCGCGAAACTGCTTGATCTTCTCCGCATAGAACGAGCGCCATTTCGCACTGATTACCTGTTCGCCATCCGACTTTCGGATCCTGAAGCAGTGCTCGACAATGACATCCGGGTCTTCGCCGATGAATTCGCAGAATTGCTGAAGTGCAATGAGTTTGGCGGGATCTTCGGCGAATGGATCGCCACCCCATTCTCGGCTCAGCGCGCTCCTCCAGGTGCGAACGGATTCATATTCCTCCAGCGGCCGCATCGTCACGATTACTACTCCGGAAGGCCCAATTGTCTCGCCAGCCGCCGAATTTCCTCTTTGCGGCCGGGAAGCGGCGCCGCAGCCTGGATCAACCTGGATTGGTGCAATTCCTCGACGACTTTCGGGTCGCGCGGGAAAGGTTTGCCGTACTGGCCAAGGAAGTATTGTTCCTCGAATGGGGGACGCGGCCGTTGCCCGCCCGCCTCGCGCGATTCAAGCGAATAGCCGATGTTCAGCGCGTAGAGTGGCAGCCAATCCTGAGGCGGCTTCACGATTTCATTGACGACCGGCGCAACGAACGCGGTCAGGCACGCGCCCAGTCCCAGTTCGAACGCCATCAGCAATCCCTGGCAAGCGGCGACTCCACAATCGAAGGCCGCCATCACAGGATAGTGCGGAGACTGGGTCAGCGGCTTCAGGAGATGCGGATAGACGATCTCGTCGACGAACTTGTGGCTCCATCCGTGACTGGCTGCCACGACGTTGGCGTCGTAGAGCTCCTTGAGCCGCGCGCCCTGCACGCGGTTCACCACGCCGAGGTCGGCATAGAGATAGATATGCACCGGAGCCAGTTCGATCACGACCGCCTGCACGGGGGTCTTCATCTTTTCCAGCTCGGCCTTGGGTATGTCGTCGCGCTTGACCACCACGGCGCGGAGCCAGTGGGCGTTGACCGCGCAGGACGCCCGCAGGAAGGCCTCGAGAATCTTCTGGATCTTCTCCTGCTCGACGGGCCGCTTGGGATCGAAAAAGCGAATCGAGCGCCGCGTTCCGACCAGTTCTTGAAATTCCATCGTTTCCTCCTCAGAGCGAGAAAATGTGCACCGACATCGCAGCCGCGTCTCTGCCGAGGAAGCCGCCGCCGTTTTCCGTAAGTCCGACCCGCGCGCCGTTCGCCTGCCGCGCGCCGGCCCGTCCGCGCAACTGATCGACGATCTCGGAGATCTGCGCGATACCGGTCGCGCCGATCGGATGTCCCTTGGAAAGCAATCCGCCGCTGGGATTGACGACGTGCCGGCCGCCAAGTTGAGTGGCTCCGCTGGCGAGCAGCGCCGGTCCTTCCCCTCTTCCGCACAGTCCCAGTTCCTCGCAGGCGATCAGTTCCGCCGGCGCGGCCGCGTCATGCACTTCGATCACGTCCAGATCCGCCGGGCCGATCCCCGAGACTTCATATGCGCGCTTGACTGCCCGGTCGAGAACGTCGGGCTCGCCGGGTTCGCGGTCGCGGCCGGAGAGTACCACCGACGCGCGAATCCGCACGGGCTTCTGGATAGCCAGCTGCCGAGCCATCTTTTCCGACATGAGCACCGCAGCCGCGGCGCCATCGCCGATCGGCGAGCACATCAGGAGCGTCAGCGGCGGCGATATCTCGCGTGACTGCAGGACCTGCTCGCGGGTTACGGGATCGCGGTATTGCGCTTTCGGATTCAAGGCCGCAAACGCATGGCTCTTGACCGCCACGTCGGCGAAGGTCTCGGCCGTCGCGCCGCTGATCTTCATGTACTCGCGCGTCGCCGCGGCATAGATGTCCATGAAGAGCGACTTGGCTGGACCGGCGCCGTGCGCGGCGGCTTCTCCGCTTCCGAGCCGGCTCTTGATTTCCCGCAGCTCCTCCAAATCAACCGCCGCGGCAGTGGCGCGGAAGGCGCGGGTTTTATCCTCGGACGTCATCTTTTCGGCGCCGACCGCGAGCGCGATGTCATACATGCCCGAGACGATGGACATGTACGCGAGGTGGAAGGCAGACGACGCGGAGGCGCATGCATTCTCGACATTGAAGAGCGGGATGCCCAGGATTCCGGTTTTGCGAAGCGCGACCTGGCCGCGAATCATCTCCTGTCCGGTGATCAACCCGGCGGCCGCATTCGAGAAGAAGACGACCTCGACATCCTTCGGCGCGATCGCCGCGTCGCCGAGCGCATCGTGCACGGCCTCCTCGGCCAGCGAGCGCATCCCGCGATCGGAGTACTTGCCGAAGCGGGTCATTCCCACTCCGGCGACGACTACCTGGCCTGCGTTCGACATCGGAAAACCTCCTGCTCAGGCGCGCGCGACCCTCACGCCCGCCTTCTCGCGATCCCAGGCGCGTCCGGCGCCACGCTCCTTGAGCGTCGCGTACTGGATGCGTTGCGTGCCGGTCTTGGGAAGCTCATCGACGAACTCAACGTAGCGCGGCACCGCATAGTACGCCATCCGCCCGCGACAGAACTCGATCAGCTCCTCGGGAAGAAGCCCTGCGCCCGGCTTCAGAACGACGGCGACCATGACTTCATCTTCACCGAGTTCGGATGGCACGGCGAAGGCCGCCGACTCGAGAACCGCTGGATGCAGATCGATGGTGGTTTCGATCTCCCAGGCAGAGATGTTCTCGCCGCGCCTGCGGATCGATGCCTTCTTGCGGCCGCAGAAGTAGAAAAACCCTTCCTCGTCGGTTTTCGCGAGGTCGCCCGAGTGAAACCATCCGCCACGGTAGGCCTCGGCGGTCGCGTCGGGAAGTTTGTGATATTGGCTCAGTTGCCCCTTGGGGTGGCGGAAGACGAGTTCCCCGATCTTGCCTGGCGGGAGCGGGTTGTCGTGGTCGTCGACGACGCGGAACTCGACTTCACCGACCGGCTTGCCCATCGATCCGACCTTGCCGACGTCGTTGAGCAGGAAGCCGGGCGAATCGACCATCGCGTAGCCTTCGATGATTCGCACACCGAAGCGATTTTCGAACTCGCGCCAGGCGGCGGGAGGACAGGCCGCCGAAAACACCGCGCGCACATGATGGTCGCGGTCGTCGGGACGGGGCGGCTGCTTGAGCAGCATCGAGATCATGGCGCCGAGCGTGTTGAACTCGACCGCGTCGTACTTGCGGCAATCGTCCCACAGCCGCGACGCGCTGAACCGTTCTGCGAGCGCGATTTTCGCGTCGAGGAGAATCGAGCTGAAGCACGAGAGCATCAGCGCGTTGCCATGGAAGAGCGGAAGCGCGGTGTACATCGTCTCGCCGGGCTTGATCTTCAGCACGCCCAGGACCGCGAAAAGCGCGGCACTGTCGGAGCCTTTGGGGACCACTCCTTTGGGAGGGCCGGTGGTGCCCGAGGTGTACATCATAGCGCCGCCGCCGGCGTTGTCGCCGATGTTGGCCTCCGGTTCGCGGTCGGGATGATCGAGCAGACGCTCCAGCGTCCAATCGACGCCATGCCCCGCTTCGCCATCGGCGACCACTGTCGCCCTGAGCGTCGGCACCGTGCTCTTGACCGCCAACACCGCAGGCCTCATCGGCTCTTCGAAGATTGCGGCAACAGAGTCGGAATCGGCAAGGATGTGTTGCAGCGTCGCGCCCCGTTGCGAAGTGTTCACGGGTACGCTCACGGCGCCGATGAAACCGAGCGCAAAGTGAATCCAGAGAAACTCGGGACGATTGCCCATCATAATCGCGACCGGCTCGCCGGGCCGAATCCCGAGGTCAAGCAAGCCGTTCGCAGCGCGCTGGATGTTGGCCAGCACCTGATCCCAGGCGAATTCCGAATCCTTAAACTTGAGCCAGGTCTGGCGCGGATGCTGCCCCACCCGCTGCCGGATGAGTTGTTCAATCGCTCCTTGAACCCGCGCCATCGCTGCTTCTCTGCCCGGTTCCCGGTTTTGAGGCCTGCTAGGCCGCGGCGCGTGACCCGTTGGCCGCTTTGGCGAGGATGTGACGGGCGCCGGCCAGACTGAGGACATCGTTCGTGCCGTCCTCGATCAGTGATGCGCGCGCGTCGCGAAACATCTTCTCGACAGGGTATTCCCTGCTGAGCCCATTGCCGCCGAAGACCTGGAGGGCGTCGCTGGCAACCTCGAACGCCGCTTGCGTACAGAAGGTCTTCGCCGCGATCGCATGTTCCAGCATGGGAGTCTGCGAGTCACGATTGTAAATCGTCACCGCACGCGAGAGCGCCCGGCAGGCCTCAACCTTGGTGAACATCTCGAACAGCCGCTTCTGCACGAGCTGGTGTTCACAGATAAGACGTCCACCCTGCACGCGCTGGCGCGAATAATCGAGCGCGGCTTCGAAGGCGGCGCGAGCCAGTCCGGTGAAGGCCGTGGCCATTCCGCCATTGGCGCCGGTGAGGGTCCGCTCCGCATAGAACTCGTACTGGTCGCTGCCCACCACCATGTAACTACGCGGAATGCGGACGTTGTCGAAGAAGATCTCGCCTTGATTCAGGGCGCGCTGGCCGAGCTTGTTCAGCGGCTTGCCCTTCGAAACGCCGGGCAGGCTGAGCGGCACCACCGCCACTCCGCCACCGGCCATACCCATCTGGCGCGAAGCCTCGATCGATAGAAAGAGCGCGGCGTGAGTCGCGATTGTCCCGTTGGAAACCCAAGCCGACTTCTGGCCGTTGATTAGGTAAGAATCCCCGTCGGCGCGTGCAACCACATCGCCAACGACCTTAGGGTTGTGGTATTCAGGCGTGCCGAGGATTACGTGATCGGACCCGTGGTTCGGCTCGGTTATCGCCCAGCATCCGATGAAGGTGCCCTCGCGATCCTGCATGTATGGCTTGACGAAAGTCTCGTACAGTTCAGGATTCCCGGCGCTCGCAGCCGCGAAGGCGGGAAACCCGGAGCATCCGATACTCAGGGCGAGGTCCACCGCTCCCCACGACAACTCTTCGTTGAAGATATGCATCCCGAGCGCATCCAGCCCCAGACCGCCAAGCTCCGAAGGGAGCCCTGCGACGTGATATCCCAGCTCATAGGCTTTCTTGAGCACCTTTCTCAGCGGCGAGCCGGCGGCGATGACATCGTTTGGATCCGCCATTCGGTCCAGCGCGATTGCCGCTGGCCGCATGACCTCCGCTGCGAAACGATGGACCGCCTCTTTCATTGATTGAAGCTCTTTAGGAAGGCCGAGGCTCAGCTCTTGGTATGTATCCATCACTCTTTTCCCCTATGATCTCAAACCCGGAGAACCTGCGTTCGCATATCCGATGCCAGCAAACCTGGTGCGGATCGCGACTCACTCGGCTTTCGCGCAATGTGGCGAACGGATGCAGTTGCTCCCCTTCGCTCCAGCGAGTTCTAGCCATGTCTGCAGTCGCGCCGCTGGCCTTGCTACGATGCGCACACTCGGCTGCTCGACTGAACGATACATTCTCCTTGCTCTTGGTGCTCCGCTGGGCTATCCGTGGCCGGAGCAAGACTAATGTACACGCAGGATCCCCTATTCTGGAGGGCGGGAGCGATCGCCACCACTATCTTCATGTCGATGGTGCTCGCCGCGCTCACCATCGACACTCTCCGGCAAATCACTCCCGGCAGCCCACGCGTCCCATCTTACGAGGTAATCAACAACTCGATCGCATACGAATACGATCCGGCGCGCGGCGAGTATGCCCCGAAAATTGGCAGCGAGGAGCTGCTCTTCGGTCACAAATACTCCCCTGAGGAAGCCACGGCCCTCATCGGTAAGGGCAAGCTCGTCATTCAGAGCCGCGCCTGCATCGATTGTCACACCTTTTTCGGCAACGGTGCATATTACGCTCCCGATCTGACCCGAGCATGGATAGACCCGGTCTGGAGGCACTACAGCGGCGACAAGCGCGGAGACCGGCTCGCCAAATTCCTGATGAATCCGTTCAGGCTTGGTGCGCGGCCGATGCCAGATCTCCGCATAGAGCGCGACGAAGCTGAGGCGCTAGTTGCATATCTGAAGTGGATGTCGTCGGTGGATAGCAATGGCTTTCCCGACCGATTCGGCGCCGCGAGCGGGCAGTAGCCAACCACGCGAAGGGAGGAGAGCACGATGTATCGATCCCAGCGCCTGGGCCTGAAATATCTCACCGCGTCGACGGTGATGTTCGGCGCCATGGTCGCATTCGGCGTGCTCTCCTCGATCTACTACATCTGGCCCGGCTTTCTGCTGAACGTGTTCAACTTCAGCACCGCGAAGATCATTCACATCGACGGCCTGGTGATCTGGCTGCTGATGGGATTCCTCGGCGCGGTCTATTGGTTCCTTCCGCAGGAACTGGAGCGCGAAGTGGAGGGCATCGCGCTGGCCGAAATCCTGTTCTGGGTTTTCTGCGCAGCGGTCGCCGTCGTGGTGGTGGTGTTTCTGACCGTGCAATACGGCTCAGCCACCGAATCGTCGATGTGGTTCATCAACCAGGGCCGCAAGTATGTCGAAGCTCCCCGGTGGGCCGCGCTCGGGATCGCGGCGGTGATGGGTGTGTTCGCGTACAACGTGATCGGGACTGCGCTCAAGGCGCGCAAGAGTACCGGCATCCTGACCGTATTGATCGTCGACCTGGTACCGCTGGTGGTCCTCTACTTCGATGCCTTTCCTGAAATTCGCAACATGTCGCAGGATCTGTTCTGGTGGTGGTGGCTGGTTCATCTGTGGGTCGAAGCGACCTGGGAAGTATTGATCGGATGCATCATGGCGTGGACCCTGATTCATCTGGTGGGCGCGTCGCGACGGGTGGTCGAGAGCTGGCTCTATGTCGAGGTCGCGATGGTGCTCGGCACCGGCATTCTCGGGCTCGGGCATCATTATTTCTGGATCGGCACGCCGCGCTACTGGTTCGCGATCGGCGGGTTCTTTTCGGCGTTGGAGCCGCTGCCGCTGCTGGGAATGGTCGTGCATGCGGTGTATGACGCGGGCAGTCAGCATTTGCGCGCCGCGAATCGTCCGGCCTTCTACTGGACGCTCGCCGAGGCCTTCGGAAATTTCATCGGCGGCGGCGTATGGGGCTTCATGATGACGCTGCCGCAAATCAATCTTTATTCGCATGGCACCCAATGGACCGCCTCGCACGGGCATTTCGCATTCTGGGGCGCCTACGGATGCGGCGTGATGGCCGTGCTCTATCTCGCTCTCGAGAAGAGCCGTGGCTATGAGGGGCTCGACGGCCGCGCGTGGAAATGGTCATTCGCGCTGCTCAACATCGGGATGCTCGGCATGACCGGCGCGCTGCTGGTGGCGGGTATGGATCAGGCTTTCTATGAACGCGCGATCGGCGGCTCGACCTGGAACGCGTTCCTCGCGATGCAGGGGCGGCCGTGGTTCAACGAGAGCATGTGGGCGCGCTTGGCATTCGGACTGATGTTCGCCTGCGGCTATGCGATCCTGGTGTACGACCTGCTAGGCGCGAGGCGGCGCGAAGCCACTGTCAGCAAATCGATGGCGGCGGCGTGATCATGAGTCCCTCCGAGATGCTCGCCACTGCGCTGCTGCTCGGCGGCTTCATCACCGCCGCGGGCGCGTACGGTCTGCTTTACTGCGTGGCGCGCATCTCGGACCACAAGATGCTGCGAGCGGGCGGCTATTTGAGTTATGCGGGGCTGTGCCTGATCGCATTCGCGCTAGTGGCGTTCACGCCGCTGCATGTCGGATGGAAAGTGCTGGTCGCGGCGAGTTGCGCAGTCTACCTGATGATTCCGCCGGTCACCTGGCGCTACCTCGCGCGGCTTCATCGAGAGGAGAGAATTCGATGATACCCGACCTCATCAGCACGCTGATCGCGATCGTGCTGGTATGCGTGGCGGTGCTCGACAAGCCGCTGCTCGACTCGCAACACGGGCTCCTCCTCGTCGCTGGCCTAGCGCTCGCGGTGCTGGGAGCGGTCGCGAATCGGGTCGACTATTTGAAATGGCCTGGCGTCGCCGTCGCGGGGGCCGGTGTCGCGATTGCGGTACTGATCGCGTCGGGGCTGTCGTCCGCATCTTCCGAGGCCGCATTCTGGGTGGTGTTCTGGAGCGGAAGCATCGCGGGTGTCCTTTCGCTCTGGTCGGCTCTCTACCGCGGCACTGATGTTCGAGCGAGGGAGTCCTCGTAGAAGATTCTTCTCGTTCAAATCGAATCGATCTCTAACTTGTTACACTGTATGGTGTGCAGACCTTGGGGGTGGAAGATGGCAATGGAGCGATCATTGAATTTACGGTGCCAGAAGCCGGCACTTTTCTGCTCGTGCGATCACGATCATACTCGGCTACATGACCACAGGCTTCGTCATGCCTTTCGACGTGAAATAGGCGCAGCTTGTGTCTCTGCTGCGGCCTCCAGCTCTCAAATCACCGGATCGGTGGTAATCGTCAGTGACACCGCCGGCCGGTACGGGGCTTGTGCCGCCCGCAGGCATCTCGCCTTGGCGCAGCGAACCGTTTCGCATCTTTTTTCCGCTGGGTGTCTTACTCGCGTGGATCGGTGTGGGCCACTGGCTTCTTTACGCGACCGGAGTCACGGCGACCTACTCGTGCAAGTTTCACGGGTTGGTGCAGATGCAAGCATTCATGATGGCGTTTGCCATTGGCTTCCTTCTCACGGCGCTGCCGCGTCGCACACAGACGCAGCCGGTTGACCGGATGGAGATGGTAGCGCTGGCGGCGGCACTGGTTGTCACCACGGCTGCGGCGATTGCGGAGCGCTGGGTGATCGCCGAAACCGCCTACGCCGCGCTATTCGCATTGCTCATCGAGTTTGCGCTGCGTCGTTTTCTGAAGCGCGGTGTGGGCCGCCGCCCGCCGGCTGCCTTTGTGCTGTTGCCGATCGCGGCGCTGCACGGACTGGCGGGTGCCGGTTTGATTGCCGTAGCTGAGGCGAACAACGTAGCCCCATGGACCAGCCAGCTGGGTCTGCTACTGGTCGAGCAGGGCGTGTTCCTGTGCCTGGCAGTCGGCATCGGCGGTCTGGTCTTGCCGCTCATGGGCGGCGCACCTCCTCCGCCCGACCTCGGCTCGGCGCCGCGCGAAACGTGGAAGGCGTTGGCATATGGCTCTGCCGGAGCAGCGATCTTCGCCAGCTTGATCCTGGAGCAGCTCGGCTTCGAGCGAAGCGGCCCGCTGCTGCGAGCGATTGTGGTTGCGATCGGTCTGGGGTTGGGCGGCGGGGCGTGGCGCCTGCCCGGCAAGCCGGGTGCGCACCGCAAGCTGGTCTGGCTCGCGGTCTGGCTCATGCCGGTTGGCTTGATTGTCTCGGCACTCTGGCCTGATTATCGCGTACCGGCCCTGCACATTCTCTTTATCGGCGGCTTTAGCCTGATGGCTTTCGGAGTAGGCACCCACGTGGCGCTGAGCCATCTCAACATGGAGCAACTCGCGCTCGGGAGGCCGCCCGCCGTGATCATACTCGGCGCAGCATTCCTGATTGCGTTATGCGCGAGGCTCGCGGCCGATTTCAGTAACACGTACTTCATTCACCTCGGATGGGCAGCTGCCGTGTGGATCCTGGGCTCGGCCGTTTGGCTGGCATTTTTCGGCTCGAAGCTGCTCCGTTCCTGATCTCGGCATCGGCCTGCGGTCACGCGCTAGTCCGTTCGAGTCCTGCATCAGAAGGTTGAAAAAATATGAACAATATGAATGACCTCGTGTTGGACGCAGAGAAAAATCCGGTCGGCCGAATCCGCCAGTTCCTCACTGACGATCACCGTCGCCTCGACGCGTTGCTCGCCCGAGCCGCCACTTGCTCTTCCGACGATGAACTCGCGGCCTACGACGAATTCCGCCGCGGTCTTCTGAAGCACATTGGCATCGAGGAAAAGATTCTGCTCGCGGCCGCCCAGCGTCTGCTCGGCAAGCCCCTGGCTCAAGCCGAGAGACTCAGGCAGGACCACGGCGCATTGGTCGCCCTGCTGATGCCGCTTCCCGCACCCAACGTAATCCGGGCGATAAAGGCGATTCTCGCGGCGCACAACCCGGTAGAGGAGGGGCCTGACGGCGTCTACGATATCTGTGAGCGGCTGGCCAAGGACGAGGCCGATGATCTTTTGGCATCGATCCGGAACGCGCCGGAGGTCCCAACCCGCCCCAATATGACGAGCCCGAAGATTCTGGACGCGGCGCGCCGCGCAATGGCCCGCGCCGGCTACGACCCATCACTGCTCGACGACTATTGAGGTCGCGGGCGAGAAAGCTCACGCCGCGGAATGAGGCCACCGCACCTCTTTGCATGAAGCGATGAAGCACCCCCGAACGTTGCGTCGCCTGCGGACCCTGGACTGGGAGGCCATGGCGGGAGTTTCCGCCGCCGTGCTGGCCTTGGTGCTGCATCTCCTGCATGTGGTCGACCAGTCGGTCTTGCTTACCATCACATTGGTGATCCTGGCGCTCATCCTGATCCGTGACCTCCGTCGCGAGGGCCGCGAGGAGCACGCCCTCGAGCTGGCGGAGCGTACGGACGCTGCGGTGCTGAAGCTGCAATCCGCGCTCATTCCTCCCGATACCATTCTGATTGGCCCATCACGTCTGCGTGCCGAAAGCGAGCAGTTCGCACGACGCGCGCGCGGGGACATGACGTGGTTCAACGTTTGCCTTCTCATGTTTGTGCCACAATCGCTGTTCGATGTGTTGCTGCGGCCGGCAGTCGAGAATCCACGTGTCACCGGGATCCAGTTCATTCTCGATGCGAGCGAGAAAGACAGGTGGTTGACGGATATCGTGCCAAAGCTCGGCGCGTGTCGCGGGGCTGAGAAGGTCAGGGAACCGAGGTGGTGCGAACTGAAAGAAAGCGTCTCGTTCATCCTCGCCGAAATCGAGCCCGAAGGTGCTGTTGAAGCACACTTGAGCTTTTGGGGCGAGCCGTTCATGGCGCGGTCGACGGGCCGCCAGATCCCACGGTATATCTTCCACGTGCAAGGGCATTCGGAACTCATCGGCCGACTCGTCGAGCTCGCACGGTATTATCGTAGCGGGGCATCACTCGGCTGAATGGAAAGAGGACGCGAGATGGGGGTCAACGACGTCTTCAACCGGGAACCGGCCGCATCGCGTTCAGATGGCACACGCTCCCGAAACCAGTGTCCACGCCAGCCACTTGGGGCCCGTCCGGCTGCCGATCCATTTCTTCGCCGTGGCGACGGAGATTGACCGCGGAGCGAACGACGATTCGTTTCCCAGTAAAGCCGCATCGCCTGGTCGCCGATATCCGCCGCGCGATGGGTCGCAGCGACATCGTGCTGGTAGACACTGGCGCGCTGAAAATGTGGATGGCGCGACTGGACCCGACCTACGTCGCGAATACGTGCCTGATTTGAACGGGCTTTCCGCCATGGGCTTTGCGCTTCCCGGCGCGATCGCCGCCAAGCTCGCGCACCCCGGGCGCAAGGTGCTCGCGGTGACGGGAGACGGCGGCTTTCTCATGAATTCACAAGAGCTGGAAACAGCCGTGCGCGGAGAAAGAATCCGTTCGTCGTGCTCGTGTGGGAGGACGGCGCCTACGGACTTATCAAATGGAAGATGGACCTCGAGCTCGGGCGCGACTCCAATTGCGACTTCACGAATCCCGATTTTGTGGCATACGCCGAAGCCTGGGCATGAAGGGATTCCACGTCAGCGCCGCCGCTAAACTGCTGGCGTCTACGATATCTGTGAGCGGCTGGCCAAGGACGAGGCCGATGACCTTCTGGCATCGATTCGGAACGCGCCGGAGGTCCCAACCCGACCCAATATGACGAGCCCGAAGATTCTGGACGCGGCGCGTCGCGCAATGGCCCGCGCCGGCTAAGACCCCTCACTGCTCGATGACCATTGAGTTCCGCACAATATACTCACAGCGGGCCCGGAAATCGTAATGCGATCACGTTATTCAAGACACCCGGATTGCCGGTAATGGTACTGATCGCGCCTTTAGCCCACTGCCGGATTGCGCGTCGTAGTCGTCGCCGTGCAGCAGGCACGATGATCCCTTCTCACCTCGCGAAGGACCGATCAGGTACCGGTCTTGAGGCCCTCTGACCTTCAATGGCAGCATACCAAAGACGTGACGCTTGTTTTACGATGTGTGCACTCGGGTGTTGGCCTTAGTATGGAATTTTCCTATCCGCGTGTTACGGGCGGCGGCGATCATGGCAAATGTCATATTTCGCGATCTTCGCGTAGAGCTTCTTGCGCGAGAAAATTCTCGAGCATCTGAGCAGCCGCAACCTTGTTGCCGCCGGTGGTCGCGAGTGCTCGCGAGATTATGTCGCGCTCGGCTTCCGCGAAGGTGCCGATCAGCGCCATTGATGAACGCGGATTGATTCGCGGCCGACGAGTGGAAATCGCGCCCGGCAAGTCTGCCAGCGTGATCAAGTGCGACCGGCCGAAGGTGAACGCGCTCTCGATCGCGTTGGAAAACTCGCGCACGTTACCCGGCCATTGATAGGCCTTCAAGGCCTTCAGCGCGCCCTCTTCTACTCCGGTGATCGGTTCCCTCGGCTTCGAGTTTTTCGTTGAGCAGCGCGATGAAATGCTCCGCGAGAGCCGGAATGTCCTCAATATGTTGCCTCAGCGGCGGCAATCTGAGAACGCCGGCCTGAAGCCGATAGTAGAGGTCCGTCCGAAGCTGTCCCGAACGCATCGCCCGCTCCAGCTCGCGGTTGGTCGAGGCGATCAGCCTCACGTCGACGGGCACCTCGTTGGTCGATCCGATCGGTCGTACTGCCCGCTCCTGCAACGCGCGCAGAAGCTTGCTCTGAGTCTCGGAACTCATCTCGGTTACTTCGTCGAGGAAAAGCGTGCCGCCGTCGGCGGCTCGAAACAGTCCCGGGTAGTCGAGGTTTGCGCCACTGAAAGCGCCGCGCTTGTAACCGAACAGCTCGCTTTCGATCAGATATTCGGAAGCGCCGCGCAATTCAGCGCGACGAAGGGCCCGCGCGGATTCGGTCCACTTTCATGGATCGCGCGCGCGGCCAATTCCTTTCCCGATCCGCTCTCCCCGACGATCAATACGGTGCCGTGAGTCTGTCCGGCGGCCTCAATTCGCTCGTATAGCTGGCGCATTACCGGACTTGCTCCGACGGGCCGCGGAATCGCGAGCGCTGCTGGTGCGAGAGCCGGGTCGCTTCGCGCTCCAGTCCCTCGATGCGCGCCGCGGCCAGCGCCGACTCCGAGCGAAAGTACGCATCGGCCAGCAGGATCATCAGGATATGACTCAACTTGTCGAACGCAGTGTAGATATTCAGCGCGGGTTGCGGCGAGTCGGGGAAAACTTTGTAGGCGCTTTCTTCGTAAAGGTGCAGCGAGGCTACTACTTCGGAAAATGGCACCTTTCGCTCAGCGAGAA
>CAVVMA010000012.1:0-367281 GCA_963749215.1 uncultured delta proteobacterium | reverse complement strand
CTGGAAGTAAATGCTCGAACCGGTTACGCGGCCCGTCTTGCGCCGCAAACGTGCGATTATCTGGTCGGCCGTCAGCTTGCGCTGGTCGGGCGGCTGACGTTATGAACATGCGCCCGGTGTTGGTGGCGCCGCCGCCCGAGCCGCCGGTGAAGGCGATTACGTGGCTCACCGCCGGGTCTTGTCGCAGTGTGAACATACTGGCTGAGCTTCTGCTGCATCGCCTGGAACGAGGTGTCCTGATCGGCCTGGATCGCTCCGATCAGCCGCCCGTTGTCCTGCTGGGGAAAGAAGCCCTTGGGAATGATGACGAAGAGGTAGATGTTGAGGGCGAGCGTGGCGAAGAAAATCCCCAACGTCAGGAACGCGCATCGCCCAGCCCCACGCCCAGGCTGGTGCGGTAGCGGCGGTGCATCCAGTCGAAGGCGCGCTCGCTGGTCCGCTGAAAGCGGTTTTTCGCCTCCTCATGTCCGGACTTGAGCAGCTTGGCGCACCTGGTCGGTGTGATGGTCAGCGACACCACCATCGAAACCACGATCGCCGCGGACAGCGTGACCGCAAACTCGCGAAACAACCGGCCGACCATGCCGCCCATCAGCAGCAGCGGAATGAACACCGCGATCAGCGAGGTGCTGATCGACATCACGGTGAACCCGATTTCGCTGGCCCCTCTGACCGCGGCTTCATAGGGCTTGAGACCCTGTTCAAGATAACGGGAGATGTTCTCGACCACCACGATCGCGTCGTCGACCACAAAGCCGGTCGAGATCGTCATCGCCATCAGCGAGAGGTTGTCCACGCTGTAGCCGAACAGGTACATCACGCCGAAAGTGCCCACCAGCGAGAGTGGAACCGCAATACCCGGGATGAAGGTCGCGCGCAGTTACGCAGGAACAGAAACACCACCATCACCACCAGCGCGACCGAGAGCATGAGAGTCAATTCGACGTCGCGGACCGACGCGCGAATGGTGGTGGTCTGATCGAGCACCACCGAAAGATGAATCGCGGGTGAAATCGACGCCTGCAACCGCGGCAACTCGCCGAGGATGCGGTCGACGGTCTCGATGATATTGGCGCCGGGCTGGCGGAACACGATGATCAGCACCGCCGGCCGGCCGTCGACCAATCCCGCGTTGCGTACGTCCTCCACCGAATCGACCACCCGGCCCACGTCGGACAGCCCGACCGCCGCGCCGTTCCGGTAGGTCACGATCAGCGGCCGATACTGATCCGCCTTGAGGAGCTGATCGCTGGTGTTCAGCGCCATCGAATCGTTGCCGCCCCCGATCTCGCCCTTGGGCCGATTCGCATTGGCCGCGGCGAGCATCGTGCGCACGTCCTCGAGGCCGATGCCATAGCTGTCAAGCTGGGTCGGGTTGAGCTCGACGCGGACACCGGGCAGCGCGCTGCCACCCACGACCACCTGGCCCACGCCCTCAATCTGCGAGAGCTTCTGCGAGAGGATCGAGGACGCCGCATCATACATCTGCCCCGGGCTCTGCGTCGCGGATGCCAGCGCCAGAATGACGATCGGCGAATCCGCCGGATTGACCTTACGATAGGTGGGATTGCTGGGCAGATTGCTCGGCAACTGGCTGCGCGCCGCATTGATAGCGGCCTGCACGTCGCGCGCGGCCGCGTCGATATTGCGGTTCAGATCGAACTGCAGGACGACATTGGTCGCCCCGAGCGAACTGGACGAGGTCATCTCGGTCAGCGATGCGATGCGGCCGAACTGGCGTTCCAGCGGCGTCGCAACCGAGGAAGCCATGGTCTCCGGGCTCGCGCCGGGAAGGCTGGTCTGCACCTGGATAGTCGGGAAATCGACCTGCGGCAGCGGCGACACCGGCAGCATCCGGAACGCGATCGCCCCGGACAGCGCCAGCGCGATCGTCAGCAGCGTGGTCCCGACTGAGTTCCGGATGAAAAGCTCGATCATGAGGCCTGGGCCGGCATCGACCGCCGATGCTCAGCGCCGGCCGCGGCCGGCGACCCGGCCAGCCGCGCCGCCAGCCGATCGAAGGCCAGAAAGATCACCGGCGTGGTGTAGAGCGTCAGCACCTGGCTCACCAGCAGGCCGCCGACGATCGCGATTCCCAGCGGGCGGCGCAGCTCCGCGCCGGTGCCGGTGCCGAGCGCCAGCGGCAAGCCGCCCAGCAGCGCGGCCATCGTGGTCATCATGATCGGCCGAAAGCGCAGCAGACAAGCCTGGTAAATCGCGTCGAGCGAATTCTTCCCGTCCTTGCGCTCGGCCTCGAGCGCAAAATCGATCATCATGATGGCGTTCTTCTTGACGATACCGATCAACAGGATGATGCCGATGAGCGCGATGACGCTCAGATCCTCGTGGCAGATGAGCAGCGCTAGGATCGCGCCCACGCCGGCCGAGGGCAGCGTCGAGAGAATCGTGATCGGATGGATGTAGCTCTCGTACAGAACGCCCAGCACGATGTAGACCGTCACCAGCGCGGCCAGGATAAGCAGCGGTTCGTTGGAGAGCGAAGCGCGAAACGCCTGCGCCGTACCCTGGAAAGCGCCCTGGATGCTGATCGGCATCGCCAGCTCCTGGGTGGCTTTGTCAATCGCGTCGACCGCGTCAGCCGAGCGAGTAGCCGGGGGCAAGGTTGAACGAAATCGTGACGACCGGGAACTGGCCCTGATGGTTCACGACGAGCGGCGCGGTGCCCGCCTCGTATTGCGTGAACGCGCTCAGCGGAACCTCGCCGCCGGTCGTGGAGGGAATATAGATGGTGTTGAGATCGCGGGGGGTCTTCTGAAACTCCGGATCGACCTCCAGCACCGCGTGATACTGGTTCAACTGCGTGAACATGATCGATACCTGGCGCTGGCCGAAGGCGTCGTAGAGCGTGTTGTCGATCATCTGGGGCGTGATCCCGAGCCGCGCGGCGGTCTCGCGGTCGATAATCAAGCGCGCCTCAAGGCCGGCGCTCTGCTGATCGCTGGTGACGTCGCGCAGCGCGGGCAGGGTCTGAAGCTTCTCCACGAACCTGGGCGCCCAGGTGCGCAACTCGTCGCCGCTCGCATCCTCCAAAGTGTATTGGTATTGCGTCTGGCTGACGCGATCCTCGACGGTCAGGTCCTGCACCGGCTGGAGGAACAGGGTAATGCCGTCGATTTTGGCCAGCTTCGGTTGGAGCCGGGCGATGATCTCGCTGACGCCCACCCGCCGCTGATCGAGCGGCTTCAGGTTGATCAGGAACCGCCCGCTGTTGAGCGTGGTGTTGGTCCCGTCGATACCCACGAATGACGACAGGCTCTCGATCGCCGGATCGCTCAGGATCACGCGCGCCAGCGCCTGCTGCCGATCGATCATACTCTCGAACGAGATGCTCTGCGGCGCTTCCGACACGCCCTGAATCACGCCGGTGTCCTGAAGGGGAAAGAAGCCCTTGGGCACCACGATATAAAGCACGATCGTCAGCACCAGGGTGCTGATCGCAACCACCAGGGTCGCGGTTTCGTGACGCAGCACCCGGAGCAGGGTGCGGTCATAGAACCTGATCACCGAATCCCAGCCGCGCTCCGAGAGCTGATAGAGCCGGCCCTGCTCGGCGGGCGGAATATGACGCAGCAGCTTCGCGCTCATCATGGGCGTCAGTGTCAGCGACACGATCGCCGAGAGCAGGATCGTCACGCTGAGCGTGACGGCAAATTCGCGAAACAGCCGCCCGACGATATCGCCCATGAACAGCAGCGGAATCAGCACGGCGATCAGCGACACGGTCAACGACACGATCGTGAACCCGATTTGCTGGGAGCCCTTCAATGCCGCCTGCAGCGGGGATTCACCTTCCTCGATAAAGCGCGAGATATTCTCGATCATGACGATCGCGTCATCGACCACGAAGCCGGTCGAGATCGTCATCGCCATCAGGGTGAGATTGTTGAGGCTGTACCCGAGCAGGTACATCACGCCGAAGGTGCCGATCAGCGAGAGCGGGACTGCGACGCTTGGAATTACGGTGGCCGAAAGGCTGCGCAAAAACAGAAAGATGACCATCACGACCAGCGCGACTGTGAGCATCAGCTCGAACTGCACGTCGGCCACCGAAGCGCGAATCGTGATCGTGCGATCGGTCAGGACCGCCACCTGCACTGAAGCCGGCAGCGTGCTCTGGAGCTGCGGGAGCAGCTTCTTGACGCGATCGACCACCGTGATGATGTTCGCGCCGGGCTGGCGCTGGACATTCAGGATCACGGCCGGCACGGTGTTCATCCAGGCCGCTTCTCTGACGTTCTCGGCGCTGTCGACGATCTTGGCGACGTCACGCAGCATCACCGGCGCGCCGTTGCGGTAGGCCACCACCACCGGCCGGTAGTCCTTGCTGGTCAGCAACTGGTCGTTGGCGTCGATGGTGTAAGCCTGACTTTTGCCGTCGAAATTCCCCTTCGCCTGATTGACATTGGCCGCCGTGATCGCAGTGCGCAGATCCTCGAGGTCCAGCCCATACGAAGCCAGCGCGGTCGGGTTGGCCTGCACGCGCACCGCAGGCTTCTGTCCGCCGCTGATGCTGACCATCCCGACTCCCGGCAACTGCGAGATTCGCTGCGCGAGGCGGGTGTCGGCAAGATCCTCGACCTGTGCGAGCGGCAGCACCTGCGAAGTCAGCGCGAGCGTCAGGATCGGCGCATCGGCGGGATTGATTTTGCCGTAGACCGGTGGATTGGGCAGGTCGGTCGGCAGGTAGGTGGAAGCCGCGTTGATCGCCTGCTGGACCTCCTGCTCGGCGACGTCGATATTGAGCTCGAGCACGAACTGCAGCGTGATCACCGAACTGCCGAATGAGCTGCTCGAGGTCATCTGGTTGAGGCCCGGGACCTGGCCGAACTGGCGTTCGAGCGGCGAGGTCACTGAAGAGGCCATCACGTCCGGGCTCGCACCGGGGTAGAAGGTCAGCACCTGGATAGTCGGATAGTCGACCTCGGGCAGCGCCGAAACCGGGAGCATTTTGTAGGCAAACAAGCCGGCCAGTACCATGCCGACCATCAGCAGCGAGGTGGCGACCGGCCGCAGAATGAACAGCCGGGACGGGTTCACTAAATGTTCCCCTGCGTAACCACGCTCGCCTGCGCCGCCGCGGGCTGCGTCTGGACACGCACTTTCGACCCCGCTTGCAGCTTATCAACGCCGTCCGTCACGACCATTTCACCGGGTTGCAGACCGGAGCGGATCGAAGCGGTCTCGCCCTGGATGGCGCCGACCTTAATGTCCCGCACGGCCACGGTCTGGTCCGGCTTCACCACGAACACGAACGCGCCCTGCGGGCTTCGCTGGATCGCGCTCGCCTGCACGATCACCGCCATGGGGTCGGTATCGACCAGCAGCTTCACGTTCACGAACTGATTTGGAAACAGCGAATTGTCGGTATTTGGAAAGGAGGCCTTGAGGCGAATCGTGCCGGTGGTCGGATCGATTTGGTTGTCAAAGGTCAGCAGCGAGCCGTCGGCGAGCCGGGTCTTCATGTCGCGATCGTAGGCCTGAACCGCCATCGGCCGCCCGTTCTTGAGAGTGCTTAACACTTTGGGCAGATCGTCTTCCGGGATACTGAACAGGACCGCGATCGGCTGAAGCTGGGTGATCACCGCGATCCCGCTGGTATCGGTGGTGTGAACGATATTGCCCGCGTCCACCAGCCGCAGCCCGATCCGGCCGCTGAGCGGCGACGTGATATGGCTGTAGATCAGATTGAGCCGGGCCGTGTCGATATTGGCCTGGTCGGTCTCGATCGCGCCGTCGTACTGCCCAAGCGTCGAAGTCTGGCTGTCGAGAGTGTCCTTGGAGACGACGTTCTCCTTGAACAGCTCCTGATCGCGGTCCAGCGTCACACGCGCATAGGCGAGCGACGCCTTGTCTTTCGCGAGCTGGCCCTGCGCCTGCTCGAGCGCGGCCTGAAACGGACGCGGGTCGACCTGCGCGAGCAGTTCGCCCTCGCGAACCATCTGACCCTCCTTGAAGTTGACCGAGACCAACTGGCCGTTCACCTGGGTCTTGACCGTCACCGTATTGAGCGGCGTGACCGAACCCAGCGCCGTGATGTAACGATTGAACTCGCCCTGGCTCGCAGGCGCCACTGTAACCGGCACTGCCTGGCGGCCGATCATCGCGGATGACTGCGAGGCCGATGGCGCCGCGCTGTTTCTGGCCAGCAGCCAGTATCCGATCGTTGCCAGCAGCAACGCGCCGATCCCCCACACCCACCATCGCACGGCAGCCGTGCGGGTTCGGCCGGCGATCCGCTCTTCCTGCCCCGAGTACATCGTATCGAGTTGATCTGCCACTGGAGCTTCGACCTTCATATTCTCACGACCGGCCTTTACCGCCAACTTCCGGGGCAGCGCGCGCGCTTGCGCGAGGAGCGCCCACGCGCGATTGCAACGATGCCGGCCCGGCTCGTCCCAGGCTATATCGCGAATTACCGCGATTATCGCAATTGTGGACGCTGGAGTCCATATGTGTCATATTTTGGATGTCGGCCGGCCGATGTCGGTCCAATGTTCCCGGCACCGCGCCGGATACATCGTCAATAGACGCCGCCGAACGCCGACGGATACAACGCGTCGTGGAGAAAGCACGCAATCGACCGTCCCGCCGCACTCGACGCCGACCGCTCGGGGCGGCCAGGCGCGGGCGCCGTCCCATCCCGCGGCTGCGCGAGAGAATCCTGCGCAGCGCCGTGGAGTTGTTCGGCGAAAAAGGCTTCGAGCGTGTTCTTACGGACGAAGTCGCCGCGCTCGCCGGGGTCGGAAAAGGCAGCGTATACCGCCAGTTCGGATCCAAAGAGGAACTCTACGCGGCGGCCGTGATCGAGGGCCTCATTCGGCTCCGCACGCAGATCGAAGCCGCGCTTAAAAACGCCGACTCGATCTCCGAACGTATCACTTTGATCGTCAGGCTTACGCTCTCTTATTTTTGGACGCGGCGGCAGTTCTTCGCGATGCTGCGCGACACGGCCAAGGTCTCGCCGCGAACGGAAACCCGCTACACCCGGGAGCGTGGGCAACTCTCGCTGCTGATCGGCGCCGTTCTGGCCGAAGGTGCGCGGGCCGGATCGATCCGCGTCGACCTCGATTTCGCGCTGGTCGCCGAATCGTTGCTCGGCATCATCCGCGGAATCCAGCGCTACCGGGCCGACACGGTGGCTCTGGAGGAGGCGGTTCAGACGGTGGTGGCCGTTTTCCTCGGGGGATGCCTGGCTACTCGTACTCCGCGATAACCATCGCCAGCAGGCCGATAGAGTCGAGTCGGGCGTCGATCGCGCCGCCGGCGCCGATCGCAAATGGAATCGCACGTCCTTCCGGAACAACCCGCAGCGCGGTGAATCGCGCGCCCGCCGGAGGCCGAATCGAGAAGCGCACCGGCACGGGCACCGGCGGCAGCTCCGGCTGGTAATTCAGAAAGCTCGCCATCATCTGATGACGCCCGCGATCGCGCTGGTCGAACACCGACATCCAGACTGACGGATGGGTCGTAGCCGTGAACGAGATCCGATCGTCGAGCAACTCCATCACCAGGCCGACCAAGGTCTTCGCCGCCGCCTCGCCCTCCAGCGACTCGATACCGGCCGCCGAGTACACCGCCCGGCCCGCGCCGAACTCGTTGCGCACGATCGTCGGAACGTCGAGGTCATTCCACGGCGGCGACGAGTGGATACTCGCCCACTGGTGATCGAGCACGTTCCCCCGCGATGGATAGCCATAGGGAGTGGTCAGCGACGCAAGCGTCCGGCCGCGCGGGCCCGGCTTGAGACGCGGAATACCGCACAGCGGACGCGGCGGCCCGAACGCCTCGCTGGTGACTGCGCAGCTCATGAAATTTTGCGGCGCGATCCATCGCGCCAGCGGCTCATCCGACGGCCTCAGATATACGAAAGCGCCGGGCTCCTCCGTCTCGCAGCTCGCGCCGAAAACGTCGGCGAGCATGAAGTCGCCATGCCGCTCGCCGGAGGTCTCGACCAGCGAGGTGTAGCGGCTGGCATAAATCCGCCCTCCGTTGCGCACGTAGGCGCGGATCGCGTCCGCCTCCTCGCGGTCCATCCGCAGCACGTTGGGCAAAACGATCGCGCGGAAGCGATCCAGCGAGCCGAGTTGTTTGCGCGTGATCACGCCGAACGGAAGGTGCGCGCGCTGCAGAGCGCGGCACGCGCCGCGCACGCCGTCGAGATGAGGATAGCTGCGGTCCGGCAGGCCGACCGCGCCGAGAAGCGTGCCATTTTCGGCGAAGTTCATCTGCGAATGCCACGAGAAGTAGACCGCGACGTCTTCGACCGGTTCGCCACCGGTGAACGGCTCGTAAGGCTCGGTCGTGGAGAACACCCGGCCGACCCGTTCGTAGACGCCGGGGTTGACCGTACCGGCGGGATCGATCGCGTCGATAAACAGGAATGCCGACGAGCTCGCAATCGCCGCGCTCGCCTGCGCGCGCATCTGCTCCTCCTCCCTCAGCCGCACGTGATCGCCCAGATTCACGCAGCAACTGGTCATGAACTCGGCCGGGCGCGTTTCCGACAGATGGAGCATCAGCCTGGTCACCACCAGTTGCTCGACACGATCGCCATAGAGATCGCCGGCGACGAAAGTGTCGTGACGCGAGGCAGCCAGCGGCTGGCCCAGCACCCAGTTGCTTAGCGCCGGCGCCAGATTGTGCGTGACCGCGATACCCGGCGCGATCGATTTGGCGCGGGCCATCAGTTGCGCGGTGAAGTCGTCGGCCCATCGCTCGCGCGCCGCCTGGAAGGCGCACCAGTCGGCGGAAGTCCAGTCGACGGTTTCGGGAATCTCCTTGCCGTCCTCGGCGCGAAATCGCGCGCGGCAATGATCGCACGCGCACACCAGCGGCCAGAAGATCATATCGAGGAACAGCGCGTCGAATTGATAACGCGACAGCAGATCGCCGAGTTGCGCCATCTCGTAGGCGCGATATTCCGGATGGTTCTGGCAGCAGAGGCCGTAGCGGAGCAGCCCCTGGTAGTCGTTGCCCGCGATCGTGCGCTGGCGCCAGTCGGGATGAGCTTCGACCGCCCAGTTGTCGAACACGATACTATAGTAAGCGCAGACCGCGATGCCGCGCGCGCCGAGCTGTCCGACCATCTCGCCGACCACGTCGCGCTCGTGAAGCCCGGCGTGCATCTTGCCCGCCCTGGTGGGCCAGTAGCAGAGCCCCGCGTGCGACTTGCAATAGATCATCGCGGCGTTGACCCGCGCCTGCCCCAACCGCTCGGCCATCGCGGCCGGATCGTATTTCGACAGGAACTTCGGATCCCAGTCCGGGATATGCATGTCGACCAGCATCCGCCGCAGGCCCTGCTGGTATTTCGAGATCGTCACCGCGATTCCGTTTTCGCGCCGTAGCCGATCTCGCGCAGGAAACCCAACACTAGGTGGTTGAAGACTTCCGGACACTCGAAGTAGATCGAGTGTCCGCAATGCGGCACGGTCGCGAAGCGCGCGTTGGGCAGCACCGTCTCGGCCAGAATCTTGAGCGCGGCGGGGGGAATCAGTGCATCTTCCTCGCCGGCCAGACACAGGATCGGCATCGTGAGGCGTTCGCGTGCCTTGGCGGGATCGTAGCGGCGCGCGGCCAGCCGCGGCATCGCATCAGGCGGCGGTTGCGCGCCGAAAATCCGGATCGAGTCGTACAGAAACGCCGGCTCGGGGCGGCGCGCGAAATAGTCGGCCGCATAGGTCGGCATCGCTCCGATCGGCGCGGGCATGCTCAAGGGCCTGATCGTGATGCGCGCGAAGGTCTCGGCCATCTGTGGCGTGACGATGCCGCCGTGCGTGTCCGCCATCACCATCGCGGCGATGCGATCGGGATGCTCGATCGCATAGCCGGCGATCGTCCATCCGCCCATCGATTGTCCAACCAGCACCGCCTTTTCGATTCGCAGCTCGTCGAGCAGATGCGCGAGGTCGCTGGAGTGCGCCGAATTGAACAGATTGTCGGGATCGGGCGAGAGGCCGAAGCTGCGCTGGTCGACCGTGATGCACTCGAACCATCGCATGAAGTACGGCACCTGCTGCCACCACGAGAGGTGATTCCCGCCCAGCCCGTGCAGGAAGACCATCGCAGGTCCGCTCCCGACCCGTTCGTAATAGAGCTGGAAGTTCCCGATCCTGAGCCGGCCGGGTGCGATCCGATGTTCGATCTGATTTTCCATCGCAGATGCCCTCCGCGTTACGAAGGGAATCAGACCACAGATTCACTCGGATGGACACAGGGCGGATGCACACAGGCGATGGATCGCCATCGCGCCGTGAATCCGGGAGCGGGTTAATTGCTCCTAAAGCGTATCTTTAAAGGCGGCGAGTGTCGACAGTATCTCGGAGCAGATAGGCGCGCTGACGGTCACGCTCGTGCTGTTGATTCCGCTGGTGTTGTAGCCGCTGCTCGAGAACTCGACCCCAGTGACGTACGTCCAGTCCGGGGTGGTGATGCCGTTCATGTCATTGAGGTCAGCGCCAACAAATCCCGCAATCTCCATGTCGTGACAGGATGGCGTAGCAAAGGAGGGGCTACTCGTGCAGGAACCCGAGGTTTCCGCCGTCAGGCTGTCGTCGATCGTCGGCGAACTGCCGGCGACTGAGAAATCATAAGCGATGGTCGAACTAATCGTCGCCGAACTATAGCCGACCGATATGGCCGCCGTTGAGCTCGCCGTGCAGTAGAAAATGCCGGAATAGAAGCCTTCGCCGCCAAATGATGCCGATTCGGTCGGACCGGGCGTCCAGGTGCAGCCGGCGCCTGAAATGGACGACTCAGCGCAGCTTCCGCTGACATTGTTGCAGCTCGCCAGAACGACGATTAAATCGCCCGGGGTAATCGTGACGGCCGGGGCTCCGGAGTTGCTCTGGGCCTCGCTAGTTTCGGCGAAATCCGATGCGCACACCGGCGTCGCCGCCGCCGTCGGCGTCGGAGTCGGCGTGCGGGTCGGGGTAGGTGTCGGGGTCGGAGTAGGTGTGGGCGTTGGCGTCGGAGGTGGAGGAACCGGAGTAGTTGTCGGAACCGGCGTAGGCGTCGGAGTAGGCGTCGGAGTAGGTGTGGGCGTAGGTGTTGACGTTGGAGTAGATGTCGGCGTAGGTGATGGGGTCGGCGTCGGTGTCGGCGTGGGCGTCGGTGTGGGCGCCGGCGTCGGGGTTGACGGCCCTTCCTTGAATGCAGCGAGTACCGACGCTATCTCGGAACAGACCGGGGCGGTGACCGTCACGTTCGTGCTGTTTAGTCCGCTGGTGTTGTAACCGCTGCTCGAGAACTCAACCCCGGTGACGTACGTCCAGTCCGGGGTGGTGATGCCGTTCATGTCATTGAGGTCGGCGCCAACAAATCCCACAATCTCCATGTCGCTGCAGGATGGCGTAGCAGAAAGCGAGTTACTCGTGCAGGAACCTGAGCTTGAGGCCGTGAGGCTGTCGTCGATCGTCCCGTTGCCGATGCCGGAGAAGTCATAAGCGATGGTTTGAGTAACGGTTGCCGAATTATACCCGACCGATATGGCTGCCGTTGAACTCGCCGAGCAATAGAAAACGCCGTCATAGAAGCCTTCGCCGCCAAAGCTTGTCGATTCAGTCGGACCGGGAATCCAGGTGCAGCCGGCGCCTGAAATGGACGACTCGGCGCAGCTTCCGCTGATATTGCTGCAGCTCGCCAGAACGACGATCAGATCGCCCGGGGTGATTGTGAGAGCCGGCGCTCCGGAGTTGCTCTGGGCCTCGCTCGTTTCGGTGAAACTTGACGCACACGCCGGCGTCGGCGCAGGCGTTGGCGTCGGCGTCGGCGTCGGGGTAGGTGTCGGGGCTGAGGTAGGTGTGGGCGTAGGCGTCGCAGTGGGTGTCGGCGTGGGCGTCGGTGTGGGCGTACGAGTTGGAGTCGGCGTTGGTGTCGGCGTCGGCGTAGGAGTCGGGGTGGGCGTAGGAGTCGGAGTGGCTAACTCGTAGGCCGCGTTCGCGCCAGCGGCGGAGACGGTCTCTCCGCCGGTGGTCGTGTAGGTCATGTCATAGGCGCCAGTCGAAGTGAGAATCTGGTGCGCGGCATCCATCAGTGAGTCCGGCGCGAGGTTGTTCGGTCCGTCGTTGACCGGAGTGCCCTTGCTGTTGGCGAGCGTGAGGAAACCCTCCGGAGAGCTCGTAAGACCACAAAGGGCGGCAATTTCGATGTCATTGACGTGGGAAGTGATGATGCTCCCGGCGTCAACAGTGAAGTCGGTCCCGGATCCCGAGGCTATGTTCAGGGTGTCGACGGTGCCGGTTCCAAGGGGAACATCGTAGGCGGTAGCCGCCGCGTTGTCGTCCGTTTCGCCGATGACGGTGATCGGGCAGGAGGTGTCGGTGACATTCGCAGTCGCATGATAGATGACCGCGTACGAATCAGTAGTGGATTGACCCGCGTCAAGCGTCCAGTCTCCTGACGCGCAGCCCGACACCGAAAAGACGTCCGGCACGCTGCTCGTGTTGATTTCACAAATCGCGATGTACATCAGGTCGCCGCTCGTCACGTTCAGATTGAGCATGAAGGATGAAGCGTCGGTCGTCGTGCTGTTGGTGCAGTGTGCGACATAGAAGTCGGTCCTGCATCCCGGGCTCGGAGTTGGCGTCGGGGTTGGAGTAGGCGTCGGAGTAGGCGTCGGAGTTGGGGTCGGAGTTGGCGTACGGGTCGGCGTAGGCGTCGGGGTCGGCGTACGGGTCGGCGTCGGAGTTGGCGTAGGGGTTCGGGTCGGCGTAGGGGTCGGAGTTGGCGTAGGCGTTGGGGTCGGGGTTGGCACCGGCGTCGGGGTCGCGCCCAAACGATACGCGACGAAAGCTGCGGCGCCGGCTGCGCTACCGGAGATTGTGCGCGATACGCCGTAGCTGCCGGTCGCGGTCAACAATTGATGGCCCTGGTCGCCGAGCAAATCAGTGGCATCGCGCGGGCCGTCATCGACGATCGTGCCCTTGCTGTCCAGCAGGGCGCCGTTCCAGGTCCCGCTCACGCTATAGGCTCCGAGCGCGGTTACCAGTAGATCCGGCTGGAAAGTCGTAGCGGCTGCTCCCGTGCTGAGCTTGGGGTTGAGCGTCAGAGGGAGGACCGTTCCTGCGGTCGCTGTATCGACGTTCATCGTTCCAAGCGGAACATCGTAAGCCGTTCCCGAAGCCGCGTTGGAGTTCTTCAGAACCACCGTGATCGGGCAAGTGCTGGTCGTGTTCGAGACCGCGCTGAAGACCTCGCCGTTGCCGTATTGGGACAAGTTCCCGGCCGAATTCAGTGTCCACGAGATCGCGCATCCGCTCACGCTCTTAACGGTCGTGTTACTCGTGCCCGCCACCGAGATTGCGATATAGAGCACGTCGCTGCTCGTGGTGGTGAGGTTGCCGGTGAGCATCGTTCCCGTGCTGATCGGTCCGATCACCGCGCAGTGCGCGACCGGATAGCCGCCCAGGTCAGGGTTGCACGCGCCCGGCGCCGCCGTCGGAGTAGGGGTAGGTGTCGGAGTTGGAGTCGGCGAAGGTGTAGGCGTCGGCGTAGGCGTTGGAGTTGGCGTCGGAGTCGGAGTCGGTGTAGGCGTCGGTGTCGGAGTCGAAGGGAGGGCGGCCTGGAGCGGCGTGACGACCGGCACGCCTAGTCCCAGCAACTCCGCCACGCTGTCGTCGAAGGGGTTCGGCAGCCAGAGGTTGCCCGATGCGTCCAGAGCTATCGCAGCGGGGATACCGAAGTCGAACGCCGCGCCGCGGGGGCGAAGTTGTAGCCGGTACCGTAGCTGCTCGCCTCCGTCAGCTCGCTCACGCTGCCGTGGCCGTAACCGCCGTACTCATTCGCGGCAAAGACGTTGCCCGCTCCGTCCAGCGCCAGCGCGATGGGTTCGTCGAACGACGCGCCCGGCGAGGTGTTGGCGTTGTCGAAGATAAGGGCGTTGGTGGTGTAACTGCCGGCCTCCGACAGCTCCGTGACGCTGCCGTAGCCATCGTTGCCGCCGTTCGAACTCGGCACAAAGACGTTGCCCAATTTGTCCAGCGCCAGCGAGTAGGGATTGGCGAACGGAGACGGGGTAGGGCCCGGTGAGGCGGTGACGTTGCCGTTGTTGAAGTTGAGGCCGGTGGCGTAGTCGGGCGCCCCGGTCAGCTCGCTCACGCTGCCGCCGCTGCCGTTGCCCTCATTCGCCGCAAAGACGTTGCCCGATTTGTCCAACGCCAGCCAGACGGGGGCGTCGAACGAGGCGCCTGAGGGGTCGAGGTTGAGGCCGGTGGTGTAACTGCTCGCCTCCGTCAGTTCGCTCACGCTGCCGGGGCCGTAGCCAGAGCCAGAGCAGTAGAGACCGCAGTTCGCCGCAAAGAGGTTGCCGGATACGTCCAGCGCCAGCGAGACGGGGGCGTCGAACATCGCGCCCGTGGTGTCGTCGAAGCTGAGGCCGTTGTAGTAGTCGCCTGCGGTCAACTCGCTCACGCTGCCGTTGAAATCAAAGCCGCCCCCGATATTCGCCACAAAGACGTTGCCCGACGTGTCCAGCGCGATCGCGAAGGGCTGGTAGAACTCCGCGTCGGTGTTGCCGTTGTCGAAGCTGAGGCCGGTCCGATAGTCGCTCGCCGCCGTCAGCTCGCTCACGCTGCCGTTGAAATCAAAGCCGCCATCCACATTCGCCACAAACACGTTGCCCGATGCGTCCAGCGCTATCGCGATGGGAAAGTGGTCGAACAACCCGCCCGGCAAGGTGTTGTTGTCGTTGAAGTTCAGCGCCATCTCCCAGCCGTCGGGCGCCGATCCCAGCGCCGGGCTGAACGGCCCCGACGCGAGTCCGTACAGCGCACTCACGTTGTAGGCCGGATTGGCGACGATCTGGTACGCCGCGCCCAGCGTGTCGGTGGGACTGTTCGAGGAATCGCTGAAAAGCGTCGCGCACGCGGTGAACGGCGACGCGCTCTCGACGCATCCGGCCAGGATGTTGGCCAAGGTGTTGAGCCGCTCGAGCCCGTCGCAGTTGACCGGCCCTGGACACAACCCTCCGCTGGGCAGGAAGAGCGACGGATTACCGCTCACCGACAAAGTGCTGGGATTTATGTCCGCCAGGTTGGCGAAGCCGATATACGCGTTCTTGAGCCCGAGCGTGTTGGACGCCGGCGCGCCCAGGATGCGCCCGGTCGAATCGAGGAACGGGGTCAGCGGCCATTCGGCCGCGGCGGTGGTCAACTCGTTGATCACGATGATGGTGGAATCCGACAGGCGGCTGGCCGGGCCCAGCGCCGCCATCAGGCCGATCGCCGAATTGGCGCCGCCGCCCGCATCGCCGCCGGTCGCGGTGATATAGGTTTGCGGATTGCCCGGCACCGATCGAGGGAACGTCAAGCTAAAGGCGCCGAGGGCGCCGCTGGTAGTCATGCCGAGCACGGTGGCGCCCGCTCCATAGCCGCTGCTGCCGGCCGCGTAAAGCGTGACGGTGGAACCGGAGATTCCGGTCAGCGAGCCCATCACGAATCCGGTGAGGGTGACGTTGTCGCCTTCGAACGCGCCGATGTCGCAGTTGGTCTGTCCGTCAAAGGGCCGCGTGGCGCCGCGCTGGTCGGTGGCAACCGTGCACGAAGCAGGCGGCACCACATCGATCGCGGGACTGCCGGGCTGCAGCGAGATGGTCTCGGTCGGTCCGCCGTTATTCTCCAGCCCATTGGGGTCGAGGCGGGGAAGGAGGTTGTTGTGGCTGCCCGTGGCGCTAAAGAAACAGGTGCCGTCGTCGGAGATATTGTAGCCGCCGTCGGTGGGGAGCGTACTGCTGGAGCCCGTAGTGCAGTTTCCGCCGGAGCTGTTGGCTAATATACTGTTGTAGAACGTCGCCCCGGCGTAGTTCAGGATGACGCCAGCGCCGTAAGTGTTGCCTAAAGTCGCGATGTTGCCGGAGAAGGTGCAGTTGGTGACCGTCAGCGGTCCCCCATACTGGCTCTGGAGGGCGCCGCTGTAGGCGCCGCTGTTGTCGGAGAAGGTGCTGTTGGTCACGCTCGCCGTGCCGGCGTTGAAGATGCCGCCGGCGTTGAGAGACGAAGTGTTCGCGGAGAAGGTGCTGTTGGTCACGCTCGCCGTGCCGGCGTTGAAGATGCCGCCGGCGTTGAGAGACGAAGTGTTCGCGGAGAAGGTGCTGTTGGTTACGGTGAGCGTGCCGCCGTTGTTGTAGATGGCTCCGCCGTCGCCGGACGTGTGGCCGTGGGCGAGAGTCAGATCGTTCACGGTGAGCGCGGCGCCCCCGTTCACCACGAGTATCTGAGACGCGCTGGCGCCGTCGACGGTGATCGTCTGCCCGGTCCCATCGATCGTCAGAATGTGCGCAATCGTGGGGAGCGTGCCGGCCAGCGTGATCGTCGAGAAGGCGGGGAGGCTGAAATTGATCGTGTCGGTGCCGGTGCCGGCAGTGCAGTTGCTGTCCGAGGGGTTAGTGCCTTCGCTGTTGGCGTTCTCGATGGCGCCGTGCAGACTGCATTCCGAAGAGTTGCCGGGATCGTCGGTCGTGTTGACGATTATCGTGTTGGACGTGGCTCTCACCAGCGTCCTGATCAACACGACGCCTATCGGCACCAGCGCGATGAGCAAGACGATGAAGGCCGGCCGGGCGGCGCCCGACCAGGCGCGCTTGCAGGTAGTGACTATCGCGCGGCCCATCGGCTCCCGCTATTCGCGCCTCCGCATCCGGGTGGCGACCGTTCGCGCGGAAGTGCCGGGAATCATGAGTGACGCAGGCAGTATCGGAGACGCACGGAATTGCGCAGTCCGGTGAGCAACCGCACGTCCTCCCCTTCGCCGGCTCAAGCGACCGAAGCCGTCCTCAATCCCCATGCCGCATCTCCCCCGAAGCGCGAGCTTCACGCGAGCTTTAGCTGATGAACTGGAGAGCAGCCTAGCATCGAAGGCAAAATTGTCAAGGAAAAGCGCCGAGGAATCACGCACACGAGGCGATCGATCTTCCGCACAGGGGACGGGTAGGGAGATTTTCGTAGCGCCGCCCTCCGTGCCGGTGATTGCCAGACGCCTCCGCTCATCAAACTGACCCACTACCCAAGCACCGGCACGGAGGCCGGCGCTACGGAAGAAAGGCGGAAAGCGTCGGCGCCACTCAGGACGCTACGCGATCTTGTTGGGACGCGCGGAGAGAATCGAATCGACGATCCCGTACTCGACCGCCTGCTGCGCGGTCATGAAGTTGTCGCGATCGATGTCCTTTTCGATCTTCTTCACATTCTGGCCGGTGTGGCGGGCGAAGATTTCGTTGATCAGCTCCCGCTGCCGAAGCGCCTCGCGCACGTGGATTTCGATATCGGCCGCCTGCCCCTCGACGCCTCCATGCGGCTGATGGATAAGCACGCGCGCGTGCGGAAGGGCGTAGCGATGGCCCTTGGCGCCGGCGCACAGCAGCACCGCGCCCATGCTCGCGGCCTGCCCGACGCATAGCGTCTCCAGCGGGGTGCGCACGAATTGCATCGTGTCGTAAATCGCAAGGCCGGCCGTGACCGAACCGCCCGGCGAATTGATATACATATTAATCGGCTTCTCGGGGTCTTCCGATTCCAGGAACAGGAGCTGCGCGGTGACCAGGTTGGACAGCTCGTCGGTGACCTGCCCGCCCACGAAAACGATCCGGTCCTTGAGCAGGCGCGAGTAGATATCGTAGGAGCGCTCGCCACGGCCGGTCTGCTCGACCACAAACGGAATCAGGATACTCATGCCCATGAGGATACTACTCGTGAGCCGCAGGGTCGAGCCGAGGAACCTCTCCCCCGGCCCCTCTCCGAAACGGAGAGGGGAGTCCGCTGCGCGCGATTCCGGTTCCCCCTTCCCGTCTTCTGGCGCGCGACGAGATCGGACCCATCGGCGGCATCACCGCGCTGTTTGGCGTGCTGATGATCATGATCATCCTGATCGCGGTGCTGGGACTGGTCGTGGTCAATGCGATGAAGCACAGCCCGTTGTTGCTGAAACCGGCAATGATGGTCGCTCGCGATCTCCAGGCATTCGTGCTTATCCTCGCCGCGCTCAGGTTGCGAGCCTTCGCGATCGGTCCTTAGCCCTATATGACATAGGTATTGCTCCGTACCAATCTAGGTACTTTTTCCCCGTGATATCGGCAGAATTCAGATTGAGCGGAACCTGCGCGTTCCTTTAGCGTGCTTTCGCAGGTACAGGTATGAGTGGATGGGCAGGTGGGGTGCGGCTGGAGGCATTGGCCAACCTGGCGCACGAACTTAGAACGCCGTTGCAGGTGATGCTCGGTTATATCGACCTGCTGCGCGGCGAATGGGCCGACGGATTCAGCGACGAGCCACGACGAATCCTTCAGCGGATGAACGGCTGCGCTCACGAGCTTGCCCAGACCGTGGAAAATCTCATGGACTTCGCCGCCGCGAAAGCCGACGTGGAGGCGCCGGCCGTCGAGGCGGTTTCGCTCGCCGGCCTGATCGCCGAACTCGTTCCGGCATTCGAGGCCGCCAACGAGACCAAGGGCCTTACGCTTGAATTCGATCTCAACGACGCCCCGGCGACCGTGCAAACCTCGCGCCGCTCAATCCGCCTGATCGTCCAGAACCTGATTTTCAACGCGATCAAGTTCACGAACGCGGGTTCAGTGGCTCTAACCGTCCGCCGCTGTCATGCACCCCTGGAGCGCGAAGGCGTCGAAATAGAGGTGCGAGACAGCGGTCCCGGAATCAGTCCCGAGCAGTTCGAGTTGGCCTGCGAGCCGCTGGTGCAGCTTTCCCGATCGAGCATCCGGCGCCATCGCGGGATGGGGCTCGGACTGACCGTGGTGCGGCGCAATATCGCCGCGCTTGATGGAACGATCGAGACGCGTTCCGCGCCGGGCGTGGGATCGACTTTCGTCGTGCGGCTCCCCGCCACTTGCGCGGAAGACTCGCCCGATTCGGGCGCGGTCACTTACAAGCGGGGCCGCGCCTCGACGCCATATCCACGTCTCGATCATATCCGCAACGCAGACCGCGTCGCGATCCGGCGGCAAGCCTACCGATAGCGGCGCATCAGGCCGACGACGACTCCGCGCACGGTAACTTCGCTGTCGGGAGCGAAAATCGGCTGCATGGTCACGTTCGCAGGCTGCAGGCGGATGTTCCCGTCCTGCTCGCGATAGTACTTCTTGACCGTCGCCTCGCCATTGATCAGCGCCACCACGGTCTCGCCGTTGGTGGCGCTATCCCGCCCCTCGACGATTATGTAATCGCCGTCGCGGATGCCCTCATCCACCATCGACTCGCCTCGCACGCGCAGGCAGTAGGTGTTGTCGTGGCGGACAAAATCTTCGGGCACGTTGATAGTGTCCGCGGTCTCGAACTGCTCGATTGGAGCACCCGCCGCGACCTGACCGAGCATCGGCAGCTCCTGCGCCGCGGTCCGCTTCCGGCGCAGCGTCATCTCGAGCGCGCGGCTGTGATTGTGTTTGCGCTTGATATAACCCTTGGTCTCGAGGTTGTGCAGATGCTTATGGACGGTCGCGAGCGACGAGAGCCCGAAGTACTCGCCAACCTCCTGCAGAGTCGGAGCGTAGCCGTTCTGGGTTATATACTGGTCGACATAATCGAGTAGCTGTTTCTGTCGCTTGGTCAGCGTCGTCATCGCAAGTCACCCCCGTCCGCGCGGCTCACGTCTGAATGATGGCGAAAATCAGGCGAAACTTCAAGGCCCGTCGCATTGCTCAGCGAATACTGCTCCACTAGCGATCGATGGCGACGCTGCGCGTGATTTTCGAAAACGGCGATCCGGAACGGGTGATCGAATTCGACCCCGCCGCCGCTCCCTTTCAGTGCGACGGACTGCCCGGCTCGATTCTGGACATCCTGCTCGGTCACGGGATTCATCTCGAACACGCATGCGGCGGGAATTGCGCATGCACTACCTGCCACGTGATCGTAAAGCAGGGATTCAAGATCCTGTCCGAGGCTTCAGAACAGGAAGAAGACCTGCTCGACCGGGCTCCGGGACTTACGCCGACCTCGCGGCTGGGATGCCAGGCGGTGATCGAGGATCCCGGCGCCGAGACCGTGATCCTGATTCCGCGCTACACGATCAACCGGGTCAGCGAGAGCAGCTAGATGAGTTCCTCACGCCCGGAGTTTCGCGCGCAGGTCGAGCGCATCTTCGATCATGCCCCCGACACGCGCTCGCTGTTCATCCGCGCCGCCGAGGGCTTTCGCTTCGTGCCGGGACAGTTCATCTCGATCGCGATCCCGCTCGCCGGCGAGACCCGCGTGCGTCCGTACACGATCGCGTCCAGCCCCGAAGACGGGCAGCCGATGGAGATCTGCTTCAACGAGGTTCCCGGCGGCGAAGGCGTGCGATGGCTGTTCGAGCGCCGGACCGGAGACGAGCTCAAATTCACCGGTCCGTTCGGCGCCTTCACGATGGAGCATCCGCCAACAGTCGAGTCGGTCTTTGTCGCAGTCGCGACCGCGATCGCCCCGATTCGTCCGATGCTCCGCCTCGCGCTTGGCGATCGGTCGCATCCGCCGCTCAGCCTGCTTTACGCGGCCGACTCGGCCGAGCATCTCCTCTATCGCGATGAGTTCGATCAACGGGCGCGCGACGACGCCCGGTTCAGCTTCGCAACGATGATCGCTCCGGCTGCCGCCCTCGATGCGCGCCTGTACGACGAGGTCGAGCGCCGATGGGTCAAGGCGGACGGCGATCGCAGTCGCCATTTCTATCTGTGCGGAGTCGGCAAGGGCGTCCTGCGACTTCGCGATCTCTTGCGCGGCGCCGGCTACGAACGCCGCGCAGTACGATACGAGTTGTGGTAGAGGGCGGAGACGGAGACGCGATCGCGTCATCGCGATCGGCCTCAGACTACCCTCACCCGGCGAGCAATTTGCTAACGCAAATGCTCGCCGACCTCTCCCTGGTCAGGGAGAGGTGTAAGACGCTGGCGCCTCGCCACTCTTGAGCCCCCTCGCTGACCAGGACAAAAGGAGCTGTACGACGCCGGTTCTCGCCGCTCTTAAACCCTCTCCCTGACCAGGGAGAGGGCGCGCGGCGCGGCGTTTGCTCCTTTCCTGCAAACGCCGTGACACGCGGGTGAGGGTCGCCTGCTCCCGATTCGCCTACTCAACGAACTGCGCGAGCACAGCGTAGCTCCCGATCATCCCGTCCAGGCGTGCGCCTCGCACGATCACGCCCTCGCGCTTGAGGCGGCGCGCAGCCGCTTCCATCGCCGCCGCGTCGATTCCCAGCAGGCGCGACGCGGCCTTCTCCGTCGCGTAGCCCGCGACTTCGAAATACCGCCGCGCGATCGCATAGGCGGCTTCGCGCCGATCGAGCGCCCTCGCCTGCTCTAGCGCGCTGCCCCATCGATGCTCCATCGTGTCCCACACGTAGGTGAAAGGCTCGTAGTGCTCCTCGACCTTCAGCGCGAGGAACTTTTCCTGCAGCTCCTTCATCGCGCGATCGAACTCCGCCCGCCGCGACGGCTGCGCAAACCCGCTCGACAACTTGAGCGCGCGCGTTTCCGCCGCCCCGCGCCGTGAGAGCGCATCCATCACGAGCTTCGCGCACAGCGAAAGTTGCCCGCGCCGATACATCCTTTGCCATCCGCCGGGCTCGACGCGCAATCTGAGGAACGCCGGCAGCAGATCGAGCGCGATGAAACCGGGCCGCCCGCCGATCACCTTGCCGTAGTAGACCAGCTTCTTCGCCGGCAGGCTGTCCTTGATCCGCCAGGTCATCCCGATCGCGTAGTCATGCTGCAGATGCTCGGGAAGTACCGGCTCGCGCTCGCCCGCGATCGCCTCGCGCAGGCACGGGATGCCGAGTCCGCAGGTAAACGCCGCGCAGAAGCCGGCCTCGTTGATGAAGCGGAGCGCGGCCTGCTCGCCCGATACGCGCCGGCTCCTGACCCGCCGGAAGCGGGCGTCGCGATGGCGCTCGAGGGCGGCGACGGTCTCCGCGCCGAGTTGCAGCGCGCTCAGGCGGGGACCGCTTCGACGCATTCGCGGAAAATCGAGCGGTAGTCGGCCGCAATCCCAAGCCCGCGGATGATTCCCTCGAGCCCGACCAGCGCGCGCAGCAGGAACACGCTGTGCGACGGCGATTTGTAGAGCTTGTGCTTCAACGCGATCTCGCCCACCGCGGTGGCCTTCCCAACCGAATCGTACTGGTTCGGATCGAAGACTCCGTCGACCATCACCGGCTCGAACAGGATTCGCACGACCTCGACCATCGGAGCCGGATCGTCGCCGCGATCGAGGTAGCCGAGCTTCACCATCGCGCTGCCGATCGAGCGGGCGTCGTTCTCCAGCAGCGCGCGCGCGAATTGCAGATGGGCCTGCCGCACGGGCTCGCCGAAGCGGCGGACCGATCCGAAGTCGAGAAACCCGAGCCGCGGATGATAGCTCACCAGGTAGTTGCCCGGATGAGGATCCGTATGCAGCACGCTGAACTCGAAGATCTGCCGCCAGACCAGTTTGTAATACTTGAAAGCGACCCATCGGCGCAGTTCTTCGTCGGTGGCCGGCGAGAGCACGTCGGTAAGCTGATAGCCGTCGATGTAGCTCATGGTCAGGACGCGCCGCGAGCTCAGCTCCTTGAATGCCCGCGGGACCATTATCTCATCGTCGTCGGCGAGCAGGCGGGCGAAGAGCGTCATGTTACGCGCCTCGTTTACGTAATCGAGCTCCTCCCGGAGCCGCTCCTGGAGCTCGCTGAAGAGCGCGCGCGTATCGACCTTCTGGCGCATCAGGTCGCGCGCGATTCCCTGGAAAGTCCTGAGCAGGAGCTTCACGTTCTTCAAATCCTGCTCGACGGTGTCTTCCACGCCGGGGTACTGGACCTTGACCGCGACTTCCTCGCCGCTCTTGAGCCGCGCGCGATGGACCTGGCCGAGCGACGCCGCGGCGAAAGCCTCCGGCTCGAAGCTCGAGAACAGATGCTCCGGCCGCCTGCCCAGCTCGCGCCGGATTTGCGCCGCGATAGTTGGGTAGTCCATCGGTGGGACGCCCGAGCGCGTGGTCTTGAGAACGTCGAGCGCCTCGGTCGGCAGGATGTCCTCGCGCATCGAGAGCATCTGGATAAGCTTCAGGAATGCCCCGCGCAGATGAGTCGAGCTTTCGACGATGCGGCGGGCGTTTTTGACGTGCGCGTCGAGCAGCTCGCGATCGCGATCGTTCTCGGAAAGGAACGGCCTGCGAATCGAGGTCCAGAGGTAACTGGAACCGACCTGCGAGGCCAGCTCGCCGATCTGAATCGCGCGCCGCGCGCGCCCGCTGGTGATTTCACGCTTGGCCATCGGTCACGCGCCCTCGGAATTCCCGCCCGGCCGATCTCCGACCCGGTTGATCAGGGTGGCGGCGAGCGCCGCGCCGAATCCATTGTCGATATTCACCACCGTCACTCCACTCGAACAGGTGTTTAGCATCCCGAGCAGCGCCGCGATTCCGCCGAACGCCGCGCCGTATCCGACGCTGGTCGGCACGGCGATCACCGGCTTGTCGAGCATCCCGGCGACCACCGACGGCAGCGCGCCTTCCATCCCGGCGACCACGATCAGCACGCTCGCCAGCTTGATCGAAGCGAGGTGCGCGGTCAGTCGATGGAGCCCGGCGACACCTACGTCGTAAAGCCGATCGACGCGATTGCCGAAGACCTCGGCGCACAGCGCGGCTTCCTCGGCGACCCCGATATCCGAGGTCCCGGCGCTGATCACCATCACGGTTCCGTGGCCGCGGGTCTTGAGCGGATGCTTGACGATCATGCCGAGTTGCGCCTCGGCGCGATAGTCGAACGCGCGCAGGCTGCGCTTGACGGCGCGGGCCTTGTCGGGCGGCAGGCGCGTGACGATCAGGTTCTGTCCCGAGGCCACCACGCGCGCGCCGATCGCCGCGATCTGCGCGGCACTCTTCCCTTCGCCGAAGATCACCTCGGGAACGCCGCGGCGCAGGCTCCGATGGCGGTCGAGCTTGGCGAAGCCGAGATCCTCGAAGGGTAGATCGCGCAGCAATTCGAGCGCCGCATCCGCGCTCATCCGCCGCGACGCTACGCGGCCGAGAATCTCGCGGATCCGCTCCTCGGTCATCGCCGGCGGGCGGCTTCGGGGCGGATCGGCTGGGCCAGCTCAAGCACCAGCTCCCTTACCGCACGCGCGTCCGATCGCGCAACGGAAATCGTCAGGTCGCCAACCTTGAGCTGTTCGCCGGGTTTGGGAATATGGCCGAGCCGCTCAACCACCAGGCCGCCGATGGTAGCATACTCGTCGCCCTCGGGTAGTCTGAGCCCGAAGCGCTCGTTCAATTCAGCCACCGCGGCGCGCGCGGACACCGCCAGCGTCTTCTGATCGACCACCCGGGCCAGCTCCTCGCGCGAGTCGTACTCGTCATCAATTTCGCCGACCACCTCTTCGAGCAGGTCCTCGACGGTGATAATCCCCGCCGCGCCGCCGTATTCGTCCACCACCACCGCCATGCTCTCGCCGGTGCGCTGGAGCGCGAGCAGAATCTCGTCGAGCGGCGTCGCCTCGGGGAAATAACTCACCGGCCGCGTCACCTCGCTTACCGGGCGGCTCAAGTCGGGCGCTTCGAGCAGATCGAACACGTGGACGACACCGACGATATTCACGATACGCTCGTTGAACACCGGCAGGCGGGTGAAACCCTCGCGACGGACGACTTCGATCGCGCGGTCCAGGGTAGTGTCGTCGGATACCGCCTCGACCCTGACCAGCGGCACCATCGCCTTGCGCGCCTCGGAGCGCGAGAAACGGAAGATTCGGCTGATCATCTGGCGCTCGGCGGGCAGAATCGCGTCGCGCCCGGCGTGCGGGTCTCCGCCATAGCGATGAAGCAGCAGGGCGAGATCGTCGCGGGTCATGAACACGCTCTGCACGTCGGCGGGCACGCCCGCCAGCCGGCGCACCGAGCGGCTGAGCGCGGTCTCGATCGCGAGCAGCGGCGCGAGCACGGTCGCGAGCAGCTTGAGCGGCCGCGCCGCAACGCGGGCGAAGGCCAGCGGGCGCTTGAGGGTGAGCAGCTTGGGCGCTGATTCGCCGAGCACCAGCGTCAGCGGCACCAGGATCAACGGCGCGAGCAGACCGACGCGCGGGCTGATCGCGTAGAGAAAGCTGGTCAGAATCGCGGCCGCGATCGCGTTGGCCAAATTGGTGCTCGTCAGCACCAGCGCCAGCAGGCGATCGCGCCGCGCGAGCAGGCCCGCGAGCAGGCGCGAGTCCATTTCGCCGCGCTCGCTTTCGGCGTGGACCTTGAGCTCGTCCGCCATCACCAGCGCGATCTCACTGGCGGCGAAAAACGCCTGCACTACGACGCAAGCCGCAACCGCAAGCGCCAGTCCGATCGCGGTCATCGCTTGAGCCTCACCACTTCGACGGTGGCGCCGCGCACCCGCTCGACCGTCGCGTCCAGGTCGCCGAGCCGGAATCGATCGCCGCGCCGGGGGACGCGCTTGAGGCGCCGCAGCACCAGGCTCGACAGAATCTGCCCGCCGTCGCCGGCCGCCGGCAGACCGTCGCCGACGAGCTCCCGGAGCTTGCGCATCTCGATCGCTCCCGACACCAGCCATTCGTTGTCGGCCACCTTGCTCAGCTCCGGACCTTCGAAGTCGAACTCGTCGCGGATTTCACCGAATAGTTCTTCGAGCAGATCCTCCAGCGTCACCAGCCCCTGCAAACGGCCGTATTCATCGACCACCAGCGCGAGCTGGATACGGTTGCGGCGCATCTCGTCGAACAACTCGGCCAGCGGCTTGCGCACCGGCACGAAAAAGGGCGGACGGACCAGGCGCTCCAGACGGGGACTGCCGGCTTCGAGGCGGCGGGCAACCAGGTCCTTGACGTGCAGGATTCCCACGATGTTGTCGCGGCGATGGCGATAGACGGGCACGCGCGAAAAGTGGCCGTGAGCAACCTCCGCCGCCAGCCGTTCGCCGGGGGTATCGATATCGAGGCAGAAGATCCGGTCGCGCGGCGTCATCACCTCGAGCACCCGGCGATTGCCGAAGTCGAACACCTTGTGGATCATCTCGCGCTCCGCCGGCTCGACTTGTCCCTGGCTCTCGCCAAGCCGCAGAAGCACCTTGAACTCGCTCTCCGAAACCGCCTCGGGCTGCGGGACCTGCCCGCTGGGCGTAAAGATGCGGGTCAGTGGATGGACGACATCCGCCAGCGACGCCAGCGGACGCGCGGTGATCTGGGCCACCACGCCGGGAAAGCCCAGCGCGAGCGTCTTGGGCGTGATATCGGCGATCAGCAGCACCAGGATGAACATCACCGGCACGGATACGTAAGCGCCGATCGGCCCCAGCCACATCAGCAGCATCGTGGTGGCGAGACATTCGGCGCATACGTTGGCCGCCTCGTTCAGGCCGATCACGACGATCAGCGATTCCACCGGGCGGCGCATCAGGCGATCGAGCGCGCGCGTGACGCTCGCCGACAGCGTCCCGCGCGTATGCTCCATCCTGACCAGCGCGAACAGCGCGGTCTCCGAGGCCGCGAGCAGCGCGCTCACGAACAACAGCGCGCTGACCACGGGCGGAAGGAGCTGCGTCAGCATCGGCACTTTCGCATTACCTCGCTCGCACTACCTGAGTTGATCGAATCCGGTCTGTTTGGGCAATCGCCGCAGGCCGGCGCCGGCCAATGAAATCTCGGGGCGGCCGCGAACGATTCTGCCGATTCGCCGCACCGCGACCCCCAGGCGGCGCGTCAGCTCGCGTTCCGAATAGCCGGGGCGGATGCAGAATAGCAGCTCGTAATCCTCGCCGCCGGTGAGCGCCAGCTCGATTTCGCCGCGCATCACCGATTTGAGCGCGTGCGAGATTGGAACCGCGTCGGGATCGATTTCCGCGCCGACGCCGCTGCGCTCCAGAATATGGCCGAGGTCCTGCAACAAACCGTCGCTGATATCAATCGCGGCCGGCGCCGGACGGATTCGGGCCAGCGCCTGGCCCGCCTTCAGGCGTGGCGTCGGTCTGAGAAATCGCGCGACCAGAAACCTCCGATCCGATTGAGACGCCGCAAGCTTGCCATCCAGTATGCGCCATCCGGCGGCGGCGTCGCCAAGCGTGCCGGTGACGTAGATCTCGTCGCCGACGCGGGCGGCGTCGCGCCTGAGCGCCACGCCGCGCAACTCGCCGAGCATCGCGATCGTTATCGCCAGTTGCGACCCGCCGGTTATGTTGCCGCCGACTACGTCGACGCCTGCGCTTCTCGCCGCGGCTTTGAGACCCGCGTAAAGCGCGTCAATCACTTCCATCGACAGCCGGGGCCGGATCGCCAGATTGACCACGCATGCGGTCGGATAACCGCCCATCGCGGCAATGTCGCTCAGATTCACTGCCAGCGCCCGCTCGCCGAGCGTCCGCGGCGATCCCCACTTCAACTTGAAGTGAACCCCTTCGACCATCGAGTCGATCGTGATCAGTTGGCGTTTGCGGCCCGGCGAGACAATCGCGCAATCGTCGCCGGGACCGAGAATCACGCGGCGGCCCGGGCGCAAGCCGGCGCTGAGCCGCGCGATAACTTCGAACTCTGCTGGGCAGCCTGGTCACGGTTTCGCCCTGCGGACGGCGGCGAGCGCCTCGGTCATCGCGGCCAGCGCGAAATCGACCTCGTCGTCGCGAATCGTCAGCGGCGGCGCGAGCCGCACGACGCGATCGGCGTTCAGCGTCCAGTTTACGACCACTTTGCGGGCGATAGTCTCGGCGACGAAGCGACGCGCGATCGCGGCCGAGGCGAACTCGATCCCGATCAGCAGGCCGATTCCGCGAATTGCCGCGATCTCGCCGCCGGCCAGGCGTCCAAGCCGGGTGACGATCGTTTCGCCGACGGCGCTCGCACGCTCCCAGAGCCGCTCCGCGACGATCACGTCGAGGCCGGCGAGCCCCGCGGCGCAGGAGAGCGGATGGCCGCCGAAGGTCGTGATATGGCCGAGCGGCGGATCGTGCGCGAGCGTTTCCAGAATCTCGGTGGCGCCGCAGAATGCGCCGAGCGGCAAACCGCCGCCCAGCGCTTTGGCTAGGACGATCAGATCGGGCGCAACTCCGTAATGTTCGAGCGCGAAAAGCCGCCCCGTGCGGCCAAAGCCGGTGAGAACTTCGTCGAAGATGAGCAGCGCGCCGGTCCGATCGCATCGCTCGCGCAACGCCCGCATGAAATCGGCGCCGGGAATCCTGACGCCGCCTTCCGCCTGCACGGGCTCGATCACGACCGCGGCGACTTCGCGATCGATCGCGACGAGCGCAGACGAATCGCCATACGGAAGATGGCGCACGGGACCGGGCAGCGGCTCGAACGGAGCGCGGAAGGCCGGATTCCCCGACAACGCCAGCGCGCCCATCGTGTCGCCGTGGTAGGCGCCGTCGAAGGCCGCGAACTCGCGCCGGCCGGTGAATTTGCGCGCGACCTTCAGCGCCCCCTCGATCGCCTCGGCGCCGCTGTTCGTGAAGTACACGCGGCCAAGGCGCGGCGGCAGCAGGCCGACGAGGCGCCGGGCGAGTGCGACCTGCGCTTCGATCACGTACTCGCCGTAAACCATTACGTGCAGATGGCGGCGCATCTGGGCTTCGATCGCGCTGAGGACCGCCGGATGGCCGTGGCCGAGCGGGTTGACGCCGATTCCGGCGATGAAATCGAGGTAGCGCTCGCCGCCGGCGGCGTAGAGCCACGAACCCTCCGCGCGAACGATTTCGAGCCCGAGCGGAGAATCCGAGGTCTGTGCAAGAAACCGGCGAAAGAGTTCGGGCAGCAAGTTCCGGCGGAGCGCTCATCGAGCGGTGAAGAGATCGAGCAACGCGCCGCTGCCGTGGCGCCAGTCCAGCGGCGGCGATTGCATCTCGCCCGGCGCGGCGAGGTACGACACGCCGATCGTTTCCAGATGCGCGCGGGCGTCGGCGAGCCGGCCGGAAGAATCTGCGATCGCGAATGCTTCGAGTCGGCCGGCCGCAGGCTCGAGACGGCCGCGAAGGTCATCGAGATTGCGAAACGGCGAAACACAAACCGTGCGATAGCCGGGTGAGGAGTGAAAATCGGCGGCGCCGTCGTAGATCACCGTCCACCCCAGACCCTCGCCCTCCCACATCGCAACGTCATAGCCCCCGCCAAGCCGCCGCCATCGCGCGTTCTCGCGGGCGCTGCGGATCGCCGCTGCATCGCGCAGGGACAGATCGGCCGGCGGCGAAAACCGGCCGCCGAAGCGATCGAGCGAAGCGGCCAGTTCGGCGGCGAAATCGCGCGCACGGCCGCCAAACGAATCGTCTACGAACACATGATGCGGCGACAAGCATCCGCGCTGCTCGAACAGGCCGATATCGCGGGCGATCGCGTCCGCCGTCGCGCTCTGGTCGCGATCCGGCGCGACCAGCGCGCCGCTTGCGCGGCTGCCGAACGCGATAATGTCGGCGTCGACACCGAGCGCCGCGATCGATTCGTCAGCGCCGAACGCGACCACCCGATCGCAGGCTCTTTTCATCGCGGCGGTGGGACCGATATCAGCGCGGCTCCAGTTCAGGACCGCGATACGCGAGCTCGGCTTGCGGATCGATATCGCGCAGCGTTCGGACCCACGCCGCGAAAAAGCGCCGCTCATCGCTGGAGGTCTTGAGCACGAGCGCCGCGCCGCCGAGCAAAGCCTGGCAGACCTCGTGCAGTCCGGCTCCGATCACGTTGCCCGGCATGATGAAGCCGAGCAGCGGCGAGTCGGTCGCGGGGTTTTCGGCGAGCTTCGCGGCCAGCTTATCGAAAGCCGCGGGATGAAACGGCTTCAGCAGCGCGTCGAGCGATTCATCAAGGAGGGCGGGCGAAAACCCCCACGCGCGCGCCGCCATCGACAGGGTCTCGCGGCGGGCCTCGAAGCTTCGGCTCACGCCATCGCTCGCACGTCATCGCGAGCGCAGCGGCAATTCGATCCCGCGGGATCGTCTGGCGAAGGCTTTCGCGGAGCCGCGCCGCCACTGACGCGAGGGTCGAGCCGGCCGGAACGGGTCCGCCCGAAGCGTCGGTGCTCAGTATGGGGTCGAGGCTAGTCATCCAGTGCGATCTCGCGCTGCGACCGGCCGACCGGCCGCCGGTTTTCGATCGCGGCGAATTCCTCGACGCCGAGCGCGCATCCGTGGGCCTCATCGTTGGACCGGCCCAGCACGAAAACCTCGCGCCCGTCGATGATGCCGAAGTCTTCCGTGATCAAAGCGGACACCGATCCGACATTGGCGAGATCGAAGAACGAAAGCAGCCCCGCATCGCCGTCGGGGACGCCTTTGAGGGTCACCGGATCGACTGCGGCGGCCCGCAGCCATCCGGGCCCCAGCTTGGGACGCCCAGCGCGCCTGCGCCGCGCAGATTGACCGGTCTCGATGCGACGATTGAGGGCGGTCGAGTCGTAGAGCTGCGAACACATCTCGGTCATCCCATATTCGTTGATAACCAGGGCCGCGGGAATGCCGAGCCATCGTTCGGCGCGCGCGATCAGATCTACTGCCTCGAGCGGCTTCACCTGCCCCTTGGCGCCACCGGTATCCATCACTCGCGAGCCGGCGGCCAGACGAATCGGAGCGTCGGCTGCGGCAATCGTGGCGAGCACCAGGGCGAGAGCCGCGGTGGTGCTCAGGATGCATACCGGCTCACCCGCGCGGGACGATTCGTTGAGGAACGAACACGCCCCCGCCACGTCGACGCCCGTGCGGTCGGCAGCGCACAGCGTACATCCGTCGCCGAACTCCTCGACGCACCAGCTCATCATCTGGGCCAACGATGACTCCGGCATAAGATCGGCAGTGGGATGCAGCACGAGCATCCTAATCCTGATTCGATCCGGAAAGAGCATCTGCGCCAGATGGGCCAGCGCGGACGCGCGGTAGACCTCCAGACGCGGGATGAAATGCCGCCCCCGCTGCGAGGGACCGATCGTCGTCCCACTGGTGAGAAAAACCCGCTCAGCCGGCGCCACGGCCAATTCCGCATACTTGAAAGCGACCGTGCTGACGGCCGGGATATCGTCGATCGAACGGACCACGTTGGGCGTCAAGCCGCGCTCCTGGCAGTAGTTGCGATAGGCGCCTATAGAGTCATACTGATGGTGGAATACGCGTAGAGCGAGGGGCTCGAACGTAGCCGGGTCGGGCTGCAAAATAAAGCCCAGAACTTCCTCGTAGATTGACATCGCAGGGCGGCAGAGGGAACGATTGAGCGATGATCGCATTGACGCGCCCGGCGATTCAATCCCGCGCTGAGACTCCGCCGTCATTGTGGACGTTTCTAGACGAATCCGGTCCCCGGCATCTTTTTTGTGTAACCGGCTTCTGCTAAAACACGTATTTGCCGGGTAGGGAAACGGGGAGTTCGGATAATCATGAAAAAGTTCAGCGCTGGTGTGATGGTCGGGTTGCTCGCGGGTTGGGTCGTCGCGGTGGGCGCGACCGTGGCTGAGCATAACGGCCTTTACTGGGGCCAGCTCAATTCAGCGGGCAAGTCCGGCTATGTCAACGGCTATAGTGACGCGATGCAGGTGAGCGTCGGCAAACTCGATAATCTCACGGTCGCGGCCGAGTTGTTCCACTGGAAGGGCGCGAAGAAGATCATCCGGCAACTGGGATCCGAGTTGTCGGTCTCGGAATTCAAGCCCAACGACGTGATCAAGCGCCTCGACGATCTGTATTCCAACCGCAAGTACAGCGAGCTCGACTTGGGCTCGGCGGTCCAGATCCTGACGATGCGCGCGAACGAGATCGCGGAGACGCCCGCGCCGTCGAACGCTCCCGCCAAATAATCCCCGCAAATCAGGTAAAGTTACCAAGCAGGGACGGTCTCACGCGGACCGTCCCTTTTCTTTGCCCGCGGTATTTCGGGAATTCACAAATTGATGCTTGAAACCTTGGCCGAGCGTGCCTAGGGTAAGCTCAGAACGGCTAAGGGGTATCGTGAACGCGAGCGTCCATGTGCTGGAAAAGGTATGCGCCGCGACTGTCGGCGTACATGCCTATGTGCCCTCCGATCACGTCTCCGCCGCCATCGGATTGGGCACCGACCGGCGCGGCACCGGCGCGATCGTCAGCCCTGACGGGCTAATCCTGACGGTTTACTACCTCGTGATGGGCGCGCAGAACGTGATCGTCGCGTTGTCCAACGGCGAGCAGATGCAGGCCCGGATCGTCGCGCAGGATTATCGGACCGGAATCGGGCTGCTCAAGATCGACCGCCGCAACCTGCCCCACCTTGACGTGGTCTCCTCCGCCCAATGCGCTCTCGGGCAGGAAGTCTTCATCGTCACCAGCTCGGGCGCCGACCAGCGATGTGCCGACTCCGGAATCGTGAGCTACCTCGGGCCATACGACGCGGTGTGGGAATTCGTATTGGAGCGGTCGGTGTGCATGATGACCTCGGCGATGAACGTCGCGTCCAGCGGCGGCCCGATCTGCAACACGCAGGCCCAGATGGTGGCGGCCTCGTACCTGAACTTCGTTGACATCGGGCGCTCCGTGCTGGCGATCCCCGCTGAATGCTTCCTGCAGGCGCGCGACGAATTGGTCCAGCACGGCCGGCGAGTCACCGCGCCGAAGGCCTGGCTCGGCGTGCTCTCCTACACGCTGCGCGAGCACGTCGTGATCGCCGGCCTGATGCCCGGCGGGCCGGGCGAAAAGGCGGGACTCAAGCAGGGCGACGTGCTGCTGGCAGCCGACGGCCGCGATATCAGCGAGCGCAAGATGCTGTACGACGCGTTACTGAAGCATCGCCCCGGCGACCGAATCAGCTTCACGGTGATGCGCAACAACCAGGTCTACATCCTGGCGATCCCGACGATCGGCGCGGAGGAGTACTTCGCGTAACGCCGGTCCGCAGGGATTCGAATGCCGTCGGCGCGCAGGCTCTCCAGATAAAGCGCGATAGCATCCCTGGCCATCGCGCGCGCTTGCCGCAGCGTGTCGCCTTCGGTCACCAGACCCGGCAGCGCCGGGCAGGTCACGATATAGCCGCCCTCTTCAGCGGGTTCGAAAAGAACCGTGTAACTGAAGATCTTCTTCGGGGAGGGTTTTCTCGCGGCGGTCGCCATGTCCGTCGATAGCTGGCCGGCCGCGCTTACTTGAGCGAGCGCATCGAGAAGCCGCGATCGTTGTAGCATAGCAGCGTGCGCTTGCCCTGGAGCGTGGTCTCGAGCACCACTTCGCGGCCCCATAGCCGCTGGATGTAAGCGAGGGTTTTCTCGGCATACTCCATATGCAGGTCGCGCCCGTCGTGATTGTGCTTGAGGTACAGCGTGCGGTTCTGGCCGAAGTCGGCGTCTTCGACTTTGACCACCGGGATCGAGTTGGCGCCGACGTCGTTGATCAGGGTCTCCTTCACGTCGCGCCAGCCTTCGTCGTCGGAGACCTTGCCGATCACCAGGTCCTCGCCGCGCGCCTCGTACTGAAAGATGTCCATCTCGCGCATCAAGTCTTCGGTCAGGTACCGGCGGATGAAGGAAGCGTCGCGTTCGACTTCGCGGACCTCGAAGACTATCTCGTCGCCCGGCTTGGCGGGCGGCCCGTCGCGTTTCAACTCCTCGCTGGTGGGATTGGTGTGGCGGCGATGGATGTCCTCCCAGATCCTGAGTCCGAGGTGATACGGGTTGATCTGGCCCGGAATCGGCCGCACCACCTGGTTGTGCCGCACGATGAACTCCAGGTGCAGGCCCTGCTCCAGGCCGAGCGACTCGACGATCCGCTTGTGCCAGTAGCTCGCCCATCCCTCGTTCATGATCTTGGTTTCCATCATGGGCAGGAAGTATTTCGATTCCTCGTCCACGATCGCGAGCAGATCTTTTTCCCATTCGGCCAGAAACGGATTGTGGTCGCGGATGAAAATCAGGACGTCTTCGTCGGGCTCCAGCGGCACCTTGAAAACGTCGGGCTCCTTGAATTCCTGGCGCTGATGGATTCGCTGGAAGGGATCGGGCTTGGGTTGCGCGGCCTCGATCGCGCGCTGGATCTGCGCTTGCCGATCGAGCTTCTTGATCGCCAGGTTGCGCCGGCAGTTCAATGACAGCGCGTGCGCGGCGTCGACTACGCGCTCGACTTTCTCGATTCCAATCGACGGGTCTTCGATATAGCGGCGGGTCCTGAGCGCGTGGGCCTTGAAGGTCTCGACGGTCAGATCGGCGCGCGTCGATTTGTAGGTGAAGTTGTTCTTGAAGAAATCGTTATGCCCGTAGACATGCGCGATGGTGAGAATCTGGAGCAGCAGCGTGTTGTCGCGCATCAGGTAGGCGATCGCGGGGTTGGAATTGATCACCATCTCGTACGGAAGCCCGCTGACGCCGTGGTCGTACAGGGTCTTGAGCTTCTCGTAGGACTTGCCGTAGGACCAGTGCGGATAATGCGACGGCATCCCGCTGTACGCCATGTACCCGAGCATCCCGGTGTGGTCGCATATTTCGAACTCCTGCGGATAGCAATCGAGTCCGAACTCCGCGGCTTTCGCGCGGATCTTTTCGTCCCATTCGACGAGTTCACTGAGCTCGTAGTTCGCCATCGGAGATAGAGAGCGGGACGGCGCCCGTCATTCCTTGATCCGATCCTTGGCCAGGAAGGCCTTGAACGACGGCCAGATGTCTTCCTTGCGCTCGATCAACACGGTGTGAAAATTGGGGGCTTCGAGCTTGCGGAACACGTTCAGCATCGAGGATTCGTAGTAGCGCGATCCCAGCGGCTTGATCTCGCCGTAACCAAACAGGTTGCTCAGCTCGGCCAACTCCTGCGCGGCCTTGAGCGCGGCCGGATTGTCGGAGTCGAAATTGTCGCCGTCCGAGCAGTGGAAAGCGTACAGGTTCCAGAGCGACGGATGGTACCGCTCGGCGATTATCTCCAGCGCCTTGAGGTAGCCCGACGAGATGAACGTGCCGCCCGACTCGCCCTTGTGGAAGAATTCCTCCTCGGTGACCTCGTTGGCCTCGGTGTGATGGGCGATGAAGACGATCTCGACGTTGCGGTAACGGGTCGAGATAAACTGATAGAGCAGGAAGAAGAAGCTCCGCGACAAATATTTCTTCATCGTATCCATCGAGCCCGAAGTGTCCATGATACAGATCACGACGGCGTTGGACTCCTCGCGGGTCTCGACTTCAACGTGCCGGTAGCGCAGGTCGTCCTGATGGAACGGGAAGCGTCGCGGTTCCCAGGCCTGCACCGGATCGGGAGCCTCGGCGCGGCTCTCCTTGACGCTGGCGAGTTTGCGCATCACGCGCTGCTTGGCGGTGCGCCGCTTGTCCAGGCGCACGCGGATGCCGACGTGGCGATAGCCCTTGCGTTTTGACGAGCGCTCGGCCTCGATCTCGCGCAATGCCCGCCGTTCGAGATTGGGCAGCTCGAGGTCCTCGAACATGATCTCGATCAGCTCCTCGAGCGTGACGTCGGTCTCGTAGTAATCGACGCCGGGGCGATCGCCGGCCTTGTCATCGCCCTTGCCGGGGCCGTCCTTGCCCACCTTGCCGACCACCTGGCCGGGGTGTGCGTTGCCGTCGCCCTGTCCGACGCCGGGCGTATTCTCGCCGAAGACGAAGCGGTACTCCTTGATCCCGCGCAGCGGAACCTTGATCACACGGTCGCGGTCTTTGCCGATGATCGATTCTTCCGCGATGATGTCGGCGATATTTTCGCGGATCGATTCGCGGACTTTCTGCCGATGACGCAAGCGGTCGCCGGCGGATCGATCGGATCGCTCGGCATCAGAAGGGCGATATTCGCGAAAGATCGTTTCAGTGGTGGACATCAGGTCATCACCATTCGCCAATGGATTATAGCCCTAAGAGCTGACTATAGCCCTCTGGCAGTCGCGAAGCTCTTTACCTCTCCCTGACTAGCGAGAGGCCGGCGAGCGCTACGCCCGCTCTTCACCTCTCCCTGACCAGGGAGAGGTCGTGCGAGCATCGCGAGCACGGGTGAGGGTAGTCTGGTATTCTTCAAAGCGCCTCGCGAATCCTCTCCAGAACGCCTTCAGTGGCGTTCAGCACCTCGTCGTTCCAAAATCGCAGTATACGATAACCTCGCGCAGCCAATAGTTCCTCTCTCTTCAGATCCTTTTCGCGCTCCAGGTCATGCTGGCCGCCATCGACTTCCACGATCAGCTTTCGCTCGCGGCAGCAGAAGTCCACGATGAAATTGCCGATTGGGAACTGCCTGCGAAATCTGAATCCGTCAAGTTGTCCGCTCCGCAGCCACGACCACAACTTTGCCTCCGCCTCGGTCTGATCGTGCCTCAATCGGCGAGCGCGATCGTGAGTTCCGACTTCATCCGTAACTGCGTCCTCGATCTCAGGCTACCCTCACCCGCGCTCGCGATGCTCGCGCGACCTCTCCCTGGTCAGGGAGAGGTGTTAGGAGCGATCGCTTAATCCTTCCACAGATTGTTGGCGGCGTACTTTAGCACCACGTCCACGCATGATTCGCAGTAGCCGTTCTCGAGCAGGTTTTTTACCATCGCGCCGTACTTCTCGCCCTGCTCCTCGTCGCGGGTGCGGGCCTTGGTGATTATCCGCGAGATGTCGCGCACCGAGGTCATCAGCTTTTTCTCGATCGCCTCCTTGAGCGGCTCATAGCTGCGATAGCTGATCTTCTCGCCGCGGCGCGACGCCGACCACAGATAGGCGATCACCTCCTGGCGAAAGCCGTCGGCCGCCGAGCCGATAATCGCGATCTGCTCTTCGATCGACTTCAGGAAACCCTCGTCGGGCGGCAGCTCCTCCTTGGTGTTGCGATCGCGCACCCTGGTCTTGTTGACGTAAGCCTCGGCGTGGTCGAGATAATTCTGGAACAGCGACTCGGCCTGCTCCTTGTACGAGTAGACGAAGGCGCGCGTGATCTCTTTTTCGAGCAGCTCCAGGTACTCCTTGTGGAGCGTGTCCTGCAGGAACTCCAGATACTGCTTGCGCGTGTCGTCGGGCAGGTCGGCCTCCTTGGTCATCGAGATCAGCGCCTCGCGGACGTTGATCGGATTGATGCAGTTGCCCGAGGCGTTGTCGGAAAGCGCGTTGTCGAGCGCCTTCATGATGAAGCGGGTCGAGATGCCCGACATGCCCTCGCGCTTGGCGTCTTCCTTGAGCTCCTGCACGTCGATCTTCTTGGTGCGCCCCTTCTCGACCACTTCCTCGCCGTTGTACAGCCGCAGCTTGGTCATCAGGTCGCACTTCGAGGTCGGCTCCAGGCGCGACAGGATCGCGAACATCGAGGCCAGCTCCAGCGTGTGCGGCGCGACGTGTGCGCGAAAGTCGGAGTGGCGGATGATCTTCTGGTAAATCTTGACCTCCTCCGAAAGCCGCAGGTTGTAGGGGACCTTGACCACCACGATGCGGTCGAGAATCGCCTCGTTGGTGTGGTCGGCCTTGAACTTCTGCCATTCGGCTTCGTTGGAATGGGCCACGATGCAGACGTCGACGTAGACCATCCCATGGCGTCCCGGCGCCGGAATCACCTTTTCCTGCGTGGCGGTGATCATCGCGTGCAGATACTCGGTCTCGTTCTTGAACACCTCGATAAACTCGACCAGGCCGCGATTACCGACGTTGAGCGCGCCGTTGAGCTCCAGCACGCGCGGGTCGCCTTCGGAATATTGATCGAGCTTCGAGATATCCTCCGACCCGATCAGCACCGAGGTGTCCTGATTGTTCGGATCGACTGGCGGCACTACGCCGATTCCGGTCCGGTTGCGCTTGGAGAAGTTGCGGCTGACAACCGGGAACTCCTCGTAACGCTGGCCGAACTCCTCTTTGAGGCGATAGCGGCAGACCGGACAAAGATCGCCTTCGATATGTACCCCGAGCATCTTTTCGAACTCGCGCCGCAGATGGCGCGGGATCAGATGGAGCGGCTCCTCATGCATCGGGCATCCGTCGATCGCATACACCGCATGCGATTGCTCAAGCCCGCGCTGCAACCGCTCGACCAGCGAGCTTTTGCCCGATCCGACCGGACCCATCAGGTAGAGCACCTGGCGGCTCTCCTCGCCCTTGAGCGAGGCCGAATGGAAGTAACGTACGATCTGCGCGATCGTCCGCTCGATGCCGAAGAACTCATCGGCGAAGAAGTTGTAGACCTTGAGCGCCTCGTCCTTATACAGCCGCTTGGTGCGGGGATCGTCGCTGTCGTGGATGTCGCGGGTGCCGGACGAGCTGATCAGGTCATAGATGCGCGCGTGAGAAAGCTTGGTCGCCAGCGGGTCCGCCTTGATGCGGTCGAGATACTCCAGCAGAGCGCCCCGCCATTGCTTGGACTCGCGCGCCGCCCGGTCTTCTTTGATTACCCGCTCGAAAGCGTTGCCGTTTCCGTCGGACATCGGTGACTCCTTGCGGAGGTTGGCCTGTTGGGGTTGGCTCCGGGGTACCGGCGGACTGAGGACGATTGAAGAGGATCTCCGCCGGTTGTGCTATTTTTGGGGCCCATCCGCGTAATAAGTATAACGGACGCTGCAACACCGCATCAAGTTAACTTCTGAACCATCGCGCCGGGACAGTGCGTGTTGCCACCAGATATCTCCACAAGCTCCTCTTTGGTTGGACTCATTCGCCTACGGCGATATTCTCGCCCGCCACGAGCTTGCTGCCGCTCAAGTCGATCCTCGCTGCGAACATCGTCGGGTCATGCGCGAACGACACCCACCATCGATCGCACACGGCCTGGCCAAGGTAGCGGGCTTTTTCTTCCATCGTGCGCAGCGCGTCAAGATCGTAGGCCTGATTCCAGGCCGCGCGCAGATGCGAGCGGGTCGGAACGATATCCGCGAGATGCGCCAGGCATCCGCCGCTCGCGCGCAGAATCGCGATCTGATGGTCGCGAGTGTGACCGCCCGTCACGACGGCGCTGAGCCCCGGGATCACTTCGGTATCGCCGTAGGCCGCTTCGATCATCGCGGCGACCGGATCGAGACATTCGGCGACGTGGCGATAGGCGGCGCGCAGCCGCTCGTTACGGCTTTCGCGCGCGATCTCCAGCTCGCCGCGCTGAACAAAGATTCTCGCGCGCGGGAACGACGGCTCGATCGCGCCGGATTCGCGCCGCCGCACGATACCGCCGCAATGGTCGAAGTGGAGATGCGACAGGATCACGTGCGTCACGTCGCCCGGCTCCATGCCGAGGATGCGCAGGCCGTCGAGCAGCCATCCGTCGCCGTGATCGAAAATCCGGCGCTCGTCCGCGCTCAGGCGGTTGCCGATTCCGGTGTCGATCAACACGGCGTCGCGGCCTTTCATCACGAGTGGACAGGTGAGATTGAGGCGGATTCGGTTGCGCGCGTCGGGCGGATGCTCGCGCTGCCAGAGTTCGCGCGGCACGACGCCGAGCATGCATCCGCCGTCGTTGCGCCACAGCCCGTCGGTCAGGAACGCGACGCGAAAGTCACCCAGCTCGATGGTCGGGGGTTTTTCCACAGGCTCCTGTTTTCACAACGATGCACGCGCGCCGGCTCAGGCGCCCAACAGCCACAATCCCAGACCAAGCGCGATCGTTCCAGACACCACGGTCAGGCCGGAGAGCTTGACGATCCGGGAAATCGCAGCCGGAGCGTCGCGATCGATCATGGTCTCCGCACGCCGGCAGGCCGCCAGCGCGATCGCCATCGCAGCAAACAGTCCAACCTTCGCGCACAACAGCGTGACGAATTCCGGTGAGAAAATGTAATTGCGCGCCGCGCCGGCGAGCGCGAGGTTCAGCGCGCCGCTGACGAGCACCGTTGCTGCCGCGGCGATATTCAAACGGTCGATCCTTGGCGCCGCCTTCAGCATAAAATCGCGCGATTCATCCGAGCCCGCCGCCAGCGTCGCCAGGATCAACGCCGCGCACGATCCGGTCCAGACCAGCGCGCCAAGCGCGTGTATCCAGAGCATCGCGGTCCTGAGCAGGTCGGCGCTTCTCACTTCACCGCTGTTTGGCTTGGCCGGCACCGTGCAGGCGCCGCCAGAGCACGAAGTGTACGGTCTTAAGGTAGGGTGTGAACCCGCTTTCAATCAAGGCGCTCGGCTGAAACGAAACGATCGGCAACATCTGTAGCGACGAGTCAGGAATTATCGCGTTGACGCTGCCGTCGTCGATCGCTTTGCGCATCGGATCGCTCCAATGATGGGCCGTGGTTTCGATCAACTCAAAGAAGCCGGCGCTGCCCAGACGCCGGCGCGCCTCGAAGAATCCGTGCTGCTCGAATTCCAGCTCGGCCTCGCGATAGACTCCGTAGGTTTCCGGATACCGGATCAGCTCGCGGCGGTTGGCCTCGAAGCAGACGAGAGCGGGCGCGATCACTTGCTCGTCGGCAGCGCTCGCGCTTTTCAACCCCTCGCTCAATTCGCGCAGCTCGTCGCGATCGATAAAACCGAACCCGTACACGCTGCCCTGAAGCCAACTCTCGTTGACCAGCGGAGTAAGCCGGAACAGGCATACGGCAATCAGGCCCAGACTCACGAGGCCGGCGGGCCACTGGCCGCCACGCAAAGCGCTCCAGACGCGCTCGAAACCGATCGCGGCGACGATCGCGATATAGGGCAGGAAATCGAGGTAGTTATGCCCCCACGAAGTCGGGCTGAGCAATCCGAAAAACGCGTAGTTGAAAGCCACCAGCATCAAGACCAGCCAAAGCGCCGGAGAGACGCGGCGCTCCGCGACGATCCGGGCGCATCCGATGACAAACAGGGGCGCCAGCAGGTCGAGGATCGCGCGCGGGTAGTCCGCAACTTCGAGCCACGGCAGCCGCCCCTTCATGAAATGGAAGATGAAGGTCTGGAAGACGAACTCGAAGCCGTACAATCGGTAGAGCACCGCCGAGAGGGCCGCGAGCCCGGCGGCGATTCCAAATCCGGCCAGAATCGCGTCGCGCCAGTGCCGGCGTCCGAAGGCGAGAAAGCACAGAATCGCCGCAGCGGGAACGATCGCCGTCAGCTTGATCGCGCATGCGATCACCAGCAGCGCCGCCTGAATCGCACCCTGCCGTATCCGATCCAGGTCCTCGCGAATCGCCGTCAGCGCCGCCCCGACGACGACGACGCCCACAAAGCACTCGCGCTCGTAGACGTGATAGCGAAAGACGAGCGAGGCAAAAGCGTATAGAATCGCCGCGCAGATCGCGGTCCGCCGGCCGGCGGCTTTGTACGCCAGCGCACAGGTCATCACGCTGGTCGCGTAGATGGCGGCCTCGTTGAGTACTTCGACCGAAAATAGGCTGGCGCCGAACAGCCTGATGTAACCGGCGGTGAACCATTCGAGCAGGGGCATGTGCGGATGGACGAAATCCAGATACGGACGCATCCCGACACTCACCAGGTACGCATCCTCCAGATAGAAGTCGTCCTCGATCCAGACCTGCGGATAGAGCATCCGAACGATACGCGGCACCGCGAGCAGCAGAAGCATCCAGCCGGCCAGCGCCACCTGGGCCGTCTCACGATCCTTGCCGGAACGCTTTGAAGATGCCTTCGCCATCCGGAAAATCCGCCGCCGCCGCTGCCGTTTCAAGCGCGTCGCAGCGGGCGCCATATCACCTCGCGCCGCGCGACGCGGTGATACTCGCGATGGTGCTGGGGTTGGCGATACTGCTGATGGTGCAGAGCGGATTCAAGCGCGCGGAGGAACTGATGCCCTGGCCGGACGGCCTCGAGTATGCCGCCGCGGCGGTAAATCTCGACCTGGGCAAAGGCGGCACGCTCCATTTCGGAGGCTATTCTTACCCGTCCCGCTACGCCGAAGGCTACCCCTTGATCCTGGCCGCGGCCTGGCCGCTGCTCGGCCATGATGTAGCCAATTTCGGATACGCCAGCGTCGCGCTCGGGATGCTGGCGATAGTCGGGCTCTACGTGCTGACGCTGGAGTTGTTCGGCCGCGCCGCCGCGATCGTCGCGAGCGTCCTGCTGGCCTGCTCGCCGATTTTCATCACCTACTCGACGCTGGTCCTGAGCGACGTGCCGACTCTCACGGTCACGATTCTCGCCGCGCTCGCGCTACTGCGCGCAACCCGCGCAGAGGAAGCTCCGCCGGCGGTGCGCGATGCGGCCCTGGTCTACTGGGCGATCTTCGGATTTCTGGCCGGCTTCACTGTGATGATCAGGCCGACGAATCTGGCGATCCTGGCCGGAGTTGGAGCCGCACTCCTGGCCGCGCCGCCGATTGCCTCAAGCTCGCGGCGGAGGCTGGCATTGCTTGGCGCCTTCGCGATCGGCTTCGCGCCGATGCCCGTCTGGCAGGCGCGCGAGAACCTCGCGCACTTCGGGAGCATGCTCGGCAGCGGCTACGCATGGTGGGTGCCCGAGGTCTACGCGACCTTCTCGCGCACGTTCAACGCGGCGTATCTCTTCGGCCCCACGATGCCGCGAAATCCGTCGGGAAATCTTCCGGTCTATCTGTTGTCGATGTGCGGGCTGGACGGATTGATCAACGGCGCAGGCGCGCCGAAATTCTATCTTTATCCATTCAGCGCGGCAGCGTTCGCGGCACTGGGTACGGTCGCCGCGATTCGCTCGAAGGAGAATCGCGCCGCGAGACGGATCGTGTTCCTCGGGCTCGGCTTTCTCGGCTCGCTGCTGGCGGTTTACATCTTCTACGTCTTCACCGAGGTCGCATTCATACTGCCGGGATGCTTCATCATCTTCGCGACCGCCGGCCACGGCGCCGCGATCGCGAATCGCAGGCTCGCCGCGCTGTGGCAGAAACGGCGCCGATCGATCGGCGAGCATTCGATCGTCGCTGCCGTGGCGATTCTGGATCTCCTGCTCGCGATCGCGCTCGCGGGCGAAGTCGCGGACCGTCTGGCCGCGCCGCCGCGCCAGTCGGAAACCGTCCCGGCGCTGCGGGCGCTCGATCGGAGCATCGAACCCGGCGCGGAGATCGTCAGCAACATCTCGCTTCAATTCCTCGAGCTGTATGTCCCGGGGCGTGGCCGCAGTTTCGCCGGACTGCATTCATTCGATCCGGGCGGCGAACTTACCGACTATCACCTGAGCCGGCTGTTCGTGAAAAAGTCACACGGGTGGCAAGGGCCGATTCCGCCGGTGCTGTTCGACGCCGCGGGCACGCTCGGCACGGCCGCCGACTCGCTCGCGTCGCAGGCGCACTCAGGCCGCCCGGTCTATCTGCTGCTCTGGACCTCCGGCGACCCTGACTACGCGCAAGTCCTCAAGGACGAGCTCGATCGGCTGAACGATCGCTTCACGCTCGACGAGCCGTCCCGAGCCGGCCCGCTGGTCCTGTATCGCTTGCGGCCGCGGTGAGGTACCCCCACCGAGGCCGGCCCACCGCGGAAGAAAAATCGTCTTGGTATTCCTCGACCTGAACGGCTAAGAGGTAACGGCGACGGAAGTCGAAGTCGCCGATACGATGATCCGGGTGAAAGGAGCGCGTCACCAACAGGAAACAGGGGTATGCACTGATCTGCCAGAGCCGCTTCGATTAACTCGCTCATGCGTACAGCGCCAGGTCGAGCTGGACCTGTCCGCTTGGCTACGGACGGTCGCACTGCGGGAGGCGAAAGCCGCGCGCCGCGTTCAAACTACGGGTGAACAGATGGCGAACGTCGAAACCCCGCGAAATATCTACCCAAAGCAAGCGATAGTCGTCTGCCGCTTGCTCGTCTACTTCTACCACGATATACGATCGCGTGGCGCTGAAGTCCCTTCCACTGTTTGTGCGGCTGTGGGAAAATTAAAGAACGATGCCAGACGGTTCAGACGTACCGGACTTTTATTTCAACAGCGTGCGGCTTGCGTTCAGGCCGAGCGATATATTGGTGGAAGTGGGCATCGAGACGGCGGAGTTCGTGGTCAAAGGCGAGGCCGTCGAAGTGACGCAAGGACCTTATAGAACGCTGGCTCGATTGCGAACGAGTCCGCAAGAAGCCCTGATTCTCAGCAAGGTTTTAGCTGGAGCGTTACAAGAGTACGAGCGGCAGTTCGGCAAAATCCCTGAAGCACCCGGACAAATCCTGGAGCCGACGGGGGCGCAAAAGCCATGATGATGCGGCTGTCAGAAGCGTACCAGATATCGCCTGTGCTCATTCAGCCCGGCCTTACCTCGGGCTATGCGATCAGCGCCAGCCCCAACTACCAAGGGATCGGCGTGCTCACTCGGCTCGACGCGCTTAATTTCATCGTGAAGAAGATCATGGCTGAAGATGCCAATCTTCTCCGTGAGCTCGCCACTCGCTGAGTGTCGTCTGAAGAATTCTTCCGCGATCTGCGTTCGGCGCTTCTGAGCGCTCACGAGGACGCAATAGCCAAATACGGAGGGCGCCTTGGCATGGTCAGTGACGCCCTTCTTGATTTGGCGATTCGACGACCTTGGACTTCTGCATTCGGAGAAGAACAGTTCAAGACTCCGTTCGATAAGGCCGCCGCTATCGCGGAGTCAATTGCGCACAATTCACCGTTCACGGACGGCAATAAACGCACGGCCTCGGTTGCAATGCGACTAATGCTCGAACTCTATGAGTACGAATTGAGGAATAGGCAGGAAGACCGGATCGAGCTCCTTACTAGAACTGCCGCTGGTGAAATTGGTTTCGAGAACGTTCGCGATTACATCGCTAGATACGCAGTCTTGCGTCCCAGATAGCATTCCGCCTCCGGCAAGACGGAAACCGCGAACTAAGGCCTCCTCTATCGGCATCGCGGATCGCGCCATTGGTAGCGTAGGCAGGGCCGCTGCGAGACGCCTTCTGCCAGACTGGCGCACTACTTGAAATAGGCCGCTACCCGCCCTCCGCGCCGACCGGGCCCCCGTAGCGGCGCTTCAGTACGGCGAACACCGGCCATCCCGCGAGCGCGATCGCCACTGCGGCGATGAAGCCCCCGGCGCTTTCCGCTCCGAGCGCGAGTCCAAAGGTCGCGATCCAGGTGAGCATCGGGGCCAGCACGATCGCGCATAGCGCCGTCCGGCTCCGTCCGATCACGAAGCGCCCGTCGCGCGCCGGATGCGTCCGCCGAAGCCTGAGCAGCGCGCCCATCTCGAGCGCCAGCGCGCTCATGTAGAAAAAGACATCCATCACCACCAGCGCCACGAATCCGAGCGGCAGCAGCATCGAGTAGACCCCGCAGCAAACCAGGATCGACTTCCATGGCGTCGCCGTCGATGCCATCAGGTCGGAGAGTGCGCGAGGCAGGTATCGCTCGCGCGCCAGCACCAACGGCATCCGCGAGACCCACAGCATCCCGGCCTCGAAAATCGCAAACGCGGAGACTCCGCCGCCGATCGCGACCGCGGCGCCCAGGTAACGGCCGCCGATCGCGGCGCCGACCGCCGAGAACGATCCGGTTCGCCAGTCGGTCGCGGCGTTGGGGCCCGATACCGCGACCATCAGGGGCAGCAGGTATCCCAGCGCCACCAGCGGCAAGGTGATTGCGACCGCGCGCAGGTAGTTTCGGCCCGGATTTTCGAGCTCGCCGGAGACCACGCTCAGGTTCTCCCATCCGCAGAAGTTCCAGATCACGACCGTCAGTCCCGCGCCGAGCGCGCTCAGGAAATGCGATCCGAGATGCTCGGGTGGCGGCTGCCAATGGATCAGTCCCGGCATCCCGAGCACAACTATCGCCCCGAACGGAGCCAGCAGGAGCACCGTGAGAAGGATCGACGCGTTGCCGACCGGCCGGACTCCCATCAGGTTGAGAATCCCCGACAGCCACACCAGCGCAAGCGCCAGCGTCGCCTCGCCTGCGAACCCGATCGGAAAGATGAACGACAGGTAGGCTCCGAACAGAACCGGATAGATCGCCATGTCGACCGCGGTGTAGAGCAGGGTGAGGTAGGCTTCCATGAAGCCGGCAAACGGTCCGAATGCTTCTTTGACCCAGAAGTAGAAGCCCCCTTCGATCGGCATCAGCGCCGTCAGCTCCGCCGCCATCAGCGAAGTCGGCAGGCTGAGCGTGATCGGCACGATAAGGCAGAGCAGAATCGTCAGTCGGGGACCGGCAATCCGCACCGCGTCTTCCATCCCGTAAGCGCCCCCGCTGACCACCAGATACATCAGGGCGACCAGCGGGATTAGCGAGATTCTGCGGGTGACGGCGGAGCGAGACGAAGTGGCCGGATGGAAACCGGGCTCGCCCTTTGGCGTCTTTTCCAGCAAACCCCTCGGCGCACTCCGGCCTCCCGCTGTAGCCGACGAAGCGCGAAGGCGCAAGCGGCAGGGAACGGCTATCACGCGACGGCTGTACAGAGGAGACGACGGTACATAAGTTGTCGCATCAGGCTCGTGCGATCTCTACAATGGATCGAGGCAATGGTCCGTGACGGTCGCAAAAGAGATTGTCGGACGGTTGTCGCGTTGACGATCCAGAAGCGCCGTGTTAGCTATCATTCTTTGGTCGAATTCCAGTAGCAGCGTCTTTCCCCAAATGAGAACCCGCCTGCGAAGCGTGCTTGCAGTGTCGGCCGCGCTTTCGATCTCGCTGGCGGGTTGCTCCGCGCTCGGCCACGGCAGCTCGAAGCCGGCGCCGGCTGCGGCTGCTTCAAACGCGCTCCCTTTTGGCGGGGTCGAGCCGGTACCGATTCCGGCCGACGCGCATGCGATGGCGGCCTTCCTGAAGGCCGAGGTGGCCACCAACGAGGGCGACCGCGAGGAGGCGCTCAAGGAATACGAGCAGGCCGTCCGCTACGACCCGGACAACGCGGAGCTGCTGGTCAGGCTCGCGACGCTCTATGTCCGCGACGGAAGGCTCAAGGACGCCCTGGTCGAGGTCAAGCGCGCGGTGGCGATCGCGCCCGGCTCGATCGACGCGCGCCTGCTCGCGGCCGGCGTCAGCTCGGCGCTGGGCAATGACGACTACGCCGAACAGCAATATCGTGAGGCGCTGAAGCTCGATCCGCACAATCAGGAAGCCTACCTGTACCTCGGCACGCTTTACGCCAAGCGCGGCAACTATGACGAGGCGCTCAAGACCTTCGAGCGCCTGATCGCGCTGGATCCGAGCTCGTTCCTCGGCTATTACTACGCCGGACGCGTGATGGCCTCGGCCAAGGACTATCCGCGCGCCGAGAGCTACTACCGCAAGGCGCTGAAACTGAATCCGCAGTCCGAGCTGGTGCTGCTCGATCTTGGCGTGCTGCGCGAAGCCGAGGGCAAGCAGCAGGAAGCGATCGCGCTCTACCAGAAGATTCTTCAGATCAATCCGAACAACGAGATCGTCCGAAAGCATCTGGCCGAGCTCGACCTGGGCCAGAAGAAGCTCAACGAAACGCCGGAGGATTTTCAGCGGGCCGAGCAGGGCAGCACCTCGCCGACCGACACCCGGATCAAGATCGGCCTGCTCTATTTCGAACGCGGTGACTACGATCGCGCAGCCACCGAATTCAACCTCGTGCTCGGTTCCGAACCGAACAATTCCCGGGTTCACTATTATCTGGGTACCGTGTACTCGGAGCTCAACGAGAACGACAAGGCGCTCGCCGAGTTCCAGAAGGTGCCGCCCGGCGCCGAGCATTACGTCGAATCCCGGTTGCAGCTCGCCTATCTCTACGACAAGGCCGAAAAATACGACGACGCTATCGCGGCGTTGAATAGCGCGCTCGCGCAGCGCCCCGACGACAGCGAGATAATGGGCTATCTGGTGGGGGTTTATCGCGAGAAGAAGGACATGACCGCCGCGATCGATCTCGCCCGCAAGATGGTGGCTCTCGCCCCCCGCAGCGACAAGGTTCACTTCACCCTCGGCTCGCTCTACGACGAGAACCATCAGCGGCAGGACAGTATCGTGGAGATGCGCAAGGCGATTGAGCTCAACCCCGGCAACGCCCAGGCGCTGAACTATCTGGCCTACAGCTACGCCGAGCAGGGCAGCCATCTCGACGAGGCCGAAAAGCTGATCAAGCACGCGCTCGATATCGAGCCTGAAGACGGCTTCTACGTGGACAGCCTGGGCTGGGTGTATTTCCAGCAGGGCCAGTACAGGAAAGCGGTTGAAGAGCTCGAACGAGCGGTGACGCTCACCGGCGACGACCCCACTATCGTCGAGCATCTTGGCGACGCTTACGTGAAGATCGGCAAGGTCAGAGAGGCCCGCCACGAATATGAGGACGCGCTGAAGAAGGCCCAGGAAACGGACCCGAAGGCCCAGGAACCTGACCAGATCGACCAGATCGACCGGCTGAAGAGCAAGCTTCAGGGCCTGCAGAATGTGGGGAGCGCCGCGCAGTAGGCGGCGGTTCGCATCGCGCCGGTGGCCGTGGACGGCATCCGTTGTTTTGATCGCCGCCGCGGTCCAGCTTTCCGCCTGTTCCCTCATCGAGCCCAATGCGCCGCGCGGCATCTGGGCACCGCACGAAGATCCGTCTCTGCCGGCCAGGCTGGCCGCCGCGCTGGCCGAGCGCAGTCGCAGCCTTGATTCGATGCAGACCCCGGCCGTGATGGAGTACACGAATCCAGGCCATCATCTGAAGGTCCGCGAGCAGATCACGATCCGGCGCCCGAATGACCTCAGGATCGAGGCGATGTCGCCGTTCGGAGTGTCGATGGTACTGACGGCGAAGGACTCACGGCTTGCGATCTTTCGCTCCTCCGACAACACGCTGATGCGCGGTGCGGCAACCGCCGACACGCTCGATCGATTCGCGCAGGTGCCGCTCGCGCCGAAGCCCGCGGTGGACTTGCTGATGGGACTCTCGCCCGACGACGCGATCCTCTCCGCCGCCCCCGCGTCGGTTCGGGTCAGCGATGGCCTGCTGGTCCTGTCTTATGTATCGTCCGGCGGCGGCACGCTCGAGCTTGGTTTCACCTATCGCCAGTTTGCGCAAGATCAGCTTGCGCAAAATCAGCTTGCAATGGTCCGGCAGAGGCTCGCCGACGGCCGAGTCAGGTACGAAGTGCACTACAGCGATTTTCAGGACATCGGCGGAATCATGATGGCGTACGAAATCGAGGCGGATTTCCCGCTCGCGCATAGCACGGTGAAGTTCAGCCTGCAGCGTCCGATCGTTAACGGCGCGATTGCCGATTCGATGTTCGTGTTGTCGCCCGGACCCTCGACCAGGGAGATCGACCTTGACCAACCAGACTCTGTCTTCGTCCGCGCCATAGACCGACGATCGGTTTCCGGTTCATCAAGTGCGTTCCGCTGCCCGCGCTTGATCGCGCTCGTGCTCGGCGCCGGATGCCGCGTCAGGCACGCGGCGCCCGATCATGCCGGCGAGCAGGTGTTGTACGAAGCCACGATCAGCGACCCGCGAACTTTCAATCCCCTGCTGGTTACGGACAACGCATCAGGCCAGGCGCTCAACGGCATCTTCGAGGGGCTGGTCAGGACCAATCCGGTCACGACCTTGCCCGAGCCGGGGCTGGCGTCGAGCTGGGACTTGAGCGACGGCGGCAAGACGATCACCTTTCATCTGCGCCACGGCCTCAAATGGTTCGACGGCCAGCCGCTGACCGCGCGCGACGTGCTTTTTACCCTGCGCGCAATCTACGATCCCAGGGTGCCCAACAGCGTGCGCCCGATTCTCACCATCGATGGCCAACCGATTAAAGCCACCGCGCCCGACGACTACACCGTAGTCATGACGATGCCGCGGCCGTTCGCGCCGATTCTCTATTCGATCGGATTCGAGATTCTTCCGGAGCACGTGCTCAAGGCGGCGCTCGATTCCGGGAGCTTCAATCGGACCTGGGGCATCGATACGCCGCCGGAAAAAATCATCGGGCTCGGACAGTTTCGCATGACGCGCTACGTCCCGGCCCAGTTCGTCGCCTACCAGCGCAATCCCGACTACTGGATGCGCGACGAGCACGACGCAACCCTTGCCGAGACTGCACGGTGAGATGCTGCTGATCGTGCAGGACCAGAACGCGTCTTATCTGAAATTTCTGTCGGGTCAGACCGACGTTTACAGTCCGCGTCCCGAAGAGGTGCTCGACCTGCGCAGCAAGACCGCCGCGCTCGGGATAACGATGGCGGACACGGGAATCGATACCGGCGAGCTGTTTTTCTCCTTCAATCGCAACCCGCGCCACTACGTACGCGACGGCAAGACCGATCCGAAGCTCGGCTGGTTCACCGATCCGGCCTTCCTGCGCGCGATCGCACATTCAATCGACAAGCGCGCGATGGTCAACCTTTGCTTCCACGGATTCGGCGCGCCGGCGACTGCCGAAATCTCGCCCGCCAACAAGATTTTCCACGACCCCAACCTCAAAGATTACGGCTACGATCCAAAGCTGGCGGCGCAGTTGCTGGAATCCGCCGGCTATCATCTCGCGAAGCCCGGCGTCCGGGTCGATCCTCATGGCGTGCCGCTCGAATTCAACCTGATGACCAACACCGGCGTCGCCACTCGCGATCAGATGTGCGCGATCTTCAAGCAGGATCTCGCCGACCTCGGAATCCGCGTGAATTACCGGCCGCTGGAGTTCACCACCCTGGTCGAGAAGATCGATTCGAGCTTCGACTGGGATTGCATCCTGATCGGCTTCACCGGCGGCATCGAGCCCAACAACGGCGCGAACTTCTACCGCTCGTCGGGCAACCTGCACATGTGGAACCCCGGCCAGAAGACTCCGGCCACGGCGTGGGAGGCCGAGATCGATCGGCTGCTCGACGAGGGCTCGGCCGAGATGGACACCAAAAAGCGCGCGCCCTATTACTGGCGTATCCAGGAAATCTTCCACGAGCAGTTGCCGATTATCGAGACCGTCCGCCAGATGACCTTCAGCGCCTACAAGAACCAGCTCGAGAACTACAATCCGACGGTCTGGGGACTCTACAAGCCCGAGTGGATGCAGTTCCGCGCGGATTAGGCTCCGGGTGCTGGAACCCCCGATCGCCCACCCTCGATGCTCCGCTTCATCGTAAAGCGCGTGCTCAACATGATCCCGCTCATTATCGGGATCACGTTCCTGTCGTTCCTCGTGATGTCGCTCGTGCCGGGCGATTTTCTCTCCAGCCTCAAGCTCAATCCGTCGATCTCCCCCGACGTGATCCGCCAGATGGAGGCCGAGTTCGGCCTCGATAAGCCCCTGCTCCTGCGCTACCTCAAGTGGCTCTGGAGCGCCGTCCACCTCGACTTCGGCATCTCGCTGGCCTATCGCGTCAGCGTGGTCGAGCTGATTTCCTCGCGCGCGCTGAACACGGTGATCCTCGCGGTCAGCAGCATGCTGTTTTCCTGGCTGCTCGCGATTCCGATCGGAATCGTCGTCGCCGTCAAGCAGGACACGATCCTCGATCGGGTGCTCTCTTTCCTCGCTTTCTTTGGAATGTCGCTGCCGAGCTTTTTCTTCGCGTTCCTCGCGATGTACTTCGCGTTGCGCACCGGATGGTTCCCGGTGGGCGGCACGGTTTCGGTCGACTACGTGACGCTCGATTTCTGGGGCAAGCTCGCCGACCGCGTGAACCATCTGGTGCTGCCCGTGATCGTGCTGGGCACGTCGGGGATGGCCGGCCTGATGCGCCTGATGCGCTCGCAGATACTGGAAATCAAGAACGCCGAGTTCGTCCGCACCGCGCGCGCCAAGGGACTCTCCGAGCGGGTCGTGATCTACAAGCACGTGCTGCGCAACGCGCTCAATCCGTTCGTCACGATGGCGGGTTACGGCCTTGCCGACTTGCTCAGCGGCGCGGCGCTGGTCGAGGCGGTGATGAACCTGCAGGGGCTCGGGCTGTTGCTGCTCGACGCGGTCCGCTCGCTCGATATCTACCTGGTGATGGGATCGGTGCTGATGGGCGCCGCGATGCTTCTGCTCGGCAATCTGCTCGCCGATATCGCGTTGGTGGCGGTCGACCCGCGGGTCGATTTCTCGTCACGCTCATGAAAGCGTCCGCGCTCGCGATCGATCCCGCCCGGGCCGGCGCCGCCGGCGCGCCGCGCTCGCGATGGCGCGCCGGGATCGCGCGCGAATGGCGATGGGCCTCGTGGCCGGTGCGCGGCTCGGCGCTCTGCCTGATTTTTTTCTACGCGCTGGCCGCCGCGTCGCCATTTTTCGCGCCCTACGATCCGACCCTTCAGTATCGCGAGATGCCGGATTGCCCGCCGATGACGCTTCATCTGAGCGACCCGGCGAACTGGCCGCGGGGCCTGCTCTACACCTACGCGATGCGGATGGCGGACCCGACCGAGCGGAAGTTCGCCGAGGATCACAGCCGCAGGATATACCTGCACCTTCTGGCGCGAGGACATCTGTTCGCAACCGACGGGGCCGACCCGCCCTACTTCGCGATGGGCAGCGACGGGCTGGGGCGCGACCTGCTCTCCCGGATCATTTACGGCTCGCGGGTCAGCATGTGCGTCGGCCTGGTCGGCGTGCTGATCACATTTTCGCTCGGGATCACGGTGGGCGCGTTCTCCGGCTACGTGGGCGGATTGACCGACAACCTGATCATGCGATGGTCGGAAATCGAGATGTCGCTGCCGTCGTTCTATTTCCTGCTCGCGCTCGCGGCCGTGATTCCGCCCGGGATGGGCACCGTGCAGACCTTCTTCATGATCGTCGCGATCATGAGCTTCATCAGTTGGGCCGGTTTCGCCCGAATCATCCGCGGGATGGCGGCGTCGGTGCGCTCGCGCCCTTACGTCGAGGCCGCGCGCGCGCTCGGCGCACCCGCGATACGCGTGCTGGTGCTCCATGTGATCCCGTCGGTGATCGGTTACGCGGTGGTGGCCGCGACGCTCTCTATCCCCGGCTTCATCCTGGGTGAGAGCGCGCTGTCGCTGCTCGGACTCGGTATTCAGGAGCCGGCCGCGAGCTGGGGTAATCTGCTGGCGCAGGCGCAGGATGTTCAGAACCTCGCGCGCTACCCGTGGATTCTGATCCCGGGCGGTTTCATCTTTCTGGCCGTGATGTCGTTCAACTTTCTCGGCGACCATCTGCGCGACCGCCTCGACCCCGCAACCGCAGCCGCGCTCTCGCGACGCAGCGCCCCGCGGATGTTGCGATCGAGCCGAAATCGTGAGGCCTGAACCTTGACCAACGAGGCCAAGAAAGCCTATTCGCTCCACATGGGCTTGCTTCACCTTCGCTCAGAGCCGGAGTGAAGCGAACCACCTCTCCCGCGCCTGCGGATTGTCCGCAGGCGCAAACCGGGAGAGGCCGCCGGGCAACTTGCGACAGCAAGTCGCCCGGCGGGTGAGGGCGCACGCGACCGCGAGTCGCAACGAAGGAGGAATCCGCGATGTCCACCGAAAAGATCGCCAAAGTAGCCGCGCTACGCGCCAAACTGGACCATCCGGTGATCGACGGCGACGGCCATCTGATCGAGCCCGCCCCGCTGTTCGACAGCTACCTGCGCAAGGTCGGCGGCGCCGAGCTGCTCGACCGCTATCGTCGCGAGATCCGCGAGCATCCGACCGGCTCGCGCGGCAATAGTCACTCGGGTGACATGCGCGGCGCCTGGTGGGGCATCACCAACGATGCGTACGACCTGGCAACCGTGATGGCGCCCCGGCTGCTCTACCAGCGGATGGACGAGATCGGAATCGATTTCGCGATTCTCTATCCCACGCTCGGCCTCGCTCTCCCGACGATCTACGATCCCGACGTGCGTCGCGGCGCGTGCCGCGCGCTCAATACGATGAACGCCGAGAGTTGCGCGAGCTGCGCCGACCGGCTCACTCCCGCCGCGGCGATCCCGACGCATACGCCCGACGAAGCGATCGCCGAGCTCGAGTACGCGCGCAAAACGCTCGGGCTCAAGGTCGCGATGATTCCGCCCGGCGTCGCCCGTCCGATTCCGGCGCTGGAGCAAACCGCTCCGGCCGCTTTCCCGTACGCCGCGTACTTCGACTGTTACGGGCTGGATAGCGCGTACGACTACGATCCGGTGTGGCGCAAGTTCATCGAGCTGGGCGTCGCGGTGACCTCGCACGGCGGCGTGGGACTGCGCTATCTGCCGCTGGGCCGCCGCTCGCCGAGCAACTACATGTACAACCATATCGGCGGCCATGCGTATCAGCAGGGCGAGCTTTGCCGTTCGCTCGCGATGGGCGGCGTCGCCTCGCGATTCCCAAATCTCAACTTCGGCTTTCTCGAAGGCGGCGCGGGATGGGGCTGCGATCTGCTGCACTCGCTCGAAGAACATTGGGAGAAGCGCAACCTCGAAGGGCTCCGCAACTACGATCCCGCGCGGCGCGATCGGGCGCGCATGAACGCGCTGCTGCTCGAATACGGCGGCAAGGACTGGGTCGTGAATGAGTCGACGGGCCGGACGCCGCGCGCTTACGACGAAGGAATCGATCGGCACGCAAACTCGATGGCCGAACGCGATGAATGGGCGCTGTCGGGCGTGAAGGAGGAGCACGACTTCGCGCGGATGTTCCAGAGCTTCTTCTTCGGCTGCGAAGCCGACGACCCCAGCGTCTATCGCGCGCTCGACGCGCGCGGCAATCCGTTCCGCTCGCGCCTGCAGGCGGTGTTCAGCTCGGATATCGGACATTGGGACGTTCCGGATATCAAGGTCGTGCTGCTGGAAAGCCATCGCCTGGTCGAAAAGGGACTACTGTCGGACGCCGACTACCGCGATTTCGTCTTTACCTATCCGGCGCGGCTCCATCTCAGAGGCAATCCCGATTTCTTCGCCGGGACACAGGTCGCCGGCGCCGTCGGCAAACTCGCCGCCTGAGCCGCGAGCGTTTCACTGTATGAACGGCGCGGAGAGCCTGATTCGCACCGCGGTCGCTGCGGGGGTGGAAATATGCTTCGCCAATCCCGGCACCACCGAGATGCCGATCGTCGCGGCGCTCGACGCGGTCGAGGGAATTCGCCCCGTGCTCGGATTGTTCGAGGGCGTGTGTACCGGTGCAGCCGATGGCTACGGCCGGATGGCCGACAAGCCGGCGATGACGCTGTTGCATCTCGGCCCCGGCTTTGCCAACGGAATCGCCAACTTGCACAACGCGCGGCGCGCGCGATCGCCGATCGTCAATCTGATCGGCGATCACGCGACCTGGCATCTCGCCGCTGACGCGCCGCTCACCTCCGATATCGTCTCGCTCGCGCGGCCGGTGTCGGCGTGGATTCGCTCGGCGCAAAGCTCCAACTCGCTGGCGGCCGATACCGCCGCGGCGATCGCGGCGGCCGGGCATGCGCCCGGGCAAATCGCGACGCTGATCGTTCCCTCGGACTGCCAATGGGATCCGGCTGACGGCCCTGCCGCGCCGATTCAGATCGCGCCACCGCAGCCGCCGTCGAAGCGCGCGATCGATACGGCCGCAGCCGCATTTCGTCGTTCAGCGCCGAAGCTCGCGATCCTGCTCGGCGGTCTCGCCCTTCGCGAGCGCGGTCTGGCCGCCGCGGCGCGAATCGCGACGGCCTCTGGATGCCGCCTGCTGTGCGAAACTTTCCCCGCTCGAGTCGAGCGCGGCGCCGGGATGCCGGCGGTCGAGCGGCTGCCCTACTTTCCCGAGCAAGTGCTCGACGCGCTGGGGAAATTCGAGACTATCGTGCTCGCCGGAGCGCGCGAGCCGGTCGCCTTCTTCGGCTATCCCAACCTGCCGAGCCGCCTCGTGCCCGATGGATGCGGCGTGGAAACGCTCGCGACTTCCGAGCAGGACGTCGTCGCGGCGCTCGAAGCGATTGCCGAAGAGATCGGCGCCTCGCGCGGGCCGGGCGCACAGCCTTCACTCAATCGCCCTGCCCTTCCGACCGGACCGCTTAACGCGATGACCGTCGGCGCAGCGATCGCGGCGCTGATGCCCGAGGGCGCAATTGTGATGGACGAGGCCGCGACTACCGGCCTGCCGTTCTTCATGGCATCGGCGGGAGCGCCGCGCCATACCTACCTCTCACTGACCGGCGGCGCGATCGGCCAGGGACTTCCGTGCGCGACCGGCGCCGCAGTCGCGTGCCCGGATCGCCGCGTGATCGCGTTTCAGGCCGACGGCAGCGCGATGTACACGCTCCAGGCGCTGTGGACCCAGGCGCGCGAGAGCCTCAACGTGACGACGCTGCTTTGCAACAATCGCAGCTATCGTATTTTGCAGGTCGAGTTGCATCGTGCGGGCGTGAGCGAGCCCGGCCGCAAGGCCCGCTCGCTCACCGAGCTCAACAATCCTGATCTCGATTGGGTGCGATTGGCGCGCGGGATGGGCGTGCCCGCGGTGCGCGTCGAGACCGCCGAGGCGCTGACCGAAAATCTGCTCCGCGCATTCGCCGAGCCGGGCCCGCAGTTGATCGAGATGACGCTGTAGCCACGCTGTAAACGCGCGATGGCGTGGCCGTGGAGCTCGACTTTCTTTGAGAACACCCGGGAAAGGGTCAAGATGAACCGGAAGCTCCAGAATATGCGGACCCGGATTGAGGTTAAGCAATGAGCGATATAGTGGATCACGGCATTCGCTTTGGACGAATTGCCGCTATGCTTCCTGTTAGAGACATCGAGAGAGCGTGCGCCTTCTATACAAAAGTTCTCGGCTTCACGAAGACTTTCGAGAACGGCAATCCTGTCGGCTTCATGATCCTCAAGCGGGATCAGGCCGAGCTGCATCTCACGTTACAGCCGAATCACAGCGCAGCCCCATTTAACGTCGCGCACATGATGGTGTACGACGTGGATGCGGTCCATTCGATCTGTCAGCGCCATGGGCTGCGCATCATCAAGAGCGTTCAGAACAAGGACTATGGTTTGAGAGCCTTTGTGTTCGAGGACCCGGACGGTAACCGCATCGATGTTGGGCAACCGATCTGAACTCGCAGACTTCTTCAGTCTGAGACTCGGCAGGATAGAAAAGACTGGGTAATCAAAACCGCCCACTAGCAAATTTTCTGGTGTTCTTGCGTTTGAGCGTTTTCCGCCCGCCGCGTCGTTTGCGTTCTGGATTCATATCAGTGTCCCTTACGTTTTTCCTTCAACGCCACCAGATGCCGCGCCAACACCTCAAAATATTTGAAATAGGTTGAGTCGTCTTCGCCTCCCCTGCTCGCGAAAATCGACTTTCTAATCTCTTCGTCTTCCCACGCTTCTGTGATGTAGTTTCCGAGTATTTCGTCAACCAACTCAATATCTACAAGATCGCGCACGAAATAGATGCCGATTTCTTCGAAAAATCCGATGTAATCGTCGATTTCGTCGTCTGTAAGCTTGCCCTCTTTTACGCTAATCCGTCTGAGATTCTGGTCTTCACTGAACTCGCGGCGAAACCGCTCAAATGATTGTATCTGAAATCTCTTCCGCTCGCGCCTTTCGGCAAGATAGTGCGCCAAAAACTGAGATGCTAGGGCGGCAGTCGCGGCCAGAACTGCCCCCAACAGACCGCTGAGCAGGATCGGGCTTATGTCGCACACGGTCTGCTGCTTTTAGCATCATCGGACCCGGAAACTCAAAACCGCCCACTGCCCCGGTTCGCACGAGCCTCGCGCGGACCGCGCTGAAAATGCTAAAGGCGTCGGTGATGGGCACGGTGTATTTCACGCCGGGATTTTTTCGCTTCTTCCGCGAGCTGGCCGCGAACAACAATCGCGACTGGTTCCAGGCCAACAAGAGCCGCTACGAGAACGAAGTGCGCGACCCGATGCTGCGCTTCATCGCGGATTTCGCGCCGCGGCTTCGCAAGCTGAACCGAAACTATCTTGCCGATCCGAGGCCGGTCGGCGGCTCGATGTTCCGAATCTATCGCGACACGCGGTTCTCGCACGACAAGAGCCCTTACAAAAGCCACGGCAGCGCGTATTTCCATCACGCCGCGGGCAAGCGGCGCGATATCGAGACACCGGGCTATTATCTGCATCTCTCACCCGGAGAGGTCTTCGTGGGAAGCGGCCTGTGGCATCCGCAGAGCGCGGCGTTGGCCAAGATTAGAGACGCGATCGTCGCGCATCCCGAGAAGTGGAAACGCGCGGTCAGGGCGCCCCAGTTCAAAGCGACCTGCCGGCTCTCCGGCGATAAGCTACAGCGCCCGCCGAAAGGCTACGATCCGAATGACCCGCTGATCGAAGATCTCAAGCGCAAGGACTTCGTGACGATCACCGATCTGAACGAGAAGGACGCCTGCTCGCCGCGCTTCATGGATCGGTTCGTCGAGGCGTGCCAGGCCGCCACGCCCTTCATGCGCTTCCTCACCGAATCGCTCGACTTGCCCTGGTAGTTGTTGCACGGCTTCAACTCTGTGCGCGGCTGCCCCTCACCGCTCGCTTGAGGCACGAATAGCCATAGCCCGGCGTGGAACGTGTCTTGCGTCGCACTGGTCTGCGACCCGCCGCTAAAGGGCAACCTGCGCCGGAAGCGACCTGCCGCCAAAGGAGAACGCCTGCCGTGAGTCCGGCCAGATTCGCATTGAGAGCCGTCGCGTGTCTCGTTTTGCTCTCACCATCGGCAAGGCTCCTGGCCGCAAGTGACATCAGTCGCGCTCGCATCGCGACGGGGCCGAACAGGATCGCGCTCGTCAGCAATGATGATGACGACAACTGGGAGATCGTCCCGTCGGAACAAGACGCAGCGCCGGTAGCCCCTCGGGCAGCCGCATCCGAAAGCGCCAAAGACGCTCAGGGAGATCCGGCGCTTGGTCCGGACAACGCCCCTGTCACGATTGTAGAGTTTTCCGAGTTCCCGTGCCCCTTTTGCCGGCAGGCGGCAGAAACCCTCAAGCGCGTGCGCGAGAAGTACGGCGACCGCGTGCTGCTGGTGCACAAGGATTTCGTGGCTGTATATGGGCGCGCAGAGGGCGCCGCGATGGCCGCCCGCTGTGCCGGCGCGCAGGGGCAATACTGGGCGTATCGCGATGCGCTGTACACAGGTCAGTCGGGGCTCGCTCCAGATCAGCTCAAGGAGTTAGCCGGGCGCCTCGGTCTCGACCAGGCGGCCTTTGACTCGTGCTACGACTCAGCCCGCTACCGGGATCGGATCGAGGCCAACGTCGCAGAAGGCCTTCGGCTGGGCGTGAGTGGCACGCCCACTTTCATGATCGCCGACAAGCGCTACGTGGGCAATCTGCCGTTCGAGTCTTTTTGCGCGGCGATCGACACGGCGCTTTCCGCCAGCGGGCAAAGATAGGCAACGGTCATCGGCTCGGCCGGCGTTCCGGGTCCTCGACGCCGAGCCGCTTGCGCGCGATCTCGACGTACTCCGCATCCTTCTCGATTCCCACCCATCGGCGCCCAAGGCGCTCGCATGCGATCGCGGTCGTGCCCGTGCCGAGGAAACAATCGAGCGCGAGATCGCCGGGATTGGTCCACAGCTTTACGATTCGCTCGACCAGCTCGATCGGCTTCTGTGCCGGATGACCGCCCATCGCGCGCTCCGACTTGGGCGTGCATGGAATCGTCCACAGGTTGCGCAGTTGCTTGCCGCCGTTGATTTGCTTCGCGGCCTCGTAGTTGAAAGTCCAGCGGGCAGCTTTCTTGGGCGTGTTGTTGCAGGCCCACAGCACGTACTCGGTGCTCTCAGTCGTCAGGCGCGCCGTGATGTTGGGCTGGGCGTTGGGCTTGAACCAGGTGATCTGTTGCAGGACGCGCCGCGCGAGCTTGCTCTGCAGAACGAAGCCAATCGTATAAATATTGTGGAAGCTGCCGAAGATCAGGATGTTGCCGTTGGGCTTCACCAGCCGGCAGACCTGCTCCAGCCATGCGCACGTGAAATCCAGGTAGCCATCCGGCGAAAACCGGTCCCATCGCTCCTGCATCGTGACGTGCGAGCTGAAAGCCCATCCGAGTCCTTTCTCGCGGCTCATGTTGTAGGGCGGGTCGGTGATGCAGGCGTCGATGCATCCGTCGGGCCATCGGCGCATCAGCTCGATACAGTCGCCGGCGTGGATTTGGCCCGGCTCGGGCGCGCTCACGCCGCGATTGTCAGGGTGCGAAGAGATAGAATCGCTCCGCGTAGATTCCTCGCTCCGAATCGCCCCCGGCGCATGACTCCGCTCGGAATGGCAAAAGGCAGAGTGCTCGGACCTCATGTCATTCCGAGCCCTTCGGCTTCGCTCAGGGTAGACTCCGCGAGGAATCTACGCGGAGCGATTCTCTTTCTTCTGAAGGCGGACGCATGCGTCACACGCGCTTGCGCTTGCGGGCCAGGTAATCGACCAGCATGTATTCGCCGAGATGGTCGGGGCGGGTATAGAGCGCGCGGCCGCGGTTGATCTGGGTCATCTTCTCGACGAACGCGCGCAGGCTCGGCGAGTCGTCGAGCATGAAGGTGTTGATCGTGATTCCCTTGCGCGTGACCCGCTCGACTTCCTTGAGCGTCTCCTGCGCCGCGCGCATGCTGATGCCGCCGAAGGAGAGCGGCCATTCGCAATACAGCCGCTTGTTGAGGAAGTAGGCGGTCGGCTGGCCGTCGGTGATCACGATGATGTGCTGGTTGCGCGAAGGATGGCGCGACAGCAGATCGCCGGCGAGCCGCAGGCCGTCCTGGAGGTTCGTGAACGGGTCGCCCATGTTCCACGACGCTTCGGGCAGGTCCTTGAGCTTGAGTTCCACCGCGCGGGTGAAGAAGCCGACGATCGAGAAGAAGTCGCGCGGGAACTTCGAGCGGATCAGCGTCTCCAGCGCCATCGCGACTTTCTTGGCCGCCGCGAAGCGCCCCTCCCAGCTCATCGACCACGACATATCGAGGCACAGCACGGTCGACGACGAGCTGCCGTAGTCGTTCTCGAACACCTCGAAGTCGTCGGGCGAAAGCTGCAGCGGCACGCCCGGCTTGCGCGACAGCGAATGTTTCAGCGTCGAGACCAGATCGAGATTGAGCGGATCGCCGTAGTGGTACGGCTTGATCTCCTCGGGGCGGATCTCCGTGATGCCGCGATGGTCGGTGAGGTGCGAGCCGGCGCGGTCCTTGAGCAGCCCCTGGTAGATGTCGCGCAGCGCGAGTTGCCCGATTCGCCGCACGCCCTTGGGCGAAAGCTGCAGGTGATCGCCCTTCTGCGCGAGGTAGCCGGACTGGCTCAGCAGCAGCACGACCTGGCGCAGGTTCTGAAAGTCCTGCATCGCCTGCTGCCCGAGCAGTTCCTTCAGGTCTTCCATCGAGATGGTCTCGAAGTTGCCCGACATCAGGTCCTGCTCGAGCTGCTTGAGCCGCTCCATCTCGCGCATCAGCTCGACCGCCTGCTCGAAGCTGAGGCTCTTGGGGCCGTGGAAGAGATGGCCGTGGCGATCGCGGAAATTTTCGAGGTCGCGGATGTTCTCGTATTCGTCCAGCAGCGCTTCGAAGTCGGTCTTGGCCCCGGCGTCCTCGAAGTCGTAGCTCTCCAGCTTGCGGAGCGATTCGCTGAGCCGGCGCGGCATCCGGGCGATCTGGCGCTGCTTTTCCTCGACGCCCTGCTTCTTGCCCTTGAGCCCCTCCAGCGTCTCGCGTTCGCGGCGCAGAATGTCCTCGAGTTGCTCTTCCATTTCGGACAGCGAGTCCTTGAGGTTGAACTCGCGGTAGCGCTGGCGCATCTCCTGGCGAATCTGTTCGAGGAACTCCTCCAGGCCCATCACCTTCACGCCGTCGAAGTCGAGCCCCTGGCGCATCATCCATTCCATCGCCTGGCGGATGTCGTCGGTGTAGGAGAGATACTCGGCCAGCTTCTCGAACACCTTGTCGGCGTCGAGCCTGAGCTTCTGGGTGCCGTCCCACTGGGCGTAGCGGTTGACTACCATCGCGGCCCGGTCACGCGTGATACGCGAAGCGGCCTCCCTGGCGATCCTTGTTGAGCTTCTGATGGAGGTGCAGGCCCTCGAAGACCAGCTCGCTCGCCGCCGCCATCAGGCCGGGACTCTCGAACGCGCCGAGCTTCTCGATCGTCTCGCGCAGGTCGGGAATCTCGCGCAGCGGCTCGACGTAGTCCGAAGCCGGCGAGGTGTCCGAGACCTCGACGCCCCAGCCCTGCTCGAAGTAGCCGATCACGCGCTTTAAGTCCTCGACTTTGAGGCAGCGGTCGAACACCTTGAGCACGGCGCGGTTGATCAGCCGCTCGATCAGGTCCTCTTCCTTCTTGTCTTCGCCGACGTATTCGAGCTCGATCTTGCCGGCGGTCGAAGCGTACAGCGAATGGAGATCGGAGAGCCGCGGCACGAACTCGTTTTCGCCGTTTCGGATCGCGCGCTTCTCGGCGTTGGAGATCGCGGACTCGAAGTTGTTGATCGTCACGCGCACCGACACGCCCGAGCTCTGGTTGATCTCGTTGGAGGCGCGCGCCTCAAAGGTTATCTGCGCGATGATCTCCTTCATGAACTGCGGGACCCGAAGCTGCATATCGTCGCGCATCGGATAGGAGCACTCCTGCTCCATGATCGCGACTTCGTCTTCCAGGGTTTTCGGATAGTGCGTGCGAATCTGGATGTCGAAGCGGTCTTTCAGCGGCGTGATGATCCGGCCGCGCGAGGTGTAATCCTCGGGATTCGCGCTCGCGACGAATACGATGTCGAGCGGAAGGCGGACGCGGTAGCCCTTGATCTGCACGTCCTTTTCTTCCATCAGATTGAACAGGCCGACCTGGACCTTCTCGGTAAGGTCGGGCAGCTCGTTGATCGCGAAGATGCCGCGATTGGTGCGCGGGATGAGGCCGAAGTGGATGGTCTCCTCGTCGGCCAGGTAGCGCCCCTCGGCAACTTTGATCGGATCGATCTCGCCGATCAGGTCCGCCACCGTGACGTCGGGCGTTGCGAGCTTCTCGGCATAGCGCCGCTCGCGCCCGATCCATTCGATTTCGAGCGCGTCGCCCTTCGCGGCCAGCTCGCGGCGGCATCGCTGGCAAATCGGCGCGAGCGGATTATCGTTGATCTCGCAGCCCTTGACCGCCGGTACGAATTCGTCGAGCAGCAGGGCCAGCGAGCGGATGATCCGCGACTTGGCCTGCCCGCGCTCGCCGAGGAACACCATGTGATGGCCGGCGAGCACGCCGTTTTCGATCTCCGGCACGACCGAATCGTCGTAGCCGACGATCCCCGGCAGGATGCGCTGCTTGTTTTGCAGCCTCGCGAGCAGGTTGGCGCGCATCTCCAGACGCACGTCTTTCACCTGATATCCCGCGCTCTTGAGTTCCCCGAGGTTGCCGATCTGGTTCAGGCTTTTTTCCATCGCAGATGCCGCAAGGCTCTCCAATTCCCGTCTAGGATACGGAAAGCGCCATCGTTTTGAAAATCGGGCTCAGCAGGTCGAAGCTCGCTTCGAGATGCTGCGACAGCACGCGAGTCGAGCTTATCACCGGCATGAAGTTCGTGTCGCCCTCCCATCGCGGGACCACGTGCCAATGCATGTGGTCGGCGAAGCCCGCGCCCGCGCTGCGTCCCAGGTTGGCGCCGAGATTGAATCCGGCGGGATTCAGCAGCGGGCGCATCGCGGCCACCGCCTGGGCCATCAGGTCGCCCAGCAGCGCGCGCTCTCGCGGATCGAGCTGCTCGGGCGAGGCGAGATGGCGCCGCGGCGCGATCATGATGTGGCCGTTGTTGTAGGGATAGAGGTTGAGCATCACCAGCGCGAGCGGATCGGTATAGAGCACCAGCCGGCGCCGGCGCTCGCGCGCTGAGAGATCGCCGAAACAGAAGATACAGCCGCCGTTCGGATTGGTTCCCGACGCGCGCAAATAGGCCTCGCGCCAGGGCGCCCACAGCCTGCGATCGCGCCCCGGCGCGCCGGAGCTGCTATGACGTGCCGCCCTGCGCCGCGCCGCCATTAACCTCGATTCGGAGTTCCTTGCCGGCGCGAAAGAACGGAATACGCTTGGCTTCCACCACGACTACTTCGCCGGTCTTGGGATTGCGTCCCTGGCGGGCGCGCCGTTGCTTGACCGCGAAGCTGCCGAAGCCGCGAATCTCGATTCGATCTCCCCTGGCCAGCACCTTGGCCATCTCGTCGAAGATCGCGTTGACGATGGTCTCGGCCTCGCGATGCGAAACGTTCTGGCGATGCGACAACAGCTCGTCGATTATTCCGCGCTTGGTCATCGCGCAGCTCCCTGCCCCCTGGCGGGCGGAGGCCGACACGCGCGTTAATGGTCGCGTCCCCGGCTGCCACGTGTAGTCTTGCCGGCGTCCTCGCGATCGAGCTTGAGCTCTTCGTTCAGGATGTCTTCGAGCGAGAAGCGCGCCGCCTCGTGCTGGGGCTTGAGGTAGGCCTGCATTTCCTCGCGCTCCTCGCGCTGCTTGAGCGATCGTACCGACAGCCCGATCCGCCGTTCCTTGGCGTCGAGCTGCACGACCAGCGCTTCGACCGGGTCGTCCGGCTTGTACAGCGCCGAGGGCTTGTCGACCCGCTCCGAGCTGAGCTGCGAGATGTGAATCAGGCCCTCGATTCCTTCTTCCAGCTCGACGAACACGCCGAAGTCTGCGACCGAACTGACCTTGCCCTGCACTTTTGAATTGATCGGATAGCGCTCCGCGACGGTGCTCCACGGATCGGCGCTGAGCTGTTTGATTCCGAGGCTCACGCGCTCCTGCTCGACCTCGATTCCGACCACCACCGCCTCGACCTCGTCGCCCTTCTTGAAGATCTCCGAGGGATGGCGAACCTTCTTGGTCCACGAGAGATCCGAGATATGCACCAGACCGTCGATTCCCGGCTCGATCTCGACGAACACGCCGAAGTCGGTGATCGACTTGACCTTGCCCTTGACCGTGCTGCCGGTCGGATGGCGTTGCGCAAGCTCCTGCCACGGATTGGGCTCGGTCTGCTTGAGCCCCAGCGAGATCCGCCGGTTGGCTTCATCGACGCCGAGGATCTGCACCTCGACCATATCGCCGACGTTGACGACCTTGGAGGGATGGACCGCGCGTTTGCTCCAGCTCATCTCGGAGACGTGCACGAGCCCCTCGATTCCCTTCTCGAGCTCGACGAACGCACCGTAATCGGTGACGCTCACCACCTTGCCGCTGACCCGCGCGCCGGGCGGATAGGTCTCCGCGGCCTTGGTCCACGGGTCGGTCATGATCTGCTTCATCCCCAGCGAGACCCGCTCGCGCGAGGGATCGTACTTGAGCACGACGACCCGGATGTGGTCTCCGACTTTCACCACTTCGGACGGATGCTGCAGGCGGCCCCACGACATGTCGGTTATGTGCAGCAGGCCGTCGATACCGCCAAGATCGATGAAGGCGCCGTAGTCGGTGATGTTCTTGACGGTGCCTTCGAGGATCACGCCCTCTTCGAGCACCTTGAGGGTCTGCTCCTTGAGCGAGGAGCGCTCGCGCTCCAGGACGCTGCGGCGCGAGACCACCACGTTGCCGCGCGAGCGATTGAACTTGAGCAACTGGAAGCGTCCGCGCTGGCCGATGTACCGATCGAGGTTGCGGGCCGGCCGGATATCGACGTGCGAACCCGGCAGAAAGGCCGGCACCCCGATATCGACCTTGAGGCCGCCTTTGACCTTGCCGAGGATCACACCCTCGACCGGCGATTCTTCGCGGAAGGCCTTTTCGAGCTCGCGCCAGACCTTGAACTTCTCGGCCTTGGCATGCGACAGCATCACCGTTCCGTTCTCGGTCTCGGTGCCCTCGAACAGGACGTCGATCTCGTCGCCTTCGTTGACCGCAACGTTTCCGTCGGAGTCAAGGAACTCGGCGAGCGGCACCTGCCCTTCGCACTTGTAATTGATGTCGACGATGACGTTGTCGCGGCCCACCGCCAGGACCCTGCCCACGAGGACATCGCCCGGCCGGGGAGCGCGCAGGCTCTGCTCCATCAGCGACTCGAATTCATTGTCTCCTCCGACTACCATTTCAGACTCAGACAAAACTTTCTCCATGTTAAAAAGAGGACCTTCCTGAGGTGACGGGACTACCTGCGATTCATACAACCGGGCTAGTTGTGTTTCAAGGGCTCACGGGACTAGCTTCGATTCGCCGCTTGATCTCTTCGATCACCCGTTGAGCATCCAGAGCGCTTGAATCGATCACGATTGCGTCGGCAGCGCACCGAAGCGGCGCGAGCTCGCGGCTGCGGTCGCGACGGTCGCGCTCGGTCAATTGTTCCAGCACCTGCTCGCGGGTGATCTTCACGCCCATCGCGGCGAGCTCCTCAAAGCGGCGCCCGGCGCGGACTCTCACGTCCGCGTCGAGGAAGAACTTGAACTCCGCGTCGGGAAAGACCGCGGTGCCGATGTCGCGGCCCTCCATCACGACTCCGCCGGCGGCGCCGGCCGCGCGCTGCAACTCGCGCATCCGCGCGCGCACGATCGGCAGCGTGGAGAAGCGCGAAGCGAGATCGCCGATCCCGGGTTCCGCGAGCGCCGCAGTTACGTCGCGCCCGTTGAGGATGAGCCGCTCGCCGGCGAATGCGATATCGATCGATTCGAGCAGCGGTGGGAACTTCCCCGGCAAGTCGGAATCATCGGGACTTGATCCCGGCCTCGCGCGCCGCCAGCGCGACCGCGCGGTACATCGCGCCGGTATTCACGTAAGCGAACCCCAGCGCGCGCGCGAGCCCCCGCGCGACGGTCGACTTCCCGGCGCCGACCGGACCGTCGATCGCGATTATCGGCCGCGCACGATTCGCCGCGCGCGTCATCGAAGCCGCTCGCGCTTCATTTGAGCCGCTCGCGAAACTTGCGGCCCCGCTCGAAGAGCGCTTCGAGCGCGGCGCCGTCGCCGCGTTCGAGCGCCATAAGGAATTCATCCAAGGTCGCGCGATAAAGCTCCAGCGCGGACACAATCGCCTCCCGATTGGTCAAACAGATGTCGCGCCACATCTCGGGCGACGAGGCCGCGATCCGCGTCGTGTCGCGCAGTCCGCTCGCGCCGAACTCGGCGGCGAGCCGGCCGCCGACTCGTTCGTCAGCCAGCGCGGCGCCCAGCGCGCTCGCGACGATCTGCGGCAGATGGCTCGCGCGGGCGAGAATCCGGTCATGAACCTCGGGCTCCATCCGCTCGACGCGGGCGCCGGTCGCGCGCCAGAGCGCCTCGATCCTTGCGATCGCCTCGGGCGTGCTGCGCGCCGAAGGCGTGATGATCACGCGGCGGTCCTTGAACAGCTCAGGGTCGGCTGCGACCGCGCCGGTGGTTTCCTTGCCGGCCACCGGATGCGCCGCAACCAGCGCCATCGCGGGGCCCAGCCTCGGCTCCAGCTCGCGCACCACCCAGGCCTTCACGCTCCCGACATCGGTCACCACGGCGTCGCGGGCCAGATGGGGCGCGATCGCGGCGAACGCCTCGGGGATAGTGCGCACCGGAACCGCGAGCACGACGAGATCGGCATCGCGAGCCGCCACGGCGGGATCCTGCGTGGCGCGATCGACGATCTTCCGTTCGATCGCGACGTCGAGATTTTTCTGAGTGCGCCCCAGGCCGACGATCTCCCCGACCAGGCCCTCGCGCCGCGCGATCATCGCGAGCGAGCCGCCGATCAGGCCGACGCCGCATACCGTCATCCGCCGGAAGAGCTGCGTCATCGGGTCAGCGGTCTCCACGCGCAGGAACTCTGAGCCCTCTCCCATCGTCTGGGAGTGGGTGCGGGTGAGGGTCGTTCAGAATTCTGCGATTCTTTTTCTGTCGGACCCTCACCCCAGCCCTCTCCCGGCCAACGGGAGAGGGCTTCAGAGAGGCATGCTGATGATTTTCGACGTTGTTCCGCATCTGCTCGGCGGCGTCAAAGACGCTTTCCCTCGGCCGTCACCTCTGCGAGTGCGGCGACCAGCTTTCGATTCTCGTCCTGGAGGCCGACGCTGATTCGCACGTGGCGCGGCAGGCCGTAGCCGTTCATCGGCCGCACGATCACGCCCTTGCGCAGCAGCGCATCGTAGACCGAGCGTCCGTCGGCAACGTCGACCAGGATGAAATTCGCCTGACTGGGAACGAATTCGAGTTTCAGGCGGGCGAGCTCGCGTTCCAGGTATTCGATCCCGGCGCGATTGTTGTCGAGCGTGCGGCGGACGTGCTCCGCGTCGTCCATCGCGGCGATTACCGCGACCTGCGCGAGCGAGTTGACGTTGAACGGCTGGCGCACATTGTTGAGCAGCCGCACGATATCCGGCCGCGCGACCACGTAACCCACGCGCAAGCCCGCCAGCCCGAAAATTTTGGAAAAGGTCCGCATCGTGATCAGGAATCGCCGGCCGTCGTGGTCTTCGAGCGAGTTGGGATATTCCCGGTCGCGGACGAACTCGAAGTACGCCTCGTCGGCGACGATTACGACCCGCTGCGGCACGCGCGCCAGAAAGCGCCGCCATTCGGTGCGCCGATAGATAGTCCCGGTCGGATTGTTCGGGTTGCCGAGAAAAACCACCCGTGTTTGATCGTCGATCGCGGCCGCCATCGCGTCGAGGTCGAAGGTCAAGTCCTTGCGCAGCGGCACGACCTTCGCCGACGCTCCGGTTCCGGAGATCGCAAGCTGGTAGATCACGAACGAATGGGCCGCGATCACCGCGTTGAGGCCCGGCCTTAGAAAGAGGAACGCGATCAGATTGAGGATCTCGGCGCCGCCGCATCCGGGGAAAATCTGTTCCGCCGCAATCCCGAGCTGCGCCGCGATTTTGCGCCGCAGCTCGAAGCTCGCGCCGTCGGGATAGCGGTTGAGCTCGGGCAGCGCCGCCCTGATCGCTTCGAGCGCGCGCGGCGACGGCCCGATCGGATTTTCGTTGGACGCGAGCTTGATCGGCTCGCCGATTCCGAGCTCGCGCTGAACTTCCTCGATCGGCTTGCCCGGCTCGTAGGGGTCGATCGCCGCCACCGGCGGCAGGACGAGATCCTCAGGCTTCATTGGCGATGACAAAAGGGTGGCAGACGCCGGCTACTCGGCGAGCGGCCTCGCTTCAGGATACGATCCCAGCACCTTTAGAAAAAGCGTCTTGCGTGCCAGCGCGCCAAGCGCGCGCTTCAGTTTCGGGTCCTCGCGATGGCCCGCTACGTCGACGACGAACAGATATTCCCACGGCCGCGAGCGCATCGGGCGCGACTCGATCTTCGAAACATTGACCGCGTTGCCGGCGAACACCCCCAGCACCTCGTGCAGCGCGCCGACCTTGTGGGGAACCGCAAACACTGCGGTGGTCTTGTCGGCGCCGCTGCGTCCCACCGGATGCTTGCTGATAACCAGGAAGCGCGTGGTGTTCCACGCGAGGTCCTGGATATTCTCCGCGATTACCTTCAACCCATAGGCGTCCGCCGCGTCGACCGACGCGATCGCGGCGCAAGCGATATCCGCTGCGGCAAGCTTTGCGGCGAGCGCGTTGGAGGCCACCGCCTCCAGCTCGCAGCCGGGATAGTTGGCCGCGATGTAACTGCGGCACTGCGCCAGCGACTGCTGATGCGAAACGATCCGGCGAATCGCGCCGCGATCGCCCTCGCGCGAGAGCAGCGCGTGCCGGATCGGCAGCAGGATCTCGCCGACGATCGCCAGCGGCGTGTCGATCAGCAGGTCGAGCGTCAGCGTCACCGAGCCCTCGGTCGAATTCTCGATCGGCACCACGCCGAGGTCGGCGCGGCCGTTCTCCAGCGCCTGAAAGACTTCCGCGAACGACGGCTCCGGAACGAACATCGCGCTCGATCCGAACTGGCGGATCGCGGCCTGATGCGAATAGGTGTGCTCGGGACCGAGGTAGGCCACCCGCAACTCCTGTTCGAGCGCCATGCAGGCCGAGATGATCTCCGTGAAGATGCTGCGGACGTGCTCGGAGGTCAGAGGTCCCGTGTTCTGCGCGAGCATCCGATCGATCACCTCGCGAACGCGGCCGGGCTGATAGATCGGCATGCCGTCCGAATGCTTGAGACGGCCGACTTCGACGCAAAGCCGGGCGCGTTCGTTCAGCAGTCGGATCAAGTCGAGACTGATCGCGTCAATCTGCGCGCGCAGGTCCACCAGGGTGGGCGGCGTAGCGTCGGTTTTCCTGGCCGGTCGTGAACGCATCGCCATGTGGGTAGCCGATTGGATGCGGCTTTTCAACGCGCGCGCGAGTGCTTCATAAAAGTGTCACGGCTTTGCGCTCGTGATGAACGCGCTGCCGATTGCGGCGAGCCTTCGTTCGCGGGCGCGGCGAAGCTCGGCCGGTGCAAGCTTGAGCAGCGGGCCGAGCCGGCGCGCGATCGCGGCGCCGAGCGCGCGGGCCGCCTCGGCGGGCGCGTGATGCGCTCCGCCGGGCGGCTCGGGAACGATCTCATCTATTACTTTAAGTTCGAGCAGGTCCGGGGCGGAGAGCCTGAGCGCCGCCGCGGCCTGTGCGACCTTCTCGGGTCCCGCCTCGCGCCACAGGATCGCGGCGCATCCTTCGGGCGTGATCACCGAGTAGCAGGCGTACTGTTGCATCAGAACGACATTGGCGACGCCAAGCGCGAGCGCGCCGCCCGAGCCGCCCTCGCCGATCACGCACGCGATCGCGGGAACCTCCAGCCGCCCCATCGCTTCAAGGCTGCTCGCGATCGCCTCGGCCTGACCGCGCTCTTCGGCGCCGAGTCCGGGTTCGGCGCCCTGTGTGTCGATAAAAGTGATGAGCGGCAGGCCGAAGCGATTGGCGAGGTCGTAGACCCTGACCGCCTTGCGATAACCCTCGGGATGGGGCTTGCCGAAATTGCGCTCCAGCCGCTCGCGAGTCGAACCGCCGCGCTGATGGCCGACGATCGCGACCGGATGCTTGCCGAAGAAGCCCAAGCCCGCAACGATCGCGCCGTCGTCGGCATACCTGCGATCGCCGTGAAGCTCGAAGAACTCGCCGATCAGAAATCCGACGTAGTCCAGCGTCTGCGGGCGCATCTGATGGCGCGCGAGTCTTACCCGTTCGATCGGGCTGAGATGAGCCTCGAAGTCGCGCGCCGCATTCTCGCGCTCGGCGGCCAGCCGCGCACGCTCGCGCGGGCGCGTGGCCGCCGCGATGAGGCGATCGAGCGCCTCGATTCGCTCTTCGGAGCTGGCGGCCGTCCCGGGCCCGATCGCATCCTCATTCATTTGACATCGCGGGCGTCGGCATCGTGCGGCGCGAGGAACTCGCTCAGCAGGGTCAGAGCTTGTCCCCTGCCCGCCTCCGCATCAACCCATGCAATTTCAGGGTCGCGGCGAAACCAGGTGAGCTGGCGCTTGGCGAGCCGGCGCGTATCGCGTTTGGCGATTTCGATCGCGGCCTCCAGCGTCATCTCGCCGCGAAGGTAGGCCGCGATCTGCCGATAGCCGATCGCGCGCATCGGCGGCGTATCGGCTCGACAGCCCGCCGCGATCAGCGCGCGAACCTCCTCGACCAGACCGGCGGCGACCATCAGGTCGAAGCGGCGATCGATCGCGGCATACAAACGATCGCGCGGCAGCTCCAACCCGATCGTAAGCGCGTCATACTCGGTGGAGTGAAAGCCGTGGCTGCGCTGATGGGTCGTTATCGGCGTGCCGGTCATCCGGAACACTTCCAGCGCGCGGACGATGCGATAGAGATCGTTGACCGAAATTCGCGCCGCCGCTTCGGGATCGGCCGCCCGAAGTTGCGCATGAAGATGCGGCGCGCCGCGCTCGGCCGCGAGCGCCGCCAGCTCTGCGCGAATCGCGGGTGACGCCGGCGGGCCGCTGAAAATTCCCCCGCGCAATACTCGCAGGTACAAACCGCTGCCGCCTGCGACGATAACCGGCCGGCCGCGCGAGACCACCCCTGCGATAGCGGCGCGGGCGCGCTCGCGGAAGCCCGCAACGTCGATCGGCTCATCGGCCGTGAGAATGTCGACAAGATGATGGGGCACGCGGCGGCGCTCCGCCAGCGAGGGCTTGGCCGTCCCGATGTCCATCCCGCGGTACAACAAGCGCGAATCCGCGTTGACGATCTCCGCGCCAATCCGCTCGGCGACTTCGATCGCCAGCGCCGATTTACCGGTCCCGGTCGGCCCGACGATAAAGCCGACGCGGGTCTTCGAGCCTGCGCGAGCTGAGCCAACCGCGATGCTCGCGCCGTTGCCGGTAGCCGCATTCATCGGCGGAACATGCGCTCGATTTGTCCGCGTCGAAACTCGATATGGACCGGGCGCCCGTGCGGGCAGTTGGTCTTGAACTGGGTTCGGTCGAGATCGGCGAGCAGCTCGACAATCTCGTGATCCGCAAGCGTGCGGCCGACGCGAACCGAGCCGTGACAGGCGAGCTGCTTGAGCAAATCCTCAAACGCTGCTTCGCCGCGCAGGCCAAATCCTGTCTCGCCCATGCTGGCGATCATATCAGAGAGCAGCCTGGGACCTCCCTCGGGGCCGAAAACGGCGGGCGTCCCCTTGAGCACAATCGTCGCCGGTCCAAACGGCTCGACCTCGAAACCGAGCGCCCGCAACTCGGGGAGCCCAGCCTCGATCTGCGCGGCGCGGGCGGGATCGAGTTCGAGCGTTTCGGGCGACAGCAGTTGTTGCGTCCTGATACTGCCCGCGCGCAGCTCCGCGCGAAGCCGCTCGAAAGTGACGCGCTCGTGGGCCGCGTGCTGATCGACGAGGATCAATCCGTCCTCACCTTCGAGCGCGATGTATCCGGCGAAAATTTGTCCGATGATTCGCAGGCGGGAGTAAAGCGGAATCGCGGGCGCGGTCGCCATGGGAGCGGACGCGACGGGATCGGCGGCCGTCCCGGCCGCCGATCCCGTCCCGGCGTAGCCAAGGCCCAGCGCGCGCTGCTCGGCGCGCGCCGGCGATCGCGAGTCGGGCACCAGGTGCAGCGGTCGCGACGCGTACGCGTCGCGACCCGCTGCGCCTGATGCCGCTGGTCCGGTGGGCGCGGCGGAGGCAGCCGGCGAATCGGCCACGGCCGCATCAGCCTGGCGTGCAAGTGCGGTCGATTGCGCTACCCGCGCGGCTCCCGACGGCATCGCGCTCTGATCGGCGAGCCGATCGCGCAGGGAATGGAACACCGCCTCGAATACCGAGCCGGCGCGCTTGAAGCGCACCTCGGTTTTCATCGGATGCACGTTCACGTCGAGGTCTTCGGGCTTGAGCCCGACGAACAGGGCGACCGCCGGATGCCGTCCGCGCGGCAGCAGCGTCTCATAGGCCTGCGCCGTCGCGCGCATCAGGACGCGATCCCGCACCGAGCGACGGTTGACGAACGTGAACACCATCCGCGGCGTCGGAAACGACTCCTGGCTGATCGAGGCAAACCCGCTGATGCGAAGCTCGGGCCGCACGGTCTCGAACGGCACCATCCGGGCGGCGAGCTTGGCCCCGAAAAGCTGGCGTATCCGCTCGATCAGAGCGCTGGCCCGCGGCAGATCGAAAAGCACGCGCCCGTCCGCCGACAATGAAAAGGCCACGCCGTGATTAGCGAGCGCGAGGCGCTGGATCGCCTCGGCGATCGCGCCCTGCTCCGTCGCCACGGTCTTGAGGAACTTGAGCCGGGCGGGGGTGTTGAAGAACAGGTCGCGCACCTCGATCCGCGTTCCCGGCGCCATCGCACAGGCGCGGTTCTGTTCGATCTCGCCGCCGACGATAGACAGCTCGACTCCGTGCGTATCACCGGCTCGTCGCGTGCCCATCCGAAGCCGCGCGACGCTCGCGATCGAAGCCAGCGCTTCGCCGCGAAAGCCCAGCGTGCGGATCATGGTCAGGTCGGACGCGTCGCGGATTTTCGAGGTCGCGTGGCGGCGGATCGAAAGGATCGCGTCCTCCGCGCCCATCCCGCATCCGTCGTCCGCGACGGTGAGCAGGTCGCATCCACCCCTGGCAATCTCGACGCTGATCGACTTCGCGCCCGCGTCGAGCGAATTCTCGACCAGCTCCTTGACGGCCGAGGCGGGCCGCTCGACCACTTCGCCCGCCGCGATCTGGCTGGCAACCTGCTCCGGCAGGATGTGGATTAAGCGATTGGCCATGGCGGGAAACGCCACACTCCACAATGGAGACTTCGGCGCCGATTCTCAAGCCGCTTCCCTGTTGATGCGCGCCCGGCTGTGCGACAGTTTCGTCAGGTCCGCTTCTTGCTGACCAGCGAAGTGCGGGAGGGGAAAAATGATAAGTTGGCTGATTATCGGACTCATCGCCGGATGGCTCACCGGCAAGATCGTGCACGGCCGCGGCTACGGCGTCGTGATGGATATCGTGCTCGGACTGGTCGGCGGCGTGATCGGAGGATGGATTTTCAGGACGCTCGGGATCATGGTGTTCGGCCTGATCGGCGCAATCGCGATGTCTACTGTCGGCGCCGTGGCGCTGGTCGCCGCAGTTCACATCCTGCACGACGCAACCTGAGTCCTGCGGCGGCAACGGCGTCTGCGCGATCAAACGCGCACCCGTACTGCCGGTCTGGCAATGCCGGCGGTCGACCGGCTCGGCCCGATCCCCGGAATCGCGATGATAGTCGAGGGCATCGCGATTGCTTATTCGAGCCAGGCCCGAAGATGGCGACCCTGAGAACCTGAGCCTAGTGAAGATCCGATACTCGTCGGTTTTGGCGGTATTCCTGATCGCTGTGAGCGCCAGAGGACTCAACGCTACTTCCATGAACGCGCCAGGCTGCCCCAGCCGCCAGGACATCGGCGATCTCATCGTTCTGAGAGTGTGCGGTTCCTACTACGAAATGGGGCGGCAACAGGTCGAGCTTCTCAACGGCGAGGCCTCAGAGCGATACAGCGTAGCCGCGCAATACGAATTTCAGCGCCGAGCCTGGACCAACGGTGCACTCCGGCTCGGCATCGGTTTCAAGCTGCTGGACTGGTTCAGCGTACCCAGCCTGGCATGGCTTGGGCCGGCTACCGATGACAGCGGTTTCTATCAGGAGATACGTGGGATCGGCGACGGCATCGGCGTCGGTAGAGCCGACGCCTTCCGCTTCTGGCTCGGTGCCCTTCTCGGCGGTTCGACCGGGTTCGTGGCGACCCGCACGGCGACCGCAGACGGCGGAGCGATTGTCGGCCGCAACGTTGACTGGTCTGATCATTACGGCCTTTACCGTCCGACGCTCGTCATCTACCGCCCGAACAATGGCGACCTTTCCTGGATCTCAGCCTGCTGGCCGCTCAGCGGCGCTGCGGCGGTCGGAATGAACGAGGCGGGGCTGGCCTTCTCGTTCAACTTCTTCGCCGGCGCCGATGATCTGATCGGAATGCGACTGCCCCAGTGGCCGCATCGTCGCGTGCTCCAGAAGGCTCGCACCGTTGAAGAGGCGACCAAAATCCTCACCGGCGCTCGGCAGAGATTTATCGGGGGATTTTTCTCCTTGGCCGACGCCGCAGGCAACATCGGCTTGGTCGAATGCACCGCAGGTGAATGCGCGGTCTACCGTCCCGAGGGCGATTGGTTTGCTCAAGCCAACAACGCTCTCACTGAGCAGATGACCGCCCATCAGGAGCTTCGCCTGGAAGACTCCTTCATTCGGCGGGCCGCAATGGAGGACGCCGTGCGGCCGCATCTGGGAGGAATCACGCCTCGGATCGCATCACAGATCCTGCGTTACCATCAGAACACTCCCTATGTGAATGACCCGACGGTCGCAAATCCGAGCGTGCTGAACGCTGTGGTGATCCAGCCCTCGTCGCGAACGCTGTGGGCTTCGACCACGATGCAGCCGCTGGCGCCCTACGGTGAATTTGTGCCGTTCGTGTTAAACCGGGGCGATTCCAACATTCCGTCTCTTCCCGCGGATTCCGGGCTTGGAAAGGCAAGCCTCAATCAGAGCGCCGCGATTGTCGCCGAAATCAGGCAAGCCCTACGCCTCTTGGACGGCGGGAGGGTCGCCGAGGCTGGCAGAATTTGGGACTCTATGGCAGCGCGTCAGGAGAAACTGGCCGATCCTTACCGGCTGGCGTGGGCGCGCGCACGCGTTCGTCTGACCGAAGGCAAACTGGATGACGCCGACGGCCTGCTCGCACCAATCGACTCGGACGGCGTGATTCTCGACCTCAGAGTACCCAGCGTCGTTGCTCGCGCTGTGATCGCGGACCAACAAGGACGACGTGACGACGCGATCAAACTTTACCGACGCGCCCAAAGTCTACTCGACGCTAATCCGCGATTCAGGATCGTGTTTGTAGAAAAACTGGTCACCGCCGGGCTGCGCCTTCCGCAGACCAGTGCATCACTGTCCGACCTTCCCGATCTCCAAGGAGTTCCCAGATAATGGTGGAACGAATCGGAAGGGCGATGGGACCAGCACTACAATCTTGCCCGTCATTGGCTGAGGACTTGAGCCTGATGCGCCAACTTCGCCGCTTGCGGGACTTTCTAACGTCGGGATGCCTGGCTCTTCTCGGTGCGCTCGCCGCCCTCGCGGTGTTCGCAAACGTGGGTGTTGCCGACGACACGGACGTATCCTGGTACGGTCGCCGGCCGTACGGAGACCAAAGCAGCGCAGTCTACAGCGGAGTTGTCGTTTCGTCGCGATACCTGACGATGCGCGATGGAACGAGAATCGCGATCGATCTGCTGCTGCCGAAGGGGCTTGGCGCCGACGTGAAGATTCCGGCCATTCTCGATCAAACTCGCTACTGGCGTTCTTACCGGATTCGATGGCCGTTCAGTCTGTTCTTCGGGCACAGAGACGCCGAGGCCGAGAAAGTCCGGTTCGTGACCCATGGCTATGCCTGGGTGGATGTTGACGTGCGCGGCACCGGCGCGTCTTACGGAACTTGTCCGACGCCGGCCTTTTCTCTCGACCAGATTCGCGACGGTGCTGAAATAGTCGATTGGATCATTCGTCAGCCGTGGTCGAACGGGAAGGTCGGCGCGACCGGTATATCATACGGCGGCACGACCGCCGAGCTGCTGCTCACCAACCAACATCCTGCCGTCAAAGCGGTCGCGATACGGTTTTCCCAGTTCGACCTCTACACGGACCTCGCCTTTCCCGGTGGAATTTATTTGAGCTCTTTCGTCGCTACATGGGCCGCATTCACCGAGTCTCTCGATCAAGGACGGGTACCAGAGAGTATGCCGCTGTGGATACGACTGGGCGCGAAGTTGGGCGGCGCAACCGTCCAATCCGTCGACGAAGACCGGAACGGCTCCATGCTGCCGGAGGCGATCAGTGGGCACGCGGGGAACTATGATAACTATCCCGAGATACCGGCGTTCACCTATCGGGACGACGTAGCAGCGTCAGGCCTGAGGCTCGATGCCATCAGTCCGCACAGTTACGCCAAAGGCACCCGCGCGTCCGAAGCTGCGGTTTACAGTTACTCGGGCTGGTTCGACTGCGCTTACGTACACTCTGCGATCAAGCGCTACCTGACAGTGACAAATCAGGGCAGCAGGCTGACCTTGGGGCCCTGGCCGCACGGCGGGCAGCACGAGGTCAATGCCTTCGGAGCGAGCGCCGAGCCGAGCTTCGATCAGACCGGCGAGTTGCTCAGATTCTTCGACTATCACCTCAAGGGTATCGACAGCGGAATCGCGGCGGAGAAGCCAGTTCACTATTTCACCATGGTGGAAGACAAGTGGAAGTCCGCGGAAACCTGGCCACCGCCAAACGTCAAACCGACGCCTTTCTACCTGGCCGACGGCAACACCTTGAACTCGCAGCCGCCCCAAGCCGAGGGCCAGGATTCCTACCGCGCCGACAGCTCGGCGGGCGCGGGCGAACGCACTCGGTGGGATGGACTACTCGGGCCTGAGAATGTCGGTTATGTCGATCGAAGCTCGATGGATTCAAAACTCCTCCTCTATACCTCGGCTCCGCTGACGCAGGATATGGAAGTCACGGGACATCCAATAGTCACATTGTTTTTCCGCTCTACCTCCACCGATGGCCAGTTCTTCGGCTATCTGGAGGATGTGGACGAGCGCGGCCGTGTGTTCGCGGTCACGGAAGGCGAGCTTCGGGCAATTCATCGCAGACTTAGCGCCGCGCCGCCGCCTTACCGCGACGTCGTGCCGTATCACAGCTTCAAGCGCGAGGACGGGATGCCGCTGGTGCCGGGTCAGATCACGGAGCTGGTCTTCGACCTGCTACCCACTTCGTATCTCTTCCGGCAGGGGCATTCGATCCGGGTCGCGATTGCAGGCGCCGATCGGGATCATTTCTCGCCGCCACCGGGCGACCCGGCGCAAGTGCAATTCTTGCGCGGCGGCGCCCACGCCTCCCGCATCGACCTTCCCGTGATCCCACGCTAGGGCGGTTTCGTGGCGGAAGAGGCCATTCGCCAGCGAGTCTGCCGCGAACCGCTTGACAAGTTGCCTGCATTCATAAGTAGAGTCGGTCGATGTGTTAGACCTGATCCAGCCGGGTCGTCTATAAGCCGGGCGTTGTACGCAACAGGCGAATTAAGTCAGTCTCGCGGGAAGAAGGGACACCATGGTTGACGATGCGTTCAAATCGGCGAGCGAACAAACGGAAGCGATTCGCCAGGGCCGGCTCAAGAGCCGCGACCTCGTCGAGCTGTACCTCGGCCGAATCGAGCGCTTCGACGGCGCGCTCAACGCCGTCGTCACGCTCGACGCTGCGACGGCCCGCCAGCTCCCTGACGAAGCTGACCGCGCTGTATCGCGGGGAGGCACTCGCGGGCGGCTGCACGGCATACCCGTCACGATCAAGGATCTAATCGATACCGCTGGGATGCGAACCACCGCGGGCTCGCCGGAGATGCGCGAGCGCGTGCCTACCAGCGACGCGCTGGCGGTTGCCCGGCTGCGCAGTGCCGGCGCGATTATCGGATTTTTGATTGCCTCGTTTGCGGTTTGTATATCTGTCGTTGCCGAAAATTAGGTCCGAACCTGCTGAGGTTGCTGTCCTGGCCCGGGTACTGGATCAATTCGGGCTGAGTATCTGAATTTCAAATGGCGACTGTCTTAGTTTCCTTTTAGAGGCTGGGCGTCCCGCATCGACCTTCCCGTGATCCCACGCTAGTTTGGTTCCCGACAGAAGAGGCTATTCCCGACGGCATGTGAGAGCGCGCGTGATGCGCTCGTTATGGCCGGCGCTTGCAATCGCAGGCACAGACGGGCTAGGCAGCGCTATGCGCAAACGTGAGCCACGCCCACCGTTCATAATTTCCGGTCGCGACGTCGCCGAAACTCGTCATCACTACCCCAATAGCGACGAATTCACCGGCTATGAACGCGCCATCGGGCGCGCGGCAGGATTGCTCAAAATTGGAATCAACCTGATGCGGCTGCCGCCTGGAGAGCGAAGTTCGTGGCCTCACGCGGAGGAGAAAGAGGAGGAGTTCGTCTACGTTCTCGAAGGGAACGTGAGCGCATGGGTGGACGGCGTTCTCTATCCGATGCGGCCGGGGGACTTCGCCGCGTTCCCGTCGGGCACCGGCATCTGCCATTGCTTCATCAACAACTCTCGGCGCGACGTGCTGCTGCTGGTCGGCGGCGAGGCCGGACGCAGAGACAGCCGTATCTTCTATCCGCTGCATCCCCAACGTCGAGGCGATATGCCATGGAGCGCCTGGTGGGAGGATGTACCGAAGCGGCCTCAGGGATCGCACGACGGCTTGCCAAACAAGCTGCGTCAGAGGATCAACGCGGGACGTAAGCGGATACCGGTCAGCCCCTGAGTCTTCCATCCCCGGTTCGATTGGATTCGAGGATCAAGTTGTCCTCGCCGGCGGCGCCGGTCCGCTCCGGGTTGACCGGCCAAGCGGGATTGGCATAGGTATTTCTGCATTCCCGCACAACTATTGCGCCGCGCCTGAGCGCGCGCCGAATGGAGAGGCTGATGGAGTTCGGAATCCAGATCAACGGCAAAGACTTCAAGGAATTGCGCGACCTCGCGCAGGCCGCCGACCAGCTCGGCTACCACGCGCTGCTGCTGCCGGATCATATCGTCTACGAACAGATGGGCGGCGCTTACGATCCGCATGCGCTGTCATGGGACCAGATGATCGCGCTGGCGCTGGTCTTCGAGGCGACGAAGAAAATTCGCGCAGGCCACCTGGTGCTGTGCAACCTTTTCCGCCATCCGGTGATGACCGCGCAGAGTCTGGTTACGCTGGACCACCTCAGCGGCGGGCGCCTGATCGCGGGACTCGGCTCCGGATGGACCGAGAGGGAATTCAGGATGACCGGTATCCCGTTCCCGCCAATCGCGCCGCGGCTCAAGATGCTCGATGAGGCGCTGACCGTGATCCGCTCGCTGTGGACGCAGGAGCAACCCACCTTTGACGGAGAATTCTACAAATTGAGGGATGCGATCCTGTGGGCGAAGCCGGTGCAGAAACCGCATCCTCCGATTCTGGTCGGCGGCGGCGGCCGCGGCCTGCTGCGGATCGCCGGCAAGCACGCCGCGACGATAAATATCATCCCCGAGGTTGGAAGCGTCGGACACATTTCGATGGAGAACGTCGCCAAGACCACCGACGCGGTCTTTCAGGAGAAGATCAAGTTTGTTCGCGGCGAGGCGGCCAGGAACGGACGCAAGCCGGAATCGATCCAGATCAGCACGATGGTCGCGGTCGTGATGCTCACCAGCTCGGCCAAAGAGACCGAGTCGATGGCCGGGATGGTCGGACAAGGGATGGGCCTGAAGGCCGAGCAGATGCTGAGTTCGCCGATGGCCCTGATCGGCACGCCCGAACAATGCGCCAGGGAACTCAGCCGTCGCAGCCGGGAATGGGGAGTCTCGCAGTTCGTCTTCGCCGGCGCGCTGGACCTGAAGATCCTCGAACGCCTGGCCAAAGAGGTAATCCCGCACGTCGGGAAGTAGGCGCGCGTTAGAGGAGCGACAGCGAAAGCAAATCAGCGCAGCGCGCGATGGCGGTGCGCTGCTTGAGCGAAAACCCCGGTGCGATTTACCCCGGGTGCCGGCTTCCTCAAGCGAGGAAGCATGTAAGAGTGGTTCAGCCTTCTGAATCTCGAATCTCTCCAGTCGTCGCCGGTGACTACTCTCCGGCAATGCTGGCTACCGCACTTGCATGCCATCTTGAAACGCGGATTCGACTCCGCCAGTGCGTAGTCGTAGGTCAGCTCTTCGCCTTTTCGGATTTTCCGTCGCGCAACGAAGTCCCCGCGGTCGTCGAATCCTACGTTCCCGTCGCACGAATGATTGAAATACCACTCCGCCGAGATGCGATTAAAATCCAGACCTTCCGGCGGTATGAATCCGTCTGGCGTTCCGATGCAGAACGCATCGATTTTCTTCTGAACGTCCTCATCGAACTCAGAAAAACACTCCCAAGGGACAATGCGCTCGTAGTCTTCCTCTCCGATTCCCTCGGCGACGCGTTGATCGGAGGCGATCGTATTGACGGCGAAGACACCGACGCCATCGATCGGAGAGGGCCTTAACTCAATCAGGACTCTGGGATACTCTATGCGCACTGCATGCCGCCTCAGCCTTCATGAACTAACAGCTTTGTTGCTCGCAAGTCTTTGTTCAAGTTTCTAGAGTTTGCGGCACGGAGGAATTGCGCGATCCGACGCTCAAGCAGAGGCAAGTTTCGAATCTCGCATTCCCAGATTGAAAGCACCTTCCATCCATTTTTTTTCAAAACCCGGGCATTTCGGCTGTCGCGCTGCGCGTTGCCTTGGCGCTTCACCGCCCAGAACGCAACGTTCGTCGCAGGTGTAACCCGGCCATACTTGCAGCGATGCATGTGCCAGAAGCACCCATGCACGAACACGATTTTTTTCAGCCGCACGAACACAAGATCTGGCCGACCAGGCAAGTTGCGCCTATGGAGGCGGAACCGATAGCCCATCCTGTGTGCCACTGAACGAACGACTAGCTCCGGCTTCGTATCCTTGCCCCGGATTCGGGACATGCAGCGACTTCGCTGCTCTGACGTCAGTACATCAGTCACATTACATCAATGCCTTCCTCAGATTACCGACAAAGCGGTCCACGGTGAGCAAACGGCCCGCCCATTCCTGCGGATACTTGGCGTGCAACGATCGAGGTACAATCAAAGTTACCCGGGCCTCGCGCATCTCTTTAAGCTGGCTCTGAGAGATGCCCTGCTGGATGGTAAGAACGTGCTTCCGCCTGACGCGCTTGGCTTCATTCAGGACCTGCCGCCATCTGTCCTTGCAGGTTCTTTTTATACCAAGCACGAACAGTTTTTCGTCGGGCCATTTCGAGTCGTGGTACTGGCGAGCCCCTGGAATGATGATGTCCGGTTGACCATCTACCGTTTTGGGCTGGCGCTCAAACGGCACGCCGGCTGATTTCAGAACTTCCTCCACGTGATGCTCCAGCGATTGACCCGCGCGCGACTTGCGGCGCTGAAGGATCGAGTTCGCTGTTCCAACAAAATCATCAACGGACTTGAAGACACGACAGATTTCCGGCTCGCACAGTCTCCGCTCCACGAGCTTGAACAGTTCGTATTCCTGTTCCACGCAGCGCATCAGACGATCATCCGACGGCAGCTGCTTAAAGTCTGAGATGCACTTCTCCAGAGCATCTCTGGCACGGGTGGCGAATTCCAATCCTGCGGGAAATTCTGAAACCGCGCTAGCAAATTCTCGGAACTCCCTTTCTACGCAGTCATTCTCAGTTTCGATTTGCGGCTGGGCGTCTTTGCGATATACGGCCCAGGTATCGATGACTTCGACGCCCAGCTTCGCCTGAACGTCCGCGGCGTCATCTTCCAAATCCAGAACGTAGGCCAGAAAGTCGTCCCGCGATCGGGGCACGACAACGAGCATCGATCCGACTTCGTCTGGCGTCAGAAATGGAAAATCGCGACCGAATCGAGTCAGCCGGTACTCGCTACGTGTGAGCTTCCCGTACCACGTAACCACCGATCTTGTGATGCGCCCGTCCTGCCATTCAATTCGTACGGGATGCTTCGCAAGGATCCCTTTCTCCGGGGACTGCGGCGAGTACATTTGCCAGGCTGACTTTGGAAGGTAAAATCCGCACTGGTGGCTGCCCGTCAAGCCCACATCGTTCGGCGAGATGTACTTCAGAAGCGCTGCGCCATACTCAAGCGCGCTATTGACTGCGTCTTCGGATGTTGGCGACGGCATTGATTTCCCCCGCAATTCTGATGCTCCCAGGTTTGAGCAGACAACCATTGCCGCGGTTGGCTACCCGCCAGCGGAGCACTTTGGCGACCTGGCGCGCGACCGCATCCGCCACGGACGGCACCACCGCGTTGCCGAACTGCTTGTACGCTTGGGTATCCGACACCACAATTGGCAGGCCGTCCGAAAATCCCATCAGCCGTGCAGTTTCGCGAGGGGTCATGCGCCTCGGAGGCCGGTGAGGCCCCTGAGGGATGAGGATCTCCGAGCCGTCCTTGAAGTAACGCGCGCTCAGGGTTCGCGTGATTCCGTCAGGATCCACGAGGCCAAAGCCAAAGCCATTCCCTTTGTCACGGTGCCGCTTCGCGTACTCCTGCAGGTACGCCCAGAGTCGGGTGCTCAGTGTGTATTTCGAGTCCGGGTCGCCCTCCAGAATGTCGCGGACCCTGGGGCGCGGTCCGGACGGCTCTTCCGGGAAAACGAACGGCGGGGCATCACCGAATGTCCTTCGATGGAAGCCCACTATGAAGATTCGCTCGCGATGCTGAGGAACCCTGGAAGCTGCGTCGATGACCCTGGTGAAAACCCGATAATTCAGGTCATTGAGCGTCGAAAGAATGACAGCCCACGTGCGCCCTCCGTCATGGGACCGAAGGTTCTTCACGTTCTCGAGCATGAGAACCGGGGGTCGCTTGATTTCGATTATCGTCGCAAGATTGAAGAACAGAGTGCCCTGCGTGAGGTCCTTGAATCCGTGCGCTCGCCCGAGACTGTTTTTCTTGGAGACCCCTGCTATGGAAAACGGCTGGCACGGAAATCCCGCCGCGAGAATATCGTGGTCTGGAATTTCGGCCGGCTTGACCTTTCTGATGTCTCCCTCCGGAGTTTCACCAAACCATGCCCTGTACGTTCGCTGACAGTACTTGTCCCATTCGGATGAAAAGCGGCAGGTTCCGCCAGCGGCCTCAAGGGCGATTCGAAGACCTCCGATACCAGCGAAGAGATCGACGAACGAAAACGGAACGGCCGCATCGGGCTCGGTCCGAACAGCAGTTCCAGCTGACGATGGGAAAAGGCCAAGCTGAGAGTCTCCTGAGATGCCGCCGCTGCACGCCTGACGGAGGACGCCGACGACGAATTCGTTCTGGCTTAGGCGATTCTCGTGGCTTTCCGTACTGATCCAAGCGCGAACGTCTTCCGGCAGGCCCCGGACAAGAATTTCTGACGGCATCTTCGCTAAGCTTCTGGGAAAACCTGATAGCATTGATATCGGGTTTGCCCAGGAAGTCAATGGGAGTCTCACAGTAACTTTTCACCGATCGCCGGACACTATCTCAGCACACGCGTTCCGCCAAGCACGGCGAACCACTTCGCCTTGTCGGGAAGGCGAGCACTCTTGGAAAAGCCTCGGATCGATCCATAGCTCGCGCCTCCTCTTGAAAGTCGGCGAACTCCTCCAGGAATTCGAGCGTGTTCCGGGGCCGGAAGATAGAACATACCGGCCGTCTCACACTGCGCAGAAGCCTTCGCGGCTGAACAGCACGCGATCGTTGCCCAAGCGCGTGCGTAGCGCGGACATCAGGTCGGCTTCGGCGCCGGGACGGAACCAGCTCGCGTAGCCGAGGCGCTCATATAGCTCGCCCATCCCGAGCGCGCGCGAGCGGCGGCCGCTGGCGCCGTCGCCGTCGAAGTAGGTATCCACGACTACGCGATCGGCGGCTTCGTCGGCGAGGGCGGCGAGGCGCTCGGGATTGTTCGGCAGCATCGGCGCGATCGCGAGCTGCACGAAAATTCCCGCGGCGCGCAGCCGGCGCGCGGTTTGGAGCCGCCGAGCGATCGACGGCGAAGTCGGCGTCAGTGCGCGGCGCACGGTCTCGTCGTCGGTCTCGAGTGTTATCGACACGATCACGTGCGCGCCGAGCCCTGCGATGATATCGATGTCGCGCTCGACGAGCGGGCTGCGGGTCTGGAGCAGGATTCGACGCGGCCGAAAGCGCAGGAAGGTTTCCAGCGCGGCGCGCGAAAGCCCAAGCCGCCGCTCGACTCCCTGGTACGGATCGGTCGCACTCGACATGAAGATCGCCGCAGCGCCGAGTTTGCCGGCGCGCTCGAGTGCGACAAGCTCTTTCTCCAGCAGGATTGCGAGGTTGGTCTTGGCGATTACCCAGCTCCCCCACGGGCCTTCGGACGCGCGCGCGACCGGCAGCGCGCGGACGTAGCAGAATGGGCATCCCCGCGCCACGCCGAAGGCGCATCCGATGTACGGATTGAGCGAGTAGGCGAACCCGTGCAGGAAACCGCCGGTTGGCGTCAGCGCGCGCGTCGCCGGCTGCGCGGCGTATCGCATCGCGGCCTACCTCGCCGGCGCAACCACCGCCGGCGCCATCGCCGGCGCGGTCGCCCCCGGCGCGGGCGCCCAAAACACCAGCACGCCGTCGGCGATGTGGCGCGGCTTCGCGCCGTTGATCGGAATGATCGACACGCTCGGTGGCGGCGTATCGATCGGCTGCTGCGGGATCGCCCCGTGCGGCGGCTTTTCGATCGGCAGACCCGCAAACGCGATCGCGCTCGAATCGGGTGCCCAGATACTGTGCGAAAGGGAAAGCTGGTCGAAGTAATGCCAGGCCAGCGTCTCCTCGCTGGTGGTGAGAAAACTGCCGAGCTTTCGGCTCCTGGCGGTGCGCAGATCGATCACATTCCAGGTGTAGAACGGCTGCTCGGGAGGCACCGACACATAGGCGATTTGCTGGGAGTCGGGCGAGAAGTAGAAGGCGGCCACGTCGTCGTTGACCAGCCGCTTCACGCTGCCGTCAACGATATCGAGCAGGTTGACGCCGTCCATCACGGTGTTGGGCGGCAACTGCGCGGTCGAGAAGGCGATATGACGCGAGTCGGGAGCCCATACGAAGCTGTTTTCGCCGACCATCAGCTTCGCGATCGGCTTGGGATTGGCGCCGTTTGGATCGGCCAGGTAGAGGTGGGCGATCTCGTCTTCGCTGGCGACGAACGCAACATGCGCGCCGTCAGGCGACCAGCACGGGGTCTTGAACGGCGAGTATCCGCGGGAGAGCACGCGCTCGAACGTCCTGGCTGGTCGGCGTGACGCTCATCAGCGACACGCGCTCCGCACGGGCCGGCCCGGCGGTAGTGGTATGCAGCAGGAGCTCGGTCTTGCGGTTCCAGTCGAAGTAAAGCGGCGCGCCCGAGGCGACTATTCTGATCGGGGCGTCTTCGCGGGCCTGCGCGAGCATCAGGGTGAGCCGGTCGTCGGGCTCGGTGACCAAAAAGGAGAGCCGCTCACCGTCGGGCAACCAGAACAGATAAATCCCGCGCTCGGTCGAGCTCTCGAAAATCCTGGTCGAGATCATCTTGTCCAGGTCGTAGACGTATACGCCGTAGGAGGGACGGCCCTGCTTGCCGCCCGACGAGAGGCAGGCCAGCTTCCGGCCGTCGGGCGAATAGGTGGGCCAGCCGAACTTGTCGGCGCCGTCGTCCTGCGGCTGCTCGAACGCGACCGGACGCATCCCGGCGGCGCGAGCCTCCGTTCCCTTCACCGGACAGGTGACGCATCGCGGGCGGGCACAATCGCCGGAGCATTCGTAGATATTGTCGTCGATACCGACGAAGGCGAGCCGCGCCGGGGCCGCATCGGCAACTATCGGGATCAGCAGCGACGCGGCCGCGGCGAGCGAAACGGCCCGGATTCTTCGCCACGATTCGCGCACGGATTCCAAGATCGCCCCTCAGAGGCCCCGAAGCAAGCACAATCGCGATACAGACGGGCCCCAGACGGCCCGGACGGCACCGCCAAAGCCGGCTCAAACCCGCGTTGACAAGAGCGTCGGGACGGCATCAAAATAAGCTTATGCGACGCCTGATTCTGGCCCTGTTGGCGATAGTGGTATTCGGCGCTCCGGCTCTCTGCCGGGCCGACGAGCTGACCGAGCAGGAGAATCCTCGCGAGTATAACGACGAGGATTCGCAGCCGTTGAAAATCGCGAGCTACTTCGTCGCGCCGGTGGGCTTCGTGCTGGAGTGGACGGTGGCGCGCCCGCTTCATTACATCATGGAGGAGACCTTCCTCGCGCCCGCTATGGACAGCGGGTATTCGCACGACGCTGCACCCGCGCCGATAGCGGAGCTGCCACCGCCGGATTACCTCCCACCCCGCGACCCGATTCCCAAGCTCCGCCTGCACGAAGAGACTCTGGCCTCGCACGCTCCCGCGTCAACTTTGGTCGAGACCCAACCGGTATCGCCAGCGCCGGTCGAGACGCAGCCCTCGGTCGCTCTTCCTCCGCCCGCACCCGACGCCGGCGGTCAGCCCTATCTGCACTGACCGGGCCCCATCGAGCCGAGCATCAGACGCCGCCAGGAAGCATCCGAACCCGCGCGCAACGCACGTTCACGATTGCCTGCGCGCCGGCCGGCGGGATAGAATTTTTGCTAATGACGCATGTATTGATTGAAGCAAGCGGTCTTATGCATCGCCACCCTTTCCGGTGGCAGTGAGGAACCCCGATGGCAGCGGTACCCAAGGGCAAGGCCCCGGTCGATGACACAGCGCTGAAGAAGCTGCGCATTCAGGAGCAGGCCAAGGCGCGCGCCGAGAAAGCCGAGCCGGGATCGTTATGGAGCCGGCGCGACTTTTTGGGGCGGCTCGGATGGGGCGGCTTTGGGGTGTTCTCGATGCTGGGCCTGCTGGCGGCGGTGCGCTCGGCATTTCCGCGCGTGCTGTTCCTTCCGCCCTCGCGCTTCAAGGCCGGCTTCCCGGGCGACTATGTCGTCGGTGAAGTCAGCGAGAAATTCAAGCAGGATTACCGCACCTGGATCATCCGCACCAAGGCCGGCTTCTACGCGATTTTCGCCAAGTGCACGCATCTGGGATGCACGCCGCGATGGCTCAAGGCGGAGCAGAAATTCAAGTGCCCATGCCACGGCTCCGGCTACTACATCAGCGGCCTGAACTTCGAAGGTCCGGCGCCGCGGCCGATGGATCGGTTCAAGATCTCGCTGGCCGATGACGGCAGCCTGGTGGTGGACAAATCGGTCGTTTACAGGATGGAGCCCGGAGTCGATCCGAACGAGCAGCATCCCGAGAGCATCCTGAAAATCGCCTGACCGGCGCGGAGAGCGCGCCTTGCCCTCCGGGCAGTAATCTTTCATTGTGACGCCGGGGAGTCGCGCCCGCGTGAGTCCGGCCCGGAAGCAGGGTCTCTCCACGTTTGCCCCGCGCGCGATGCGATGATCAAAGCACGCCCATTCATCAAGCCGTTTCAGATCGACGACGGCAGCGGCTTTCGCCTGAAGGATCACGATCCCGGCACGACGCTCGATCTCAAGTCCAAGAAACGCGCTGAAGAGCTTCTGGCGCGCGGGATCACAAAGCTCGCCGCCATGCAGGAAAAGCTCTACGCGGAGAACAGCGCGGCGCTGCTGGTGATCTTTCAGGGGATGGACGCGGCGGGCAAGGACAGCGCGATCAAACACGTCATGTCGGGAGTGAATCCGCAGGGATGCGAGGTGTTTTCCTTCAAGCAACCATCCGACCAGGAACTGGAGCACGACTTCCTGTGGCGGACCAATTGCCGCTTGCCCGAACGCGGGCGGATCGGAATCTTCAACCGCTCCTACTACGAAGAGGTGCTCGTCGTCCGGGTACACAAGGAGCTTTTCGAAAAGCAGCGCCTGCCGAAGCAGCTTGTCACAAAGGACATCTGGAAGGAGCGATTCGAGGACATCAACGCCTCCGAGCGCCATCTAAGGCGCAATGGAACAGTCATTCTCAAGTTCTTCCTCAATGTTTCGCGGCTGGAACAGAAGCAGCGCTTCCTCGATCGCCTCGAGATGCGGGGCGGGAACTGGAAATACTCGATTTCCGACATGCGCGAGCGCGAGCGATGGGACGAATACATGGAAGTCTACGAAGACATGATCCGCCACACCGCAACGCGCCACGCACCCTGGCACATCGTACCCGCCGACCATAAGTGGTTCGCGCGAATCGTGGTCGCCGAGACGATTGTGGGCGCGCTCGAAGAGCTCAAGCCTGAGTTTCCCGAGGTCGATTCCACCCTGCGTAAGGAGCTCAAGGCCGCCCGCACCGCGCTGGAAGCGGAGGATGAGTGACTTTAGCGAATGGCGTCAGTTCTCATGTCTCGAAAAGCCGGCATCGGTTTATTTGCCGGTATTTTGCTGGTCGCGGGAGCCGCGATAGCAGCGATCGATGGGAACCTTTCGACCCGTGTGCTGGACTTCTTTGGTTGGAACCATCCGGCCCCGAACGTTTTCGTCTCCGGTAATATCGAAGCTCATGAAAGCGTATTGAGCTTCAAAGACGTTCAGTCGCGGATCGTCGAACTGCCGTTCGACGAAGGGCAATGGGTGCGCAAGGGCGAGCTCATTGCCCGCCTCGACGATGCCGACTATCGCAAACAGGTCGACGTGGACGAAGCCTCGCTGCGCGTGCAGCAGCAGCAACTGGCCTCGGCGTTGGAAAAGGTGGAAGTCGCGCGCGCTACGGTGGTCAACGATCGGGCCGATCTCGCGCAGAAGCGGCTGGACTACAATCGCAACCGGAGGTTGTTCCAGGAGAACGTGATTTCGACCGATGTCCGCGACCTGGCCGAGACTGCCTTTAAGCAGTCAGCCGCAGCGCTCAGCCGGGACCAGGCCGGCGTGGCCGGCGCGCAGGAAGATGTCGAGGTCGCGAAGGCCAATATCCGCAACGCCGAGCAGACGCTGGAGCTGGCGAAGATCATGCTCGGCTACACGATCCTGAGCGCGCCATTCGATGGCGTCATGCTCACGCGCCAGGCCGAGATCGGCGAAGTAATGCTGCCCGGCGCGCCGGTCGCCACCATCGCCGATCTCGATCACGTCTGGGTGCGCGCCTACATAAATGAAACCGACATCGGCAAGGTTCGATTCGGACAGTCCGCAATTGTCACCACTGATTCCTACCCCGGAAAAAGCTACGAGGGCCGCATCTCGGCGATCGCCTCGCAGGCTGAGTTCACGCCCAAGAGCGTCGAGACCCACACCGAGCGGGTGACGCTGGTCTATCGAATCAAGATCGACGTCTTCAATCCTACCCATGAACTCGTTCCGGGAATGCCTGCCGATGCGAGCATCGATCTCGCGGTCGCAACCAATGGAAATCGCTGAGGCAATCGCGCCCGCCGTCAGGGCGGAAGGACTGGTCAAGCGCTTTCCGGGCGTCATTGCGGTAGATCACCTGAACCTCGAAGTTCACCCGGGCGAGATATTCGGTCTGGTTGGTCCCGACGGCGCTGGAAAGACCACCACGATGCGGATGCTCGCCGGAGTTCTTTCTCCCGATGAAGGCTCGGCAACAATCGCCGGATTCGACGTCGTGCGCGATCCCGAAGGAGTCAAGAATCACATCAGCTACATGTCGCAGCGCTTCGGGTTGTACGAGGATCTCACCGTCGATGAGAACATCCGCTTCTATGCTGACCTGTTTGGACTCGGCAGGCGCGAACGCGAAGAGCACGCTGCGCGGCTGTTGAAGGCCGCGGGGATGGCGGAGTTTCGCGATCGTCTGGCGGGCAAGCTCTCGGGCGGCATGAAACAGAAACTCGGCCTGACCTGCGCGCTTATTCACCATCCGCGCGTTCTGCTGCTGGACGAGCCGACCACCGGCGTCGATCCGGTATCGCGCCGCGAGTTCTGGCAAATCCTCTATTCGCTGCTGCGCGAGAACGTCACGATTCTGATCTCGACCGCGTACCTCGACGAAGCTGAGCGATGCAGCCGGCTGGCGCTGCTTTTCAAAGGCCGCGCGATGCTGTGCGACTCGCCCGACGAATTGAAGCGCCGCATGCCGGGCACGGTGCTGATCGTTCCCTCGACTCGGGCGCGCGAAGTCCGCGAAGTGCTGGCCGGCGCCGAGGGAGTATCGAGCAGCGTGCTGGTCGGCGACGGGGTTCATTTGGTCGTCGATGACGCGCCGCGCCGCATTGCGCAATTCCGGAAGCAACTCGAAGCCGCATCGATTCCCTTCGACTCCATCGGCGCGAGCGAACCTTCGATCGAGGATTTGTTCGTGGCTTACGTGCAGGCGCAGCATTGAAAAATGACGAGCGATGAAACGCCCGCGATATCCGTTGAAGTGCGCGACCTGGTGAAGCGCTTCGGTGCATTCACCGCGGTCGACCGGATCAGCTTCTCGGTCAACCGCGGCGAGATCATGGGATTTCTCGGGCCCAACGGCGCCGGCAAATCCACCACCATAAGAATTCTGTGTGGCCTGCTGCGGCCGACCTCCGGGTGGGTTCGCGTCGCCGGATACGATGTCGCGACCGATGCGGAGGCGCTGCGCCAGCATATCGGCTACATGTCGCAGAAGTTCTCGCTCTACGACGACCTTCGAGTTGTCGAGAACCTGCGCTTCTTCGGCGGGCTCTACAGCGTACCGCGCAAAATCATCGACGAGCGCATCGAATCGGCGATTAAGATGGCGGACCTCGCGGGCCACGAGCACGACATCACCGGCACGCTGGCCGGTGGATGGAAACAGCGCCTCGCGCTTGGCTGTGCAGTGCTGCACCGCCCCTCGATCCTTTTTCTCGACGAGCCGACTTCGGGCGTCGATCCGATCTCGCGTCGAACGTTTTGGGATTTGATTCATGATCTCGCCGCGAGCGGCGTCACCGTGATCGTCTCGACTCACTACATGGACGAGGCGGAATACTGTAATCATCTCGCGCTGATCAATCGCGGCCGGATCGTCGCGCTCGGCAGTCCCGGTGAGCTCAAGACTCATCTCCGCAGGGGTACGCTCCTATTGGTCAAGTGCCGGCCACTCGGTACCGCACTCGAAGCGCTGGAGCAAAATCCTGACGTACTCGATGCGGCCGTATTCGGAAACGCGCTGCATTTGACGGTTCGCGATGCCGAGCGCGCCATCGTATCGATCCCGCAATTTCTCGCCGAGCACCACGTTCAATCGATCGAGCTGAAGGAGATCCCGCCATCGCTCGAAGACGTGTTTGTCGAGCTCAGCAGTGCTCCGCCGGCTGCCGACGAGCCGCGAGCGCCATGAATTGGAGCCGCCTCATCGCGATGGCACGCAAGGAGCTGATCCAGATTCGGCGCGATCCGCGCAGCCTGCTCATCGCGTTGCTGATGCCGATCATGCAGATGGTACTGCTCGGCTACGGCGTGAGCCTGGATGCCAAGCACATTTCGGTTTACGCATACGACCAGGAAGGCAGTCAGGACAGCCAGGCGCTGCTGAAGCACTTTCAGGCCTCGCAATATTTCGATCTGGTCAAAACGGTGTCCAACTATCGCCAGCTCACCCGCGCGATCGATTCCGACCGGTGCAAGCTCGGCGTCGTCATTCCCTACGATTTCTCGAAAACCCTGCGCGACCGCGGAACAGCGAGCGTGCAAGTGATCCTGGACGGCACCGACGACAACACCGCGAACCTCGCGATGGAATACGCCCGCGCGGTGATCGGCGCCTACTCCGCCGACTTCCAGCAGCGCTGGTTCGGTCAGCAGGGACTGGCGATGGCCGCCGGCGGGCCTCCGATTTCAGTCGAGGCGCGCACCTGGTTCAACGAGGATCTCGAAAGCCGCAACTTCATCATCCCGGGAATCATCGCGCTGGTGATGGCGCTGGTTGGCGCGCTGCTGACTTCGCTCACCATCTCGCGCGAATGGGAACGCGGCACGATGGAGCAGCTCATTTCGACGCCGGTCACCGCACGTGAAGTGATGCTGGGCAAGTTGGCGCCGTACTTCGGAATCGGCATGGCGGATGCCGTGCTGTGCTTCGTAATGGGCGTATGGTGGTTCGGAGTTCCGTTCCGCGGCACGATATTCACGCTTTTCATCACCACCACGCTCTTCCTGATCGTCATCCTTGGAATCGGTTTCATGATCTCGGCCGCGATCAAGAACCAGCTCGGCGCAAGCATGATTGCACTGCTCGTTACGCTGCTGCCGACTTCGATGCTGTCGGGCTACACGTTTCCCATCGACCAGATGCCGACGGCCGTCCGTGCGATCACTTACATAGTTTATTCGCGCTACTACGTGACCGCGCTAAAGGCGATCTTTCTGAAAGGCGTCGGCATCGAAGCGCTCGCCGAGCCAATGATCGCGCTGACGCTCTATGCCGGCGTGGTCGGGTTTTTCGCGATGCGCGCATTTAAGAAGACTCTGGATTGATGCGCATGTTTGGCCGAATTCTTCAAATGCTGATCAAGGAGTTCCTCGAGCTCCGGCGCGATCGCTATGCGCTAATCCGGCTGATCGTTCCGCCGCTCATCCAACTGCTAATCTTCGGCTACGCCGCGACGTTCGAGGTCTACCATGTGTCGACCGCCATCGTGGATTTCGATCACTCGCAGGAGAGCCGCGAGCTGATTTCTCGCTTCACCGGCAACGGACGCTTCGATCTCGTCGAACAGCCTTCCAATCGCCATCGCATCCGCGACCTGATCGATCGCAGCGACGCTGCCGTCGCGATCCAGGTCAATCCGCAATTCGCCGAGAGCCTGCGCAAAGGCCAAACAGCGTCAGTGCAGGTCATAGTGGACGGGACCAATTCGAACACCGCGTTGATCGCGCTCGGCTACATAAGCCAAATCGCGACCCGGTTTGCGGAGGACTACCAAAACGATCATCTCAATCGCATCGCGCCGCAGTACCGGCTGCTGATGCCGAGCGTTCAGATGGTCGAACGTCCATGGTACAACCCCGACCTCAACAGCAGATGGTTCTTTGTGCCGGGAATCATCGGCAGCCTGACTCTGATGACGATCGTGAACCTGACCGCCTTCGCGGTCGTGAGAGAGCGCGAGATTGGGACCCTCGAGCAGATCATGGTGACGCCAATCCGGCCGGTCGAGTTCATCCTGGGCAAGACCGTGCCGTTTTTTCTCATCGGGCTCATCCAGGTCGTGTTGGTCGGGCTGGTCGGAACGCTGTGGTTCCAGGTGCCATTTCGCGGCAGCGTGTTCGTTATGCTGCTCGGGACCTCGCTCTTCCTGGTCAGCACGCTGGCGGTGGGACTGCTGATTTCGACCCTCTGCTCGACCCAGCAACAAGCCTTCGCGTCGAGTTTCTTTTTCCTGACGCCCGCATTCACCCTGTCGGGATTCGCGTTTCCGATCGCAAGCATGCCGCCGGCGATGCAGTGGCTGACCTATCTCGATCCGTTGCGCTACTACCTGGTCGTTCTGCGCGGAACATTTCTCAAAGGCACGGGACTCTCGATCCTGTGGCCACAGATGCTCGCGATGACGATTCTCGGCGCCGCGCTGCTCGCAATCAGCGTCTTGCGATTCCGAAAATCGCTGGACTAGAAGTCCGGAATGACCAAAACCTTTCCCGGGTCCGGAACACGGCAATCGCAGCTCAGATCCCTCTTGGGCGGAGCACCCGCAAAAAAGCGGCGGGCGCGCGAGGCGCCCGCCGCTTCGTGATTCATATTCGTCGCGTGCGATGCGCGATTACGCGTCGAAGTACAGCGCGAACTCGTACGGATGCGGCCGCAGACGCACCTGGCTGACCTCCTTCGACATCTTGTAGTCGAGCCAGGTCTCGATCAGGTCCTCGGTGAAAACGTCGCCCTTGAGCAGATACTCATGGTCGCGCTTGAGGTTCCCCAGCGCCTCGTCGAGCGAGGCCGGCATGCTCGGCACTTCCGCCAGCTCCGCCGGCGTGAGCGCGTAGATGTCCTTGTCGAGCGGCTGACCCGGATCGAGCTTGCGCTGAATTCCGTCCAGTCCCGCCATCAGCATCGCGGAGAACGCGAGGTACGGATTGCAGGTCGGATCGGGGAACCGAATCTCGACGCGCTTGGCCTTGGGCGACGGCGAGTACATCGGGATACGCGCGGCGGCCGAGCGGTTGCGGCTCGAATACGCAAGGTTGATCGGCGCCTCGAAGCCCGGCACCAGCCGGCGGTATGAATTGGTCCCCGGATTGGTGAAAGCCGCGATCGAAGGCGCGTGATGGAGCACGCCGGCGATGTAATGCATCCCGAGCTCGGAGAATCCGGCGTAGCCCGAGCCTGCGAACAGCGGAGTGTCGCCCTTCCAGATGCTCTGATGGACATGCATCCCGGAGCCGTTATCGCCGAAAATCGGCTTGGGCATGAAGGTCACGGTCATGCCGTGGCGAATCGCGACGTTGCGGCAGATGTACTTGTACCACATCAGCCAGTCCGCCATCTTGGTCAGGTTCTGGAACCGCATGTCGATTTCGGCCTGACCCGCGGTCGCGACCTCGTGATGCTGCTTCTCGACCGTGATCCCGACCTGTTCCATCGTGAGGACCATTTCCGTGCGGATGTCCTGCAGGCTGTCGTTGGGCGGGACCGGGAAGTAGCCTTCCTTGTAGCGCGGCTTGTAGCCGAGGTTGGTGCCCTCCTTGCCGCTGTTCCAGAAACCTTCGTCCGAATTGATGTAGAAATAGCTCGAATGCTGGTTGGTGTCGTAGCGGACGCCGTTGAAGATGAAGAACTCGGGCTCGGGGCCGAAGTAAACGGTATCGCCGATTCCGGTTGACTTCAGGTACGCCTCGGCCTTGCGCGCGATGTTGCGCGGGTCGCGCGAGTAGTCCGCCCGCGTGATCGGATCCTGGATGTTGCAGGTCAGCGAGAGCGTCGGCTCCTTGCAGAACGGATCGAGCACGGCGCTGTTTGGATCCGGGATCACCAGCATGTCGCTCGCGTCGATCGCCTGCCATCCGCGAATCGACGAGCCGTCGAATCCGAGTCCGTCCTCGAACGGCCCTTCGTCCTTGAATTCGCTGATCGGCGCCGTGAAGTGCTGCCATTGCCCGAGCAGGTCGACGAATTTGATATCGACCATCACCACGCCCTTGTCCTTGATCATTTGGAGAACTTGCTTGGGAGTCATTGAAACCCTAACCCTCCTCGCCGCTTTGCGGGGCGGCATCCCTGGCTCAATAGTCTTTGGATCACACTGACCATCGCGGCCCGCGAGCCCGCTTCGGAGCGGTCTCGCGACTGGATTTGAAGGCCGTCAATCGCAGGTCGTCTACGCTTTCTGCCACGAAAAGAACCTCAACGCAACGCCTTTCTCGCAAGCGCATGCCGCCTTTTTGTCGAGCAGTTACTGAGCATGCCGATTGCGAAATGCAACGTTCATTGCAGATTGAAATCCTCCTCTCGCGCGTCTGCGAACACTGAATGCAAAATAGGTGCTCATCGAGCGCGACCGCGAAAAAAACGGCGGACCCGGAAGTCCCGGGTCCGCCGCGCATGCCTGCTGCCTACGCTGTCCGATTTCCTCAGAACGCGTAGATCATCGCTCCACTCAGAGTGTCCTGACCGTCCCACAGATGCTGGATACCGTTGTCGGGGTTGACGAAATCGTTGTTCCCGAAGTCAGGGCTGGTGGAAGCGTCGTGGCGATATTCGGCTCTCACCAGCAGTCCCGTGACCCCCGGCACCTTATACGTGATGGTCTGGGTGATCTCCCACAAGGTCTTCGATCGAACGAGGCCGTTGATATTCGGACCCGAGCGCGCGCCGTCCTGGTCCTTGAAGAACTCGCCACGCAGGGCGAATTCCCATTCGTTCCAGTCGTAGACCACGTACTGCGCCAGACCTTGCCAGGATGCGCTGTGGTTGTTGATTACGGGCCCACTCTGCGTCCCGTACAGGTACTCGGTCGCAAGCGTGGTGTTGGCAAGGAACGTGGGCTTCCAGGTGAAGATGGGATCGACCGCGTCCAGCACCGAGTTCGACTTGGAGGTGTTCCCCGGCGACTGCGATCCGATGATCCCGTTCACCACCAGAGCGACCGACTTGTCCTTGTTGTTGATCGTGATCTCGCCTTCACCGGTCGGGCCGCCGTTGTTGGTCTGCGCCGGATCGTCCCATCCGTTGTTCAGACCGCCGGTTACGGCGAAGTAGTCGTTAAACGTGTAGGAGGCGCGGATCCCGGTATGCGTCAGCGGTTCGCCGAGCGTAAACAGCAATCCGCGACCCTCGTTGAAGTTCTGGCTCTGGTAGGTGGGTATTATCTCCTCGCCCAACAGCGTGACGAAACGTCCTGCTGCCAGGCTCAGCCCGGACCCGACCGGTGCAGTATAAGTCAGATAGTATTGCGTCGGGTCGAACCATTGCCCGCCGGGTCCGTTCCCGGTCCCATTAAAGATCGAATAGTGCGTGGAGTTCGAGACGGAGTTGGCAACCTGCCCGACATTGAGGTCGGTCACGAAGCCGACTGTTCCGTCCTTCTCGATGTGCAGGTTACCCTGCGTGAGCTGGAATCCGTTTTCATCCCATGCGTGGGTGTAGTTGTAGTTGAAATTGGGCTGGTTGAAATTGTGCTCGTAGCCCGCGTCGACCAACCCATGGATGTTGACTCCAAGGTTGTCCGAGATGCTCTTCTGCGTGGCCGCCAGATTCGCCTCCAGAGCGCCGACGTGCTGGCCGATCGTCGTCGGAGTCGCACTGGCCTGCGGCGCCGCCACGACCATCTCTTTCTTGATTTCCTCGACTTCGCTGCCGGTCGCAGTCTGCGACTTGCGCAGGTTGCCAACATCGCCGGTCAGCGCATCGAGTCGATCCGCGGCGCTAGGCGTGGCCACTGGCATCGGAGCCATCGCCGCCGCCTTCTTCTTCTTTACCCTCCTGACCTTCTTGGGTGGGTCCGCACTTCCGTCGTCAGCGGCTCGAACCCTGCTCGCCCCGCATAACGCGAGTAAAAGGGCCAAGCCGGCAACCAGCCCGACGCCCCATCGTGTCCGCTGCTTGATATCTCTGGTCACACTACCTCCTTCGTGCGGCCGCCAGCCGCGATGCGAATTGAATCCCCCAATCCCGCTGGGAACGAGTCCGGTCCGCCCGCTTCAAGATTCGTACCGAATCAACGGAACGCGTTAAGACCGTAAACCATAACCCTTGTATGGTGCTCGAACCCTATCGACCTCCCGATGACGCCCGCCGAAGCAGCATCTGCCGTTGATTTGTTCAGATTGCTGCGCCCGCGTCGGCGCGATCAGCACGCGCAGATTGCACGATACAGACGGAGCCACGCCGCTCCCGTACCTCAATCTCAGCGCGAGTCCAGTACCTCCCCCGAGGTGACCGACGGATATAGTTCCGAAAATCGGGCTTGCCTCAGCCCGTCCTCCACCACTAGAGATGTCTTGATTACCTACTCCGGGCCAGTTTCTCAATAGGGGTCGAAATCAAAATCAACAGGCACGCGCCGGCAAGACTCGATAACGGGACGGGGATTATATGGATTTTGAACTGACCGCGTCGCAGCAGGAAATCGTCCGGCAGGTTCGAACGCTTTGCGATCGTTTTCCCGACGAGTACTGGCGCCGCAAGGACGCCGCGCGCGAATTCCCGCACGACTTCTACGCCGCAGTGGCCGAAGCCGGCTACCTCGGCGTCGCCATTCCCGAGCAGTACGGCGGCAGCGGCCTCGGGATTACCGAGGCTTCGCTCGTGATGGGCGAGATCGCCGCGTCGGGCGGCGCGATGAACGCCGCGAGCGCGGTCCATCTTTCGATTTTCGGCGTCAGCCCGCTCGTCTTCCACGGCACGGAGGAGCAGAAGCGCCGCTACCTGCCGAGCGTCGTGAACGGCGAGCTTCACGTAGCTTTCGCAGTTACCGAGCCCGACGCGGGCAACGACATCACGCATACCAAGACCGTGGCCCGGCGCGAGGGCGACTGCTACGTCATCAATGGCCGCAAGGTATTCACCACCAAGGCCAAGGAAGCGAAGCGGATGCTGCTGCTCACGCGCACGACGCCGTACGAGCAGGCCGCGAAGAAAACCGACGGGATGAGCCTGTTCTTCGCCGAGCTCGATCCCGCGGCGGTCGAAACCCGCGAGCTCGAGAAGCTCGGCCGCCACGCCGTCGACACCAACATGTTGTTCATCGACAACCTGCGGGTGCCGATCTCGGACCTGATCGGCGGCGAAGGACGCGGCTTCCACTGCCTGCTCGACGGGCTCAACCCGGAGCGGATCCTGGTCGCGGCCGAGGCGATCGGACTGGGCCGCGCCGCGCTCAAGCGCGCGGTACGCTACGCGAAGGAGCGGATCGTCTTCGACCGGCCGATCGGCAAGAACCAGGCGATCGCGCATCCGCTGGCTGATTCCTGGTCGAAACTGGAAGTCGCCGAGCTGATGATGTTCAAAGCGGCGTGGCTGTTCGACCATCGCAAGCCCTGCGGCGCTGAGGCCAATATCGCCAAATTGCGCGCCGCCGACGCCGGCTTCGAGGCTTGCGATCGCGCCGTCCAGACCCTCGGCGGTTACGGTTACATCCGTGATTACGACGTGGAACGGTTCTTCAAGGAGTCCCGCCTGCTGAAGATCGCGCCCGTTTCGCAAGAGATGGTGCTCAACTCGATCAGCGAGCACGTGCTCGGCCTGCCGCGTTCGTACTAGCGCGATGGCTGCGGCGAGCGAAACGCCGGTGGCGCGCCGCAGAAGGCTGCGCCTCGCAAGCGGGCTGATTCTGGCCGGCGCCGCCGGATTTGTGGTGCTGGTCTTCGCGATGCTCGCGCGGGTCGAACCGATCGAGGTGGTCAGCAGCCGGCTCGATCGCACCGGGGACCAGGTCTCGGTCGAGGGCGTGCTCAGGAACACCGGCGCCGACGCCGGAGCGATCAGCCTGGAGGTACGCTATTACGACAGCCAAGGCCGCAAGCTCGCGGAGGACAAAGTGGCGCTGGGCGGCCTGCGCGGCGGCGCAGAGACCAGGTTCGCGAGTCCGGCCCGCCGGCTCGAAGACGTGCGCGACTTCACCGTCTACATCGATCGCGGCCGTAATCCATACGGAAACTGAGCGCAGCTTCGATCCGTTCGCGCGCCACGTTTATCCACAAGCCGCCGGCAACCGCGGTTTTCGGCTTATCCCCAGCTTATCCACAGACGCTTGACAACTCTCCGACGCGACGAATCTTGCGCCAAACTGGCGGATGAGGCCGCATGGGGGCCGCAGTCGCGCGCCAGAGACCGGCCTCGCAACGCTGACACTTTGTCGTAAAATAGCGCGGCTAAGGCAAAATCCGACTCGAAACCGCGTGCGCAGCACGGCGCGAAGCTCATTTTGAACCCGCTCGGCAAGCAAATCCCGCTCGATTGGACCACGGCATGCGGACGACCGGCCGAATCGCTCCGTCAGCACTGTACTTTTTGTATGATCACCGAACCTGCACTCCGGCGGCATTTCACCGCCGCGAAGCTCCGATCGAACATGAAGAATCTGTTGCCTTCATGTAGCCTCAATGCTACATGCTGTACGTAACGGTCGTACCGGGTAGGCTGACGACAATTGCCCGGAAAAGCATTGACAAGCCTACTTGCGCCAAGTGGGTTTTAGGAGGGACGAATTATGGCAAAGGGGAAGGAACGCAACTTTGGCCAGGTGATTCGCGAGCGACGCCGCCAGCTCGATCTGACTCAGGAAGAAGTAGCTCGCCGAATCAAGACTTCAACGCCCTACGTGGGCCATCTGGAATCCGGCAAGCGCCATCCTTCGGACAAGGTGCTGACGCGGCTCGCAGACGTGCTGCTGCTCGATCGCCGCGAACTGTTCTTCCTCGCCAATCCGCAGGCTGCGGACCTGGTGAAGAACCAGGAGCAGAAGGACACCAAGTCCGCGTGGGCCGAGTTCCGCAACGACACCAGGCTGCGGCGGATTCACACTATCTCCGAGCCTGAGATGGAGGCGCTCTCGCGCGTCGCTCTGATGGGTGACGTGCGGAGCAAGCACGACTTCATCTATATACTCAACACGATTCGGCAGGCGTTGGGACGCTGAACGCGATTCTCCCTGCGTGGCGCGCGGTCCGGCGCGACGATTCGGCGTAACCGCCGCAGCCGTCGCGCCGGACAAGTTCGTAGGGGCGCTTCGTAATGGGCACGGCTCGCGCCGCTCTCGCCGAATCCGCCGCCGAAGCATAAGCTCGCGCCTCGACCATGGGCGAGCTTGCCGGCATAGAAGCGGCGCGCGATCGCGTCGGCGGATGGCCGCGGCGCTTCACGGTGATCGGGCTTTTTTCGCTCGCCACCGTGTTGTGCTACGTCGATCGCGTCAGTATCTCGGTCGCGATCATTCCGCTCGCCGCCGAAAAGCACTACGACGACGCCGCTCAGGGCCTCATCCTTTCGGCCTTCTTCTGGGGATACCTGTGGCCACAGCTCGCGGGCGGATGGATGGCCGATCGTTTCGGCGGCAAGCGGGTGCTGGCGCTCGGCGTTGCGGTCTGGTCGGCCGCAACCTTCCTGACCCCGATCGCGAGCGCCTCCTTCGCGACGCTGCTCGGCGCGCGAGTCGTGCTCGGCCTGGGCGAAGGATTCAACTTTCCCGCGATCCACAGCCTCGCCTCGCGATGGACGCCGGCTTCGGAGCGGGCACGCACGATCACGCTCAACTTCAGCGGAATGTTTCTGGGCACGGTGATCGCGTTTCTCGCCAGCCCGGTGATAATCGTGGCGCTCGGATGGCGCGCGCTGTTCTATATCTCGGGCGGGCTCGGAGCCGCGTGGCTGGCGGCCTGGATCGCAAAAGCGGCCGACCGCCCAGAAGCTTCGCCCGGCGTGAGCGCCGCCGAGCTCGCGACTATCCTGTCCGGCCGCCTCGCCGCCGAGCCCGCCGTGCGGGTCCCCTGGAATCGAATCGTCCGTGAGAAGGCGGTATGGGCGATCGTGCTCGCGCATGTCTGCCACAACTGGGGCTTCAACATCCTGCTGCTGTGGCTGCCGACTTATCTCGATCGGATTTTCGGCGTGCCGCTGCCCAAGGTCGGAGGACTGGCGTTGATCCCGTGGCTGGTGACGTTCGCCGCCAGCAACACCGGCGGATGGATCGCCGATCGGCTCTCGGCGCGCGGGCTGGCGACCGGGAAAGTCCGCAAACTAATCCAGAGTACCGCGTTCGCTCTGGGAGCCGTTCCGCTGCTCGCGCTGCCCGCGGCCCGATCGGCCGGCGTCGCGATCGCGCTGGTCGCGATTTCGGCCGCCGGTAACTCGCTCGGACTCGCGGCCTTCGGCGTGAACCATCTCGATGTGGGCCCGCGCTACGCCGGCGTCCTGATGGGCATCTCCAACACCGTCGCGACGATTCCCGGTATCGTCGGCGTCGCGGCGGCCGGATTCATTCTGCAGGCGGCCGGTTCGTTCACCGCAATCTTCTATCTAACCGCAGCGGTCTATATGCTCGGAGCAGCCGGCTATCTGCGATGGGCCAGCGGCGACCAGAAGCTGTAAGACTCGCGCCCGGGCAGTGTCTCAGTTTGACGAGCGGAGGGGTCGACCGGCGATTCAGGTTTAATCTGGGTGCATATCCGAAGCCTGGCAGTTGTCATTCTCGCGCGTCCTTTTGCCTGGCGCGCGAAGAATCCCGATCTCCGAATCCGGGATTCCTCGTGCGCGGCAGCCACGCGCGCGGGAATGACAGTCAGGGCTACTTCTCCGACCACATCAAGATGACCCGCTACCCGTCGCTCGCCAAACTGCGACACCACCCGCACCACTACCGGCTTTGCCTCGAGGCCGGTAACGCGCCAATCTATCCCGGATGATCGCCCGGATGATCGAAGAAGCCCCACCGCTGCGCTACCGATGGGTTATCGAGGCGCTGGTGTTCGTGGCGCTGTTCGCCCAGACGGTGATCGCGCTCGCGCCGGCGCCGATCCTGAGCCCGATCATGAGCGGTCTACATCTGAGTCTCGGCGAGGCCGGCCTGATCGTCTCGATAATCGCGCTCTGCTCCGCGGTGTTCTCGATCCTGGGCGCGTTCGTCGTGCAGCGGCTTGGCGCATTGCGCACGCTGCTGTGGGGAATCTGGCTGATGGCCACTGGGCAGATCGCCAGCGGCTATGCCGCGACGCTCGGCACCCTGCTCGCCGCGCGCGTGCTGCAGGGAATCGGTTTCGGATTGATGATCGCGCCGCCCGGAGCGCTGGTGATGCAATGGTTCGGCGAGAGCGAATGGCCCTGGATCAACACCGTCAACTGGCTGAGCTCGTATGTCGGCGCGACCTGTGTATACGCCATCACCGTCCCGATGTTCTATGCGCTCCACTCATCATGGCAGGCTGTGCTTTTCACCTACGGCGTGGGCGTAGCCGTAATCGCACTGCTCTGGATGGCGTTCGGGCGGGAACACGAATCCGCGGCCTCCGAGGTGACCGCGGCCGCAGGGGCGCCTGGCGCCTCGGCAGTGCTCGACGTGCTCAGGATGCGCGATGTCGTGCTGGTTGCGCTGGCGACCTTCGGCGCGATGTGGGTCTATCAGGTCTTCGCGGTTTTCCTGCCGCAGTTCTTCCACGACTATCATGGACTGGAGCTGAAAGAGGCTTCGCAACTGACGGCGATTCTGCCGCTGGCGGCGATTTTCGCGGCCGCGTGCGGCGGTTTCGGCACCAGCTTTCTGGGACTGCGCAAACCGTTCACCTGGCCCGCTGGGATCCTGATGCTGCTGGGCGGATTGGGCACGCTCACGATGCCCTCGGTCAGCAGCATCCGTCTCTGCCTGATCATGTTCGGCGTCGGCACGGCTGCCTCGCCGCCCGCGCTGACCACGCTCCTGATGGAATTGCCGGGAATGACGCCGGTAAAGATGGGAATCGGGCTAGCGCTGGTATGGTCCGCGGGCTACACCGGCGCGTTTGCGTCGCCCTCTCTAGGCGGCGCGCTGGCGAGCAAGTCGATCGGCCTCAGAACCGTTATGCTCGGCTTCCTCGGCTTTCAGTTGATTCCGATCGCGACGATGTACCGCCTGCCCGAAACCGGCCCCGGCGGCCGCTCCACCGTCCGGATCGCATCGGCCACCGGTTCGGACTGAGCAAATCACGCCGTACCCCTTTTGTTTGTCACCCTGAGCGAGTCCGCGAGTCGAAGGGCCCCGGATCCGGGTTCCTTCGACTCGCAGACTCGCTCAGGATGACATTCAGGGGAGCGTGAAGCTCCCTATATCGGGTCGGGACTGGCGGCGCATCCGTCATTTCGTTGGTAAAATCTACTATATAGAGAGTTTCGACCGCGGCGCGTTATCATTGACTTCCCGGCAGTTAATGCTAGGCTCCGCCGTGGAAATTTGGATTCGCGGCTTGGGGGAGTGCGCGATGGGCGAACAGTGGGGGACCGAATAGCGATTGAGTGCAGGCGCTTCTGGTCGGGCGCAGCGCGGCCGCTATTCCTCGTCGCGATGCTCGCGCTGTTGGTACCCGTCTGCGTGATGCTGATTCAGCCGGCTCCGAAAGCAAGCGGGCCGATAATCGTCAACACGACGGCTGATCCGGGGTCGGCAGGAGTTTGCGCTCTGCGCGACGCGATCGCCGCGGCCAACGGCAACGCCACCGTGAACGGATGCGTGCCCAGCGGCACCGGCACCGACACCATCAATTTCAGCGTCGGCGGGACGATCACGCTGGTGGGCAGCGGCCTTCCGGCCATACAGAACACCCTGACGATCGATGGGACTGGGCAGACGATCATCCTCGACGGCGCCAGCTCGTATGGGATACTCGAGGTGGGCGGCGGTGCCGCACTCAACCTGAATGACCTGACGATAACCGACGGCAGTTCCGGCTACGGCGGCGGCATGTACAACAACGGCGGCACGACGACGGTCACCAACTGCACCTTCTCAGCCAACACAGCCGTCGCCGGCGGCGGCATGTACAACGGCGGCACGGCGACGGTCACCGACAGCACCTTCTCGGGTAACACAGCAGGCGTCGCCGGCAGCGGAGCCGGCTACGGCGGCGGCATCTTGAACAACGCCACGACGACGGTCAGCCACAGCACCTTCTCGGGTAACAGTGCCGTCGATGGCGGCGGCATCTTCAACTATCTTGCAGTTACCGTGACGGCCAATAGCACCTTCTCGGGCAACACAGCCGGCAGCGGCGGCGGCATCTACAACGACGGCGTCGCGGCGACGGCGACGGTCACCGACAGCACCTTCTCGGGTAACAGTGTCGTCTACGACGGCGGCGGCATCTTGAACGGCGGCACGACGACGGTCACCAACAGCACCTTCTCGGGCAACACAGCCGACATCAACGGCAGCAGCGGAGCCGGCTACGGCGGCGGCATCTTGAACGGAGTCACGGCGAAGGTCACCAACTGCACCTTCGCGGGTAACAGTGCCGACCTTGGCGGCATCCTCAACAGCGGCATGGCGATGATCAGCAACTCCATCATCGCCGGCAGCAAGGGAGGAAACTGCGCTGAAGCTACCGTAGTTGACGGCGGCTACAATATCTCCGACGACGCCACCTGCCGATTCGGCACCAGCACGGGTGCCAATGGCCAGACCATAGGAGATAACGTTAATCCGTTGCTCGACCCCAATGGGCTCCAGAACAACGGCGGCCCTACCGAGACGATCGCGCTGCAACCGACCAGTCCGGCCATCGCTGCCATCCCGGCCGCGCAATGCCCGCCCACCGATCAGCGCGGCTTTGGCCGGCCTGCTCCCGGACAAATCGCCTGCGACATCGGGGCATTCGAATTCGATGCTGTGCCCGCTCCGCCTCCACCCTCGCCCGCGCAGCCGTTGGTGCTGCCGCCGATCGGGGGGATTTTCCCCACGCCCGGTGCGGTCGCGGCGATTGCGATGGCGCCGGAGGCGCTGACGTTCAATCCTCACCCGGTGGGGGCCGTGAGCGCGCCGCAGCTCGTGACCGTCACCAACAGCGGACTGGTCTCGGCGCATGTCGCGAGCGTCGCGATCGATTCCGATTCTTTCGCTGAGACCGACAACTGCGTGGGTACGCTCGTGCCTCATGCCACTTGCACCGTGCAGGTCGTGTTCGCGCCGACCGCTAAGGGAGGAGCGACCGGGACGCTCCGGCTGGTTGACGACTCGCAGCAGAATCAGGCGACGCATCCGCAGGCGTCGGCGTTGACCGGCACCGGGACCGCCGGCAGCGGACTCACTGCCGCGCCGGCGGCGATCTCGTTCGCGGTGCAGCTGCCGGGAACTTCGAGCACGGCACGGCAAGTGCGGGTGACCAATAATCTCAGCAGCGTCGCGCACGTCACGAATGTCGCCGTCAGCGGCGACTTTTCGGCGAGCAACGGCTGCTCGGGTGCGCTGAACGCGGGACAAAGCTGTACGATCGGCGTCAAGTTTGCGCCGAATACGAGCGGCGCACATAGCGGCGCGTTGACGATCGCCAGTGACTCGATGCGTGCGCCGGTAACGGTCGCGGTCAGCGGCGCGGCGGTGATTCCCGCCACACCGACACCGCGGGCTACTTCGGCGCCACGGAAGAGTTCGACTCCGGTTGCCACGCCGCGTCCCAGTGCTACCCGGAGCGTCGCGCCGACGCCGACCGCTGCGCCGAGGCCAACCCCAACGCCTACGCCGGTGCGCCCCACCCCGACTCCTACGCCCGCTCCTGCGCGAGCGGCGCTGGTGGTCACGCCGCATCATGTGAGGATGGGCAGCGAAGTGATGAGGCAATCGGTTCAGGTGCTCAGAAGCAAACGCGTCGTCCTGTCGAATCCGAAGAACAAGCAGCAGGATGCGACGATCACGATCGAGCGCATCACTGCCAGCGGCGATTTCACAATCGTTGCCGGCGCGTGCGTCGGGGCGCTGGCGCCGGGGCATAAGTGCGCGGTGTCGGTGGGGTTTGCACCGAGCAGTTCGGGGCCGAAGTCGGGAGCGCTGACGATCACCTCGAACGCGAGCAACGGCATGCAGACCGTATCGCTCGAAGGCAAGGGGAGGGAAGCGAGCAAATCCGCCGGCGAGTAACGAGCTCGGCCCGAGAGTGTTCCTCGGCGGGCTACCCTCACCCGCGCTCGCGTCGCTCGCGCGGCCTCTCCCTGGTCAGGGAGAGGCGTTGGAAGAGCGAAGCAGGGACCTCACTTGCCGCGATACGAGATGCGCCAGACTGTGCCGTGCGCGTCTTCGGTCACGATCAGCGATCCGTCGTGCGCCACCGCGACGCCGACCGGGCGGCCCCATACTCCGCCCTCGGATGCGACGAAGCCGGTCATGAAGTCTTCGTATTCGCCGGTGGGTTTACCGTCCCGCATGATGACTCGAATGATTTTGTAACCGGTGCGGCGGGAACGGTTCCAGGAGCCGTGCTCGGCGGCGAACGCGTCGCCGCGATATTCCTCGCGGGAACTGCTTGCCGTCATAGAAGGTCATTTCGAGCGAGGCGGAATGGGCCTGAAGGAGAACGTCGGGAACGACGACCTTGCCCGCGAGGTCAGGCCGCTCGCCCTTGTGGCGCGGGATCTTCATGGTCTCCAATGTAATACCAAGGCCATCCGTAGAACCCGCCTTCGCGCACGATGGTTATATAGTCCGGCGGCAGATTGTCGCCCATGCCGTCGCGTTCGTTGGTCGAGCACCAGAGCTCGCCGCCGGCCGGATTGACCGCCATCCCGACGCAGTTGCGCAAGCCTGCGGCGAAAACGTGCAGTCCGGTCCCGTCGGGGTTGGCCTCCAGCACGTCGGCGCGCAGCTCTTCCGATCCCCACGATGCGCCCAACACCTGACGCCCGATCCATCGCAGTGCCGAGGGCATCGGGATGCCGACGAAATCGTTCCCGTCGTTGGAAAAAGACCCGACCGAGACCAGCATTTTCGAGCCGTCGCGCGAGAAGATCACGTCCCGTGTCCAGTGCCCGCCGCCCCTCAGCAGCCCGCCACCCGGAACGGTGTCGATGACCATCTGCGCCGGGCCACGAGCCTGCAAATCGCCGTTGCGATAGGGAAATCGCACCACCGAGTTGGTATTTCCTACATATAGATATTGAGGATCGGGGCCCGGCGGGTAGAACGCGATGCCGAAAGGCCGGTTCAGATTCGAGGCGTAGATCTCCATGCGATCCGGCTTGCCGGCGTTATCTGCCGCGCGCAAAACGCGGAGCCTCCCGGCGGAGCTCTCCGCAATGAAGATGTCGCCGTTGGGAGCGACACGCACCAGGCGCGGATTTTCCAGCCCGCCGGCAAACTCTTCAACCACGAAGCCCGGCGGTACTTTCAGCATCGCGTCCGCGGGACGGTCCACGATCTTGGGGAAGTTGTCCGAGGAACCGGTCGCATACGGCGGCGGCAGGTCGGCGACGGTTATTTTCCGGCGCACGCCCGGCGCGTCGGTGCGCCAGTCGCCGAACGCCGCGGCGCCGGTGAGAACCGCCGGCGCGCCGGCGGCCTGAGCGCGATCGATCGAGGCGAACCCCGCCACGGCGCTCAAGACAATCATCAGGGAAACCCGCGCGCGGCGGTGTATTTTCACGCGCGACGCCCCGCTGCTTGCCAGAGATATGACAATGCTCGCTCCATCAGCTTCTTCTGTTCCAGTTCCGGGGGGTTCTTCTCTTGTAGCGCCGGCCTCCGCGCCGGTTCTGCGATGACTCACGGTTCCACACCGGAGCTAGCCCTGCAACGGCAACCAGACCGTGACGGTCGTGCCCTCGCGCAGGCGGCTGTCGATCTTGAGCCGGCCATGATGCAACTGCACGATATGCTTGACGATCGCCAGGCCCAGCCCCGTGCCGCCAAGCTCGCGCGAGCGGGCGCGATCGACGCGGTAGAAGCGCTCGGTCAGGCGCGGGATATCAGCGGCGGGAATTCCCTCGCCGGTGTCCGATACCACCAGCTCGGCTCCTGATGCGGGCGCGGCGCCGTCGGACGCGGCCGCGCGCGCCTCAACCGTGACGCGGCCGCCGCGCGGCGTGTATTTGATCGCATTGTCGAGCAGGTTGAGCATCACCTGATGCAGCCGGTCGTGGTCGCCGCCAATTTCCGGCAAGCCCGGCGGACATCTGGTTTCGAGCTCGACTTCGTGCCGGCGCGCCTGCTCGCGCATCAGCTCCGCCGCCTCCTCTATCACGCGACACGGCTTGAGCGATTCGATCTTCAGCGGCATCAGGCCGCGCTCGAGGCTCGAGAGCGAAATCAGGTCGTCGAGCAACCGCGCCAGCCGCTGCGATTGGCGCTGGATTATTCCAAGGAAGCGCCGCTGCGCATCGCGATCCTCGACCCCCGCGACCAACGTTTCAGCATAGCCGCAAATCGCGCTCAGCGGCGTGCGCAGCTCGTGGGTGAGATTGGCGATGAAGTCGGCGCGTACGGTCTCATAGGACTTGAGTTGCGTGATGTCGTGAAAGACCAGCACCCACGCGGCAGTTGCGCCCGCCGGCGAGCGCACCGGCCCGGCGTTGACCTGCAAGTGGCGCTGAGCGGGATATTGGATGAAGAGCTCGGCGCTTTTGGCCTGTCCGTTGGCGGTCCGCATCGCGTCGGCGGCGAACTCCTGCAGGCGCGGGTCGCGGCACAGCTCGACGAAGTCGCGCCCGCGATAATCGGTGTCGGAGTTGAGCGCGAACAGGCCGCGCGCGGCGCCGTTGAGCAGCACGACCTGGCCGCGCCGGTCGGTCACGACCACCGCCTCGGTCATCCCGCGCAGAATAATCTCCAGCTCGTCGCGTTGCTCGCCAAGCGATTGAAGCTCGCCGAGCGTAGAGTCCGCGATCGCGAGCAGGCGCCGCTCGACCTGGCTCATCGGGTCGGCATCCTCGTTGACCAGATGAGCCGGCGGGCGCCGATTCTCCAGCGCGGCGGCAATCGCGTCGAGCCGCTCGACGCGCCGCGCCAGGGTCATCGAGACCGAGACCACGAACAGGATGCCGCCGGCGGCGCCGGCGACGATCGCTGCCAGCACCCAGACCGGCACCTGGCCCGCGCCCGCCAGTACGACCGTCGCGATCGCCGCCGGCAGTACTGCCGAGGCCACCGCCGCCAGCAGGCGCAGGTTGAGCGATTTACCCAAGCGCGTCCGGGTTGAAGCGATATCCTACGCTGCGAACCGTCAGAATCAGCTCGGGGTTGGCGTCGTCGCGTTCGATGTGTTTGCGCAGCCGGCGGATATGCACATCGACGGTGCGCGGCTCGACGAAGGTGTCGCGTCCCCATACCATGTCGAGCAACTGCTCGCGGCTGTACACGCGCATTGGATGCTGCACCAGAAAGCGCAGTAACTCGAACTCGCGCAGCGCCAGCTCCTTGCGCTTGCCCGCGACGTGCACCTGGTAGGAATCGAAGTCGATCTTGAGCCGGCCGCGCTCGTACATGCCGGCGGACTCCGGTTCGGCGATCAGATGCGCCCGCCGCAGGAGCGCCTTGACGCGCGCGGTCAACTCGCGCGGGCTGAAGGGCTTGACCACGTAGTCGTCGGCGCCCATCTCCAGCCCGAGCACGCGATCGACTTCGGCGGCCTTGGCGGTGGCGACCAGAATCGGCAGGTTGGCGATCTGCGGCGTCGAGCGGATTTTGCGGCAGACTTCGAGTCCCGGCATCCCGGGCAGCATCAGGTCGAGCACCACCAGATCCGGCGCGCGCCGATTGATCTTATCGAACGCCTGCACGCCGTCGACGGCCTCCTCGACCAGCAGGCCTTCCTGCTCCAAATTGTAGCGAATCAGCTCACGGATGTCGGCTTCGTCCTCGACCACCAGGATTCGGCGCTGGATGCCGGTGGCCGGCTTGGCCGCCGCGCCCATCAGCGTTCCCTCTTGTTCTTGTCCATGTGCTTGATGTTCTTGCCGTTCACCATGAAGACCACCATCTCGGCGATATTGGTCGCGTGGTCGGCGATCCGCTCGAGGTACTTCGACACGAACAGGATCTTGGTCGCGCATCCGATCGTGCGCGGCTCCTCCGCCATGTAGCTCAGCAGCTCGCGATAGATCTGATGCTGCAAGTTGTCGACCACGTCGTCGCGATCGATCACTTCCTGGGCGAGCGCGATATCGTTGCGCATGAACGCGTCGATACTGTCCTTGACCATCGATTGCGCCACCTCGGCCATCCGGGGGATATCGATGTAGGGCTTGAGCTGCGGCTCCTCGTTGAGCTCGAGCGCGCGCTCGCAGATATTGACCGCGTTGTCGCCGATCCGCTCGAGGTCGGTGGTGATTTTGAGCCCGGTGGTGATGAAGCGCAGGTCGCCGGCGGCGGGCTGATGGAGTGCGAGCAGGTTGAGGCATCGCTGGTCGCACTCGATATCCATCCGGTTCACTTCGGCGTCGCCGGCGATTATCACGCGCGCCTTGTCCGAGTCGCGATTGACCAGCGTGTCGACCGCCTCGGCGATCTGGCTCTCCACCAGCCCGCCCATCTTGATCAATCCAGCGCGCAGCGCGCGCAAGTCCTCTTCGTACTGGCGATTGGTGTGTTGGGGCTGGGTCGTGTCCATCTGCGCCTCGCGCGGCGATTAGCCGAACCGCCCGGTGATGTAATCCTCGGTCTCGCGCCGGGACGGATTGGTGAAGATCTGACGGGTCTCGCCGAACTCTATCAAATCGCCCGCGTACATGAAGGCGGTATTGTCGGCGGTGCGGGCGGCCTGCTGCATGTTGTGGGTCACGATAATGATCGTATAGTCCGCTTTGAGCTCGAGCAGAAGCTCCTCGATTCGCGCGGTCGAGATCGGATCGAGCGCCGAGCAGGGCTCGTCCATCAGCAGCACCTCGGGCTTGACCGCGAGCGCGCGGGCAACGCAAAGCCGCTGCTGCTGTCCGCCCGAAAGGCTGCCGCCGGGCTTCCTGAGCCGGTCCTTGACCTCTTCCCACAGCGCCGCCTGGCGCAGGCTGCGCTCGACGATCTCGTTGCGCTCGGAGTTCTTGAGCCCCACGCCGTTGAGCTTGAGTCCGGCCGCGACGTTTTCCTCAATCGACATGCTCGGGAACGGCGTCGGCTTCTGAAAGACCATCCCGATTCGCCGCCGGACCTGCACTGCATCGACTCCGGGCGCGTAGATATCCTCGCCGTCGAGCAGCACGTGACCCTCGGCATGCGCTCCCGGCACCACCTCATGCATCCGGTTGAGACATCGCACCAGGGTCGATTTGCCGCATCCCGAAGGACCGATTATCGCGGTCACGACGTTGGCCGAGAAGTCGAGGTTGATCGCCTTGATTCCGCGCACCGTGCCGAAAAACGCGGACAGATTTTTGGTTACGAGTTTGTCCGGCATTGCGTTAACGAGGCGCCTTGGCCGCGCCGCCCGTGACCCATCTTACGCCCAGTTCCAGTGCGAGCACGAGACCGGTCAGGACCAGCGCACCCGCCCAGGCCTGACGCTGCCAATCCTGAAACGGCGATATCGCGTAGGTGTAGACCTGAACGGTCAGCGTCGAGACCGGTTGGCTCAGACTGGTCGACCAGTATCGGTTGCCGAAGGCGGTAAACAGCAGCGGTGCGGTCTCGCCGGCGACGCGCGCGGTCGCGAGGATAACGCCGGTCGCGATTCCGGCCATCGCGGTCGGCACGATTACCGAGACCGACGTGCGCCAACGCGGGATGCCGAGCGCCAGCGCCGCCTCGCGCAACTCATGCGGAACCAGCAGGATCATCTCTTCGGTGGTGCGCGTCACCCACGGCACCATGATCACGGCCAGCGCGAAGGCGCCCGCGAGCGCCGAGAATCCTCCCATCGGCCGCACGACGACGGCGTAGGCGAAGATCCCGACCACGATCGACGGCACGCCGGTCATCACGTCGGCAGCGAAACGCACGGTGTTGGCAAACGCGCTGCCGCGATGCTCGGCGAGGTACAAGCCGGCGCCGATTCCGATTGGCACTCCGATCAGGCCTGCGAGGCCGACGATCTGCATCGTACCGACGATCGCGTTGCCCATCCCGCCGCCGCTCTGGCCGACCGGTTTGGGCAGACGAATAAAGAAGTCGAGGTTCAGGCTGCTGGCGCCCTTGAAGAGCAGGTAGCCCAGCACCAGGAACAGCGGCACGAGCGTAACGACGGTCGCCGCCACCGTCACGCCCATCATGACGTTGCTCTTGGCCTTGCGGTATTGGTAGGCAGCAACTGCTCCGGTCATCACGCCCTTTGCCTCCGCGTGGCACCCATTATGAGCAGCCGCGCCGCGATGTTGAGAATAAGTCCGACCACGAGCAGTACCAGGCCCAGTTCGATCAGCGCCGAGATATAAAGGTCGGAGGTTGCCTCGGTGAATTCATTTGCGATTACGCTCGCCAGCGTCGACGACGGCTTGAACAACGAAGCCGAAATCTCCGGCCGGTTCCCGATCACCATCGCGACCGCGATCGTCTCGCCGAGCGCGCGGCCCAAGCCGAGGATAATCGCGCCCATGATTCCGGAAAGTCCGTACGGCAGCACCGCCATCCGGACCATCTCCCACCTGGTCGCGCCGAGCGCGAGTGCCGCCTCGCGCTGGGTATGCGGCACGACGCGAAAGACCTCGGTGCAGACCGACGAGATGAAAGGAATGATCATGATCGCCAGAATCACGCCGGCGGTGAACATGCTCACCGAGGCCCCGGTTCCGGAGAACAGCGGGATAAAACCGAGGGATCGCGAGAGCACGGGTTCCACCACGTCGCGCAGCCATGGTCCAAGAACGAAGACCGCCCATAGCCCATAAACCACGCTCGGGATCGCAGCCAGCAGCTCGACCAGAAATCCCAGCCGGCGGCTGATCGAGACGGGCGCCATCTCGCTCAGGCATAGCGCCACGCCGAGGCTGAGCGGCACCGCGATTACGAGCGCCAGAGCAGACGACACCGCCGTGCCGTATATGAACGGCAGCGCGCCGTACACATCGTTGGCCGGATCCCAATCGGTGCTGACGATAAAATGCCACCCGAAGGCTGCGAGCGACGCGCGCGACTGGCTAATCAGCGCCAGCGCCATCCCGAAGACCAGAATCAGGATTACCATCGCGAGTCCCATCGTGACCCCCACGAAGGTCCGATCGGCGACCGGACGCGCGTGGAAGCGCTCGCGCATCTCCCGCGCTACCGGCATCTCCTGTTCCACGGCTTCCGCGATTTCCGACACTCCCGATCTCTCCAAGGGCATGCGACTGCTCAAGAGGCACCCCTGCATCGGAGGCGCCTCGCCCCGCATTGAGCTTATCGATGGACTGTTACGAGAGTGTTACGCGAGAGCGAACTCCCTGCGAATCCGCGATTTCGCCTCAGGCGGGCCGAATCACCTCTGTGCCGCCGAGGTATGGCCGCAGCACCGGCGGCACTATCACGCTGCCGTCGGCCTGCTGGTAGTTTTCCAGCACCGCGATCAGCGTTCGCGGCAATCCCAGTCCGGAGCCGTTCAAGGTGTGGACGAACTCGGTCTTGGCGCCCTTGGTCGGCCTGAATCGTGTATTGTTGCGCCGCGCCTGGAAGTCCCAGCAGTTGGAGCAGGAGCTGACCTCGAGCCACTCGACCGACCCGGGTGCCCACATCTCGACGTCGTACTTCGATGCAGCCTGGAAGCCGAGGTCGCCGGAGCACATCTGCAGGACCCTGAACGCAATCCCCAGGCGCCGGCAAATTTCGCACGCATCATCGACCAGCTTCTCGAGCTCCTCGTCAGAGGTCTCGGGACGCACAATCTTGACCATCTCGACCTTGTCGAACTGATGGCCGCGCTTGATTCCGCGCACGTCGCGTCCGGCGGACATCTTCTCGCGCCGGAAGCAGGGCGTGTAGGCAGTGAGGTATATGGGCAGCTGCTCGGCGTCCAGGATCTCGCCGGCGTGAAAATTGGTCAGCGGCAGCTCGCCGGTGGGGACGAACCAAAAGTCTTCCTCGATATCGCGGTACATCGTGTCGGCGAATTTCGGCAGGTGAGCGGTGCCGACCGCGGCCGCGGTATTTACCATCAGCGGCGGCGCGACTTCCAGATAGCCCTGCTCGCGCTTCACGTCGAGCATCCAGGCGATCAGCGCCCGCTCCAGACGCGCGCCGAGGCCGACCAGGAAATGAAATCGCGTACCGGAGATTTTCACCCCGCGCTCGAAGTCGATGATTCCCAGGTTCTCGCCGATTTCCCAATGGGGCAGCGGCTTGAACGCGAAAGTCTGCTGCTCCCCTTCGCTGCGCACGATCCGGTTTTCGCTCTCGTCCTTGCCCACGGGCACCTGGGGACGCGGAAGGTTGGGCAGTTGCAGCATCAGATCTTCGAACCGCTTCTCGAGCTCCGTGAGCTCGCGCTCGCCCGACGTGACCCGATCGCCGAGCTCGCGCATCGCGGCCCGTTTCGCGTCGCGCTCCTCAGACGATGCTTTGCCGAGTTCTCTGGACTCGCGCGTGCGCCGGGCGCGCAGCTCGTCCAGCTCGCCCTGCAATTTGCGCCGGCGCGTATCGGCCTCGAGCAGGCGGTCGATTTCGGCGGCGTCGCAGCCGGTCTTGGCGATTTCGGTCTTGACGAAATCGGTGTTCTCTCTGATCAGTTTGATATCGAGCATCGCTAGAAAGCGTCCCTCAAGATCTCCACCCTGCGGCCGGGACCTGACCCGGTAATCGCGACGACGTTCGAACCGGACCGGCGCGTCGTGCGCGCGATGACGGCTCAGGTAAATCTCCGCGGCCCGCCGGATGCGCGCCTGCTTGTAGCCGTCGACCGCCTCTTCGGGCCTGCCGGCCTTGATGTCGAGCCGTGTTTTCACTTCGACGAACACGATAGTATCGCCTTCGGCCGCGACCAAATCGATCTCCGCGCCGGCCGCCCGGAAATTCCGCGCCAGCAGCCGGTAACCCGACCGCTTGAGATGCCGCTCCGCGAGGCGCTCGCCGCTGCGCCCCAGCGGCACCTTGCCAGAGCGGATCGGCTCGCCGGTCCCGCGAGAATCGTAGAGCCGGCGCAGCCATCCGCGAACCCATTCGAGCAGTGCGTCAAGGGTGCTCAAGCTCTCGCTTCCGGCGGTGTTTTGCGAAATCGCTTGCGCTCCAAGCTAAACGCCGTGCGGCTGGCTCGCAAGCGGCCTGACTTCCCGGCAAAGCGGCCTGACTTCCGCAAGCGGCGGCCTGACTTCAATGTCCGGGAATGTTACGATTCGTACGGAGCCTTTAATCCATGGCGCAAGGGAAAATCAGCCGCGAGCAGGTCCGCCACGTCGCGTTATTGGCACGCCTGGAACTGACTCCGCAGGAGGAGGAACGGCTGGAGACCGAGTTGAGCGAGATGCTGGCGTATGTCGATCAACTCAACGAGCTCGACACGAGCAACGTCGAGCCGACCGCGCAGGTTGGCGAGTCGGGCACGCCGATGCGCGACGACGAAGTTACCAACGCTCCGGCGCCGGAAGCGATGCTCGCCAACGCCCCCGCGCGCAAGGGAACCTTCTTCAAGGTGCCGAAAATAATCGAGTGACCTATTCCCCCTTCCCGTCTTTAGGGAAGGGGGGTCAGGGGCTTAGGTTCCTAAAGGTGCCGAAGATAATCGAGTGAAAGATAACCTCTCCCCCGGCCCCTCTCCGAAACGGAGAGGGGAGCCTATTTCGCAGTTTCCGATTCCCCCTTCCCGCATCGGGAAGGGGGTCAGGGGGTTAGGTTCCTAAGGTGCTGAAAATAATCGAGTGAAAAATAACCTCTCCCCCGGCCCCTCTCTGAAACGGAGAGGGGAGCCCTGTTCGCAGTTTCCGATTCCCCCTTCCCGCATCGGGAAGGGGGTCAGGGGGTTAGGTTCCTAAGGTGCTGAAAATAATCGAGTGAAAAATAACCTCTCCCCCGGCCCCTCTCCGAAACGGAGAGGGGAGCCCTGTTCGCAGTTTCCGATTCCCCCTTCCCGCATCGGGAAGGGGGTCAGGGGGTTAGGTTCCTAAGGTGCTGAAAATAATCGAGTGAAAAATAACCTCTCCCCCGGCCCCTCTCCGAAACGGAGAGGGGAGCCCTGTTCGCAGTTTCCGATTCCCCCTTCCCGCATCGGGAAGGGGGTCAGGGGGTTAGGTTCCGCATGACATCCGAACTCAACAAATTGACTATCAGCGAGGCGCGCAAGCGCCTGCGTGCAAAAGAATTCTCTTCGGTCGAGCTGACTCGGGCGTGCCTCGATCGGATCGGCGCGGTCGAACCGAAGCTTCACGCTTTCATTACGGTGTGCGAAGCGGAAGCGCTTGCGCAGGCCGAGGCGGCCGACCAACGGCTGGCCACGGCAGACGCGCCGCCGCTGTGCGGAATCCCGCTCGGTATCAAGGATATCTACGCGACTCGCGGCGTGCGCACGACCTGTGCCTCGAAGATTCTCGAAAACTTCGTGCCGCCGTTCGACGCTACCGTGATCGCGAAGCTGCGCGCCGAAGGCGCCGTGTTCGTCGGCAAGACCAACATGGACGAGTTCGCGATGGGCTCCTCGACCGAGAACTCGGCCTTCGGCCCGACGCGCAACCCTTACGATCTGGCGCGAGTCGCGGGCGGCTCGTCGGGCGGCTCGGCGGCGGCGGTCGCGGCCGACGAATGCCTGGCGTCGCTCGGCACCGACACCGGCGGCTCGATTCGCGAGCCGGCCTGCTTCTGCGGGGTGGTCGGAATCAAGCCGACCTACAGTCGCGTGAGCCGCTACGGAGTTATCGCCTTCGCTTCATCGCTCGACCAGGTGGGGCCGTTCGCGAAATCGGTCCGCGATGCGGCGATCATGCTGCGCTCGGTGGCCGGAACCGACAGCCGCGATTCGACCTGCTCGGCGCGTCCCGTCCCCGACTACGAGCAAGCGCTCAGCGGCGACGTGAAGGGAATCCGGCTCGGTGTGCCGAAGGAATATTTCGTCGAAGGGATGGAACCCGAGGTCGAGGGCGCCGTCCGCGCGGCGCTCAAGAGCTACCAGGCGATGGGCGCGAAGACGGTCGATATATCGCTGCCCCACACCGCCTACGCGATCGCCGCGTACTATCTGATCGCCACCGCCGAGGCGAGCGCCAACCTCGCCCGCTACGACGGTATCCGCTACGGCTTGCGCGTCGAGGCCGACAACCACGTCGAGCTTTACAATCAAAGCCGCGCGCGCGGTTTCGGCGCGGAGGTCAAGCGCCGAATCATGCTCGGCACCTTCGCGCTTTCGGCCGGCTACTACGACGCCTACTATCTCAAGGCCCAGCAGGTCCGCACGCTGATCCGCCGCGATTTCGAGCGCGCCTTCGAGCAATGCGACCTGATCGTGACGCCGACCGCGCCGACCACCGCCTTCAAGATCGGTGAGAAGACTTCCGACCCGCTCCAGATGTACCTGTCGGACATCTTCACCATCTCGGTGAACCTCGCGGGCCTGCCCGGGATGGTGATCCCGTGCGCCTACGACCGCCGCGACCTGCCGATTGGCTTGCAGATTATCGGCGCGCCGTTCGGCGAAGAGGCAATCTTGCGCGCCGCCGACGCATACGAGCGCTCGGGCGCGTTCACGCGCCGCGAACCGGCGCTCCCGGATTAACGCGATGGCTTCCGACGCATACGAAGCGGTGATCGGACTCGAAGTCCACACCCATCTGATGACGCAGTCGAAACTGTTCTGCGGATGCTCGACCAGCTTCGGCGCGCCGGCGAATTACAACGTCTGTCCGGTATGCATGGCGATGCCGGGTGTGCTGCCGGTGCTCAACCGGCGCGCGGTCGAGCTCGCGATCCGGATGGGACTCGCGGCGCATTGCGAAATCGCGCCGCGCTCGATCTTCGCGCGCAAAAGCTATTTCTATCCCGATCTGCCCAAGGGTTATCAAATCAGCCAATATGAATCGCCGGTTTGCAAGGGCGGCTATGTCGAGATACCCGCGGGTAGCACCGGCCTCCGTGCCGGTGAGGTTGGCGAGCCGCGCCGAATCCGGCTGGTCCGTATCCATCTGGAAGAAGACGCCGGCAAGAACATCCACGAAGCGGACTACAGCCTGGTCGATTTCAACCGCTCCTGCGTGCCGCTGATCGAGATCGTGAGCGAGCCCGATATCCGCTCTTCCGCAGAAGCGGCCGCCTATCTGCGCGAGCTGCGCGCTATGCTCATACATTCGAAGGCCTCCGATGGGCGTATGGAGGAAGGGAGCTTCCGATGCGACGTCAACGTGTCGGTGAGAAAGCGCGGCGCCGCCGAGCTTGGAGTCAGAACCGAGATCAAGAACCTCAACTCCTTTCGCTTCGTCGAAAAAGCAATCGAGTACGAAGTGGGACGCCAGATCGAGATGCTCGAATCCGGCAATCGAATCGCGCAGGAGACCCTGCTGTGGGACACCGACCGCCAGATGACGCGCCCGATGCGGTCCAAGGAGTTCGCCAACGACTATCGCTATTTCCCGGAGCCCGACCTGCCGCCGCTGCTCATCTCGCGCGAGATGGTCGAGCAGGTGCGCGTCTCGATGCCCATTCTGCCCGCCGAGCGGCGCGCGCGCTATCGGAACGACTATGACTTCGACAGCTACGAGACCGAGCTGATGATCGCGAATAACGCGGTTGGCGATTTCTTTGACGAGGTACTACGCGTCCGCATGGAAGACCCAGAAGGACTGCCGACGGAAAAATCCGACTTAGCCAAGCTGGCCAAATCAATGGCCTTTTTCGTAATTGGCGCATGGGGCCGCCAAGCCCGAGAGCAAGGTAAAGACAATTTCAAGAATCCGGAAGCTGTCGAGGCCGCTGCGGTGCTCAAGATGGTGGAGCAGCAGAAAATCAGTCTCAAAGCCGCCAACACCGTGTTCGCCGAGATGAGCAGGTCCGGCCAGAGCGCCGAGGCGACCGTCGCCTCGCTCGGACTCGCACAGGTCTCCGACGACGCCGCGATCGCCGCCGCCTGCGACAAAGTGCTGGCCGCCGAGGCGGCCAAGGTCGCTGAGTATCGCAGTGGACGCGACAAGCTGTTCGGCTTTTTCGTCGGCCAGGTGATGAAAGAGATGGGCGGACGCGGGAATCCAAAGATGGTCAACGAAGTTCTCAAGCGCAAGCTGGCGGGATAAGGCAAACCGCTCCGCGTAGATTCCTCACTACGAGCCTCCGTTCGGAATGACAAAAGAAGAGTCCTCGCTGCTCTCCGCCTCTCCCTGACCAGGGGGAGGCCGGCGGCTGTTGCCGCCGGGTGAGGGTATTCTTGCGTGAGAAAATACTACGTACCGATCGCGATCCTATCGGTCGTCATAGCGCCATCCGGCGCGCTCGCCGGATGGACCGCGGGAACTTTTCGATCAGGCGGCAATCCCGTCCAGGAGTATCACTGCGCTCCCGCCGGCGCCGGCCCCCATCCAGCGGTGATCCTGCTGCACGGCCTCAGCCTGCCCGGCGGCGGCAACCAAACGTTCGAGAAGATGTGCACCGATCTCGCCGCGCTGGGCTACTTCGCCGAATTCATCGAGTTCTACAGCCAGACCGGCGAAGAATCGCGCACAGCGCCGGCTTTCGAAGACCATGACTACTCGATCTGGCTCGCCGAGGTCAGTTCGGGACTGGACAGCCTGGACAATAATCCGGGCGTCGATCCGAAACGCGTCGCGATGATGGGATTCTCGCTTGGCGCCTTCCTCTCACTAACGACCGGCGCCAAAAATCCCGGCAGGCTCGCCGCGATCGTCGAGTACTACGGCGCGTTGCCCCTGCCGTTCCATTCCGCACTGCCGAATCTCCCGCCGACGCTGATTATCCATGGCGAGAGGGACAAGCTGGTCCCGGTCGCAAGAGCTTATGCGCTCGATCTGATGATGACGCGCGCGGGGCTCGCGCACGAGATCCATATCTATCCGGACGCGCAGCACGGCTTCAATTTTCCCGAGATGATGGGCTGGTACAATCCTGCCGACGCACACGACGCCTGGGACCATAGCGTCGCGTTCCTGGCGAAGTACCTCAACCGCTCGTCGAAGTAGCCGCTCACCGAGGCATCCGCTGCGAAGCTCGCCTACGCCGATGCAGCCCTCGGTTGAGGATGAGTGCGGCGCTGCGGTTTTCCCGCAGCGGCCTTCAGCTCCTTGCGGACCGCCTGACGTACGACGGTTTCAAGCCGCGAACCTACGATGTGCTCGCGCAACGCGTTGTTGATCAGAGTCTGATAGTTTCCACCACCGGCTCGATCCACGATCTCCTGAAAGTGCTCGACGATCTCGTTGTCGAGCCGGATCGTAACTCGCGTCTTGCCCGGTTCGGCCGGGACGACTGGACCGCGTTTACCTTTGCTGAAGTCGTACTCTTTTTTCATCAACGCTTCCTCTCGTATTCGGATTGCTCGTGGGGGCTTGCGGCTCGTGCCGAGATGATCCGGATGCGCTCACCACGAACGGCATAGACTACGACGAGACTTCGACCGTGGGAGCCCGTGCCAATGGCAATAAATCGATCCTCATCAGGATCGTCGTCCGCGATGACAAGCAGCCCGTCGTCGTCGAAAACCGTCATGGCCTCGGCGAACCTGACGCCGTGTTTGCGAAGGTTGCTGGCGGCCTTATTCGGGTCCCAGTCGAATTCCACGAACGCAATACCTGTGTACAATTGTACACCGCGAGGCCATCCGCGTCCAGCGCCCGCTTGTCACGAGATCTTCCTGTCGTTCTTGTAGACTTCGTCCCAGTTGCGGAAGCCGTTGGGGTCCCATCGCTTCCACGTGCCCTCGCGCTTGCCTTTGACATAGGTCCCTTGCGCAGCGGGCTGGCCGTTGTCGTACCAGCTCAGGTGGGCTCCGTCCTGGACGCCGTCGCGGAAGTGATCGATCGCAGATCGTTGTCCGTTCTCATACCAGGTCTTCCACTCGCCTTCCTGCTTGCCGTCGTGATACTCGCCTTCGATCATCTTCGAGCCGGTTGTAGAGTAAAGCGTGAAGAGGCCCTCCTTGACCGGCTGGCCGTCGACGATTTTCTGGCACCAGGTTTCCTGGCCGTCGGGCGGCGGCAGGCCCATCAGGGTCGCTCCCGGCGGGCAGGCGGGTGCGCTGTGGCATCCTGCCAGCAGCAGTGACGCCGCCAGGACCAGCGACGAAGTCCGGATCAGCAGTGGTGGTCGGGCGCGGCGGTTCACGCCCTTGAGATTAGCTCAGGCGTGACGGAACTTCAGCGCCAGGACCCGCTGATTAGGAAGGGCTTCTCAGCGCTCGAGTTCGCCCGCGATGAACTTCTCGACCCGGTCGCGCGCGATATCGTCGGGAATCTGTCGCGGCGGATGCTTCATCGTGTAGGCCGCGATCGAATAGAGCGGGCCGCCGATTTTCCGGTCCCGCGCCAGTTTCAGGCATCGAATAGCGTCGATCACCACGCCGCCCGAGTTGGGCGAATCCTGCACCGACATCCTGAGCTCCAGCTCGATCGGGACTCCGCCGAATCCGTCACCCTCGATCCTCAGGAAGCAGACCTTGTTGTCGTTCTGCCAGGGAACGTAGTCGGACGGTCCGATGTGCACGTCGAGGTCGGGCAACCGTTGGGGCAGCACGCTTTGCACGGCTTCGGTCTTGGATTTGCGCTTGGAGCCGAGACGCCCCTGATCGAGCATGTTGAGGAAATCGGTGTTGCCGCCGGTGTTGAGCTGGTAGGTGCGGCGAATGCGGATTCCGCGATCGGCGAAGAGCTTCATGATCGTGCGATGCAGGATCGTAGCGCCGAGCTGCGACTTCACGTCGTCGCCAACCGCCGGAATCCTGCGCTCGGTGAACTGCGCCGCCCATTTTTCGTCCGAGACGATAAACACCGGCATGCAGTTGAGCAAGCTGACACCGGTCTCCAGGCACGCGCGCGCGTAGCGCTCGGCCGCTTTCTGACTGCCGACCGGCAGGTAGCAGAGCATCACCTCGGCGCCGCTCTCGCGCAGCCGCCGCTCGATATCGACCGGCGCCTCGTTTGCGACCACAAAGGTGCGCTCCGGCGGATAATCCGCCATGTGATCGGCCACGCCGTCGAGCACCTCGCCCATGTCGACGCGCACGCCGTACTTCGGCAGGTCGCGCCAGATCGTAATCGTGTTGTTGGGCGCGGCGAAGCTTGCTTCTTCGAGCGGACGGCCGACTTTGCGCGCGTCGATATCGAATGCGCAAGCGACCTCGATGTCCTCGGGTTTGTACCCTCCGAGCTCATAATGCATCAGGCCGATCGGGTCGCGCCGCTCCGGCCCTGGAGGATGTCGGTAGTATTCGAGCCCTTGCAACAGAGATGAGGCGCAGTTGCCCACCCCGACGATCGCTAACCGAATTTTGGCCATGTCACCTGACCTGATCCACCTTGTTCACGGAGAAGACGCACGGCCTCTTCGCCGTACCTTTGATTTCCAGGGAAGGATTCACTGCTTTTATAGGAGCCTGTACGCCGTGTAAATACGGGTCGGCTCCGGCGCTGTCTCGCGACGCAGCCTGACGCGCCCGCTGATGCTTTAGCGCTTCGCAGCGCCCACTCAATTGCTGTTCGGAGTGACTTCGCGCTATCCGCGAGCCGGCAGGGCGCGGCGGATTCCCGGCTCCAGGATTATCGCGCCGACCGCGCGAGAGAGTGCGACCGAGAGCGACTCGGCGGGCTCGGTCTCGAGCGGCAGGAAAGCCTCGGCGCCCGACGGCGTGGGCGGTTCGTCCTCTGCGCCGGTCACGCTGCCGGAAAAGAGTTCGTGCCCATCGCGATCGAACAACTCGACGCCGATCCGAACCAGCGAGTGCATCGTGAAATACTCCCCATGCACGGTCGTTTCGCCATGAAAAAGCTTATCGACCTGGAATCGGTCGAGACTCGTGACGAGCAGAAATTGCGCCGGCGCCGGAGGCTTGTGATCGGGCGGCACAGCGCCGAGAACAGACGGTTTCAGTCCCGCATCGGCAAAGCCGCGCGCGAGCGATTCGGCTAGCGACTTTCCACCATCTTCGGCGTACAGCTTGCGCTCGACCTTGTGGTCCGCGCCGAAGATCGATCCGAGCCTCACGCGGCCTTGGGCAAACGGGCCTTGCGGCGGCGCGATCGCCAATGCGGCGGGAGCAAACAAGTCTCGTGTTCCGGCGACGAAGCCGGGCAGGTAATGAAGCGTGAGCGCCGGCTCGGGACCTCGCTGGCATCCTGGCTGGCATCCGGCCCACGCCAGGATCGCCACGGCGATCAGCGAAGGCAGCGGGCGAAACTTCACGAGCCGGGATCGATCGGAGCCGGACCGCGCTCGCGCCACCAGAATATGAAGAGGCCCAGCACCACCACCGCGACCCCCAAGAGGATCCATTGGCGCATGTACTCGGCGGGAGCTATACGGTCGAACTCATCGCCCACCAGATAGCCGGTCGTGACCATCAGGGTGCACCAGCACAACGCGCCCATCACATTCCATCTCAGGAAGCGCGTGAATCTCATGCCCGCCGCGCCCGCCATCGGACCCGCCATGAAGCGCAAGCCGGTGACGAAGCGGGCCATGAATACCGCCTTGGTGCCGTGTTCGTGGAAGAACTTCTCGAAGTGCTCGCGCCGATGCCTGACGAATCCCGACATTCGGCTCAGCCGATCAAGCAGCCGCTGGCCGCCGGTGCGGCCGACCAGGTAGCCGGTGCTATCGCCGGCGATCGCGCTCAGCACGACCACCGCGATCACAGCCCTCACGTCGAGCAGACTGCGGCCGGCCAGAAAACCCGCGGTGAGGACGACGGTTTCCTCGGGCACCGGGAAGCCCAGGTTCCCGATGAAGACACATAGGAAAACGCCAAGGTATCCCCAAGTGGCGATAATCTGGCTGATATGAGCCGCAGAGACCGTCGAATGCATCTAAAAGTTGACCTTGGCGACCCCAAACCCCAATTATAGCTTGCGCATTCCGGAATCGCGAGGCAATGCCGCCCGAAACCGGCACCTTCGCCACAGTTTTCTCTGCGCGATTTTCAGCCGACTCTGGAGAGGAACGCGCCGATCGTATCGGCGACTTCGCTCAACGCCTCCCACACGAACATATGTCCGGCGCCTTTAACGATATGCAGTTTCGCTCCGCGAATTTCGCGGCCTAGGACTTCGGAGTTTTTGTACGGGATTATCGCGTCCTGATCGCCGGTGATCACGAGCGTCGGCAAGTTGATCGCCTTCAGCCGCTCGAAACTGTCGAACTCAGAGAGCGCGTATACCTGATGCGCGTAGGTCTCCATCGGAGTGATCGGAGAATTCACCATCTCGGAGGCCATCCGCATAAAGAAAGCCGCACCGGTAGGCGAACCGAAAAACTCCTTGCTGACCGCGACCGAGAGCGCTCGCAGCGCCGCTTGCTGTTGTGAGAGTCCCGGCTCGGGTACCAGCTTCGCGATCGACTCCGGAGCTGCCTGAATCGAGTGACTCCTCCCGCAGTTGGTGCATCCGAGCACCAGCCCTTCGACCCGGCCGGGGTAACCGAGCACAAGCTCCTGCGCGATCATCCCGCCCATCGAGATGCCGAAGACCAGTGCGCGATCGACGCGCGCGTGATCGAGCACCGCGATAACGTCGGCGGCCATGTCCGCGATCGTCCACGGCCCGTTCGGCTGGCCGCTTTCGCCGGTGCCGCGGTTATCGATCACCAGGAGTTTGAAGCGCGGTTCGATCAGCTCGAGAAACGATTCGGTCCATGCGCGGCCCGAACCGCTGAACCCCATGATCAGCGCCAGCGGCTTTCCATCGCCGCGAATTTCATAGCGGATTTTGGTTCCGTCACGACTGGTCGCGAAATGCCGGCCCATGGCGCTCAGCTTAACCACAAAGCCGTAAAGTTAGGAAGTTCCGCCGCCTTCTGATACGGTCTGAGCCGCAAATTCGTCAACAGCCGAACGGTCGAAGGACGCGATGCCTGCCGACAAATTCGTAAGCGCAAACGGACTCAAGCTCCGCTATCTCGACTACGGCGGCGAAGGAAACCCGCCGCTGCTGTGTATCCACGGCCTTACCGGATGCGCGCACAACTTCGACGCCCTGGCGCCTCATCTGGTCTCGGGCTACCACGTGATGTCGCTCGACGTGCGCGGCCGCGGCGAGAGCCAATGGGGCCCGCCGATGGATTACACGATCCCCAGCTATATCGGCGATCTGGCCGCGACGCTCGATCAGATCGGGATCGCAAACGTCACGCTGATCGGCACCTCGATGGGCGGAATAATCTCGCTCGCCTATGCCGGAGGCTATCCCGATCGGGTCGCGAAGCTGGTCCTCAACGACGTGGGACCGGAGCTCGATCCGGCGGGCGCGAAGCGAATCGGGAGCTACGTCGGCGAGGCGCCCTCGGAGTTCGCGAATATGTCCGAAGTCGTCGCCTACTATCGGCAACTCTATACGTCGCTTGCCCGAGCGCCCGAACCGGCGGTCATCCAATGGGTAACGCCGCTGATGAAGCCGACCCCCGGCGGCGGCCTGACTTTCCGGATGGACCCGGCCGTCAGGCGCGCCACACGCGCCGCAGGCGCCGCCGCGCGGATGCCGGATCTCTGGATGCAATACGCGCGCATCACGGCGCCGATCCTGATCGTGCGCGGCGCCGAGAGCGACCTGCTCTCGGCCGCGACGGCCCGCCGGATGTGCCAGGTGCTGAAGGGCGTGCGGCTGGTGGAAGTCCCCGGCGTCGGCCACGCACCCTCGCTGGCCGAGCCCGAAGCGTTGGCGGCGATCCGGGAGTTCCTCGGAATAACAACCTGACCGCTTACCTACAAAGAGAAGAACCAGAACCTAACCCCTGTCCCCTTCCCGATACGGGAAGGGGAACCGGAAACGAGCGCAGCGGACTCCCCTCTCCGTTTCGGAGAGGGGCCGGGGGAGAGGATTCCAGTCTCTCCTTCTTTTGAATCGGTGCCAGCGCCCGCCAGCCTTGACATCAGCGCAGGTTGGTGACAGAAACGACTGCCGACGAGCGCAGTCAGCCATTCGTTCCCTTTTTTCGGCCTAGAGCGCCGACTGTTTCGTAGCCGGCCGCGCAGCCGCTCGGCTGGAATCCAAAGAGATCGTCCAAAAAAGAGAGCGAAGGAGAGATTGCATGAATTCGAGTCACGCGAGGAAGTTGTTCGCTCTGGGGTCGGCAGCCATTGCAGTCGTCGTACTGGGTATCGCATTCAACGCTGCGGCGAAGTCGGACGACAAGGGGCAGATCCAGGCGCTGGAAGAGCAAGCCGCCGCGGCGTTCGCCGCCAAAGATGTCGACAAAATTATGCAGTTCTTCGCGCCCGGTGACGATCTGTTCGTGTTCGACGTTATTCCTCCACGCCAGTATGTCGGCGCTGCCGCCTACCGCAAGGACTTCGAGGACTTCTTTGCGACCGCGGCGGCCGGGCCGATCACCAACGAGGTCAGCGACCTCGACATCACCACCGACGGCAAACTCGCCTTCGCACATTACACCAGCCACATGGTCACGAGTGACAAGAGCGGCAAGAAGTTCGAGATGGTCCTCCGGACCACTGACTGCCTGAAGAAGATCAAAGGAAAATGGCTGATCGTCCACGAGCACAACTCGGTGCCGGTGGATCTGGCGAACGCGAAGGCCGACTTAATGTCAAAGCCTTAGCCGCGGGCAGCGAGTATTTCTAAAACCTTGCAAAGGAGGTGAGTTTGGTCGACCAGCGTCATAACGAATCCAACCTAACTCTACCTAGGGAGCACATCCATATGGCAGCAGGTAAACCGATTGGCGAATATTCGCTGAAATCGATCACCGTCACTATCCTTCCTGGGCCGGCAGGTAGCCTTCTCAACCAGGTGAATTGGGAAGGGACGGGGACCGGATTTGGAGCAACCTTCCTCACGTCGATCTTCGTAGGCGGCGGCAAGGAAGGGACTTTCAGTTTGCATTGGGCATCCTACCTGGACAATGGGGACGTTCTCAACGGCGCCGGTCAAGGAACCTACGAGAGTACAGGGAAGCACAAGTGGCGCACGGCGAACGTTGCTCAGGTCTCCGATGGCCGCAGAATCAGTGCCGAGGGCGAGATAGATCTGGCCGCGCGCTCGTGGAAAGGGAAGCTATTCGAACTAAGCTGAGCCGGAAAGGTCAATCTCTCCGATGCCCGTCTGACTGAGTTACTTTCGCAGGAGTCGGGTCAAAATTACGGCCTAAAATTAAGGAGGTCCAAATATGGCGATACTTCAGACCGCGGCATGGCGGGTGCGTCCGGGTAGGGCACAGGAATTTATGGCGAACGTCGCGACTGCCAAGAAAATCATTGAGCGCCTTGGTGCGCGGGTTCGCGTACTGAATCAGGTAGTTGGAACCAATGCGCCTTGTACAGTCTTCATCACCGAGACGGCGGACTGGAAAGCCTATGGCGAGTTTGCAGCGAAGCTCGATGCCGACTCGCAATGGCAGGGTTTCGTCGCCAAGTTCACCAGTAATCGAGACCCCGAGGCCGACCTGATCGCAACGGGCTTGTCCACCGAGGTACCCGTAGGCTGAGCTAGCCCAGGGCAGTCTTCCTTATGGATGCCAGCAGCACGTCTGCGTGCTGCTTCCCAAAGGCCCCGCGCTCAAACGCCGGGCCTTTTTCCTTTGGGGCCCGCGCGGAAAAGATTGCGCGCGTTACTTCAAATGATGACGACCAAATGTTCCTCGGCATATTAGCCTGACTCCTGTCCCCTTCCCGATACGGGAAGGGGAACCGGAAAGGCGCGCAGCGGACTCCCCTCTCCGTTTCGGAGAGGGGCCGGGGGAGAGGTTCAGCGCTCAGTGCGCGAACTCGACGATCACTTTCGCCTGGCTGGTCGGTTTGCGGAGCGTCTGGAACATCTCGGGGACTTCGTCGACGCCGATCACGTCGGTGATCATCGGCTTGACGTCGATTCGGCCGCTCGATAGCGCCGCGATGGTCTCTTCAAACTCCGCGTGATTGTAACCCAGCACGAAGTCGAGGCTGACTTCCTTCAGGATGCATTGGAGCGGCGTGATCTGATCCGGCTCCATGCACACGCCGAGCACGACCACCTGCCCGCGCGGCGCGACCATCCCGATCGCCGCATCGAGCATGGACTTCACTCCGACACACTCGAAAACGATCTCGGGCTCTCGTCCGGCGATTTCCTGAACCTTGCGGGCCGGGCTTTCTTTCTGAGGATTGACCACCGCCGTCGCGCCCATCTTGTAGGCAAGATCGACGCGCCCCGGCGCGAGCTCCGATACGACCACCGCTTGCGCACCCTTGGCCTTGCACCACAACAGTGTCGAGAGGCCGATCGGCCCCGCACCTATCACGACGCACGCGGCGCCTGGCCCAATCCCCGAACGATTGACGCCGTGAAGCCCGACCGACAGCGGCTCGACGGTTGCGCCCTCGCGCGAGCTCACGTTGTCGGGCAGTTTCAGCAGGCTGCCGGCGCCGCACAACACGTATTCGGCATACGCGCCCGGCAACTGCCCGAGGCCCATCGAGCGGATCGCGGCGCATCGCATGCCGTTGCCGTTGCGGCAGTTCGCGCATTCTCCGCACGAAACGAACGGCAGCGACGTGACGCGCTCGCCGATCGCGAAGCCCTTCACGCGCGGCCCGAGCTGATGGATTTCGCCGCAGAATTCGTGACCCATCACCGTGCCGGGCGCCATTCCAAACCCATACTGGACCGCGTGCAGATCGGAACCGCAGATTCCGCAGTCGTGGACCTTGAGTATCACCTCGCCGGGCCCGGGATTGGGCTTGGGCACGTCCGCGACCGCCATCTGGTTCTGGCCGTTGAATATCACCGCTCTCATTTCAGCTCTGCCTCGCCTCGAATCGAGTTGTCAGGCGGCCGTGCCCTTGCGCTCGATAAGCTCGATTCTGTAGCCGTTGGGATCTTCGATAAACGCGATCGGCGTGGTTCCATGCTTCATCGGTCCGGGTTCGCGCACCAGCTTGACGCCGCGCGCCTTGAGATCGGCGCAGGTTTTGTAAATGTCCTCGACTCCGATCGCGAGATGGCCGAAGGCATCGCCCAGGTTGTAGCTCGATTTTCCCCAGTTGTAGGTCAGCTCGATGACGGCGTTCTCGCTTTCATCGGCATAGCCGACGAACGCGAGCGTGAACTCGCCGGCCGGAAAATCGTGCCGGCGCAGGAGCTTCATCCCGAGCGCGTCGCAGTAAAACTTGATCGACTCGTCGAGATTATTGACCCGGATCATGGTGTGAAGCAGACGCATGGAGGGCAGCATAATCAGAACCGCGGGCGCTGCCAATGCTGGCGCAGCCGGCGGAAACGGCCGCCCTCATCTTTGCCCCGCGAAGCGAAAGGATCTTCTGCCATTCAGGTTGGTGGACGACGGTGGGCCTGAGACCTGCGCTTGGATTTTTTCCTCCCCTTAGCTTCGTCAGCAACATCCACGATCAGCGCCTCCGCCCACTCTGCTGCCTCGGCCTCGCGCTCTTCATCGGCAGCCATAGCGCGATAGCCATCTTCCAAGCGTCGAACGGAACGGGTCGTCATGCACTACTCCCGAGACTAGCTCTTGCGATTGCGCGCGCGCCCCGCGATCGCGCGGCCCAGCTCGCCTTTGATTTCCTCGAAGACCTTCTCGGTGGGCGCGATTCCCACCGCCAACATCCGCTGGACCAGCTCCCATCGCTCGATCCCGAGCATCCGCTGCGCCTCATGCTCGTGCATCCGCTTGACCCGGACCAATTCCAAAATCGCGAGTTCGCGGACCCGCGCGGTAAAATCGGGCTCGGTAAACTGCGCGTCGAACAGGTCGTCGGGCAATTCGATTTTGAGCTTCACGATTCCAGATGGCTCCTGGAGCGATCGCGGGCTGGCCGCCCCCTTCAGGACAGGAAGTCGGTCACCGCCTTGACGAACGCTTCCTGCTGCTCGTACATCAGCATGTGGCCCGCTTCCTTGATCGTATGCAGCCGCGAGCCCTTGATGTGGCTCAGGAACTCTTTCGCATAGGGCGGCGGAATCAGCCGATCCGAGTCGCCCCACAGGATCAACGTCGGCGCGCTGATGCGATACGCGCGCTTCTTGAGCCCGCGATCGGGAATCGGCCACAGGAACTTGCTCGCGGTGGCAAGACGCTTGACGCGCTCGACATACATCGCCTCGATAGCGCTCCACTCCGTGGGTATCGTCGTCATCAAGGTCGCCGCCGCCGACTTCGGATCGTGGAACAGCAGCGGGCCGATTTCGTCGAGTTGCGCGGCGAAGAAATCGGGAATCGGATACTGATCGAGCCAGAAGCCGGCCGGCGCCGCCAGCACCAGCTTCTTCACGCGATGCGAATCGAACGCGGCGAGCTCGGCCGCCAGCATCCCGCCCATCGAATGGCCCACGACATGGCATGCATGGATGCCGAGCGCGTCCATCAGCTCGTTCAGGATCAGCACCGCGTCGAAAACGTCGTCGATATGCTCGGTGCCGGTCGAGGCGCCGTAGCCGGGGAAATGCGGCGCGATGACCTTGAACCTGGCTCCCAGAGCCTCCAGGAACGGATCGAAGCCGGTGAGTCCGCCGGCGCTGTGCAGGAACAGCAACGGCTCGCCGACCCCATAGACGTGCATCTCGATCGAGAATTTTCCGTCGCAAAGCTCCTGTGTGGTAATCATTTTGCCGGACGCGCCTCCGATGAAGTTGCGGACGCCGCGCGCGGCGCGCCGTCGGGTTTGCCGATGGCCGCCGTCAGCGCCGCCGGTATCGCTCGCTCGCTATCCGGCAGCGGCTTCGGCGACCATTTGTCCTGATAGTCGCTCCACAAGTCGCGCAGATGCGGCATCACCTCGCGCGCGAACAGCTCGGTCGATTTGTACACCAGCTCGGGCGGCATCGAGCCCAGTTGCAGGAGCAGCATCAGATGGCCGCAACGTAGCTGCTGCATCGCTTCGCGCAGCCGCTCGCGCACGGTCTTGGGAGAGCCCGCGATCACGTAGCCCTCGTTGAGGAAGTCCTTCCACTTAAGCCCCTCGCGCCGAAGCGCCGCCTCCCTGCCGACCTGGGCGAGCATCCCCGCCTTGATCGTCTTGACCGTGCGATAGCCGGGCGCGTCGGCGAAGCCGTTATAGATGTGCAGGCAGCGGTTGTAGAAGTAGTCCATGTGCGGGGCGTAATCGCGCTCGGCCTGCTCGTCGGTTTCGGCGACACACACCACCTGGACGAAGCCCATGCTGTAGGGATTGGGTTCCTTGTTCTTCTTTGCCATCACGTCCCAGTAGCCGTCGGCGACCTTCTTGCCCTGGATATAGCCGAAGAACGACAGGAAGCTGTACTGGTAGTCGTGATCGGCGCAGAAGTCCCAGGTCTCGACCGAGCCGCCGCCCGGAATCCAGATCGGCGGATGGGGCTTCTGAATCGGCTTGGGCCACAGGTTGACGTAGCGGAGCTTGGTGTACTTGCCGTCGAAGGCGAAAGACTCTTCCTCCTTCCACGACTTCAAGATCAGATCGTGCGCCTCATAGTAGCGCGGGCGAATCTCGGCCGGGATCACGCCGTAGCAGAAGTTGGTGTCCATCGAGGTGCCGACCGGAAAGCCCGCGACCAGCCGCCCGCCGCTCATCACGTCGAGCATCGCGAACTCCTCGGCGACGCGGATCGGCGGATTGTAGAGCGCGATCGAGTTGCCCAGCACGACGATGCTGGCGTTGCGGGTGCGCCGGGTCAGCGCCGCCGCCATCAGGTTGGGCGACGGCATCATCCCGTAGGCGTTCTGATGATGCTCGTTGACGCCGATACCGTCGAAGCCCATCCGATCGGCGAATTCGAGCTGATCGAGATAGTCGTTGTAGAGCTTGTGCCCGACCTTGGGATCGTAAAGGTTGCGCGGGATGTCCACCCACACGCTGCGATACTTGTCCTTGAAGTCCTCGGGCAGGAACCGATAGGGCATCAGATGAAACCATGTGAATTTCATAGGCTCTCTCCTTGATCTATGCGCGCCGCCTCGTCCGTCCAGGCCGCGTCCGGCCGGGTCTGCTCCTTTTGTCTCTCTATGTTCCTGGCGATCTTCTTAACGTCTTTGGCGTGAGCCGAGTAAGAGGTGCCGCTTGTGCGCCCGGAACCTAACCCCTTGCCCCTTCCCTCCGAGGGAAGGGGGATCGGCCTGCCATAACCTAACCCCTGGCCCCTTCCCTGTGAGGGAAGGGGAAACGTCTTGCCGTTACCTAACCCCTGGCCCCTTCCCTGCGAGGGAAGGGGAAACGTCTTGGCATTACCTAACCCCTGGCCCCTTCCCTGTGAGGGAAGGGGAACCGTCTTGCCATTGTGCGCGGCGATACTGATACCGGCGGAGGCGAGTTGAAAGTCGAAGGTTCGCTCGACGAAGTCGGCGGAATCCAGGCCGGTCACGTCGCGGAACGCATCCGGGTCGCCGGTCAGCAGAAATGCGCCGTTGAGGCTCGCCCACAGAATCGCCGCCATCTGCGCGCGTCCGCGCGAGCGCTTGCTCGGGCCGTCATCGCAGTAAGCGTCGTAAGCCCGGCCGACCGAGCTTTCCCACAGTCCGAACACCTCGCGGCTGAGCGCCATCAGCCGCTTGAGGGAATCGATCTCCGCCTTGCGCCTGAGCTGCTTGAAAAGCCGGCTCTGCGCGACCGATAGCTGGGTAAGGAACAAGCCGCGCGACTCGCGCAGGTAGTCGAGGTAGGCAGCCGTGATCGCGCGAAGCTCGGCGCGCGCCTCGAGCCCGCGCGCCTGGATCTCCAGATAACGCGTCCGCAATCCGCGCACGCGCTCGGTGATAAGGCTAAGGTAAAGATCGTCGCGCGAAACAAAGTAGAGATAGATCGTGCCGACCGCAACTTCGGCCTCGCGCGCGACCATCTCGATCGTAGCGCCGTCGAGCCCATGCTCGGCGAACACGCTGGCAGCGGCGGCCAGGATAGCCTCGCGCCGCGCCGAACGTTCCCGCAAATGCCGCTCGCGGATGCTCATCGAATCGAACTGAATCGAAATTCAGTTTCTGAATTGCAGTTCATAACGCTGTCGCGGGGGGATGTCAAATCGGTCGAAAGCTACGGTTTAGAGGCCGCTCCGGTTCCCCCTAGTCGAAAGGAGGCTCCCAAAAGAGCCGTCGCTCTTATGCGTCCAACATCTGACTGGGCGCTTAGGACTTTAGTCGTCGGGGCTCGTCAAGTTGTTCGAGGAGGTCGTCCAAGGCCTCGTCGAGGCCCATTGCAATACGACGCGCCCTGTCAAACAGTTCCCTCAAGTGATCAAACCCCGCTCTCTGAGCCTGCCAACTGGTAAACTCCTCGATGGTCTGACCTCGATCGTTGGATATTCGCAACATGAAGCTCTCATTCGTATCCTCCGTTTCCGGGACACGCTCTATGGTCACGGAGTACTTTGGGAACGACACAGCAAAAGCATTCGCGTCTGACGTTGTCTCCCATCGAAGTTCGCCCTTCGCCGTCTTTTCGTAGACGCGCTCTGCAAACGTGACCAGCTTTTTGTCTTCGGGTAGCATACTTAGTGATCAACCTTCTATTTTTTTCTGCAATTCCACCAGCAGATTCCCGAGTCGATCGATCTGTCGGGTGACAACAGAATTCAAGCGCGCGATCTCAGGCTCGCTCGTTCCCTCCAATATTCGCTCGACCTGGCGTTCCATTGTAGAAAGCTGTTGAACGACTCCCTGTATGCTCTTTTGGTGCTCAGCCGATAGACCGGGCGTCCGCTGTCTGATCGCGACGAGCTCCAATCGGAGCGACGTATATCTGTCTGGCAAGGCTCCCCATGCCTCCGACCGATGCAGCCTCCGGATGTCTTCAAATGCTCGAATGGCGGCGCTGAGACCGTGAACAGCGTTCAGTTCGAGCACATGGTCGCGAGCTTCCTCTGCGGCTTGGCGCGATCGCGTGACTTGGTAAAGCGTTGCTGCGAAGCCCACCATCGTGATCATCAGGCCCAATACGCTCGCGATATCGCCCGCTCGATAGGTGTTGTTAAACTCGAGGAATTTTTCGAGCAGACCAGGGTCACTCACTTCCGCCTCATTTGCCAACTATACTACCTCCGAGAAGCTCAAAGAAAAAGCGCTTTCGAATTCGCTCTTTGCTATTGTGGGCTCGACCCAGTGGCTGGCGGCAATCCGGCCCTTCCTTATGTCGCGGCGGCGCGGGTCGCCAGCTACGCCTTGCCGACGCCTGCCTCGCCTACGGTGCGGGCGAGTACCGCGTTTACTTTCTGCTCGTCGCACGGTTCTCTGTTCCCTCTACCGTTGGCCGGGGGAGGTTGGGGGTGAGGGTCATACAGAAAGTAGTCGTGTATTAGGGCTCTGTAGGGACCCTCACCCGAGCCGCGCCGAAGGCTCAAAGGAATTGACTTTCGACCGCGCGGCTTGCCCTCCCTTCGAGGCTCAGGGCATGCTCCTGCGGCAGCGCGGGCGAGGGAGCCGGAGCTTCGCCGTGCACATTTGAGTGGGGAATTACCCGAGCGGGAGGTTGCTCAGTTCTCGTATGACGGGTGACGCCTTGAGGAACCCTTGGCTGTCATTCCGACCGGAGTCTGCACAGGGAGGATTCTACGGGGGCGATTCTCTTTCCTGAACGCCTGAACAGCCGCGCGAGCGCGCCGTCGGGTATCGTTCGATTCGGCGGCGCTCGATCGAAAAAACGGCCTTGGGGAGGGGTTAGCGGGGAGAAGAGTTCCTCGCAACGCGCGCCCGCCCGACGCGAAACTGGCCTCTGGCGCCGCGGGATAGGCTGTGGAACAAAACGGCGTGGAACCTTGCAGAGTGAGGCCTTCGGGTCTATAGGGGGACTTGCAATTGGGGGCTCAAAACGGAAATTCCGGCTAAAGCTATCACGAACCGACCTCACCTGAGGCGGGCAATCCTGTTCGTCCTGTTTGCGTGCTCAGGGCTCGCGCTGGCGCCTGTGGCCTTCGTTGGGTGCGGGCCGCAGAACAACGGGCCCGGAACCGGCGCGGAGGTCGGACCTAATGTTCTACTTCGAACTTGCCCATGTTTGCCGGTCGCGCCAGGCGAGAACTTTAATGGCTATCTGAATTATGAAGAATGCCTGAAACTCCATGGATGCCCCGGCGCGTTTGGGCCGACTCTCGTGCCAATTCCTACCCGGACACCGACCCCGACCCCTACCCGGACACCGACGCCGACTCCTACGCGGACCCCGACCCCAACTCCTACCCGGACACCGACCCCAACTCACACGCCCACACCAACCCCCACGCCAGCGCCTACGCGGACGCCGACTCCTACTCTGACGCCGACACCAACTCCCACGCCGACCCCGACACCTACGCCCACGCCCACGCCGACCCCGACTCCCACGCCGACGCCCACACCCACACTAACGCCCGCCCCGACACCGACCCCGACCCCCACACCGACAGCGACTTGCGTGCCCCCTCAAGGTGTCCTGCGGAGGAAATTGCACAAACACGAACACCGACCCTTCCAATTGCGGAGCCTGCGGCAACACCTGCCCCGGTGGGGTTTGCTTACAAGCGACCTGCCCCGGGATAGCTTGCAACAACCCGAACACCACGACGCAGTGTCCGGCCGGCGCACTCTCCGCTCAGTGCGTGAACACGCAGACTGACTCCAACAACTGCGGGGCCCTGCGGCACGGTTTGTGCCGGGAGTTTGCTGTGCGGGAGCCTGCTACGGCAGCACATGGTACGCCTGTGGGACTGAATGCTGTAATACTGCTGACCCGAACCGCTCCTGCTGCTGTCCACCAGGCTCTGAGTTTGAACCAGGCGGCGCCTGCGTCGGGAATCACGGCTACGTTTGTGATGCCCAAAGTGCGGCTCCAGCTTGCCCCTAAAGGTTGCGTCCGATGTAACGAAGCAACCTGAGAGCTCGCCAGTCACGCAGAGATCATCGTGGATTAGGGCTCTGTAGGGGCCTTCACCCGAGCCGCGCCGAAGGCTCAAAGGAATTGACTTTCGACCGCACGGTTTGCCCGCTCCTGCGGCAACGTGGCCGAAGGACCCGGAGCTTCGCTACTCGCATTTGAGTGGCAGTTTACGAAGCGAGAACCCCTCCTGAGTTCGCGGGAAGAAATCTAAGCGGACCGGTTCTCTTTGCCGAACGTCTAGAGCCGGGCCGGCGCGCCGCCGCGTTTAGCGTTTGGCTTGGCGGTGTTTGATCGTGAACGCCGGGTTGATGTTGAGAATCAGTTTCATTATTAATATCTGGTGCTCGGATCGAACTTTCGGCCGGCGAATGCGCTGGGCATCGTCGCGATGCTGACCATCGTGATCGTGACCGTCGCGGGCGCTTCTCTGTCCTGGGCCGGCGGTCACGGCGATCAGAAGATCGGCGGAACGATCACCGATGCTTTGGGGCGGGCGGTGCCGCAGGCGACGCTCGAACTTCGGGCCGCAAACGGCGCGAGAATCGCCACTGCGGCCAGCGACGACGACGGGGCAGTTCAGGATCGGGCCCGCACGGCCGGGGGTCTATTCACTGGTAGCGGCCAAAGCGGGATTCAAGCCTGCGACCCTGATCGTCACGTTCCCGCCGGCGGCCGGGCAAACGCTGTCGGTCACGCTCGATTCGGAGCAAGCACTGACGCTGCCGATACAGGGGAGCCGGATCGTCGGGCAAAACAGCGTATCCACGACCGGCGCCAACAAATACACCGTCACGGCGCAGGACATCGCCAACCTGCCGCGTGGGGACGACACCACGCTGACCGACGTTCTGGTTCAGATGCCGGGCGTGGCGATCGATCAGAATCAACAGATCCATATACGCAACACCGAAGGGCCGCAGTTTCAGTACCAGATAAACGGCGTGATGGTGCCGCTCGACATCAACACCAATCCGCCGTTCGTCTCGATGATAAATCCGATGTTTATCAAACAGCTAAGCCTGCTCGACGGTATCCTGCCTTCGCGCTACAGCTACGCCACCGGCGGGGTGGTCAATATCGAGACCAAGGATGGATGCGAGCAGCCGGGCGGCAGCGTCAGCATGTATGGCGGGCAGCGCAATACGATCCAGCCCAGCTTCCAATACGGCGGCTGCGAGGGCAACTTCGGCTACTACGTCAGCGCCCTTTATAGCCAGAGCAATACCGCCTTCAGCTCTGCTACGCCGGCGCCGGATGCAATTCACGACCATACCAATCAAGGCCAGGGATTCGGGTTCTTTACCTATGATCTGACTCCGACCACCAGGTTGAGTCTGCTGACCTCGGCCGCCGCCAGCGACAACCAGCTCCCCAATCAGGCCAATCTGACACCGCAATTCCAACTTACCGGGGTAACTATTCAGCCCTCCGCGGATATCAACTCACATCTCAATTTTCGCGACTACCTGGGAATCCTGGCGCTGAACGGAGCGCCCGCGCCCGGCCTGACCTATCAACTCGCCTACTCGGCACACTACATCTCGCAGAAGTTCGAACCCGACGACACCGGGGAGCTCCTTTATCAGGGCGTGGCGTCAACCGCCTTTCATAGCGACCTCGACAATACGATTGAAGGCGACCTGACCTACAAGCTTGGCGATTCGCACACGATTGGCGCCGGCTGCTACCTGGGCGAATACGGGGTAGAAGCGGACGATGACTCGCTGGTCTTCAAGCTCGATCCCGACGGCTCGCAGGCCGGACCGCCGTTTGCTCCAGTCCGGGTGATCAACAACGCGAACGCGATCAATCTGCTTTCGGGACTGTACGCGGACGATACCTGGCAGATCACTGAGAAGGTTCGGGCGAACTTCGGGTTACGCTGGGATCGCTTGAGCGGCTTCACGAGCCGAAACCAGGTCGATCCGACTATCAACCTGGTATATTTGCCGCGGCCCGACACGACGCTGCATGGAGGTTTCGCCCGCTACATGCAGGTTCCGAGCTTCCAGGGAATCTCGCCGGGCGCTCCGGCCGCCTTTGCCGGGACCACCGGCGAAGCGGGGACGGGGACAGTTAACCCGGAGACCGAAGACGACTACGAATGGGACGTCGGCATCGTTCATCAGCTCACGCCGCATATCACGGTGTCGGAAGACAGTTTCTATGAGTACACCAAACACTATCTGGATACCGGGCAGTTCGGCGTGGTGCCTATATTCGCTCCGTTCAACTACAAGCACGGTTACATCTGGGGCACTGAAACCGCGATTACGTACAACGCTAAGGATCTCTCGATTCATGGCAGCGCGACTATCGGGCGAAACATGCAGAAAGGCGTTGCCACCGGACAGTTCAACTTCGATCCCGATGAGCTGGCCTACATCAACCGGCACTATATCGTTCTGGACCATCAACCGCTTTATGGCGCGTCGGGGGGAATCACCTACAACTGGAAGCCATATGCGTTCAGCCTTGACGCTCTTTATAGCAGCGGCTTGCGCGGCGGCTTCGCGGACCTGGAATCGCTTCCTCATGTGGTACAGGCAGACTTGAGCGGACAAAGAAGTTTCAAGATTCCGCACCTGGGCGAAGTCATCAACCGGATCACGCTGCTCAACATCTTCGATCGGACCAACCTAATCAGGCCCGCCGAGGGGATTGGAATCTTTCAAGCCGCGTATGGTCCGAGAATTACGGTCTACGACACGATCACCATCCCACTGCCGGAGCTTTAGCCGCGTTCAACCATTGACTCGGATGCGCGCGCGCGTACTGCTTGGGTTAGGACCACGATGGATACCTATGCGCACAAACTTTTCTCTATTTCCGCGGCCTTCAACTTCGCGGTAGCCGCAGGCTTGCTCTTCCTGCGGGGCGGGCTGTTTCCTATCCTCGGGCTCGACCCGGTAGACGGCCCCAATCTGGCGCTGCCCTATGTCGCGGCGGCGCTGGTCGCCAGCTACGGCTATGCCTACACGTGCCTCGCCTACGATGCGCGCAAGTATCGCGTCTACATCCCGCTCGCCATCATCGGAAAGGTACTGGTGTTCGCCGCGGTCTGCGTGCTGTGGAGGGCCGGCGACCTGTCGTGGCGGATGCCGGGCTTCGCCAGCGCCGACCTGATATTTGCGCTGCTGTTCCTCGACTACCTGCGCCGCACCCGTATCGCCTAGCTGCGCTGTGGCGGCCCAGGGACTAGAACTGGAACGGAGCCTCTGCGCAGGTCGGAGTGTGGAGTAATCGCTCCGCGTAGATCCCTCGCTGCGCTCGGGACGACAGGTAGGGAGCGAGCATTCTTACTTTGTTATTCCGAGCGGAGTCTCCGAAGCGAGGAATCTACGCGGAGCGATTCTCGTTCGTTTTGAAGTAGCGGCCCGGCGTCGTGCCGAGCGCGTTTGAGAATGCGGCGATGAAGGCGCTCGGGCTCTCGTAGCCTACTTCGAGCGCGGTTGACGTGACCGGCTCGCCGCGCGCCAGCAGGCGCATCGCCTGCAGCAATCGCACTTGCTGACGCCATCGGCCCAGCGACATGCCGGTCTCGCTCCTGAACAAACGTTCCAGCGTGCGACGACTCGCGCCCACCGCGTGCGAGAGCCGGTCGAGCGAGGCGGTCTCTCCGCAGTTCTCGCGCAGGCGCAGAGCGAGGCGCAGCGCGCGCGCATCGCGGGGCATCGGCAGCTCGAGCGCCACGGCGGGCAGCACGCGGAGTTGGTCGAGCATGAACGCCGCCATCCGCCGATGCTCGGGGACGGCCCGCCGCAACATGCCCAGTGCAATCGTCTGCAGAATCAGCTCGCGCAGGACCGGCAGAACCGCGATGACGCAGCATCGGCGCGGCAGCGCCCGCGCGAGCCGGGGCAAGATGTACAGCGTCCGCATCGAGACCCAACCCGACATCGCGACCGAATGCCTGATGCCGGCCGGAATCCAGACCGCCCGGTGTGCCGGTACGACCCAGGTTCCCTCGTCGGTCTGGACGGTCATCACGCCGTCGGAGGCGTAGACGAGCTGCGCCCAGTCGTGAGAATGCGGTTCGAGAATCGTCCCGGACATGCATCCGACCGCCAGCGTCCGGACCAGCAGTTCGCTCTCCGATTCTTGTCGCATTCTCGATGTTCTATGACACAATCGCGCTAGACCGTCGAGCCGAGACGAACTAGATTCGACCCCATGCCAAACAACATTGCACACTTCGACATCGAGGCCGACGACATCGATCGCGCGCGGCGCTTCTACCAGCGGGTCTTCGGCTGGCGCTTCGAGGCCTGGGGACCTCCCGACTTCTATATGATCCACACCGGCAGCGCCGCCGACCCCGGAATCCACGGTTCCATGAGCAAGCGGCCGGAGCCGGTCACCGGGCGGAGCCGGGTCGGCTTCGAGTGCACGGTCTCGGTGGATGACCTCGGCGCGATCAAAGCCGCGGTCGTCGCCAACGGCGGCAAGCTCGTGCTGGACGAGTACGAGATCGTCGGGGTCGGTAAAATGATCCGCTTCGAGGATACCGAGGGAAACAGCGTGTGCGCGATGCGCTACATTCAGGCGCAAAGTCCGCCGCAGGGTTAAGGAGGCTCGTCGATGCAGCTTCAACTGGACCATCTGATTCTGGACGTGAACGATCGCGAAAAAAGCATCGAGTTCTACACCAAAGTCCTGGGCATGACTTACGAGGGCGAGCGCGACGGCACGCCGTTCTCGACGATTCGCGTGACGCCCGGGATGGTGCTGCAGTTGGCGCCGTTTGGGACCAAGGGCGCGCGGCATTTAGCGTTTTCCGTGACGCGCCCGGAGTTCGATCGCGCGTTCGCCCGCATCCGCGAACTTGGCGTCGAGTACGGGGACGCGTTCGAGAGGGTGGGCAATATGCGCGCGCCCGGGGACTCCGCCGGCGCGAAGGGACCGGGAAAATCGATCTACCTGTTCGACCCGAACCGTCATCTGATCGAGTTCATCTGCTACGACGCGGCCTAGCCGCGACAATCGGATCGTCGTGCCGGCAGCCGCTTCAGGCGATTGACTGAAATCGCCGGGAGCGTATTGTTTGTTGCGATTCGGTCGGGAAAGCCGGTGAAAGGCCGGCGCTGCCCCGCAACTGTATGGAGCGTCGCGGCCACGGGCCACGAAACTCCGAGCCAGGCCACCGGACGAATCGAGGAGCCGATGAACTTCGCGGGCGAGGGAGGCTCCAGGAGATGCGACCGGTCGCGCGCTTCGTGACGATCGGACCTGCCTCATCCTGGCTTCATCCCGGCCGCCGCGCCCGCGGATCAAGGCGGCCGGAAATTGAACGAAGGCACTTTCAGCACATCGAGCCGGCGCACTCCGATCGTAGCCGCGATCGCCTCGGCGATCGCGCATCTGGTGGCCGTCCTGGCGGTCCTCGCCCTGCCGTCGGCGGCGCGGCAGCCTTCGTGCTACGTGCTCGCATATTTGGTCGACAATGGCGGCGCGAGAGATGCCCGCGCCGGCGATGCCGGCGCAGCGGATGCGTCGGGAACGCCGCCCGCGAAGGTCGGCACGCCTCCGGCGCGGCGCCGCGGCGCGCAGCGCCACCCGTCGCGCCGCGCTGGAGGCGTCGCGCGCAGCGCTCGCTCCCGAGCAGCTCGCAGACCTCTCGCCAACGCGGTCCACGAAAGGCACCGGCCGGGAGGCCGGCGCCACTGAGGAGCAGCGCAGCCGCATCGGCGTGGCGAGTTCCAGTCCCCCCTTCCCGTCCTCAGGGAAGGGGAACGGGGGGTTAGGTTCCGGAGCCGCCGGCACCGCCGACGCGCACGCCCTCTACGATCAAAGTCCGCCGCCCGCCTATCCCGAGATCGCGCGGCGCGAAAACCAGGAGGGGAGCGTCTTGCTCCGCGTCCTGGTCGAGGCCGACGGCTCGGTCGCGCGCGTCGAGATCGCACAATCCTCCGGCTTCGACGCGCTCGATCGCGCGGCGGTCGACACAGTACGGATCCGATGGCGCTTCGTCGCGGCCGAGCGCGGCGGAGCCAACGTCGCGAGCTGGGTGCTGGTGCCGATTCGCTTCGCTCTGCGGAGCGCCTGAGTGTCGCTCACTCGCTTTTGGCGCCATCCGAAGCCGTGGTATAGGTCGGTGTGGTACGGAGGACAGGGGCCATGACACGAAGGGCAGGCTTGACGGGAACAGTAATCGTAGTTGCGGGTCTGGCGCTTGGGATGTTCGCGGGCGCCCGCGATCTCCATGCGATCGAGGTCAAGAAAGATCTCTACAGCGGCGGCGGAGGCAGCGCGGCGGGTGGCGGCGGTACCGTCACGCGCGCGAACCCGCTCACGCCGGCGCTCCAGAAAAAGCTTATCGATACCGTCGAATCGGAGTCGGAGAGCTACGTCGGCGACGAAAGCGAGAAGAAAGCATCGGGCCAGATCTACGTCGACCTCGAAAATGGCAAGCTAAAGTACTTCCCGCAAAACAGCGGCGGCAAAGTCCAGGTGTCCGCCAAGCTCGAAGGCAAGGAGTACAAAGGCCCCGCTGAAGGAACAGGCAAGGGCAAAGCGACCGGCAAACGCCGCGCGCTGGTGTTCAAGTATCGCCTCGACGGCCAGACCTGGACGGAAGTGGCCAAACCGGCGTGGGAAGACGTAGTCGAGAAGGACAAGACCGCCGCGAAGGCCGCTTCCGACTGAGGCTGCATGAAAAAGAAGCTCCAAGATGACCTCAAAGCCGCGATGAAGAATCGCGACGAGCGCCGCACCATGGTGCTGCGCAGCGTGATCGCCGAGATCACGCGCGTCGAGAAGGACGTTTGCCGCGAGGCGAACGAAAACGAGATCGTCCAGGTGCTCAAGCGCGAGCGCTCGCGCCGCGAAGAAGCGCTCGAATTCGCCAAGCAGGCCAAGCGCGCCGATCTGATCGCGCAGAACGAGACCGAGGCGCGCCTGCTGGACGCTTACATTCCCGCGGGCCTGGGCGCCGACGAGCTGAAGGCGGCGATCGCCGGGAAAATCGCGGCGGGCACGATTCAGATGGGTCCGCTGATGAAGGCGCTGCGCGAGGAATTCGGCGCGCGCCTGGACGGAAAAGTGGCCAGCGAGCTGGTCAAAGAGGCCCTGGCCTCAGCGACGAAATAGAGGCTGACCCAATGGCGATTGACTTCGCGTCTACAGCAGACCTTGGCCGGTTGCGGAGCGCGAGCGCGCCGAACTGTAGATGAGCGCACCTTATTGTCTCTCCCGCGCCTGCGGCTTTGCCGCAGGCGCGAACCGGAAGACGCCGCGCGCGACTTGCTATCGCAAGTCGCGCGCCGCTGAGGGCGCCGCCAGCGCATGGACCGGCGGGACGCCGGTCCTACTTCAGGAGAAGAACCGGCACCCTTCGGTCGGACTCAGGGCAGGCTCCGGTCGGCGCTACGAAACATTGATCCGAAGTAGGGCCGGCGTCCCGCCGGCCTTGCATTCGAACCGCCCAAGGAAAAAAGGGCAGCCACAAGCGGCTGCCCTTTTGGTTCCTCGAATCGGCGCTTCGCTTAGCCCTTGGGCAATCCCAGAACCCGCTCGCCGATAATGTTGTGCTGGATCTCGCTGGTGCCGCCCGCGATCGTCAGCGCGCGCGACGCCAGCAGCCGGTACGACCACTTGCCGCGATCGATCGCGAACGGCGCCTTGTACTCGATCTGGCTGTACGCCCCGAGCAACTCCATCGCGTAGTTGTTCACGCGCAGGTTGAGCTCGCTGGTTCCGAGCTTCACCAGCGAGCCCTCGGGCCCCGGCGGCAAGCCCTTCAGGCGCCGCGTCAACTGACGATAGCCGGTGTACTTGATCGCGGTCGCCTCGCTGGCGAACGCGCCGATCTTCTGCCGCACGCTCGAATCGTCCCAGGCCGTGTGGCCGTTGCGCCTGACCGTCTGGGCCAGCGCGGCGAGCTCCTTTACCTGGCCGAGCATGTCGCGGGCGCCGCCGATTCCCGCCCGCTCGAACATCAGCGTGGTGATCGCGACCTGCCATCCATGGTTCTTCTCGCCGATCAGGTTCTTGCGGGGCACCTTGACGTCTTCGAAGAACACCTCGTTGAAGCCGCTGTCACCGGTGATCTGAACCAGCGGGCGCACCGTGACGCCGGGGCTATGCATATCGACCAGCACATAGCTGATTCCCTTGTGCTTGGGCGCGTCCGGATCGGTCCGCACGAGCAGGATACACCAGTCGGCATGATGGGCATCCGAGGTCCAGACCTTCTGGCCGTTGACGACAAAATAGTCGCCTTCCTCGACCGCGCGGGTCTGCAGCGAGGCGACATCGGAACCGGCGTTGGGCTCCGAGTATCCCTGGCACCAGATTTCCTCAGCCGCGAGGATTTTCGGGACGTAGCGTTTCTTCTGCTCTTCGGTGCCCCAATGGATCAGCGTGGGACCAACCAGCATGATGCCGAGACCGTTGACGAGCGGCGGTGCGCCCGCACGCGCGATCTCCTCGTTGTAGATGAGCTGCTGCATCATGGTGGCGCCGCGCCCGCCGTATTCCTTGGGCCAACTGATTCCGACCCATCCGGCTGCGTGCATCTTGCGATGCCACACCAGGCGCCGCCCCCAATCGTCGGGCGATTCCTCGTGCAGCATGTCGATATCGCCGCGCGGCTTTAAGTCCTTGGGCGTATTGGCTTCGAGCCAACCGCGTAGCTCCCGGCGAAAGGCTTCGTCTTCGGGGCTGTAATTGAAATCCATGGCTCCTCCGAATAGACCGAGTCTCGGCGCCTGGCCTCAATCGATGAGAGTAGACCGGCGCCGGTTCTGAATTCGACTCTTACACATTCCGGTGCGATAAATCGAGGCAGGATGTAACGGCCGTTAGGGAGACCGGAACTCGCCCGCCGCGTCACGGGCGTTTGCAAAGCCCGCTTGCCGGGGCCCTGAAAATGGTTAACTTCTATGCCAATGGATCCAAGCCGCTATACCGAAAAATTACAGGAAGCCCTCGGGCGCGCGCAGAGCGCCGCGCTCGGCAGCCATCATCAGGCCGTCGATGTCGAGCATCTGCTGGTCGCGCTGCTCGAGGACGAGCAGGGACTGGCCTCGTCGATCGTCAAGCTCGCCGGCGTCGATCGCGCCGCCGTGCTCGGCAAGCTCAAGGACGAAGTCAACAAGCTGCCGCGCGTAACCGGAAGCGGCGCTGACTCCGCCCAGGTCTACATGACGCAGCGGATGGGCCGCGTGCTCGCGCGCGCCGAGCAAGAAGCCGCCAAGCTGAAGGACGAGTATATCTCGGTCGAGCACGCGCTGGTCGCGGCGCTCGACGACCCCGGCGCCGCTTCGAAGATCCTGCGCGAAGCGGGACTCACTCACGCCAAGCTGATGGATGCGCTCAAGAAGGTGCGCGGGAGTCAGCGCGTGACCTCCTCCAATCCCGAGGCGACCTACCAGGCGCTCGAACGCTACGGACGCGACCTGACCGCGATGGCCTCGGCAGGCAAGCTCGATCCGGTGATCGGGCGCGACGAGGAGATCCGCCGCGTGATCCAGGTGCTCTCGCGCCGCACCAAGAACAATCCAGTCCTGATCGGCGAGCCGGGAGTCGGCAAGACCGCGATCGTCGAAGGACTGGCCCAGCGAATCGTAGCCGGCGACGTGCCCGAGGGCCTCAAGAAGCGGCGGGTGGTCGCGCTCGACATGGGCGCGCTGGTCGCGGGCGCTAAGTTCAGGGGCGAATTCGAGGAGCGGCTCAAAGCCGTGCTCAAGGAAGTCCAGGAATCGGCCGGCGACGTGATCCTGTTTATCGACGAGGTCCACACGGTGGTCGGCGCCGGCGCCGCCGAGGGCGCGATGGACGCCTCCAACCTGCTCAAGCCGATGCTCGCGCGCGGCGAGCTGCATTGTATCGGCGCCACCACGCTGGACGAATATCGCAAGCATATTGAAAAGGACGCGGCGCTGGAGCGGCGCTTTCAGCCCGTGATGGTGAATGAGCCGAGCGTCGAGGACACCATTTCGATCCTGCGCGGGCTCAAGGAACGCTACGAAGTCCATCACGGGATCCGGATCAAGGACTCCGCACTGGTGACGGCGGCGATGCTCTCCAAGCGTTACATCGCGGACCGATTCCTGCCCGACAAGGCGATCGACCTGATCGACGAAGCGGCGGCCAAGCTGCGCACCGAAAAGGAATCGCTGCCGGTCGAGCTCGACGAAGTCAACCGCCGTATCATGCAGCTCGAGATCGAGCGCGAGGCGCTCAAGCGCGAGACCGATCAGGCCTCGCGCGACAGATTGACCCGGCTCGAAAAGGAAATCGCCGAGGTGCGCGAAAAGCGCGACGCGCTGAATGCGCGATGGCAAGGCGAGAAGGCCGGGCTGGAGGGAATCTCCAGGCTCAAGGCCGAGATCGAGCAGACCAGGCTCGCGATCGGAAAAGCGCAGCGCGAGTACGATCTCAACAAGCTCGCCGAGCTTCAATACGGCAAGCTGGCGGGCCTCGAAAAGCAACTCGCCGAGCACGAATCGAAGCTGATCAAGAAGGGCGGCGGCGATCGGCTGATCAAGGAAGAAGTCGACGAGGAGGACATCGGGCAGGTGGTCGCGCGATGGACCGGGATTCCGGTATCGCGCCTGATGGAAGGCGACGTGCAGAAACTCGCCCATCTCGAGGAGCATCTGCACAAGCGCGTCATCGGCCAGGACGAAGCGGTCTCGGCGGTGGCGGACGCGGTGGTGCGGGCGCGCGCCGGGCTCAAGGATCCCAACCGGCCGATCGGCTCGTTCATTTTTCTCGGACCGACCGGCGTAGGCAAAACCGAGCTGGCGCGGGCGCTCGCGCAATTCCTGTTCGACGACGAAGGCGCGATGATTCGTATCGACATGTCCGAGTACATGGAGAAGCACACCGTATCGAGGCTGGTCGGCGCGCCGCCCGGCTACGTCGGCTACGACGAGGGCGGGCAACTGACCGAAGCCGTGCGCCGGCGTCCGTACTGCGTGATTCTGTTCGATGAAATCGAAAAGGCCCATCAGGACGTTTTCAACGTGCTGCTCCAGATTCTCGACGACGGGCGGCTGACCGACGGCCAGGGCCGCACCGTGGATTTCAAGAACGCAGTCGTGATCATGACCTCGAATATCGCGGGCCAGTTGATCCTGTCGTTCAAGGGACAGGACTACGAAAAGATGAAAGAGGAATGCCTCGAGGTGATGAGGCAGAGTTTCAGGCCGGAATTCCTCAACCGGATCGACGAGATCGTGGTGTTCCATCCGCTGCAGCGCGACGAGTTGCGCAAGATCGTCGATATCCAGCTCGCGCGGCTGCGCGAGCGCCTCAGCGAGCGCAAGATCGAGCTGGAGCTGAGCGAAAAGGCGCGCGACTACTTCGCCGAGCGCGGCTATGATCCGGTATACGGAGCGCGGCCGCTCAAACGCATGATCCAGCGCGAGCTGGAGACCGCGCTGGGACGCAAGCTGCTGGCGGGCGAAATCCGCGACGGCTCGCGAGTGAAGGTCGACGCCGGAGCGCGCGGACTGGAGTTCGAGACCCGCGCTCCGAAGAGCGCGGCATAGGCGGCGTGCCCGGCGACGCGCGAAAGGCCCTGGCGACAATCGATCGGCTGATGCTCGAATTGATCGGCCAGCAGGAGCGCAAAGTGCTCGAGCTGGCGCGGCGGATTCATCCGGGACTGACCGCAGAGGACATCCGCAATCCGCACGACTTTCCCGATCTGATCGCGGCGCCGGAATGGAACTTCGAGGACGGGATTCTCGCCGGGCTCAGAAGCGCGCACATGGCGCTGCGGGCTAAGTTGCTGGAAGAGGGTAGGAAGAAGATACCCTCACCCGGCGAGCGCATCGCTCGCCGGCCTCTCCCTGGTCAGCGAGAGGCGTAGGAGAAGAGCGCATCTTTGAAGCGTAGAGGGAGAGGCGTAAGACGAACGTGCCTTCGGGTTAGCCGGCGGCGGCGCGTTTTTCTCGCTCTGGTTGTTCTTTGCGGGTCGGGGTTTTCTTGCGTGGCTTCTTGGCCTTGGCCTCTTCGGAGGAGCCGGTGAACTCGATGATCGAGAGGTCGGCGGCGTCGCCGCGACGGAAGCCGTACTTGATCACCCGCGTATAGCCGCCGGCGCGATCCTTGAACCGTGGCGCGATCTCGTCGAACAGCTTTTTCACCGCGTCGCGCGACTGGACAAACGCGAACGCGCGCCGGCGCGCGCTCAGGTCGCCGCGCTTGCCGAGCGTAACCATCCGGTCGGCGTAGCGCCTGAGCTCCTTGGCCTTGGCGTCGGTGGTCGTGATTCGCCCGCTCCGGATCAGCGCTAGAACGAGGTTGCGGAACAGGGCCTTGCGATGAGCGCCGGTCCGGTTGAGCTTGCGGCCCTGGTTGAGATGACGCATCCGGTGTTCCTCTGGCAGGCTGCGCGGCCTAGGCCGACTCGCGCCGCTCCTGCTCCTCCCACATCCGGTCGAGCTCGCTGCGCGGCGGCAGATTGTCCAGGCGCATCCCGAGCGACAGGCCCATGTCGGCCAGCACTTCCTTGATCTCGTTGAGCGACTTGCGGCCGAAGTTCTTGATCTTGAGCATGTCCTGCTCGGTGCGCTGGACCAGCTCGCCGATATACTTGATGTCGGCGTTCTGCAGCCCGTTGAACGCTCGCACCGAAATCGGCAAGCCCTCGACCGGCCGGTACAGGTACTCGTTGATCGCGGTGGGAGTCGGCTGGACACCCTCGCCCGCGGCCGGCGCTTCGGCTTCTTCCTCGACGCCCGCGAAGATCGACATCTGGTCGCGCAACACGCGCGCGCCGTAGGTGAGCGCGTCGCGCGGACTGATCGAGCCGTCGGTGAAGATCTCGATCGCCAGCCGATCGTAATCGGTGCGCTGCCCGACGCGCGCGTTGGTCACCGTGAAGTTGACCTTCCGGATCGGAGAGAAGATCGCGTCGAGCCGGATCGTGCCGACGATCTCGTCTTCGGCGGCGCGTTCGGCGGGAACGTAGCCGCGACCGGCCTTGATCACCAGTTCCAGGTCGAGTTCGGCGCCCTTGTCCAGCGTCGCAATATGCTGCGACGGGGTCAGGACCTCGAGCCCCGGCCCGCCGGTGATGTCGGCTGCGGTGACCTGGGCCTCGCCCTTGGCCTTGAGCGTAGCGGTGACCTGTTCGCCCTCGTGGAGCTTCAGGCGCACTTCCTTGAGGTTGAGCACGATATCGGTCACGTCTTCCTTGACACCCGGGATGGTTGAAAACTCGTGCAACACCCCGTTCATCCGGACGGCCGTAATCGCGAAGCCGGGCAGCGAGGACAACAGCACGCGACGCAACGCGTTGCCGATCGTGATGCCGTAGCCGCGTTCCAGCGGCTCGGCAAAGAACCGGCCGTAACTCGGCGTCAGCTCCTTCTCCTCGAACTCCACACCCTTGGGTTTAGTTAAGTCTCGCCAATCGTTCTGCATGGTCTCTCCGACAAGAGAGAATTTTCGGAAATCACAGCCCCCGAATCGGGCCGATTCCAGCTATCGAAAAAAGCTTCCGGCTATCGCGAATAGTGCTCGACGATGAGTTTCTCGTTGATCGGCATCGTAAGGTCGCCGCGCGCCGGCAGCGAACGGAGAAAGCCGCGGAACTGCTCGCGTTCGAGCGTGATCCACGGCGGTGCGCCGCGCCGTTGCGACAGTTCGATCGCCTCGACGATTACTTTCTTCTGCCTGCTCTTCTCGGTCACGCTCACGATCTGATTGACCTCAACCAGATACGACGGAACATTGACCACTTTGCCGTTTACCTCGATATGTCCGTGGCGGACGAGCAGGCGCGCCTGCGCCAGCGAGCTCGCGAAGCCGAGACGATGCGCCACGTTGTCGAGCCGGCGCTCGAGCAGGACGAGCAGGTTCTCGCCCGTGATACCGGGCATCCGCTCGGCGATCGTGAAATACCGGGCAAACTGGGTTTCCAGCAGGCCGTAGATCCGCTTGACCTTCTGCTTTTCGCGCAGCCGAATCGCGAACTCCGAAAAACGGGTGCGCGCCTGACCGTGGACGCCGGGCGGGTAGTTGCGCCGCTCGATCGCGCACTTGTCAGTATAGCATCGTTCACCCTTAAGGAAGAGCTTGAGCCCTTCCCGCCGGCACATCCGGCATACCGGACCGAGATTTCTGGCCACGTTTGCTTACCTTTTCCCGCCCTAAACTCTGCGCCGCTTGGGCGGACGGCACCCATTGTGCGGAATCGGCGTAACGTCCTTGATCGATTGCACGTTGAGTCCGGCCTGCTGGAGCGAGCGGACCGCCGATTCGCGTCCGCCGCCCGGCCCCTTGAGGTAGACCACTACGCTGCGCATTCCGAGGTCGCCCGCCTTGCGCGCCGCCGCTTCCGCCGCCATCTGCGCCGCAAACGGCGTACCCTTGCGCGATCCCTTGAATCCAACCGATCCCGCGCTCGACCATGCGACCACCAATCCCTGATGGTCGGTGATCGTTACGATCGTGTTGTTGAAGGTCGCGTGGATATGCGCGACCCCCTCGGGCACGGTGCGCTTGGTCCGGCGGCGCTTGGGCGCAGGCGCGGGAGCGCCAGCCGCGGCGGCAGGAGCTCCACCCGCTTCGCCTTCGGCGGCGGGCGGCCTGGGCGTTTCGGTTTTGGTTTCCTTCTCGTCAGCCATCGTTATCCCTTAGGCGGCGCCTGCCGCTTGCCCGCCACTACTTTGCGAGGTCCCTTGCGCGTGCGCGCATTGGTATGCGTGCGTTGTCCGCGCACCGGCAATCCACGGCGATGGCGGATGCCGCGATAGCATCCCAGATCCGTCAGCCGCTTGATCGACTGCTGCACCTCGCGCCTGAGATCGCCCTCGACTTTATAGTTGTCGTCGAGCACCTGGCGGATACGGACCTGCTCCTCGGGCGTCAGGTCGTCGCTCTTTCTGCCAAAATCGACGTTGGCCGCCTTCAGGATTTTGAGCGCGGCGGAGCGGCCGATCCCGTAAATGTAGGTCAGCGCGATTTCCATCCGCTTGTTCCTGGGCAGCTCGATTCCCGCGACACGCGCCATCGATACGACCTCCTATCCCTGACGCTGCTTGTGGCGTGGATTGGAACAGAGGATACGCACCACGCCCTGGCGACGCACCACCTTGCAATTCTTGCAGATTTTTTTTACCGAGGGTCGGACCTTCATAATATATCGTCAGCGCATCCGGTACGTAATCCGGCCGCGGCTCAAGTCGTAAGGCGACAGCTCTACGGTGACCTTGTCGCCGGGCAAAATCTTGATGTAGTGCATGCGCATCTTGCCCGAAATATGCGCCAGCACCCGATGACCGTTTTCGAGCGAGACCCGGAACATGGCGTTGGGCAGCGCTTCCAGAACGGTGCCCTGCACTTCGATTGCATCGCCCTTAGACATGCTCCAGCTCGCTCAGAATCTGCGGTCCCTGACCGGTGATCGCGACCGAATGCTCGAAGTGCGCCGAAAGCCTTCCGTCTGCGGTGACCGCGGTCCATCCGTCGTCCAGAATTCTCAGGTCGGCGCCGCCTTCGTTTACCATCGGCTCGATCGCAAGCACCATCCCTTCCTGCAGGCGCGGATTCGGCATCCCGCGCCGGAAATAATTCGGCACCTGCGGATCTTCATGGAGGCTGCGGCCGATTCCGTGTCCCGCGAATTCCTCGACCACTGAAAATCCGGCGCCCTCGGCGACTTCCTGCACCGCGCGCGAGATATCGCCCAATCGATTACCGGGGCGGGCCTGCTCGATTCCGGCGTAGAGCGCTTCGCGGGTGATCTTGAGGAGGCGCTCCACGCGCTCGGGAATCTTCTCGACCGCCACAGTCCGCGCCGAGTCGCCGTAAAATCCCTGGTAGACGACGCCGAAGTCCAGCCCGACTATGTCTCCGGCCTTGAGCTTGCGGCCGGACGGGATGCCATGAACGATCTCGTCGTTGATCGACACGCACAGGCACTTGGGATAAACCACGCCGCGCGGCGCATAGCCCTTGAAGGCCGGCTTGGCGCCTTTCTTGTAGATTAACTCTTCGGCCATCCGATCCAGCTCACCGGTGGTGATTCCGGGGCGAACCGCTGCCGCCACCGCCTCAAGGATCTCGGCGACGATCTGGTTCGCCTTGCGCATCAAGGCGATCTCTTCGGCGGTCTTGAGCAGGATCACGCCGAGCCCTTCGCCGGTATTGAGGCCGCCGGCTGAGCGCGCATCTCATCGAGCACGCTCAGGATTCGCCGGTTGATCTCGTCGGGCCTGCCGACTCCGTCCACGCGCGACAGCAGCCCCATCCGCTCGTAATACTCCGACAGCGGGCGCGCATTGGCGTGGTACACCTCGATACGCATCCGGACCGTGTCTTCCTCGTCGTCCTCGCGCTGATAGAGCTCGCCGTTGCAGACGTTGCAGACATTGACGTTGCGCGGCGGATCGAAAATCGTGTGATACATCGCACCGCAATTGCGGCAGGTGCGCCGCCCCGAGATTCGCTTCACCACTTCTTCGTCCGGAACGATTATCGCGATCACCTTGTCGAGCGCGGGACCACGCGCATGCAGCCTGGTCCTCAAGGCCTCGGCCTGTGCGACCGTGCGCGGAAATCCGTCGAGAATGTACCCGGCTTGCGCGTCAGGCTTTTGAAGACGTTCGTCGATCAACTGCAATACCAATTCGTCAGGCACCAGGTTGCCCCGATCCATGTAGCTCTTTGCCTGCATCCCCAGCGGCGTGCGACGGCGCACGGCGTCGCGCAGCAGGTCGCCGCTGGCGACGTGCGGCACCTTGAGCCTGTCCGCCAGCAGCCGCGCTTGCGTGCCCTTGCCCGCAGCCGGAGGGCCCAGCATCACCAGGCGCACCGGTCAGCCCCTCCTCGACTTCACCCGCCCGCGCCGCATGAAGCCCTCGTAGTTGCGGGTCAGCAGATGGGTCTCGATTTGGGACACCGTATCCAGCGCCACTCCGACCACGATCAGCACCGCCGTGCCGCCGAAGTAGAACGGCACGTTGAAGCGCTGGATCAAAATCGTCGGCAGGATGCACACCGCGCTCACGTAGATCGCGCCGCCAAGCGTGATCCGCGACAGCACCCGATCGATGTACTCGGCCGTGAACCGTCCCGGCCGAATACCGGGAATGAACCCGCCGTTTTTCTTGAGATTGTCCGCGACGTCAACCGGATTAAACGTGACCGCGGTGTAGAAGTAGCAGAAGAAGACGATCAACGCCACGTATACTACATCATATATCGGCCCGCCCGGCGTGAGAAACGCTGAATAGTCCTTGAGCGCAGGCACGAAAGTGGCAACGGTCGCAGGGAATACCAGGATCGACGAAGCGAAGATCGGCGGGATGACGCCCGAGGTGTTGATCTTGAGCGGCAGATGCGAGGTCTGGCCGCCGTAGATCTTGCGCCCCACCACCCGGCGTGCGTACTGGACCGGGATTCGGCGCTGGCTGGTCTCGATGTAGACAATTCCGCCCATCACGGCGATCGCGACCGCCAGGATGAAGATCAGCAGGAAGATGCTCATCTCGCCTTCGCGGACGAACTGCGCGGTGACGCCGATCGCGCTGGGCAGCCGCGCCACGATGCCGGCCATGATGATCAACGAGATACCGTTGCCGATTCCGCGCTCGGTGATCTGCTCGCCGAGCCACATGATGAACATCGTGCCGGCGGTCAGGGTCACCACCGTCAGCAGCCGGAAACTCCAGCCGGGATTGTAAACCACCGATCCGCCGCCCGGCGCCTGAATTCTCTCCAGCGACACCGCGATCATCATCCCTTGCAGGAGCGCCAGCCCGACCGTGCCGTAGCGCGTGTACTGCGTAATCTTGCGCCGGCCCGCCTCCCCTTCCTTGTAGAGCTCATCGAGATACGGCGACGCGATCTTCATCAGGTCCAGGATGATCGCGACCGAGATATACGGCATGATTCCGAGCGCGAAGACCGAGAATTTCTCCAGCGCGCCGCCCGAGAACAGGTTGATCCATCCGAACAGGGTCGACTTCGCCGCGTCGAAGAACGAGGCTAGCGCCTGCCCGTCGATTCCCGGAGTAGGCACCGCCACGCCGATTCGATACACAGCCAGCATCGCTGCCGTGAACAACAGCCGGCGGCGCAATTCCGGGATGCGCGAAGCGTTTGAGACCCCTTCAAGCATTCGGTTCTACGCGCTTTGCAGCAACTCCGCGCTGCCACCCGTGGCAGTGATTTTTTCGCGCGCTCCCGCCGAAAAGGCGTGCGCCTTGATCGTCAGTCTGGTCTTCAACTCGCCGTCTCCGAGCACTTTCACCATCCGGCCCTGCGGTACGAGGCCGCGCTCGACCATCGTCGCGGGATCGATCGTCTCACCGTCGGCGAAGATCGAAAACCGCGCGAGATTGACCGACGCGTGGCGCTCGCGGCGCGCCGCGTTCTTCAGCAGGCGGCGAAACCCGCGCTTGGGGAGCCGCCGCTTGAGCGGCATCTGGCCGCCTTCATAGCCGGGCGGCGTGTTGCCGCCGCTGCGCGAGCCTTTGCCCTTGTGTCCGCGGCCCGAAGTCTTGCCATGACCCGAACCGATTCCGCGGCCAATCCGCTTGCGGCGCTTCTTGGAGCCGGGTGACGGTTTCAGCGTACTCAAGTCCATAGTCTGGCGCCGTTAGTCCTTTGCGTGGCCCTGCTCGTCCGTAACCTGGACCAGATGAGACACCTTGCGGATCATTCCTTCAACCATCGGCGTGCGCCTGAGTTCCCGCTCGCGGCCGACGCGCGTGAGCCCCAGCCCCTTGAGCGTTTCGCGCACGCGCTGCTTGGTACCGATCGGGCTGCCCACGAGTCTCACATGTATCGTTTCGGACATCTTCTATATTCCCAAATTCGTCAGGCTGCTTCCGGACGCTCGGGCTCGCGTCCGCGCGAGCGCGCGATTTCTTTTGGATCGCGCAATTCGGTCAGTGCCTGCAGCGTGGCCTTGACCAGGTTGTGCGGATTGGATGATCCCAGCCGCTTGGTCAGGATGTTGCGAATTCCCGACAGTTCGACCACCGCACGCACGCCGCCCGCCGCGATTACTCCGGTGCCTTCGGACGCCGGCTTCAGGATCACCTTGCCCGCACCGAAGCATCCGATTACTTCGTAGGGGATCGTCCCGCCTTTGATCGGCACGCGCACCAGGCTCTTGCGGGCCCGCTCGACGCCCTTGCGGATCGCTTCGGGAACCTCGTTGGCCTTGCCGAGCCCGAACCCGACCAGCCCGTTCTGATCGCCGGCCACGACCAGCGCGCTGAAGCTGAAGCGCCGGCCGCCCTTGACGACCTTGGCGACGCGGTTGATATGCACAACCTTCTCTTTGAGTTCGAGTCCCTGAGGATCTATGCGTTCAGCCACTTTGGTCTATCCTGTGCCGTTTCCGGCCCGGGCCTTCAAAACTTCAGTCCGGCCTCGCGAGCCGCGTCCGCCAGGGCTTTGACTCGCCCGTGGTAGAGGAAGCCGTTGCGGTCAAAGATCACTTCCTTGATCCCGCTTTTGAGGCATCGATCCGCGATTGCTTTGCCGACCGCTTTGGCGGCAGCGACGTTGCTCTTCTTGTTGATCCCGTCCGCGAGGGCGGGGCCCAGCGTCGACACCGAAACCAGCGTGCGCCCTGACTCGTCGGAGATAATTTGCGCATAGATATGATGCAGCGAGCGATAGATCGAGAGCCGGGGACGCGTGTCGCTTCCCGCGACCTTGCGCCTGACTCGCGCGCGGCGCGCAGCACGTTTTTCAACTTTCTCCGACGGCATGAGACTTCGGCTTCTCCGCAGTTCCTGTAAAATCAGCTCGCGCTCGCGGTCGCGGCGGCCTTGCCCGCCTTGCGCCGGATAGTTTCGGTCGCGTACTTGATACCCTTGCCCTTGTAAGGCTCGGGCGGTCTCAATTCCCTGATCTGCGCGGCCACCAAGCCGAGCAACTGCCGGTCGGCGCTCTCGAGGGTGACGGTCACCTGGCGCTCGACCTTGGCCGTCACGCCGGGCGGCAACTGGTAGACGATTGGATGAGAATAGCCAAGCGTCATCTGGATATTATTACCCTTGACTTCGGCACGGTAGCCCACGCCATTGATTTCGAGCACGCGGGTGAAGCCCTTGCTCACCCCTTCGGCCATGTTGGCGACCAGCTTGCGGATCAGGCCGTGCCTGGAGCGCTGGTCCTGGGAATCGCCGGGCCGGGTGACGACAATCTTCGAGTCCTTGATCTCCAGGCCGAATCCGGGCGGGATCTGCAACTCCAGCTTGCCCTTGGGTCCTTCGACCTTGAGCGTCCCGTCGGTCGCGACCGCCTTGACGTTCTTTTCAAGCGTGACCGGTAGTCTTCCTATGCGCGACATGACGAAAGCTTCCTCTACCAAACCGCCAGCAGAATCTCGCCGCCGACTTTTTTGCGCTTGGCCTCGCGGTCGGTCATCACGCCGAGCGGAGTCGAGAGCACCTGCACGCCGAGCCCCCCGCGCACTCGCGGGATATCGGCGGCGCCCGAATAGCGCCTCAAGCTCGGGCGGCTGACGCGCCTGATCCCGCGAATTACGGGCTCGCGCTTGTCCGAGTAGCGCAGTTTGAGCGCGAGCGTGCGCTTGGGCATCTCGCCGCCGGTTTCAACGGTGTCGAGAAAGCCCTCGGCCGCGAGCACCCGGCAGATGGCCTCGCGGATGCGCGAATGGGCGAGCTCGACGCGCTCGTGCCGCGCGTGCGTCGCGTTGCGAATTCTGGTCAACAACTCAGCGATCGGATCGGTCTGCGACATCGGTTAAAGTTTCCTACCAGCTCGCCTTGACGACGCCCGGCAATTGCCCTCTGAGCGCCAGCTTGCGCAGGCACAGCCGGCACATCCTGAAGCGGCGGTAATACGCGCGCGGGCGTCCGCACAGGGGGCAGCGGTTATGCTTGCGGGTCTTGAACTTGGGCGTGCGCAACGCCTTCACCATCAGGCAGGTTTTTGCCATCTCAGTTCGCCTGCGCCTGCGGCGCTTTGGGGGCGGCCGCGCGCTCCAGCGCGCCCCGGAACGGCATCCCGAGCGCGTGCAGCAGCGTCTGTCCCTCGAAGTCGCTGCGCGCCGTGGTTATTATTGAAATAGTCAGACCCTTCACCTTATCAACCTTGTCGAGATTCAACTCCGCGAAAATAGTATGCTCGCGCAGGCCGAGTGAGTAATTGCCGCGCCCGTCGAAGGCCTTGTCGCTGACGCCGCGGAAATCGCGCACGCGCGGCAGGGCGACGTTGACGAGCCGGTCGAAAAACTCCCACATCCGCTCGCGCCGGAGCGTCACCATCGCGCCGATCGGCATCCCCTGGCGCAGCTTGAAGTTCGATATCGCCTTGCGCGCCCGCGTGATTACCGGCCTCTGACCGGTGATCTGCTTGAGCTCCTCGACCGCCGCGTCGAGTACCTTGACGTTTTCGCGCGCCTCGCTGAGCGACATGTTCAACACGATCTTGTCCAGGCGCGGCACGCGGAGCTGGTTGTCGATCTTCAGCTCCTTCATCAGATGCGGCATGATCTCGCTCTCGAACTTCACCATCAGCCGCGCCGGCAGCTTGGGCTCCGGCGGGCGGGGCTCCGCGGGCTTTTCCGGGGCAGCCTGCTTTTCGGGCGCACCCTTGGCGGCACGCTTGGGCCTGGCCTGCTTGTCGCCGCCCTTGTCGGCGCGGTCGGGCTTCGGCGTGCGCTCGCCCCTATCAGGTTTTTTGGTTTCGTCGGCCATCAGTCGTTACCCACTGATTCTCCGCAGCGGCGGCAGATACGGCTCCTGGAGCCGTCGGCCGCGGCTTTGACGCCGATCCGGACCGGCGCGTTGCAGCGATCGCAGAACAGCATCACGTTCGAAATTGCGATCGGCGCCTCTTTCTCGACGATGCCGCCGGGACTGGCCGCGCCGCGCGGACGCGAGTGGCGCTTGACCACGTTGAGCCGTTCGATCATCACGCGCCCGGTCTCCGGAACCACCCGCATCACCTTGCCGGTCTTGCCGCGGTCGCGCCCGGTGATAACCATCACGAGATCGTTCTTCCTGATCCGGGTGCTGGTCTTGCGCGCCTGCATCACAGCACCTCCGGCGCGAGCGAAATAATCTTGAGAAAGCGCTTGGCGCGCAGCTCGCGCGCCACCGGCCCGAAGATGCGCGTGCCGATCGGCTCGTGCTGGGCGTCGAGCAGCACCGCCGAGTTATCGTCGAAGCGGATATAGCTGCCGTCGCTGCGGCTGATTTCCTTGGCGGTGCGCACGATCACGGCGCGAGTTACCTCGCCCTTCTTGACCTTGGCGTTGGGGATCGCCTCTTTCACCGAGACCACTATCACGTCGCCGACCGTGGCGTATCTGCGCCGCGAGCCGCCGAGCACCTTGATACACATCACTTTGCGCGCGCCGGAATTGTCCGCGACTTCGAGTATTGTCCTGGTCTGCACCATCGCGGCTCTCTGTTACCTCGCGGCCTGCGCGATAACCCGGCTCACGCGCCATCGCTTGTTCTTGGAGAGCGGGCGCGCCTCGATAATCAGCACGCGATCGCCCTCGTGACACTCGGATTTTTCGTCATGCGCCATGAAGCGCGAGCGGCGCTTGACCCGCTTGCCATAGAGCCCATGCTCGACCAGGCGCTGAATCTGCACCACCACGGTCTTGTTCATCCGGGCGGCAACGACCACCCCTTCGCGCCGTTTAACTAGCTGCCGCATCGCTGACCTTGGGGGCCGCGCCGCCGTCCGGCGCCGCCAGAATCTTCTGTCTGAGCACGGTTTTGATCCGCGCCAATTCCCTGCGCGCCCGCCGGTATCCAGCCGGATTGTCGAGCTGATTGGTGCGCAGCTTGAGCTTCAGGCGGAAGACCTCCTCGCGGGATTCGCGCTCCTTGACGCGCAGGTCTTCGGGGCTCATCTCCCTGAGTTCATCAAGCTCCAAAGGCCCCTCCCTCGCGTCCGACCACGATAGTCTTGATGGGCAGCTTGTGCGCCGCCAGCCGCATCGCTTCTTTCGCAGTCGCGTGATCGACGCCTTCCATCTCGAACAGGATTCGTCCCGGCCGTACGGTGGCGACCCATCCTTCGGGCGGGCCCTTGCCCTTGCCCATCCGGGTCTCCGCAGGTTTCTTGGTGAACGGCTTGTCGGGGAAGACCCGAATCCAGACCCGGCCGCCGCGCTTGATATGGCGCGTCAGCGCGATGCGGGCGGCCTCGAGCGCGCGCGCGTCGATATACGCGGTCTCCACGGCCTTGAGCCCGAAATCGCCGAACGCAAGCTCAAGCCCGCGCGACTCCAATCCGCGCACGCGGCCCTTCTGCATCTTGCGATACTTGACTTTCTTGGGTGCGAGCATCGTTTACTGTTGCGCGTGGGCGCCCGAGCGCTTGGCTTCCTCTTCCTGGCGGGTAAGAATTTCGCCGCGGAAGATCCAGACTTTGATTCCGATTATGCCGTAGGTGGTGTGGGCTTCGGCGAAGCCGTAGGCCACGTCGGCGCGCAGCGTCTGCAAGGGCACGCGCCCCTCGCGGTACCATTCGCGCCGCGCGATTTCCGCGCCCGCCAGGCGTCCCGAGACCTGCACCCGCACGCCTTGCGCGCCCATCCGCATCGCGCGCGTGACCGCCTCTTTCATCGCGCGCCGAAACGCGACCCGCCGCTCGAGCTGCAGCGCGATATTCTCGGCCACCAGTTGCGGGTCGAGATCGGGACGCCGCACCTCGTGGATATTGATGAAGGCTTCCTTGGCCTTCATCAATTTCTGCACGTCGGCCTTGAGCTTCTCGATTTCCACGCCCTTCTTGCCGATCACGATTCCAGGCCGCGCGGTGAAGATATTGATCTTGGCCTTGTTGGCCATCCGTTCGATCTCGATCCGCGAGATTCCCGCGTGATAGAGGCGCGCCTTGATAAAGTCGCGGAGCTTTAAGTCCTCGTGCAGCAGGTCCGCATAGCCGTGACCCGCGAACCATCGCGAGTCCCATCCTTCGATGATCCCGAGCCGCAGCCCCCGCGGATGCACTTTCTGTCCCATAAGCTCCTACTCAGGCTGCTCGTCGATAATCACGGTCAGATGGGCGGTTCGCTTGAGGATCGGGGTGACGTTCATCCGCGCCCGCGGCATCGAGCGCTTGACTATCGGTCCGGTCTCGGCGAGCGCGCGTTTCACGTACAGCCGGTCTTCGTCCACGTTCTGCTGATTGCGCGCGTTGGCGACCGCCGACAGCAACGCCTTGGAAAGAATTTTGGCGCCCTTCTTGGGCGTGAAATCGAGGATCGAGAGCGCTTCGTCCACGCGCTTGCCGTTGACCAGGTCGCACACCAGCCTGAGCTTGCGCGGCGAGATCCTGATGAACTTGTTCCTGGCTACCGCTTCCATCGATCATCCTTACCCAACTTGACCTAACCTGCGACCGTCAGGAGGCCGCCTTCGAGGCGGCGGCCGGAGCAGCAGGCGCTGTAGGCGGCGGCGCGGCCGGTGCACCCGGAGCCGCACCGCCCTTGACCTCGCTCTTGCGCTCGCCGGAATGGCCGTGGAAGGTCCGCGTCGGCGAGAATTCGCCGAGCTTGTGGCCGACCATGTTCTCCGTGCAGTAGACCGGGATGAACTTGCGACCGTTGTGAACCGCGAAGGTCAGGCCGATCATCTCGGGCAGGATCATCGAGCGGCGCGACCAGGTCCTGATGATCCGCTTGTCGGAGGTGCCCGCAGCGGCGGTAACCTTCTTCATCAAATGTCCGTCGATAAACGGACCCTTTTTTGTCGACCTTGGCATCGGTGTGCTTCTATCCTGGTTTGCCCGTCTATCCGCGTTTGCCGCGCGGCCGGCGGCTCACGATGTAACGATCCGACGGCTTCTTGCCGCGGGTCTTGTAACCCTTGGCCGGCGTTCCCCACGGCGACTGCGGATGATTACCCTTGGAGCGGCCCTCGCCGCCGCCGTGCGGATGGTCCACCGGATTCATCGCCACTCCGCGCACGTGCGGGCGGCGTCCCATATGCCGGTTGCGACCGGCTTTGCCGATCGACATGTTCTCGTGCTCGAGGTTGCCGACCTGGCCCACCGTCGCCCGGCATTCCGCCTGCACCATCCGCTGCTCTCCTGAGGGCAGCTTGAGCAACGCGAACTTGCCTTCCTTGGCCATCAGTTGCGCCATCGTGCCCGCGCCGCGCGCCATCTGCGCGCCCGCGCCGGGCTTGAGCTCAACGGCGTGAACGAAGGTGCCGAGCGGAACGTTCTTCAGCGGCAGCGCGTTGCCGGGCTTGATGTCGGCCTGCGGTCCGGACTCGACCCGATCGCCGGTTTTCAACCCTTCCGGCGACAAAATGTAGCGTTTCTCGCCGTCGGCATAGTGCAGCAGCGCGATGTTGGCGGAGCGGTTGGGATCGTATTCGAGCGCGACGACCACCGCCGGCACGCCGTCCTTGTTGCGCTTGAAATCGATCAGCCGAAGCTGCCGCTTGTTGCCGCCGCCGCGATGGCGCATCGTCATGCGGCCCTGGTTGTTGCGGCCGCCCGAATGGGAGAGCGGCGCGACCAGGCTCTTCTCGGGCGGCTTTTTAGTCAGATCCGAGAAGTCCGCAATCTGCATGAAGCGCTGGCCGGGCGTGCGTGGATTTAGCTGAATCAATGCCATGACAAATTATCCGGGCTCAGAGGCCCTCGAAAAATTCGATCCGATCTCCCTCTTTGAGGGTGACGTATGCTTTCTTCCAGTCCGGGCGCTTGCCGGCGATCCGCCCGCGCATCCGCTTCTTACCGAGAAAGTTCGCGGTCCGGACCTTGATCACCGTGACCTTGAAGAGCTGCTCGACGGTCTGCTGAATCGCGCCCTTGCTCGCGGCCCGCAGCACGCGAAACACGACCTGATTGGCCTTCTCGTTGGCGGCGGTTCCCTTCTCGGTGACGCACGGGCCGAGAATCAGGCTCTCCGAATTCATTGCGCCGCGCCTCCCAGCCGCTGCTCGAGAGCGCGCGCGGAGTTGGCGGTCATCAGCAGCTCGTCGTAGTTCAGCAGGTCGTAAACGTTGATTCCGTTCAGCGCCAGGACCTTGTGCGCCGCCAGGTTGCGAGCGGCCCGCGCGAATCCTTCCTCACCCTCGCCGATCAGGATCAGCGCGTGCTTGAGCTCGAGTGAATCGAGCAGCGCCTTGGCGGCCTTGGTCTTGGCTTCGGCAAGCTCGAGCGAGTCGATCAGCTTGAGCTTGCCGTTGGACGCGCGATCCGAGATCGCCACGCAGAGCGCCTGACGCCAGGCCTTCCTGGGGATCTTGTAGGAATAATCCCGCGGCTGCGGGCCAAAAGTCGTCCCGCCATGACGCCACAGCGGCGAGCGAGTCGAGCCCGCGCGCGCGCGTCCGGTCCCCTTCTGGCGCCAGGGCTTGCGCCCGCCGCCGGAGATCAGACCGCGAGTCTTGGTGGCAGCGTTGCCCGCGCGCCGATTGGCGAGCTGCATCCGGACCGCTTCGTGGAGCAGCGTGTTCTCGCCCGCGCGGCCAAACACGCGGCCCGAAACCTCGAGCTCTCCCACTTTCTCGCGACTGGCCGAAAAGAGCGGGAGTCTGACCGGTGCGATTTGCGCCTGCTCCTTACGCATTGGCCACCACATGGGTCTTGCGCCGCGGCTTGGCGGCATGACTGACCGTGACGATTCCGCCGTCAGCGCCCGGTACCGAGCCGGCCACTGCGATCGCGTTGTCTTCGGCCAGCACCTCGACCACTTCAATGTTCAGGATGGTCGCAGCCTCATTGCCCAACTGGCCCGCCATCCCCATTCCCTTGCGCACCCGGCCGGGGTATGAGCGGTTGCCGATCGAGCCACCGTGGCGGAAGTATTCGTGGGTTCCGCGCGAGCCCGGGAAACCGGCGAAGTGATGGCGCTTGATAACGCCCGCGTAGCCGCGGCCCTTGGAAACGCCGCTCACGTCGACCAGGTCGCCCGGCTTGAACACTTCGCCAGGGGTCACGCTCTGCCCGAGCGTAAGTTCGCCCTCGCCGGCCTTTCTGAACTCGCGCGTCGCCACGCCCGCCGCCACGCTGCTCTTGGCAAAATGGCCGCGTTGGGGTTTGGTCACGCGCGAGAGCTTCCTTTTGCCGAACGTCACCTGCACTGCGTCGTAGCCGTCGGTCGGACCGGTCTTGAGCTGGGTCACGACGCACGGCCCGAGCTGGATAACGGTAACCGCGCGCACCCGTCCGGCGGCGTCGTTCACCTCGGTCATGCCGAGCTTCTTTCCGATCAGTCCGCTCAGCATCGGCGCTACTCGAGTTTGATCTCCACATCAACGCCAGCGGCGAGATCGAGCTTACCGAGCGCGTCGATAGTCTGCTGGGTCGGCTCGATCACGTCGAGCAGCCGCTTATGGGTACGGATTTCGAAATGCTCGCGCGACTTCTTGTCGACGTGCGGCGAGCGGTTGACGGTGAACCGCTCGATTCGGGTCGGCAGCGGAATCGGGCCGGCCACGCGGCCGCCGGTGCGCCGGATGGTGTCGACAATCTCGCGCACCGATTGATCCAGCAGGCGGTAGTCGTAGGCCTTGAGCCGTATGCGGATTTTATCGTTCATCCTGTCAGCTACGCGCCTCGCTACCTGATCCCGATCGAGTTTCGCTCACGCCAGTATCTTGGAGACCAGGCCGGCGCCGACCGTGCGCCCGCCCTCGCGGATCGCGAAGCGCAGTCCCTCGTCCATCGCGATCGGCGTGATCAGCTCGCCCACAATCTTGATGTTGTCGCCGGGCATCACCATCTCGGTCCCTTCGGGGAGCGTCAGGATGCCCGTCACGTCGGTGGTGCGGAAGTAGAACTGCGGCCGGTAGCCGGTGAAGAACGGCGTATGACGGCCACCTTCGTCCTTGGTCAGGATGTAAGCCGAGGCCTCGAACTTGGTATGCGGCGTGATCGATCCAGGCTGCGCCAGGACCTGCCCGCGCTCGACCTCTTCGCGCTTGAGCCCGCGCAGCAGCACGCCGACGTTGTCACCCGCCTCACCCGAGTCGAGGATCTTGCGGAACATCTCGACGCCGGTGACCACGGTCTTCTGCGTATCGCGGTAGCCGACGATTTCGACTTCCTCGCTGACCTTGACCTTGCCCTTCTCGATACGGCCGGTGACTACGGTGCCGCGTCCCGAGATCGAGAACACGTCCTCGATCGGCATCAGGAACGGCTTGTCGGTCTCGCGCTTGGGCTGCGGGATATAGCTGTCGACCGCGTTCATCAGCTCGAGGATGGGCTTGCACTTCTCGCAGTCGTCCTTGCCGCATCCGCACTCCAGCGCCTTGAGCGCGCTGCCGCGGATCACCGGGATCTCGTCGCCGGGATAGTCGTACTTTTTGAGCAGCTCGCGTACCTCGAGTTCGACCAGGTTGAGCAACTCGGGGTCATCGACCATATCGACCTTGTTCATGAAGACCACCATCGAGGGCACGCCGACCTGATGGGCGAGCAGGATATGCTCGCGGGTCTGCGGCATCGGGCCGTCGTTGGCGCCGACCACGAGGATCGCGCCGTCCATCTGGGCGGCGCCGGTGATCATGTTCTTGATGTAGTCGGCGTGGCCCGGACAGTCGACGTGCGCGTAATGGCGTTTCGCGGTCTGGTACTCGACGTGCGCGATCGCGATCGTTATTCCGCGCTCGCGCTCTTCCGGCGCCTTGTCGATCTTGTCGAACGGCGTGAACTCGGCAAGCTTCTTCGAGGCCAGGACCTTGGTAATCGCCGCGGTCAGCGTCGTTTTGCCGTGATCGATATGGCCGATCGTGCCGATGTTGGCATGCGGCTTGGTTCTTTCAAATTTCGCCTTGCCCATCGTTGTCTCCTCGGGGGTGTTACTCCCGTCGCCGGTGGTCTCCTAAGCTCGCGCGCGCGATTCGGCGGTTTCGCCGTCGCGCGCAGTCAGTTCCTGCGCAATCGCCTGCGGCACCGGCTCATAGACCGCAAACTGCATAGTATATGTCGCCCGGCCCTGTGTGATCGAGCGCAGCCGGGTAGAATAGCCGAACATGGTGGCCAGCGGCACGCGCGCGTCGATCACCTGCGCGCCGGCCCGGTTCTCCATATCGAGAATCCGCCCGCGGCGCGAGTTCAGGTCGCCGATTACCTCGCCCATGAATTCCTGCGGCGTCACCACCTCGACGTCCATGATCGGCTCGAGCAGTACCGCGTCGGCCTTCTCGGCCGCTTGGCGGAACGCCATCGAACCGGCGATCTTGAAGGCCAGCTCGGACGAATCGACCTCGTGATGATCGCCGTCGAGCAGGGTGGCCTTGATATCGACCATCGGGTAGCCCGCCAGCACGCCGGTCTCCATCGCCTCAACGATTCCGTCCTCGATCTTGGGAATGAACTGGCGCGGAATCGACCCACCCTTGGTCGCATCGACGAATTCGAAACCGGAGCCCTTGCCCAGCGGCTCGATTCTGATCTCGGCCACACCGTACTGGCCATGGCCGCCGCTTTGGCGGATGAAGCGTCCCTCGGCCTCGGCGGGCTTGCGGATCGTCTCGCGATAGGCGACCTGCGGCTTGCCGACGTTGGCATCGACTTTGAACTCGCGCAGCAGCCGATCGACGATGATCTCGAGATGCAATTCGCCCATCCCGGAGATCAGCGTCTGCCCGGTTTCCTTGTCGCTGCTGACCCGAAACGACGGATCTTCCTTGGCGAGCTTGTTGAGCGACTCGCCCAGGCGATCCTGGTCGGCCTTGGTCTTGGGCTCGATAGCGATCTGGATGACCGGTTTGGGGAACTCGATCGACTCCAGGACGATCGGATGCGCCGGATCGCACAGCGTATCGCCGGTGCTGGTGTCGCGCAGCCCGATCGCGCAGATGTCGCCGGCCAGCACTTCGGAGATCTCCTCGCGCTTGTTGGCGTGCATCTTGACCAGCCGGCCAATCCGCTCGCGCTTGCTGCGCGTCGAGTTCAGCACCGAGGCGCCGGTTTCGAGCTTGCCGGAGTACACCCGAATGAAAGTCAGAGTGCCGACGTAAGGGTCGGTCATGATCTTGAAGGCGAGCGCCGAAAACGGCGCATCGTCGCGCGGCCAGCGCTCTTCCTCCTTGTCGCCGACTTTGCCGACTACGGGAGGCACGTCCGCGGGCGAAGGCAGGTAATCCACCACCGCGTCCAGCATCGGCTGCACGCCCTTGTTCCGAAACGCGCTGCCGATCAGCACCGGCACGAGCTTCAGCTTGAGCGCGGCGGCCCGGATGGTCTGCTTGATCAATTGCGGCTCGGGACTCTTACCCTCGAGGAACATTTCCATCAGACGCTCGTCGTGGTCGGCGAGCGTTTCGATCATCTTTTCGCGATAGCCCGCGGCCTGCTCGCGCAGCTCTTCGGGTATCGGGCCGACCGTGTAGTCCGCGCCGAGCGTGTCGCTGTCCCATACCAGCGCGCGCTCTTCGACCAGATCGATCACGCCGCGGAACTTCTCTTCCGCACCGATCGGAAGCTGAAGCAGAAGCGGCGTGGCCTTGAGCCGCTCCCGGATTTCGCCGACCACGCGATCGAGGTCGGCGCCGACGCGGTCCATCTTGTTGATGAACGCGACGCGGGGAACGTGGTACTTGTCGGCCTGACGCCACACGGTTTCGGATTGCGGCTCGACGCCGCCGACCGCGCAGAACAGCGCGACCGCGCCGTCCAGGACGCGCAGGCTGCGCTCGACTTCGATCGTGAAATCGACGTGTCCGGGCGTATCGATAATGTTGATCCGATGCTCGCGCCAGAAGCAGGTAGTCGCCGCCGAGGTGATCGTGATACCGCGCTCCTGCTCCTGCACCATCCAGTCCATCGTCGCGGTGCCTTCGTGCACCTCGCCGATCTTGTAGTTGATCCCGGTGTAGTAGAGCACACGCTCGGTAGTCGTGGTTTTACCGGCGTCGATATGCGCCATGATACCGATGTTGCGCACCCGTTCTATGGGAGTTTCACGAGCCATCGGGAAAAACTCTCGGTGTTCTACCAGCGATAATGGGCGAAGGCCCGGTTGGCCTCGGCCATTCGATGGGTATCTTCGCGTTTCTTGACCGCCCCGCCCCGATTCGCAGCCGCATCCAGAATTTCCGCCGCGAGCCGTTCCTGCATCGACTTCTCGCCGCGCGCCCGCGCCGCCATCACCAGCCATCGCATCGCCAGCGAGTTGCGCCTGACCGGCCGCACCTCCGACGGTACCTGGTAATTCGCGCCGCCTACGCGGCGAGAGCGAACTTCGACCGCCGGCCGGACGTTATCCAGCGCCCGCTTGAAGACTACCAGTCCGTCCTCTTTGGTGCGTCCGGCAACGGTATCGATCGCGCCGTAGAGCATGTCCTCGGCGACCGACTTCTTGCCGCGCTCCATCACGATATTGACGAACTTCGCCACCGTGCGGTCGTGGAACTTTGGGTCCGGGGTCACTTCCCGGACGCGGGCCTGGCCTTTGCGCGACATAGCTTCTATTTGGGTTTCTTGGAACCGTACTTGGAGCGGCCCTGGCGCCGATCCTGTACGCCGATAGAGTCGAGCGTCCCGCGAATCACGTGATAGCGCACGCCCGGCAGGTCTTTGACGCGTCCGCCGCGGATCAGGACGACGGAATGCTCCTGCAGGTTGTGCCCCACGCCGGGAATATAAGTCGTCACTTCGTAGCCGTTGGACAGCCGCACTCTGGCCACCTTGCGCAAGGCCGAGTTGGGCTTCTTGGGCGTAGTGGTCTTGACCTGCGTGCAGACGCCGCGCTTTTGCGGCGAGCTTTGCAGGGCCGGCGCGCTGGTCTTGTAGCGCTTCTTCACGCGCGAGCCGCGGATTAGCTGGTTGATAGTCGGCACGTTACTACTTCTTCACCACTGCTTCTTCCTGAACCTGGCTCCGCACGAAATCGGCTCGCAACCTCTCCCGCACCTTCCATCGACTGGTCATCGGATACTGGCGCGTCGAGACGCGAGGGCTCAAACAAACCCCCCAAGGGCAATCCCTCGCCCTTGGGGGGAATACCCATATTTATGAAAAATTAACCACGCTGTCAATCTGCCACTGCTGCGGGCGAGGCCGCCACTTCGGTTTGCTCGACTCCCTCGTCGGCCGGAGCGCCCTCGACCTTGATCTCGACCTGATTGTAGGACGGCATCCCGGTCCCGGCCGGGATCAGGCGGCCCATAATCACGTTCTCCTTGAGCCCGACCAGCCGGTCGACCTTGCCGTTGATGGCGGCTTCGGTGAGCACGCGGGTGGTCTCCTGGAAGGAGGCGGCCGAGATGAAACTTTCGGTAGACAACGACGCCTTCGTGATTCCGAGCAGCAGCGGCTCGGCGATCGCGGGCTCGCCGCCCTTGGTCAGCGTGCGCCCGTTCTCTTCCTCGAAGCGCCACTTCTCGACCTGATCGCCGACCAGGAAATCGGTGTCGCCGACCTCCTTGATCCGCACCCGGCGCAGCATCTGGCGCACGATCGCCTCGATATGCTTGTCGTTGATCCGCACGCCCTGGAGCCGGTAAATCTCCTGGATTTCGTCCACCAGATATTTCGCCAACGCCTTTTCGCCCAGGATGGTCAAAATGTCGTGCGGGTTGGACGAGCCCTCCATCAACGGCTCCCCGGCCTTGACGAAGTCGCCCTCGTGCACGCTGATATGCTTGCCCTTGGGAATCAGGTATTCGCGCTTTTCGCCGATCTCGGGACTGACCTCGACCTTGCGCTTGCCTTTGGTGTCCTTGCCGAAGGAGACCTGGCCGTCGATTTCCGAGATGACCGCGAACTCCTTGGGCTTGCGCGCCTCGAACAGTTCCGCCACGCGCGGCAAGCCGCCGGTGATGTCCTTGGTCTTGGTGGTCTCGCGCGGAATTTTCGCGATCACGTCGCCCTGATCGACCTCCGCGCCGTCGGGCACGCTGATATACGCGCCGACCGGCAGGAAGTAGCGCGCATCCTGGACGGTGCTTTTGATCTTCGCGGTCTTGCCGCCGACGTCCTTGATCGAAATTCGCGGCCGAACGTCGATGTCCTTGAACTCGACGATAACGTTGGAGCGCGCGCCGGTGCGTTCGTCGACCCGCTCCTCCATCGTCTTGCCCTCGAGGATGTCGCCGTATTTGACCGAGCCGGCGACCTCGGTGATGATCGGCGTGGTGTAGGGATCCCATTCCGCGATCAGCTCGCCGGCCTTGACCGTGTCGCCGTCGGCCTTGCGCAGCTTGGCGCCGTAGACCAGCGGATAGTGCTCGCGCTCGCGCTCGCGCCGGATACCGTCCTCTCCGATCACCGGTTCGGCGATTACGGCCTCACCATGACGCGACATCACGATCAGCAAGCCGTTCTTGCTGCGCACGGTGTTGACGTTGTGCAGGCGGAGCACGCCGTCGTTGCGCGCCTCCAGCATGGTCTGCTCGGCGCGCCGGCTGGCGGTGCCGCCGATATGGAAGGTGCGCATCGTGAGCTGGGTGCCGGGCTCACCGATCGACTGCGCGGCGATCGTTCCGATCGCCTCGCCCAGGTTGACCAGATGGCCGCGGCCCAGATCGCGTCCGTAGCATTTGACGCACACACCCTGGCGCGACTGGCAGGTCAGCACCGAGCGAATCTTCACGCGCTCGGAGCCCGCATCTTCGATCGCCTTGACCTTGTCCTCGTCGATCATTTCGTTGGCGCGGACCAGGACTTCGTTGGTGAAGGGGTCGCGCACGTCTTCGAGCGCGACGCGCCCGAGCACGCGATCGCCGAGCCCTTCGATGATCTCGCCGCCTTCGACCAGCGGAGTCATCTCGATCCCGTCGATCGTGCCGCAATCGCGCTCCGAGATGATCGAATCCTGGGCGACGTTGACCAGGCGGCGGGTCAGGTAGCCCGAATTCGCGGTCTTGAGCGCGGTATCGGCCAGACCCTTGCGCGCACCGTGAGTCGAGATGAAGTATTGCAGCACCGTCAACCCCTCGCGGAAGTTGGCGGTGATCGGGGTCTCGATTATTTCGCCTGACGGCTTCGCCATCAGGCCGCGCAGCCCGGCGAGCTGGCGGATTTGCTGCTCGGAGCCGCGGGCGCCCGAGTCGGCCATGATGAAAATCGGGTTGAACGACGGCCCGCTGACTTCCTTGCCGTTTTTGTCCTTGCCGAAGACCTGGGTGGAAAGCCCCTTGATCACTTCGGCGCCGATCTGGTCCTGAACCTCGGCCCAGATGTCGATCACCTTGTTCTGGCGCTCGCCGTCGGTGATCACGCCGTTGTTGTACTGCTTGTGGATTTCGCTGACCTGCGCCTGCGCCCCTTCGAGCAGCTCGGCTTTCTGCGCCGGGATTTTCATGTCTTTGATCGAGATCGAGATTCCGGCCCGGGTCGCGAAGTCGAAGCCCATGTCCTTGAGGCGATCGGCAAAGATGACCGTCGCCTTGTTGCCGGCCCGGCGATAGACGAGGTCGATCAGGTTGCCGAGCTCCTTCTTCTTCATCGTGCGGTTGACTTCGCTAAACGGCACTCCCGGCGGCACGATCTCGTAGAGCAGCACGCGGCCAGGAGTGGTCTCGATCCGTTCGACCCCGGGCTTCACCGGCGCAGCCGCCGCTCCATTACCTTTGGCTGAGCGGCGCGCCTTGGCAGCCTTGCCGTCGGCAACGGCCTTGCCGTCGGCCTTGGCGGTCAGAACGTCGCCCTCCTCAAGCGCCTGCTCGCCTTCCTTCACCGGATGCATCCGCACCGTGACCTTGGCGTGCAGGTCGACTTCACCGTGGTCGTAGGCGATTCGCACTTCGTCGGGATTGGAGAAGAACTTGCCCTCGCCCCTGGCCAGCGGGCGGTCGCGCGTCAGGTAGTACAGCCCGAGCACCATGTCCTGAGTCGGCACGATGATCGGCTTGCCGTTGGCGGGCGAAAGAATGTTGTTGGTCGACATCATCAGAACCCGCGACTCGACCTGCGCTTCGATCGAGAGCGGCACGTGGACCGCCATCTGGTCGCCGTCGAAGTCGGCGTTGTAGGCGACGCAGACCAGCGGATGGAGCTGAATCGCGCGGCCCTCGATCAGCACCGGCTCGAAGGCCTGGATACCGAGCCGATGGAGCGTCGGCGCGCGGTTGAGCAGCACCGGATGCTCCCGGATTACGTCGTCGAGGATGTCCCAGAACGTCCTTGCCCTCTTTCTCGACCATCTTCTTGGCGCTCTTGATGGTCGTGACGTAGCCCTTCTCCTCGAGCTTGCTGTAGATGAAGGGCTTGAAGAGTTCGAGCGCCATCTTCTTGGGCAATCCGCACTGATGGAGCCTGAGCTCGGGGCCCACCACGATAACGGAGCGGCCCGAATAGTCCACCCGCTTGCCGAGCAGGTTCTGGCGGAAGCGGCCCGACTTGCCCTTGAGCATGTCGCTGAGCGACTTGAGTGGACGCTTGGAGGGTCCGGTGATCGCGCGGCCACGCCGTCCGTTGTCGAGCAGCGCATCCACCGCTTCCTGGAGCATCCGCTTCTCGTTGCGGATTATGATGTCGGGGGCGTTGAGCTCGATCAGGCGCTTGAGGCGATTGTTGCGGTTGATCACGCGCCGGTAGAGGTCGTTCAAATCCGAGGTCGCGAAGCGCCCGCCGTCCAGCGGCACCAGCGGCCGCAGGTCGGGCGGAATCACCGGCAGGATCGTCAGGATCATCCATTCAGGCTTGTTGCCGGATTCGCGGAACGCATTGACCACCTTGAGCCGTTTGGAGACTTTCTTGCGCCGCGCTTCGCTGGCGGTGCTCTTCATCTCGGCGCGCAGCTCCTCGGCGAGCTGATCGAGCGCGAGCGCAGCCAGCAGATTGCGAATCGCCGCGGCGCCCATCTCGGCCTTGAAGCCCTCGCCGTACTGCTCGCGCGCCTCGCGATACTTGCGCTCGGTGAGCAGCTCCTTGGGCTGGAGCGGAGTCTCGCCCGGATCGGTAACGACGTAGCACTCGAAGTACAGCACCTTCTCGAGTTCCTTGAGCGTCATGTCGAGCAGGGTGCCGATCCGCGACGGCAGCGAGCGCAGGAACCAGATATGCGCGACCGGCGCGGCCAGATCGATATGGCCCATCCGCTCGCGCCGGACTTTGGACTGAATCACTTCGACGCCGCATTTCTCGCAGACCACGCCGCGATGGCGCATGCGCTTGTACTTGCCGCAGTTGCACTCGTAGTCCTTGGTCGGGCCGAAAATCTTGGCGCAAAAGAGCCCGTCGCGCTCCGGCTTGAAGGTCCGGTAGTTGATGGTCTCGGGCTTCTTGACCTCGCCGTGCGACCACGACCGGATCATCTCGGGCGACGCGATCGAGATCCGGATTGCGTTGAACGACAGGGGATTTTTCGGCTTCTCGAAAATGCCAAACAGATCTTCCATTGGTGTTCTCCCTGCCTCTATTCGCCTTGCTGATGCTCCAGCAGCTCCATGTTGAGGCACAGCGACTGGAGCTCTTTGACCATCACGTTGAACGACTCGGGCAGCCCCGGCTCGAGCGTGTTCTCGCCCTTGACGATCGCCTCGTACATTCGGGTCCGGCCGGCCACGTCGTCGGACTTGACGGTGAGCATCTCCTGGAGCGTGTACGCAGCGCCGTAGGCTTCCAGCGCCCAGACTTCCATCTCACCCAGCCGTTGCCCGCCGAATTGCGCCTTGCCGCCCAGCGGCTGCTGGGTAACGAGGCTGTAGGGTCCCGTCGAGCGGGCGTGAATCTTGTCTTCGACCAGGTGATGCAGCTTCATCATGTACATCACGCCGACCGTCACCTCTTGCTCGAACTGCTCGCCGGTGCGCCCGTTGTGCAGCGTGCATTGCCCGCTCGCGGGCAATCCGGCGCGTTCCATCAGCTCGAAGATTTCCTTCTCGCGCGCGCCGTCGAATACCGGCGAGGCCACGTGGATACCGTCGCGGCATTTGGCTGCGAGCTTGAAAAGGTCGCCTTCGCCGACCTCTTCGATCAGCTCCTGGCTTTCCTTGTCCGGGTAGAGCTCGCGCAGCCGCTTTCTGAGCTGCGCCGCGGTCGGCGAGTCTTCCAGCTCGTGCCGGACCTGCCGGCCCAGCTCGCGCGCCGCCCAGCCGAGATGAGTCTCGAGAATCTGGCCGACGTTCATGCGCGAGGGCACGCCGAGCGGATTGAGCACGATATCGACCGCGGTGCCGTCGGCGAGGTACGGCATGTCCTCTACCGGCAGGATTCGCGAGAGCACGCCCTTGTTGCCGTGACGGCCCGCCATCTTGTCGCCGACCTGGAGACGGCGCTTGCTCGAAACGAAGACCTTGATCATCTTGATCACGCCCGGCGCCAGCTCGTCGCCGGCCTTGAGGCGATCGATCTTGGTGGCGTACTGCTTGCGCACGCCCTCGACGCTCTCCTCCATCGTGGAGAGCGCGGCGCCGGCCTCGCCCATCGCGGCGTCATTCTCGACCCGCAACTGGCGCCACAAGGTCGGCGCCAGCTCGTCGAGCTGGTCGGCTTCCAGCGCGTCACCCTTCTGAAGGACGACGTGGCGCTCGTCGTCGAGCACGCGCCCGGCGAGTTTCTTGCCGCCCAGCGAACGCTTGAGCTTGCGCAGCGTCTCCTGCCGGATGATCCGGATCTCCTCGGTCTGATCCTGCTGGAGGCGTTCGACCTCCAGGGTCTCGATTTCCGTGGTCCGATCGTCCTTGGCCACGCCGCGGCGCGCGAACACCCGCGCGTCGATCACCGTGCCTTCGATTCCCGGCGGCACGCGCAGGCTGGTGTCGCGCACCTCGCCGGCCTTCTCGCCGAAGATCGCGCGCAGCAGCTTCTCCTCGGGGCTTAGCTGGGTCTCGCCCTTGGGCGTGATCTTGCCGACCAGGATATCGCCCGGGCGCACTTCAGCGCCGATCCGGATGATACCGCTGGAGTCGAGATCCTTGAGCGCTTCCTCGCCGACATTGGGGATGTCGCGCGTGATCTCCTCGGGACCGAGCTTGGTGTCGCGCGCGATACACTCGAATTCCTCGATATGGACCGAGGTGAACAGGTCGTCCTTGACCACGCGCTCGGAGATCAGAATCGAGTCCTCGAAGTTGTAGCCGCCCCACGGCATGAAGGCGACCAGCACGTTGCGGCCCAGCGCCAGCTCGCCCATGTCGGTGGCGGGACCGTCAGCCAGCACGTCGCTGGTCCTGACCTTGTCGCCCTTGACCACCACCGGGCGCTGATTGATGCAGGTGCCCTGGTTGGAGCGCTGGTACTTTACGAGGTTGTAGATATCGACCCCGGGATCGTGCGAATCGCGCGCGATCTTGTCGGCGCGCACCACGATCCGCTCGGCGTCGACGCTCTCGACCGTGCCGTCGCGCCGCGCGATCTTGGTGACGCCCGAGTCGCGGCCGACCGTATGCTCCAGGCCGGTGCCAACCAGCGGCGCTTCGGTCTTGAGCAGCGGCACCGCCTGGCGCTGCATGTTCGAGCCCATCAGCGCGCGATTCGCGTCGTCGTTCTCCAGGAACGGGATCAACGACGCCGCCACCGACACGAGCTGGTTGGGCGAGACGTCCATGTACTGAACGTCTTCGGCGCGCACCACCGTGAACTCGCCGCCGATTCGCGCCGAAACCAGCTCCGCAGTGTAGCGTCCGTGGGCGTCGATCTGCGCGTTGGCCTGCGCGATAACCTTGTCTTCCTCGTCAAGCGCCGAGAGATAGACGATTCGGTCGCTGACGCGGCTCGATTCGACTTCGCGGTAGGGCGTTTCGATGAATCCGAACTCGTTCACCCGCGCGTAAGTCGAGAGCGCCGCGATCAGCCCGATATTCGGCCCTTCGGGCGTCTCGATCGGGCAGACCCGGCCGTAATGGGTCGGATGGACGTCGCGCACCTCGAATCCAGCGCGCTCGCGCGTCAGCCCGCCCGGTCCGAGCGCCGAGAGCCGGCGCTTGTGCGCGATCTCGCTCAGCGGATTGGTCTGATCCATGAACTGCGAAAGCTGCGAGGAGCCGAAAAACTCCTTGATCACCGCCGAGGCCGGCTTGTAATTGACCAGCTCCTGCGGCATCAGGGTTTCGATATCCTGCAGGCTCATCCGCTCCTTGATCGCCCGCTCCATCCGCACCAGGCCGATTCGGAACTGGTTCTCGACCAGCTCGCCGACCGCGCGCACGCGCCGGTTGCCCAGATGGTCGATATCGTCGACCTGGCCGTTGCCGTTCTTGAGCTCGAGCAGGTAGCGCACGACTTCGAGGATGTCCTCGCGGCGCAGCGTGCCCTGTTCCAGCGGCACGTCGATCTTGAGCTTGTGGTTGAGCTTGAGCCGTCCGACCTTGGAGAGATCGTAGCGCTCCGGGTTGAAAAACAGGTTGTTGAAAAAAGTGGTGGCGGTTTCCTTGGTCGGCGGATCGCCCGGACGAAGCCGCCGGTAGATTTCCACGACCGCTTCCTCGGGCTCGCCGAGCTTGTCCTGCGCCAGCGTCAGGCGCAGCGGGCCGCCGCCGGGCTCGCCCTCGCTGTAGAGCACCTCGAGCTTCTTGATTCCGCGCTCGCGGAGCTTCTCCAGCGTCTCCTCGGAGAGCTCCTCGTTGGTCTTGAGCAGCACTTCGCCGGTTTCGGGATCGGGAACGTCGTGGGCCGAGATTCGTCCCACCACTTCGTCGAGCGCGATTGGGACTTCGTTGATCTTCGCCTGCTCCATCTGGCGCACGATCGCCTTGTTGAACTTGCGCCCCTCGCGCGCGATCACTTCGCCGCTCTTGGGATCCTTCACCTCGCGGCTCACGCGCGCGCCGAGCAACTGGTCGGGCTTGAACTGCTTGGCGTAGAGCTTGCCGGAGAGCAGGATTACGTCCTTCTTGTAGTAGTAGTTGAGGAGATCCTCGGTGGTCATGCCGAGCGCGCGCAGCAGCACGGTGGCGGGAAATTTGCGCCGCCGGTCGATCCGGACGAACAGCACGTCCTTCGGATCGAACTCGAAATCGATCCAGCTCCCGCGATAAGGAATCACACGCGCCGAGTACAAAAGCTTGCCGGTGGAATGGGTCCGCCCCTTGTCGTGCTCGAAGAACACGCCGGGCGAACGATGGAGCTGGGAGACGATGACCCGCTCGGTGCCGTTGACCATGAAGGTGCCGTTGGGGGTCATCAGCGGAATTTCGCCGAAGTAGACCTCCTGCTCCTTCACGTTCTTGATCGAGCGCCGGCCGCTCTCGACGTCCCAGATGACGAGCTGAATCTTGACCTTGAGCGGCGCCGCGTAGGTCATGCCGCGCTGATGGCATTCGTCAACGTCGTACTTGGGCTCGCCGAGCTCGTAGGCGACGAACTCCAGCGAGGCGGTCTCGTTGAAATCCTTGATCGGGAAAACCGACTTGAAGACGGCCTGCAGGCCCGTGTCGGTGCGCTGCTCGGCGCTGACGCCGGCCTGCAGGAACTCGTCGTAGGAACGCTTTTGAATCTCGATCAGGTTCGGGATATCGATAATCTTCTTAATCTTGCCGAACGAGCGGCGAAGGCGAAGATTACTGGTGGCCTGCTGAAGCATCTTAACCTCTGCGGGCGCCTGACGCGCCCTGACGACCTCTGCGGGCGCCTTGCGCCCTGACGACCTCTACGGCGCTTGCGCGCCTGATGACCTCGCCGGGCGCTTCGCGCTCGCACGACATCATCGAGCGCGTCGCGAGGAACACGCGCGCTGCCGAGCGACTCAATCTAATCTGCGCGACCCGCGAAACGGGCCGCGCGAACGCACGGGCGCATCGGGGCTCGCGCCGCGTCTGGCGTGAACATCGCGCCCGCCGCCCGAATTTTCCGGCCGACTTCGACTGTCCGGACCTGGACTGTGATGCCGTAGGAAGCCGATCTCCTATTTCAGTTCCGCCGTGCCGCCCGCGTCGACGAGCTTCTTCTTGATCTCTTCAGCCTCAGCCTTGCTGACGCCTTCCTTGACCGGCTTGGGCGCGCCGTCGACCAAGTCCTTGGCCTCTTTGAGGCCGAGACCGGTGAGCTCGCGCACCACCTTGATCACCTGGATCTTCTTGTCGCCCGAACCGGTCAGGACCACGGTGAACTCGTCCTGCTCGACCGCCGCGGCCGCCGCGCCGCCCGCCGCCGGCGCCGCCGCGACCGCTACCGGAGCCGCCGCCGAGACTCCGAGCTCCTGCTCGAGCTCTTTGACCAGAGTCGCCGCTTCCATCAGCGACATGTTTTTCAGGTAGTCCTTGACCTGATCGCGGCTCACCTGTGCTTGTTCCATTTTGCTACGACTCCTTCTCTTCTGGCCGAATCCCCGGCGATAGGCACGCCTAGGAGAGTTCGACTAATAAAATGCTCGCCCGCTAAACTTTGTCTCAAAGCGCCGCTAGGCCGGCGCTGATTCGCCTTTCTTTTTGCCGATCGCGTCGATCACTCTGGCCAGCGCCGAGCCGGGCTCGTTGAGCAATCGCACCAGCCGTGTGGCCGGCGCCTGGAGCAGCCCGAGCAACTGCGCGAGCACCACCTCTTTCGGCGGCATCGCGGCCAGCGCCTGAATCTCCTCGACAGTGAGCGGCTTGCCGTCGAGCACGCCACCGCGCAGCTTGAATTTGTCGCCCAGTTCTTTTTGCGAGGTGACGGTCTTGGCGACCGCGACCGGATCCTCGAAACTCAGGATCAATCCGACCGGACCGCCGAGTTTTTCCTCCAGCACCGCGAACGCAGTGCCCTTGATGGCGCGCCGGATAAGGGTGTTCTTGGCGACCCGCAACTCACCGCGTGCGGCCCGCACGCGCCGGCGCATCTCGGTGGACTCGGCCGCGGTCATCCCGCGATGCTCGGAGACCAGCGCCATGTTGGCGCGCTTGAAGCGCTCGGCCAGAGTGCCGACCAGCGCGCTCTTTTGTTCCTTTTTCATCCTCGATATACCGTCGTCGCCGTCACGCCGCGGCCGCCATCACGCGGGCTTCGGCGGTATCGATCTTGACCCCCGGTCCCATCGTGGACGACACCGCTACGCTGCGCACGTAATTGCCCTTGGCGCTGGCCGGCTTGGCGCGCACGATCGCGGCCAGCAACGAATGTGCGTTCTCGATCAGCTTCTGCTCGCCGAAGCCCAGCTTTCCGATTGGAGCGTGAACTACGCCGGCTTTGTCCACCCGGTAATCGACCTTGCCCGCCTTGACCTCGCTGACCGCCTTGGCAACGTCGAAGGTCACGGTTCCGACCTTGGGATTGGGCATCAGGCCGCGGGGACCGAGGATTTTGCCGATCCGGCCCACCAGCCCCATGATATCGGGCGTCGCGATCACGCGGTCGAAGTCGAGCCAGTTCTCTTCCTGGATTTTCTTGATTAGATCTTCACCGCCGACGAAGTCCGCGCCCGCGTCGCGCGCTTCCTGCTCCTTCTCGCCCTTGGCCAGCACCAATACCCGAGGGACCTTGCCGGTGCCGTGGGGCAGCACCACCGTGCCGCGCACGTTCTGATCGGCCTGGCGCGGATCGACGCTCAGCCGCACCGCCATCTCGACGGTCTCGTCGAACTTGGCGATCTTGATGCCTGCCACGATTTTGATCGCCTCTTCGAGCGAGTAGCGTTTCTCGCGATCGATCGTCTTCGCGGCTTCGCGATATTTCTTGCCTGCCATCTGTTTCCCGTCCGCCGTTGGGGGATGCTTCCTTATCCCTGTATTTCGATTCCCATCGAGCGCGCGGTGCCCTCGATAGTTCTGACCGCCGCCTCGAGGTTCCCGGCCGTCAGGTCATTGAGCTTGGTTTTGGCGATCTCCTCGACCTGGGCGCGCGTCACCTTGCCGACCTTGTTCTTGCCCGAGGTGGCCGAGCCCTTCTCGAGTCCGGCGGCCTTGAGCAGCAGAATCGACGCAGGCGGACTTTTGAGAATGAAAGTGAACGAGCGGTCGGCGTAGACCGTGACGATCACGGGGATCAGCAGCCCCTGCTTGTTCTGGGTCTGGGCGTTGAAGGCCTTGCAGAACTCCATGATGTTCACGCCCTTTTGGCCGAGCGCGGGCCCTACCGGCGGCGAAGGATTGGCCGCCCCGGCGGGAATCTGCAACTTGATTTCAGCGACGACTTTCTTGGCCACTTGACATTCCCGGGCCTCGGATACCGCGTCCGCGCGATCGATTCGCGCTGCGGCGCAGCTCCCCGGCCGTTACGACTTTTCTACCTGCACAAAATCCAGTTCGACCGGCGTAGCGCGCCCGAAAATCGAAATCAGCACGCGGACCTTGCCTTTCTCGGGCCGCACTTCTTCGACCGTGCCGTTGAAATCCTGGAACGGCCCATCGACCACCTTGACCGCCTCGCCCACCTCGAACAGCACCTTGGGCTTGGGTCTCAGCGCCCCTTCCTGCATCTGCTGCGTGATCTCGAGCACTTCGGACGCGGGCACTTCGGGCGGGTTGGTCGAATGGCCGACGAATCCTGTCACCTTGGGCGTGTCCTTGATCACGTGCCAGGTTTCCTCGTCCAGCAGCATGTTGACGAAGATATAGCCGGGGAAAAATTTGCGGCTCGAGATCTTGCGCTGGCCGCCTTTCCCCAGCTCCTGGACGCGCTCCGTCGGCACCAATATGTCGCCGAACTTGTCCTGCACCTTAAGGTTGCGCACCCGCTCCTCGAGCGCGGCCTTGGCCTTGTGCTCGTAGCCCGAGTAGGTATGCACGACGTACCACTTTTTGGCCGCCGCGCCGGTCTTCTTGTCCCCGGCGGAGCTCGACTCGCGAGAATCGCCGAGCCCCGGACTTTCAGCCTGCGCGTGCATCTTTGAGCTCGATCCCAATTGCGCCTTTCGCCCGTGCGCCCGGCTGCTCAACCGAGCAACTCGCGCACGACCCTGGTAGCGCCCAAGTCAACCAGACCCAGCCACACCGCCATCGTGATAGTCAGAACCAGAACGACGGCAGTGGCCTGCGCCGTCTCCTTGGGCGACGGAAAATGAACCTTCGAAAGCTCCGTCCATGCCTCGCGGACGAAACTGACTCCCTGTTCGAGGTAACTTCTCAGTTTATCCATTTCTGGGGACCAATGCTAGATGACGCCAGCCGGGATCAGAGTCGGCAACCGAGGTCCTCGATCCGAGCGGCTCATCTACTTCCTGGATTTAAGCTTTCCTCGGCGCTCTACGGCGCACTTCGCATGCGCGCGCTTCTCAGGGTTGCCCGCGCCCACGACCACGTGGACCACTACGAGAACGATGTTTTCGGGGTTGCTGGGCCCCACGACCACGTAGTCCTCCTGCTCTCCGATCACTTGATCGCAGTATTCGCAAAGAAAAACCTGGGGCACTGTTTACTCGCTCCCATCGCTTTCACGGTTGGTTCCATTTTGTTTGGCGGGCCAGGCAGGATTCGAACCTGCAACCCTCGGATTTGGAGTCCGATGCTCTGCCAATTAGAGCTACTGACCCTGATTTGCGCCTCTCCTGTCATTGCCGGCCGATACTGCCTCCCGGTCGCGCCTCCAAGCCGCACATCGATCAAACCCTGGATCAAACCTTGGTCTCCTTGTGGAGCGTATGGGAACGGCAGCTCGGGCAGAATTTCTTGATCGAGAATTTCTCGGTCTGCTTCTTCTTGTTTTTCGTGGTGTTGTAGTTGCGGCGCTTGCAGCTCTCGCACGCCAATCCGATCAGGTCTCGCATGATTTCTATCCGCGCCTCCTCGAGATTCCAAAGCCCAGCGAGATTCCAAAGCCCACGACGGGAATTGAACCCGTGACCTCTTCCTTACCAAGGAAGTGCTCTACCGACTGAGCTACATGGGCGCGCAGCCGACCGCCAGAGGAACTCCGACCACGATACGCCGGGAGCAGCGTTTTGGAGCGGGAAACGGGACTCGAACCCGCGACCCCGAGCTTGGAAGGCTCGCGCTCTACCAACTGAGCTATTCCCGCTCTCCGGCGTTACTGGTGGAGAGGGGAGGATTCGAACCTCCGAAGGCATAAGCCGGCAGATTTACAGTCTGCTCCCTTTGGCCGCTCGGGAACCTCTCCGCAAAGCCGCCCGTCAAGCCAAGCCGATGGCCAGAATCGAACTGGCAACCTACTGATTACAAATCAGTTGCTCTTCCGTTGAGCTACATCGGCACGGACCAAAAGTTGAATGTTTATTCGGTATTTTCGCCGATGTCAAGCCAAACGCGATATCTTCGGCAAGGTCTTTGCTTGCCCCCTCGCGACGCTTGCCTCATCGATTAGACGATCGACGCTCTGGAAGGGACTCGGCGGTTCACGGGAAGAACGGACTGTAGGGGCCCGGCATGGGATACGCGCCGGGAGCCCCGTAGGGACTGGTGAGAGGAATCGCAAGCCCGGAGCCTCCAAAGGTGCTCATCCCGCCCGAGCCGAAACCAACTCCGCCCATCATGGACGGAAACATCGACGACATCCAGTCCGGCGGATTCTGATTCTGCTGTTGCTGCTGATACGAATACGCCTGAGCGCCATAACCCCGATTGCCGTAACCCTGACTCTCGTAATCCTGCACGCCGGCCATCGGCGGAAGCGGCGTCTGCGTGGCCGCGCCATCGCTGTCGGCATTTCCCGAGGGCTGCGTCGGAGCACCGTTCGCCGCCATCAGACTCGGATCGATCTTGATTCGATTCACGATCGCGATGGTGGGATCGTTCACCAGGCTGATCGCCTTCGCACCAGCGTCGCTCTTGCCGAACGAGGTGGCCACGAACCCGTAGAGCACCACCTGGCGCGATCCGATGTTGTCCGTATAGGCCTGCGCGCCGACCAGCGGCAGATGATTGGCCTTGAAGTAGTAGGTCATCTGCTGGCCGAGTTGCGAGTCGCTCAGGCTGCCCGCGGAAAGATGCGGCACGGGATTTTGTACCGCAGTCGGGAAATAAGAGCTTCGCGAGGCGGAGTTTGTCGAGCCGAGGCCGGATGGCGCACAGGCCTGAAGCCAAAGCGCCGCGACCGCGAGCCAGAGCGCACCAAAGACGCGCCCGATACGCTTCACAATTGCAACTGTACCCCCGTATCGATGGACGATTCAAATTCGAGTCAAATTCGGGTCTGGAGGCCCGGCGCACCGCGCGCTCGCGCGCATGGCGCCGCCCGCCAGCGGCCGGGCCGGCCGGGCTGACTAGAGGGGACGCTGCGGCGCACTCGGGGCGGACCCTTCGCCGCGCCACCTGCTGATCCTGATGTCAGCGACACAGCTACACGCATCCTTCGCGCAACGAACGGGGGACTTGGGGAACGAAACCCGCCCGTCGTTCAGATTTCCGAGCGAACCGCCCTGCCCGCACACTGCCCGGTAAACTTGACCGTCGGCCCGAATGGCCAGAAACTCGATGCCTGCGTTGCAGCGCCACGAACGCCAACGATTCTGCTCCAGAATGATCAATTCCCTGGGCTGGACCAGCTCCGAAGTCCCGTCGTCGTAGATCCGCCGCATCGCGCCCCGGAACGGATTGGCTTTCGCGGGCGCGGGCGCAGGTTTCTGCATCGCCTTTTTCTGCTCATCGCTGTAGGGATACATTTGCTCGCCGAAGTCCACCAGCAACGGCTTCAAGGCGATACTTATTCCCTGGCATCGCGACAACAGCGTGGACGCACGCTCGGCGCACTCATCGAAGCGATCCGGCAGCATCGTCACGTTGACATGAGTCGATACTTCACGTTCCAGCAGCAGATTAGCCACCGATACAAAGTGGTCAATGCGGGTATACTCAATGTGATACGTCAAAATGACATGGTCCAGATAGTCAATTACCGAATGCCACCATGCGACTGGTCTACTCGCGTTGGAGTTCAGGCCCGCACCACCGCCCAACTGCTTGATCCTGCACAAGAGAACGGTAAGATTCCGGTAGAGAGTGGGCTCGCCGCCGGTAAACTTGAAAAATGTTCTTCGACCAAGCCCGTGATAGTGGTTAGCCACTCGTTCGCAGAAGCGAAGCGCCAGATCTATGTCAGGCCCCTTTTGCAAGCCATCGTGTACTCTCTCGGGGCAGTAGCTACACGCGTAGTTACAGACCGTTGACAGATCCCAGTTGATGTAAGTTAAAGCAGAATGCTCTGGATCATCGTGAACAATTGCTATTGGGGTCTTCATAGCCACTGCTACTGAGCCACGGAGGCCAGGTGCCCAACGCCTCTCCGCGCGTAGCGTATCATGCCTTCAGGTGAGGCTCGCAAGGGCGCGGCGGATACGACCGGCGGGGACGCCGGTCCTACTTCGGACAGTTGCCTGCTCCCGTGCCGCTCCCTCCCTGCCGACGCCTGGCTTGAAGTAGGACCGGCGTCTCGCCGGTCCACGCATTGCCCGCCAAGTAGAGCTGGAAATTCCGATGACGCGGAGCGGAGAACACCTGCCGGCCCTCCCTTACGCTCCGCGTCTTCGCGCGATCTCGAACAGCGCGATTGCCGTTGCTACCGACACGTTGAGCGAATCGACTTTCCCGCGCATCGGAACACTCACGCGAAAATCGGCGGTCTTCGCGATCAGCTCGCGCACTCCGCGGCCCTCCGAGCCGACCACGATTGCGAGCCTCCTCGACGTATCGAGATCGTATATCGAAGTCTCGCCACCCGGCGTCAGCGCCGCCACCCAGTAGCCCGCGTCCTTCAGATCGCCGAGCATCCGCGCGACGTTGCCGCATTGGGCGATCTTCAGATGTACCCACGCACCGGCCGACGACTTGATTGCCGCCGGAGTGATCGGGCAGGTCCGATCGCGCGCGATTATTATCGCAGCCGGCTCCGGCGCCCTCCGCCGAGCGCAAAATGGCGCCGAGGTTGCGTGGATCGGTAACGCCGTCGACGATCAGAACCGGGTCGGGGCGGGCCGCGATAATCTCATCCAGCGGCGCGTAGCGGTATTCGCGGACGATCGCCGCGATGCCCTGATGGCGCGCGTCGCGCCCGGCGATTCGCGCCAGCGTCGCGTCGTCGGCCGTAACGATCTGGCCGCCGCTCGCGCGCACTCGCTCGATCTCTTCGCCAAATCGTGCCTGGTCGCGGTGCCTGACGTGGAGCACTCGCACCGTCGCGGGCGCTGCCGCGAGCAACTCCTTCACCGGCTCGACGCCGAACACCACCTGCGATTCAGTGGTCTCATCTGAGGGGCGCACGTCAAAACGACGGGGATGGCGGGGTCTCATCACTCTCGCGATAATACTCAGTCGGGATGTAACCTGGGTAGCGCTCGCCCGGCGCGCCTGACCAAGATGCGACGGATCAACGCCATACTCGACCGCTACGTAATCCGCGAGGTGATGGGGCCGTTTCTGCTCGGCGTCGCGCTGCTCACCTTTGCGCTGGTGGCCGGACGGCTGCTGAAGCTGACCGAGCTGGTCGTCAACCACGGCGTGAAGCCCGTGGAGGTGTTGGGGCTGATCGGATACATCATGCCGGGCTTTCTCGAATTGACCTTCCCGATGGCAGTACTGCTGGGGGTGCTGCTCGGCTTCGGCCGGATGTCGAACGACCAGGAGCTGACGGCCGCGCGCGCCTGCGGGATCAGCCTGTATCGGCTGGCGGTTCCTGTGATGATGGTCGCGATCGTAGTGTATGCGATTTCGAGCTGGTTCGCTTTCAAGGTCAGGCCGTGGGCGAATTCCAATCTGGCGCAGCAGCTCTTTGAAATCACCCGAACGCGCACCTCGGCCGGGTTGAAGGAGAAAATCTTCAACCGCAACTTTCCGGGCCTGGTCGTCTACGTCGATCAGGTGTCGCCGGCCGACGCGAGCCTGGGCGGCGTGCTGATTTCCGACGAGCGCGATCCGGGCCAGCAGAATACGATCGTCGCGCGGCACGGATTGCTGATTCCCGATCTGCGCGAGAAAATCGTCACGCTGCGCCTGTTCGACGGATCGATCTTCGGCCAGGACTTCCAGAACCACGCCTCCAACGTCACCAGCTTTGCCAGCTACGATCTGACGGTGCATCCCGAGGAAGCCCTGGGTCTGGACCAGCGCGATCCCGAAGAGATGACGCTTGGGTGAGCTGCACGCCGCGATCGCGAAGGGACGCGAAGCGGGCCGGCCCGACTACGAGGCCGAAACCGAGTTGGCCCGCAAGTACACCGTGCCGGTCGCGACCCTGCTGTTTGCGCTGCTGGGGGTCTCGCTCGGGCTCAAGCCCGCGCGCGGCGGCCAATCCGAGCGCTTCGGCGTGAGCGTCGCGCTGTTCTTCCTCTACTATGTGCTGATGCGGATGGGGCAGGCGCTCGCGGAGCGAGGCAAGCTGGACGCCCTGCTCGCGATGAGCATCCCCAACCTCGTGTTCGCGGTGCTGGCGCTGTGGCTGTTCTATCGCAGCGCCACCGACCGCGGCGATCAGGGACGCGGCCCCGGCGATTTCGTCTGGGACCTGGTCGAACGGCTGGAGCGCAAGCAGGCGGCCTGACGATGGCGACGCGGCTCTCTCCCACAATCGACGGCTTTCTGGCGCGGCGCTTCTTCGAGCCGTTCATCGTATGCGTCGCCGCTTTCACCGCCAGTTATCTGCTCGGCGACATTTTCGAGCGCTTCAACGACCTGATGCAGTACGGCGGGCTCGGCCTGCTCGGGCTGGAGTATTTTGTGCTCAAGCTGCCGCTGATCGTTTCGCAAATCCTGCCCGCGGCCTGCCTGGCGGGCGCGCTGCTCGGGTTTGCGCTCCTGAACCGCAGCGGCGAGGTGCTCGCCTGCCAGCAGCTCGGTATCAGCCGGCTCGAGATGGCGGCGCCGGTGCTGCTGGTCGCCGCGCTGATCTCGATCTTCAACTTCCTGCTCAATGAGACCGTGGTGCCGATCGCCACCCGCCAGGCGCATTACCTGTACTCGGTGGAGATGAAGAAACGGAAGCTGGTCGCCGTGTTCGCCGACCATGGAATATGGGTGCGGGTGCGCGACGGATTTCTCTCCGCCGACGCCTACGACTCGGCCCGTCAGGAGCTGCGTGGGATTACGCTCTACCAAATCGGCGCCGACTACAGCCTGCGCGATATCGTCCATGCCGAGAGCGCAAAGTGGAACGGCAAAAGCTGGCAGCCCGAAGAATTGAGCCGGCTCAGCGTGCAGGCCAACGGACAAGTCACGCCGGCTGATTCCGACACGCTTCGCATCGATGTGAAGCCGGCGGACTTCGGGATGCTGCGGCAGGACCCCGAGGAATTCAGCCTCTGGGAGCTCGACAAGTATATCCACCAGCTCAGGCGCAAGGGTCTCGACCCGGGCGGCTACCTGGTCGATCGCGATCTGAAGTACGCGATGCCGCCGGCGTGCCTGATCATGGTCGCACTGGGGATCGCGCTGAGCCTCGACCCGCGCCCGCGCAATCTCGGCCTCGGGCGCAGCTTCGGCCTCGCAATCGTGATCGGCTTCGGCTACTGGCTCGTGCTGGGACTAACCGCCTCGCTGGGCCGCTCGGGCCTGATACCGGCATGGATCGCGGCCTCGATGAGCGACCTGCTCTTTATGACGATCGCCGGATCGATCTTCCTCCTCGGCGAAGAGCGCTGAAGGACCCTGGCTGCCGCGCCGCGAGTCCCGAGAACCCCTCATGTAGACTTGACAAGTGACAATTATCACTTTACAATATTGATCAGATCAGATGATCCGGCGAATTCGCCACCGCGGCCTGAAACGCCTTTACACGGACGACGACCGCCGCGGACTGAATGCCGAGCATGTCGCTAAAATCGCCCGCTTGCTGGCGTTTCTTGACCGCGCGACGCGGCCCGAGGACATGAACCTTCCGGGATTCAAACTACATCCGCTCAAGGGCGACTTCGCCGGCTATTGGAGCGTTACCATCCGCGCCAATTGGCGGGTTGTTTTTCGGTTCGAGGATGGCAACGTCACGGATGTTGATTTGATCGACTACCACTGAAGGGAGCTTGAGAAATGGCGATGAAGACCCCCCCGCATCCCGGGCTCACCGTCCGGCACGACTGCCTTGAGCCGCTCGACTTGACCGTTACTGCGGGTGCGAAGGTGCTGGGAGTCACGCGCCAAGCGCTTAACAATCTCGTGAACGGCAAGAGCGGCATTTCATCGGAGATGGCTGTGCGGCTGGCCAAAGCCTTCGGCAGCAGCGCGGAAACCTGGCTTGGCATTCAGGTGGATTACGACCTCGCCCAAGTGCGCCGCCGCGAGAAGGGGGTCAGCGTCAGACGCGCGAGGAGATCCGCGCACCCCGCGCTCCAGCACGCTTGAACCCAACCCCTTCCCGACACGGGAACGGGAATAGGATATCATCGGCCATGTGCCCGTCCTCGACGCGATCACTCTCTCGCGATTGGATCCATCGTTCCTGCTCGGCTTACAGCTCCATTTCCTTGAGGCGGTCGGCCCGCGCCTGTGCCGGCCCGTACTAATTATCTACTCGATGGCGGGGCGCTGGGTTTCGATCGGCCGCTACCATCTCTATGACGGCCCCGAGCATCGCGGCGGCCTCGCCGCCTACCGCAGGCTGACCGGCGGCCGAATCTATGGGGCGGGCGAAGGATGGCTCGGCGTCGCGTTGATCCTGCCGACTCGCTCCGCTCTGCTGTGCGAGCAGGATTCGCACCTGAAACCCGACCAGGTGATGAACCGATACGCGCGCGGCGTGATGGCCGCCCTGCGCGCGATCGGGCTCGACTGTTTCTATCCCGGCCGCGACGCGATAACGACCGCGCGGCGCGAACTCGCCATGTGCTCATTCGAAACGGCCGCCAACGGTGCGATGCTCTTCGAGCTGGTGCTGGCGGTGAATCGCGGGATGGAAGATTTCGTGCACGATCTCGAACGCTTCGATCCCGGCGGCGCGCTCGCCTGCGCGATGTACGATCGCGAGAACTCCACCAAGGCCGTGCGCGAAGCCGGGCGCGACCTCGGCGCCGCGGAGCTGTCCGAACTTATCGCGCGCGGCTACGGCGACACGCTGGGTGAAATCGAGCGCCGCGAACTTGCCGGCGCCGAACGGTCGGACAGCGAACGCCGCGCCGAAGCTCTGATCGCCTCCGGATGGCTTCACGATCGCGGACGCGACGCGACGCTCGATAAAGTCAGCCGCGCCGGCTCTCAACTTGGATTTGTCGAGGCGCATCTCAAGCTCGGAGCCGGCGCTGAGATCGATCGGGTCGTGCTGTCGGGCGACTTCATCGCGAACTCGCCCGGTATTCGCCGGTTCGAGAGCGAGCTGGCGGGCAGCCAACTCGATTTGCCAACCGTCACGGCCGCGGCGCTCGGTACTTTCGGCGATGGGTCTAGCTACATTCTCGGTCTGGGCGAGCTCGCGAACCTCGTCAAGCTTGTGATGAAGGCGGCTTGATATCATCGAACCCGAATGACTATCGACCCCAAAACCGACGGCGACCGTCTCGCGATCGCGCTCGAATCGGGCGACCTCAAGACCCGGCTCGATGCGATCGCTGTAATACGCGACACTCAGGCGCACCTCTCCGAGCGTGCGCTGGCCGCGCTAATCGAATGTCTCGGCGATAGCCGCAAGGTAATTCAGCGTCGCGCCGTCGACGCGATTGCCGTGGCGGCCGCTCACGACCCACGCGTCGTCGCCGCGTTGTACGCCGCGCTGGATTGCGGTGAGCCGCGTCGCCGATGGTGTGCCGCATACGCGCTGAGCCTGATCGGCGGCGCGCTCGACCTGCGCGCGCAAAAGACGCTGTTCGAGGCGCTCGCGAATCCCGACGGCGACGTGCGATGGGCGGCGGCCAACCTGATCGTGCGGCTCGGCGGCGACAATCCCGAACCAATTCGGCGCGGCTTGATCGCGCTCGAAGACCATCCCGATCACAACGCGCGCAAGATGGCGATCTACTGCCTGCGCGATCTGAGGTTGAGCGATCCGGAAGTGCGCGCGTTGGTCGAGCGGGCCAGCCGCGCTGCCGAAAGCGGCGTGCGGCTCGCCGCGCTCTCGCTGCTCGCCCATCTGCCGCCGGCGGGCCAAAAGGCGCATGGCGATGCAGACCACGACGCGGTCGAGATCGCGCTGCGATGCCTCCAATCCGATCCCGACCTCGGCGTGCGGCGGGCCGCCGCCAGCGCGCTTGGCCGTTTCGGCGCTGGTTCGGCCCGCGCGGCGCAAGCACTGGAGCGCGCCGCAAGCCAGGGCGGCGATCCAGCCCTGGCCAAGGCCGCTCGCCAAGCGCTCGCCGGAATAGCAAAATAGTGGCGGGCTGGAGCAACCGCTATGACCTCGAATCCAGCGATGCAGCTTAATCAGGCTTCGGTGCGCGACTTTCTCGCCGGGGCACGTCTGGCACATCTGGCGACCGCCGACTCGAAGGGAGAGCCGCACAACGTCCCAATCTGCTTCTGGTTCGACGGCGCGAGCTTCTATTTCGTGATCGATCAGAAGCCCAAGCGCAGGACCGGGAAGGCGCTCAAGCGGATGCGCAACATCGCCGACAACCCGCGCGTCGCGCTGTTGATCGATCATTACGAGGAGGACTGGGCGCATCTGGGCTTCGTCCTGATTCACGGACCCGCGCGGATCGTCGAAGACCCAGCGAAGAGTACATGGCGGCCGTGCGCGGGCTGCGCGACAAGTATCCGCAATACCGTGCGATGGTTCTGAGCAGCGCGGACCAGAACCTGGTCGTGCGTATCGAGCCCGAGCGCGTCCACCTGTGGGGCGCGCGCTTCGCCGCCGCCCCCCGCGTCGCGCACGATCTGAGCTCTCTCCCTTTCGCGCGAGAGGGGCGACACCACTCGGGGTTGACATTCCGATTAGTCGATGCAAAAGATTCGCTGCTAACCAACTGCAAGGGGGCGCAATTGCGAACTGGACTACTCGCTTCGACTGAGCCTTGCCGGGGTACGTTTGTGCTTTCGGGTGATGGGAAGGCGAGCTTCTCAGCAACCTGTATCGAACGGCACCGCGGGCCATGCGAGTAGTCAATGGAAGAGCCACTTGCCGGGCGCAGCGTTTGACGGCGCGTGTCGACCGGAAATCATGCCCGATAACATTTCGAGTTCCGAATAAAGGACCAGAGCGGAGAGAACGAACATGCCCAACGAAGTGAAACCTCCGAAGTCGGAACCCAACCAAATCGCCTATCCTGACGCCCTGGAAAACGCCGAGTTCGGCCTCTGGCTAAAACGAGGCGACCCATCATTTGAGGGCCGTCAGCACAGGGACCAGCCAACCGTCGGATTCGGGCTATCAGGTGGAGGAATCCGCAGCGCGACTTTCTGTCTGGGCGTATTCCAGTCGTTGGCGAAATTGGACCTGCTCCACAAAATCGATTACATCTCGAGCGTCTCCGGCGGCAGTTTCTTCGCGTCCTTCTACGGACGGATGTTCGCCCGCGCCGACATTACCGGGTTCGACGACATCAACAAGATACTTTCTCCCGACCAGAACGAGCGGCTCGATTTTCGATCCGTGGACGGCAAGCCGATCCGGACCTGGAAGAGCGGCGTGTTCCGATGGCTGCGGGAAAACGGACGCTATCTGGCGCCGAACGGCAACGGCGATTTGCTGATCGGAATCGCAGTCTTCCTGCGCAACTGGATAACCGTCCAACTGCTGGTCGCGGTCAGCGTCCTGACGATGTTCCTGGCAACCCAACTCGCCCGCATCGAACTGTCGATCATCCTGGCGAAGTACTTCCCCGGTTTCGCGCTTCCCGCGGTCTCTTCGGGGGCCGACTCTGCCCTTTGGTGGCTTTGGTGGAGTCCTTACCTTTACGTCGTTGGGGCAATGGCGCTGTTTGGCGTGGTCCCTCTTGGATGGAGCTATTGGACCTTTTCCCTGCCTGATCCTGGGGAAAAAGGGACCTCTGGCGTAAGGTCCTTTCGCCTCATCGCCAAGCTGTCTGTCGCTATACGAGGGCTGTTCGTGCTGCTCGCGCTCGCTCTGATCCTGATAGCAAGCTGGATCGTCGTAGCGCACTTCCTCGATAACGGGCTGGTACCCGCAGCTTTGGCTTCAGCGGCGGCGGTCCTGGAGCTCACTTTCTTCTGGTGGCAATTCGCGTTTCTCCGCGCCCGTTCGGGCTCGAGTAAGTGGGCTCCGGCGTTGATGGCGATTGTTTTGATAGCGACACTCATTGCGCTCGCCTACCCTCTGATTGGACCAAGCTACCTCATGCTGCCGCTGGCTGCGGTCGTAGTGGTCTTTCTCTGGCCGTCTGTAATTCCCAACGAATCTCACGAACTCATAAATTGCAGCGAGAAGGCGCGCAGCCTTTTGTCGCAGTGGCTTCGGACCGCATTGTTCACCACGCTCGCGATGCTAGCCTTTGCCCTTATCGATTCCGCCGGGCAATCATTATATGCCCTGAGTTTCACCGACCGGTTCACGCCTCGGTATTGGTTGATTCCCTTATTCGGCGCAATCGCCAGCTTGGTACCATTCGCAACCTCAATCGGCTCTTTCCTTTCTTCCAGGAAGCGAGGCGCTCGTTTTTCGCTCTCCCTCACGTCGATTGCGGGAGTCGGCGCTGCGATCGTAATTTTGCCCAGCGCTGATTTTTCTGGACGGCCTCTCGCACGCGATCGCGTATGACTTCGGCCGGCCTGCCGATGCACCCGCCTGTGTGATCGCACACTACAAACCCACAGGACGCCCAAGCCCAGGAACGCGGCCGCCGCTCCATGTTCGATGCTGGCGACCGGCCAAGCCGATCCCAAGATTGCGGGCAGGATGGCGGCCGGTCGTGTGCTTTCTGATTATCGGCCTGCTCTTCACGGCGATCACCAACTTTTCCGTTTCCAGCTCCAGCATCTCGTGGGTGTTGCTGAACCGCACTTCCTTGCACGCCCTCTATTGTGCGCGATTGATCCGCGCCTACTTGGGCGCGTCGAACAAGTCCCGCTATGGAGACGACGCGGGAGTCAGCGACCCGGTCGATGGGGACGACATCTCACAAGAGGACTATTGGAGGCCCGAACAGGACGCCTTCTGGGTCAAAGGTGCGCCGCTGCATCTCGTGAATGTCACGATCAACGAGACGCTTGACGGCCGGAGCCAGACCGAGGATCGCGACCGTAAAGGCGTCGGGATGGCGGTAGGACCGGCAGGCTTCAGCGTCGGCATACCGTATCATGCTGTGCTCGGTCCAGGCGTGTCGCGAGGCAAGTTCAACAACGTCGATATCTATCCTAAAGATGGTGTTTCAAGGGTATTCACTTCGAAGACGGGCCCCGAAATGTTCAGGGGTCAGAGACTGTCGCTGGGCAACTGGACTGCGATTTCGGGAGCCGCGGTCTCAACCGGTCTCGGCAGTATCGGCAGCATCGGGACCAGTTTGCTTACCGGATTTTTCAATCTGCGTTTGGGATACTGGTGGAACTCGGGATACAGGTCCCGCGGAGTCGGGTCGAGAGCTTCACGTACCGTTGGAAGATTTTTCGCGGGGCTTCTGCCGGTGCAATCATCGCTGATGGACGAATTCCTCGGACGCTTTCACGGCACCTCTGCGCAGATATTGGTACCTCACCGACGGCGGCCACTTTGAGGATCTCGGCGGTTACGAATTGATCCGCCGCCGGCTGCCCTTGATCGTGATAATCGATGCCGAAGCGGACGCGAATTACGACTTCGCCGAGTTGGCCAACCTGATCCGCAAGGCACGCCTCGATTTCAACGCCGAGATCAACTTCATCAATCCGAAGACGCCCGATGGGTCGGACAACGAAGCGTTCACCGATGCCCTGAACCATGTGCAGGAATACTTCAACCCGTTGAATCGGGAGTTTTTCGGCACGCTCGATCAGTTGCGCCGCGGGAAGTGGACCAGCGAGCCCGTCAAGGAGCGAAAGGCGTTCTTCAAGTCCAATGACCCGGCGCGGTTATCGTTGCGGCACGCCGCCCTGGCCAAGGTGACATACCTCGACTCGCCAGAGACCCCCTGCTACCTGCTGCTTATCAAGCCGACGCTGATCGGCGAGGAACCCGAGGACTTACTGAACTACCATTCGGCCCATCCCGAGTTTCCGCAGCAGACCACGCTGGAGCAATTCTTCGATGAGGCACAATGGGAAAGTTACCGCCGCCTCGGCCAGCATATGGCGGAGAGAATCTTCAGGGCGAAACCGTGACTTGACCGTTCCACGGACGTGCGGGCGTTGAGGTAATCTTCATCCTCGATGATTCGCGCGATCATATTCGACCTCGACGGTACGCTGGTCGATACCGAGCCGCTGCACTTCGCGGCTTACGCCGCCGTACTGCGCGATGAGGGAGTCGAGCTGACGCGTGAGGAGTACTTCAGCCGCCTGCTGGGCTACACCGATCGCGACTGCTTTGCGGCCGTGCTCGCGGAGAACCGCAAGCCTGCCGGCGAGGCCGTCATCGCGCGCCTGATCGATCGCAAGTCGGCCGCCTACATGGCTGCTATCGCCGATCGCGATCTGCTCTATCCGGGCGCGGCCGGCTTCGTTCGCCGATGCGCCGAGCGCTTCCCGTTGATCGTCGCGACCGGCACGCTACGCCGCGAAGCGGAGCTGCTGCTGGAGCGCTCGGACTTGCGCCGCCTTTTCGTAGATATAATCGCCGCGGAGGATGTCGAGCGCGGCAAGCCCGAGCCCGACTGCTTTCTCGCCGCGCTCGGACGCCTGGGTTTTCTCCTGCGCGTCCGTCCGCCGATCGATAGCGGCGAATGCCTGGTGGTCGAGGACACCGCCGCAGGTGTGGAAGCCGCCCGGCGCGCGCAGATGAAAGTCCTCGCGATCGCCAACACGACTTCCGGGCGCGAGCTTGCCGCGGCCGGGATCGTGCGAGCCTCGCTCGCCGAGACCGATCTCGACGAGGTGTTGCGCCTGCTTTCGCAACTGCGATAGCAAGGCTCCAAGTTGAACGCAGCAGGCTCAGTTCCCGTGTCTCCACAATTCCTGGTCGGCACGGCCTCGTGGACCGACCCGACCCTGGTCAAGTCGGACACCTTCTATCCGCCTTCTGCCAAAACTGCCGAGGACAGGCTGCGGTTCTACGCCCGGCACTTCAAGACCGTGGAAGTCGATTCAAGTTATTACGCGCTGCCCTCCGAGAAGAACGCGCGCCTGTGGGTCGAGCGCACGCCCGACGACTTCGTCTTCAACGTCAAGTCGTTCGCGCTCTTGACGCAGCATCCGGCGGACACCGCACGGCTTCCGATCGCGATCAAGGAGCTGCTCACGGCGGAGCAGCGGGGCGCGCCGCGCCTGAAGTACCCGTCAAAGCCGGTGCTGGATCTCGCCTTCCAGATGTTCGCGGGCGCGCTTGCACCGCTTCGCGACGCGGGCAAGCTCGGGATGCTGCTGTTCCAGTTTCCACCTTATTTTGTCCGCAGCGCGCGCAACCTCGACTATATGGCCGGGCTTGGCGATCGCCTTCCCGGCGCCTCGATCGCGATCGAATTCCGCCATCCCAGTTGGGTCTCCGATCCACATCGCGGCGACACGATGCGATTCCTGCGCGAGCAGGACTTAGCCTACGTATCAGTCGACGCGCCGGTCGCGCCGACGTTGATCCCGTCGTTTCTCGAAGTCACCGGCCCGGACGCATACGTCCGCCTTCACGGCCGCAACCTCGAAAACTGGTTCAAGCGGGACATCGCAGTCGCCGAGCGCTACAAGTATCTTTACGCAGAGCGCGAACTGGCCGAATGGGCGGGCCGGCTGCGCAAGCTCAGCGGCGTGCGGCGGGCTTTCGTGATATTCAACAATTGCTATCGCAACTTCGGAATCATGAACGCCACCACGATGGCCGCGATGCTTGCGCACTGAGATTTGCGCGGAGAACTTCACCGAGAGCTTCACACGATGTCCAGGGCGAGACTTTTCCAATTCCTGCCGAGCCCGTCCTGCGCCAAGGTTCGCAAGCTCCTGGAATACAAGGGCGTCGAGTTCGAGGTGGTCGAGGTCGATTATATCGAGCGCAAGGAGCTGATGGCCGCGTCGGGGCAGATAGAGGTGCCGGTGCTGACGCTGCCCGGCGGCGAGACCATCGTTGATTCCAATCGGATCGCGATGCGGCTGGAGGAGCTGTTTCCCGAGCCCACGATTTTTCCACCGTCGTGGCGCGGAATGCATATCGCGATGACGCGTTATATCGAGAGCGAGGTCGAAGAAGCGATCTTCCGCGTCCAGGTGCCCGACACGATCGCCTACTGGCGCGCACGCGGCGCGGACCGGCTCGCGATGTGGCGTTATGTTCGCGAGCGCAAGTACGGCGCGGGTTTCTGCGATCGGATGGTCCGCGAGCGTGAAGCCAACCTGGCTCGCGTGCATGAAGTGCTGGCGCCGTTCGAGGATGCGCTAAGCGACCGGCCGTTCCTTTTCCGCAGGATCGGCCTGGCCGATTTCGCGCTCTACGGCACGCTCCACTCGCTCGCCTTCACCGGCGAGATGAAGATCCCCGCCGAGTTTCCCGCGATACGCGCGATGTACGACAGAATCGATCGGATTACGGCGTCGATCGAGCCCGCTTAGCGAGCCCGCGCAGCGGCCAGGCCAGCTACGCGATCTCGAGGATCGCCAGATGGAGGAAGCGGCTGAAGAGCGCGCCGCCGAAATCAATCCCGACGTCGGAGAGCGAGGCCGTTCTGCCCGGCACGAAGATCTGATGCGCCTCGTCGGAAAACGCGTACAGGGCGCAGATCGCGAGCGCCAGATGAGGCCGCCCCGCCATCGGGCCGCGGATCAGCAGCCAGAAGAGAATTCCGTATTCGGTGAAGTGCGCAGATTTCCGAATCAGGTAGTGGCACTTGAAGATCGTCAGCGGCGACGCGTTGGGCATCAGCCACCACAGCAATGGTTCGATCAGCCTGGCGGTGCTGGCGGCAGAGAAGTGCTCGGTCGACAAAATAAAGATGATGGCGCCCCAGAAGATCACCGGCGTCCACTGGCTCAGTTCACCCGGCGCGGCTGGATTGATGCGCGTCTCGGAGTTCACTTGCATGGTCTGTGATCAGGAGCCGCCCGATCAGGCAACTCTCGCGAGAAACCCTGTCTGGCTATCGCCCGGGAGTTGTCCCTTGATTATACATTTCCCCGCACTTGTTGAAAGTAGGTCCCAGCCGCTAGGCTTCAGAAGTCCATAATATTCGCCGGTCGCGCGAATACTCACCCGTCGCGCGAAAGGAGCGGTGTCCAAGGTGGCCGATCTCTTCAGGATCGCGAACGCTCAGCCTGCAATGCCATGCACGGTGGTTATACTCGGCGCGTCGGGCGATCTCGCGCGGCGCAAGCTTATCCCGGCGCTGTACAATCTGCGCGCATGCGGCCACGGCATGATGGCTGCGAAAAGCGAAGTGCTGGGCTTCGCGCGGCGAAAGATCGCGCTCGATCAGTTTCGCCAAAGCGCGCGCGAAGCCGCCGAGCGCTTCTCGGCGGTAGAGATCGAGGAAAAGTGCTGGGCCGAGTTCGCCCAGGTTTTGAATTACCTTTCGGGCTTGGACAATCCCGACGGATTCAAACGGCTGCGCGCGCGCCTGGAAGAGCTGGAGGCCGAGCGCGGACTGCCCGCTAATCGGGTCTTTTATCTGTCGATACCGCCGGCCGCGATTCGCGACGCGGTCGAGAAGCTCCACGAGGCGGGCCTGATCTCTGCCCCCGGCGCGCCCCACTTCACCCGGCTGGTGGTCGAGAAGCCAATTGGCCACGATCTGGCCAGCGCGCTCGAGATCGACCGCGCGATCACCCGCCGCTTCGACGAGTCGCAGATTTTCCGGATCGATCATTACCTGGGCAAGGAAACCGTCCAGAACGTGCTCGTACTGCGCTTCGCGAACACCATCTTCGAGCAGGTCTGGAACAACCGCTACGTCGATCATGTCCAGATAACGGTCGCCGAGAGCGAAGGCGTCGGTTCGCGCGCCGACTACTACGATAGCGCCGGCGCGCTGCGCGACATGGTGCAGAATCATATGCTGCAACTGCTTTCGCTGATCGCGATGGAGCCGCCGGTCTCGCTCGACGCCGACGCGATCCGCGACGCCAAGATCAACGTCCTCAATGCGCTGCGGCCCTTTCGCGCCGACCAAGTGCGGAGCCATCTGGTCCGCGCGCGTTACATCGCAGGAGCGGTCGACAGCGCGCCGGTCCGGGCCTACGTCGACGAATCGGGTGTTGAGCCCGCGCGCGGCACCGAAACCTTCGTCGCGCTCAAGATTTTCATCGACGATTGGCGATGGTCGGGCGTGCCGTTTTATCTGCGCACCGGAAAGCGCCTGGCCGCCCGCGCCAGCGAAATTTCGGTCCACTTCAAGGACGTGCCTCAGGTCCTCTTCAACCGCCAGGGCGGGCTCCCCGCCGACGTGCTGGCACTCAGGATTCAGCCTGACGAGGGCTTCTCTCTCCAGGTGATGGCGAAGCGGCCGGGGCTCGATCTCACGATGAGCCAGGTCAAGATGAACCTGCATTACACGAGCGAGTTCGGCGAACCCTCACCCGAAGCCTACGAACGTCTGCTGCTCGACGTGATGGCGGGGGACCATACGTTGTTCATCGCGGAGCAGCAGGTCGAGAAGTCGTGGCAGTTCCTCCAGCCGGTGCTCGACGCGTGGCAAAACGACCGGAGTATCCCGCTGGCGGAATACCCGGCCGCCGGCTGGGGACCCAAGGAAGCGGACGATCTGATCGGCGCTGACGGCCGCACCTGGCGCGTGCCGTAGGGCGCGTGCCGCAAAAGATCGCTTCACAGCGCGACAAAGCGTCGTCAATTCGGGACCAGCGCCCACGAGATAGCCCATTCGAAGCCAGTGCAGGAGTTGTTGATGTCTGGGCCACCCGGGCCACCTGCGAACTGCGTGGTCGTGAAGAAATTTGAGTCGTTATTCGGATAGTTCAGAGGATCGATCGTAGTGGCGCTGGAGCCACCGGTGGGCAAAGATACCGGAGACTTACCCGCGCAGTTCTGGTACGGCCCGAATCCCTGGCCGTCGAGGTACAAACTCGCTGGGCCCTGGGAGCTACTGTTGGGAGTGAGGACGTACCCGGAACTCATGTAGCCGCTGGTCGAAGGCAGCGGTATCGCGGTGAAGCCTACCAACACGTCGCAGGTCGGTCCGCTCCCGCCATACGCTGGGACAGTGCGAGTTCGCCGCGATGCTGGGATTGACGACGTTCTGGTTGATCGATTGGCCGCCGCCAATTTGATTGAAGGCATAGACCTTGCCGGCCGTTAGGCCGTCCATCAGGCCGATTTCCCACCATTGCGCGGCCGGCGTGGCCGGCGAGCCCGAGCCCACCGTCTGGCCCGCCCACATCGCGCCGTTCCTGACCATACACGACGTAAAACGCGCGTCGCCCGGGCTGAAGGTAATTTTCGTCGTACTGCCATTTTGAGCAAAAGTCGCGGGCGGCTGGGCCCAGGAAGACGGCGCCCTCACGGTCATCGCGCCGGCAACCAATTTCGGCGTGCTACCGGCCTGCAGCGTACTGATCTCGACCGTAGAGGTCGAATTGTTGGGGACGTTTATCAGGTAGAGACTGCCCTGCGTGAAATCCTGCCCGACCGGCGAAGAGTAGGTCTGCGCCGGGCACGCACTCTGCAGCGCGACATCCCAGGCGGGCTGCGGAATCTGCGGAGTCTTCGCGACACTCGGGTCATTCGCGAAGACTTGAAACCCGAGCGCCGGTTGAGACGAAGTGTGGCCGCACTCGAGGGCGTCATGGGAGACGGTCAGCAGTGCCGGATGCCACTTGCCGAAGAAGGAGTAGTTGTTCAAGGCGACCGCAATGTTGGAGGAATTCCAGCCGAGTTGCGGAGAATCGGCGCAACCCTGCTCGAATGCACAGTTCGCCGGCAGAAAAACTTTATACCACGTCGATGGATCGACGGTTGGGTCGGGACCTGGAGACGAAGCGATGAGCACTCCGCGTGTTCCCGGAAGCGGGCGACGGCCATTCTTGTCCAGCGTCGCCTTCGCGCCAGCGGTACTGAGCGCGAGAAATAGCCATCGGCCGCCCGGCGCGCAACCCGGCGTCGAGGGGCCATCGGGGTCGTAATAGATGCGGCTCTGGTTGGACACGGGCGCCCGACTGAAGGCCGGTACAGCAACAGCACCAACGGGCTCAATGAGGTAGTAGTCATCGAGCGTTCTCGTACCGAACAAAGGAGCATTCGGCGGTCGACCGAAAAGGACCATTGTGTTGCTGGTCTTTATTATGAAAGCGTCAGGACCTGCTGCTCCGTTGGCTCCAGACGGATTGACTTGGTCATATTCGATACCGTCGTCATTGTCCCAGCCTAGCTGTCCCGCCCCAGCGACCACCGCGGGCATAGGCGTTGCGCTGGCGATCGGGGTAGGGGTCGGGATAGAGGTCGGCGTCGGTGTTGGCGCCGGCGTTTGGCCTGGTGCCAACGTCGGCGTCGGCGTCGGTGTCGGAAGTGCGAGGAGCGCTTTCGCGAGGATCGCTACATCCGGCGAGCCCCAGCCGGTCGCCTGATCGTAGAGGGGCCCCGCATTGAAACCCTGTACTCTTTTGAAACTGTTGTTGCCCTTGGTGACATCGCGCAATCCGACATTGGATTTATCCTCGAGTGGTCCGAGCTGATAGAGCCGCGGGTTGATATTCCCCAGCCGACCGCCGTTCAGTTGAGCGATCAACGCGGCGAAGCCGGCCCAGACGGGCGCGCTGACGCTGGTGCCGCCCTCGCAACAATAAACTCCCTTCCCTGCGCCGGGGCTAAGGTCGAGAAAGTACCCCCCTAGCTGCTGAGCGAGTGCCGCCACATCGGGTAGGTCGCGGGCGCCGTCGTTGGGCGTCAGACCTTGTTGATAGTCGGGCTTCGGGTAAGCGCCGCTCGCGCCTCCCCCACTCGCGCCGATGCCCGGCTCGTTCCAAACTTGCTCGGGCACAAAGCCAACGTCGTTGTCCGATGAATCGTACTTAAGGAAGGCCTGCGTGCCACCCACCGCGGTCACGTTGGGACTGGCCGCGATCTCGTTTACGCCCCGGGTTGTCTCAGGCACGCAACTAGCCGTCGTCGCGTCGCCCCCAGACCCGGCGGCTCCATAGTCTCCGGAGCTCACGAATATCGACATGCCCTGGCTGGCCGCCTGCGCGGCCCCCGCGCCCACGACTCCGGGAAAGAAGCTTTCAGGCGTGCCGCACTGCCCGATGCTGATGCTGAATATGCTGCAAGAATTGTCATTGATGGCTCTCTGGTAGGTGTCCAGAGCTGCGGCGACGTATCCGACCGAAGTCGGGTCTCCGATGTAGACCGTAAGCGGGGCCCCGGGGGCAGCTGCGTGCGCCCATTCAACATCCAGCATCGCTTCAGTCAGCGTCAATGCGGAGAGCTGGCCGGGAGTCGTGGTGTCAGCGAACACCCGCGTAATTGCGGCATCGGGCTGTGAAAAAGCCTGGTCAAACTGGTCTACTCCGAAGTCCGGAAAGTCCGAAAGTTCGAGCAGCGCGATACAGTCGCCGCTGCTGCCGTCGATACCGGCGTTGAGCAGCGGCGTCTCGTCGTAAAAGGTGTGCAGATCTGCTGGCCCGATTCCAATGCTGCCTCCACCCTTGAAATCAGGCTCTGTTTCTACCGAAGAGGAGATCCCTCCCGTCAGGAGCGTGGCCAGTTGCATCGGCGGAATTTGCGCGCCGCGCACTGGATCTGATCCAAGCTTCGCTTGATTCACGTGAGAAGCGGGAACCACCACGCGCAGATTGTCGAGCCCGTCGACGAACGCGATCACGTCCTTAAATCGCTCCGGGATCGAAGGCCCCCAAGCATTGCCGAAGTATCTCCCATCCGCGGAGCTGAAGATCCGGGTGCTGAACATCTGCTCCGCGTGCGAGACCGTGTCGGCGTACCTGATTTCGCGCGACTTGATATCCGCCGAAACGATGCTGAGCCCCTCTGCATGAAGCCAGCCGGTCACCGCGCTGAAGTCGGTCTCGGTCGGGCCGAAGCGCGCCGCGAATTCATTCGGCGTCAGCCATTGATGGTACTGCGGCGAGTTCGGGTCCTGCTGATCGGCCAGCAATCTGTCGAGCGTCGCGCGATCGCGCAGCGCGAAATAAATCCTGAGATCGAGCGGCTTGTCGGCAACTGCTCGGCGAGAGAGGCGCAGACTCGCGGCTGTTCCGGGGACGTTCCCTCGAAGCTGCACGGTGCGAGCGTCTGGAAGGCCGGCAGCGGAGAAGAGCAAGGATGCGATTAACAGCAGCCAGCCGTCGCGCCGCAGCATTGTTGACGCGAACACCAAGGAGAATCCAGTCGCCCCCTGCCGGCGTTTAACTGTAACTCCCTGTGAACAGCGCCGGCGTCCTACAAAGAGCACCGTGGTAGCTGTTAGGTCAAGCGGCGTCCGGCTCGCTTGCGGACAGCCACTTCCATGTCTTCGAGAGTTACGCGGCGCGGCGCGGGCGCAAGAATCCCCCCCAAGCTTCGCGACACCGACCTTGCCCGGAACCACACCATGATACCGTGCCGCGAACCGGAATCGGAAGCGACTACGCGGGTTGGCATATCGGGCGGAGCCGAGCTAATCTGGCTCGGCTGCAGGGGCTCGGCCTTTGCGGTCGGGGTTTTGCAAATTTTCCCGCGCCGGATGCGCGGCCGATCCGGCCGCACGGCGCGGGGTCTGAAAGGCAGGTCGCGGAATTGCGCGGAGAAAACTACAAGGTAGTCATTCTCGGAGCCAACGGCACGATGGGCGGCGGTGCCGCCGCGATGTTCGCCGGCGGCGGATGTCACGTCACGATGCTGGCGCGCGACCTCGCCAAGGCGCGCGAGGGCCTGACCGACGCCCAGGCGGTCGCCAAGGCCGAGGCTCTGGCCGACAACGTAACGCTTGGCACCTATGACAACGACATGGACCGCGCGGTCGCCAAAGGCACGCTGATCTTCGAGACCCTGGCCGAAGATCTCGCGCTCAAGCACGAGTTCTTCCATCGGGTCGATCATCATCGCCGGCCTGATTCGATCGTCGCGACCTGCTCGTCGGGGCTTTCGATCGCCGAGATGGCGCGCGGACGGAGCGAGTCCTTTCGCCACAATTTCCTCGGAATCCATCTGTTCAACCCGCCGCACATGATCGCCGGCACCGAAGTCGTGCCGCACGACGCGACCAATCCGGCGGTCACCGCCGCAGTCGCCGAAATGCTGCGCAAGCGGTTCCGCCGCAAGGTGATCATCGCGCGGGATCGTCCGGCGTTCGCCGGGAATCGGATCGGCTTCAAGGTGCTGAACGAGGCCGCGCAGCTCGCCGGCGAGCATGGCGTGGCGTTTATCGACTACCTGGTCGGACCGCATACCGGGCGCGCGATGGCGCCGCTGGCAACGATCGATCTGGTGGGATGGGACGTGCACAAGGCGATCGTCGACAATATCTACGCGCTCTGCGAGGACGACGAGGCGCATTCCTGCTTCAAGCTCCCCGCCTTCGTCGAAAAGGGTCTCCAGGAAGGGCGCCTGGGCGACAAGACTCCCGAGCGCGGCGGCTTCTACCGGCGCGACGGCAAGGCGGTCGAAGTGCTCCATCCCGGCACCGGCCATTACGAAGCCTTCAAGGCGCCGGCGCGAATCGATTTCGTCGAGCGGATGAAGTCATTGAACCATGTCGGCCGGTATCGCGACGCGATGGCCACGCTAGCCGAAGCGTCGGGATGGGAAGCCGATATCGCGCGGCAGGTGGTAATGGGCTACGCCGGCTACGCGCTCAATCGGATCGGCGAGGTCGCCGACAGCGCCGACGACGTTGACACGATCATGAGCTGCGGCTTCAATTGGGCGCCGCCCACGGTGATAGTCGATCTGCTCGGACCGAAGCAGGCGATCGAGATGCTCCAGCGTTGCAAGCTCAAGGTCCCGCCGGTTGTTGAGCAGGCCGCGTCCAACGGGGGCAAGCTTTACAAGGGCGGGATGCTGGATTACGGCCGGACTTTCGTCGGGTAGCAGATCGCGTCGAATAGCGGCGTGAGTTACAGTAGCGGAGCGCGCGTCAGACAGGAGGTCACGATGAGCACGACGGCAGTATACGTCCTGGGTGGAGCGCAGACCGATTTCGCCCGCAACTGGACCAAAGAGGGCAAGCATTTCATCGCCACGATGCGCGAGGCAACCGTCGGCGCGATGGAAGCGACCCGCATTGAGCCCCGCGAGATCGAGACCGCTCACGTCGGTAATTTCGCGGCCGAGCTCTACGCCAAGCAGGGCCATCTCGGAGCATTCTTCGTCGATATCGATCCCGCATTCTCGGGACTGCCCACCAGCCGCCACGAGGCCGCGTGCGCCTCGGGCTCGATCGCGATTCTGGCCGCCTCGGCGGAGATCGAAGCCGGCCGCTACGATCTGGCCGCAGTGGTCGGAATCGAGCAGATGAAGACCGTCGATCCCGGTACCGGCGGCGATTTCCTCGGTACTGCGGCGTGGTACGAGCGCGAGGCCAAGGGAATCGAGTTCCCGTTCCCCAAACTGTTCGGCCGCCTGGGCGACGAGTACGACAAACGCTTCGGGCTCAAGGACGAGCATCTGGCCCATATCGCGGCGGTCAACTATTCCAACGCCAAGCGCAATCCGCTCGCCCAGACCCGCAACTGGTTCATGAGCGAAGCGCATGCCCAGAAGACCAGCAAGTACAACACCGTGATCGGCGGCCGGATCAAGGTGAGCGATTGCTCGCAGGTGACCGACGGCGCCGCGGTGATCTTTCTGGCCTCCGCGAAGTACGCCGCCGAGTACGCCAAGCGCCGCAACCTCAAGCTCGACGCGATCCCGCGAATCCTCGGCTGGGGCCATCATACGGCGCCGATCGAGTTCGACGCCAAAGTCGCCGAGAGCCGCGACAATGCCTACGTGCTGCCCCATACGCGCCAGACGATTCTCGACGCATTCCGGCGCGCGGAAATCAACTCAGTGTGGGACCTCCAGGGAATCGAGACTCACGACTGCTTCACGACCTCGGAGTACATGGCGATCGATCACTTTCGGCCTCACCAAGCCGGGTGAATCGTGGAAAGCGATCGAAGAGGGCGTAATCGAGATGGGCAACAAGATGCCGATAAATCCGAGCGGCGGACTGATCGGCGCGGGCCATCCGGTGGGATGCACCGGCGTGCGCCAGATGCTCGACGCCTACAAGCAGGTCACCGGCGTCGCCGGCGAATATCAGGTCGAGGACGTGCGCAAATTCGCGACGCTCAACATCGGCGGCAGCGGCACCACAAGCTGCGCGTTCGTGGTGGGCAGGTAAGGCTCCTCCCGAATATACCCGATCACGAACGGCGATCCCGACGGGATTGCCGCCGTCATTTGCGAGCCGCGCCCGCCGATAGGGCGGCTACATCGCGTTGACTTCCTTCTCGATGGCGGAGTTGTTCGCGACCGCCGCGTCCTTCACTCGTTTGATGTATGCTTCGCAGGCGCCGTTCTCCCGTAGCCCGCCCACGATATGGCGCACATAGTTGGCGCTCGTCTCGAGGCCGCTCGTGGGCGTTTTGACCACATAGGTGACTGCGTTGACGATACTGCCGTCGGCGCATTTTCTTACCCGAATTTTTTGGCGCCGATAGTTCGTGCTCTCGCCCTCGATCGCGTCGAACGATTTTCTTCCTTTTCCTTTCACGGTCTCGCGACTCATCAGCCAGTCGGGAACCTCGTATAGAACTCCCTTGACGGGTGCGTCGCCTCCGGCGACGATATCTGACGCAGCGCAGCGATTCGTGGTGCTCCACACATCGAATCGCAGCTCGTAGTTGTCGACCGTCTCAGCGAGTCCGAGCCGGGTGGCGTCGCCACGCATTCGGTCGCGTGAATTGAGACGGACTTCAGAACAGTTCGAGCCGTACTGAAATACCAAGGCCATCTTTCCCTCCTTTGGGGGCGCGATCCCGACCGGGAGCGCCGCTTTTCGTTTGTGTGTTCCCTGTGTTCGGTGTCGCGCTCACATCTGTTCTGGTCATACGTCACGGTTTTCGCTTCTCGGGATAGAAATCCTCGTCGAGGATCTGCTTAGGACTCCACGGACATCGAGCCGGGAAGAGCCGCTCCCACTGCTCGCGCTTCATCGCCATTTCCTTTCCGGCCAGGCGCAGGGCGAGGCTGTATGCGCGTTCAACGCTTTCCGGCAATTCGCTCCTCAGGCTTGGGCTGTCGTGGAACAGGTCGGCGATCTCAACACGCTGCAGAGCAAGGGTAGCCTCCCAGCTACGCGAACGGCGGGCGGGCTGAAATCGGCATTTGAGCAAGTGTACAAGAATGCGCGTCAGTCTGGAGCGCAGTTCGCGCCGCTCGCTTTTGGCCAAGCCCTCGACCTCCTCCGACAGGTGCTCCAGATCGAGCGCATCTAATCGTCGCTCGCGAAGGGCGACAGACTGTTCCCGCGCCCATGCATAGTAATCCTGCCGATACAGCGAGGAATGCTCTCCGGATTGCGTCGCGGTGCGCACGCTTACCAGCCTAATCACTCTGCGAACTCATCTCCAGCGCCCGCTCCGGCCTTCGGGCTGTGCTGACATCGCGCGGCGGCAAGGGTTATGATCGCGTCGATGGATCCTGCCAAAGTCCCCGCCGTCGGCGATCTCGCGGCCGACTTCGCGCTGTCCGACGCCGACGGTCGGACGCGCCGTCTCTCCGAGTTGACCGCCGGCGGCTCGGTCGTGCTGGTTTTCTTCCGCGGCCATTGGTGACCGTTCTGCCTCCGCCAGTTGGCGGATTACCGGGACCGTTATGCGGAGCTGCGCGATGCCGGTGCCGACGTGGTAGCGCTGTCGGTCGATGATCGCGTTCGCGCGCAAGCCATGACCCGCGAACTGGCGCTTCCATTCGCGATCCTGTGCGATCCCGGCCGCGAAGTGGTAACCGCATGGGGCCTGCTCAACCGTGCCGAAAAGGGCGGCATCGCTTTTCCCGCCACCTTTCTCATTGATCGCGATCGCAAGGTGCGCTACCGAAGCCTCGAGAGCGTCGGACGGCGGGTGAGCAGTGATGAAATGGTGTCGTATGTGCGGGCGACGGGCGCCAATCTCCCCGTCGCCGAGCCCAGGCCGGCGCGATTGAATCCCGGCGCGATGTTTCTACGGGCTATCACGAATGCGCTCCGCCGGGGAGCCCGGCAGCCCCGTTCCGAATCGTGAGGCCGCTCTGACGATGACGTTCCGCAGAACGACGCGAACCTTAACGCCGGTTGTCTTGCTCGCGGCCGCGATGGCCGGATGCACCGGCGCGCCGCCCACCCCCGCGCCTTCGCCCGGCCAGGTCGGGCAGACAGCTTTGATGCAGATGACGACGCCGCGCTCGAATCACGCGGCGATTCTGCTGCATGACGGCCGCGTGTTGATCTGCGGCGGCAGCTCGACCAATCAGATTGGCGGCGTGCTGGCGAGCGCCGAGCTGTACGACGGCCACGGCTTCGTACCGACCGGTGCGATGAGCGTGCCGCGGATGGGCCATACGCTGACCATGCTCGGCGACGGAAGGGTGCTGGCGATCGGTGGCGTACGCAATGTCGGCTTTCGCGCCGCGCTGGCGAGCGCCGAAATCTATGACCCCACGACCGCGAGCTTTACTCCGACCGGCAGCATGTCGACCACGCGTGAGAACTTTACCGCGACTCTCCTGCGCGACGGGCGCGTCCTGGTGGTCGGCGGGAGCGCCAACGGCGTCGACACGATCTCAAGCGCGGAGCTCTACGACCCGCGAACCGGCAAGTTCCGTCCGACCGGCCATCTGAACCAACCGCGCGAATCCCACGCCGCGACCCTGCTCAGCAGCGGAGGGGTCCTGATAACCGGCGGAGCGCGTTCCGATCGGCCGGGCGGATATATCGCTTACGACACCGCTGAAATCTACGACCCGGTGACGGATAAATTCAGCTTCGCAGCGCGGATGGTCTCCGATCGCCTGGGGCAGACCTCGACGATGCTCGACGACGGAGCGGTGCTGGTGGCTGGGGGCCGCAGCAGCCACGTGGTCGGGCGCGGATTCGCAGCTCCGCGCTCGCTGACCGCGCTCAAGTCGGCCGAAGTGTTCGATCCGGAAATCGGCCAATTCAGAGCGGTCGGCAGCATGCAGATACCGCGCTTTCTGCAGACCGCCACGCTGCTAAATGACGGATCGGTCCTGATGGTCGGCGGATGGACTCTCTTTGGCGCAGTCGCGGGCGGATTGACTCAGGCGGAACGCTACGACCCGCTGACCCGCGCCTTCACCTCGGCCGGGTCGACCCAAGTGGGCCGTCTCACGCATACCGCGACGCTGCTCCCCGACGGCGAGGTCCTGGTTGCAGGAGGCGTAGACGCTCTGAGCAAGGTGACGGCGTTGGTCGAGTTCTACAATCCCCGCCGCAGGGAGTTCGCGCTTCGGCCGGCGAGCGAAGACTTGTCGCGACTCCCGATGGAATAGGATCGCGGCGCCCGTCCGCAGCGTAAGGCGGCCCGCGTCGATGCGCATCTCTTGCGGACCCGCCGCCTGGGTCACAACAATTGCCTTAAGTAGATCGGCCTGCGAGCCGCTGGACCGTCCAGCGGCGGTGACCAGTCAATTTTGAGCGAAAGTTGGTGAGAAGATGAAACTATCCGAGCTGGCTTCGCGTCTTGGACTTGAGTTGCGCGGCGACGGCGAGACCGAGGTTGATTTCCCGGCGCCGGTCGAGGCTGCCGGTCCGGGCGCGATAACCTTCGTTGCCGCCGCCAAGTATCTGCCCGCGCTCAGGGAGAGCCGGGCCTCGTGCGCGATCGTGCTCGACCAGTTGGCGGCCGAGGTCTCCTGTGCCACGTTGATCAGCCGCAATCCGCATTTCGATTTCGCCCGGGTGCTCGAACTTTTCTTCCCGCCCTATCGGCCCCCGGCCGGGATCGATCCGACCGCCCGAATCGCCGACGGCGCCCGGATCGGCGAAGGCGCCTCGATCGGCGCGTACTGCGTAATCGGCGCGGGCGTCGAGATCGGCCGCGACGCGGTGATCCATCCGCAGGTCACGATCTATCCGCGAGTCCGAATCGGCGATCACTTCGTCTGTCACAGTCAGGTCTCGATCCGCGAGGGCGTAACGATCGGCAATCATGTCACGCTCCTCAACGGGGCGGTTATCGGCGGTGACGGCTTCGGATTCGTCGAGCACGAAGGCAACCTGTTCAAGATTCCGCAGGTCGGCTCGGTGACTATCGAGGATGAGGTGGAGATCGGCGCCAACACCACGATCGATCGCGCAACGATCGGCACGACGATCGTCAGGCGCGGCGCGAAGTTCGACAATCTGGTCCAGATCGGCCACAACTGCGAGATCGGCGAGTACTCGCGATTCGCCGCGCAGGCCGGGATTGCCGGCTCGACGCGGATCGGCCAATGGTGTCAGTTCGGCGGACAGACCGGATGCGCCGACCACGTCAATATCGGCGATCGCGTGATGGTCGCCGCGCAATCCGGAATTCCCGGCAACGTCCGCGACGATACGGTGATCGGCGGCACGCCGGGGGTCGAGATGCGGGTCTGGCGGCGGATGGTTGCGATCCAGCCGCGACTGCCCGAGCTCGTGCGCCGAATCCGCGCGCTCGAGCAGCGACTCGAAGCGATGGACGGCAAGGCATCAGGCCGGTAGCGTGACCGACCGGATTTGCGCGGGAGAACGACTATGCAAGGCGAACTGGTTCGGCTGAGGGCCTGGGAAATGGCGGATGTCGAGCCGCGGATGCGATGGTGGAACGACGAGCAAGTCACGCGCCTGCTCGGCCCCTGGAACTATCCGGTCACACGCGCCGAGCAGGAACGCCAGATCGAGGCCGCCTCAGGCCCTGACCCGGCGACAAAATCGTTCGCGATCGAGACCGCGGAGGGCGAGCTGATTGGTGAAACCGGAATTCGCGCGATCAACTGGATGAGCCGCAAGGCCGAGTTCTTCATCACCATCGGCAATCAGAACTTCTGGGGTAAAGGCTACGGCACCGATGCGGTCAAGCTCGTAATGCGACTGGCTTTCGACAAGGTAAACCTCAACCGGCTGTGGCTGACGGTGCTGGCCCACAACCTTCGCGCAATCCGGTGTTACGAAAAGTGCGGCTTCAAGCGCGAAGGACTGCTGCGCCAGGAAAGTTTCGTCGACGGCGCCTGGCACGACGTGATCCTGATGGGCGCCCTGCACGAGGACTACCAGAGAATCGCGTCACGCCCCGTTGCGCCCGCCGGGTGAGGGTAATCCTACGCTGACTTTTCGGCTTTCTCCGCCCGCTCGGCGCGATTGCTCTCGTGCGGGCGCTCGGCCCGCTCTCCGCGCTCGGCCTTATCAGTGCGATCGGCCTTTTCGCCCCGCCCGGTCTGCCCCGTACGGGTCAGCACTTCGACGAACTTCCGCACTGCCGGCGACAGCTCACGCCCGCGCTTGTAGATGATCGCCAGCGGCCTCTGAAACGTCCCTTCCTGGAATTCCAGAAGCTTGAGCGAGCCGCGCGCGGTTTCGACCTCGACCGTCAGCTTGGGCACGATCGCAATTCCGATTCCGATCTCGACCGCGCGCTTGATGGTCTCGATATTGTCGAACTCCATCGTATAGACCGGTTTCACGCCGTGGTCGCGCAGGATTCGGTCGGCCGCCTTGCGCGTGGGAATGTCGCGCTCGTAGCCGACGAACTTCTGGCCTGCCAGTTGGCCGAAGGTCACCTTGTTCTGCTTGGCAAGCGGATTGTCGGGCGGCACCACCAGCACCAGCTCGTCGCTGCGGAACGCCACCGTGACGATCTGGCTGCGCTTGGCGGGATAGGCGACCACGCCGAGGTCGATCTTGCCTTCGACCAGGTCCTCGTAGATTTTGTTCGAGCGCAGATATTCGAGATGCACGTTGACCGCGGGAAAATCGCGCAGGAACTCGGTCAGGTACGGCGGAAGCTCGTGCAGGCCGACGCTGTACACCGTGCCGACCCGAATCGAGCCGGCGACCACCGAGCCGATCTCGCGCAGGCGATTCTCAAGCTCCATGAAGCGTCGCACGATCTCCTTGCTTGAGTTGTAGAGAATCTGTCCGGCAGCGGTCGGTTTGACTCCGGCGCGCCCGCGTTCTATCAATCGGCAATCGTACTTGTCCTCCAGGCTTCGGACCTGTTGGCTGACCGCCGATTGGGTGACGAAATTTTGCGAAGCGGCATAAGAGAAGCTGCCGCTCTCGATGATGTCGCAGAAGACCTTTAGCGTCTCGATATGCATTGCACTTAGCTCTCGTATAAGGCTATGTGATGGTCCATGTCGAGGCAACTAGAAGCATTGTTTAGCCGATTGAAGCCGCGCGGCGTCGGCCCGTGTCGAGCCGGATGGTTGGGCTCTATCGATTGAGCCTACGGCTACTGCACGTCAAGACACGATAATTCGTCTTTCAGGAGCGCATGTTATGTCTCAATTGCTGGACGATCTCGACTTCTTCGGCCTCGACGACCTGCTCTCCAGCGAAGAAAAGATGACCCGTGAGACGGTCAAGCAGTTCGTCGCGCGCGAGGTCCTGCCGAATGTCGAGCGCCATTTCGCCAACGAGACCTTCGCGTCCGACCTGATTCCGAGGATGGCGGAGCTTGGCATGTTCGGCGCCAACCTCAAGGGCTACGGATGCGCCGGGATGAACAACGTCGCCTACGGGCTAATCATGCAGGAGCTCGAAGCCGGCGACTCCGGCCTGCGCTCCTTCGCCTCGGTGCAGAGCGCGCTCTCGATGTACGCGATTTATGCCTTCGGCTCCGAGCAGCAGAAGCAGCACTATTTGCCCGCGATGGCGCGCGGGAAGCTGATCGGATGCTTCGGGCTGACGGAGCCCGACCACGGCTCTGATCCGGGCGGGATGGAAACGCGCGCGCGGCGCGACGGCCGTGGATGGATCCTCAACGGCACCAAGCGATGGATTACCAACGGGACGATCGCCAACGTCGCGATCGTATGGGCCAAGGTTGACGAGGGGATCACCGGCTTTCTGGTCGAGAAGGGAACGCCCGGATTCTCCGCGCACGATATCAAAGGCAAGTTCTCGATGCGCGCGTCGATCACGTCCGAGCTGGTGCTTGAAGACGTGCGCCTCGACGACAGCAGCCGCCTGCCCGAAGCGCGCGGGCTCAAGGCGCCGCTCGCATGCCTCAATCAGGCGCGCTACGGAATCGCGTGGGGCGCGATCGGGGCGGCGCGCACCTGCTATCGATGCGCGCTGGAGTATGCCAAATCGCGCAAGCAGTTCTCGCGTCCGCTCGCGGGCTACCAGCTCGTGCAGAACAAGCTGGTTCGGATGATAACCGAGATTACCAAGGCGCAGATGGTATGCCTGCAACTCGGACGGCTCAAGGACGAGGGCAAGGCGCGGCCCGAGCACGTGTCGTTCGCCAAGCGCAACAACGTGAGCGAGGCGCTCGACATCGCGCGCGTCGCCCGCGACATTCTGGGCGCCAACGGAATCGTCAACGAGTACCCGGTAATCCGCCACATGCTCAACCTCGAGACGGTCAACACCTACGAGGGCACCTACGATATCCACACCCTAATCCTCGGCCGCGACATCACAGGCGAAAGCGCCTTCGAGTAAACGGCCGAGCCGTCTGTTGTCTCGCTCTTGGCAGGTGTCTGGGTTTTGCTCTCGTAGCGCCGGCCGGAGCCTGCCCTGAGTCCGACCGAAGGGTGCCGGTTTTTTTCCGTCGAAGATCGCCATGCATGTCAAGCACGGCAGCGGGAATGTGGTTGAAAAAGGCGAACTGACGTACAGGAGGAGACTTCCTCATCTTCGGATGGAAGAAGCAACCTACTTCATCACCTGGCGTCTCCGCGACACTCAAGCCGAGTTGTCCGGCGAAGAGCGCGACCTGGTAGCCAGCGCGCTGCGCTCTTTCGACGGTACACGCTACCATCTGATCGGCTTCGTTGTCATGAACGACCATGTCCACGTCATCGTCAGGCCAATCGAAAATCACAAGCTTACGGAGATCATACAATCGTGGAAGTCTTACACGGCGAATCGGCTTCAGCGCGCCCACTGTCGGAAGGGCGCGGTCTGGGAAAGGGAATACTTTGATCGCGTCATACGCGACGAGCGCGAGTTGAGCGACAAACTCCAATACATTCTGGATAATCCTCAGAAGCGCTGGCCCGACGTGGGAAACTATCGATGGGCGTGGATCGCCAGGGATGGGTGCTAGGTTAACAAAGATACCGGCACGGAGGCCGGCGCTACGGAAGCAAGCGAACCTACGAGAAACCCGGACGTGCGAAGCGACCCTCCCTTTTCACGCCCGCACCACTTCGTGCTACATGCCACTCAGGAGATGTCATCATGATTAAGCCGCGAGCTTTCAGCCATGCCGGGCTTCGTATCAGCGACCTCGGCAAGTCCCGGAGCTTTTACGAAGGTCTCCTCAATCTGAAACCGATCCCGCGGCCCAATTTCGGCTTCGGCGGCGCCTGGTATGGGCTCGGCAACAACGCGATTCACCTCATCTGCAGCGAGAGTCATGGCCGCAAAATCGATCCGCTCGGGCCCCATCTCGCGATCGAGGTCGAGGACTTCGACGCCACCAGGGCAAAGATCAAGGAACTGGGAATCGAGTATCTCGAAGGCCCCGCCGGGATGGGCGCCGGCCGCCAGCTCTGGATCCTCGACCCCGACGGCAACACGATCGAGCTGCGGACGGAACAGTAGTCGGAGCCTTCATGTCGAGCGCCGTGAGGAAATCGGCCGTGGCGCTCCTGATGGCTGCCTCATTCTTCGCAGCCGGCGTGGCATTCGCGCAGCCCTACTACCTCCCCGACGCGGCCGGCTCGCGAATCGTAACCGTCACGCCAATCGGTAACGCCAAGGCCGCCGGCAACGCCGAGGCCGCGATCACAGTCCTCACCGAAGGTGTGGCGACAAAGGAAACCGGCCCGCGCGAAACGATCGCGCGCTTTGGCGAGGTCTACGCCTTCTCACCGTCGTTCATCGCAGTGCATCGCGACCAGCCGACCGAGATCAGTTTCTGGAACCTTCAGTCCGACGACGATCACGATCTGATGCTGGTCGATCCGCGCTGGAATGTCCTGATGTTCGTCGATCTGCCGCCGCTCAAGAAGACGTCGTATGTCTTCACCTTCCACGAACAAGGTCTGTTCCCCTTTTACTGCACGATGCATCAACCGGAAATGAGTGGCCAGATTCTGGTCCTGCCGCCGATGAAATCATACTGAATCCCATCGTTTCTGAAGACCTCACACCAAACCATGGATCTTCGCGAACGGATCGTTGGCCGGGTCGCTGTGCCATTCGTATTCCATTCGGACCGCGGCCTTTTCGGCGTCTTCGCGGCTGGATAGCTTTGCGATTATCGCGAGCGCCATGTCGATTCCCGCCGACACTCCCGATGAAGTCCAGAATTTTCCGTCTTCGACCCATCGCGCCGACTTCACCCAAGTGACCGCCGGCCCCTGCGTGACGACCCACTTGAACGACCACTTGTTGCTGGTCGCGCGCTTGCCGTCGAGTACTCCGGCGCGCGCCAGCAACGCGGAGCCCGTGCATACGGAGGTTGTAAGCTCGGCCCGGTCCGAAAGCTCGCGGATCGACTTGAGGAATTCCACGTTGTTCACTTCGTCCCGCGTGCCGATGCCGCCCGGCACCAGGATCAGGTCGAGGTGCGGGCAATTCGTAAGCCCGTGCTCGGCGAGCGTTTTTGGTCCCTGCGCGCTCGCTACGGGACCGGCCTTCCCGGCCACTATCGCGAGCTTGAAGCGATCGGGAACCATCCCGAACGCTTCCAGCGGTCCGAAAACGTCGAGCAACTCGAAGCCGGGAAACAGGATCACGCCGACGGTCCTTGACTTGATTTCCATGCCTATACCTTTGCCTTACACCGCTGCCAGCTTGCGCGCGTACGTGGCGGCTGATTTGAAATCATACTCACGGTAGGCTTGCATCTTCTCGGCCTCGAACCCGCCTTCGGCGTGCACCGCGAGCACTTCCTGGTATCCGCCGAAGTCCGAGGCCGTGAGATCGCCGATCAGGTTGATCAGGGCAAGGCGCTGCCCGGCGTCGAAGCCCTTTTTTCCGCCCAGGTACCTGATTACGTACTCGCGAGTCGCCTCGCTGGTCAGATCCTCGGCGGCCGGCGCCGTAACGAGCAGGCCGCCCGCGAGGTCCTGCACGATCTGCACCGCCTGATGGTAGTTGTGGGCGAAATGAAATTTCGCGACGTTGGTGAGCAGCGTGTTGGGCACCGCGACGCCCTCCTCGACCGTGCACGAGGCCGCCGCGTGCTCGATAAGCCCGCGCACGACGGTGTGATAGGCCGCCAGATGGGTCAGCTTGTCGCGCACATGCCCGGCGGCGAGCACGCCGTTGGCCTCCGCGATCGCATATCCCGCTCCGGCGAGCAGCTCCATCAGCGGCAGCTTGTATGAAACCGCGGTGAAACGATGGAAGCGCACGAAGGTCAGCGCCAGCAGACCGGCGAACTCGGCCTCGCCATCGAGGAACACGCGCTCCCTGGGCACGAATACGTCCTCGAAGACCGTCAGCGTTTCCATCATTTTGTGCCGCGCGCTGATCGGATGCTCGAGCGGGTCTTTGGCAGCGCTGCCGTGCGCGCTTGCGATCAGCTTGAGTCCCGGCGTCGCGATCGGAATCGCAAAGGCCACCGCGTAGGCCTTGTCCTCAGGGCGCATCGCGCGCGTCGGCAGCACGATCACCTCGTTGGTGTTGGTCGAGACCGAAGTGTGGACCTTGGCGCCGCGCACCACGATTCCGTCGGGGCGCTCCGCCACGATTCGCAGGTAGTAGTCGGGATGCTCTTGCGCGGAGGGGCCGAGCGAGCGGTCGCCCTTCACGTCGGTCTGCGCCACCGCGACCGCCAAGTCGTGGTCGCGGCAATAGCGATGATACTTCTCGATGCGCTCGCCATACTCGGGCTTCCCCGCGGCCGCCATTTTGGCGGCGACGATGCGCAGCGCGAACAGCGCGTCGGTCCCGATTTCTTTTATCAGCACGACCAGCGTCGCGCCTTCGCGAGTCGAGGCGGCGATCAGCCGGCTGCGCGCGAGCAAATCGTCCGCCGCGTGCGGGACCTGATAGTAGCGGCTGTAGAGGTCGCCGCCGTCGCTGACCACGGCCAGCTCCCGATAGCGCGGATCGTCCGCCATTTGGTAGTCGATCGCCGCGTGCTCGACCGCGATCCCGATCACCGGATGGGTGGTCACGTCGGCGACCCTCTGCCCGCGAAAGAAAACCGCCCGCCCGTCGCGCAGCGAATTCCGGTATTGCTCGGCCGTTCGTAGTCCCATGGGGCAATATATTGGCGTCTGGGGCCGCTGCGAGTCGAGCGCGCCGACACCTTGTGCGGGTTATGCAAACGCGCGCATCTGTGGTTACTTGCCGGTGGAGGAAATCTCGATGGCTGCGCCGAAGATGTTCGACCTTGCCGGGACCGTCGCGGTCGTCACCGGCGGCAACGGCGGGATCGGCCGCGCAATCGCGCTGGGGCTCGCCGAGGCCGGCGCTGCGGTCGCGATCCTCGCCCGCAACCAGGAAAAGAATCGCGCCGTGGCCGCCGAGCTCGGCGCACTTGGCGTGCGCGCGATCGCGCTCGAGACCGACCTGAGCGATCGCACTCAGCTCAAGCCCGCGCTCGATCGGGTTGAACGCGAGCTCGGACCGGTGAATATCCTGGTCAACAACGCCGGTATCGCCGTGATGGCGCCCACGCTCGCGCTCGAGCCCGAGCAATGGGACGCGGTGATCGAAACCAACCTCACTTCGTGCTTCATTCTGTCCCGCCTCGCCGCTCAATCGATGGTCCAGCGCAAGGCCCGCAAGCCAATCGGCAAAATTATCAACGTCGCGAGCGAGTACGCCTTTTTCGGCGCGCTCGCGGTTCCCTCCTACAGCGCCGCCAAGGGCGGCCTGATGCAGCTAACCAAGTCGATGGCGATCGAGCTGGCGCGCCATAATATTCAGGTCAACGCGATCGTGCCCGGATGGATCGAAACCGCGATGACCGAGCCGGTGAAATCGGGCCCGCTCTACGACGAAATTCTCATGCGCACGCCCGCACGGCGCTTCGGCAAGCCCGAAGAATGTGCCGGCGCAGCGGTCTTTCTCGCCTCGCATGCCTCCGATTTCGTGACCGGCTCGGCGGTGTTCGTCGACGGCGGCTACCGGATTCGCTGACCGCGACGCCACCGGGAGCTTATCCTCCGGCGTGCGATCCAATATCATCGCGGTCATGAGCAGACGCGGTTCGCATCCTGGACACGTGGCGCCTGATTTCCGGCTGCCGCCGCTCAAGCCGTTGCGAGTGCTCGCGGCCGGCGAAGTGATCCTCGACCGCTACCTGTGGGGCGACGTTTCGCGAATCTCACCCGAGGCGCCCATCCCGGTCCTTCAGGTCCATCGGCGCGAGGAGAAGCCCGGCAACGCGGGCTTCGTGATGGCGAATCTGCGCGCGCTCGGCGCCACGGTCAGCGCGCTGAGCGTGGTCGGCGCCGATCGCAACGGCTCGATGCTGCGCGAGATCTTCCGCGACCTCGGTATCGACACCGGATCGCTCCTGACCGATCCCGATCGGCCGACGATCGTGAAGGAGCGGATGCTCGGCTCGGTGCAATCCACCAATCGCGCGACGCAACAGTTGTTGCGCGTCGATGACGAAGATCCGCGCCCGCTCGAGCCCAAGCTCGAACGCGCATTTCGCGGCCGCCTCAAGCAGGAGCTCAGGCGGGCCGACGGCGTGCTGGTTTCGGACATCAACAAGGGTCTGATGACGCCCGCCCTGATGCGCGACCTGATCGACGGATCGCGCGCGCGCAAAATTCCGATCGTGATCGATCCGCGCATGACCGCCGATTTCGCGATCTATAAGGGCGCCACCGCGATAACCCCCAATCGCTACGAGAGCGAGCTCGCCACCGGAATCCGGCTCACGGACCGCGACGCCTGGCGCGCAGCGGCCGAGACGATGGTCGACAAGCTCGGCCTGCAGGCCTGCCTGATAACGCTGGACCGCGACGGGATGTATCTGGCGGCGCGCGGCCACGCCGGGGTCTATATCCCGACCGCCCCGCGCGAAGTCTACGACGTCACCGGCGCCGGCGACATCGTGTTAACGGTGTTCGGCCTGTTTGTCATCTCCGGGCTGAGTTTTCCGACCGCGGCGACGATCGCGAACCTGGCCGCCGGAATCGAAGTGAGCCGGCACGGCGCGGAGTTAATCACGCCCGAGGACCTTCAGCGCGCACTGGGACAGCAGCACGATCGCTACGGCGACAAGATTCTCTCGATCGAGGAGCTCGGGCTCGCGCTGGATCGCGAGCGCCGGATGGGCCGGCGAATCGTTTTCACCAACGGATGCTTCGACCTGCTCCACGCCGGCCATGTCCAGCTCCTGAGCTTCGCGCGCAGCCAGGGCGACGTGCTGGTGGTGGGCGTCAACAGCGACCGCAGCGTGCGCGAGCTGAAGGGCAACAACCGGCCGGTCTATTCGGCCGCCGAACGCACCCGGATTCTCGCCGCGCTCGAGGCCGTCAATTATGTGGCCGTGTTCGACGACGGCCGCGCGGAAGGAATCGTGCGCGCGGTCAAGCCCGACGTGCTGGTCAAGGGTGAAGACTGGCGCGGCAAGACGGTCGACGGCGGCAAGTTCGTAGAATCCCACGGCGGCCGAGTCGTCCTCGCCCCGCTACTCGACGGCCATAGCACCACGACCACAATCGCACGCCTCAACGGCGCGAGCGCCAAGGTGAAGCGTGGGCAACCGCGCGGCAAGACCAATTGGGCACGCTTCGACGCCATGAGCGAGAGCGAGCTGGCCCGAGCCGCGAAGTCAGACCCGGACGCACAACCTACTGATCGGCGGTTTTGGAGGGGTGCGAGACTAGTAGCGTCACCGCGTCACCCTAAGGCCTGACCTCACCCGGTTGGCGACGCGAATCAGCTCGGGCAATCCGAGCAGGTACGCCAGCCCTAGGTAGACGCCACCGTACACGGGAATTACAGCGGCGGCCATCAGCCGCGGCCCTGCGCCGATCAGGATGAGCTTGACGACTAATCCGGCCGCCGACGCCGCCAGCGCCATCGACCAGAGCTGGATCAGGAACCTGCGATCGAGTCCGGTTGCGCCGATGCGCCGGTTGAGCGCGATCCGGAGCATCGAGAACTCCAGCCATCCGGCGGCCCCGGCTGATACCGTCAGCCCCGCGACGCCCCATCGCTGCGCGATCCCGAGCATCGGCGGAAGCGGAATGGCGCACAGATAGCCGAGCACGAGCGTCAGCGTCACGCGGATCACGGCGAACTTCAGCGGCGTGCGGGTGTCCCACAGCGCATAGAATGCCGAGCTGTACAGCCGCCCCATCGTGACCGCGAGCAGGCCGACCGCCGAACCCGCCAGCACCGCCCATACGTAGAGCGCGTCGCGATGGGTGAACTGGCCGGATTGAAAAATCGCCGCCGCGATCACGTCGCCCAGGAACAGAAAGGCCGCCGCCGAGGGAACCACCAGGAACGAGATCTGGCGCAGTCCCGCGTTGAGCCGCACTCGCAGCGCCGCCGCGATTTGCTCGGACGTGCCGGTCGCGCGCGACATTCCCGGCAGCTCGGCCGCCGCGACCGACATCCCGAACAGGCTGACCGGCAGGATATAGAGAATCTGTCCGTAGTTAAGCGCCGCGACCGCGCCGGTCGGAAGCAGGCTCGCGAGCAGGTTGTCGATGTAACTGCTGAACTGCACCACGCCGCGTCCGGTCACGACCGGAACGAAATTGTTGAACACTGCCCGGAGCGAGGCGGCGGTGCGCGTGAAGTCGAAGCCTATCCGGCGCATCAGAGGGACCATCTGCGGAACCTGCACCGCGATTTGCAACATCGCGCCGGCGACGGCGCCCCAGGCGAGGTCGATCGCGAGCACATTCTGGGAACGGCGCGGTCCGTACAGAACCAGCGTCGCGATCAGCACGAGGTTCCATGCGACCGGAGCGGTATAGGACGCGAAAAAGCGATGGTGGCTGTTGAGCACGCCGAGACACCACGCCGACATCACGAGCAAGCCGGAGCCGGGAAACAGAATCCGCACCAGGACGATGGTCAATTCGCGCTTGTCGCCGTGGAAGCCGGGCGCGATCGCATCGATCATGTACGGCGCCGCGATCACCCCGATCGCAACCAGGATCGAAGTCGCCAGCGCGAGTATCGCGCCGACCGTCCATGCGACCAGGTCGGCGCTCTCGTCGTCGCCCTCGCTCATCATCCGGCTGTAGACCGGGATGAACGAGGCCGAGAGCACGCCCTCGCCGAACAGGTTCTGCAGAATGTTGGGAATTCTGAAGCCGGCCTTGAAGGCGTCGGCGGTATCGGAGTTGCCGAGGTAGTGGGCGAACACGCTCTCGCGGATCAGCCCCGCGATGCGGCTCAGCAGGATGCCGGCCGCAACCACGCCGGCCAGACTGCCTCCGGCCGGTGATAGCGCGCGTTTGGCTGCGCGCGGCGGCGCCACTCCGGCGGCAAGGCCGGCCGGGCGCTCGCTCTCCATCGGCTTGAGGGGACTTTCGACCTTGGGAACTCCGTCGGTTGCGATCGTTTGAGTATAGCGGCCGGCGGAAACCGGTTGTAGGTGGCACGCGCTCTTCGCCTGTGCGATGCTCAATCGGTTCCGGCGTGGCTTTCTCGCTCTACATCCATATTCCCTGGTGCGAGTCGAAGTGCCCATACTGCGACTTCAATTCGTACGCTGCCGCGGCCTGGCCCGAGTCCGACTACGTAAACGCGCTCACCGCCGAGTTCGAGCGCCGGGTCGCGACTCCGCCGTGGGCCGGCCGGCCGATAAGGACGATCTTTTTCGGCGGCGGCACACCCTCGGTGTTCAGGCCCGAATCGATCGGGGTGCTGATCGAAACCGCCGATCGCCTGTGCGGAATCGAGCGCGACGCGGAGATAACGCTCGAAGCGAATCCGGGCACGGTCGATTTCGCGAAGCTGTGCGGCTTTCGAGCCGCGGGCGTGAATCGAGTAAGCTTCGGCGCACAGTCGTTCGATCCGGCGATCTTGAAATTCCTGGGGAGGATTCACAGCCCCGACCAGACCCGCGCGGCCGCCGCGATGACGCATCGCGCGGGCTTCGAGCGGCTCAACCTCGATCTGATCTTCGCGGTGCCGGGCCAGACGCTCGACGGGGTGCAGCGCGATATCGAAAGCGCGGCAGCGCTCGGACCGGATCATATCTCCGCCTACAACCTCACCTTCGAGGAAGGCACGCCGTTTTTCGGCGAGATGAAACGCGGGCGTATCGTGCCGGAGAGCGACGACGAGCAGGCGCGGATCTATGCGATGGTCCGCAGCGCGCTGCCGGCGCGGGGCTACAATATGTATGAAATCTCGAACTACGCGCCTCCCGGCCATGAGTCGCGTCATAACCTGGCGTACTGGCGAGGCGAGAGTTACCTCGGCCTCGGCGCCGGAGCGCACAGCTTCGCCCTGACCCCTCTGTTCCCTGGCGCCGCCCTCACCCGCCGCGCGACTCGCTCAGGCGAGTCGCCCGGCGACCTCTCCCGGTTCGCGCCGGCGGCCAAGCCGCCGGCGCGGGAGAGGTGTTCCAACCACGGCCACGCCGCGCTGCCCCCTCTCCTTGACCACTCTTCTCTGTCCCCTCTCCCTGACCAGGGAGAGGGCGAGGGTGAGGGTAATGAGGGTAATGGTTACGGCCGCCGATGGTGGAACGAGCGCAGCCCGGCCCGCTATATCGCTGCGGCGGCGCGCGAGGGTATCGCGGAGGCCGGCGCCGAAGTAATCGATCGCCGCACTGCGGCGGGCGAGTTCGTTTTTCTGAATCTCCGCCTGCGCGATGGGTTCGCGCTCGCCGACTTCTGCACGCGCCTCGGTTACGATTTCGATCGCCTGTTCGGTGACCGCATGGCGCATCTTTTCGACTCGGGACTGCTATTGCGCGAGGACGGACGGGTTCGGCTCAGCGATCGAGGCCTGGAGCTTGCCGATTCGATCTTCGCCGAGTTTGTCTGAACAGTTTCCGCTTCTCATGTTCCCCTGTAACCATTTGGCAGCCTCGCCGAATTAGGGAGGGAGGAGATCTACACGATGACAACCGCTGAGGTTCGCCAGTCCGAAGGCAACATGGATGGGTCCGCAATCGAGCGAGGGCCGATCGTCTGCCCGGCATGCCGAGGAAGCAACTCTCACGATGCGGTTTTCTGCGGAAATCCGGTCTGCGGCAAGGCGCTGGGCGAGTTCAAATATGTCCTGGAGGAAATGCGGGCGCGTACGCGATGGCATGAATCGCTGGCGCAGCGCGCCACTGCCTTCATCGCGAAGCCCCAGTTCCTGGCGGTTCACGCGGCGTGGTTTGGCACCTGGGTGGCGGTCAATTCCGCGATGGTTGCGCTAACCTTTCACTTCGACGCGTATCCGTTCCCACTGCTGGGAATCGTGCTCGCTATCGAGGCGATATTCATGTCGTGCTTCATCCTGATCACGCAGAACCGCCAGAATGAATACGCCGACAAGCGCGCCGAGCTGGACTACGAAGTCAGCGTCCGCAGCTTTCGCGAGATCCGTCAGACGCTCGATCTGATGCGGGTCAACCTGGAAGAGCTCAAGCGGATACAGGCCGAAACGCCACCCGACGGCGCGCCCGGCGACTGAGATGCTTTTCTCGCCATGCCAAATCGTATAGTCGATAGCTCGCGCGATCGCCGTTTGCCCCGCCAGGCTAAACCGTGATCGTGCAAGACTCGGTGACCGATACACGCGGCAGTTTTTCCGATGGCGCGCCTGCCCGAGCAGCAGCGCGAGGCATTGATAGATGGAGTAACGTTTGGCCGACGCCGGGGAAGTAAACCGGCAAGCCGGCAAAGCGCGGCGGGAAACCCGCGGATCGCAGCGCTATTGAACGGCGAGATTTCAGAGCAATCTATTCACGCGGGCGCACGGAGGATAGTGAGGATAGTGATGAAGACTTCGACCAAGGGTACGTTGATCGCATCGACTGTGGCAGCGCTTTTCCTGGCTTCGGCAGCATTGGCTCAGGAGTCGGGAACCGCGTCGGGAAGCGGCACCATGGCGCAGGCGCCGCAAGCACAAGCGCCGAACGTGAAGTGCGTCGGCGCCAACGACTGCAAGGGGCACGGCTCCTGCAAGAGCGCGCAGAACGACTGCAAAGGCAAGAACGCCTGCAAGGGCCAAAGCTTCGTCATGACCTCGTCTCAAGACGAATGCACCGGAAAGGGCGGCAAGCCGCAGTCCTGAGGGACCGGATGGGGCACGCGTCGGCATGAGCGTGCCCCAACGCTCTCCGCGATCGACGCTCGATCGCTGACTCGATGAATCGCGCGGATTTCCCGTTTCTCGGCTTCGGCGTGGGCTTGCGCCGACCGCATTACAGCCGCGTTATCGAGGCGCCCACCTCGATCGATTGGTTCGAAGTCGTCTCCGAAAACTTCATGGTAGACGGCGGGCGTCCGCTGCAAGTGCTCGGGGCGGTGCGCGAGCGCTACCCGATTGTGCTGCACGGCGTTTCGATGTCGATCGGCTCGGCCGATCCGCTGAACCGCGAGTACCTGTTGCGCTTGCGCGATCTCGCGCGCCGTTTCGAGCCCGCGTGGATTTCGGACCATCTGTGCTGGACCGGAGTGGGCGGACATAATCTGCACGATTTGCTGCCGCTTCCCTACACGGAGGAGGCGGTCAAGTGGGTCGCGTCGCGAATCAGGCAGGTGCAGGAAACGCTCGAACGTCCGATCGCGATCGAGAATGTTTCCAGTTACATGACGTTCAAGAGCTCCGCGATGTCCGAATGGGACTTTCTGCGGGCGGTTGCGGAGGAATCGGACTGCGCAATCCTGCTCGATATCAACAATGTATTCGTGAGCGCGTTCAACCATCGCTTCGACCCGCAGCACTACATCGAAGCGATGCCGGCCGGGCGCGTGGTGCAATACCATCTTGCCGGCCATAGCGATCACGGCGCCTACCTGCTCGATACCCACGATCATCCGGTGCGTCCCGAGGTGTGGTCGCTCTACGAGATCGCCGTGCGGCGATTCGGCCCGGTTTCCGCGCTGGTCGAATGGGACGACAACATCCCGGAGTTCCCCGTTCTGGAAGCGACGGCCGGGGCAGCGCGCGCCAGGTTCGAATCGTGCCGGCGCGATCGCGCTGCGATAGAGGCTCCGCGATGCGGCCGCATCTGAGCGAATTGCAGGCTTTGCTCTATCGCCTGATCACGGCGCCGGACGGCGCCGCGTCAGGGCTGGCGTCGGAGACCGACACTCCCGGGCGGCGGGCTCGGCGATCTGATAAACGGCGACGAGCGCCTCTCCGCCGTCGAGCGAGTAGACATCTATGCCGACATGTACTTCTATCGCCTGCTCGACGCGATCAAGGAGGATTTCCCGGTCACGCTCGGCGCTCTCGGCGAGAGCGAATTTCACAACCTGATTACCGGCTACCTCGCCGAATTCCAGCCCGGCGATCCGTCGATAAACCAGGCCTCGCGTCATCTCGCCGAGTTCGCGACGGCGTGCGGAATTCCACGTCAGGTGGCCGTTTCTTGCCGACCTGATACGCGTGGAACGCGCGATGGTGGAAGTCTTCCTGGGACCGGACGCAGAGCCGCTCGCGGCCGCGGAACTTCAGGCGACTCCGCAGGAGGAATGGCCGCTGATTAGGATGCGATCGCATCCGAGCCTGCAGATCCTCGAATGCGAGTGGAGGATCGACACGATGATGCGCGCGTTCGAGGCGCAAGGCACGCCGATCGGGCCGCATCGCGAGCCGGCTTCCATTCTGATCTGGCGCCGGAACTGCGAGCTGGACTATCGCGCATTGGAGCAACCGGAGCGCGCCGCGTTTGAAGTGCTTCGCGACGGCGCCGAGTTCAAAGACGTATGCGACGCGATCGCGGCGCATACCGGCGAGCAGGCGGCTCCCGTCGCGATCAGCGCGATGCTCTCGCGATGGCTGACGGACGAACTGCTCGTGCGCGCCTGAGCAGAGTCGTCTTCGCTTTTCCGGATCGGCACTCCCCGCAGTCCGCGCCTCTTTGATTTCATAGCGCAAGTATCCGCGCCGGTGCTTTCGCCACCGCAGATCCCGGAAGCTTGACATTGATGTTGCCATATGTTTAAGGAGACTTATTATTAGGGTAACAGTAAGATTATGGGCATCACATTTACATTCAGGAGGCGATCATGGAGACCTTTCCGGCTCTGGTCCTGAACTTGTGCCGCTGGACCGCGGCGGGCTTGGTTCTGCTTCGGTTCGTGAACGTGCAAGTGGGCTTCGCCAAGTCGCGGCACAACCGTAGAATTGCTCAAGTCTGGCAACATGGCCTCGCAGAGTTCGCACCGGCGCTCGAACTGGCGATGCTCGCGATTGCACCATGCGTTCTTCTGTGGCGGCATTCCGCGCCGATTGTCACGCCGGGCATTCTCGCTTCTGCGATCGTTGGCGCGGTGCTGGGCATGCTCGGCACCGCCCTTAGCCTCTGGGCGGTTCGGTCGCTGCCCTCGATCAGTGTCGGGCATTACGTCCTTGGCAATCAGCCAATCGTAAGCACCGGCGCATACGGCTTGATGCGCCATCCGATCTATTCGAGCGCCTTCCTGATCTGGTTTGGCCTTGCGCTTGCCTTCCAAAGCCTCGCGATCGGGTTGTTCACGGCGTTGTACGTGATTCCCGCCTACGTTCTCTACGTGCGCGCCGAGGAAAAAATGATGTTGCGGGCCTATGGCGGCGCGTACGAAGAATACCGCGCTCGCGTCGGCGGATTTGTCCCTCGCAGGTGGCGGACCATCGCGCAAAGCGATCGCCCGCTGTCGAGAGCATGAGTAAGGATCGCAGTAGTGGCGATACTTGTGTAATTCTGATTCCGATGGGTTTGCGGGAAGAAAAGAAGGCCGAGCAGCGGCGGGAGATCCTCGATACCGCGCTGGCGCTGTTTCGCGAGCGCGGCTACGACCAGACCCGCGTCCAGGACATAATCGAGCGTCTGCGGATCAGCGAAGGCACTTTCTTCAATTATTTTCCGGCCAAAGACGCGCTACTTCACGAATTCGCACTCGATCAGCTCGATCTTTCGGCCGCCGCGTTGAAGGCCGAGCTGGCGCGGCATGACCGCAGCGTGCCGAACCGCGTTCGGGACCTGATGCGCATGTGGGCGCAGGCATGGGCGTCGGATCGGGAGTTCATAGGCCTGGTCGTGACGCGCTCGCGGATGTTGTCGGGTGCTCAGGGCGCGCTCCGCGAGAAGGAGTTGCGCGCTTACGATCTGCTCGCAGGGTTATTCAGCGAAGGCCAGAAACGGGGCGAAATCCGAAAAGACGTAAAGCCGATGCAACTGGCGGAAATGCTCAACGCGATCTTCGCATTCACCGCCGGAAACTGGCTCATCGGATGGTGGGAGGACAATAGCGAGCCTCTCGAGCAGCGTGTGATCAAGGCGGTCGACGTGTTTCTCGACGGATGCAAGCCCGCCAACCACTCTTCGTCTCGATCCGCCACCGCGGACCACGCGCAAACTCCCAAGCCCAACGCCCTGGCGCAGTCGCGCCGACGCCATTAGACCGTCGGCGCCGCGCGACGCATCGGCCGGCGGTAGCGCCCTTGCCCTAATTCGGGCACTAATATACTTCGCTAATCCCGTCTGGTAAAAGCCCCTCGACGTGACAGGTGGTACTGGTGCAGTTTGATATAATTCCGGGCGTGGCAACTTTCCACAGACAAACTCTTGCAGATTCGCGAGCTTCGGAGCACGCAAGCGTGCGATTTATCGACAAATGTTGACCAATTGGACAACGGAGCGATAGGTTGAGGTTGCGGTGGGATTTCATGGGATTTGATGGGCACGGTGGGATTCAAACCCACGGAACCGGGGACAGCCGGTTCACCCGATTTACAGTCGGGCGCAATAAGTCACTCTGCCACGTGCCCATCGGGGCAAGCAGGGGCGAGGTCCGTGACACTGGGTTGATCCCGGCTTAGGGTATTTCTCCACTAGCACTGGAGAGCATGAGCCGGACCCCGGATACTCGCCCCTGTAAACCCAAGCCTAACCGATTTAGTCAAGCTCGCACATCGAATGGCCCGAATTTGATTCACAATCGCGTGTTTTCTCCCCAACCGGCCTGCCTTAACGCAGAGTCATCCGCCAGCGCCGCGATTTCCTGCATCGACCAAATGTGATCGCTCACGCCCGCCTGCATCGCGGGCGTACAGCGCACAGCCTGATTCACACGCGCGAAGTTGTAGTGCATGAAGTGCAACGCGACCGCGTGACAGTGATTCTCAACCTTTTTTGAGTGGCCGTTGGTCAGGCGCGTGAAGCGCCGCATACCCATCCGCATCGTGAGATTCTGGCGCTCCACGTGTGACTTGCAGATATGTTCGGGATCGGGGTTCCCGCGAATAACGTCGCGCTTGGTTCCGAGGCAGACCGCTGGACTGTAGCGCGTCTCTGGGCCAGTCTGACCTTTCCCATACAGCTTGATCAGCATGGCGTAGTCGATTGCGTTTTCTCGGAAAGCAAACCCGAACGCTGTATCAACGGCGCTCAGGTAAGCGGCGTGGCCGTCCGTGGTTAGTTGAACGCGATGGCTTAGCCTGCTCGATAGATCGCGCATGAAGGCCGTAGCGGAGTCCGCATCGCGCGTCCCTACGTGCCAGCACGGCACCAGCTTGCAATCGGGGCAAATCGCAGTCCACGTCCACACGTCGCCAAAACCAAACTGCCCGCGCTTCTCTTGCGGTACGTTCTTCGCTTTGGCGTAGACGAAATCCCAAATTTCATCGCACTGGATTCGCTCGCAGTTGAGCCCGCGCAAATGCTCGTCTTGGTATTTCTCGCAGGCGGTCGCCACGTCCACAAGCAGTTTGAGCACGGTGTGCTTCGCCGTGTCCGTGATTCGGCACGTGCCGTTGACGGAGTTTCCTTCAACCAGAATGTGAAGAATTTTAGCCCGCCGCTCTAGGCTTAATCTGTTCATACTGCACTTATACGCGAGCGGTCGCGTAGAGTCAAGAGCCGATAGGCGCGGGCACTCGCCGGTTCCAGATGCTCAGTGGCTGGTGCCTATGTTTCTAGACTTCAAGAAAGTGCTTGGTCTTCCAACCGAGTCGATTTATGCAGCCATTAACGCGGGTTCTGTGCAGCGCGTCGCGCTAGTTCGAGCAATCTACCTTCACCATGTAATTCATCGGTTCTTCGCCTATCAATCTCGCGTGGCCTTACCAGACTGAGATTCCGATCTGTACTTCCGCCAGCGCGCGTTGACGGCCTTCCGTGCGATTGCCGTCCGCTTCGCCTGTGACAGTTTCGTCTTGCGCGCGATCCCGCCCTTAAGCCCACCTAGCCGTCCGAGCGCAACGGCGTTCGGGTTCTTCTCTTTGGGCGGTTCGGGCTCAGGCTCGACAGGCTGGCCGGTCGCCAGTTTGACGACCATCGCGGCGTGCTGATTGAAGTCTCGGGGCATACGCGAGCGCTTCTGCATGCTCCCAAGTATCGCAGGGTTTACGGCAGTTTCAAGTCCGGAGCATTTCAAACTGCACCAGTACGTGACAGGTCGGTTTCCTTTGACCCGGGCGGGTTCCTGAGGATAATGTGCCACTCCCATGAGACTTTTAGTTCATGACGGCAAGGCCCCGCGCGATGTTCACGATTTACTGGTTCAATTGCGTGCGGCGGGCATTGACGCTGCCGCGGGTGAGCGCATCGGCGACAACGTTGCGATCCTGATTGATCACGATGGCGACGCCCATCATGCAATCGCCCTGCTGGCCGAATTGGGCATCGTGGCTACACGCGGCTGAAGGTGGCCGGGACGTGACAGGTTTGGGCACTACCCGGCGGACGGCAGTGTCCCAGTTTGACGAGCGAGGAGTGGCGGGTCATTTTGATGTGGTCGGCGAAGTAGCCTTGATTGTCATTCCCGCGCGCGTGGCATGCGCCGGGGGCGATGCCGCGCACGAGAGCCTGTCCTGAGCCTTGGCGAGGGAAACCTCGGATTCAGAGTCCAGGATTCTTCGCGCGCCAGGCAAAGGAACGCGCCAGAATGACAACAGCCAGGGTTCTGGTATGCAGCCAGGTTAAACCTGAATCGCTGGCCGGCCCCTCCGCTCGGTAGCCGTCATGGCTACCCCTGCGTCAGTGCTGCCTCGACTATCTCCACAACGCGCGCGGGCGTGGCGAGACGGATGAACGCGCCGAGGCGCGGGCCGCGCTCCTGTCCCGTGATCGTGCGGTACATCAGCGGGAAGATTTTGCCCGGCTTGTCGTAATGCGTGCGGCCAAGCTCGTAGATGGTCTTCTCGATTTCCTCGGCGCTGGCGTCGGGATGCGCGGTGAGATAGCCGGCGAGCGCCGTCAACTGCTCGCGCTCGGCCTCTGACGGCGTGTAGCGCTGCTTGGCCGGCTCGACAAAGTCGGCGTAGAAATTGAGCGCGCAATCGACCAGCGACTCGGCCAGCGCGCGCGTCTCGGGATCGCCGTCGATGCGGGGATCGTAGACCTTCAGATAATTCCAAATGAGGCCTCGGTCCGAAGTTCCGAGCGCGGCGACCAGATGCATGATCATTCCGAAGCCCAGCTCCGAATTGAACTGCTTCGAGCTGGTCTTCTGGAAGACGAACTCGAGCGGCGAGTTGCGGCGCGCGTCCGAACCGGGATCGGCTTGCGCATAGGCGCGCAAGTGGTCGAGGTATTCGTCGGCGTATTGCGGAATCGAATCGAGGAAGAGCTTGCGCGCACGCTTCGGATTCAACATCAGGAAATACTTGAGCACCTCGATCGGCGCGTAGCGCTGCCATTGGCCGACACTCACGCCCTGGGTACCCTTCGACTTCGAAACCCTGCCGCCGCCGGCTTCGAGGAAAAACTCGAAGTGGAAGCCGAGCGGCGGCTTGCCGCCCAGCACGTTCACGATCTTCGACGAGAGCCGCGCCGAGTCGATCAGGTCCTTACCGTAGAGCTCGTAGTCGACTCCCAGCACGAACCATCGCAGCGCCCAGTCCACTTTCCATTGCGCCTTCGCGAGCCCGCCCAGCACGCTCTGCTCGCCCTTGAAACCGCATCCGTGAGAGCCGCCGCCTAATCCGCCGAAAGATCGCTCGCAGGAGAACTCGACCGTCGCGCGATCCGGATGATAGGCCGTGACGCGCGTCGAGTTGATCTGCCCGCACGACGGGCAAAGCGGCATCAGCGGCGACCATCCGGCGCGATTCTCCTCGCGCAGGGTCGGCGCGATTATCGCGCTAATCTCTTCGTGCTTGCTGAGAATCAGCTTGAGCGCGTCGTCGAAAGCGCCGCTTTTGTAAACCTCGCTGGAACGAAGCAGCTCGTAATCCACTTCCACCGGTTCGAGAAATTTCACGAGCTGGCCGACCATGTGCTCGGAGAAACTCGAGCAACATCCGAATGGATCCGGGATTTGCGAGACGGGCTTGCCAAGAAATGGAATTAACTGCTCGCGGTTGGGGATGTTCTCCGGCGCCTTGCGGAGTCCGTCCATGTCGTCGATAAAGATAATCAGCCGCGCCTGCCGCGCGGCCTCGAGCTGGATGAAAGCGCGCCGCACGTAAGCGGGACGCAGCACCTCGCACATCGTGCCGAGATGGGGCAATCCGGACGGCCCGAAACCGCTCTCGAAAATCACCGGCCGCGAGGCCTCGTAATCCGCAACCCGCTGCTTGAGCCTGCGGGCCTCTTCGTAGGGCCACAAGTCGAGGTCGCGGCAGGTCTCGGGCGCAGTTCCCATCGATTATCCTTATTGTTCCTCGCGCCCCTTCAGGACGCGCGCGACAGCGTCATGCAGCCACGGGTCGATTTGCAAATCGCGCATCTTTTCGGAGGCTAGCCGAAGCTTGACCCCGCAATTGGCGCAAATGAAGGCATCCTGTGAGAAACCGGCGCTGTCCTCCACTTTAAAGTGCAGGAACCATTCCACGAATGGACGCCGGCAGATTTCGCATAGCTGTTGAGCTTCCGCAGACACGCTTAATTGCACTTTGTCCCGCCGTCCGGACGAGATACCATTGATTCAGGCTCCGGCCCCGTGTTATCCGGGAACGTAACCGACCGATGACCGCTTCATCCAGTCTGGCTCCATTCGTTTGCTAAGCCGTATTGCTGCGACGGCCGGCAATCACCGGCATTGGCAGCCTTTTCAGTTTATGGACCAAACCCTCACAAGGCAAAAGATAAAGGAACTCCACGCGCTGGTCGGCGACGACGACCGGATCGCGATCCTGCTGCAGGACGATCCGGACCCCGACGGAATCTCCAGCGCGATGGCGTTGCGTACGCTGCTCGGGCGCAACAAGCTCACGACTCCGATTTTCAGCTTCGGCGCCGTCACCCGGCCGGAGAACCGCAGCATGGTGCGGTCTGCTCGAAATAAATATCGAGCGGGCCAATAAAGAGGCACTGCAAAGCTTCGACAAGGTCGCGATGGTCGACGTGCAGCCGTTCTATTTCCAGGGCCGTCTCGATCGGGCCGACATCGTGTTCGACCATCATCCGATTCATGTCCCCGGCGCAGCCCCCTTCGAGGACGTGCGCACGCGCTACGGCGCGACCGCTACGCTGATGACCGAATATCTGCTGAGCGCGGACGAGCGGATCAGCGAGCGCCTCGCAACCGCCCTGCTCTATGGGATCAAAAGCGACACCCTGATGCTGTCGCGGCGGGTCACCGATCATGACCTCCAGGCGTTTACCCATCTCTATCCGCTGGCCAACTACGGTCTGCTGCGGCAGATCGAGCGGCCGGAGATGCCGGTCAGCTTCGCGCGCATTCTGGCCCAGGCGATGAAGCGGATGGAGGTCAAGGACGGCCTGATCGTGCTGCATCTGGGGCACGTCGAGCGCGACGATCTGATCGTGCAGATGGCGGACTTCTGCCTCGATTTCGAGGGCGTCCATTGGGTCGCCGTTTCCGGCAAGCTCAACGGCAAGCTCGCGATCGCCGTGCGCAATCATGGCACGGTCGGGAGCGCGGGCGAAGTGGTGCACGAACTGTTCGGCGACATCGGCAGCGCCGGCGGCCATCGCAACATGGCGAAGGCCGTAATTCCCGTCCGCGCATGGCGCAAAAGGGAAGGCACGGCGCGCGACCGGCCGATCGAGCTCCGGCTCCAGGAGCTGTTCGCGGCGGCGATCAAAGGCAAAGGGCAAGCCGAGTCGCGATCCTCCAACGGCCGCAACGGCGGCTGAAATAAAAGTCCCGGTAGTGGTTGTCGTCAGGTTTGACCCGACAAGCGGTGTACCTGCCGGCCCAATCGCCCCCGTCGCTGCGACGGGAGAAAGAGCCGGGATTCCTCGCGCGCCAGACAACGCAGACGCGCGGGAATGACACGAGGAGATTCTTTCTGTCATTCCCGCGCCTGGCTGCCGCGCGAGGAATCCCGAATTGTGCTTCTCTACTATAGCCGAATTTCAAACTTGGCCACTACCCCCCTGCCCGGCACGTTTACCTGCGCGCCGCTTGTCTCTATCTTGTATTGCGATGAGCGTGGCGGAGGCGACCGTGGAGGTGAAAAACAAGCTCGGTCTCCATCTGCGCGCCGCGTCCACGCTCTTTCAGGCGATCGGCAAGTTCAAATCGTCGATCACGCTGGCCCGCGGCAAGGAGCAGGTCAACGCAAAAAGCGTCACTGCGCTGATGATGCTCGGCGCCGGCTGCGGCACCAAGCTCAAGGCCAGGGCCGAAGGCGACGACGCGCGCGAAGCACTCGCGATGCTCCAGCAGTTATTCGAGGACCGCTTCGGCGAAGAATAGCGGGCGCGCCGCGCGACGCCGGGAAAACCTCGGCGAGCCTCGTCCGGCCGCTCCCGAGCCAAGCTTGACCCGCGACTTACCGGTTGGTTATATGACGCAAAATGTTCGCCTCTGCTGATGGATGCATCCGCCAAGGCGATCCCGACAGAAAAAACCGCAAAGACGCCTGCCGGAGCCCAAATCTGCGCGGGCCGCGACCCGGATTCGGAGGCGGCCCCGTCGGACGCACTTGCGAGGAGCCAATTTGAATGCCGCTTAAGGATTTCCTGTTCACGTCGGAGTCGGTGTCGGAAGGGCATCCCGACAAGATGTGCGACCAGATCTCGGACGCCATCCTCGACGCCCTGATCGGCGAGGATCCCAACTCGCGCGTCGCGCTGGAAACGCTGGTCAAGACCGGCCTGATCGTGCTCGCCGGCGAGATCACCAGCCACGCGCGGCCCGACTATACGGCGATCGCCCGCAAGGTCGCCTGCGAAATCGGCTACGACAATGCGGAAATCGGGTTCGACGGAAACCGATGCGCGGTGCTGACCGCGATCGAGCCGCAATCCGCCGACATCTCGGTCGGCGTCACCGAAGGCGAGGGCCTCCACAAAGAGCAGGGCGCCGGCGACCAGGGGCTGATGTTCGGTTTCGCCTGCGACGAATCGCCCGAATGCATGCCGCTGCCGATCTCGATGGCGCATCACCTGATGCAGAACTTGGCCGCGATGCGCAAGCAGAAGAAAGTCGACTTCCTGCGGCCCGACGGCAAAAGCCAGGTCACGGTGCGCTACGTCGACGGCCGCCCGGTCGCCGTGAGCGCGGTCGTGGTTTCCACTCAGCACTCGCCAGAGGTGAATCACGAGACCGTCCGCGAGTTCGTGATCGAGGAGTTGATCAAGAAGACCATCCCGGAGCATTACCTCGATCGCTCGACGGTCTATCACGTCAATCCGACCGGCAAGTTCGTGATCGGCGGGCCGCATGGCGATTGCGGTCTGACCGGCCGCAAGATCATCGTCGATACCTACGGCGGCTATGGCCGCCACGGCGGCGGCGCATTCTCGGGCAAAGACCCGAGCAAGGTCGACCGCTCGGCCTGCTACATGGCCCGGCACGTCGCGCGCAACGTGGTCGCGGCGGGGCTGGCGCGCCAGTGCGAAATCCAGGTGGCGTACGCGATCGGAGTCGCCGAGCCGGTCTCGATGCTGGTCGACACCTTCGACACCGGCGTGGTGCCCGACGCGAAAATCTCGGCGGCGCTGCGCGAGCTGTTCGATTTCAGGCCCGCCGGGATAATCAAGACGCTGGACTTGAAGCGCCCGATTTACCGGGCCACCGCCGCGTACGGCCATTTCGGGCGCGTCCCCAAGGACGGCCTGTTCCCCTGGGAGCGGACCGATATGGTAGACGCGCTCCGCACCGCCTTCGGCCACAACGGCAGGCGGTGAGTCCCCGCGCAGGCGCCGTTCCAGGCTATCTGACAATCGATCGCCGGCAATCTTTGGTGGAGTAGCTCGCATGGCCTCAAAAGCTGTCAAGCACAAGGTAGTAGTTCCGGCACGCAAACCGACGGCCGCGTCCGCGCCGCGCGGCGGCGCGCCCCGGAGCGATTACGACGTTCACGACCTCGGTCTGGCCGAAGCTGGCCGGCGGCGAATCGAATGGGCCGACGGGCAGATGCCCGTGCTCAGAAGGGTCCGCGAGAGTTTCATCCGCGAGCAGCCGCTTAAGGGTATCAGGCTCGCCGCCTGCCTCCATATCACCTGCGAGACCGCCAACCTGCTGCGCGCGCTCAAGGCCGGCGGCGCCGAAGTCGTCTGCTGCGCCTCCAACCCGCTATCAACCCAGGACGATGTCGCGGCGGCGCTCGTCAAGGAGTATGCAATTGCTACCTACGCGATTCGCGGCGAGGATCGCGACACCTACTACAGTCATATGCGCTCCGCACTCATGCATCACCCGTCGATAACGATGGACGACGGCGCCGACCTGGTGAATCTGCTCCACACCGAATTTGCCGGACAGGCTTCGGAAGTCGCTGCGAGCATGGAGGAAACCACCACCGGCGTGATCAGGCTGCGCGCGATGGCACAGGACGAGGCGCTCAAGATTCCGGTGGTCTCGGTCAACGACGCGCAGACCAAGTACCTGTTCGACAACCGCTACGGGACCGGCCAATCGACGCTGGAGGGTATCATCCGCTCCACCGGCGTGCTGATCGCCGGCTCGGTGGTCGTGGTCGGAGGCTACGGATGGTGCGGGCGCGGCGTGGCCTCGCGGGCGCGCGGGCTGGGCGCGAACGTGGTCGTGACGGAAGTCAATCCGATTCGCGCGCTCGAAGCCGCGATGGACGGTTATCAGGTGATGCCGATGGATGAAGCCGCGAAAATCGGCGACCTGTTTGTCACGGTGACCGGCGACAAGCAGGTGATCAACGCCGACCATTTCACCCTGATGAGAGACGGCGCGATCCTCGCCAACTCAGGCCACTTCGACGTTGAAATCGATATCGCGGCGCTCAAGAAGATCGCGAAAAAGGTCGAAGCCGGCGTGACGCGCAACGTCGACGCCTATCTGCTGCCCAACGGCCGGCGGCTTTACCTGCTTGGCGAGGGACGGCTGGTCAATCTCGCCTGCGCCGAGGGTCATCCCGCGCAGGTGATGGACATGAGCTTCGCGACCCAGGCCCTGTCCGCGCGATGGGCTGCCAATCGGAAATCGCGGCTGGAAGTCCGCGTCCACGACGTTCCGAAGGAAATCGAAGACGAGGTCGCACGCCTCAAGCTCGCCGCGATGGGAATCAGGATCGACACGCTCACCGAAGAGCAGCGCCACTACCTGACAAGCTGGGAATCGGGTACGTAGGGAAAAGAAGCCGCACAGCAATGTCACCCTCACCGCGAGCGCTGCGCGCTCGCCGCCTCTCCCGCAAAAGAGCGGGCGAGGCGGTCGCCAGTCTCAGATCGCGCTCTTGATAGGGAACCTTCCCGCGCGGAATATCTAGCCGCCGACCGTCAGGCTCATCTTCGAGTAGCGGCGGTATAGCTCGCCGCCTCCGAAGCAGAGCGCGATCGAGCCCAGCGCCACGAAGAAACGCGGCGAGGTGGGATGCCACATCGCGTCGCCCAGGAACGCGAACAGGATCGTTCCGGGAATCATCCCGATCATGCTCGCCCAGAAGTAATCGCGGAACGAAATCGGCGAGGCGCCCGCGAGCAGGTTCAGGAAATTGTACGGAATTACCGGCACGATCCGCAGATAGAAGATGATGATGAATCCGTTGCGGGCGATCTTGTCGATCATGTCGCGGAAGCGGAGTCCGACCGTCCGTTGCACGAAGTCCTTGCCCAGAAAACGGCCGGCGGCAAACGCCAGCAGCGCGCCCAGGTCGGCGCCGATCAGCGACCATACCGATCCCCAGAACGTGCCGAAGGCGAGACCCGCCGCGATCGTCATCACGAAGCCGGGCACCAGGAACGACGGCCCCACCGCGTACAGCAGCATATAGACAACCGGCCCCCACGCTCCCCACGTGATCACTTCCTGCTTGATAAGCTGCGGGTTCCTGAACCATTCCTGATGGAGCCACAACAGCCATCCCGATCCGATGACCATCACCGCAATGATCGCGATCTTCAGCACGTCGAGGACGCGCGAGGTTTCGCGCACGATTTCCTGCTCGAACTTCGGCATCGGCTTTCCAGCGGCCATAGACTACAAGATGATATGGATGACCAGCGGATGGGACAAGTTCAAGTTGCCGCGATCCGCACTGCGTTGTCGCCAAGTCCGGGAGCTACTACAGTCGCCGTCGGGGAATCTTTACGATCGTATGAATTGTTGCGTATGAATTCCTGGGAGCGCGTTGCATGAACGACCTGGCAGGCAAAGTGGCGATAATCACCGGCGGCGGCTACGGAATCGGCAAACAGATCGCGCTGGCCTACGCGCGGCTGGGGGCGAAGCTGGTGCTCGCCGCCCGTTCGCTCGATCCGATGAAGGAAACCAGCGCCGAAATCGGGAAAATCGGCGCGCATGCGATCGCGGTTCCCGCCGACGTCTCCGAAAGAGGCGGATTGCGCCCGAATCGCCGAGCAGGCGCTGGCGGCTTTCGGCCGCGTCGACATCCTGGTGAACAACGCCGGCATCTCGGGGCCCACCAAGCGGATCACCGAGATGGCGCTCGCGGAATGGCAGGAAGTGATCGACATCAACCTCACCGGCGCGTGGCTGGCCTCGCGCGCGGTGTTGCCCGCGATGGAGCGGCAAGGCACAGGGATTATCCTCAACATCGGGTCGGGCGCGGGACGGCGCGGCTTTCCGCTGCGTTCACCGTACGCAGCCTCCAAGTGGGCGATGATCGGGCTCACGCAAACGCTCGCCGGCGAATGGGGCGACAAGGGTATCCGGGTCAATTGCATCTGCCCCGGCGCAGTGGAAGGCGAGCGAATCGAGCGTGTGATGCGGGCGCGCGCCGAAACGATGGGCGTGCCCTACGAGCGGATTCGAGCGGGATTCGTCTCGGGCGCCGCGATGCATCGGATGGTCACCGAAGACGAAGTCGCGCGCGTCGCCGTCTTCATGGTGACCGATCTCGCCGCCGGCATTACCGGTCAGACCATCAACGTCGACGCCGGCAGCGTCATGAACTGAAACGCCGAGACGCTCACGCTCAGCGCGCGAGGTCGTGATGGCGCACCTCGACCGCGTAGCCGTTGGCCGAAAGCCGCTTCTTCAACTCCTGCGCCAGCATCGGTGAGCGATGCCGCCCGCCGGTGCATCCCAGACCGATCGTCAGATAGCTCCGGCCCTCCCGCCGGTACAGCGGCAGCAGGAAATCCAGCAGCTTGGTGATCTCGTCGAGGAAGCGGCGTGCCTCGGGTTGCCCGTTGATATAGTCGCGCACGCGCGAATCGAGCCCGTCGAGCGGGCGCAACTCGGGAACGAAGAACGGATTGGGGATGAAACGGGCGTCGAGCACCAGGTCCAGGCCGATCGGCATCCCGTACTTGTAACCGAACGACACCATCGCAATCGTCATCCGATCGCCCGCCGCCGATCCCAGCACCGCCGAGGTGATCACCTCGCGCAGCTCGTGCACCGTCAGCGTGGTGGTGTCGATCACGCGGCTTGCCCGCTCGCGCATCTCGGCCAGCGCGAGGCGCTCGCGGATGATGCTGTCGCCGACGCTGGCGCCGCTCTGCCCCATCGGATGGGGCCGGCGGGTCTCCGAATAGCGGCGCGCCAGCACTTCGTCCGACGCGTCAAGGAAGAGGATTTGCGGCGGGAAGCCGTCGCGCTCGAGCTGCTCGAAGACCGGGCGCCATCCGGGAAAGAACAGCCGCTCGCGCGAGTCGATCCCCAGCGCGATTCCCTTCAACGCGGGGTCGCGCTCCGTGGCCAGCTTCACGACCGCGGGCGCCAGCGCCACGGGCAGGTTGTCGACGCAGTAGAATCCGAGGTCCTCCAACACTCGCGTCGCGGTGGTGAGGCCCGAGCCGGAAACTCCGGTGACAATGAACAGCAGGGTCACGTCCGAGCCGGCCTCAAGGCGGTGTGATTTGCGGGCGCTGAGGAAGGTTTCATCGCGAGCACCGCCCGAACCGGGCAGGTCAGTATCGGCTGTCCTCATCCTTGATCAGCCGGTAAAGCTCGGCTGAGTCCGCGGCGGCGAGCAGATGCTCGCGGAAGGGCTGATCCTTGAGGAGGCGCGAAACTCTGGCCAGCGCCTTGAGGTGCAGACTCGAGGATTCTTCCGGCGCGACCAGCAGAAAAAAAAGATGGGTCGGCTTGCCGTCCAGCGAGTCGAAATCGACACCCTCGCGATGGCGCCCGAAGATCCCGACAATTCCCTTGACGCCCTTGAGTTTGCCGTGCGGAATCGCGATCCCGTCGCCGATCGCGGTCGAGCCAAGGCGCTCGCGTTCCTCCAGCACCGCGACCAGATCGCCGATCTTGATGTCCTTGTAGCTGCCGCACATGTGCCCGGCGAGCTCGCGCAGAAGCGAGGATTTGTCGTTGCCCTTGAGCTCCGGCACCACCATTTCCGGAGTCAGTATCTCAGTGATTTTCATCTCAGAGTTGTTTCCAGTTCCTTGCCCGTCGAGATCCTGACGGCCGCGCCGCGCGAGACCCGCGCAACCAATCCGCAGACCGCCCGCGCTTTGCGAGGGTGCTGTCCGGATTGGTACTAACCGCGGCCCGGTCCCGGCACACCAGGCATCTGCTCGACCGCGCTCAGCACCTCGCCGGTAGACATCGAGCGCACCTTGCGGGCGCGCTTCTTTTCCACGTGCTTTTTTAGCTGCCGCTCGACCTTGGCCGCAAGCAGATCGATCACGGAATAAAGGTCCTTGGTTTCCTCCTGCGCGGTGACTGCGAAACGACCCGATTTGACGGTAACTTCGCCGTGCTGGCGATATTTGTCAACCGTCAGGATGAGATGGACTTCGCACGCGCGCCGCAGGTACTTGGCGACATGCGCGAGCTTGCGCTCGCCGTACTCCCTGATCGCCTCGGTGGGCTCGACGTGGCGGAAGGTCACCGCGACGCGCGCCTGCGGCGCCGAGGCCGCCGTAGCCTGACGACCGCGTTCCCGAGCCGCCGCCCTGCTTCTCTTGCCCTCGCGTGGTTTCATCGTAAATCCTTCTTCATAGTTCTGCCTCATCGCCCCGGAAAGGTCAGTCCGGCAGTTTGCGGCTGGCCGAAGGCAGGACCCCGAGAGCCTGCCTGTACTTCGCGACGGTCCGGCGCGCGATGTTGATCTTCTCGCCACGCAAAAGCTCGGCGATAGCCTGATCGGAGAGCGGGTTGTGAGCGTCCTCGCCCGAGACCATCGCGCGAATCCGCTCCTTGACGGTCTCGGCACTGACGTCCTCTCCGTCGGTGGCTTTGACTCCCGAGGTGAAAAAGAACTTGAGCTCGAAGATTCCCTGCGGCGTGTGCGCGTACTTGTTGGCGGTTGCGCGGCTGATGGTCGATTCGTGCATGCCGATGTCGTCGGCGACGTCCTTGAGCACCAGGGGATGGAGATGGCTGATGCCATGGTCGAAGAAGGCGCGCTGGAACTTGATGATCGATTTCGCCACTTTGAAAATCGTCTGCTGGCGCTGGTAAATCGACTTCACCAGCCATCGCGCGGAACGCAGCCTTTCCTGCAGGTACTCCTTCGCCTCCGGAGCCACATCGCCGTCGCGCAGCACCCGCTGATAGTAGCCCGCAAGCCGAAGCCGCGGCACCGCGCCGTCGTTGAGCGTGACGACGTAATCCTCGCCGACCTTCTGGATATAGACATCGGGAACGATATAGATGGGCTCCTGGCCTTTGTAGTCGCGGCCGGGCTTGGGTTCGAGCAACGCGATTATCTTGGCCGCCTGCGTGACGAGGTCGGGCGTCGCCCCACAGGTCCTGACGATCTCGCTGTAGCGATGCTTTTCGAGAAGGTCGAGATGGTTGAGCACGATTCGCGCCGCGAGCGATTCCTCCATCCCGAGGTTAATCAACTGCAAATGGAGACACTCGCGGAGATCGCGCGCGGCGACGCCGGGCGGATCGAAGCGCTGGATGCGCTGGAGGACGCGCTCGAGCGTCGCTGCGTCGCTCTCGAGCTGGGCTGCCAGCTCCTCGACCGGGGTCTGGAAGTAGCCGTCGTCGTTCAAGTTGTAGATGATCGCGGCGCCGATCCGCTGTTCGGCCTCGGAGAGTCCCGAGAGCCTGAGTTGCCATATCAGATGGTCTTCGAGCGAGGTCTTGCGGGTCAGGGTGGCCTCGAGCGTCTGGCGGCGCTCGTCGTCATGCTCTGGCGCAGGCTCTCCGCCCTGCCAGTTGTTGGAGTAATTCTCGAGGTACTCGCGCCAGTCGAGCTTATCGAGCGTGCCGAGTTCCTTCAGCTCGATCGCGGCGTCCTTGGCCTCGACCGGCGGCTCCGCGGTCTTCTCCGGCACGCCGTCCATGCCGTCCCAGGTCGGTCCGTCCTCCGACGGCTCGGCGCCATTGTCGGAGGGCGCCCCGGGCTCGGCGTCAGCAGCTTCGGGCGCCTCGCCGGTCTGCGATTCGGACTCGGCAGCGGCTTCGGCCGGACTTTGATCGAGCGGCTCCAGCATCGGGTTCTGCTCGAGCTCGGCCTGCACCACCGCCTCGAGCTCGGGCAGCGACAGTTGCAGGATCTTGATCGCCTGCTGGAGCTGCGGCGTCATCACAAGCTGCTGCCGCAGCCTGAGGTCCTGTCCGAGCTTTACTTCCAGAGCCATCTAGATCGCGCTATTCCTTCTGATCGCCGTGCCGGCCGACCGCAGGCTGGCCCGTCGCGTGATCCTCCGATTCGCTAGCCTCGTTATTATCGCGGGTTTTGTCCTTGTGAGGGAAGATCACGGCATGCGCTGGTCCCTCGACCACGCTCTTTTGGGTGTCGAGATAGACCAGGACCCTGGTTCCTGTGATTTGGTCCGGCCCGTCATGGATTACCGGGTTGCCGGTCATCGTGATTACCCGCACGGTCTGGTCAAGGACGGCGTGATCGCTCGTGGCCCATCGCTCACCCTGGGTAATCTTCACGTTATGGTCGGCGACCACCAGCTTGATGTCGTTGAAGTCAGTGCCGTAGTAAGCATGCATCACGTCGCATATCAGGTCCGTCCCCGATTGCACCGCATGAACGTTCCCGGTCCAGACGATGATCTTGCCTTTGTAGTCGAGTGAGAGCGAATCCGATTTGATGTCGATTGGTCCCTTGCTCGACGAAAATGGCGTCTGGAAGCCGTGACTATCGGCGGAGGGCGCGCCGCCGCGCGAGTTCGCGGGCTGCCCCGCGCTCTGGGGAATCGATTCGGGCACATGAGCCGAGGTGGTAGCTACAGCCGCGTCGGCGGCAGAGGTTCCAACGGGCTTGGTCGCGGCCGAATCCTGCGCCCGCGCCCCAGCCGCCGCACAGGCGCAGATCAGCGCTACCACCGAGGCGAAGCGCGCGATCTCGCCGATACTGCTCGCGCTTCGGCCGATGCGCGTCAAAGGATCTTACCGGTTTGGGGAGTACGCCCGGTTTCGGAACCGCGCTGGCGCGGCATCACTACCGTTCTGACCTGCGCATGGAGATCGAAAAGTTGCTCGCGCGGATGGGCGGTCATGCCAAGACCGACAACTTTCAGGCCCTGGCTCTCGATCGTCACCTGGCCGGGAACGCTCAGCTCGTCGCTATCGGGCACAAATGTGGCCTGCGCGGCGCTGATCACAGCGTCGCCGTAGTGCACCAACAGCCCGCCGCTCAGGTCCGCCCGGTTCACGTGATTCCCGTTCATCTGAAGGTCGGCGATCGGAGCATGAAGCGTCACTCGCTTGCCGTCCTCAGAAACCATCGAGAGGTCAGCCTCCTGTAGCGTCAATGATTTCTTGTCGTCGGAGAAGCTGGCCTGTCGCGCGGTCAGTTCCCACTGCTTTTGATCGCCCTTCATCTGCGTCCAATGGAAGTTGCGCGCGGAGAGCAGCGAGCCGGGAATGACGCTCGCGGCCTCCTTGATTAGCTGCTGGCCCGTGCGATGGCGGACGACCCAGACGGTGACAACCAAAACGGCTGCGAGCACCACGCTCCCCAGCCCAGCGAGCAGCTTGGCGAGGCGCCTGGGACTCATCGGCTTTCGCGATCAGAAGCTATCAAGCGAGTCCGGTGGTGTAAACCAAGGGCGAAAGAAGGACAAGGTGTCCAGTCTCGAACCTCTCGCGCTCTGTTGCGGGAGAGGCGGCGCGGTTGCCGCGCGGTGAAGGTGCATGCGGCCGAACGTTGCGTCCGCTACCGGTACATCTCCACCATCTCGATAAGCCCAAGATCGCGGTAGCGCTCGACCAGGTAGCCCTTGATTTCCTGCGCCGTCGCCATCCCGAGAACGTCGCGCGCGATCAGCCTGGCGCTCTGAAAGTCGGTCTCCCGCACCAGCTTGCGCACGACCGGGATAAACAGCGGGCTCATGCTCAACTGGTCGAGCCCCAAGCCAACCAGCAGCAGCGTGCAGAGCGGATCGCTCGCCATCTCGCCGCAGATACAAACCTCCTTGCCGGCGCCCTTTGCGACCGAGGCGACTTCGGACAGCGCGGTGAGGACCGCCGGATGGAGCGCTTCGTGGAGCTGGGCGACCTTGGGATTGTTGCGATCGGCGGCCAGCACGAACTGGATCAGATCGTTGGTGCCGATCGAGAAGAAATCGACCTCGCGCACCAGCCGCGGCGCAAGCCACACCGCGGCCGGAACCTCGATCATGATTCCGACCTCGATATTGGGATTGTGCTCCAACCCTTCCTTGTAGAGCTCGCTCTGCGCTTCCTGCAAAATCTCGCGCGCGCGCCTGATCTCCTCGACGCTGGAGATCATCGGGAAAAGGATCCGAACGTTGTAACGCGCCGCGGCCCGCAGGATAGCGCGCAACTGCACCTTGAACAGGCCGGCCATTTCGAGCGAGATCCGAATCGAGCGCCATCCGATAAACGGATTGTCCTCGCGCGGCACCCTCAGGTAGGGCGGGTATTTGTCGGCCCCGATATCGAGCGTGCGAATCGTGACCGGCCGCTTCTCCATCGGCGCCAGCATCCGGCTGTACAGGCTCAGTTGCTGGTTCTCGTCGGGAAAATCCTCGTAGGTGAGAAACGAGAACTCGGAGCGCAGCAGGCCCACGCCCTCAGCCCCGTAGCGCAGGGCGAGCGGGATATCGGCATATAGCGCGATATTCGCGAGCATCTGCACGCGATGGCCGTCGCGGGTGGCGGTCGGTCCCGCCTTGACGGCCATCAGCTCCCGCTTGAAGGCCTCGTAGCGATCGCTCAAGCCTTCGTACTCGCGCTCCACCTCCGCGCTCGGATTCACGTAGATGATCCCGGAGTTGCCGTCGAGCACGAGAGCGTCGCCCTCGACCACCGACTCCATCAGATGCTCGACGCCGACCACGGTGGGAATCTCGAACGAGCGCGCCAGGATCGCCGCATGCGAAGTGACGCCGCCCGATTGCAGCGCCATCGCGACCAGGTTCTCGTGCGAGACCAGCGTGAGCTGCGCGAGCGTCAGCTCCTCGGCGACCAGGATGGTGGATTTGGAGAACGCGGTTTTGCGGTCCTCCTGGCTCAGATGGCGCAGGAGGCGCTGCCCAACGTCGCGAAAGTCAGAGGCGCGCTCGCGCAGGTAGCCGTCCGCCAGCGCCATCATCGAGGTGGTCATCTCGTCGACCACGCGAAACAGCGCGCTCTCAGCCGCGTAGCCGGCGCCGATCGTGTCGCGGATCCGGTTCGACGAAATCAGGGTCTTCCAGGATCAGGCGATGGCCGTCGAAGATCTCGAGGTCGGCCGCCGCCATCAGCGGCGCCATCCGCGCCTTCAAGGTGTCGAGCTCGCTGCGCGAACGCGAAAGCGCTTCGTCCAGCCGCTTGAGCTCGGCCTGGCGATCGCGAGCGCGCTGATTGCGGTCGACGGCGGAGAGGAAAGTGCCGACCACGTGGGCGCGGCCGTGCGCGAAGCCGGGCGCGGCCGCCAATCCGACCAGCCGCGGCCGGCGGATCTTGACCGGAGTAACCAGGCGGGGCTTGCCGCCGATCTTCTCGTAGTCCTTGAGTTGGCGGTTGGCCTCGATCATCCGGCGGCGGTACTCTTCGCGCTCGCGCTCCTTGGTGGCGAGCGTCTCGCGCAGCCTGAAATGCGAGAGGATCTGCGCGACCTGGGCGGCCGCGGTGCGTCAGCAGCGCGATCTCGTTGCGGCTGAACTTGCGCCGGCGCAGCGTCTGTGCGACCAGCACGCCGATCGGCTGACGCTTGCCGATTCGCATCGGCACGCCCACGGAACGAGTGGTACTTCTCCTCGCCGGTCTCGGGAAAATACTTGTAGCGCGGATGGCTGATAGCGTCGGGCACCGCCACCGGCGCCATGGTCTCGATCACCATCCCGACCAGCCCCTCGTTGGTCCGCATCGAGACCTTGCCGACCGACTCGCGGTCCAGCCCGATCGTGGCGCGCAGCACCAGGCGGTCGCGCTCGGGGTCGAACAGGTAGACCGAGCAGACCTCGACTTCCATCCCGGAGGCGATTGCGAACACGACCCGGTCCAGCGTCTCGCGCAGATCGCCGCCGGCTTCGGTGCCGATCGACGAAATGTTCTCGATTAGGGCAAGTCGGTCGCGGGTCGCGGCCATCTTTCGCTCATGGAATCAGGTATCGCAGTATTGCGGGCCGATTCTATCGCAGCATTCTTCGGACAAACAATGGCAGTTGGGACCGGCGAGACGCCGGTCCCACTTCATACCAGGAACCGGCACGGAGGCCGGCGCTACAAGATACGTTGCGAGTAGAGCCGGCGTCACACCGGCCTGGGTCAGCGCTCAAACGGCTCGAGCGCGCTGCGCAGGAGGCCGCGGCCGGCGGCGCATCGACGCGCCTTGATTGCGTCGATCAGCCCGCGCTCGCTGGTGACCGGAGCCTCGAGCAGCGTGGTTACGCATCCCACCGAGCGTTCCGAATGGGAGTCCGAACCCGCGACCTCCGCGAGTCCGAGCGCGCGCGCGACCTTGAGCGCGAACTGGTTTTCCTCCTCGGAGCACGCGCCGTTGAGAACTTCGATCGCGTCGACCGAGCGGAAGATCTCGAGTTTCGCGGCGTGCTCGGGATGCTCGGGGTCGATTGGCTCCGAGTCGGGATTGATGAACGAAAAGCGCGAGTCGAGCTTGTAGCGGAACGGATGGTTCGCGACCAGAATTCCGCCCGCGTCGTCGGCCACGCGCCGGAGCTCCGCGAGCTTGTAGATTCCGCCGACGTAGCGATCCAGCCCGAATACGCCGATATGGCCGAAATCGGTGGTCACTTCCATCCCGCGCAGGAGCAGCACGCCTGCCGACGCCGCCAGCTCGCCGACTTCGTGCAAATCCCACATATGGTCGTGCTCGGTGATACAGACCGCGCCGATTTGGAGCGCCTGCGCGCGCCCGATCAACTCGGCGGGCGTCATGTTCGAGTCGGCGCTGCCGCGATTGGTGTGCAGATGGAGATCGACGGTGAAGTAGGGCCCGACGCGGTGCCCGCTTCCGGATTCCATATCGTCAAGGCCGCGCAAACCGGATGAGCGCGCGGGCCGTCGCCGTCATTTTGGCGGCGCCGACGCCAGCGTGATCTTCTTCATGTGATCGCCCTTCTGAATCTTGTCGACCACGTTCCATTCCGCTGATCACGCCGCCGAAAATCGTGTACTGGCCGTCGAGGTTCGGCTGCGGTTCGAGGCAGATGTAGAACTGGCTGCCGCTGGACTCGCGTTTGGGATTGACTTCATCGCCGGTACGCGCGGTCGCCAGCGAGCCGCGCAGATGATGCTCCTTGGGATCGATCTCGCCGGGGACCGTGTAGCCGGGGCCGCCCATCCCGGTGCCGTCGGGGTCGCCGCCCTGCACCACGAAGTCGGGGACCACGCGATGGAACGTCAGTCCGTTGTAGAAGCCCTTGTTGACGAGCTTCTCGAAGTTGGCGACGGTCTGCGGCGCCACTTTGGGATAAAGCTCGACCACGACGATGCCGCGATCGGTGTCGATGATTGCGTAATGGCTGGTGTTGCGCACGGGTAAACCATCCGAATTGCCGGTGCAGGCCGGAGCGATCGCGAGGATCACCGCGGCGGCAGCCAGGAAAGAGGAACGCCACAATTTCATAATTCGACCAACCCCCGTACCGTGAATCCCCATTCAACTATTGCACGCGCGGCCCGCGCGCAAGCCCTGACGCGAGCGGGCAGCGGCTGCATCAAGCAGCTGCCCGCGAACTCAGCCCCTGAGTTCCGCCTCGATCCGCTCCGCCACGAACATCTTGAGTAGCGACTGGTAAGGGACGTCGCGCTTGGTTGGCAAGGAGCTTGAGCCGCTCGATCATCGGTTGCGGCGGCCGGATGGAAATCGTGCGCAAAGTCGGGCGCAAATTGGGCAGCACCGCGCGTTTGCCCCGCCGCCAGTCCAGATAATCAGCAGAGTCGTGGCTCGCCCAGAACTTGCGCTCCTGCTCTTCGTTCTTGAACTTTGGCAAACGTTTCGGCAAACGCTTCTTCATAGCGGACAACAAATCCTCTTTTTCTTTCGGCTCATGTCTCGTGCCGAGACCACGCGAATCAGTTTTCCGCGAATCGTGAGGACCACGAACAACAGCCTTCCAGCGTCAGTCTGGCCCAAGGCGTAGATCTTCCCTCACTCTGCGAGTGAATGCGGTCGGCATCGACCACCAGTGGCCGGTTCAGAAAGACCTCTTCACATTCCAGCGGATCGACGCCATGCCGTTCGCGGACCTTGTCGAGGTTCCCGGTGTCCCCTTGAAAACCTTCGCCTTCCCTCAAGGCTTCCAGCCCGTCAGTCGGCGGCAAAACCGTCGCCCTTCCACTCATGATGTATACTTGAGACATATACACGAGGGAAACGGCGGAGTCCAATTGTGGGCCCCCTCGTCCGATGGCGCCGTCCGAATTACCCGCATAGACTACCAGACAGTCGGCCGTTTCTCTCGTTCCGTTGGACCGTCTGGCGCGCGATGCGCTAGAAAGCCAATCCATGAGCAACTGGTTCGAGACCGCCCGTTTCGGGATGTTTATCCATTGGGGGACTGTCAGCCAGCCTGGATGGGAGCTGTCGTGGCCGTTGGTCGGCGGCCTCGGCGCCCTACCCGAAGGCCAAAGCGTATCGATTGCCGACTACTACGCCACCGCGAAAACCTTTAACCCGGTGAAGTACGATCCGCTGCAATGGGCGCGGATCGCGCGGCGGGCCGGGATGCAATACGCCGTCTTCACGACCAAGCATCACGACGGCTTCGCGATGTTCCACACCCGCGAATCGGACTTTTCGATCGAGCACACCCCGTACGGCAAGGACATCGTGCGCGCGTACGCCGACGCGTTTCGCGCCGAGGGGATGCGGGTGGGATTCTATTTCTCGCTCTGCGACTGGCATCATCCCGACTATCCCGCCTTCACCGACGCCGACCGGCCCTACAAGTGGGGCGCCTGGCGCCGTTCGACGCCCGAAGCATGGCAGCGCTTTCTGCGCGTCATGTTCGGCCAGATGCGCGAGCTGCTAACCAACTACGGCAAGATCGATCTGCTCTGGTTCGACGGCGGATGGGAACGCACGCCCGAAGAATGGAATTCCGCGGAATTCGAGCGGATGATCCGCTCGCTTCCAGCCCGACGTCCTGATCAACGATCGCCTGCCGGGTTTCGGCGACTTCAAGACTCCCGAGCAGGCCGTGCCTCCGGTCGCGCCGCCCGAACCGTGGGAGACCTGCCTCACGATCAACAATAGCTGGGGCTACAATCCTCGCGATCACAAGCTCAAGTCATCGCGCGCGCTGGTGCATACGCTGTGCGAGGTCGCCGGCAAGGGCGGCAATCTGCTGCTCAACGTCAGCCCGATGGGCGACGGGCAGCTTCCTGCCGAGCAGATCGAACGGCTCGAGGAGATCGCCGCCTGGATACAACGCAACGGCGCAAGTATCACCGGCACCCGGCCCGGCCTGGAGCCGTGGCAGTTTTATGGCCCCTCGACCCGCCGCGAGAAACGCGTCTACCTTCACCTTCTGATGCGGCCGTACGAAACCGTCGCGGTGCGCGGCGTGCGGATAAAGAAAGTTGCCGGCGTGCGGATGCTCTCGCCCGACACCGAGCTCAAATTCAGGACGACCTGCGCCGCGGCCGACATGATTTTCAATCCCGATCCGATCGGCGAGCTTTCGATCGAAGTGCCCGAGCGCCTGCTCGATCCGCTCGCGACGGTTATTGCAGTCGACTTCGCTTGAGGCGGCGCGTGAGCAAGCGTTTGCTTCACGGATGGCCCAGTCCGGTGGCCGGGATGATCGACTGCTCGGACGATCCCGCCTCCGCCAGCTTCCATCCGTACTCGAAGGCCGTCGCGCGCTGGTCGCTGGTCCCGTGGCTGTTCTGCGCGCCCATGAAATCGTCGCCGACCAGGCGGTAGTAGGTCGAGATATCGTCGGCCTGGATGCGCAGGAATGACATGGTGTAGCCCGCGAACCGATCGGCTTCGAAGCTCGCGCTCCTCGCTCGACAGGTTCGCGCGGCTCGAGTCGAAATCGCCGTGCACCTGATGGCCGACTTCGTGCGCGAAGATCGCATAGACCATCGGCTTTTCCTCGCGCGCTTCCTTGATGTTCATCCAGCCGTTCAGGAGTCCGGCCATCACGTCGGGATGGTAAAAGATACACCCGCCTGGCCGCGCGTGCGGACCCGAAGGATGCACCGACTGGTAGACTTTTACGTCGGAATGCCACACCCGGTTGATCTCCGCGACGACCGCTTTGACCTGGTCGCTGGGCGCTACGACCTCTTCGCCACAGGCAGTTTGGGCGCCCGCCGTGGTCGGAGCCCTCGCGGCCGAAGCGCTCGGCTCCGGCTGCTCTGCCGGCGCGGCTGATTGCGGCTGCTCCCGAGGCGAAGTCACCACCTGCCAGTCGCCGTCATCGTCGGGGCCGGCCTTCGCCTCGATGGCGAATCCCGCGGCCACAAGAACGAACAGCGCAGCCGCGAGAGCTCGCCGCATCGCCGGATCTCGTGAAGTTGCCATCGCGAAACCTAGTGTACGTATCGTAGGTAAATGAAGCCAGCAGGAGGATGTGAGTGGACCTCAGGGTTCCCCGCGTACGCATGTCAGTGAAATTCCAGGCTACCCTCACCCGGCGCGTGGCGAGCCTACGCTCGCACGCGCCGACCTCTCCCTGGTCAGGGCGAGGTGTAAGAGGCCGGCGCTGTTTCTAACTCTTGTTGGTTGGGTCAGGAACAGGAGTAAGAAGGGGCGGGGCTTTTCTGTTCCCTCTCGCTCCGGGAGGGCGAGCGGCGCGGCGTTTGCTCTTTTCTTGCAAACGCCGTGACGCGCGGGTGAGGGCGTTGCGCGTCAGGGTGGTGTTGCGTGCAGCGACGACGCCGCCTGCGTCTGCTGCGCCGCGCTCGATGGCACCGTCCACGCGACGCCGATCTGCCTCATCACGACCCGGCCGGGGTCGCTGCCGGCCGCCGCCACCAGACGTTGCAGCGGCTCGTCCATCGGCTCCTTCGAAAGCCTGAACGTTCCCCAATGAATCGGGACCAGATATCGCGCGCCGGTCTGCTGGAACATCGACCAGACCTGTTCGGGATTGGCGTGGTTCCAGATCCACGGGTCATACGCTCCGATCGAAAACGCCGCAACCTCCGGTGGATTAGCGCGCAGGCTGGCGAACAGATCGGTGTTAGCGCTGTCACATGCGAGCAGCATCCGATGGCCGTCTTTCTCGAGCACGTAACTGTTGAAACCGTAGTCCGCACCCCAGGGCCAGCGGCGACCCCAGTGCCTGGCCCCCATCGCGGTGATTGTGAGCCCGCCGACTTCCGTGTGCTCGCCCCATTTGAGCTCGCGGACGTCCGCGAAACCGAGCGGCGCGATCAGACCGGAGCATAGGCGGCACGCGACCACGACCGCCTTCTTCGGCATCGCCTTGAGCGACGGGATGTCGAGATGGTCCATGTGCGCGTGCGTTATCAGGATCACATCGACCGATTGCAGCTCCGCGGGCGAAAGCGGCGGCGCGATGTGGCGCTCGGGCCCGATCGTGAACAGCGGACCGAAGGCGAGACCGACGTGCTCGAACAGCGACGGATCGCTGATCACGCGCACGCCGAAATAGTCCATCAGCAGGGTAGCGTGACCAAGATTTGCAATCGTGAGAGCGTCGTCGCGCCAGCTCGAAGGATCGAGCCGGGAGGGTTTCGCACTTTGGTCAACGTTTTGAGCCACAGCCTTCCTCGATCCAATCAAGCAGGATCCAATCAAGATCGTCCCGAGCGACGCGACCGCAATCAAGCAGGCCAGACTGGTGCGGCGCCAGGGTGCACGGGTCACGAAGCGACGGAGAAACATGGCAGCTTTTTCGCCACCGCATAATTGTAGCTGCGTCCGCCCCATTCGAAGGTGCCGTCGGCGGGCCCGAAAAACCCGATGAAGCTGACCACCTGCTCGTTTTCGTTGGTGTCATTCGCCTGCACCGGAGCGAATATCAGGTAGTGGGCGCCTTTCTCGGCCGCGAGCGAGGTCTCCAGCGGGGGAGTGAATTCCACTTGCGACATCTCGAACGCCTTCCATCCGTCGGGAGACGAATCCTTGGCGGCGATGGCCGTCCATTGCGGCTTTTGCGAACTTCCGCGTACGGCATACTGGCGTATCTCGAAGCCGCCATTCGGGTCTTTTCTTAGTTCCGTGACATAGGGCAGTCCGCTCCTCAACTGCTCGCACTTGGAGGCGTCCTCTTCGGCGGTCGTATTGGGATTGCCGGTGGCGGACTGTCCCGCAGCGACCGTGACGCCTTCCACCGCCTCCAACCCCATCGGCGCAGCCGACAAGCCGAGCCCGATCAGCGCGCATCCCGCCGCGAGCGCGGCAATCGCGGCCGCGGCTGCGACCATTGCCACGCTTCGGATCAACTGCGGAGCCGGCGTCACGATTTCGGGCGCTTGCGTGCGAATCCCGTCAGCGGATGAAGTCTTGCGTGAGGTAGGTCTTCCGGTCGGAAGAACGCGCGATGCCGATGCCGGATTCGGTGAACGCCGGTGAGAGCATGTTCGCGCGATGCTCGGGGCTGCTGAGCCATCCCTTGACCGCGCGTGCCGCCAGTCCGTCGGCGTCGGGGAAATCTTCCATATAGATATTTTCGGCGAGCTGCTGATATTCGATCCCGACTCCGCTCACGCGCTGGGCCGGAGTGCTGCCCTCGGGGCTGTTGTGCGCAAAGTAACGCCGAATCGCCATGTCGTAGCTGTGCCCGCGCGCGATCACGGACAGGCGCGGCGAGAACTTGAGCGGATGGAGTCCGGCGCGGGTTCGCTGTTCGTTTACCAGCGTCAGAATCTCCGACTCCTGCAAGCCGACTCCCGCGGCTTCCTCGGGTGTGAGCGGCGTGGTGCGCGAGACGTACACGCGCGCGACGATCGCGCCGACCAATCCGATCGCAAGCAGGCCCATCGTCGCCCGCATCGCGCGCCGCCGCCGCACCACGCGCGGCGTCGGCATCCTGATAACCTTGGCCGGCCCGCGTAAGGGGCGTGCCCCGCCCCGGCGTGGCGATGCCGCACTCATGGGTGAAGCCTGAAGAGATCGTATGCGGCTTTACCCGGCATGGTATTCTGCTATCGCGGCGACAAAAACTTGTCAACGACTCAAAATTCGTCAACGCGGATTGTTCTGATCGCACTGGCAATCGCGCTCGCGGGCGCGGCACTGGCCGCTCCGACTTTTGCTTCGGTGTCCGAGCCGGAGCCTGATCTTGCGCAACAGTTGCCGGCCGGCGCGCTGCAGGGCGCGGCGAGTCTCTACCTGCGCGAAGCATCGTCGTCGCCGGTGCGATGGCAGCGATGGGGCGCGGAGAGCCTGGCGCTTGCGCGTCGCCTGAAACGCCCGGTCCTGCTCGATATCGGCGCGGTGTGGTGTCATTGGTGTCACGTGATGGACGAGACCACGTATGCGGACCGGCAGCTTGCGGCGCTAATCAACCGCAGGTTCGTTCCCGTCAAGGTTGATTGCGACGAGCGTCCCGATATCGACGGCTACTACCAGAATGCGGCGCAAGCTTTCGGGGCGGGCGGATGGCCGCTGACCTGCTTTATCACTCCCGACGGAGCGCCGATTCTGATCGCGGGATACATGCCGCCCGATGCGCCGGCGGACGACCCGCGCGGCACCGGGATGACCTACGTCGTGGGCCGCGTCGCCGACGCTTACGCCTCCGATCCCGGCGGCCTCACGAAAGCAGCGCGCGCGGCCGCCGCGAAAATCGCCGCCGACGCCAGTTCTGAGACCGGCAGGCATGGCAGCGCCGAGGCGCTGCGAAACGAAATTCTCGCCTCGATGGCCGCCACCCACGACCGGCGCAACGGCGGATTCGGCCTCGGACCCGGTCCGCGATTCTACGACTTTCCGGCGATCCGGCTGGCGCTCGCGCACGGCTCCTTCGGCCATCCCGATTTCACTGCGATGGCGCTCGACAGCCTGCGCAAGATGGCGGCGGGCGGAGTCTACGACCAGCTCGGCGGCGGGTTCCATCGCTATTCGACCGACCCGCAATGGCGGGTGCCGCATTTCGAGAAGATGGGCTCCGACCAGGCGATGGCGATCGCGGCCTACGCGGCGGCTTACCAGGCGAGCGGCGACGACCAACTCGCGCGAGTGTTGCGGAAGACGCTTGGCTACGTCAACAGCACACTGCTCGATCCGAAAACCAGGACTTTTTATTCGCATCAGGACGCCGACTCGTTTCCCGGCGACGACGGCAGCTATTACACGTGGACCATGGCGGAGGTCGAAAGCGCGATGAAGCCCGACGAGGTTCAGGTCGCCGCGCTCTACTTCGGGCTCACCGATGATCCCGCCCGAGCCCCCGATGGGCGAATCGTGCTGCGCCGCGCGTCGAGTCCGGACCAGATTGCGAAGCAGCTCAAGCTCGGGCGCGGCGAGTTCGATTCGCGCCTCACACGAGCGGTCGCCGCGATGGTCGCGGTGCGCGAGCGCCGTCGTGTGCCCAAGGTCGATCGGACCGTGCTCGTCGATCGCAATGCGCTGATGGCGTCGGCGTACTTGAGCGCGTCGGCGGCCCTCCACGACGACTCGCTGCGGCGGATCGCGCTCGATGATCTCGACTTCATAATCGCACACGCCCGCGCATCCGACGGCAGCTACTACCACGTGTGGGCGAACGGACGAGCCGAAGTTCCAGGGCTGGCCGCCGACCAGGTATATATGCTGGCCGCCGTTACCGCCGCGTATCAGAACGTCGCGCGAGCCGCGCTATCTGAAGGAAGCGCGCGCGCTGGCGGATCTCGTAATGAAGCAGTATCGCGATACCGCTTCGGGTCTGCTGGAAAATCGCCCCGAATCGAACGTTGTGCCGGCGCCGATGAAGGGCAGTGCGGAGGTTCTGTTCGACCATCCGATGCCTTCGGTACAGGCGACCGCCGCGATCGCACTGCGCATTCTGTCGGCGCTGACCGCCGACAAACGCTACGACGACGATGCGAAAACGATCCTCGCCGCAGCGCCCGATCGCGTCAGCGCGGACGCCGGCACCACCATCGGGACGTTGGGGCTGGCGCTGGAACAACGCGCCGACAACCTGCCCGCGACCATCGGAAGCGGCATAGGGCGAAGCGACAAGGGACAAGGTGGCAAGGAATGATCGAGCTGGTAATTTTCGACGCGGACGGCGTGCTGTTCGATTCGGATCAGTCCAACGTCGCTTACTACAACGCCATCTTCAGCCGGGTGGGCGAGCCGCCACTGACGGTTGAAGAGGAGCGGGCGAGCGTCTACATGGCCGCTTCGGGCGTGTTCGAATCGCGGGCGCGCGGCGACCGCGCCGTCGTCCAGCGGATGCAGGAGCTGGCGGAATCGCTCGACTACACGCCCTTCCTGAAATTGCTGCGCCCGCCGCTGGAGCTGCGCCCCTTCCTGACGGAACTGAAACGGCGCTACCGGCTGGCGCTCGCGACCAATCGTTCCGTGACGGTGCCGTCGATGATCGAATTTCTGAATCTGGCCGGCGTGTTCGACGCGGTCGCCTCCGCACTCGACAAGGTGCGTCCCAAACCAGCGCCGGACATCCTGACGCTATGCCTGGAGCGCGCGGGAACGGCGGCCGGCCGCGCGGTCTACGTCGGCGACAGCGACATCGACCACGTCGCGGCTGCGGCGGCGGGCACCCACTTCATCGGGATCGGCGATCGCCTCGAGCATGCGCATCGCGTCCCGATGCTGCGCGACTTGCCCGCCGCACTGGAGAGCTTGATCTCGTAGCGCGTGTGATCCGCTTCCCCGGCATCGCCAGTCATCCCAGATCCCAGTAAGGGGCGAGATTCCCCTTGACGCGATTGATGATCGGCATCACGCGGTCGCCGTCGATGGCGGGTGCGATCCGGTCTTCGGGGTCGTGGCCGAACTCCTCGATTACCGCCCGGCCTGATCCGTCCAGCGCCTCCAGGTCGTATCCGCCTTCCAGCGACGCGACCATCCTGCCTCCGCAACATTCGGCCGCCAGGCGGTTCACCCGGCGGGCCATCCCGGCGAAGCCATCCTCGGTGACCATCATCGCGCCGAGCGGGTCGCGGGCATGACAATCGAATCCGGCCGACACCAGAATGAACTCGGGCCTGAAGATTCTTCCGATCGGCATCACCAGCTCGTCGAAGACGCGCAGGTACTCCGGGTTGCCGAACGTCGCCGGCATCGGGACGTTCACCGTGAACCCGGTGCCCTGCCTGTGACCGAGCTCATGCAGCGAGCCGGTGCCGGGATAATGCGGGAACTGATGCAGCGATACGTACAGCACCTCGGGCGATTCGTAGAAGATTTCCTGGCTGCCGTTGCCGTGATGGAGGTCCCAATCGACGATCATCACGCGGCTGAGGCCCCGCTTTGCGATCAGCCATCGCGCGCAGATTGCAACGTTGTTGAAGAAGCAAAAGCCCATCGCGCGATCGGGCAACGCATGATGGCCGGGCGGACGCACGATCGCGAACGCGTTATCCACCGCGCCGTCGATTACCGCCTCGACCGCGGTCAGCGCGCCGCCCGCGGCGAGCACCGCGGTGGCGAACGTGTCGCGCGAGGCGTGAGTATCGGGATCGAAGTCGTAGCGTTCGAGAGCGGCGGTCCGCTCGACCATCGCGATGTAATCCGCTCCGTGGCAGAGTGAAATTTCCTCCAGCGTAGCTTCGCGCGGCCGATAGAAGGCAAGGCCGGGACGCTGCAGCCGCTCCGCCATCGCCATCATGACTTCGATCCGCTGCGGGCGCTCGGGATGAGCGCGGCCGGCGAAATGGCGGGTGTATCTCCGATCGGCGATCAGCGCGGTCTTGAGCATCGTTGACACCCAGAACTGCGACGCAGAATATGGGAATAATCGCTCACGGAACAGGCCGCCGTTTTCACATTGAGCATCGTCGAAATACTGGTGTTGCTGGTCGTAGCGCTGGTCGTCCTGGGACCTGAGCGGCTCCCCGAAGTGCTGCGCTCCGCGGGAAAGATCCTGCGCGAATTGCGCCTGGCCAGCAACGAGGTGATGCGCGAGCTGACCGAGGCGCTCGATGAGCCGCCGCGCCGCCCGACTGGCAGCCCTGAAAGTCCGCCGCCCGCCGAGCGCATCGAGCCAACTCCGAAGCCGCCGGCGGGCCAGTAGCCAGTCTCGTCGCAGTGCCGAGCGAGCAACAGCCGACCGACCCGCTCGAACAGTCGCGGATGCCCCTGATGGAGCATCTGAGAGAGCTGCGCGTCCGCCTGATCCGGGCGATTATCGCGCTGGCGATCGGATGCGCGATTGCCTACGCGTTCGCCGACCAGCTCTTCGCGTTGCTGACCTGGCCGATCCGCGAGGTCTCGCACGGCAAAGTCCTGCTGATCGGCACCGGTGTGGGCGAGGCGTTTTTCACCAAGATAAAGGTCGCGATGGTCGCGGGACTTTTTATCGCAAGTCCCGCGGTGCTCTACGAGGTCTGGAAATTCATCGCTCCGGCGCTGTACCAGACCGAGCGGCGGATGGCGGCGCCGTTCGTGGTCGCGGCCACCGTTTTCTTTCTGCTCGGCGGCTACTTCTGCTGGGCAGTGGTCTTCAAAGTTGGCTACGCTTTCTTCCTCAGTCAGTACGCGAGCATCGGCGTCACGCCGACCATCCGTATCAGCGAGTACCTGATGTTCTCTTCCAAGCTGCTGCTCGCCTTTGCGCTGACCTTCGAGATGCCGATCTTCGCCTTCTTTCTGACCCGGCTCGGCCTGATAGACCATCAACAGATGATCCATTATTTCCGCTATGCGATCCTCGGCATCTTCGTGGTATCGGCCGCTTTGACGCCGCCCGATATGGTCTCCCAGTTCCTGCTCGCGATTCCATTGCTCGCGCTTTATGGCCTTAGTATAGGAGTTTCGTACCTGTTCCAGCCGCGCACGAGCGTGCCCGCGGCGGCAGCCGAACCTACCGAGACGCCCTGAGGCTGAGGGGGCGCTGAGGAACGCCGATGGCAACGATTGAAAATTCGCCCAAGGCTTTCGGCGGTCCGGGTATCCAGCCCCGATGGACGCGGAGTGCCAAGGACGTCGTTGGCACCGCCTATTCCGCCTCGAGCCACGTCTGGTTCACCGTCTCGGGCGGCATGGTCAACGAAGTCTACTATCCGACCATCGATCGTCCTCAAATTCGCAATGTTCAGTTTCTCATCTGCGACGGCGAGACTTTCTTCCACGACGAATGGCGCAATCTGACGCCGACAGTCGAGTACCTCGACCACCATGGGCTCGGAGCGCGCGTCACGAGTGTCGAGAAAGAGGGACGCTATCGCATTATCAAGGAGATCATCTCCGATCCGCACCAGTCCTGCGTGCTGATCGACACCCGGCTTGAAGGCGACCCGGAGTTGCTGGGCAAGCTGCATCTCTACGTGCTGCTCGCGCCTCATCTCGAGGTCGGCGGATGGAACAACAACGGCAACACGGCGTTGATCGCAGGGCGTGAGTTTCTGACCGCGCACAAGGGTGGAACCTGGCTGGCGCTGGCAGCCACCCAGCCCTTCGTGCGGCAATCCTGCGGCTACGTCGGGACGACCGACGGATGGAGCGATCTGGCGCAAAACTACCGGATGGACTACCAGTTCGCGGCGGTCGAAGACGGGAACATCGCGCTGATCGGCGAGATCGATCTTCGCCAGGGCTACCACTTCACGCTCGGCCTCAGTTTCGGCCGCTCGCTCCATCGAGCGGTCACGGGCCTGTTCCAGTCGCTCGGCCTCCCTTTCAGCGAGCATCGCGACCGTTTTCTTGAGCAATGGCAGCGCGCCTGCCGGCACTTCTATCCGCTGCACAAGTTTGCCGGCGACGGCGGCGCGCTCTACTCCCGAAGCTGCGAGTTGCTGCTCGCGCACGAGGACAAGAGCTATCCGGGCGCGCTCATCGCCTCGCTCAGTATCCCGTGGGGCGAAGCCAAGGGCGACGAGGACCTCGGCGGATACCATCTGGTGTGGACGCGCGACATGGTGAACAGCGCGACCGGCCTGCTGGCCGCCGGCGATCTGGCCTCGCCGCTGCGCGCGCTGATCTATCTGGCCTGCTCGCAGCAGGCGGACGGCGGCTTTCCGCAGAACTTCTGGCTCGACGGACAACCCTACTGGCACGGAATCCAGCTCGACGAGGTCGGCTTTCCGATCGTGCTCGCATGGCGGCTCGATCGCGCCGAAGCGCTGCGCGACTTCGACCCATATCCGATGACGCTCGCCGCGGCGGGCTATCTGATCGCTCGCGGACCGGTAACGCAGCAGGAGCGATGGGAGGAAAACGGCGGCTTCTCGCCCTCGACCCTGGCCAGCAATATCGCGGCCCTGATCTGCGCGGCGACTTTCGCGGAGAAGCGCGGCGATCACGACACCGCGGTCTTCCTCACGAAATACGCAGATTTTCTCGAGGCTCATCTCGAGACCTGGACCGTAACGACGCAAGGTACGCTGGTGCCCGGGATCGCGCGGCACTTCATCCGAATCCTGCCCGCCGACGCGAACGATCCCGAGCCGGGCGAGGAGGATCCCAATCGCGCCACGATTTTTATCGCGAACCGCCCGCCGAATTCGCCAACGATATTTCCGGCCCGCGACGTGGTCGACGCAGGATTCCTGGAACTGGTCCGCTACGGAATACGCGCCGCCAACGATCCGCTGATCGAGGATTCAATCCGGGTGGTCGATGCGGTGCTGAAATTCGACGCTCCGGCCGGCCCGTGCTGGCGGCGCTACAATCACGACGGCTACGGTCAACGCGACGACGGCGGCCCGTTCGAGGGATGGGGCCGTGGGCGGCCGTGGCCGCTTCTCACCGGCGAGCGCGGTCATTACGAGCTCGCGGCGCGCCGCGATGTCCAGCCGTATATCCGCGCGATGGAGAAGTTCGCCAACCTGACCTCGCTGCTCCCTGAGCAGATTTGGGACGAACCCGACAAACCCGACTTCCTGCAATATTTCGGCGGGGCGACGGGCAGCGCGATGCCTCTGATGTGGGCGCACGCCGAATATATCAAGCTGCTTCGCTCGGCCGCCGATCAGCAGGTCTTCGACCTGATTCCTGAAGTCGCGGAGCGCTATCGCGGCTCCAGCCGCCCCACCCCGTTCGAAGTCTGGAAGCCCAACCGCCGCATCCGCTCGATTCCGCCGGGCGTCGCGCTGCGGATTATCGCGTCTGCGCCCTTTACGCTTCATTGGTCGTTCGGCGAATGGACCAGCCCGACCGACACGCAATCGAATTCGACCCGGCTTGGCCTGGACTTCGCCGATATCGATGTGAAGCCCGGCGAGCGCGGCCCGATCCGCTTCAGCTTCTTCTGGACTCATGATCGCCGGTGGGAAGGACGCGACTACGCCGTGGAGATTAAACCAACAACTTGACGACGATCGCAGGCGCCAGCGATTCGAGGATGCGGATCACCTCGTCTTCCGTCGCGGGGTCGAACCAGAGCCTTAGAAGATGGCTGCGAGGATCCTCGGTGCGCAGGGTCGCGAGGTTGTCGTAAGACTCGATCAGCGCCTTGAACAGCGCGATCTGCTCGGGCGCAATCCGAAGCGCGATGCTTTTCATCGCCGGTGCGTTCGCGATCTTGTCGGCCATATGGACGGCGGCGCGTCGCGGCCTTAAGGTCTAGCCACGATGGCCCTCCCGCGCCTGATATTCATCACCGGCAAGGGCGGCACGGGCAAGAGCACCCTTGCCGCCGCCCTCGCGACCGCGCTGTCGCATCGATATCCCACCACCCTCGCCGATCTCGATCGGCGTCAGTCGGCCGCCCGCATTCTGGATGCGAAGCTCTACACTACCGCGCCGGCGCGGGTGAGCGAGCAGCTTGAAGTGACCTCGCTCAGCCCTCGCGCGGAGCTGGAAGCCTTTATCCAGCGGATCGTGCCGCTCAAGCTGATCTCGCGTCGGATGCTCAAAAGCCGGACCTTCGGCTATGTCACCGCCGCGCTGCCGGGGCTGGAGGCCTTCCTGATGCTCGAGCGGCTGCGCGAGCTGGCCGGCCAGGCCGCGCTCAACGATGCCCACGTCGTGATCGACGCGCCCGCCACCGGCACCGCGCTCGAACTGCTGTCGGTCGCGCGCGCCGTCAAGGGCCTCGCGCCGTTCGGCACGCTCAACAATCTCGCCGGCGAAGTGGAAGATTTTCTGGGCGATCCGAACCGGTTCGGCGTGGTGCTGACGCTCACACCGGAGGAGCTCTCGCTGCGCGAAGCGATCGAGGCTGCTGCGGCGCTCTCGGATGCCGGGATCGCAACGGTGGCTGCGCTCCTGAATGCGGTTCCGGACGCGCTGTTCGGGCCCGAAGAGCTGGCGGCGGTATCGAGACTCGGGGAGCACGCAAAGATGGCGGCGCGGCGGGTCGAAGCCGCTGCAAGCGCGACGCGCGCCCGCAAGCAACTGGAGCGTGGCGGCCTGCGCGTGATCGAACTCTCGATGGTGTTCGCGCCGTCGCTCGGCTCGCATCAGGTCCGCGAGTTGAGCCGCAAGCTCGAAGCGGAAATGCTCCCGTGAGCAAGCCCGCGCGTCTGTTCGGGTCCTCGCATCGCCTGGTGATCTGCCTGGGACCCGGCGGGGTCGGAAAGACGACGCTCAGCGCGGCGCTCGCGATGCGCGGCGCGATCGAGGGCCGCGCCGTCGACGTGATGACGGTCGATCCGGCGCCACGCCTGCTCGATGCGCTTGGGCTGGACCCGCGCGACGGCGAGCCGCAGCCGGTGCCACTCGACGGCATCGCGAAGGCTCACGGCGCACGGCTGCGCGCGATGAAACTCGACCCGAAAGCGACCTTCGACGCGTTGGTCGGCCGCTACGCGCGATCGGCGGCGGATCGCGACGCGATCCTCGCCAACCGCATCTATCGCAACCTGTCGGGCGCGCTCGCCGGGGTCGCGGACTACATGGCGATGGAAAAGCTGCTCGAGCTGCACGAGGATCGCGCGAGCGATCTGATCGTCCTCGACACGCCGCCGGCGCGCGAGGCGCTGGACTTCCTCGACGCGCCGCGCCGCCTGCTCGACTTGCTCAACTCCCGCGCGCTGGCGTTGCTCGGCGCTTCGCGCGAGCTGTTGCGCGGCCTGGGCCTGGTCGATATCGCGGCGCGCGCGGTGCTGACCGCGTTCGATCGGATCACCGGTCTGCATCTGCTCTCCGACGTGCAGGGCTTCGTGCGCAGCTTCGAGGGAATGTTCGAAGGCTTTGCGGAGCGCGCCGGGCGCGCGCAGGCTATCCTGCGCGGCGCCGGCACCTTCGTAGTGGTCGTCACTACTGCAGAGGCCGAGCGCGTCGCCGAAGCGCGCGCCTTTATCGAGTCGCTGAACGCGGCCGGACTGCAGATCGACGCGATAGTCGTGAACCGCATGATGCCGCCGATGCCCTCCCTGGACCAACTGGAACGCGCGGAAATACCAGCCGGGCTCAAGCGCAAGCTGAAGCGCAACTGGAACGATTTCGCGGCGCTTAAGCGGCGCGAATCAATCTCGCTCGAAGCGCTGCGCGCGCTTTTACCCGCCGGTGCCGAAACCCGCAAGGCCGAATTGATCGCCGCGCCGGACCTCGGTCACGAACCGCGCACGCTCGCCGACCTGGCCGAGCTCGCCCGCAGCCTGAGGACCGTCGATCACAAAGCAAGCCGTTCCTGACGCACCGGAACCGGCGGAGCAGCCGGGGAACCAGAAGAGTCACGCCGGGCGGGGCGTGAGAAGCTCGAGTGCGCCGCGGGGGCGGCCGCGCATCCCGCGTTCCATCTCCTCCATGATCTCGCGCACCGCACGAAGTGGGTCGGTGGCGTTCCAGATCGGGCTTCCTACGACCAGATAATCCGCGCCGAACCGGACCGCGTCGCCGACGCCGACCGCCTGGACCGCTGCGCTGTCCGCGCTACGCAGGCTGAGTCCCGGCGCAACGATTATGAAACGGCGGCCGCACAGCGCGCGGACCCGCGGCACCGCCTGAGGCAAAGTCAGGACGCCGTCGAGCGCGGCGTCGGCCGCGAGCTTCGCCAGCCGCGCGACGACCTCGTCGCCGTCGGGCACGATGGGCTCGCCCGGACGCAAGCCGGTCAGCATCGCGACCTCCAGCACGATCGGGCGGCGCAGCCCCTCGTTGCGGCATATGCGCGCGACCTCGGCCCGCACGTGCTGCATTGCCTCGAAGCTGCCCGACGAATGTAGGTCGAACATGCGCGCGCCGAGCCGGGTCGCTTCGACCGCGGCCTTGCATAGCGCGCGTGGCGTGTCGTGGAACTTGAGATCGAGAAAGACTTCGGCGCCGCGCCGGCGAATGTCGCGCACCAAATCAGGTCCACCGCTGAGGTAGAGGCGCCTGCCGACCCGGAACATCCCGACGCTGCGCCCGAGACGCTCGACCATCTTGAGCGCCTCGCGGCTGGTGGCGCGATCGAGCGAGACGATCAACCGCTCCTGAAGCGTTCGATGGCGAACCAGACCGCCGAATGACCAGTACTGACCCAAACGCCACCTCGTCCCGAAGCGCGGGCAGCACGATCGCGCTCGGGTTGATAAGGCCATGCATAAGGCTATGCGCACCAGCCGGGAAATCAAGCTTATGACGCCGTGCAATCTTCGCCATGCAGTGCGCTGATTGCAGCGAGCGCTTCCACGATGCGCCGGGATCACCGAAAAGGCCCGTGAATCGACGTTTTACCCGTGTCCCGGCGAGCGGCATCGAGTTTGCTGATATCCGGCATGATGGACGGGATAGACGAACGCCCGATGCATTGCGATAGTCACGTAAGCGGCCGCGGCAGGCCGCTAATGGAGCGGAACGGACCATGTTGGGCTTTCTTTTCATATTGCTGCTGATTTTCGTCCTCGCCCAGAGAAAGCGGTATCTGATGCGATATTGGCACGACAGATGGGGCGGCCGGACGGGACGAGTCGACACCGGCGCGTCGTCCTCATCGAAGGGCGGCGGCGACAGAGATTACTGGTTCGAGCGCGGCTCGCGTGAGGCCGAACGTTTCGCGCGAAAGTTCGAGCGCAAGGCCGAACGCTTCGAGCGCAAGGCCAAGCGCTTCGAGCACCGGCTCAAGTACGCGTTTGGATCGGAACCCCACCCGGGCTGGTGGCGAGTCGGAGCATCGGCGCCGCGCGGCGCAACTGCGAGCGCATCACCGGCGAACGCGGAGCAGGCACGCAAGGCCGAAGAGGAACGTCAGACCTACGAGCGCGCCCACAAACGGGCTGCGGCGGAAGCCGGCTTCTACGTTCATCTGATGTGGTACGGAACGGTGATCGGCTTCCTGTTCCTGATCAACCTGATGACCACCGGCTATCCGTGGTTCCTGTGGCCCGCGCTCGGATGGGGCTTCGGACTGATGAGCCACTTCTCGGCGGTCTTCGGATGGCGCTGGATTCAGGAGCGGGTGTTCCAGCCCGCAATCCAGCGCGAGGTGCAGCGCGAAGTGCAGCAGGAAAAGGAAGTGCTGCGCACCGAGAAGCAGGCCTCGCTCGACGAGCTCACGGCAACCTTCGCGCACGAGATTCGCAACCCGATCGCGGCCGCCAAGAGCCTGGTCCAGCAGATGGGCGAGGACCCCACCTCGGCCGAGAACGTCGAGTATGCCAAGGTCGCGCTGGACGAGCTGGCCCGCGTCGAGCGCAGCGTGTCGCATCTGCTCAAGTACGCCAAGGAAGAGGACTACAACTTCGACAACGTCAACCTGGCCTCGGTGCTCGACGCGGCGCTCACCCAGATGCGCGCGAAGCTCGAGAGCAAATCGGTCGTGGTATCGCGCAACTACCTTGGCGGTCCGACCGTGCGCGCCGATCCCGACAAGCTGCGCCAGGTTTTCTCCAACGTAATCGACAACGCGATCGACGCGATGGAAGGCGTCGCGGGCGAACGGCGAATCGAGATGTCGATCCAGACCGGCGACGCGATGGCGGCGGTGCGAATCCGCGACAACGGATGCGGAATCGCGCCCGACAAGGTGGGAAAGATCTTCAACCCGTTCTACACATCGAAGGAAAACGGCACCGGCCTGGGGATGGCGGTCGCGAAGAAAATAATCGAGGCCCATAACGGCACGGTCAAAGTAGACAGCCGCCCGGGCGCCGGCACCGAGTTCGTGTTCTCGATTCCGCTCGCCGACGGCGCTCGGATGAGGCCGGCGATGCCTGGCGAAACGGAGTTCGCGCCGCCGCCGGCGCGCGACAACGAGTCGGCCACGACGACCGCTCCGGCCGCGGCGTCTGCCAATGGCGCCACCGGCTATATCGACAACGCGCAGAGGCTTGACGGTGCGCCGCGAGACGGCGCCCAGAGCGGCGCGAAGACCAGCCCCATCCAGGCAAGCGGGCAACGGCGATGAAGGGACGGCTGCTCATAGTTGACGACGAGCGCGGAATTCTGGTCGCGCTCAAGGGGCTGTTCTCCAAGGAAGGCTACGAGGTCGACACCTCGGAGTCCGGCGAGGACGCGCTCCAGAAGGTCAAGGCCGGGATGTTCCACGTGATCATCACCGACCTGAGCATGAAGGGAATGAGCGGGCTGGACCTGCTTCGCGAGGTGCGCGCGATCGATCCCGAGTGCGCGGTCCTGATGATCACCGCGTACGGATCGCAGCGGATCGCGGTCGAGGCGATGAAGGCCGGGGCTGAAGACTATCTGCCCAAGCCCTTCGACAACGACGAGCTGAGGCTCAAGGTCCGCCATGTGATGGAGAAGCAGTTGCTCAAGCGCGCGCACAAGCAACTGATCGAACAGGTGCGCCTGGAGACCGGACGCTTCGAGGACATGGTCGGGCGCTCGCGCGCGATGATGCGGGTCTTCGAGACGATCGATAAAGTCGCGCCGACCGACGTGACGGTGCTGATCCGCGGCGAATCGGGCACCGGCAAGGAGCTGGTCGCGCACGCGATCCATTTCCGCAGTCCGCGCGCACGCGGGCCGTTCGTCGCGGTCAACTGCGCGGCGTTCTCGCGCGAGCTGGTCGAGAGCGAGCTGTTCGGCCACGAGAAAGGCGCGTTCACCGGCGCGGTCGCGCGGCGCGAGGGCAAGTTCGAGGCGGCCGACGGCGGCACGCTGTTCCTCGACGAAATCGGCGACATGAGCCTCGAGACCCAGGCCAAGCTGCTGCGCGTCCTGCAGGAAAAGCAGTTCGAACGGATCGGCGGCAATCAGGCGCTCAAGGTCGACGTGCGCATCATCGCGGCGACCAATCGCGATCTCGAAGCGATGGTCAAGAGCGGGCGCTTCCGCGAGGATCTCTACTATCGGCTCAAGGTAGTCGAAGTCCGTATTCCGCCGCTGCGCGAGCGCCCCGAGGACATCCCGCTCCTGGCGCAGCAGTTCCTGAAGGAAGCGTGCGAGCGATTCGGCGCGCCGCCCAAGCAGCTCTCGGCCGAGGCGATGCGCGGATGCGTCGAGCGGCCCTGGAAGGGCAACGTGCGCGCGCTCCGCGCCGCAATCGAGCAGGCGGTCATTCTCTCCGCCGGCGCGGAAATTTCCTATGCCGATTTGGTCGGCTCTTCTGACGGCGAGGAAGTATCGCCGCCGGGAGCGAGTGCGGCGGGGGCCAATGCGCCGGGCGCGAACGTGGCCGAGGCGCTGGAGGGCGGCATGACTTTCCGCGAGGCGAAGGAGAAATTCGTCGGCGATTGGGAGCGCGAGTTCTTCGTCCGCGCGCTGCGGGCGACCGGCGGAAACATCTCGCGCGCCGCCGAGCGGACCGGGATGTACCGGCAGAGTTTTCAGCAGAAGATGCGCGAGTTGGGAATCACGCTCGCGGACCTCGGATTGGGCGGCGGCCGCGAAGAAGCGAGCAATAATTAGAGCGATCTGGAATTCAAAGGCGTGAATCGGGAGGCGATCAAAATGTTTTTCTCACGGATTTTCAGTCTGATCGGCGGCAAACTCAGCCGTTGGCTCAAGGCGCGCGAGGCCCGCGACCCGGAGGCGGTCTACGAGTCCGCAATCTCCGAGCGCCTGCGCCGCTACAATCAGCTTAAGACCGCGGCCGCGGGCGTGATCTACATGCGCAACAAGCTCGCGCGAGAGCTCAGGCAGAAATCGGTCGAGATGGCCGAGGTCGCCGAGCAGTCCGTGCAGGCCGCCGACATGAACGAGGACGAATGCGCGATGATCCTGATCCGGCGCAAGCATGAGCTCGAACAGGATTGCGCGCGCCTCAAGGAGGAGCTTTCCGATCTCACCTCGGAGGCGGACGAGGCCAAGAAGAATCTGATCGCGTTCAAGGGCGAGATCGAGAAGCTCAAGATCGAGAAAATCCGGATGCTGGCGCGGCTCAAGAACGCGCAGGCGCGGGTCAGGATTCAACATGCGCTCGAGGAAGTCTCGTACGAGGAAGACCTGCGCGCGCTAGAAGAGGTGCGCGAATCGATCCAGCGCACTCTGGCGCAAGCCGGCGTGAATCGCGAGCTGCACGAGTCCGAAGCCGGCGAGAAGCTCGAGGAGATCCGGCGCCGCGCGCAGGAATCCAAGGCCCAGGCCGAGCTCGAGGAGATCAAGCGCAAGCGCCGCAGCCTCGTCCCGATGGAAGTCTTCACGCAGCCTTCGGCCAACGCCAACGGCAGCGCGAACGGCGCAGCCTAGCCGGCGATTTTGGGGGAGCAGATGAGAGTCGCGGCGGTTATCATGTTGCTGTCCGTGACTTCCTTCGCGGTCGCGTCGTGCTCGCTGATCAAGGGTAATATGATCGTCGGCGGTCCGGCCTCGATCGATGGACCGTTTGTGGTTGCCGGGTCGTTGACCGTCGGAGGACCCGCCGTCGTCCACGGCCCGGTGCGGGCGCGCAAGGTGGTGATCGGCGGCCCGTTCTACACGCTCCCAAGCGGCGAGGCGCCGGGACCTGCGGGACAGGTCGGCACCGGTCCGGTCTTTATCGGCGGCCCGCTTACGGTGAATGGTCCGCTCACTGTGGACGGAACCCTGACAATCGGCGGTCCGCTCACGGCTGAAAGTTCGGCTACCTATGGCGATCAGCCGGCCGCCGCGCAGAACGAGGCGCCCGCGTCCGCAGCGTACTCGCAAACGCCGGTCACGGAATAACCGCTCAAACGTCGAGGTAAACCATGTACAAGATTCCAGGCATTCTCGTGCTTGCATTGATGCTGGCCGTAAGCGGATGCGGCGGATGCGGGAGATCTTCTTACCCGCCAAACATCAGCGCAAAGGACGCCGGCAAGGGCGCGGGAAGCGACTTTCACGGCATCTTCTCGAACAGCGTCTTCGGCTCCTCCAGCATTCACATCGAGCCCACGGTCTGCGCGGGCCGCGCGACACTTCAACAAGGCGAGTCCACTGTGACCGATTCGTGCTTCACCGGCGACACCAATATCGTGCTCTGTACGAACGTGACGGGTCTGAATCCGGTTCGATGCACGCCGCGCCCGGGTTCGCTTTCGATCGTCGGAATCGGCGACGACCAAATCAGCTACGCGCGCGTGAAGTGATCGGAGCGTTTCCGGTAATCCCGGAAGCGAAACTGATTTCTGTTCCTCCTCACGTTTCGCAAGAGGGTGCGGGCTTCATAGGTCAGCGAGACGCAGACCAAAGCGCGCACCAGATCTACACCTCTCCCTGACCAGGGAGAGGTCGGCGCGTGCGAGCGTAAGCTCGCCACGCGCCGGGTGAGGGCAGCCTGCGCTCTGGTCCAGGCGCGAGCGCGTTCAGCCCGTCGCGCGGCCCAAATGCTCCATCAGCGCGGCGCGCATCACATCAACCGGTGCCGCGACGCCGTTGAACAGTCTGAACGCGAGCACGGCCTGATTCAGCAGCATCCCGGCGCCGTCTGAATTGCGCCGGCCGGCGCTCTGCGCGCGCTCCAGAAACTGCGTCGGTTTTGGCCCGTATAGCAAATCGTAAAAAAAGCAGTCGGGCGGTGTGGCTTCGTAGTCAAGCTCCGGAAATCGCGTCGCCTTGCTCAACTCGATCGAGGTCGCGTTGATGACGGCCGCCGCGTCCGCGAGCGCCGCCCGATCGGTGAGAGCCTCGAGCCCGCGCACCCTGATGATCCGTCCCGCTCGTCCCGCGAACCGTCTCGCCAGACGCATCGCGCGCGAGCGGGTCCGATTGGCGATCAGCACCTGACTCGCGCCCATCCGGACCGCCGCCAGCACCGCCGCCGCCGCTCCGCCTCCCGCGCCGGCGATCACCACCATCCGGCGCGCGACCGTCACTCCAAGCTCGCGGAGATCGGTCTCGAGGCCGCGTGAATCGGTGTTGTCGCCGTAGAGACCGTCGCGCCGGTTCACCACGCAGTTGACCGCGCCGAGCGATCGCGCCTCGCCGCTCAGCCCGTCGAGCATCCGCAACACGCGCTCCTTATGCGGCAGCGTCAGGTTGACGCCGAGCAGTCCCATCGCCGGGATGGCCCGGATCGCATCGCGCAGATTTTCGGGCTTGACGTGAAAGGCGAGGTAGGCGCGGTCCATCGCCAGCGCCCGATAGGCCGCGTTGTGCATCGCGGGCGACAGCGAATGCTCGACCGGATCGCCGAAAACCGCGGTGACCAGAGTCTGTCCGCCCGGAGCCATGCGCAAATACCCTCACCCGGCGGGCGCAACGCCCGCCGACCTCTCCCTGGTCAGGGAGAGGTGCAGAAAGTCGCTGTGCAAGGCTGTGAAAATATCGTGAGGCTTCATCCGGGGCGGGCCGCGGCGCGGACTTCGTCGGCGGTGAACACCCAGGCGTAATGGAGGCCCGCGCGAGCGAAGGCCTCGCGGCCACCTTCGTTGCGGTCCACCAGCGCGAATGCCGAGGCCACCTCGGCGCCGGCGGCGCGGACCGCCGCGAGCGCGTCGAGCGTCGAGCCGCCGGTCGTGATGGTGTCGTCGAGCACGGCCGTGCGCCGCTCCTTCCTGAACGCCCCTTCGACCTTCTGCTGAAGGCCGTGTGCCTTGGTTTCCTTGCGCACGAAGAACCCGGTGATATCGGCGCCGTGGCGATACGCCGCCGCAATAATCGCGTCGGTCAGCGGAAGCGCCCCGGCCGCCATCCCGCCGATCTGCCCGATTCGATCCCCGCTGACCAGCTCCAGCATCAACTCGCCCGCCAGCCAGGCGCCGCGCGGAAGGTAGAGCGTGCGCTTGCAATCGACGTAGAAATTCGACGAGCGGCCGGAGGTGAGAGTGAGCGCGCGTTCGACATAGGATTCGGCGGCGAGAATCTTGAGCAACTCGGCGCGATGGTCGGAGTTCATGGCAGCCTGCGCGCGATCTAAGCCGATGGTGCGAGTCCGCACAAGAGCGGTCCGTCCCGCTTTTGACGGCTGCGCAGGCGAACCTGCGATGCTATGATTCGGCGATGCTTTTCGCGCCGTTCATGTTCATCTACATCGTTATCTTCTTCGGCGTGCTGCTCGTCGTCTTCACGCTGATCGAGATCAACCTTATCAGCTACGTCTTCGAGACGATCGGGCTGCCGCCGGGGCTCGCGTTTCTGGCGCTGCTGGTGAGCCTTGCCGGAAGCTACGTCAACATCCCGATTTCAGAGATCGAAGGCGGGCCGACGCAATCTGCGGAGTTCGCCACCAGTTTCGGCGTGCGCTACCGGATCCCGGTCCGCCTGGCCGGAGCGCCCACGAAGGTCGCCATCAATCTGGGCGGCGCGATCGTGCCGATCCTGATCTCCGTGTATGTGCTGATCCACCAGCCGTCGATCGTTTTGTCCGCGCTCATCGGGACCGCGGTCGTCGCGGTGGTGGTCAATCGTTTTGCCCGGCCGGTGCCCGGCGTCGGGATCGCAACGCCGATGTTCATCCCGCCAATCGTGGCGGCGATGATGGGCGTGTTCCTCGCCGGCGTGCATCATCACGCCGACGCGGTTGCTTATGTGAGCGGCGTGCTCGGGACGCTGATCGGCGCGGACCTGATGAATCTGCGGAGGATTCGCGACCTTGGCGCTCCGGTCGCTTCGATCGGCGGCGCGGGCACATTCGACGGGATTTTCCTGACCGGAATTGTCGCGGTGCTGCTGGCGTAGATTCAGTCATCGCGCCCGCTAATCCTTGCGCGCGAGGAACGCGTCGACCTTCGCGATCAGCGGCTTCAAGTCGGTCGCATCGACCAGAGCGCTCGCCATCCGGATCGGATCGCCGAAAAAGAATCGCTCGTACAGAACTTGCCGGCCGCCGAAGGCGCTGCACGCGACGTCCCATGCTAGCCGGTAAAGCGCGACGCGATCGCGCGGCGCGGCGTCCGCCGCGCCCAGGTACTTCCCGATCGCGGGCGCGAGCGGGCTCTCGAAGTCACGCTCCGACGGCGTCGCCATCAGGCTGGAGGAACTGTTGAGCTGGATTATCTCGACCATCCGCGGATAGAGCCGGGGGAACAGATTGCGCGCCGTGTCGAGCGGAGCGCGCGCCGGCACGAAGCTGCCCCATTGGTCGCGCGCCGCATCGGCTTCCGCCGCGCGCAGGCACGCGCGCATCGTCTCGGTCGTCATGATCATCTCGGCCAGCCGCTCGCGTACATGCGGCAGGCTCGTCGCGTCGCTCGCCTCGGCGATTCTGGCGGCCAGCCCGAGTAGGAACTCGCTCTTGACCACGTTCTTGACGACCACCTGATGCATCATGTGGACGACGGCGTTGGTGGCCGCGTACATCGCGTTGCAGCGATTCACGTCGCCGCACAGAAAAACGTTCTCCCACGGCACCGCCACGTGGTCGAAGAATACGACGCAGTCCATCTCCTCGAAGCGCGAGGCGAGCGGATGGTCGAAGCGCGAGCGCCCGACGTCGAACGGGTCGCGGCACAGGAACCTGAGCCCCGGCGCATTGCACGACACCGCAAAGGCGAGCGCGAACGGCTCCGCCGCCGGCTCGGCCCGCAGCACGGTCGACGGGAACACCAGCAGTTGCTCCGACAGCGGCCCCAGCGTCGCCAGCATCCGGCATCCGCTGACCACGATTCCCTCGCCCGTCCGATCGACGAGCCTCAGCGCGAGGTCGGCGTCCGTTTGGCCGGCCCATCCCGCGGCGCGGCTCGCGCGCGGATTCACCAGCGTGTGCGTCGCGCACCAATCGTGCCGGCGAGCGTCCTGATAATAGCGCGCGATATTGTCGCCGAAGCGCGGATCGCTCTCGGCGAAGAACCCGCGCGCGGCGGCCATCGCCGCGATGCTCGCGTTGAGGTAGTCGGGCGTGCGGCCCAGCATCCCGCCGCTGAACTCCGCCCAGTTCCTCATCATCAGGCTACGGCTGCGGACTTCGTCGGCGCTGGCGGGCTGTACGAACGAGTAGCCGATCCGGTCGCCGTCGGGCGTGCGGAAGGTCATCGTGCCGGGATGCTCCATCTGCATGTCGTAGAGCGAGGCGATCGACCGCGCGCATCGCATGAGCGCCGGATGCTGCGTCACGTCGGCGACCCGTTCGCCGCCGATCCAGACCTCGGCCTTGAGCTTGCGCAACGCGCTCAGGTAGTTATTGCCGGACCGTGCGCCCATCGGAGCATCTCCTTGGCGGCATTGTCGTCGCTGCAATCTCGCGGGGCCTGTCCCAGCCCGTGGATTTCGCCCGCGCGCTCTGATTAAAACTCTCTCATGGGACTCGAATCGGCAAGGGAGCTGATGAAATGCGTGATCTGCAAGCATGGCGAGACCCGAGGCGGCAAGACTACGGTGACGGTCCAGCGTGGCGGCGCCACGCTGGTCGTCAAGGGCGTTCCGGCGAAAGTTTGCGACAACTGCGGAGAAGCCTATATCGACGAGCAAATGACGCGCGCCCTTATGGAGACCGCAGAGCAGGCGCTAAACGCCGGGGTGCAAGTGGATGTGCGCGAGTTCCTCGCACCAGCGCCGTAGAGTAGGCACACTATGCGACTCGAATCGGCAAGCGCACCTGAGCGGAGCGCCACATGAACCAGCAAATCACCCGCCCGATCCTGTGGAACGTACCCGCCGCCTTTGTAGTGATTATGTACGCCCTGACGGTCTTGTGGACCGCCGCGATCGTGTACGCAGTGTTCCGATGGTACCGCATCATAAGGCTCGGCACTCCGGATGACCGCTTCGATCGCCTGCTCTATCGCGCGATCACCGCGCTGCGCGACGCCTTCGGCCAGGGCGTGGTGGTGCGCGAGTCGTGGGGCTGGATGCACTTCAGCTTTTACGTCGGCTTCGTGGGGTTGTTCATCGGCACGATAATCGTGCTGATCAACAGCGACCTGCGCGAACTCTTCGGGCTGTTCGGAATCCCGCTCTACTTCTACTACGGCGATTTCTACCTGGTGTTCAAAGCCGCGATGGACACCTTCTTCCTGATGCTGATCCTGGCGGTGCTGGCGGAAGGCGCGCGCCGCCAATTTCGTACGCCCTCGACCCGCATCCTGCCGCCCGAAACCAGGATGCAGGACAACCTCGAGAACCGGCTCGGCTACTGGTTCCCGATGCTGATGATGGTAGTCGTCGCGCTGACCGGCCTGATGCTCGAAGGCGCGCGAATCAACGCGCGACATCCCGACTTCACCGAATGGGCTTACGTGGGGCGCGTGACGGGCGCGATTGAAGGATCGCTCGGCGCCGGCGCCACCTACCATCGATGGCTGTGGGCCGTCCATGTGATGCTGGTGTTCGGGCTGCTGTTCTGCTTCCCGTTCACCAAGCTGCGCCATCTCTTTATCGCGCCGGTCAACCTGTTTTTCCGCAACCTGAAACCGCGCGGGCGGCTCGCGCCGATCAAGGATTTCGAGACCGCGGAGACTTTCGGCGTGTCGCAAGTCGAGCAATACACCTGGAAGCAGGTGCTCGACATGGCCTCGTGTCTGGAGTGCGGGCGATGCACGATCAACTGCCCGACCGTCAACACCGGCAAGGCGCTCAATCCCAAGTTCCTCGTGATCGAGCAGCGCGAGCATTTGCTCGACAAGGCTCCGTCTCTGTTCGCGTCGCGAGCAGCGGCGGCCAACGGCGCAGACGGCGCGGTCGAATTCAAGGGTCCCGACATGATCACCGAAGTGGCCACCGAGCCGGTGATATGGGGATGCACGACTTGCGGATGGTGCGAAGAAGGATGTCCGGTCGGAATCGAGCATATCCAGCGAATCGTCGACATGCGGCGCTATCAAGTCCTGATGGAGAGCAAATTCCCGCAAGAGGCGACCGGCGCGTTCAAGGGAATCGAGAACCAGGGCAATCCATGGGGGCTCGCGCAGGAGAAGCGCGCCGAATGGGCCAACGGGCTTGATATCCCGCAGATGGCGGAGCTCGAGGACCCGGCCGATATCGACGTTCTGTACTGGGTCGGATGTGCGGGCTCGTACGACGAGCGCAATCAGAGAGTCAGCCGCTCGTTCGCGAGCTTGATGAAGCAGGCGGGAGTGCGCTTTGCGATTTTAGGCGTCGAAGAGATGTGCACCGGCGACCCGGCGCGCCGGCTCGGCAACGAGTACCTGTACGCGACCGTCGCGGCGCAGAACGTCGAGACTCTCAATCGCTACAAGCCGCGCCGGATCGTCACGCAATGTCCGCATTGCTTCCACAATCTCAAGAACGAATACCCGGACTTCGGCGGCGCGTACCAGGTCACGCACGAGGCGGAGTTCATCGCCGAGCTGATCGCGGCCGGGCGGCTCAAGCCTCACCGTGAGATCAACGAGCGGGTCACCTACCACGACCCGTGCTACATGGCTCGCCACAACCGCAAGTGGGACGGCGCACGCGCGGCACTCGGCGCGATCCCGGGCGCCGAGCTGGCCGACGTCGAGCAGTCGAAGAATCGTACTTTCTGTTGCGGCGCGGGCGGCGGATGCTTCTGGAAGGAGGAACACGAAGGCACCCGGATCAATCAGAAGCGGTTCGAGCAACTCAACGAGGCCAAGCCCGAAGCGATCGCGGTCGGATGCCCGTTCTGCATGACGATGCTCGAGGACGCGGTAAAGTCGCGCTCGCTCGAAGAAAAGATGCGCGTACGCGATCTCGCCGAGATGGTCGCGGAGTCCACCGGCGCTCAGACGAAATGACAGCTACAAGGTCAGTTTTCTCTACGGGCGGCGCGCGGTAGGCTGGGACACAAGGCGGAGGTATCCGAAGCGTGAAGCTCACCGCTGTTTTTCGCAAGGTCAAGCAAGGCTACATCGCCTTCGTTGAGGAACTTCCCGGCGCGAATACGCAGGGCAGAACCTTGAGCGAGACCAGGACCAACCTTCGGGAAGCGGTCGCGCTCGTGCTGGAGGCTAACCGCGAGCTGGCGGAAGAATCGCTAAGGGGCAAGAAAGTGATCAGGGAGTCATTGGAAATCCTGCCTGAATGAAGCGTAAGGACCTGGTCCGCCACCTTCGGCGCCATGGGTGTGAGCTGCTCAGGGAGGGCGGAAACCACTCCGTCTATGTCAACCGTGCCGAGCGGAAGGTCTCGATGATTCCCAGACATCGCGAAATCAATGACTTTCTCGCGCGCAAGATATGCCGGGATTTGCGAGTGCCGCAGTCTTGAGTGCCGTCGCACAGCTTCATCCGCGCAATCAGGGCTTCCAGTGGGAGCTGATCAGGGGGCCGTTCTGCTTTATCACAGACGAGCAGGCGCGATCATACAACGAGCGCGGGTTCTTCCTGCTCGAGAACGCGCTCGACCGCGAGACCGTCGCGCGTGTGACGGCGGCGATCGATCCATTCGAGGCGCGGGGCGAGGAAGCGCTGCGCGGCCTGCCCGGCAAGCGGATGTTTATCGCGGAGGCCGACGGGATCACTTTCACCACCCATCTGGTGAGGCTCTCCCCGGTCCTGCGCGAATTCTCCACGAGCCGCCTTTTCGTAGGCTTATGCTGCGATCTGATCGGTCCCGACGTGCGCCTGTACTGGGACCAGGCGGTCTACAAGAAACCCGATTACCCCAAGCCGTTCCCGTGGCATCAGGACAACGGCTACACCTATATCGAGCCGCAGGCCTACCTGACCTGCTGGATCGCGCTCACCGACGCGACGGTCAAGAACGGATGCCCGTGGGTGGTTCCGGGGGGACATCTGCGCGGCACGCTCGCCCATCGCTTGAGCAAGCTCGGCTACGTATGCCGAGAGGAGGATGGCTCCGAAGCGACGCCCGTCGAGGCTAGCGCGGGCAGTATCGTAGTGTTCTCCTCGCTGACGCCCCATCGCACGGGGCCGAACACCACCAAGGACGTACGCAAGACCTACATCCTGCAATACGCGCCGGACGGCGCCCGCGTGGTCGAGACCGGCGCTCCGTGCACGGCTCCGGACCGCCAGTACCTGATCGCGAAGAACGGCCAGGCGGTCGCCCCTCCGGGCCGGGATTAGACCCGAACTCCTCGACCCTTCCTCAGCAGCAAAGCGGATCGAGAAGAAGTCTTATTCCTCACCGCCTCGAAATTTTTGGCGCCAGATCTCGCCTATTGAAGTGACCTTAGAAGTGACCTGGCCGCCGGTTGCGTGCGGCGTCTCTTGCGCAGAATAGGCGCTTCAATCGCGCTGCCGCCCGTTACTATTGCTGGAACTGTTAGCCCGGTGATTCCCCGGTCAAGCCACACGGGATTCGATGCTCTGAGCCGGCAAAACGCGGCAGTAGCAGTAGCCGTCAAGAAGCCCCCTGTAAGCCAAGTCCATAAGGCGTTGCCTGCAATGCTAAAGAACAGATTTGCAGTCCAAGTATTAACTCTGGCCATGCGCACTCCCGAATTTGCCTATCGCTGCGAGGTGGCATCGCCGTGAGCCGTCCCCACCGCATGGTCATAGACAAGTTCTCCGCCGGTCTTGCCCTGATAGAGAAGAGCGCCGGCAGCAAACATGGCAACAATCAAGAAGGCGATTCGGGTGCGTTCAAGGCGGCTCGATAACTCCAGGATCACGCGCCAGCCGGCAAGAATCAAAAACGCGTACATAAGGTACTGCCCGAGAACCGCGTGGGCCAGGTAATTGGAAGCGCCGTTTGAGGGTGAAAGAATCTGTTGGGCAGCAGGTGACATTGTGTCCCAGAGCCGATCGGCTTCCGCGTCGCCCGTGAAGTACGACACAACGGTGGCGGCCGCTCCGCCGACCATCAGCAGGAGCGAAGCGCTTCGGAGCTTCTGGCCCCAAACTGCTACGAAGCCCGCCCGGTCCTGGGAAAGCAGGATCGCCGCGGCGGCGAGGATTTCCGCAGCGATCCCGAAGGTCAGCAGCGCGACTGTGAAGTGATCGGCGATCGGATGCACATGATACGTGCCGACCAGCTGAGCAAACATGAGGTCTCGCCGCTCCTGTTATCTATTGGTTGGCCGTCACTTACTCGACCACGGTGGCTTTCATCTTCATGTTGGCGTGGCCGGTGCCGCAGTAATGATCGCAGATGATCGTGAAGTCGCCGGCGGTGTCGGGCGTGACGGCGACGTCGGTAGCTCTGCCGGGGGTGATATCGGTATCGACTTTGAGTGGCCTCGAAAAGAAGCCGTGCACGCGATCGGTGGTGGTCAGCCGCAGGATGACGGTCTCGCCTCTCTTGAGCGTGATCTCATTCGGCGTGAATTCGAATTTCTTCGCGGTGATCTCGATCACTTTCGGATTGACCGCGGCGCTCGCCGATTCAATGGCGCTGGCGAGATTGATCTTCTGTGTGACAGCGGCAAGCGCGATTCCGCATGCGGCCCCCAAGAGCATCGCAGTGACGACCTTGTTTCTGATAATTGTCGTTTTCATTTATTACTCGTCCTTGCCGTCAGCGCTTCCGTGTTTGAGCATCTGATCCATTCCGACGGTGCCCGAGTACTCGGCCGTCGCGAGCTCAACTTCCTCGAGTTGCAAATCGCTGCCGTCGGCGTTGCCGTTAACGCGTCGGATTCCCAGGTTCTTGAACGGCTGCGTCTGGTCGAAGGGCAGCGGTTTTTTCACCTGCATCGCAGGGTCAGGAAACGCGAAGATCAGCGACCGGGCCGCGTACATTTTCGTGGCGCCAGCCTGGTGAAAGTTCTCGCGATGAATATGGCCGTAGAGCACGGTTACGTTTTCATACGGAGCGAGCGCGTTCATCACGTCGTCGCCATCGCTGGTGAACCACTCCCATTCGGGCTTGAGGTCGAACAGCGGACGATGCGTGAACACGATGATCGGCGCGGTTTTCGGAAAGCGGGCCAGATCGGACTTCATCCAGGCGAGCTGCGCGGTTCCCACCTCGGGCCGTCCGGCGGAGACGTTGTCGAGCGCGACGAAGTGAACGCCACGATGGTCGAACGAGTAATGGGTGGGACCGATGAATTCGCGGAACATGACGCCCCCGTCGAGCGCAGCGTCATTCTCGCCCGGCACGAGCTTGATTTGTGCGCCGCCAATTCTGCTCGAGATTTCCTTGAACAGCTTGAAGCGCCTGGCGTGTTCGTCGTCAGAGTCCGCGTCGTGGGTCAGATCGCCGGTGACGATGACCAGCTCGGGGCGATTCTTCAGCCCGTTGATCGTCGCGACCGCGCTTTCGAACGCCTTCGTGCCGAGCGGATCGGGCGGTCCGTTAAATCCGACGTGCGTGTCGCTTAGCTGAATGAACGAGAACGGCGCTGGGGCTTCGCCGTTGAGCTCGGCGAGCGTGCGCGTAATCCCTTGAGCGCCGGCGCTCCGAGTGAGCGCGGGGAAAACGCTGTAGAGCGCCCCGATACTGAGCGAAGTTCCCGCGACGCGCAGGAACGATCGGCGATCAAGTTGGGTTTTCATCTAAGTCACCTCGCGCTGATGAGCGCTTTCACCGAGTGAGACTCGCCGGGTGAGAGAAAATTCCCGCGATTGAGGTGCACAAGCGGTCGGGAATATCCTGCTCGCGTCCAATCGCGCAGTGTGCGCCGTAGATGGTTCGGATCGAGATCGAGGATGTGGCAGACGTTCTCGAACGCGAACGGACCCTCGGCCTGCGATCCGCGGAACCACTGCTCCGCCTCGTAAAACTCGCGGCGCCCGAGAGCGATGCCCGGCATTGATGTTGTTTTGAAAACATCTGAGCGCGTCCTCCAAGATAGCCGCCATCAGCCGCCTGAGCGGTTCTGATGGCGCCGCTCGACGGTACCCGCCGCTGAACTGCGCAGGAAGTATCGCCTGAGGTTGCAGTATCGAGTCGTACCCCGTGTAGTGCCGATCTGACTCAGCTTGGGTTTTTGCGTCGAAATTTAAGAAATCCACCGAGGCTGCTCTCCAAATTGTCAGGAACGCTTGGAAAGGCGTGAAAAAAAGACTGCTCAATATGAAAAATGACTGCTCAACAGGGTGGGTGCGCTCGGATTGCCTCAGATGGTACGATTTGCGGCGACCCGGTTCGCCAGAGATTGGGCCGGAACGCCTCGAAAGAGATTCAGATGGCACGTGATATGGCTGTTCGATTCGGCTCGGCGGGTACCGGCGAGTCGGGGCCGAGCGTACGTTCTGCGCAAACGGGGGTCTTCCGCAAAGAGGGCGAGTATTGGACCGTAGGTTACGGCGGGAAAGCCTTTCGTCTAAAGGACACCAGGGGACTGGGGTACCTCGCCCATCTGCTGCGTCATCCCGCGGCCGAATTCCACGTGCTCGATCTGGTTGGAGGACTTGCAAGCCAGCGCGAGGAGGATGAAACCAGCCAGTCGGTGCAGGGTTTGCCTCGCGGGGCTGAGGATCTTGAAAAGGCCGGCATCCATATTGGCGGCCTGGGTGACCCGGGCGAGATGCTCGACGAGCAGGCCAAGGTCGCCTACCGGCGCCGGCTTTCCGAGCTGCGCGAAGAACTGGAAGAAGCCAAGGAGCTGGGAAACGTTGAGCGCGCCGAGCAGGCCGAACAGGAAATCGATGCGCTGACCAGGGAACTCTCGCGCGCCTTGGGGCTCGGTGGACGTAGTCGGCGGGCGATGTCAGCTTCGGAACGAGCGCGCCAGAGCATCAGCAAGTCGATCAAGTCAGTCCTGGAAAGAGTCGCGCAGAGCGATGCCACGCTCGGGGAGATCCTGTCGCGATGCATCAAGACGGGCACCTTCTGCTCCTACCAGCCTGACCCGGTTTTCCCGATCGCGTGGGAGTTCGCCGCGACGACTATCGAGCCGGCAGGGCAGCCAGGCTCAAGTGGTCATCCTGCCCTAGCGCGTGCCGATCATCCGTGGGCCTCGCCGGCGTTGCTGGAGGTTTCCCCGTTCTCGCTCGCGGAACGAACCGCATTTGTGGGACGTGAATCTGAACGCAGCGCGATTCGCGCGGTAATCGACCGCGCGCTGACCAGCCACGGGTCGCTGGTCATGCTCGGCGGTGGACCGGGTGTGGGCAAGACCCGCCTGGCGATGGAGATGGCGGAGTACGCGTGGCGCGTTGGCTTCCGAGGCTCCGTCGGGCGCTGCTACGAAAGAGACGAACCTTTTCCCTACCTGCCATTCGTCGAGATCATCGAAAGCAATCTGGCTCAGGCGGCGAGCCTGGATGATTACCGTCGGCGGCTGGGAGAAAATGCAGCCGAACTGGCCCAGATCGCGCCGAGCCTTCGGCGAATTTTTCCGGATCTTCCGCAACCCCTGGAACTGCCGCCGGCGCAGAAGCGCCGCTATCTCTTCCAGAGCTTTGCGGAGATGATGGGGCGCGCGGCTTTGACACGCTCGCAGTTGGTCATCCTTGAGGACCTTCATTGGGCCGACGAATCCTCGCTGGCACTTTTGATTCATCTGGCCAATCGCGTCGCCCAGCTACCGGTTGTAATCATCGGGACCTATCGCGATGAATATTCGGAGAAAAATCCAGCGTTGGTCAGGACTTTGGAGGAGCTGATTCGGGTAGGTGTCCGTCCGCTAAAGCTGGGCGGGCTGTCAAGGGACGCGGTCGCGCAGATGTTAAATGGGCTGAGCCAGCGCGAGGCTCCGGAAAGTCTGGTGAGCCTCATCTATGAGGAAAGCCAGGGATATCCATTCTTCGTCGAGGAGGTCTACCGGCATCTGATAGAAGAGGGGAAGGTCTTTGATGCGGCCGGCCAGTTCCGCACTGACATCGAGATCGATGAGATCGACGTTCCAGAAAACGTGCGGTTGATCATCAGCCGCCGTCTGGAGCGGCTCGACGAGAATGAAAAGCGGGTGCTGGCAGCCGCTGCAGTGATCGGGCGCAGTTTCAGCTTTCAACTTCTGACCGGGATCAGCCGGATCGACGTTGACGAACTTTTCGCCGTCATCGAGAAGGCCCAGCGGATGGGAATAATCGTCGCGAGCGCCGAGGGACCCGAGCAGCCGTTCACCTTCACCCATGAACTTGTGCGTCAGACGCTGCTTGCGGGCATCTCGGCCCCGCGCCAACAGCAACTGCACACCGTAGTCGCCGACGCGATCGAGCGGCTCTATCCCGGCGCCGTCAACGAGCGTGCGGGCGAGATCGCTGACCATCTCCTTAAAGCGGGATCGTTCGCTGACGACCGGAGTTTGGTGCGTTGGCTGACGCTGGCCGGCAAGGGCGCACTTGAGGCTGCGGCATTTGAGGAAGCGCGACGCAGTTTCCGGTCCGCCCTCTCTCATCCCGGCGCTGTTGACGAAGCAGAACGGGCTGAGTTGTTGGCGAGCCTTGCCATCGCCGAGCAGGGTCTTGAACAATGGGACGCGGCACTTGGCAATCTCCGTGAAGCGCTCGAAATCTACGTCAAGCTCGGCGATCGGGAGATGATCGGCAAGAGCTTTACCGAGTTGACCGGTGTCTTTACCCGGGTTGGTCGCTTCCAGGAAGCAATCGAAACAGCTCAGCGCGGGCTCGCCTACCTTCAGGCAGATGTTAGCGCTTACCGGGCGCGTCTTCTCGCTGCCCTGGGCCCGTCCCTCTCAGCCGCCGGAGGCTATGAGCCGGCCCAGGCGGCGCTGCGGGAAGCGTTGGACATCGCATCCCAGCTCTCCGATCCAAAGCTCGAGGCCACAGTGCTTAACGCTCGGTCGATAGTAAATTTCCACTTCTTTCGGTTCCGCGAGGCCGCCGCAGACGGGCTCCTAAGCCAACAACTGGCTGGACCAGAAGCTCCTCCCTGGCAGCGCGCCCAACAGCTGCGGGTTCTGCATCTGGCATTACTATATCTTGGACGCCTGGAAGAGGCGCTGAGAATCGCGGACGAGCTTGAGCCCCTGGCGAGGAAGGTCGGGCCATTTTACTTGGTCGCAATCTGCCTCAACACGCGAGCCTGGGCGGAATTTGGTAAAGCGCCAGACCTCGCCGAACTCGAAACTGGCCTCCGGGAGGTGGCGAAATCTGACCAAAAGGCGTCGTATGCGTTCTCGGGAGTGGTCTCCGAGGTACAACTAAGTCTGGTAGATTTCTTTCGCGGAAATTGGGCGAGCGCTCTATTGCATGCCCGAGCCTCTTGCCACTCCGAACCAGGGAGCTCAATCGAGGGATTCGGCGTCGGGACGCTTTTTCGACAGCTGGCTTATGCAGGCGATCGCGATGGCGCATTGGCAATCCTTCACGAAAAGCGCACGTGGCTGCCTCTTAGCGGCCAACCGAACACCATGGGCTCGTGGTGGATGCTTGTTTATGTGATCGAGGGCCTCGTCATGCTCGGCGAGCAATCGCAAGCTGGACAGTTTTACCCGCTTGTTCGTGAGTTGGTCGGCACTGGAGCCGTAGTGCTTTGGCCGAGCTGCTGCTTCACGCAAGCGATCGCGGGTGTGGCCGCGGCAGCGGCGCTTCAGTGGGAAGCCGCTGAAGAGCATTTTCAGATCGCGCTGCAGCAGGCCGAGTCCTTTCCCCACCTGCTCGAACAGGCGGAGATACGCCGCTTCCACGCAATGATGCTGCTGGATCGCGCAGCGTCGGGTGATCGCAAAAGAACGCAAACGCTACTTCGTGAAGCACTGGAGACTTACACCCGGATCGGAATGCCCCGCCACATCGAGATGACCCAGACCCTCCTTGCGCAGGCCACTGGTGGATAGCAGAGCGATCTGAAACCTGCTTGGCGCCTTTCGAATCGCCCACACCAAAGTACGAACTCCCCGACCCTTCCCCGGCAGGAAAGCGGATCAAGAAGAAGTCTTCTTCTTTACCGCCTCGCGCTTTGAATCGAGCGGGACCCAGTCGTGGAAGTGTCTGTAATCGATCTGCGGCGTGCCGTCGCGTGCCCGCTGGATGCGAAACCGGTCCCTCCCGGCGCCGCTGGAAACACTGTGGAGCAAAACCGGCTAAAACCTTGCAAAGCGAAGCCGTTTGGTCTATACGGCGAGTTGGAATCGAAGAGTCAAAACGGAAATCCCAGTTCAAAGAGAGGTTCTCGGGTGCAGGGCTCCCATCGAGAGCGCGGGCTCCCTCGCGAAGGAGGGGCGAAGATGAAACCGCTCACCTGCGGACCGGGTCGTTGGCAGCTTGCAGCAATCAGCGTGTTGGTCTGCGCGTTGGGCTTGGCCGGCCGAGCGGACGCCGGAGCGTGCAACAGCCAGCGCTTTGCCAGGTTGGCAGATCCGCCGGTTGCCACCGGGGCCGTAGTCGCAAAGGATTACGGCAGGCTGCCTCTCAGCTTTGAGCCGAACCAGGGCCAGACCGACCCGCGGGTGAAGTTCCTCTCCCACGGGCGCGGTTACGTGCTGTTGCTGACCTCGACCGAAGCGTTGCTCTCACTCAGGGCGGGCGCCGAGCGGAGGGAAGACCTGCGGCCTTCGGGCAGGGGTCCGCTCCCATTTTCGGCTGAGAAGAATTCGGAGAATGTGGTGTTGCGCGTCAGGTTGAAGGGTGCGAATCGGACGCCTCAAATGGCCGCCATCGACGAACTCCCCGGCAAGGTCAGCTACTTCATCGGCGATGACCCCAGGAAGTGGCGCATTAACATTCCGAACTACGCCGCGGTGCGTTACCAGGAGGTGTATCCCGGGGTGGATCTGGTCTACCGGGGCGAAAGCAAGCAGCAGTTGGAGTACCGGTTTGAGCTCGCGCCGGCCGCCAGGCCTGAAGAGATCGAGCTCGAGTTTGGTGGCGCTAAGGGAGTGAGCATCAACCGGCAGGGTGAGCTGGTGGTGCGCCTGGGAGGAGGCGAGCTCATAGAGCATGCGCCAGTGATCTACCAGGAGATCGGGGGCAGACGGCGAGAGGTTGCGGGCGGCTACGCGATGCGGGCCGGTGAGAGGGTCGGCTTCAGGGTTGCGGCATACGACCGGACAACGCGGCTGGTGATCGATCCGACGCTCGTCTATTCGACCTTCTTGGGTGGGAGCCTCAACAACGTAGGCCTTGGTATCGCGGTGGACTCCTCGGGCAGCGCCTACGTAACGGGACAGACGGAGTCCACGGACTTTCCGGTCACCCTCGGCGCCTTCCACCGCACCCTGAAAAGCGCGGGCGGAAACGCCTTTGTGAGCAAGCTCACGCCGAGCGGCACGAGCTTGGCATACTCGACCTACCTCGGCGGCAGCGGCGCGATGGGGGACGAAGCCATTGGTATCGCGGTGGACTCCTCAGGCAGCGCCTACGTAACGGGACAGACACACTCCACGGACTTCCCGGTCACCACCGGCGCCTTCCAGCGCAGCCTGAAAAGCGCGAGCGGAAACGCCTTTGTGAGCAAGCTCACGCCGACCGGCACGAGCTTGGCATACTCGACCTACCTCGGCGGCAGCAGCACGATAGGCTCTGGAGACGCAGGCTTCGGCATCGCCGTTGATGGTTCGGGCAGCGCTTACGTGACGGGGGTTACCATGTCGAGGGATTTCCCCATCAAGGGCGCCTTCCAGACCGGCCTGAAGGCTAGTATCGGGAACGCCTTCGTAACCAAGCTCACGCCGACCGGCATGGCGCTGGTGTATTCGACTTACCTGGGCGGCACCGTTCAAGATTTTGGCACCGGCATCGCGGTGGATGCCTCGGGCAGCGCCTATCTGGCGGGGGCTACCTTGTCCCGCGACTTCCCGACCCACAACCCTTTCCAGCTCAGCCGGCCCGGCGCGGAGCATGCCTTTGTGACCAAGCTCACGCGGACCGGCGCAGCACTGATGTATTCGACTTACTTGGGTGGGACGAGTAAGGACGCCAGCAACGGCATCGCGTTAGACGCTTCAGGGAGCGCCTATGTGACGGGATTCACTACGTCGAGCGATTTTCCGACCACTCCCGGAGCCTTCCAGATCAGCCTGAAGAGTTCGCAAAACGCTTTCGTAACCAAGCTCACGCCGACCGGCACGGCGCCGATGTATTCGACCTACTTGGGCGGGAGCGGTCAAGACGCCGGCAATGCCATCGCCGTGGATTGCTTAGGCGCCATCTACCTGACGGGAAACACGACGTCCAGCGATTTCCCAGTCACCGTCGATGCCTTCCAGACCAGCCTCAAGGGCGGCGGCAATGATGTCTTCGTGACCAGGCTTAGGCCGTTCGTTACGGCGCCTAGCGCGGCCGAGCTGAGCTATTCGACCTACCTGGGGGGCAGCCGTGATAACGAAGGCGCTGCTATCGCGGTGGACTCCACGGGCGGCGCCTACGTCACGGGACTTACGCTCTCCGGCGACTTCCCGACCACTCCCGGCGCCTTACAGACCACCGTCGGGTTGCAGGGCGCCTTCGTAAGCAAGTTCGTTTTCTGACCCGCGGTGCCCGGTAGTCGGCGCGTCCTGTGGACGGGGATCACACTTTACAGGATTCCCTTTTTGCTTGTCTAAACACGCGATTCCCAGTCCGCTAACGTCAAATCGCCCCTTCGCTTGCGGCTGGATTCCGCTGAACAGGCCACTTACCCCTTCCCACGCTCCGCATCGATCGGGACCCAGTCGTGGAAGTGTCTGTAATCGATCTGCGGCGTGCCGTCTGCGAGCGGGGTGAAGACGTCGACGAAGCGGGCATCGGGAATGATGTCCGCCGACGCGTATGAATGGCGCGCGTGGATAGTCTGCGCGAAGGTCAGGTCCAGCCCGGTCATCGAGACGCTTAGTTCCGCTCCCTGCTCGGCGAGCGATTCGGGAGTCTCGCCGTAAAGCAGGCTCGTCTCGGTGATCGGATGAACGACCGTCCACGATAGCGCGAAAATCGGGCTGTGATCCCTTTCCAGCGCAAGGTCGTGCGGGCGGCGCATGCTCTCGCCTTCCTGGGTGACCTCGTTGCGGACCAGCGCGACGCGCACCTGCGCCTCCGCGATTCGGGTCGCGCGCTCGTTGGCCATCCTGAACATCAGGCATGGCTGGCCGTTGCGCCGCGCGATCACAGCGACCTTGCTGAACATCACCCGCGCGGTCGGCCGGGCGAACTTCGAGAACACCAGGCCCGTCACCAGCGCAATTCCGAGCAGCCCGCTGAACGCTTCGAACGAGACCAGAACGTTGGCCAGCGTGGTGCGCGGGACCATCTGGCCGTAGCCGATAGTCGCTATCGTTTCGACGCTGAAGAAGAACGCATCGAGCAGACTGCCGCGCCGCGCCCCTTCGATACAGTCGCCGCAGGCCAGATAGAGCAGCGCAAACACCAGGTTCGCAACTACGAAGAATCCGCCCAGGAACGCGAGCGCCGCCGGCCACGACGATTCCAGAAAGGCGTGATAGAAATCGCTGAAACGATGCGGCTGCAGTCCGATGATGACCGCGTTCAGCGCGCCGCGGCCTCTGGGCCGGCGCGGGCGGTCGATACTCCTGGTACGCCTGCTAGCCATCGCGCGGAAGTATAGAGCAGCCGCCATCGGCCACAAAGGCCACGATCACGACCGGCAGGGAGGCCGGCGCTACAAAGACCAGAGCTTCTTTCTTCGTAGCACCGGCCTCCGTGCCGGCTCTTGCGGGGTCAGAACTTCTCCTTGAACGGGCGCACGTCGAGCTCGAACGTCCATGCGCTCGGATCCTGATGCGCCATGTGCCAGTAGGCCTCGGCGATCGCCGAAGGCTTGAGCAGGTCCTCGTCCTTGAGCTGCGGAAATCGCTCGCGGATGAACGGCATGTCGATCGCGCCATCGACGTTTACATAGCCCACATGGATGCGGCTGGGTCCGAGATCGCGCGCCATCACCTGCGCGAGGCCGCGCAGGGCGAATTTCGCGGGACCAAACGCGGCGGAAGTCGCGAACGGCTTGACGCCCGCGGTCGCGCCGGTGAACAGGATTACTCCCCCGCCCTTCGCGAGCATCGCCGGCACCACCTCTTGCGCGCACAGGAACGCGCCGAAGGTGCTCACGCGCCAGGTGTTCTCGAAGGTGCTGGGCTTCGTGTCCATCAGCTTTCCGAACGGGCGCATCGCAGCATTGTAAAGAAGCAGGCCGGGCGCTCCCGCCTCGGAGCGAATTTTCTCGAAGGCGGCCTTGATCTGATCGGCGCTCGCGACGTCGGCCGGCACCGCCAGCGCGCTGCCGCCTTCGGCTTCGATCTCTTTGGCGAGCGACTCCAGATAATCGCGCTTGCGGGCGATCAGCGCGACTGTGTAACCCTTGGCAAACCTGCGCGCCAGCGCCGCGCCCAATCCCGGCCCGACGCCAACGACTGCGGCAACCTCACGATGCTTCGACTCTGCCATCGATAGTCCTCCTCCTGGATGATCCTGCTGCTTACGGATCGAAAAGCACGCCGGGATTGAGGATCGCGCGAGGATCGAGCTCGCGCTTCGCCGCCCGCATCGCGCGCATGAACCCATCGGGACGCTGGTGATCGTACCAGGGCCGATGGTCACGGCCGACCGCGTGATGATGCGTGACCGTGCCGCCGAGCTTCATGACCATCCCAACGGCCTGTTGCTTGATCTCGTCCCATTGCTCCAGCTCGCCGCCGCGACGCCCCGGCGCGAGCACGGTGTAATACGGCGCCGGCCCGTCGGGATAAACGTGAGTGAAGCGGCAGGTGAGCGTGCCCTTGCCGCATACCCGCGCGATCGCGGCCCGCCCGGCCTCCATCACTTGCGCGTGAAAATCAGGAAACCGCTCCCACGTGATCGCGGTCTCGAACGTATCACTCACCATCCCCATCGCGATCACCGTATCGCGCAGGTAGGGAGCACTGAGAAAAGCCTGACGCCAGGCGCCGGCGGCGCCTTCGTGGGTGGCCTCGGTGTCGGTGCGCGTCTTCGCCGCGTTTTCAGGAACGGCTCCGCCGTGATCCGCGCAACACTCCAGCGCGCGCGCCATCCAGGGCTCCAGCGGATGGTCCGCCGATTCGAAAGCGAGCACCAGCACGGCTTCATCTTTGGTGGTGGCGCCCGAGTTGGCTGCCTCGCCCGGATCGAGCAGACGGCAATTGGCCGGGAACAGTCCGGCTTGCGCGATCGCGCGGACCGCCTTTGCGCCGGCGATGAAATCGGGGAATGGCACCGACGCGCCGGTCGCGGAACGTCGGGCGGTCCTGCAATCGCATCCAGGCTTCGGTAATTATTCCGAGCGTTCCCTCCGAGCCGATAAACATCCGATCGGGACTGGGACCGGCGCCGCTGCCGGGTAATCGGCGCGACTGGACGATTCCGGTCGGCGTCACGATCCGCAGCGACTCGACGAAGTCGTCGATATGCGTGTAGTTGGTGGCGAAATGGCCGCCCGACCGGGTCGCGATCCATCCGCCCAGGGCGGAGAACTCGAACGATTGCGGAAAGTGGCGAAGCGTGTAACCGTGCGGGCGCAACTGGTCTTCCAGCGACGGCCCGAGCACGCCCGCCTGGATTCGCGCCGCGCGTGACACGCTGTCAACTTCGATCACCTTGTCCAGATAGCGCAGATCGATCGATACGGCGCCGCGGTAGCCGGTCCCGGCGGGAGCCTCCAGGCCGCCCACCACGCTGGAGCCGCCGCCAAAGGGAATCGCGGCCAAGCGTGCACTGTCGCACCATTCGAGCGCGCGGACAACGTCATGCTCGCTGCGCGGATAAGCCACCACGTCGATCGGATTGGGATAGTAGCGGCGGAACGCGCGTACGATGTCGCGAAAGCCCCGTCCGTAGCTGTGGAAGGCGCGCTCGTAGCTGTCGCTCAGGCAAATCGCGGCCAGCGAGTCGGGCGGCTTGACGCGCGGCGCACGAAGGTTCAGCTCCTCGACCCGGGGCGGCGGCGTGATCGTAAGCTCGCCGAGTCCGAAGCGCGTCGCCATCCGCGCGGCGATCCGCTTCTGCTGCTCGGGATTCGGACCCTGATCCTCGTAGCCCCATCCCCAGAACTTGCGCCTTCGCTCAGCCATCGAATCGTCACCTCCGGTTGCTTCCGGGCTTTTCCGGGTCTTTTCCAAGTCTTGGGCAAATTGTGCGCCCGGCGCCAGTCGCTCGGCAAACGTAATCACCGCTTGCGTGCGCCGTCGCACCGCCCTATCTGTCGAGATAGCGAGGAGGATCACGACGATGGCGCAAGCGGTAATTTCACCGGTCGACAACCATCCACGCAAGCGAATCGCGGTCGCCGGCACGGAGATCGCCTACGTCGATACGGGCGTCTCCGGCGGCGATCCAATCGTTTTCATCCACGGGAATCCCACTTCGTCGTTCCTGTGGCGCAACGTGATCCCGCACTTGAGCGGGCTTGGGCGATGTCTCGCGCCGGACCTGGTCGGGTATGGGCGATTCGGGCAAGGCGCCGGATGGTTCGTATCGCCTGGCCGATCACGCTCGCTACCTTGACGCGTGGTTCGACGCGGTCGCGCTTGACCGGCCGATCGGAAGGTCACGCTGGTGATTCACGACTGGGGATCGGCGCTCGGTTTTCATTGGGCGCGGCGCAATCCAGATCGAGTCAGAGGAATCGCGTACATGGAAGCGATCGTGAGACCGCTTCGATGGGAAGAATGGAGCGAACGGGCGCGCGACATCTTCAAGGCGATGCGCAGTCCGGCCGGCGAAGAGATAATCATCAGGAACAACCTGTTCGTCGAACGCATCCTGCCCGGCAGCATCGTGCGCAAGCTGACGGAAGCGGAAATGGAGGTTTATCGGCGGCCGTACGTTGCAGGCGGCGAGACGCGGCGCCCGATGCTGACCTGGCCGCGCGAGATTCCGCTCGACGGAGAGCCTGCCGAGGTCGTCGAAATCGTGGAGCGCTACGCCGACTGGCTATCGAAGAGTCCGCTGCCCAAGCTCTTCATCAACGCCGATCCGGGCGCGATCCTGATCGGCGCGCAACGCGAGTTCTGCCGCCGATGGCCCAACCAGCGCGAAGTCACCGTGAAGGGAATCCACTTCGTGCAGGAAGATTCGCCACACGAGATCGGAGATGCGATCGCAAGGTGGTATCGGTCGCTGTGACATGACCTACTTTCGAAACGCGGACGTGGCGGAGGTGTCCTGCTATTTCGGCCGTTTCGCTATCCACGCCGAGACATCCGAAACGACCCCTACCCTGGCAAACGCTCACTTAGCCTTGGGACGAGAAGCCCGATCCCATGAGCGTTTAGTAGAAAGTAATCACTTTTAGGACTTTCCTCCGCGTGTCGTAGTCAAGGGCGCACACCTTACGAACGCCGCCGGAGAATTCCAGTATGATGTTAAACTTCAACGTTTCTCCGCCGGTAGACCGTGATAGGTTATAGATGTAGTTCCTCGCAAACTTTGCGCGGATCTGGCGCACGATTTCTCCGGCGTTGAGACCAACAAGACCAGCCCGTTGCAGTGATCCAGGCTTTTCCCTTTTCAGGTACTCAAGCTTTTGCTGTTCAAGAACGACCTCGAAGTCATCAAACTCAACCGGATTTGGTGTCATCGCATTGAGCGAGAACTTTATATCGCGTTCGCCTTCCATAACCGGTCGCTCGAGTTTGTAGGAGAGGAATATTCCGTAGAGCATCTGTGGGACGCTCCTCACGGGTAGGCCAAGGCTGTCGAAGTCAAAGAGTGAAAGGTTCACGTTCTCGCTGTCGTCCCGATCGTCTTCATGCCCTGCGATGATGACGCCTTCGTGCTTGATGAAAGCCCGAACCAGCATCACTGAAAGGCATGCCTTAACGAGCGATGCTGAATCCAGATCGAAAAAGCCAAGGTAGCACGGGCTAGCAAGAAGCCGGTCGTGCACTCTCGATGTTGCTCCAGACGGGAGGTTGTTCAAGTACACAAAGTATAAGGTGTCGCCACGCCCGCCGCGCCGCACCATCTCATGATCGGTCGACGCAGAAGGCGAGGCGGTCAGCATTTCACCGAAATCTGCCTTGTCCAGCCAGTCGCCACACAGGACGCTGTGGGTCGAGCGTGGGTCAAGAACCGGAAGAATCGCATGGACAGCTTCTGGACCGTATAGACCAGATGTCGCCTTCGACCAGTCGAAGACGAAGGCTCGTTCATGGCGACTCCCTGTATTGGGGACCAGTGCGCCCTTCAATTTCCCGTATTCTATGCCCTTCGATGCCAGTAGGGTGCGGAGCCGCTGAAACAGACCCTGAATCTCATTGAACACGTGCTGGTCGCTTAGATTGAAGTAATCTCTCATCACCTCAAGGAGGACATTGCTCCGAGCCTCCAGCGTGAAAATCGTGTCAAAAGCATATGGAGAGGCCCTACCTTGGCTCATGGGTTCCCTACCGCACTCTTCGAGTTTTCACCACGCGCGGATACTCTGGGCGCAAGTCGAATCGCGACCCCGGCCAAGGCTCCGGCATCCGTGAGGCGGTCGGCCAAGACTGCTCAATTGGAGCTTCTGGCGGGAGGAGCCAGCTCGACACCCTCCAGCTTTGGCGCCGGAAGCTGACTCACGAAGGCGTTCACGTACAGCCAGCCGTCCAGAGAGTCAAAGAGTTCGTTGCGGGTATCCTCTATCGTGGGGCCGCTGGCCCACAGCCCGTCGAATCCGGGGATGTGCGCATAAAATCCGGAGCCGTCTTCGAGCCGTTCGTACTCCGCGCGACGCATCGCCTCTTTGAGGTATTCGGAATAGCTCGCCATCGATCGCCTATGCTACCACTGTACGGTCGCATCTCGCTACGAGTGAGCCGCCCGGATCTCTGGAATGAAGCTGCCTAACCTGGCTCGCGCGGTCGTTCCGGAATCGAAGATCCGCGGCTACCTTCTGGCTGAAAACCATCCCCATGGCCGCCACAAGGCTCTGTTCTTCCGTCGATTTGGATTTTCCTTGGGCAACCCCGGGCTTGTTGCCTCCGCCCTTGTGCGGCACGCTGGCGAGAACGAAGTGGCGAAAATGGAAGACTCGCCTTTTGGAAGGCGTTACATTATAGACGGAACCTTGGAAGCACCGAACGGCAGGGCACCCATGATTCGGTCCGTTTGGTTCATCAGGACCGGTGAGCAGACTCCACGATTCGTAACCGCTTATCCGCTGGAGAGCGTTAATTGATGCTGCACGAGGGCGATAGCGCTGTTCTCGCTTGCGACTTGACCGACTACGGGCTCAAGCGCGGAGATGTAGGCACCGTGGTGCTCGTTCATAAGAACAAAGGCTATGAGGTCGAGTTCATGACGCTCGACGGAGAGACTTTGACGGTAGCCTCCCTCGCGCGCGATCAGGTCCGCCCGATCCGATCGGGCGAGATCGCTCACGCTCGTACGGTCGAAGGTTCAGCGCAGCGGCCCTGATCTGGCGTTCTTGACTCCGCGGCTTCGACCGCTGGCAGAGTTCCCCGCGCTTGATGGCTCCATCCAAGCACACGCGCCCGATCGGTCCGCGGCTTGACAACGCGGGCGCTGCGCTGGAACTTCTGTGGATCGATTCAGTTTAGTGAATCAAGAGGAAACCCACGATGCAGTACACCAAGCTTGGCAAGACCGGAGCGACCGTCTCGCGCATCTGCCTTGGATGCATGAGCTATGGTGACAAGAAATGGCGCGACTGGGTGCTCGACGGTAACGAGGCGCGCGAGCATTTCGCCGCCGCGCTCGAAGCGGGCGTCAACTTCTTCGACACCGCCGACGTCTACTCGACCGGCGTGAGCGAAGAGATTACCGGGCGATGGCTCAGCGAGATGGCCTCGCGCGACGAAATCGTGATCGCGACCAAGGTCCACGGCCCGATGGGCACCGGGCTCAACCGTGCCGGGCTTTCACGCAAGCACATCATCGAGGCCTGCGACGCCTCGCTGCGGCGGCTCAAGACCGACTTCATCGACCTTTACCAAATCCATCGATGGGACTACACGACGCCGATCGAAGAGACGCTCGAAGCGCTCGATTCAATCGTGCGCGCCGGCAAGGTCCGCTACCTGGGCGCTTCCAGCATGGCGGCGTGGCAGTTCTCCAAGGCGCTCCAGATCGCGCGCGAGCACGGATGGCATCGGTTCGTCGCGATGCAGAACCATTACAATCTGGTCTACCGCGAAGAGGAGCGCGAGATGATCCCGCTCTGCGTCGATCAGGGCGTCGGGCTGATCCCGTGGAGTCCGCTCGCGCGCGGCTTTCTGTCGGGCAATCGCAAACGCGAGGTCCGCGACTCGACGGCGCGCGCGAAGCAGGACGATTTCGCCCGCATGATGTACTTTCAGGAACACGATTTCGCCGTGCTCGACGCGGCCGAGAAAGTCGCCCGCAACCGGAGCGTCACGCCCTCGCAGGTCGCGCTCGCGTGGATCCTCCAGGCCCCCGGAGTGACCGCACCAATCGTCGGCGCAACCAAGCTGAACCATCTGACCGAGGCCTTCGCGGGCGTGGACCTGAAGCTCAGCAAAGAGGAAATCGCGGAACTCGAGAAGCCCTATCGGCCGCATCCGATTCTGGGACATGTGCAACCGAACGCGGCCATGATGGTGAAATAGGGGAACGCAGATGGAAATCAACGGCGTCGCGCACATCATACTGACCGTCAACGACTTCAAGGCCAGCGTCCCGTTTTACGAGAAGCTGATGCCGTTCCTGGGACTGAAGCCGGTGATGAAGAGCGAGCAATTTTTCTACTTCGTCGGCGGACGGACCGCGATCGGAATCGTGCCGGCCGAGGCGGAACATGGCGGCGGGCGCTTCGTCCAGCGCCGGGCCGGGCTCCATCACGTATGCCTGCGAGCGCGCGAGCGCGGCGACGTGGACGAGGTCTTCAGGTTCCTCAAGGAAGCCGGCGCGAAGATCGTGCATCCGCCGGAAGACGGCCCGTGGGCGCCGGGATACTACTCGGTGCTGTTCGAGGATCCCGACGGAATCCGAATCGAAATAAATCACGTGCCCGGCAAAGGGCTGTTAGAGCCCGGCGCGCCCAAGCTCGAGCGATATTAAAGCGCTACTTATTAGGTTGATTCCACGCTGACGCCGGCTGGCCGTCGCCTCGGCTTGCCAACACCGGCCTAATTGCAGCTTTTGCTACTAGCTGTCATATTGGCTACGGGTTGGGAGCTTGGGCAGGAGGCGAAAGCACCGATGAAGGTCCTCGGCAATGTCCTCATCGTCCTCGCCACGATAGTGCTGCTGCTGTTTCTCTGGGTGGTTACGGATCCTGCAGTTCAACCGCCGAGTCCGCTCGTGAAGCTCGGGATGCCGACGATGGTCCTGAGTCTGTACGTGGTCGGGTGCCTGGCGCGATTCATCCGGCTGCCGAAGGACTGAGCGGCCGCCGATCGCGTCAACCCTTCAGGTCGCTCGCCAGGTTCGCGCCCTCGCGTTTCTTGAACGCGACTGCGACGCTGAGGCGTTCGAGATGCTGGTCGATAGTCCGCTCGCCGATCTTCACCTTGTGCGCGGCGAAGAATGTCCGCACCTCGCTCTCGTGCTTGAGCAGGCCGACGATCCCCTCGCACATCCGGGGCAGCGCGGCGTCGGGGAACTTTTTCACCAGCGTCTCCCAGTTGCGTTTCATGAATTCCCAGGCCTCGTCGCGGCTGGCGGTGTTCATCATCAGCGACTGCAACAGGTAGGGTGCGTTTTGCGTCCTGACTTCGCCGTTGGTCGTCATCTCCATCGTCTCGCGCAGCAGCGGCAGCTTGCGGAAACCCGCCAGCGAATACAGGTAGCGCTGTTCTTCCTGCGGAACCTTGGCCGACTTGTACTTCTGCTTGAACTCGCGGTAGCACGCGTCGTCGCCCGAGAAGGCCAGAATCGAGATCAGCGGCGGCACCAGGTCACGATCGACCGAGCCCGGCGAGTCGTCGTAGCGATGGTATAGCTCGCGGGCCCGGGCCTGGACGCCGGAGTCGTCGCCGAGCGTGCCGAGCGCGCCGATCAGCGTCCCGCGCATCTGGCGTTGCAGCTCGTCTTCGCCGGCGCGTGGATCGTAGCCCATCCGCGCCGCGACCGGACCGAGCATCTCACGCACGCGCGCCGCGAGCGCCGGCCGGTCGGCGTCGTCGACAATCATGTCGAGGTAGTTGAACGCGCCGATGAAAATCCGCCACACATTGATGTCGGCTTCGTTGCCGAACAGCCGCGCCATCTTGAGGAATTCGGCAAGCGGCGTCAATCCCGCCACGGTCGCGGTCCAGGTATCGCTCACCAGGCCGAAGCGTTCGACCGATCTGAGCTCGCCGAGATTTCCGGTGAGCGCGGCGAGCATCGCGGGCTCGTACCGCACGCGGTAATAGCCGCTGCCGCCTTCGTTCACGAGCGCCCATTGGACTTTGCCGCCGAGATCGATCGTGGCCTCCTTTTCGGCGAGCAGCAGCTTGTGCGATGAGACGCCGTGCTCCGTCTTTGCCCGCACCATCACGGGCACCTGCCACGACTGCGACTCGGCCTGCTCCCGGTCGTCCAGATAGAGGAAGCGCCGCTGCCTGAGCTTGAGCCCGCGCCCGTCGGCGCTGTGTCCGACCTGCACGATCGGAAAGCCGGGCTGCAGGATCCACGAGTCCATCACGGTGCGCACCGGATGGTGCGAGGACTCGGCGAGCGCGTCCCAGAGATCGCCGGTCTCGGTGTTGGCGAATTGATGCTTGCGCAGGTAAAGCGCGATTCCCTTGCGGAACTCCTCGGCGCCCAGGTATTGCTCGAGCATCCGGAGCACCGAGGCGCCTTTCTCATAGGTCAGCACGTCGAACATTCCGCGAGCGTCCTCGGGACTCTTCACCGTGTATTCCACCGGCCGGCTGCTGCGCAGCCCGTCGACCGCCATCGCGCCCGATCGCGACAGAGCAAAGCTGTCCCATCGCCGCCAATCCGGCTTCCACGCGTTCACCGCGAGCATCTCCATGAAGGTGGCGAACGCCTCGTTGAGCCAGATTCCGTTCCACCACTTCATCGTCACCAGATCGCCGAACCACATGTGCGCGTTCTCATGCGACACCACGTCGGCGACCCGCTCGAGCTCGCCGCGTGAGGCCTTCTGATCGTCGACCAGCAGCGCGGTCTCGCGGAAAGTAATCGCGCCGAGGTTCTCCATCGCGCCCGCCGCGAAGTCCGGAATCGCGATCAGGTCGAGCTTGTCGCCGGCATATTTGACGCCGTAGTAGTCGGCGTACCACTTGAGAGAAAACGCGCCGATCTGGCAGGCCCATCCGGTCAGCCCGGCCTTGCCGGGAACGTGCAGCACTCTAAGCGGCGTGCCGCCCGCGTCGACCGGCTCGGTCGCCTCGAACTCGCCCACGATGAATGCCACCAGGTAGGTGGACATCTTGATGGTCTCCCGGAAGACCACCTCCTTCTTGCCGTTGCCGAGCTTGCGCTCGCTCTCGATACCCGCGTTGGAGATCGCCGTGAGCGGTTCGTCGATCACCAGCGTGACCTTGTAGCGCGCCTTCATCGCCGGTTCGTCCCAGCATGGAAAAGCGCGGCGCGCGTCGGTGGCCTCGAACTGGGTCGCCGCAACGATGTGGGTCTTGCCGGCGTCGTCCTTGTACTGGCTGCGGTAGAAGCCGTGGAGCTTGTCGTTGAGGGTTCCGCGAAACGCGATCTTGAGCGTCCAATCGCCGGGCTCGAGCGGCTGCGGAAAGGTGAGTTTGGCGCGCTCCCGGGCCGCAATGAACTCGACGGCGCCGGTCAGCGTCTGACCGGCGCGTTCGACGCCGGCGCGGACGATCTCCAGCTCGAGTGCGTTGAGCTGGATTTCGGAAGTCTGCTCGTGAACCTTGATCGCGACGGTCTCTTCGCCGTCGAAAGTGAATGCGCTGAGATCGGGCGTCAGCCTGAGCGTGTAACGCTCAGGAGTAACGTTGCCGGGCAGGCGGAAGTCCTGAATCGTTCCGGTCGCGGCTGCTTGCTGATCGGGCATCGCAGTTCCTTTCCTCGGTCTTGTGGAAGCAGGCGCCCTCCTATGCGCGGGCCGCGTCGGCCCGCTTGTCTTCTCCCGCAACACAGCGGGAGAAGGTTTCCAGAGCCGCCGCTTTCCCGGCCCTCTCCCGCTCTTTTGCGGGAGAGGATTAAGGTGAGGGTGCTGCTTCCGGTTAAGGCGCCGTCAGGCGCTCATCGGTTCTAATCGCTCCGGCTTTGGCACACTAGAATACGTCAACCGGGGGGCGCGATTGAAGCGCGCAATTCGCGTTCGTCCGGCCCGTGCGCAAGTTCCGCGAAAGTCGTGAGCCGCACGCCGCACGCCTCGAGACGCCGGCGAATCTTCGTGCCGGTCAGAATCTCGACCTCAAGCTGCGCGGCGGGAGATGGCGGCGTGCCGGATACATCGGCGGCAGGATGGAAATAGATCTCGGTCACGCCCTCGCGCAATCGATCGATCACTCCCATCACGTAGGACTCGCTCAGATTGCCGCTCTGATGAAGCCCGAACAGCCAATCGCTCGATTTGAGGCCGCGCGCCTTCATCCGGCGATGCGCCCGCGCCGACAGCGAGCGGAAGATCACCGACTCGACCAGCTTGCGCGCCGCGTGGTCGCGCGCGAGCGCGAGCGTGGTGAAAACCGGCTCGCGGGGCAATCTCAGGCACGGCACGCGATATTCGGCCGCCATCTCGACCAGAATGTCGGTCAAGACCGGATGGGCGTGGAAATTGAGATGTCCGTCGATATGGTTCAGGTAGCCGATCAATTTCAGATGCAGCTCGATCTGGGCGCGGCATTCGTCGCGGAGCTGGTCGCGGATCGAGCGGTTGAAGAAGTAACGCAGGCCGCCGAGCACCGGATTCTCGACGAAGCGTCCCGCGGCATCCACAACCCCGGCGAGCTTCTCCGGCGCAAGCACGCTGTGGCCCTTGCACACCACCAGATGGAGCCCCACGTCGAGAGCGGGGTTCTCGTGCGCCGCGCGCGCCGCGGCGTCGCGGGCCACGCCCGCGACCATCAGGCTCGCGCTGTTGAGCACGCCGTCGCGATGCGCCCGGACGATGCCGGCGTTGACCTCGGGCGAAAAGCCGAAGTCGTCGCCGTTGATGATGGCCGCTTTCAACCGCGCCCCGGCCGCCGCGCTTGATCGGTACGCATGAGCAAGCAATTGTGCTCGCAAGCCGAGCCGCCACTCAAGCGTTACAGCTCTGATGGTTCCGTGATGAGATAGCCGTCGTGATCCTCATCTTCTACGCCTTCGGCCGCGAGGCCGGCGCCCTCAAGAGAAAGTTCGAGACCCGCGCTGCGCTCGCAGGGACCGGGCTCAAGGGTTTTCGCGGCAAGCTGGGCGCGATAGACGTCGTGGCAATCGCGACCGGGATCGGAACGGATCGAGCGCGTGAGGCGGCGCGCCGGGCATTCGATAGTTTCTCGCGCGATAGCCTGTCGCGGGTCGATCTCGCGATTTCGACCGGCGTCGCGGGAGCGCTGTCGGAAGGGCTTCACGCCGGCGACGTGGTCGTCGCCGACCGGCTCGTTCTCGCCGCGCGAGCGAGCGCCGCCGACCTGGTCGTGGGTGTGGACCAGGGCGAGCTGCATCGGGTTCAGGACGCCCTGCGTGCCGGGGCGGTTCGCTTCTCGACCGGCGCGATGTTGACCGCGGCCCGTCCGCTCCTGACCGCAGCGGAAAAACGGCGCGCCAAATCCACCACCGGCGCAATCGCGGTTGAGATGGAAAGCGCCGCGATCGCGGACGAGGCGCAACGTCGCAGCATCCCGTTCGCGTGCATGCGCGCGATTCTCGACCCCGCCGACGAAGACGTCGTTGGCGTCGAGCTCGCCGACGAGGACGGGAACTTGCGGCCGCTGAAGGCCGCAGGCTTCCTCGTTCGCCATCCGGCGGCGATAATCACGCTCTCCCGGATCGCACGCAATCTGGGGCTCGCCTCGAAATCGCTCGCCGCCGCGATCGAAGCGATAGTCAGGCACAGAGCTTGATCTGAGATGCATCTTTTATGATACACAACGCCTGTCGTCTTCTATCGCACCGCTGGTGGCGTAGAGCCGGTCCGGGATTGGCTCCGGGCCTTGCCGACGGAAGATCGCCATCACGTCGGCAGAGACCTCGCCCTGGTTCAGTTTGGCTGGCCGCTCGGTATGCCACGGTGTCGTTCACTCGGGAACGGCTTGTGGGAGGTTCGAAGCCATCTGCCCAGCCGCCGTATCGCGCGGATTCTGTTCTTCTTTCACAAGGGCAGAATCGGCGTGGTGCACGGCTTTATCAAGAAGACGCGGAAGACGCCGCCTGAAGATATCGACCTCGCCCGCGAACGTGTGAAGGAGATGATCTCATGACGAAGACCAGGAACCCTCACTGGGGATCGACGCTCGACGATTTCCTGAGAGAGGAAGGCATCCACGATCAGGCGACCACGGCGGCGATCAAGAGCGCTGTCGCCTGGCAACTTGGTAAGGCGATGAAGAAAAAAAACATGAGCAAAAAGCATCTGGCCGAATTGATGCATACCAGTCGCGCTCAGGTCGATCGCATTCTCGATCCTGCAAAAGGCAATGTAACGATCGAGACCCTGCGGCGGGCCGCGTCGCTGGTCGGTCGTCAACTTCGCGTGGAACTGGTGTGATCCCTTCACTCCGAGCCAGGCTCGCGCAAGGCAAGCTCATCGTCGCGCCCGGCGTGTACGATATGGTCTCGGCACGGATCGCCGATCGGATGAACTTCGACGCGCTCTACATGACCGGCTACGGCGTGGCCGCGTCGTACCTCGGACTGCCCGACGCCGGGCTCGCAACCTTCACCGACATGCTCGACCGCGTGCGCCGGATCGCCGAGGGCACTTCGACGCCGCTGATCGCCGACGCGGACACCGGCTACGGCGGACTCCTCAACGTGCGGCACACCGTGCGCGGGTACGAGGCGGCCGGGGCGAACGCGATTCAGCTCGAGGACCAGGAGTTTCCCAAGCAGTGCGGCCATACGGCGGGCCGGAGAGTTGTCGAGCTGGACGAGATGGTCGCCAGGATCCGCGTCGCCGTGGACAGCCGCCGCAGTATCGAAACGCTGATCGTCGCGCGCACCGACGCGCGCACGTCGCTGGGATTAGACGAAGCGATTCGCCGCGCCCAGGCCTACAAAAAGGCGGGTGCGGACGTGATCTTCGTCGAGTCGCCCGAGAGCGAGGACGAGCTCGCTCGCATCGGCCGCGAAGTGCAACCACCCCTGATGGCCAACATGGTCGAGGGCGGGCGGACGCCGGCCGTCGGTGCGGAGCGCCTCAAGGAACTCGGATTCGCGATCGCGATTCATCCGGTGACGGGCCTGCTCGCGGCGGCAGAGGCGATTCGGGTCGCATACGAGCATCTGCGCGCGCGCGGCGCCGCGAGCGTGCCGCTTTTCCGGGGCGAATCGGGATTACAGGCGTTCCACGAGCTGATGGGATTTCCGGAAGTGTGGGAATTCGAGCGAGCGTGGGGCGTGAAAAAGTGAAGCGAGTCACCTTTTCACGAACCGCGTGTCCCAGGGGAAGTCTTCGAGATGGCGCGCGATCGCGGCTGAATCGCCGTAGCTGTCGGCGCGGGTCACGATGTGGATCACGAGTGCCAGAAGCGGCAGGTGGACGAACACGCTCGCCCATCCGATTTCGCTCGCGCCGACCCGGAACAGCATCGCGATCCCGAACGTCACGATTCCGGCGTAGAGCATCGGGCCGTACAGCGCGCGCGACGGCAGCGCCGGCATCACGCCGGCGGGACGCGACGAGGCGCCGCGGTTGAGCCGCGAATCCAGTTGCTGGAAGATCGCGACGGTTATCGCCGCGACCAGAAACCAGCCGAGATAATTCGCGATCGGCACCCCGAAATGCGGCCCCGGCGGGTCGTACCAGAAGATTCTGCCGAGGAACCATCGATCGCCCATCACGCTCAGCGGGTCGACCACCCAATCGACCATCACCATGAACAGCGCCGCCATCAGCCAGACCCGCGGCGCGCGCCGAATCGCGAACGTGTCGAGCAGCCTGAGATCGATTCCGGACCGGTAAAGCGGCGAGCTTATCAGCAGCGCCACCGTGTAGCTCGCGAAGCTGAGAAACGTGAACGAGAGCGAGTCGAAAAAGGGCACGTCGAAGATCCAGATTTCGCGGCCGCGAGTGGCTTCGACGTAGTGATACAGGCCGAACGGAAAGCCGTTGCTTACCGAGCTCGCCTCGCATGCGAACGCGACCGCGTAGGTCAGCACGGTAAACAGAATGGTCGTCCGCCAGCCGAAGTTCACGATCGCGATGAAGAGGTAGGCGGCCAGGAATACGAAGACGTACGGGCGGAGCGCGATAGTCGACAGCAGAACTCCCATCGCGGCTTCAGGCGGCCACGTGTACGGCGCCGGACTGGCGGAAGAACGCGATCGCGCGGTCGAGCGCGCCGTCGATCGGGCGCGGCGCGTAGCCCAGCTCGCGGCGCGCCTTGCCCGAGTCGAAGAACATCTTCTTGCGCGCCATCCGGACTTCGGTGAGGCTCGCGCGCGGCGGCCGTTTTGTGATCGTGCGCGCGACCGCCTCGGCGCCAAGCGCGAACCCAAGCGCGATCGGATAGGGAATTCTGACCCGCGGCGCGCGCAGGCCCGAGAGCGCGGCGAGCCGCGCGAAGAATTCCGCGAGCGTCAGGTCCTCACCGCCGAGGATATATTTCTCGCCGGGCTTGCCGCGTTCGGCCGCGAGCAGATGTCCCTGGGCGACGTCTTCGACATCGACCAGGTTCAGCCCCGTGTCGACATAGGCAGGCATCCGGCGCTTGAGGAAATCGACGATGATGCGTCCGGTCGGAGTTGGCTTCAGATCGAGCGCGCCGACCGGCGTGGAAGGATTGACGATCACGACGCGCAGGCCCTCGCGCGCGGCGTCAAGCGCGGCCTGCTCGGCCATGAACTTGCTCCGCTTGTAGGGGCCGACCATGTCGTCGAGCGAGACCGGAGTGTCTTCCTGTCCCGGCCCATTTTTGGGGATGCCGAGCGCGCCGACGGTGCTGGTATGAACGACCAGCTCGGCGCCGGCGCGGCGGGCGGCTTCGAGCACGTGGCGCGTGCCGTCGAGGTTGGCAGCGTACATCGGCGCTTCGTCGAGCACCCAGAGCCGGTAGTCGGCGGCGAGGTGGTAGATTTCGGCGCATCCGTGCGCCGCGCGCTCGACCGCAGCGGCGTCGCGGACGTCGCCGACCGCGCGCTCGCAATCGAGCCCCTCCAGCGCGCGGAAGTCGGCGCCGTCGCGCACCAGCACCCGAACGCGATCGCCGCGCGCGAGCAGGGCGCGCACGACGTGGCATCCGACGAAACCGTTGCCTCCGGTGACAAGCGCGATCCTGTTCGGCATCGGAAGGGCCCGGACTATGCCGCGGCGGACAGACCTGCGACGCGGGCGGCGATCGCTTCGGCAGCGGCGCGCCCGGAAATCACCGCGCTTTCGATCGTGGCCGGCAAGCCGGTCTGAATCCAGTCGCCGGCCAGAAAGAAATTGCGCAGCGGAGTCTCGGCCCGCGGCCGAATCTGATTCGAGCGCGGATCGGGCGCCATCGTGGCCTGCTTCTCCTTCAGCACCAGCGCCTTGACCACCTGAGCCTGCCGCGCCGCCGGGATCATCGCGCGCAGATCGCTCATCACCTGCTCCAGCAACTCGTCGTTGCTGCGGTCGATCAGCGGGCGCGCGCCGCTGATCACGAAGCTCAAGTACCCCGGATGGCGCTCGCCGTGCTGCTCGAAAATCCGGCGCTTGTTGAAGAGCCATTGCGTCGAGGTGCCGATAAAGCCGACGAACGCGAAGTCGGTCACCTCGCGATCGAGCCACACATGGACGCAGATTATCGGCGAGGTTCCCAGCTCCAAAAAGGGCGAGAAAAACGGGTCGGCGGCGAGTGGCTCGGGCAGCATCGCGAGCAACTGCGCCGACGGCACCGCCGAGATGAAATTGGCGGCTTCCAGGCGCCGGCCGTCGCGCAGCCTGACGCTCTTCACCGTCGCGTCGCTATCGAGCTCGAGCTCCTGCACCGCGGCATGCGAGGCGACTACGCCGCCGTTGCGCTCTATAAAAGCCGCGGCCGCGGTGCAGTAGAGCTCGCTGAGACCGACCCGCGAATAGACGAACGCCGAGTCCGAACGGCGCGAGAAGAACGCGCGCTTCAAGACTTCGGCCAGCAGCGAGGCCGAGGCCAGCGCCGGATCTTCATTGAGGGTCGCGATCGTGAGCGGATACCAGAAGCTCCAGCGCGCAGTCTCGCCCTGGCGCAACTCGCTCATCAACTGCTCGACCGTGAGCGTTTGCAACCGCGCGCGATCGCTCCGGCGCATCTGGAGCAGGCGCGCCCCGCCGACCATCAGGCGCAGCCGCTCGGCGGGTGTGAGATGCCCGTAGCGGAGCATCGCGGCGCCCATGTGCAGCGGTCCCGGTACGTGCGCCGTGTAGAGGCGGGCGCGCGCGCCGCTTGCGGCGAGCATCTCGATTTCGAGGTTCTGATGGAAGACCAGCTTGTCGCGCGTGCCGATCTTGTCGAGGAAGCTCAGCGTCTCGCGGTAGCATCCCATCAGGACATGCTGGCCGTTGTCGACCAGGTCGCCGGTTTCGGGATCCCGAAACGAATAGGCCCGCCCGCCGAGCGCAGGCTTGCGCTCGAGCAGCGCGACGCGGAATCCGCGCTCGGCCAACGCGACGCCCGCGCTCAGGCCGGCGAATCCGCCGCCGATTATGACAACGTCTTTAGGTTCGACCATCGCGCATCCGCAGATTCGCGGCCCACTTCTGTGGCGAAACCTTGGGACACGCAGCTAATTCCCGCGCGCGGGGATCAGGCGGGCGCTGGCCCAGGCACGGCCAACCAGAAGGAGCTTGCGTGGCGCGGAAAGACTGTGGCGCCGACCCAGCACGTGATACCCCGATCGCATGATCCGCTTCAGCAGCGCGCCGTAGATGAGGCGCATCGCCTCCGCCGTCAGCAGGGTCGAGCGATCCTCCGGGGGCAGCGCGCGTTCGGCGGCTTCGTAGAACGATTGCGCGCGATTGGCCTCGAACTCCATCAGCCGCTCGAAGCGCTCGCTGTGAACACCGTCGAAGATCTCTTCCGGGCTTACGCCGAATCGCGCGAGATCGTCCAGCGGCACATAGATTCGGCCCCGGCCCGCGTCCTCGCTGATGTCGCGCAGGATGTTGGTCAACTGGAAGGCGATACCAAGGTTCTCGGCGTAGATGCGAGTGATCGGGTTGCGATAGCCGAAAATCTCGATGCATATCAGCCCCACCGCCGAGGCGACGCGGTAGCAGTAGAGGCGGAGATCGTCGAAGGTCTGATAGCGCGTGCGCGAGAGATCCATCTCGACGCCGTCGATCACCTCGTCGAAATAGCGGCGCGCGACGTTGAAGCGCCGCACGCTGTCGGCCAGCGCGCGTGACACCGGGCGTGTCGGCGCGCCGTTGAAAACGCGCTCGAGCTCCTCGCGCCAGCGGGCGAGCAGCACGGCCGGATCGCGCACCGCGGCCTCGTCGGCGATATCATCGATGAAGCGGCAGAAGGCGTAGACCGCGTGGAGCGCGCGGCGGCGCTCGGACGGCAACAGCATGAAGGCGTAGTAGAAATTGGACGACGCCTCGCGCGTGACCTGCGCGCATCGCGCGTAGTCGTCCTCGAGTGTGGCCACCGCTTCGCGCTCGATCGCCGCGGCGGCCGCCGCCTTGTCGCCGTTCACCTCAGACATCGAGCCGTCCCCGCATTGCGCGCCATCCAAGACGAAGGTAATCGAGCTTGCCGAGCTTCGGCCGCGAGCGGAAGACGTCGTAGCCGGCATTCTCGATCGCGCGCAGAATAGCCAGGCCGCCGCCGGCAAACATCAGGATGTCGCGCGCGAGCCGCCGATCGAGCTTGCGATGCAGCTCCGCGCCCTCGACCAGCATCGCGCGCGCTGCGCCGATTTCCTGACGCATCAACTCGACGAAGCTGTGATTCACGATCCCGCTGCGCAAATCGGCGGCGCTGTAACCGACCCGCGCCAGGTCGCGGCGCGGAATGTAAATCCGCCCCTTGCCGAGATCGATCGCGATATCCTGCCAGAAATTGGCGAGCTGAAGTCCGCTGCAAACCAGGTCGGAAAGGCGCTGGCGCTCGGGGTCGCGATAGCCGAACAGGTACAGCACCAGCCGTCCGACCGGATTGGCCGAGTAGCGCGCGTAGCCGAGCAGATCGTCGAGCGTCTCGAAGCCCTTGAAGTCAACATCGGAGCGGAAGGCGCGCAGCAGATCGGCGAACGGCTCGCGCGGAATATCGAAGCGCCGCACCGTGTCCGAAAGCGCCACGAACACCGGATGGCGCGGCGCTCCGGCGTAGCAGAGATCGAGCTCCCGCTCCCATTGGTCGAGCTTGGCGAGGTCGCGATCCTCGTCGGCGAAGTCGTCGGCGATCCGCGCGTAGGCGTAAATCGCATGCATGTGCGGGCGCATCGCGCGCGGCATCAGGAAGGACGCGACCGTGAAGTTCTCGTAATGCGATCGCGCCAGGCGGGTGCAGTACGAGTAGGCCTCGGCCAGCGCGATCGATTCGCGAGGCTCGCCCGCTCCGGCTGCAGCGGGCGCGAACGCGGGCACGCTGGCTTCACGATACTCGGTCACTTGCCCGTACCATCCAATCCGATGCGCGCCCATCCGATGCGCGGCTCGCCGGTGCTCAAATCGATTCGGCCGGCGCGACCCCAATCAGGTCGCGAGCTGCGGCCCTCGCCCAGCCGTCGACTTCGAACAAGTCTTCGAGGCTGCGCGGCGCGTGGTTCCGATGACGTCCCATCACGGTCTCGATATGGCGCGGGATGTCGGCGAAGCTCACGCTCCCGCCGAGAAAACCCGCGACCAGCTCCTCGTTGGCAGCATTGAGACAGGCCGGCATCGTGCCGCCGGCGCGCAAGGCTTCGTACGCCAGGCGCAAGCACGGAAATCGCTCCAGGTCGGGCTGCTCGAAGGTGAGCGTCGCACAATCGACCAGCGAGAGCGGCCGCAGATGGTCCAGCGGCAGGCGCTCCGGAAACGCGAGCGCATAGGCGATCGGAATCGCCATGTCGGGAATCGCCATCTCGGCGATCACCGACCCGTCGATCATCTCGGCCATCGAATGCACCACGCTCTGCGGATGGATCACCACCGAGATGCGTTCGGGACCAACGTCGAAAAGCCAGCGCGCTTCGATAACCTCGAGCCCCTTGTTCATCAGGGTTGCGGAGTCGATGGTGATCTTGTTGCCCATCCGCCAGGTCGGATGGTTGAGCGCGTCCGCAATCGTGACCGAGTGGAACCGCTCGCGCGGCAGTTTCAGGAACGGGCCGCCGGAAGCAGTCAGGATGATTCGCTTCAGCGAGGAGCGCGGCCGTCCCTCCAGGCACTGAAAGATCGCGTTGTGCTCGCTGTCGACCGGCAGCAGCATCACGCCGCGCTCGGCCGCCGCGCGAGTGACGATCTCGCCCGCAACCACCAGCACTTCCTTGTTGGCGAACGCGATGTCCTTGCCCGCCTTGATCGCAGCGAGCGTGGGACCAAGCCCGAGCGCGCCGACCAGCGCCGAAACGACCATCGCGGCTTCAGGATGGGTCGCGACGGCGACGGCGCCCTCGGCGCCGTGCAGGATCGTCACCGGATGGGACCCGAGCCGCGCCGCCAGCTCGCGCGCAAGCTCCGGTCTCGCGACCGACACCAGCTCGGGCCGAAACCGCTTTATCTGCTCGGCCAGCCGATCGAGATTGCCGCCCGCCGCCATCGCGACGACCTTGAACCGATCCGGGAAGCGGCTCACAACGTCGAGCGTGGTGACGCCGACCGAACCGGTCGAGCCCAGAATCGCGATCGATTTCATCGTGCTCCCGTCAGGTTCGCACTCCGGTCAGCGGTTGGCCAACTCGACCAGGCGGCTGCGAAAACGGCCGAGCGCCATAAGCGGAAAATAATGCGGATAAAGCTGGTAGCGGAGATAGAAATGATTCGGGAAGCCGTTGCCGGTCGACGCGGCCTCTTCCCAGTCGCCCGCGTCCGCCTGATGCTCCGTAAGCCATGCGACCCCGCGCATCACGCTATCGCTCAACGGGTCCTCGCCGGCAAGCAGGCCAATCACCGCCCATGCGGTCTGGGAGGCAGTGCTGGCGCCCTTGCCGCGCCAGGCGCGATCGCTGTCGCTGAGCGGACTCTCGCCCCATCCGCCGTCGGAGTTCTGCACCGACTTGAGCCAGGCGACCGCCCGCTGTATCCACGGCTGCTTCAAATCGCAGCCGACCGCGCGCAGGCCCGCCAGCGCCGAGAACGTGCCGTAGAGGTAGTTTACACCCCATCGTCCCCACCATCCGCCGTCACGCGATTGATTTCGCTTGAGCCATCGGATGGCGCGGTGCGCAACCGGATGGTCGGCGCGATAGCCGACCGCGCCCATCATTTCGAGCGCGCGGCCGGTCAAGTCGGGACAGCTCGGATCGGTAACGGCTTCGACATCGGCCAGCGGCACCTGGTTGAGCCAGCGCGAGTCGTTGTCGACGTCGAAGGCCGCGAAGCCTCCGTCCTTCGACTGCATCCCCATCACCCAGTTCGCCCCGGTCCGGACCGAGCGCTCTTTCACCTGCTCGTCGTCGACGGCGACGTGCGGCAGCACGGTCAGGATCATCGCGGCATCGTCAACGTCGGGATAACAGTCGTTGAAGAACTGGAACGACCAGCCGCCGGGCTCCAAATTGGGCCGCTTCACCGACCAGTCGCCGCGCTTGAAAATCTGATGGTCGAACAGCCACTGCGCCGTCTTCCGGAGCGCGGGATGGTCCGGCGCGAGCCCCGATTCGAGCAGCGCCTTGGCCGCGATCGCCGTGTCCCAGTTGGGTGAGACGCAGGGCATGCACAGCGTCTTGTCGCCGAAGTCCCAGAGCAGCTCGCGCGTCGCCTCGTAGCCTTTCCTGATCACCGGATGGTCGTTGCGGTAGCCGAGCGCCTTCAGCGCCATCGCGCTGAGCAGATAGCAAGGCTGAATCCCGCCCCATGAGCCGTTGGCATCCTGACGTTCGAGGATCCAGTTTTCCGCCGCGACGAGACCACGATGGCGCAGCGAGTCAAGATTGTGACGGTCGTAGAAGTGGAGCACCTTGTCGATGCCGTTGAAGGCGGTGCGCAGCGAGAGCAGGCGCCGGCCGCGCATGTGCCGGAATTTGGTGAAGTGCGGCGGCTGGATATACAGTTCGAGCGCGCCCTGGCGATAGTCAATCTTGCGCATCACGCGGGTGGCTTGCAGGACCATCAGCGGCACGAGGGTGCCGCGCGCCCACGAGCCGAGCTCATAGATGTTCACCGGAAACCAGTTGGGCGCGAGCATGAACTCAACCGGCAGCGAGGCGGTCGCCGACCATGGCACCTGGCCCATGCAGGCAAGGTAGAAGCGCGACAGCGTGCCCGTGTTGGCGATACCGCCGTGCGAGAGAATCCAGCGCCGCGCCGCCATCATCGGCTCGTCGCCCGCGCGCATCCCGGCCAGCTTGAGCGCGAAGTAGGCTTCGATCGTGCTCGACAGATAGCCCGGTCCGCCGGCGTACAGGCTCCAACTGCCGTCAGACTGCTGCGTGTCGAGCAGAAACTTCTTCAGCTTCGCCTCGAGCTCGAGGTCAACGTCCTCCATGAAGTGGTTGAACATGATGAACTCGGAGTTCATCTCGGCGTTGGCGTCGAGCGAGCCATGCCAGTAGCCCGCGTCGTGCTGGATCGCGATCAGCCCGCGCTGGGCGCGATCGATCGTGAAATCGACCTTGGCCGCGAACTCATCGCGGGCGAGAGAGGCCGCATGGGCGTGGGTGGTTTCGACTTCGATTGCTTGATTCATGGAATTAGGAACCTTGCAGCTTGCTGGTGAATTTCTTTAGCTTGCCGAATCCGGATCAGGGAACGACCGCGCACTTGAGCACCTCGCCCCGTTCGAGCATCCCGAACACTTCGCTAAGCTCGCTCAGTGGCCGCCGATGGTTGACGATTCGTCCCGCGCGGGACTTTCGGTCGCGCAGCAACTCGAATGCGGTCCGCACGTCGCGCGGGCGGAAATGGAACGGGCCGAGCAGGGTGAGATTGTCGTAATGCATCCGGCGGGTGTCGACACTGAGCACGGTTCCCGGCACGCATCCACCGAAGAAGACCGCCCGGCCCCCGCGCCTGACGCGCGCGAATGCGTCCTGCCAGGCCAGCACCTGCCCGGTGCATTCGATCGCGAGGTCGGGACCGTGACCGCCGTTGAGCCGCGCGGCCGCGGCCGCCAGATCTTCGTGCTGAACGTCGATCACCTGGTCGGCGCCGAGCTCGCCGGCCCATTGCAGCCTTGACTTGCGGCGCCCCGCCACCACGACCTGACGCACTCCGGCGGCCTTCAGCAACATCATGTGCAGCAGTCCGAATGCACCGGCGCCGATAATCAGCACGCTCTCAAAGGCCTGCGGCTGCGCCATCTGTTGCGCGTGCACCACGCAGGCCATCGGCTCCAGCAGCGCCGCCTCTTCGAACGGCACGTCGGCGGGTTTCCTGAAGGTATTGCGGGCGACGACCTGCGCGGGCAGCAGCAGATAGTCGGCATAGGCGCCCATCACCATTTTTTCCATGCACTGCGGGCAGAGATTTTCCTCGCCACGCTGGCAATGAAAACAGCGGCCGCACGGAGCTGTCGGCGCTGCCATCAAGGGATCGCCGACCTTGAAATCGCCGGCGTCGGGCCCGACTTCGGCGGCGACGCCGGAGAACTCATGGCCGAACGGCATCGGCGTCGGCCACATCGGATGGCCGCGGCGAAAGGTCTTCAGATCGGTGCCGCAACTGAGTGCGCAGCGAATCTCGAGCAAAATTTCGCCCGGCCCCGGATGAGGCGGATCGAATTCGCGCAACGCGAGATTCCCCGGCGAAAGCAGCACCGCCTGGCGTGCGCCATATGCCCGCGAACGCAGATCTGTAGCCGCAGCGGCCGCCGCGAGCTGTTCGGATGACCGGGCTGTGCTCATGCGTTGCGCTCCACCGCGAAGCTCGCCAGATGGCGCAGCGGCTCGGCCCGCCGGCCGAAAGAGCGCAGGGCCTCGTGCGCCTGACGTTCGAGCCGGCGCGCAAGCTCGCGCGACCCTTCGGTCCCGAGTATCGCGGGATAGGTGGCCTTGCCGTGCGCCTGATCCTTCTGCGTCCGCTTGCCCATTTGCTCGGTCGAGGACTCGAACGTCGAGCAAATCGTCGATAACCTGAAAGGCCAGGCCCAGGGCGCGAGCGTATTCGGTGAGCGCCTCGAGTTGAGATTGACTCGCGCCGCCCAGCCGCGCGCCGCATCGCACCGCGGCGACGAACAGCGCGCCGGTCTTTCGGCTGTGCAGGTACTTGAGCTCCTCAAGGCCGGCAGGCTTGCCCTCGCCGAGCACGTCGATCACCTGGCCCGCGACCATCCCGGCCGAGCCCGCCGCTACGGACAGCTCTCGCAGAGTCTGCAACACGACCGCGGGATTCAGTTGCGTATCGCAGCGCGCGGCAACCTCGAACGCGTCGGTCAGGAGCGCGTCGCCGGCCAGGGTCGCGATCGCTGCGCCGTAAACCTTATGGCTGGTCGGCCGGCCGTGGCGAAGGTCGTCGTTGTCCATGCACGGCAGGTCGTCGTGGACCAGCGAGTACGTGTGGATCATCTCGATCGCGCAGGCGAAAGCCATCGCCGCTTCGATCCGTCCGCCAACCGCCTCGCAGGCCGCCAGCACAAGGATCGGACGCAACCGCTTGCCGCCGCCAAGCAGGCTGTAACGCATCGCTTCGGAAAGCTGCGAGGCAGGCCCGCCGGACTCGGGAACGGCCTTGGCGAGCTCGCGCTCGACCAGCGCCGCGCGCTCCTTGAGATAGCGATCGATCTCGAAAGTTGATACCCGACCGACGCGCGCCTTGCGCCGGATGCCGCGAGCACTCGCGCCGCGGCGGCAGCGTGCGAGATTGCGGCTCGGTTGGGCTTTGTGTGTCGCATCAGCTTCCGTCTCTAATGGGCGATAGAACCCTCACGCGCCGGCCGATAACGACCGGCCGCCTCCTACCGAGGAGGCAAAAGCGGCCATCCGTCTAAGCGAGCGTCGCGAGCCAGCCGGCGCCGTCGATCACTACTGCAAGTAGTAGCGCGCCATCGACCACGTATCCTTCAGGTTCTTGCCAACATCAAGCGCGACCGTCCCCTCGAAACCGGAATGCAATTTGCAGTCGCGGCATCTGAAATCCTGCTTGGTACGGTAGAACTCCCAATCGGTCGCCTGGTGCAGCTCGGTGAAGGTCTTGTAGTGGCCGTTGGTAATCAGGTAGCAGGGCCCCTTCCATCCCCGAGGATTGCGCGTGACCGTGGTCCACGGGCTACACAGCAGGTCACGATCGCCCGTCAAGTAGTCGAGGTAGATGGGCGTGTTCATGATCTTGTAATCCTCGGCCAGCTTTCTCACCCGCTTGAACTTCACCGGCATCTCCTCCTTCTTGAGGTAGATGTCGTTCTCGAGGACCTGGTAGTGATAACCCGGCGTGAGGAGCATCCCGTCTACGTGCAGTCCCGCCAGCATCTTGATCAATTCTTCGATCTCATCCGCACTGGTTTCCCTGAAGATCGTGCTGTTGGTCTGGACGCGATAGCCCTTGGCCTTGAGCATCTTGATCATGCGCACGCAGGTGTCGAACACCCCGTCGCGATCGACCACCCGGTCGTGAGTCTCGCGCATCCCGTCGATATGAACGTTGAAGCTCAGGTAGACGCTGGGCTCGACCTGTTTGACGAACCGCTCCAGCAGCAGCGCGTTGGTGCAAATCTGGACATGGCGCTTGCGCTCGATAAGCCCCTTCGTCAGCGGCACGATATGCTTGTACATCAGCGGCTCACCGCCGCAGATCGAGACGATCGGCGCGCCGGCTTCATCGGCGGAGGCCAGCGCCTCCTCCAACGGCATCTGATCGCGAATCGTGTCCTTGTACTCGACGATCCGGCCGCAGCCGATACAAGCGAGGTTGCAGGCGTGAAGCGGTTCGAGCATCAGTACCAGCGGAAAGTACTGTTCGCCCGAACGCTTCTTGCGAGTCATGTACCGGGCAAGGTCGACCATCAGTCGGAGCGGTACGCGCATAGCTTCAGCTTCCCCTGTAACGGTTGAGTTGAGTCAGGCGACGGCCTTGCTGCCGCCATGCGGGGCTTCCTGGAGCAGCCACCGCCGCAGCATCGAGATCGTCGCCTCGGTGTCGATCGCTCCATTGCCCATGAAGAGAATTTCGACCAGCGTGCCGTTCAGCGCTGAGAGCAGGAATCCCGCAGCCGCCTCGGGCGTGAAATCCCGGCCGCAGAGATCCTTCTCCTGGGCGCGGCGCACCAAATCGGTCAGGAGACTTCGATAGCCGTCGTAGAGCTTGAGCACCTGATCGTTCAGGCCGTCCGAAAGCCGCTCGCCATGGAGCAGTTGAGCGATAAAAAAGCGCACTGAGCTTGCATTGTCACGAACGAACGACAAGTACATCTCGACCAGCTTCGTGATCTGATCGCGTTCGTTAAGTGATGCGGTTTCCTCAGCAAAATCAATGAAGTACGGCTCGAGGAGGCGATTCAATACGGCCAGAAACAGCTCTTCCTTGGTTTTGAAATGCCAGAAGATCAGAGCCTTACTGACCCGGGCTTCGCGCGCCACCTCGGACATCGAGGTTTCGTGAAATCCGCGACCCGCAAACAGGCCCGTCGCGGACTTTAGAATCTCGTCACGCGAATCCTGAGCCGACGCCCGAGACGCTGCTGAAATCATCGTAATGTAAGAACCCCGCGAATCCCGCTTCGCCCGTTTCCAGCCCTCCACCATCCACGGGCGCGCGGCCAAGAACAGCCCATCCAGACCCTGCGACCGAACCGGTCGCGACCGCTCTGTCCCCTCACCCCGGCGACTAACCTAGCGGTCAACGGGACTCTATGCTGCCTCTGAAAAGAAAGTCAAGAGTCCCGTCCGCTCGGTCAGGCACTTATCGCGACGCCGGTTCCGCGGGCGAGACTCGAGCGGCGGGCGGCGATTATCAAGGCCAGCGCCGTCCTGGCTTCAGCGAGATTGACCGCGACGAGACCCAAATCGCTTCGCGTCACCGCCGTTTCGAATTCACCCGCCATGCCCGCGAACCAGGCGGCATGGTACGAGTCGTCGGGAGCGTCGGCAGCCGGAAACTCGCGAGTGGCGCCTGAGCGATCGGTCAGACGTGCGCGCTCTCCCTCGGATACCAGAATTCCATGTTCGCCGAAAAGGACCGCTGCAGTGCGGCGCGCCGGAGCCCGCCAGGAAAGATGGCAGTACGCAATCCTGTCGTCCGGGAATCGGACCCGCACGTCGGCGATGATCGTCGACCGCTTCGCCGGCGCGCGAACCAAGGAAGGCGGAAACTTCGAGCGGCGATTCTCCCATCAACCAACGCATCAGGTAGAAGACGTGCCATCCGTGATCGATCAGGATTCCGCCGCCAAGCGACGGATCGAGCCGCCATGCGGCGCCGGACGCACCGGCGCCGGCCGGCTCGGTGCGCGCTCGTTCCAGCGCCAGGTAGCTGAGCGGCCCCAGCTCGCGCGAGACGTAAACCATCTCATACGCCAGCCGGTATGCGGCCGAATACTTCCAGTTGTGCACGCACATCAGGACCCGCGCATTCGCCGTGGCAAACTTCGCCAGCGCGTCGAATTCCGCCAAATCCAGACAGAGCGGCTTCTCGACGATAACGTGCGCGCCGGCTTCGAGCGCGGACCGCGCGGCCTGCGCGTGAAGCGCCGGAGGGCTCGCGACATCGAGGAAGTCGAGCCGCTCGCCGGCCAGCATCAGGTCAAGGTCTTCGTAGACGCGAACGTTCTTGATCAGGCGGAGCGCCTGATGGCGTCGCTCGGGAACCGGATCGTGCACCGCGACGATTTGGATCTCCGGCCGCGTGCGCCATCCGGGCAGATGCGCCTGCGCGGCGACCGCACCGAATCCGGAGATTCCGCCGCGCAGTTTCACGGTCCCTGTCTGTTCCCTCTCCCGCTGGCCGGGAGAGCGACTGTGTTGGGAGTCAAGTGGCGCGGCGCGTTGCCCACAGGGTCCACAGGCTCTGGGATTTTGGGCAGTATCCCGCCTGTGGACTTGTGGACAACGGGCCGGAAGCTTAAGCGGGATTTGGACATGGCGGGTTCCAAGGGGTCTGATGTTTGAGCATCGCATTGAGGATGGTGAGCAGCTTGCGGGTGGCGGCGAGCAGGGCGACTTTCTTGGGCTTGCCGGCGTCGCGCAGGCGGCGATACAAACTGCGCAGCGCGGGGTTACAACGAATCGCGGAGAGCGTCGCCATATACAGCGCACTGCGCACGTCGGCGCGGCCGCCGAAGATGGTACTGCGCCCGCGCCACGCGCCGCTTTGCTGGTCGAACGGCGCGACGCCCACCAGTGCCGCGATCTGCTTGCGGTCCAGGTGGCCCAGTTCGGGCAGCCGCGCCACGATGATCGCCGCGGTCACCGCGCCTATGCCCGGCACCTGGTCGAGCTGCGCGCAGCGCTGGCTCAGGGGCGGATGGTCGCGCAGGCGCTGCTGGATCTGGTGATCAAGCGCAGCCCGTTCACGCTCCAGGGCGCGAATCACGCGCGCGATGCTGGGGCGGATCGAGCGCGCTGCCTGCTGGCTGCGGTTGCGTTCCGCACTCAACATTTTGATTACCTGCTGGCGGCGCATCACCAACGCTTTAAGTTCCTCGTCGGCCGCCTCCGGCACCGGCGTAGGCGCCGGTTGCATCCGCTCGGCGAACTCGCACAGCCCGCGCGCATCCAGCCGATCAGTCTTCGCCAGGTGTCGGCCCGCTTGGGCAAAGTGATAGGTGTCGCGCGGGTTGACCAAGGCGGTGGGTACGCCCGCCGCCCACAGCGCCAGGTAGGCGGCGCGCTCGTAACCGCCCGAGGCCTCGATTACCACCAGCTCGACCGTGCCTGGACTCAAGCGCTCGAGCAGCGTGACGAGGCCTGGCTCATCGTTAGACACGCTGAACGATTCGCCGCTGGACAGGGCCACTGCCAGCGTGCGCTTGCTCACATCGATGCCAACCAATATCGCTCCGTCCATGATCCGCTCCTTCGTGGCGCCGGCCCCGCCCTTCCTTGCGCGATTCGGGCTGTGCCTGTCAGGCCGCCCCAGCGACTGTTCGGGCTCTGGGCCGGAGTTGCGGGCGCGGCGACCACGCTCTCCCTCGGTTTCCTTCAACCTAGGGTAATTCGGCCTGCCGCGCCCTTGTCCTACTCCATCTTCGGACTCCGAGCGGAACATACAAGGGCGAGGGTGAGGGTCATACAGAAAGTAGTACATCGATTGGGACTCTGCAGGGACCCTCACCCGCGCCGCGCGGAAAACCTAAAGGAATTGACTTTCGACCGCGCGGCTCGCCCTCTCCCGCGGCAATGCGGGAGAGGGACACAAAGCCCCGCCGCGCATGCTTGACTGACAATCCAGGCCGCCGATTTAGTCTCACTTCCAGCCGAAGAAATCTTTCGCGTAGACGAACTTTCCGACTCCCGCCGCTTTCGCGGCGAGTTGGTCGACTTCCTGATCGCCGACCATCGTCGAGGCGGCCAGATCGACGCCGTAGGTGCCGGCCAGCGCGGTGATCATGCCGCCCAGAGGTTTGCGGCATCCGCAGCGATCGTCGTCGGTATGAGGACAAATCTCCCACGCGGTCAGGATATCGCCGAGTTGCCGATCGACCTCGATGATCGCAGCCTCGATTACCTCGGCCGGGAACCAGCCGCGTCTGATTCCGGCCTGATTGGTCACGATGAAAAAAAGATGGTCGTGGATCGGAACGAGGGTCTCGGCAACGTTGGGCAACAACTTGACGATCACTTTGCCGTTGGAATCCAGCGGCAGCGATCGCTTGTCGTCGAGCTCCACCAGCGTGCCGCCCAAGTCAAAGAACAGCGCGGCGTTCGAACCAGTCATCTGAAACCCCGGGATTGCCGGCCTGGACGCGGACTCAAGCTTGCCGCCAATCGACCTCAGGCTTGCCGCCAATCGAGGTGATCGCGCACCCACGCGAACACTTCGTCGAGGATCGCGGCGCCCGCGGCGGCCTGCTGCTCAGTGATCACCAGCGGCGGATTGATCCGCACGCGCGGAAAATAACTCGTGGTCAGCAGCCCGCGCTTGAGCGCTTCCTTGAAAATCGCCTCGGTGACCTTGCGACTCAGAAATGCCTTGGTCTTTCGATCGCGCACCAGGTCCATGCCGATCAGCAGGCCGCGCCCGCGAACGTCACCGACAAACTCATACTTCTCCTGGAGCGCCAGCAATCGCTTGAGCAGCGCGGCGCCGACCGTGCGCGAATTTTCGACCAGCTTCTCGTGCTGGATCGCCTTGATAGTCTCGGCTAGCGCCGCGGCCGCCAGCGGATTTCCGCCATAGCTCGACGACGACGCGCTGGGCTTCGAGAATGGCTCGGCGCCGGCGAGCTCTTCGCTCATCAGAACCCCCGAGACCGGAAAGCCCGCACCCATCCCCTTGCCGACCGTCATGATATCCGGCGCCACGCCGCTATGCTCGACGCCCCACCATTTGCCGGTGCGGCCGAAGCCGCTGATCATTTCGTCCGCGATCAGGAGCGCGTCGTTTTGCCGCGCCAGATCCTTTAGCGCCGGAAGGTAATCGTCGGGCGGTATTACGTTGCCGGCGGTACCCTGCATCGGCTCGACGATCACCGCGGCCAAGGCGCCGGCGGAGGAACTCTTGAGCTGTTTGGCGGCAAACTCGACGCAGAACATCCCGCATTCGGGATACTCGAGCTTGAACGGACATCGGTAGCAATCGGCATACGGCACCAGATAGTTGCCGCCGGCGAGCGGCCCATAGCCTTGCTTGAACTCGTCGCCGATAAGACCGATCACACCGCTGGTCTTGCCGTGGAATCCGCCCCAGAAGCCGAGCACTTCGTGTTTTTTGGTCGCGGAGCGGGCCAGGCGCAAAGCCGCCTCGACCGCCTCGGCGCCGCCGCTGTAAAGATTCGCGCGCTTGAGGTTTCCCGGCGCGACCTCGCTGAGCAGCCTGAATGCTTCAGCGCGTTGCGGCGTCGCGAAGGTGCCGACCATCAGACGCGAGGACTGCCGGGCGATCGCCTGGGCAAGGCCGGGATGGCCGTGGCCGAGGCTGGCCACTCCGAATCCGGCGAAGAAATCGACATAGACGTTGCCGTCGGCGTCGGTGAGCGTCGCGCCCTCGCCTTCCAGGAAGGCCACGCCCGCCAGCGACGTGATCCGCTGGCGGCCGCGCGCGACATAGCGCTCTTCTTCGTCGAAGATCTGGCGGGACTTCGGTCCCGGCACCGCGGAAACGACTTTCGGCAGCTTTTGTTCCATCTTCCAGGTCGCGCTATGGCAGTCCGGCCCGCGAAGCACTCAAGCGGGCGCGCTGGAGCAGCCATGTCGCGCGACGTGCTATAGCATGCGCGGCTTGCTCGCGCACGCGGGCGAAACTCGGCCAGTCGTTGAAGTCGATTATCCTGAAGCGGCCCTCGTCGTCGACCACCGCGTCGCCGCCCCACACATCGAGGCCGATTGCGGCCGCGGCGGCGGAGGCTGCGATCGCGATCTGGCGATCGACCGCCTCCGGCAGCTCGCCGCGCTCGGCAAGCGTCGTGAAGTATACGCCGCCGCTGACGCCGTAGAACTTCACCAGCCGGCCTATGATCTCCTGCTGCACGTACGCGTGGCCGACGCCGCGTTCGGCGAAGCTGCGCAGCGCGCGGCGAAGCTGATCGAGAGTCTCCACGCGCTGCACGTCGTCGGAGCCCAGCGCATGAAGGTCGCCACGCTTGACGTAGAGCGGCAACGCGATTTCCATCCCGAGCATCGAACCCGCATGGAGCGGCGCCGCGGTACCGAGCAGCACCCCGGCTGGAATCGGGACCCCGGCGCGCGCCAGGCCCGGACCCAGCAAGTCGCGGTAGCAGTTCCGGATCGCGAGCGCCGAATTGATCGCGACCGCACCGAACTGTTCGAGCGCGGAGAGCTGGCGCAGAGGCTCGGCGCCCTGACACATCGCAAGTACGAGATCGACCGCGGGTCCCGGCCACGCGCCGAGAGCCGACGGCTCGACGGCCGAGGTCTCGAAGCCCTGGCTGCGGAGTTCGCCGAGTACCGCGTCGAGGATCGCCGCGTCAGCATCGACCTTGCCCGGTGAGAACTGGCGCTCGCGATATATTCCAAGCACTCGCATCGTAATCAGTCTCGCCCCTTGCGCGCGAACGCTGACCCGGAAGCGAACGCGGAATCGGCCGCGAACGCGGAATCGGATCGATCGGCGAGCATCGCGCGCGCAGCCTCGAGGTCCGGCCCTTCGTCCACGTCGATAGCGCCGCTGACTTCGAGCGCCTTAAAACGCATCCCGCTCCCAACCAGATAAGCCAGATACTCGCGCATCGCGCCAAGCCTTGACGCTCTGGCCTGCTCGGCAGAGCGGAATATCGCGGTTGAGAAAAAGTATACGCCCGCAGTCACAAATGGAGCTTCGGGTCCGCCGAGCCCACTGATGACGCCGTCTGCCGCGATCTCGGCGAAAAGCGGACGCCGGTCGCCGCCCCATCTCGCAACCGCCAGCACTCCGTTCAAGTTGCTCGCGCCAGAGGACGCGACAAGCTCGATCGATTCTGCGACGAAGCGCCTGAACTCCGGGTGCGGGATAATTGCGTCGACGGTCGCGAGCAGAAAGTATCCCGCCCGGAGTCTCTCCCCGATCGCGAACAGGGTCTCCATCGAGTTGGGCGTGTCGCGCACGACCAGTTCAAGTTCATCGGGCAGTTTCACGCGGCGCTCGCGAATCAGTCTTGCGGTTTCGGAATTGACGATGGCCAGCACGCGGCCGGCGCCGGCGTCGAGGATCGCCTCGGCCTGACGCCCCAGGAGTGTGCGGCCCGCTATCTCGGCCAGGGGTTTGGGCAAGCCGTGCGCGGCAGCACGCAGGCGCTCGCCGGTCCCGGCGGCGAGTATTGCCCCGCTTATATTCTCGCCCATTGAAGTTTCAGCAATTCGTCGAGCGCGTTAATTTTCAGATCCGCGAAGTCGCCCAGGTCTCGCGCAGCGACGCGATCGGGCGGGTTGCACAGCCATATCGCCTTCATACCGGCGCGGCGCGCCGGCTCGCAGTCCTTGTCCGGCGAATCGCCTATCACTGCGACTTCCTCCGGGGCAACTTGGTTCAGGGCCGCGAGCGCCGTGGCGAAGATTCGCGGGTCCGGCTTGAAAATTCCGACCGATGACGAGTCCACCGCGACGTCCATCAGCTCCAGCATCCCGCCCTCCGCCAGCACCCGGTCGAGATTGCCGTAAAAGTTCGAGACCACCCCGAGGCGAAATCGCCGTTTCAGCGCCACCATCACCTCGCGGCTGCGTTTCATTCCGCGAAGGGACTCTTGAGCAAAAGCCGCGCCAATTCGATTTCGTAATTCCTCAATACCCGCAGGACCCATCTGCTGAAATCGTTGGCCCAGATGCTCAGGTCCGAGGCAACGCAGATGGTCGATCTGGGCGCGCAACAGAAAATCGACCGTCTCCTCGTAGGCCAATCTTTCTGATCGTCTCGGTCGCCCGATACGCCTGTGCGGTCGCGCGGTCGAAAGCGGGATCGAGCTCAGCGCGCTCGATCTCGAAACCGCACGCGCGATAATGCGAGAGAAACCGATCGAGCCAGTGGACCGGACAATCGAGGGTACCACCGAAATCGAACAGAAGCGCGCGCAGATTTGCCACGAGCATCTGAGTCTATCAGCCCAACGTCGAGGCCACTAGATTGATGTCGTCCGATGAAATTGCGCAGCGCAGCAGCAAACCGGATGGTCAGTGAATCAGCTAATCTTGGAGTGCGTTGACTAGGCCGGCGGATTCCTCTAGTAACCTAGTCTTAACAAAAAGCCTTTTCCGAGACCCCAGTTGATAGAGACGGCCCTCATTCGCGTCCCGTCGCGAGCCTCTGACCTCATATTCGGGCGGCCCCTTATGGAGCGCCTGATTCTGATTTGCAAACGGGCTGGAGTTAAGCGCTTCTTCATCGAAGGGACCCGAGGACGCGAACTGGACGCAGCCCTCGGCGATTTCCGCGCCGACCCTGACGTGGCGATTGTCGATTCGCTGGCCGAACTTCCCGCCTCGCCGTTCGAGATCGAACGGGAGCGGCCCTGCCTTGCGATCGCGGGCAATCTGGTGTTCGCCCGATCGCAACTCGACCAGATGATCGCCGCGCACGACGCCAAGCCTGAAAGGGTGATCAAGCTATCGAGCGTCGAGGGCAACGGCGGCGTGATGGCGACCGGACCGCTGGGCGAACTGCTGAACGAGATGGATCAACAGGTCGCGCCGATCGCGCCGCGAACCGGCTGGTGCCTGCCCTACGCGCTCGACAGCCGCCCCGAAGACGCCCGCGAAGCCGAGGTCCGGCTGGCGAGGTCGATTCGCTTCGAGACCGCCGAAACCGACGGCGTGCTGGCGCGCCTGCTCGACCGCAAGATCTCGTGGCGCATAAGCTGCCGCCTGGGGCGCACGTCGATCACTCCCAACCAGGTGACGCTCTCGAACACCGCGCTCGGATTCGTAGCGGCGGCGATGTTCGCGACTCCCAGCTACTGGTGGCGGCTTTTCGGAGCGCTGCTGTTTCTGGCCGGCATCACGATCGACGGCGTCGACGGCGAGCTTGCCCGGCTAAAGATGTGCGAGACCGAATGGGGCGGCAAACTCGACATGATCACCGACAATATCGTTCATGTCGCCGTGTTCGTCGGCCTGATGGTGGGCTGCTATCGCGCCAGCGGCAGCGCCGCTTACTTCTACCTGCTGGCGATACTGTTGGTCGGATTTGGACTTTGCGCGTTTTCGGTGGAGCGCGCGCTTGGGTCCAACCAGGCGGCGGAGGCCTCGATTGCGCGCCTGGAACGGCTGACCGGGCGCGACTTCGCCTATTTGCTCGTGTTTCTGGCGGCGATCAATCGGCTCGAATACTTTGCGTGGGGAACTGCTTTCGGAACTTACATATTCGCCTTCGGCCTGTGGTGGCTTACCATGCGGAGCGAAGGCCAACCGACCCGTTCCGGGCTCCAATCAGAGGGAAGTGGCGTATACCATGAAAAAACCGCGCCTGCTGCTGGTCCAACCGACAACGGTCCATCTCGACGGAACGCCGCATAAGACGCGATGGCGTCTGATCATGGGGCTGATGATCCCGCTGATGGCGGGACTGACGCCTGATGACTTCGAGGTGACGCTGTGCGACGAGCGCCTCGAGGATATCGACTACAACGGCGGATGGGATCTGGTCGGAATGACGACCACGATCGGCGCCTCGCTGCGGGCCTATCAGCTCGCTGACGAGTTCCGCCGCCACGGAATTCCGGTGGTGATGGGCGGCTTTCACGCGACGCTCCAGACCGAAGAGGCGCTCGAGCACGCCGACGCCGTGGTCCAGGGCGAAGCCGACCTGGTATGGGAGCCGCTGCTGCGCGATTGGCAGGAAGGCAAGCTCAAGCCGGTCTACAAGGCCGACAAGCTGCACGACCTCAAGAACCTGCCGCGCCCGCGCCACGAGCTGCTGAAACTCAACCGCTACCTGTTCAAGGCGGTGCCGATCCAGGCGAGCCGCGGATGCCCTTACCGATGCTCGTTCTGCGAAATTCCGGTCTTCTATGAGGGCTCGTATCGCACGCGGCCGATCGGCGACATCGTCGAAGAGATCAAACAGACCATCGCGATGACCGGCTTTCGCCGCTTCCAGTTCATCGACGATCAGATCACCGGCAAACACAAGTTCGCGCGCGAGCTGTTCAAGGCGCTCGCGCCGTTGAACATCCGCTTCTCGGCGCTCTGGACGATCAACTCGAATCACGACGAGGAGCTGCTCGACCTGGCCGCGAAGGCCGGCATCTTCCACGTCAATATCGGCGTCGAATCGATCAGCCAGGACAGCCTGCTGTCGATGAACAAAATCCAGAACCACTCCAGTGACTACAAGAAGCTGCTCGCCCGGCTGAAGAAGTACGGAATTTACTACTCGCTCAATTTCCTGTTCGGGCTCGACGAGGATCATCCGAAGATCTTCGAGGACACCATGAAGTTCCTCCACGAGGTCAAGGCGCCCGAGGCGTTTTTCAATACCGTCACGCCGCGAGTGGGCACGCCGATGCGCACCAAGCTCGAGGCCGAAGGCCGCGTAATCATCCCCGACGCCGACCTGTACACCAACAACTTCCGCTGCATGTTCGTGCCGAAGAACATGTCTCCAATGGACGTCGAAGAGGGCGTGTGGAAATGCACGACCGAGTTCTACTCGCTCAAGTCGATGTTCAAGCGCCTCCTGATGCCGCCCAGCCGCTTCACCTGGCAGGGGCTGACCGAGAACATGCTCTTCTACTGGGGCGCCAAGCGCCAAATCGACCCGGTCGATTACTACTGAGATAGGTAGTTACTAACGAGTGTCGGGCTAGCCGAGGCTCACGATCTCAGCCCGCGGCGACGGCGCGCTCGACGAGCTTGGGCGATTTAGCAATTACGCGGAGAAGGATACGCGCCGGGCCGTCGGGAATCGCGCGCCCTTGCTCCCATTCCTGGATGGTGCGAACGCTGAACCCGAAACGCCTGGCAAACTCCGTCTGAGAAAATCCGAGTCTCCGCCTGATCGCCCTGACATCCGGCAGACGGGGCGAGATTACGCGGCGCCAGTCTCGGCCGACAGACATATCCGGCGCGGTGTCCGGATCCGAGGCGATCATCGCGTCGATCTCCTCGTCGGTTGTCCTGCGGATGCGATCCAGATCGACTCGAGGTTTGGACTCATCCGCGCGGGCTCGGCCTGCGCTGGTTCCGCGGCGAGGCCGGGTGGACACGATCACTCACGCGGCGTCAACAGTCGGGATTTTTGCGATCTCGCGCTTGAGCTTCTGCCGGGCCCGCCAGAGGTCGTGCTCCTCCTGCATCCGCAGCCACAGTTCCGGCCCGTTTCCGCAGAATTTCCCCAGACGCACGGCCATCTCAGGCGTGATCGCCGTCCGCCCCGCGATTATGCGATGAAGGGTCTGCCGGGTTACGCGCAGGTGCCGGGCGGCGGCGCTGACGCTCATGCGCAGCGCCGGCAGCACGTCCTCAGAAAGGATGACGCCCGGATGTATCGGCCGGCGGGTTATTTCTTCGCGGCGCAGAAGATACTCGCGAGGCATATCGACTCTCCAAAACGGCAAAACTAATGGTACTGCTCCAGGTCGACTCGTATCGCCTCGCCCTCTACCCATTCGAACGTTATGCACCAGGGGCCGTTCACGTGAAGTGAATAGCGCTGCGGCTTGCCATGCAGCGGATGAAGGTTGTAGCCGGGCAGATTCAAATTCCTGAGAGCCGCGGCGTGGTCCAGCACGGCCAACCTCCGAAGGCAGCGCTGCTCGGGATTCTTCGCAACCATCGCGCTGGAACCCGCCGTGAAAATCTCCTTGAGCCCCTTATGTCTGAAGCTCCTGATCACATGATTCTACATGTAACACGTCGTGCGACAGTCTGTCGAGCGATGTGTCACGGGCCTGCGGTCGCGAACGCTCGAAAGGGTCAGCCCGGCGGGTGCTGGACCGTGTTGTCGATCAACCGAACCTTGCCGACTCGCACTGCGAGCGCGACCAGCACGGGCCGATCGAGCGAGGTTGCGGGCGTCAAGGTCTCGGCGTCTACGACCTCGACGTATTCGATGCTCAAGAGCGGCATCGCCGAGAGCGTTTCGGCCGCGATACGTATCAGCTCCGACGGCGTGGTGCGCCCGGCTTCGAACCGCTCGCGCACGGCCTTGAGCGCGCGGCTCAGCCCGAGCGCCTGCTCGCGCTCCGCGGCCGTCAGGTAGGCGTTGCGCGAACTCATCGCCAGTCCGTCGGGCTCGCGCACGATCGGAACCGGCACAATCTCGATATCGAAATTCAGATCGGCCACCATCCGTTGGATCGCGCGCAACTGCTGAAAGTCCTTCTCGCCGAAGAGCGCGACCTGCGGTTTCACGATATTGAAGAGCTTGGCGACCACGGTCGTCACGCCGCGAAAGTGGATCGGGCGGCTTTGTCCGCATAGGCCCCTGGTGACTTCGGTCACCTCGATCCAAGTCTGAAATCGCTCGGGATAGATCGCCGGGGCTTCGGGCGCGAACACCACGTCTACCGGCACGCGGCGCATCAACTCGCAGTCGCGATCGAAGTCACGCGGATAGCGCGCGAGATCCTCGTTGGCTCCGAACTGGGTGGGATTCACGAACACTGACGCGACCAGCACGCCGGCTCGCCGCCGGCCCTCGCGCATGAGGGCAAGATGGCCCTCGTGCAGGTAGCCCATCGTGGGCACCAGCGCGATTCGTTCGCCGCGGGCGCGAGCGCCATCGGCCAGCCGCTGCATCTCGTCGGGCAACTTGACGATCTGCACCGTCGGTTTGGACCTCAGTCACGTTTTCGGGGACGATAGCAATGCTCGGGGCCGGGAAAAGCGCGCTCGCGGACTTCGCGCAGATAGGTCAGCGCCGCGCCGCCGACCTCCTCCCACAGATTCAGATAGGGCTTGGCGAAGCGCGGCGCGGGACATCCGGAGAGCCCGAGCAGATCGTGCATCACGAGCACCTGGCCGTCGCATTCGGGGCCGGCGCCGATACCGATCGTAGGCACTGCGGCCTTCGCGGTGATTTCCTCCGCCAGCTCGGGCGGCATCCCTTCGAGCACGATCGCGAACGCGCCGGCCGATTCGAGCGCCGCGGCGTCTTCGAGCAGCCGCTCGCGGCATCCGGGACCGCGTCCGCTGCGGCGCCCCTGCACGCGATATCCGCCCATCCGATGGATGGACTGCGGAGTCAAGCCGATATGGCCCATCACGGGAATATCGACGGCGACTAGGCGCCGGACCGTATCGGCGATACTCACGCCGCCTTCGAGCTTGACCGCCTCGGCGCCGCCTTCTTTCAGCAGCCGCCCCGCGTTCAGCAGCGCCTGCTCGACGCTGACCTGGTATGAAAGGAACGGCATGTCAGCCACCAGCAGCGCGCGGCGCCGCGCCCGCGCCACCATCCGGGAGTGATAGATGATTTCGTCGACCGTGACGGCGAGCGTGTTCTGCGCGCCCTGCACGACCATCCCGAGGCTGTCGCCGACCAGCAGCACGTCGACGCCGGCGTGGTCGAAGATCCGGGCGAAGGTATAGTCATACGCGGTCAGCATCGCGATCGGTGCGCGCGCCGCCTTCATCCGCGACAGACTGGTTATCCGGACCTTGTCTTTTTCGGCATTCAGCATCGAAACAAAAACGAGCCGCCATCCAAATCCGGCGACCCGCATCGAAGCCCGCAGATCCGCGAGCTCAGCCGCCTCATGAGTCCCGGTCGTGAATCGATCCGGGCGCCGGTGCAAGCTGCTATGTAACGTCCCTCTGACTAACGCGGCCTCGCCGGGATTTTCCTCGACGGACCGATTTTCTTTTAGTACGAATGCCGCGCCACAGTAAAGACGGCAAACCCCCAATTGCGACAACCGGGTTGCGCGAACTAGATTGGCGACCAACGCGACCGCCTGGCAACTGCCCTGGAAACTCCAGATGTCCTCTGAAACCGCCGAAGAAACTGGCCAGGAACCTGCTCAAGGACCCTGCAATGTCCCTGGTTGAACGGCCGCCCTCCCACGCTGCGAAGGCGGTCCTTGGCGAGGCGGCCAGCGTCGCCGCGGTCGTCCTCGGCCTGGCGGTCGTGACCGCTGTGAGCATGCCTCGACTCGTTCATTTGCCCTACCCGATAGAGTGGCGTGAAGCGATCGGAAGCATCTGGTCGCTGCTGCCTGATACCGGATGGGCAGCGCTCAGGGTGTGGGTTTTCTGGGGATGGAGCACCGCCGTCTTCGCCGGAATCCTGCTGGCGATCGAGCCGGAACTGGGCCTGTGCGACGCCATCCTCGGCGGTGCGGCAGGGCTGTGGGCCTTCGCTTTTCTGTTCGTCAACATCTTTGGCCCGATCGGGCTGTGCCGCGCGTCGATATTGTGGACCCTGCTGGCTGGGGGGAGCGTATGGCTGGGGCTCCGTCGCCCGCCGGCGCTGACGTTGGGAATCCCAAGCAGCGGACAAAAGCTCGCGCTGCTCGGAGTTGTTCTGCTCTCGATGCTGGTGCTTCCGGTGCAGCTCAGCTCGCCGGTTGTTCCTTACACAGACGCGCTCTCATGGGTGTCCGCCGCGCAGCGGATCGTGACCTTCCACACCTATTTGCCGTTCGACAATAACCCGTATGGTCTGTGGAGCGACTTCGCCCAGGCGCCAAGCCTCGAGGCGTTCTACGCCGTGCTCGCGCTGGGCAGCCACACCCGGTTGATGGCATTGGCTGAGAGCGGCGCGATGGTCCCGATGCTCGCGTTGATCATGCTCGGTGTCTATCGGCTGGGACAGACATTCCTGGGCGACGTTACGGGCGGGATGGCAGCAATCCTGTTTTTAGGCACGACGATGCTGGAACGCGGGACGAGCATGCGGGCGTCGACGAGCGACTTCGCGCTGGTCGGGGTTGCGCTCGGCCTGTTCCTGGATTCACGCCAAAACCCGACCAGAACGGCCGTCGGCGCTCTGTTACTCGGCGCTTCGATTCCGGGGGACCCGATCTTCGGCGGGCTCGCGATGGGAACCGCCGCGGGCGGAGTCCTGTTGAGACTCGCGAAGCAGGACCGGCGAGGCTTCGCAGCCGGAGCGGCCTGTCTGGCCGGTGCGCTGCTGTTCGGAGCGCCCGAGTTCCCCATCGCGCTGGCGATACCGCTTCGGTACCCAATCCTGCTGTTGGGTCAACTGGCCGGCATCGCGATCATCCTGGCCGCGGTGAACGCATCTTCCGCAAAGAGCGCCGGCGATACGAAACTTTTCCGGGCGCTCAGCATGGGAGCGGTCGCGGCAGCGATAGTCATCCTGCCGCTGCGCGGCCGCTTCGACGTTTCCCTCAACTTGTACCCGGCGCTGTACGGAACGTTCCCGTTATTGACGATCCTGGCGGTTGGCGGATTCGTTCTTTTGCTCGCCGGCTCGTGGATCGCTCCCGGCCAGACCCCAAACGCAGGCGTGCTCGCGTTCGCCCTGCTTCTGGCCGTAATCGTCAGACTGCTCGAAGCGATAGTTTCCCCGCTCTCGTCAGGTCCGGTGACCGACGCAATGATATATCACGTTACCAGCAAAATGCTCGAATATTGGTGTCCATACTGTCTACTCATTCCCGCGGCTTTGCCATTCGCCTTTGTATATCGCCGGTGGTCGAGGCCCGTCGCGGTGTTCGCCGTCCTGGCAGTATTGATTTATCCATCCCACCTGCCCAGCTCGCAGCCGGTATCCAACGAGCACGCAGCGTTCAAACTCCGTATGGACAATGAGCAGCACTCTCTGATCGAGCAAATGTATTACTCTGTTCACATCGCGGCCCGCGGCGCGTGGGCTGGGAGTCCGGACCGGCACTGGATCTTCGGTCCGGCCGAGTTCGCTCTATTGGACGTCCTGGATCAGGAAATCAGTGCCGGGCGAATTACAGTTGATACGCATATCCTTCATTTGACGGGCCGGTCCATATGGTCGAGCTTTGTTCAGTACGCGGCTTTCACCGGGATAAACGACGATACGGTGGAGTACTACTACGATCCGCATTACCTATACTATTGGGGCGGACGGGTGCGGCCTGCCACTGAATTCGATGCGGCGATGGCGCAAGGGCCGCCATACGTCTTGCTGGACATCGAACCGCCCGACGAAACCCGCTTCCCGCCCGACGGGTACAAGGAGATTTTCCGCCAGGGCGATCTGCGTCTCTTCCGCCGCGAGCCGCCGGCGCATTGAATCGATCGGCCGGCGCCCGAGATTGCTGATGCTCTCGTGAAGCGAACCGCCCTGCGCTAGTGGCCGGAGGCGGTGGCGGTGCCCGGCAGTTGCACCAGGATCTGCTTGCGCTTGCCGTTGCGCACCACGCTCAAGTACACCACGTCACCGGGTTTGGCGGCGCGCATCTCGTCCTCGAAGTCGAGGTAATTGGTCACGCGCTTGCCGTCTACACCGATAATCATGTCGTAGAATTCGCCGACGTGAGTCCCTTCGACTACCGCGATCGCCAGGACCGCCGGCGGAAAGACCATCGCGGCCGCGAGCGCAGCGCCCTCGAGCACGTTGTGGCCGGCGGTGCTGTAGCCGCGCAAGCCGGCTTCAGCCGCCGGTGAGTTCTTCTGGACCTTCACGATCAGCAGGCCGTCGGCCTGCTCGCCGGTATTCAGCTTGCGGCGATCTTCGCGCAGCTCAACTCCGATCACAGAGGTATCGCTGCCCTCGGCCATGAATTCCTGAAGGCTGTGGAGATGCGGCGCGGGCAGCGGAGCGGGATTCTGCGCCGCCTCGTAGGCTTCGATCTGCCGGTCGGTCGCGGCGTCGGGGGTCGGTTCGCCGTTCGCGCCCGCGCCTTGGGCCGGCGCCTGAGCCGGCTCAGCCCCGACGTCAACCGTGGTCTGCGGTGGAGGTGTCAGAGGTTGGGCGGGCGGAATCTCGGCGGTGCTGGTGGTCGAGTCGGCGCTGCTGCTTATCGCCTGTCCGTTGGATCCGGCGCCGGCGGGAGCCGACGCGCCGAGCGCCAGCATCAGCAGCGCGAATCCGATCGCGAGCGCGGCCGGGCGATCAGTTGAGGCTCCAGCGATTCTCATCCTCGCCCACGCGTCCTTCGTTGCGGAGCTTTTTCAGATGCGAGCGGACCGAACTGGCGGCCGCCTGATGCAGATACTCGGGAACGTCGGTGTAGATCCGCTTGACGATCGCCATCGCGTCGAGTGGGCCGCCCTTGAGCGCGCCGATGATCTGATTTTCGCGGAGCTCGCGATGGGCGATGTACTCGCGAATCTTCTTCGCCGGCTCCCGAATTACGGGGCCGTGCGCCGAATAGATCACTTCGAGGTCGAGCTCCAGCAGCCGCCTCAGTGAGTCCATGTATTGCCCGAGGTCACCGGTATCATCGGGAATGATGGTCGTGCCCGCGCCGAGCACGACATCGCCGGTGAACAGTGCGCGCTCTTCCTTGAGATAGAAGCACAGGTGGTCCGGAGCGTGGCCGGGAGTGAATATCGCGAGCAGCGTAACGCCCTCGCCTGCGATCTCCGAACCATGATCGATCGGCGTAAACGGCTCCGCAGCTTCATCATGTCCCGGCCAGGGCTTCTTGAGCGCCTCGATATGAACCGGCTTTCCCCGCCCATCGAATTTTTCCCGAACTTGACGGACGCCTCCGATATGATCGACGTGGGCATGCGTCAGCACGATTCGGTCGAGCTGGTCCGTAGCGCAGAATTCCCTGAGCGCGCGGGCGAGAAGATCGGGATAGACCGCGACTCCCTGACCGGTATCGAGCAGGATCGGGTGGCGGCCCGTGCCGAGCAGGTAGGTGTTCGTGCCGGGACCGGTGAACGGCGAGGGGTTCTGGCCCAGCACCGTCGCCACGCGCGGCGAGAGCCGCGCGTAGTCCGGAAGCTTGAGACCGATCATCGAATCGGTCACGACCCGGCTGGCCGGCTTAGTATGGTTGGATGATTCGTTCACGGCTATTGATGGCGGTTGCGCTCGTAAATCAGACGTAAGCCCTTCAGCGTCAGGAACTCGTCAACTTCTTCTATGGCCTTGGACTCGGCGGCGATCAAGTCCGCGAAGCCACCGGTCGCGATCACCCGCGCCGCTTCTCCCCGCTCGCGTTTGATGCGCTCGACCAATCCGTCGACCAGCCCGGTATAACCGAAGATCACGCCGGACTGAATCGCCGCCACCGTCGTGCGGCCCACGGCCTCACGCGGCCGCACCATCTCGACCCGGTACAGCTTCGCGGCGCGCTCGATCAGCGCGTCCATCGCGATTCCCAGTCCCGGTGCGATCGCACCGCCCACGTACTCACCGCGTCCGGTGACGTAGTCGAACGTGGTGGCGGTGCCGAAATCGACCACGATACAAGCCGTGTTGTATCGATCGAAGGCCGCGATCGCGTTTACGATCCGATCGGCACCGACCTCGCGCGGGCTCTCGTACAGAACCGGCATGCCGGTCTTTATTCCGGGCCCGACCACCAATGGATCGCATTGGAAGTATCGCCGCGACAGTTGCTCGATCGTCTGGTTGAGCGGCGGCACGACGCACGCGATCACAACCCCTTCGGGCTTGAGCGGAGGGCTCAGGCCCGCCGAAGCGAGCAGGGTGCCCAGCAGCGCGCCGTGCTCGTCGGTAGTGCGTTTGGTATCGGTCGCGATGCGCCAATGATGGAGCAGACGCTGGTCTTCGTAGACCCCGATCACGGTGTGGCTGTTGCCGACGTCCAGTGCGACCAGCATCCCCTTACGACTCCGGCTCAAACGCGCGCGCAAGCCGCGTGTTAGTGCATTCGGGAAGCATGCCCGAAGCCGCCCATCCCGATAGAAGGTGGCCCCGTCGCAGTCCCCACATTCATGTGAGCAGCATCGACGAAGTTTGGACGCCTGTGATGCGGCGGCAGTGGGAGGGGAGCCGGCACGACCGGCGGCCGATAGTAACCGTACGGACTGTAGTACGGGCTGTAAAGGTACGAACCCGTCACGAAGAGCGGCATCGGCGAGCCAAAGAACGGCGAGAACGCCGGGCCCAGCGCCTCCGCTTCCCTCCCCTCGTTCATGTAGTCGTCCAGGCTGGCATATACGGGCTCGGGCAGCGAACTGTCAGGCCCCGGCACCATGGCGTCGCCCCCGTCATCGCCACCCGCGCCTTCGTCCTTCCACACGTAGGTGTGGGTCCCATCGGACCAGGTCGATTCTCCCAATGCCGAGCCGTTGTCGGAGGAAGGTGAAGCGCTCGGCGGCGTGGCGGCGGGAACCTCGAGCATCTGGCCGGAGGTAGCGGCATTATCGGTGGCGCCGGAACTGGCCGAATTGGCCGATTGGGCCGAGTCGGATGAGTTGGCAGGCGCGGCCTGGGCACTGGACGAAGCGGCGGCGACCGGAACGGTGGCGTCCTGCGCCCGCGCGATCGAAACCGCGCTCAACACCGCTATCGACAGGGAAGTCACGAGCAACCAGGCCGCTGGCCAAGTCCATGGAACGATCGCTGGCATGCGCTGATCCATCGGATGAATGCGGCGCCGCGACCGGTGCGTAAACGCCGCCTCCTGACCAACGCTATCACCCCGTGCGTAGCTCTAGCAAAGGAATTTTTAAGGCCGTTTTCCCGCTTCAAAGGTCAGGATAATATCGCGGGTTATGTCGGACCCCAAAGTCGCATTGGTAACCGGCGCGGGACGCGGGATCGGCCGCGACATCGCGCAGAGACTCGCGCGCGAAGGATTCGCGGTCGGACTTATCGCGCGCACCCGCTCGCAACTCGAGGAGACCGCCGAGTTGATCGGAAAAAGCGGCGGGCGCGCCCTGGTCGCGCCGACCGATGTGTCGAAACGCGAACAGGTGCTGGCCGCGGTCGCGGCGGTCGAGCGGGAACTGGGACCGATCTCGGTCCTGGTCAATAACGCCGGCGCTTACCTGCGCAAACGCTTCGTCGAAATCAGCGAAGAGGAATTCGATTTCCAGCTCAAGGTGAACGCCTACGGTCCGTTCTTCTGCGCCCAGGCCGTGGTGGAAGCGATGGCTGAGCGGGGCGCCGGGACGGTCATCTTCGTGCTCGGCTCGGAGAGCCGCGGCGGCCCCGCGATGTACTCGGCGTACAGCGCCTCCAAGCTCGCTCAGCGCGCGATCGCCGAATCGCTCGCCTACGAGTACATGCATCGCGGGGTCCATTGCGCGACCCTCGACGTTGACGGCGCGGTCGACAGCCCGCGCGTGCGCGAATCGATGCCGGGGACGGATCCGTCGCACTTCGTCTCGCCCGAAGCGATTTGCGACGAGATCGTACATTTGATCCGACAGCCGAAGAGCTCGTGGTCGTTCGCGACCGACCTGCGCTCGTTCGCGCAATGGCGCCCGCGCGCCGCCGCAAAGAAAGCATGACCCACGCCGGTCCCCACTTCCCGGATGGGCCTGCGCTTGAAGTAGCGCCGGCGTCTCGCCGGTGATTTCTCCGGAGTTCGGGGCTATAGTGTCTGTTCCGCAGGCGGCGGCAAGCCGCCGTTGAGATCGCGGTCGGGGCGTGGCGCAGCCTGGTAGCGCACACGCTTGGGGTGCGTGTGGTCGCCGGTTCAAATCCGGCCGCCCCGACCAACCAAAAATACAAGATATTCACAAGGTATTCACAAGATATTCATTCACAAAAGTTTTCGTCGGTCCTAGCCGAGGATCGAAACGCCCGGTCCTGCCGAGTGTGGGGACTTTTGTAGGGAGTCCGCTTCAAAATCGGCATCATGCGCATACCGCGCCGGACGCGCGAGGTCTACATCCCAAATGTGCGGTTTGCGGCCGTTCCCGGCGAAGCCGACGCGATGAAACGGAAAGACATAGGCGTCCGACTCGACATCCGCGAAGGTATCTGCTAACCGGCAGTTGAGAGACGCAACATCCCAACTGAACGAGATTTCAATTGGCTAAAAGGAGGTTGGAATCGTGCCTATCAAAACCATTCGGCACCCCACCACGGGGGTTACCTTCAAACTGGGGCGAAAGCGACCTGTGGCCCGCTGTCCACGATTCGCCCTTAAGAATTACTTGACGCGCAGTATGCCTGCGCCGCCCCCTACGTGCGACTACACCAAACCCGCCGAGGCGGCCCTGTCCAAGATATACGAGAACGATAAGCTTGGCGATTGCGTCATCGCCGGGATGGCGCACGTTGTCGGCGTACTGACGGGAGGCGCCGGGCCAAAACCGTTCCTCTATTCCGACGCCGAAATCATCAAACTCTACAGCGCGATCGGCGGGTACGTCCCCGGTGACCCGGCCACGGACCAGGGGTGTGATGAACAGACGGCCCTGAACTACTGGGAAAACAACGGCGCGCTGCCTCCACACACTACCAGCCCGACCGGCGCACATAAAGATCGCCGGCTGGATGACGGTCGATTCAGCAAATGTGGAAGAATGTCGAACAGCCTTGTGGCTGTTCGAGAATTTGTACTTCGGGCTTGAATTGCCCGACGCCTGGATCAACCCGGCGCCGTCGAAATCGGGCTTCGTCTGGGATGTCGCCGGCGCGCCTGACCCGCAGAACGGTCATTGCGTCGTCGGGGTGGGATACACGGCGGCCGGCATCGCGATCGACACCTGGGGAATGACAGGGCTGATGACCAACGCCGCTGTCGCTAAGTACCCCACTCAAGCATCCGGCGGCGAACTGTACACTGTAGTGAGCCTGGATGCGATCAGTAAGGCCAACCAAAAAGCCCCCAGCGGTTTCGACTGGAGCCAGTTAATCGCGGATTTCGACTCGATGGGCGGGAGTGTTTCGGCACTTCTTGCACAGAAAAACAAGTCGTCAACCGGCTAGGCGGCTGCTTGAAGAACTAGCAGGCTGTTGAGAAACGGGGTTCCTTCGAGACGCTGGAACGGCGAGCACTCAAGAAATACTCGCTGGTCTTCGGTTTTCGACCGGCACATCTAAGGAGAAGAACATGGCCGGCACCTGGCAATCGATCACCCTTCCTTCCACCGTGGCATCCGGCGCGCAATTTTTTGCCGATATGATGTTGCTGCTCACCGACGGCTCGCTACTGATTCACAATGCGTACGGGAAAGAGTGGCTGCGATTTCAGCCCGATCCGACGTCCGGCTACAGCGGGGCATCATGGTCCTCCCAATACGTGGAAACCGACATGGCACATGCGCGAGAGTACTTCGCATCGGGCGTATTGATGGACGGCCGGGTGTTCGTGATCGGCGGCGAGGACTCGGACGTGGGCGACGACACGCCGCTCGGGGAAATCTTCGATCCGCAGACCAATTTGTGGACGGCCATCGACAAGCCTTCGGCCTTCGATTTCATCTGTGGCGATTGCAACGGCTCGGTGCTGGCAGACGGTCGCGTTCTGCTTGGCGCGCCCAATAGTTTGGCGTTCCCGAATAGCCTGCTGACCGCCATTTGGGATCCGAACGACAATACCTGGATTCAGGCAGGCCTCGAATTGGGCGCCGTCAGCAACACCACCAAGACCGACCCCTTCTCGGAGGAAACATTTGCCCTGCTGCCCGATGGCAGCGTGCTGGCGCCCGCCGTCCAGAACACTCCGAAAGCTCAGCGTTATGTGCCCTCGCTCGACCAGTGGGTGGACTGCACTCCATCTCCCGTGAACCTTGCCATCACCACCATCCAGGGTTTCACCGGCGAGAACGAGACCGGCCCGACGATTCTCCTGCCCAGCGGCGCGGCATTTTGCATCGGCGGCACGGGCCAGACTGCGATTTTCACGCCGCCCCCCATTTCCACGCCGACCGGTCCCGGGTCGTGGGTACAAGGCCCGACTTTTCCCACAGACACCAGCACGAGCCCAAACTGGCCGACTCTCACCGCCCTAGACATACCCGCGTGCCTGCTTCCCAACGGCAAAGTGGTACTTCTCGCGGGCACCGCGGTGCCCTACGAAGGGTACTATTTCTCTTCGAACCCCGTCTTCCTCATCTACGACCCGAACAGCACGGCGACCACGCTGCCGCAGCTCGATGCGCAGCCGTCGCTGCCCGCGGGAAATTTTACCTGGCAATGCAATTTTCTGCTTCTTCCCACCGGTCAGTTTCTTTGCAGCTCTCACACCACGGTCGCCAGCGGGCTGTTCCTCTATACTCCCGATCCGGCTACGAGCGCACCCAATCCGGCATGGGCACCGGCGAACGTCTCGGTGCCGACGACCATGGTTCTCGGCCACAGCTACACCCTCGCCGGCACCCAAATCAACGGCCTGTCGCAGGCGGTGTGCTACGGCGACGACGGGGGCATGGCCACCAACTATCCGATCGTGCAGCTCACCAATTCCACGACGGGTCAGGTCTTCTATTTGCGCAGTTATAACTTCTCCAGCATGGGCGTGGCGACCGGCACCACGGTGCCGGACGATCTACAGTCCTGCACGATCGATATACCGTCGAATCTGGCGACCGGCAATTGGAACCTGGTGGTGATCGCCAACGGCATTCCGTCCGATCCCGTTGCCATTCAGATCGCCGCACAGGACTGCTTCTTCATCGTCGACAACAGCACCTTCAGCGTCGGCGAAATCGATACTTACGTTAAGGCCATGCCTCCCGTGAACGCGGTCTTCAATCCCGCGTTCTATGTGGTGGTGGAGGGCTACACGCCGACGGAGATCGGCATTACCTCGAGCGCGGAACTGGTGAGCCCGCCCAACGTGCCAAACGTCCCGTCGCCGTTCCCCTCCGATATGACGATTGCATTCGCCGGCCCGGTGATTCCCCAGGATCCCACCCTGCCACCAACACCACAGCGCTTCACGTTCCCGTTCTCGATCACGTTCCTGGATGACAGTATGTTCGGCGCCTCGGCCGTTCCGGTCACGCTCACGGCGAACTTTTCGGCTGCCGGAAACTCGGTATCGAACAGTGCAACCATAACGCTGATCCCGAATCCGAATCCCTTCATCCTGCATGGGGATCAGACCGGGACTCCGCCGGAGCCGTGGTATCTGAGCCAGGATATTCGGGTCTTTCAGGTGGTGGCTTCTCCCGGGAACACGGTGTTGGGGGCCGGACTAGGAACGACGGGTACGGCGGAAGAGATTGCCACGACCTACATCCAGACCGCGGTCACTAATCTGCGCAATAACACAGGCACAGCCCGCTCGGACTTTGACGCAATGAAACAGGACGAAGATTCCGAGGTGCTGCAGTTGCTTCCGAACGATCCGAGCACCGGGGATGCGGTTTACAACTTTGCCGTCGCTCGGGTACGGCTGCGCGAGACCATGACAGCAAGTAATGTCCGGGTCTTTTTCCGCGTCTGGCAGGCGCAGCAGACCAACGCGGCTTACAACAGCACGACGTATGCCCGCAGCACCAACTCTGAGGGCCAACCCATTCCGGTGCTGGGCGTGCCAGCCGACGAGATCATTACCATCCCGTTCTTTGCGCAGGCGCGGGTTGCGACCAGCGCACAGCTCCACTCGCAGGAGGACGACTTCAACCGGAACGACATCGACGCCAGCACGGGTGAAACCGACTTCTTCTTCGGCTGCTGGCTGGACGTCAACCAACCCAATGACTTGCGGTACCCGCAACGCATCGTGGGTGTGAGCGCGGATGGACCGTTTAACACGGTCAGCCCGCTTTTCCCGATCCAGCAGTTCATGGTGGCCGCCCACCAGTGCCTGATTGTGGAGATTGCCTACGATCCCGATCCGATTCCTGCGGGGGCCGATCCGTCGAACTCAGACAAGCTGGCGCAGCGGAACCTGGCCTTTGTGGGAGCGCCTAACCCAGGCAATCCGGCATCGAGACGCGTCCCTCAGACCTTCGAGGTGAAACCGACTCTGCCCAAGCTGCCGAAAGCGGCCAAGCCGGACGAGCTGATGATTGAATGGGACAGCGTTCCGGCGGGCAGCTTCGCCGAAGTGTACCTGCCGGCTGCCAGCGCGGACTCAATTCTCGCGACGGCGAGCACGTTGTACACCTCGCACGTGCTGCAGCGTGAGGACGCGCACACGCTACGATTCCCCGCAGCGGGTGTGACGTACATTCCTATTCCACCGGGACAGGGGGTAAGCTTCGCCGGACTATTGACGCTGGATCTTCCCCCCGGCATTCACAAAGATGAGACCTATACGGCTGTGGTCCGCCAGATCACCAGCGTTCTGGACTTTGACCAAACCGTGATCGCGAATGTCAAGGGTGCGGCGGCTGAAGCTGAGGCCAGCGACATCCGCCAGTGGCACCGCACCACCGGCACGTTTAAGTTAACGATTCCCGTCTCAAACACGGCGCTTCTACTCGAGCCTGAGGAGCAATATCTGTCGGTGATGAAGTGGGTCGGCGAGGCGATACCCACAACCAGCCGCTGGTATCTGGTGATGCAGCGCTATCTTAGCCAGATTGCCGGTCGCGTGACCTTCATGGGCGGCAACCCAAGCCTGGTCCAACCCAGTGGCACAGGAATATGGAAGACGCCTCTGCCGCATCCACATCCGCATGGCGAACACCGCTTTGTCGGCAAGGTCGAAAGCCTGATATACGACCGCTTCGGCGACTTCGAGGGCTTCACGCTCGAAACAATGGGCGGAGAGATCAAACGCCTCGAAAGCCGGGAGCCCCATGTCGAAGAACTGGCGAGACGCGCCTGGCAGGATCGCTTCCGAGTCCTGGTGGCCGTGGAAGCGCATCACGAACACCGTCCGTCGTTGATCGTCTTATTGGTGTGAGATAGGTGCGCCACGGGCAGGCAGGCGAGCGTTGGCGCCTGCCTGCCCAGTCATTGGCGGCGGACGCGATTCCGTGCAGAACGGGACGAGGCTAATCAGAAGGCGGGGGTTTGCGCTGATCCGAGTGGAAGCGACGGGTGGCGGTTCGCAAGCTTGACAGCCTCGTGATAGACCGGGGGCACAATGCGGTGTCCGCAGTGCCAGGCGGGAAACGACGCCGGGCTGAGCTTCTGCGAGTCGTGCGGAGCGAAGCTGGCCCACCAGTGTCCGGGCTGTGGTCAGGAGCTGAAGCCACAGGCGAAGTTCTGCGGCAATTGCGGCGCGGCCCTCGGCGAGGCCACAGCGCCGCAGCCCGCCGCTCCATCTGAACTGACACGATCTCCTCATGCCGGCGAGCGCCGCCAGTTGACGGTTCTGTTCTGCGACCTGGTCGGCTCGACGGCGCTCTCGCAGCAGCTCGACGCCGAGGAATGGCGCGACATCATCGCGCAGTACCAAAAGACCGCATCGGGCGCGGTCGCGCGCTTCGGCGGCCACGTCGCCAAGAACCTCGGCGATGGGCTGCTCATCTACTTCGGCTGGCCGACCGCGCGCGAGGACGATCCCGAGCGCGCCATTCGCGCGGGACTCGCAATCGTCGACGCGATGGCGCCGCTCAACGCCACACTCGCCGCCGCCGACGCGACGCGCCTGGCCGTGCGCATCGGGATGCACACCGGGCCGGTGGTGATCGCCGACGGGCAGCGAAGTCTTTGGCGACACACCGAACGTTGCGGCGCGCGTGCAGGGCGCGGCCGAGCCCGACACGGTGGTGATCACCGCCGCGACGCAGCGCTTGGTCGCGGGGATGTTCGTGGTCGAAGATCGCGGCGCGCAGGAGCTCAAGGGCATGCGCGAGCCGGTCACGCTCTACCGGGTCGTGCGGCCAAGCGGGGTGCGCAGCCGGCTCAACGTCGCGGCCGGGCGGTTTACGCCGTTCGTCGGCCGCGAGGTCGAGCTGGCGACGCTGGTCGAGCGCTGGGAGCGGGCGCAGGACGGCGAGGGGCAGAACGTCTTGATCTGGGGCGAGGCGGGAGTCGGGAAGTCGCGGCTCGCCTACCAGTTGCGCGAGCGCCTCGCCGCCGTGCCGCATACCTGGCTGGAGTGCGGTACGGCGCAGTACACCGAGAGCACACCGTTCCACCCCGTGATTGCGCTGGTGTCGCAGGGGCTTGCTTTCACGCCTGAGGATACGGCGGTAGACAAGCTCGCGAAGCTCGAAAACGGCTTGCGCGCGCTGGCATCGACAGAGAACGTCGCGCTGATGGCAGAGTTTCTGGACCTGCGCGCTCCAACGCCGCTGGCGATGAGCCCCGACCTCAAGCGTCGAAAGACCATCGAGCTGCTCGCGGCATGGAATCTCGCGCTCAGTGAGGTGCAGCCGCTGGTGCTGCTGGTGGAGGATCTGCATTGGTGCGATCCGTCGTCGCTGGAGCTGCTGCGGCGTCTGATCGCGCAGAGCGCGACGGCGCGTGTGCTGCTCCTCGCCACGGCACGCCCGGAGTTCACGCCAGTCTGGCCGGCGCGTTCCAACCTGACCACCGTTCAGCTCGCACGGCTCACCAAGCGCCAGGCGCGCGACATGGTCACGGCGCTCGGGGGCCCGGAGCTGCCGGCCGACACGCTCGACGCGCTGGTGGCCCGCGCCGACGGTGTGCCGCTCTATGTCGAGGAGCTGACCAAGGCGGTGGTGGAGCCCGGGGCGGCGCGTGGCTTGGAGACAATTCCGGCCACCCTCGCCGACTCGCTGATGGGGCGGCTGGATCGGCTCTCGGCGTCGAAGGAGGTGGCGCAGCGGGCGGCGGTGCTGGGTAGGGAGTTCGCGTATCCGCTGCTGGCGGCGACGGCGGGGCTCGACGATGCCACCCTGCGCCACGGGCTGGCGCGCCTGCTCGATGCGGAAATCCTCTTCGCGCGCGGTGAGCCACCCGCGGCCACGTACACCTTCAAACACGCGCTGATCCAGGAGGCGGCGTACGGGTCGCTGCTCAAGCGCACGCGCCAGCAACTCCATGGCCGCGTCGCTGACGCACTGGTGGCGGAGTTCCCGGAGCGCGCCGCGGCGGAGCCGGAGGCGGTGGCGCGGCACGCCGAGCTGGCCGGGAGGATCGACGAGGCGATCGCCTCTTACCAGCGCGCCGGCGAGCAGGCCCAGGCGCGCTCGGCGCACGCGGAGGCGATTCGCCATCTGCGGCAGGCGATCGCGCTGCTCGCGACGCAGCCCGAGGGCCGGGAACGCGACACCCGCGAGGTGGCGCTCCAGCTTGCGCTTGCCGGATCGCTCGCTGCCGCACGAGGCTATGCGCACGTCGAAGTCGAGGGCGCGTACGAGCACGCGCGCGTTCCCTCCGAAGCCATGGGTGATACCCGCCGGCTCGGCCTCGCCCTCGGCGGCCTGGCGGTCTCCGCTCAAACCTCCGCGCAGATCGAGCGTGCTTGGGCGTTGGGTGCTCGCGTGCTGGAGATCGCGGAGCAGAGTGGCGACCGGGACCTGACGCTCCTGGGACATGGCCTGGTCGGAACTGCGGAGAACTTGCAGGGCAGGTTCGCGTCGTCGCTCGCTCACTTCGAGGCGGCCCTGGCACCACGCGGGCCCGGGCCACATGAGAGGTTGGCATTTATCCTCGAAGATTCACGCCCAAGCGGAATTGGCTACACGGCGTTGAACCTTATGGCGCTCGGCTGGCCGGATCGCGCGCTCGCCCGCGCCCGCGAGGCGGTCGTGCTGGCCCGCAAGATGGATCACCCGTTCATTCTGGCCCACGTGCTCTTCGTCGAAACCATCGTGCACTGGACGCGGCGGGACGCGACGGCCCAGCGCGAGCGGGCGGCGGAGATAATTGCGCTCACCGAAGCCAATGGACTTCCGCAGTACCTGGGCCTCGGCAGGACGTGGCACGCAGCCGCCCGCATCGCGGGCGGCGAACCCGAGGCGATCGCCGACTTGCTTGGGGGGCCTCGCGCTCACCGCCGGAACGGGCCAGCAGGCCGGCGCACCGGGCTTGTTTGGACTGCTCGGCGAAGCGTACATGACCGCGGGCCTGCTCACCGAGGCGCGCGGGGCCGTAGAGAACGGTCTCGCGGTCGCGGCGTTGACGGGTCAGCCGTCGTTCGGCGCCGAACTGCGTCGATTGCAGGGCGAGATCGTTCTTGCCACGCGTGGCTCACCGGCAGAGGCCGAAGCTTTCTTCCACCAAGCGCTGGACATTGCGCGCGCCCAGGAATCGAAGTCGCACGAGCTGCGCAATGCGATGAGCCTCGCCCGCCTGTGGCGCGATCAGGGCAAACGCGCCACGCGCGCGACCTCCTAGCGCCGCTCTACGCCTGGTTCACCGAAGGCTTCGACACGCGCGACCTGATCGACGCGAAGGCGATGCTGGAGGAGTTGTAGGCCCCGTACATCAGGACGCGCAAAACAGTGCCGACCATGGCGGACTGGTGAACATCTCGGAGTAACGAAGAATTCCCGTGATCGCGAAGACGGCTCCGGCGATTGCGAGAACCGCGAACACCGACCGTAGCGCCGCTGGGGCGATGTTCCATCCGATCGCGGCGGCAAGCGCGAGCCACGGAAGGACCGGTACCCAGTAACGCGGACCGTAGCAGGCGCCGGGGCTGAAAGGGACGCCTGCGAACATCACGAATAAGAGCAGCAGGGGAATCACCATCCGGCGAGTCAGGCGCGAGGGGTCTGAACCATCGTGCGTGCGCCTGAGTCCGAGTCCGAGCGGCGCCAGGACCACCCACGGAGCGAACAACAGCAGCCCATGCTGCGAGCCGAGCATTGTGCGATACATCGGACGCAGGCTGTCTGCCACTGCCTCCGTGCCCACCAAATTTCCCGAGATGACCAGAGTTCGCGCCAGCCAGTAGTTGAACGACATCAGGCCCGCGCCGCATAGAGCCAGAGTCAAGCTCATCAGCGCCGCCGCGCGCCATCGCTGATTCCATAACGATTCGAGTACGAAGCCTGCCCCGACGACTGCGTACGGAGGCTTGATGATCGCGGCGGCCGCGATGGCAAGCGCCGCAAGCACGGGCCGGTCCTCTTGATACGCCCACAATCCCGCAGCCAGCGCGAGGCCGATCGCAGGTTCGGAATAATAGGAGCGCGCAAACGGCAGCCAGGGGCTGGCCAGCCCCAGCAGGGCAGCAGCCATCAGAGATGTGGTGCGATTCAGACCGGCCCGCCGCGCGATCAGGAAGACCAGCAGACAGCCTGCCCAGCAGATCACGACCATCGCGACGCCGGCGTCTCGCTCGACTTCTTCGGGCGCCGGACGAAACGGCGCGATCATCGCAGCGAGCATCGCCGGATAGGCTACAGGATGAGAGGAGACCTCATAGATTTCCGGCGACGGTGACGCCAACCCGAGAAGCATCGGAGTCGGAAAACGGCTCGCGGTTGCCGGCGTCCGACGATGGAGATTGAACCAGGTTGCGTGTGCCCCCGTCCACCGATTCACCACGATCGTGTGGTGATCCGGCAAGCCGACACGCCAGTGCGTGCCCGCCTCGAGTCCGCCGCGGCGCACTCGGAAATATTCGTCCTGCAATTCGAGCCGGTGATCGAACAGGATGCTGTTCACTACCATGATGAAATGCGGCTCGTCGCCCGAAACAGCGTATGGAGTGACGACTTCGAGATGCCTTGCCGGCGGATTCGTTCCGCACACCAGCGCAAGGCGCGTCCCGGCCCACATCACAAGGAGGAGCAAGGAAAAGAAAAGAATCAGCCCTGCGCGACGCGACCTGGCGATTCCACGCGCAGACAACTGCGTCTCATGCGCCACGGCTTCTCCCCTCTCGCAGGCCTTTGCCTTGGCATCGGACGCCACAGTAGGCAAACTCGGCTCGATCACGCAACCAATTGTCCACATCGGGCGACAGCCGGCTGGTCGGAGCCCCCGGCCGGACCGGTTCGACGATGCGCCATGACCAGCGAAGCCGACGGTCGCGGCGAAATCGAGCTCAACTCACAGCTCTGGGTTTTCAGACCATTCTCTTGTGGGGATGGCGCGCGATTTCTCGGGTATCCATTGGCGCTCGGATTATCAACAGGGCTTGCTGCTGCGCGAGACGGTCGCGATCAACTTGCTGCAGGACCAGGAGCATATCTTCCCCGAAGCCTTCAAGGGATTTACTTTCACGAGGTTCGACGGGGCCGGCGTGACTGTGTAAAGTCGCGAGGGTCCGCTCTTGACGCGGATGTAGCAGAAGTGCCACTAAGGACTTCCATGAAGATCAGTCCCCTCTGAATCGAGCCCCAAACGGTGAAGATAATTGTCGAAAGACCTGGAAAATCCTTGTCCGATGGGCCCTGATTAGGATACAACGAATGTCGCTGAGGATTGATATGTCTGGAATAGAGTCGAATCCGCGGGACATCGAACGCTAAGGTGTTCAGGGCCGCCCGGGAAAAACGCGCGGCGGAACGAGCAGGTAACGAAAGGAGAAACTGGGAACATGAAAAGAACTATCGTCGCTCTCGCTGCGCTCGGTATGCTGGTAACGGCCGGCTCGGTTCGTGCCGGGCAGTTCGGAAACATTGACCTGTACGGGCAGTACGTCGAAACCTTCCAGGGTCCGACCACCGGAACTCCAATAGCCGGATACTGCGTGCTGACCTTCGATGGCATTTCGGAGCTGATCCCGTCGGCATCGGAATGCTTCATCGTCAACGGTTCGGGAGCAAGCCTACAGCAGTTTTGTTCATCCAGCCCTCCGACCTACAACATCAACTCCGACGGCACTGGTTCGATCAGCGGCAATACCACCACCGGAAGCCCAGCATCATGCCCGAGCCCGACTCCATTCAACGAGAAGGTCGTCATTCAAGAATTGACCTACAGCCCATACGTGGCGGCCTGGAACGTGGAGTTTATAAGGACAGACACGGGCTATGTCGCGTCGGGAAGTCTTGTCCCGCAAACCGGTGGACCATACAAGAACTCCTCGCTCTACGGGCCCTACACGGAGTTGGCCTCTGGAACGCAGGGGGGACTTACCTTCGCGGGCGTCTGCCTCGACAACTTTAACGGCCTCGGCAGCCTAACGGGCTCGTGCACTATCAATATCGCGACGATAGGCGCGTGCTATTACACGCTCGCGGGAACTTATTCCATCACGAGTACGGGCGCTGCCGCGGGTGGCGGGTTCGACATGGGGACCCTCACGAAGGTCGCCCCGTCTCCGGGGGCATGCCCAACTGGCGTGGCGTACGGCGAGTTGTTGAGGATCCTCAACGGAAACTATTCCCTGGGTCAGTTCACGGGAAGCGACGTCACAGCCGTCAATTACGAAACCGGCGTGATCGCGACAGGAACCTACTTGCAGCAGAATTAGCACGATCATGGCGAGGCTTTGCAGCGCGGCCTCGCATAGATCCGTATCGAAATACCCGGGTTGATGCCGTCAGGTATCAACCCGGGCTTTCTTTCTGTTGCGAGGCGTCGTCCAGGTGCAGACTCGATCGACGACAAATCGCCGACTCGAGTCGCTCCCGATCGCGGCTATCAACGGGCTTTCGATGGCCGCTATAATGGCGTGAGATGCCCGTCGATTTGACCGAAGCGCGAGCGCGGATGGTGCTCGAGCAGCTCGAGCGCCGTGGTATCAGCGACCCGCGAGTGCTGGCCGCGATGCGCTCGGTCGCGCGCGACCGTTTCCTGCCGCCCGAATACGCCGAGCACGCCTACGACGACGCGCCGCTCCCAATCGGCGCTGATCAGACCATCTCGCAACCGTATATGGTAGCGCTTACCTCGGAAGTTGCCGCGCTAAAGGGACGCGAGCGGGTGCTCGAAATCGGCACGGGTTCGGGCTACCAGACCGCGGTGCTCGCCCGCCTCGCCGCCGAAGTCTATTCGGTGGAATGTCTCGAGCAGTTTCACAATCGGGCGCGCGCGGTGCTCGCCTCGCTCGGCTTGAAGAATTGCGTGCTCAGGATCGGCGACGGATCCGAGGGGTTGGCCGATGCCGCGCCGTTCGACGTGATCGTCGTGACCGCTGCGATGCCCGGAATACCAAGGCCGCTAATCCAGCAACTGAAGCCCGATGGCCGGTTGGTGGCGCCGATCGGGCTGGGCGATCTGCAGACGCTGGTGCGAATCTCGCGTCAAAGCGGCCATTGGCAGGAAGAGTATTTCGGCGAATGCCGTTACGTGAAGATGGTCGGCAGGCACGGCTTTCGGCGCGACTAGCGGCGAAAGCTGAATCGCTCTCCGGCCAGGGTGTCGCGGACGGGGTTCGTCGATCGGACGGAGACGAGATGATACGCGCGGCGGTGTGGGCGGAGCGGTGGTGGAAGCTAGGCTCGTCAGACGGCTTTGGCCGGCCCTGATACGTTGCGCGCTTGGCGCAGCGATCGGCTTGTGGGGATGCGCTCATGCCGGTCGGGCAACTCGGAGCGTATCGCCCGAGAGCCCGGTCCGTCGTTTCAGTTGGCCGGTACCCGGCGGCGTGCTGTCCTCGCCGTTCGGGATCCGCAATGGCGTGATGCACGACGGAATCGACATCTCGGCGCCGGCCGGGACGCCGGTGCGCGCCGCCGACCTGGGCCTCGTGATCTTTTCGGGCAGGCTGCGCGGTTACGGCAACGTCGTCATACTCCGCCACGACGACCACTACGTCACGGTCTACGGTCATAACCGCGTCAACTCGGTGCGCGAGGGCGACCGCGTCGCACGCGGCCAGATTATCGCTCAAGTCGGAACCACCGGCCGCACCACCGGGCCGAATCTCCATTTCGAGGTGCGGCACGACAATCTTGCGCGAAATCCGCTGAATTATTTGCTCGTGAGTCCTGCGATGACCGGCCAGAGCTTTGCCCGCAGCGACGCCTCCTAGTATCTTCTGGTTTCGGCGGCGCGACCGCCGACCCAGAGGTCTCGACAATCAACATGAACAGTAACGACCTGAAGAAGCTCATTCGCGACATCCCGGACTTTCCCAAGCCAGGCATTCTCTTCCGCGACATCACACCGCTGATCGCCAATCCACGCGGACTGGCCGCGATCGTCGATCAGATCGCGGCGCCCTATCTGGGCTCGGTGGACGTGGTGCTGGGAATCGAATCGCGGGGCTTCATAATCGGCGCGCCGGTCGCCTATCGCCTGGGCGTCGGACTCACCATCGCACGCAAGCAGGGCAAATTGCCGTACGAGACGGTGAGCCAGAGTTACGACCTCGAATACGGCACCGCGGCGCTCGAAGTTCATCGCGACGGACTCCCGCTCGAAGCCCGCGTGTTGATCGTCGATGACCTGCTCGCCACCGGCGGCACCGCGGCTGCCGCGGCTCATCTGGTGAGCAAGTTGGGCGGCAGCGTGCTCGGATGCGCCTTCGTGATCGAGCTCGCCGCGCTCGGCGGCCGCGAGCGTATCGCGCCGTTAAGCTGCTTCTCGCTCGTCCGATATGATTGACGGAGCATCGCCGGCCCGGCGCGACGCGCCGAATTCCGGCTGCGCTCCGATACGTATTCGACCGTGTCTTCCACTGACGCCAAAATGACGCTGGCGGCGGATCGCAGGCGCCTCTTCGCGGTGCTGGCGGTCACGAGCGCTTATTGCGTCGCCGAATTCGCCGGCGGCGTGTATACGGGAAGCCTCGCCCTGCTCTCCGACGCCGTTCACATGCTCACCGACGTCGCGGCGATATGCCTTAGTCTAATCACCCTCTGGATCTCGTCGCGGCCGGCGCGCGGCGGCAAGACCTACGGCTACCTGCGCGCCGAGATCCTCGGAGCGCTGTTCAACGGACTGTTCCTCTGGCTGCTGGTGATCTTCATCTGGATCGAGGCGGTCAACCGGCTGCGCAATCCGACTCCGGTGGCCGGGCTCGGCGTGATGGGAATTGCGACTATCGGCATCGCAGTCAACAGCTTCTCGGCCTGGATGACCCACGACACCTTCGAGGGCGGCCGCGCTGGCATCGCCGTCCGCGCTGTTTTCGTCCACGTCATCTCGGACCTGATCGGCACCCTGGGCGTTCTCATCTCGGGCGCACTGGTGTTTTTTACCGGATGGGAGCAAGCCGATCCGGCGATCAGCATGCTGATCGGATGCCTGATCGTATACAGCTCGTGGGGCCTGGTCAGGGAAGGCGTCGACATCCTGATGGAGGCCGTGCCCGCCAACATCGATCTCGACGAGTTGCGCAGCGACCTGCTCGCTGTGGCGGATACCGAGGAGGTTCACGACCTGCACGTATGGTGTCTGACCAGCCGCGAATTCGCGCTCTCGGCGCACGCGGTGGTCGCGCCCGGCGCCGATCAGGATCGCGTGCTGTCAGAGATGTCGCAGGTGCTGGAGCACAAGTTCAAAATTCGCCACATGACCGTCCAATTGGAGCGCGACAATCGCCGCCCCCGCGAGCCCGAGCATTTCTGAAAGCGGCGCCATCTCGCTACAACAGCGTACCGCCGGAAGGGAGGTATCGGTCGAAGCGGCCAAACGGCCGCGACGACATGAACGGTCCGACGTGATCGATCCTGAATCCCGCCCCAAGCAGCGCGCGCAGCACAGTCATATTGATTCCCGGTATGCGGAACTCGATGGTTTCGGCGCCTTGTGCGACCATCGCATCGCCGATCGCGCGCAAGAGCGAAAGCTGGAGTCGGGCGGTACGCGCGGCGAGCGGCCCGACGCGGCGCAGCTCATACGGGGAGGACTCATAGCACCCATAGCCGAGGAGCCCGCCTGACGTATCGGCGATCGTCAGGCACGTCAGCTTGAACTCGCCGAGCCAGAACCGATGCTCACCGTCGCGCCGGCGACCCCAAATCATCTCGTCCAGATCGCCGAGCTTGCGAATCCAGGTCTTCGACGGACCCGCCTGCCGAATCGTCTCCCTCACCGGCGCGAGATCCTTGAGTCCCCGGACGGCTCCTTTGATTCCGAACAGCGGGAAACGAGGAACCATTCCCGCGCGGATGTAGAGCACCTGGGCGCTGGGATCACCGCTCGACGCTACCGCCCGGATGCGCGCGCCGCGCTTGATCCCGCCCGCGAGACATCGTTGGAGCAGCTCGCCGCCGACGCCTTTGCCGTGGGCTTCGGGAAGCACGAACAGGTCCGATAGGAACCACAGTTCGCAGCGCACAAACCCCACGCTGAAGCCGATCGGCCGGCCATTTTCGGTCGCGAGCCACGCCAGCTTCGGGTCAGTCCGGATCAGATGCCGCATCTGGAAGCTCGGCTCGTCGGTGATCGGCACGCCGGAAAGGTCCGTGCTCCCGCTGGTCGCCGCCAGATGGCGCAGCGCCGTGCCCTGGATCACCCGCATCGCGGAGAGATCCTCGTCGCACGCAAGCCTGTACGTGACGTCGATACTCAAAACATTGCTCCGGAATCGTTTCAGGCTGCCGCGCGTTCACTCTAAAATCAACCTGATGATGCGCGACGATCGCCGAGGAGATGCCCGCCGCGAGAAGGATGTCGCAGACGCGGAAGAAGTGACAGGAGCGGCTGACGGATCGGTCGAAGAGGCGGCCGGCGCCGGCGCGGAAAATCCGGCCGAGGCCGACGCCGCTCCGTGGCAGCCGCCGCCCGCGCAGCCGGTACGATTCATCCTCGCGCTTGCGCTGATCGCGGCGGGAGCCGCGCTCTATGGCTTCGTGCTGACCTCGTTCTGGTCGTCGCCGAACCTTGGAATCCACGACCGTATCCCCTACCCCGCCCACGTGCTGATCGCCGGCTCGCTGATGCTCGCTCTGGCGGGCTTGCGCCTGTCGCTCGGGATCTGGTCGCCGCACGCCAAGCTCGGCATCGGGATGCTCGGCCTTCTGACCTGCGTAGCGCTGGGAGTCGGAGGCGGACGCTTCGCGAGCTATACGTTGCGAGGCACGCTGAACCCTAGCTTCACGCTCCATCTCGCCGCCGGCGATCGCTTTCCCGACTTCGCGCTGAATGACCAACGGGCCGCGATTCATACGCTGGACGATTCGGCCGCGCGCGGCCTCACGTTGATCGTCGTCTATCGCGGCGACTTCTGCCCTTTCGCCCGCTTCGAGCTGGCCGAACTGACCTCGCACGCGCACGAGCTCGACGCCGCAGGCGTTCACGTCATCGCAATCAGCACCGACCCGATCGACCGCTCGATCAAGCTCGCCGCGTTCCTGCACATCGGCATCCCGCTGCTCAGCGACCCTTCCGAAACTCTCCTCGGAGCACTCGGCCTGATACAGCATCATCGCAATGGCGAGCCCGACAACGCGATTCCCGCCTGGTTCCTGATTGATTCGAGCGGCGTCGTGCGATGGGTCTTCACCTCGCCCTACTACCGCGAGCTGCCACGAATCGCGGACGTGGTCGACGCCGCCCGGTCGGCCAGCGCAGCGCGCTGACCGGCCGGGCGGCGTCCAGGCACTGAGCTGCTCGGAGCGCTCAGCGCTTCGCGCCGAGCGCTCCGAGCAGCGATTTGACCGCGTGCGCGGGGTCATCGGCGCCGAAAACGGCGCCGATGACCCCGACGCCGGCGACGACGCTATCGGCGTCGCTACCGGCGCGGTCGCCACCGGCGCGTGATGCCCGGCGGCGCGAATCGGCGAGCAGGAGCGCGCGCTCAGCGGTGATCCCGCCGAGCGCGAAGACCGGCGTCCCGGCGGCCGCGCGGCACGCGGCGCGCAGCGCCGCGATGCCACGCGGCGCACCGTAGCCGGTCTTCGATAGGGGCGTGAACACCGGCCCGAACACGGCGAAGTCCGCGCCGGCGCCGCTGGCGCGGACTTCGCCGATGTCATGCGTCGAGATCCCAATCAGCCGCGACCTGCCGAGCAAGCGCCGCGCGTCCGCGATCGTGAACGAATCGGCGGGCAGATGCACCCCGTCGGCCCCGGATGCGATCGCGATGTCGACCCGATCGTTCACAATCAGCGGCGCGCCGAATCGCGCGCAGAGCTCGTGCATCGTTCGGGCAAGCTCATGCAGCTCCCGCGCAGGCAGATCTTTCTCGCGGAGTTGAATCGCGATCGCGCCGCCGCCGGCCGCTTCGGCGGCGGCGCGCAACGCCGCCTCGCAAATCGGGATCAGCCCGCCGTGCCGCGCCGCCAGCTTGCGATCGGTGATCAGGTAGAGTTTGAACCCGACGCGCACATTCACAAGGCCGGCGGGACGCCGGCCCTACTTCGGATCGCTATATTTCTGTGGCGCCGCTTCCCTGCGGGTTCCTTGCTTGAAGTAGGACCGGCGTCCCGCCGGTCGCCATCCACCGGTGCAGTGTTCTCACCGGACCAGCCCCGTAATCGGACTCGACGCGGTCGCATAGAGCTTGCGCTCGATTCGTCCGGCGCGGTAGGCCAACCGGCCTGCCTCGATCGCGAGCTTCATCGCGCGCGCCATCGCGATCGGATCCTTCGCGCCTGCGATCGCGGTGTTCATCAGCACGCCGTCGCATCCGAGCTCCATCGCTTCTGCGGCGTCGGAGGCCGTGCCGACGCCGGCGTCCACGATCACCGGCACCTTAGCCTGCTCCAGGATTATCTGCAGGTTGTACGGATTGCGGATTCCCAGGCCTGAACCGATCGGCGCCGCCAGCGGCATCACCGCTACGCATCCGATTTCGGCGAGCCTCAGACACGCGATCGGATCGTCGGTGATATACGGCAGGACCTTGAAACCCTCTTTCACCAAAACCTTCGCGGCCTCGATCGTCGCCGGAGTATCGGGGAAGAGCGTCCGGTCGTCGCCGATCACTTCCAGCTTGACCAGGTCGCCGGTGCCGGCTTCGCGCGCCAGCCTGCAGATCCGAATCGCCTCGTCAGCGGTGTAGCATCCGGCGGTGTTGGGCAGGATTTGATAGCGCTTTGGATCGATATAATCGAGCAGGTTCTCCTTCTTGCGATCGGTGATATTCACGCGGCGCACCGCGACCGTGACGATCTCGGCGCCGCTTGCCTCGACGGCCTCGCGCGTCTGCGCAAAGTCGCGATACTTGCCCGTGCCGACGATCAGGCGCGACTTGAAGACTTTGCCGGCCAGCTCAAAACTGTCTTGCTGCATGATTCTCCCGATTGAACCGGAGAGCGACGGAACGCGCGTCCCCTAGCCGCCTCCGACGAAGTTGATTATCTCGACCTTGTCGCCGGCCCGCAGGAGGGTCCGCGCGTAATCGGCCTTCGCGACGACAATTTGATTGATCTCCACCGCGATACGGGTCGGGCGCAAATCGAGCTTTTTCAACAGCGCCGCGAGTCCCGGGTCTCCTTCTATCGTAAAGGCTTCGCCGTTCAGCTCGATTGCGATCGGCTTCGCGATTGATTTTGGCGAGGCTGACATCAAAAAGCCGCTTCCCTGTTGCCGAAGGGAAGCGGCTTGGGTGGGACCCGAACGTTCCACCACCTGGCTTCCCTACGCCGGCATTACCCGGATCAGGTTCGAGGGGTCCTCTCGTCGGAGGTCTCAGTGCGCGCGTCGCGCACGCCCCCAGCCAGGATTGTTTATATCAAACTCGCGCGGCCGGCGCAAAAATGCCGAACTTCATTGACTGCGAACGCCGCCGATGGTTAGCTGGGCACGCTCCCACAACGTGTCATTGCAAAGGCATTCTTTCGACAGCCCGGCGCCGTCGGGCATAGACTCTGAGCGAGGTTCGCAGCTCTCGATGAACACGCCGGTGGGACGACCAACCGTCGCCGAGATCGATCTGGCGGCGCTGAGCGCAAATTACCACGCGATCGGGCGGCTGGCCGGCAGGGCCGCCCTGATGGCGATCGTCAAGGCCGATGCGTACGGCCACGGCGCGATCGAAGTGGCCCGCGCGCTGGCGGACGAGCGATGCGGTCACTTCGGAGTCGCCACCGTCGAAGAGGCGCGCGAGCTGCGCCGCGCTTCGATACGCGAACGGATCTACGTGATGGGCGGTTTCTTTCCCGATCAGGCCGCCGAGATCGTCGCGCTCGACCTCACACCGTTCGTGTTCGATATCGCTTCGATCGCGGCGCTCGACCGGGCCGCGCGCGAACAATCGCGCAACTTCAAGGTCCACCTCAAGATCGATTCGGGCGCCTCGCGGCTCGGAATCCGCCCCGAGGATCTGGACGCGGCGATCTCCGAGCTCAAGCGCGCCGGCGCGATCGAGCTCGAAGGCGTATGCACCCTGCTCGCGAATGCCGGCGATCCGTTGAGCCCGGTGAACGAGCAGCAGCTCCGGGTCTTCGCCGCCGCCCTCGAGCAACTCCGCAGCGAAGGCTTCGCGGCGCCCGTGGTCCATGTCGCCAACTCCGCCGCGACCGTGCTGCGGCCCGATTCGCACTTCAACATGATCCGGCCGGGCCTCGCGCTTTACGGATTGCCTCCGGTGGCGGCCGTGCGCGACGCGGTCGAGTTGCTGCCGGTGATGACCTTCAAGACCCGCGTGCTGCAACTCAAGCGGATACCCGCCGGCACCGGCGTCAGCTACGGCCACACATTCGTCGCTACTCGCCCAAGCGTAATCGGCGTGCTGCCGGTGGGCTACGCCGACGGCTATCGGCGCGGCCTGCAGCACGGCGGCGAGGTGCTGGTCCGCGGCCGCCGCGCGCCGGTTGTCGGCGCGGTCTGCATGGACCTCACGATGGTCGACCTGACCGAGGTGCCGTCGGTTGCGCCCGGCGACGAGGTGATTCTATGGGGCGGAGCGGGCGAAGCCGCGATCAGCGTCAACGATGTGGCGCGGCTCGCGCAGACCATCTCGTACGAGATGCTGTGCACGGCCGGCAGGCGCGTGCCGCGCGTTTACCTGAGATCGAGCCGCGGTGATCGAACATGAGCGAGCAGCCTGTCACGATACGGCGCGCGCTGATCGGCGTATCGGACAAAAGCGGCGTGGCCGATCTTGCCGGATCGCTGCTTCGCCACGGCGTCGAGATCCTGTCGACCGGCAACACCAGAGCGGCGCTCCAGCAGGCCGGACTCGAGGTCAAGGCGATCGAGGATTTCACCGGCTTCCCCGAGATCCTCGAAGGCCGCGTTAAGACGCTGCATCCGAAGATTCATGGCGGAATTCTCGCCCGTCGCGAGGCTTCCGTGCATCGCGCGCAAGTCAGCGAGCACGGGCTGGAGCTGATCGACCTGGTGGCGGTCAACTTCTATCCGTTCGAGCGGACGGTCGCGCGAGAAGGCGTGACCCGCGAAGACGCGATCGAGAGCATCGATATCGGCGGACCAGCCCTGGTCCGCGCGGCCGCCAAGAACTACGGCGACGTCGTGGTGATCGTCGATCCCGCCGATTACGCCGCGATCGTCCAGGAGCTCGACGCCAGCCACGGCGCAATCTCGGCCGAGACGCGATGGCGTCTGGCGCGCAAAGCGTTCGCCCACGTCGCCGCCTACGATTGCGCGATCGCGAACTACCTGGGCGCACGCGCCGGTGAAGAGCCGGAACCGCTCGGCGAGACTTTTTCAATCTCGCTCGGCCGCGCGCAGAAGCTGCGCTACGGCGAGAACCCGCATCAGGCCGGCGCGCTCTACGGCGAGTTTGCCAGGATCGCCGAGCAACTCCACGGGCGCGAGCTTTCATTCAACAACGTCATGGACATCGACTCGGCGATCAACCTGATGCTGGACTTCGCCGATTACAAATCGGCGGTGGTCGCGATCCTCAAGCACAACACGCCCTGCGGCGTCGGCGTGGCCGGCACGCTCAAGGAGGCGTGGGACAAGGCCTTCGCGACTGATCCCGATTCGCCCTTCGGCGGAATCATCATCAGCAATCGCGTGTGGGACCTGGAGCTCGCGCGGGCGGTTGACGAATTGTTCACCGAAGTTCTGATCGGCCCCGACTTCGATATCGGCGCGCTTGACTTCCTGCGCAAGAAGAAGAACCGCCGCCTGATGCGGTTCCATCCCGAGGCGGCCGCACGCGGCGAGCTCGACTTCAAGCGCGTGCTCGGCGGGCTGCTGGTGCAGACCCCCGACCTGACTATCGAGGACGCGCGCGAGGCGAAAGTGGTGACCAAACGCGCGCCGACGGAGGCGGAGCTGCGCGCCATGAATTTCGGAATCCGGGTTGCCAAGCATATCAAGTCCAACGCGATTGCGTTCGTGCTCGAAGATCGCACGCTCGCCGTCGGCGGCGGCGCCACTTCGCGCATCGATCCGGTATACGCGGCGCGTGAAAAGGCGGCCCGGCTCGGGGTATCGCTCAAGGGGTCGATCCTCGTGTCGGAGGCGCTGTTCCCGTTCCCCGACGGGCCGACGCTCGCGGCCGAAGCGGGCGCGACCGCGATCGCGCAGCCGGGCGGCGCGATGCGCGACAGCGAAGTAATCGCGGCGGCGGACGCGCTGGGACTCGCGATGGTCTTCACCGGAGTGCGCCACTTCCGTCACTGATATCGTCCCCATGAAGGTCCTCGTTATCGGCAAAGGAGGCCGCGAGCACGCTTTGTGCTGGCGGTTGAATCAGAGCCAGTCGGTCTGGAAGCTTTTCTGCACGATCGGCAATCCGGGAATCAATCAGCTCGCCGAGCCGATTCCGATCGAGCCCACCGACGTGGCCGGCCTCGCGCGGTTCGCGATCGAAAAGAAGATCGATCTAACCGTGGTCGGACCGGATGACCCGCTCGCGTTGGGAATCGTCGATGAATTCGAGCGCTACGGTCTGAAGATCTTCGGCCCGACGAAAGCCGCCGCGCAACTCGAAGCCAGCAAGGCATTCGCAAAAGACCTGATGCGCGAAGCGGGCGTGCCCACCGCGGAGTACGCGGTGTTCGAGGACGCCGCTGCCGCGCGCGATTACGTGCGCGCCCGCAAACGCCCGGTGGTGGTAAAGGCCGACGGGCTCGCGCTCGGCAAAGGCGTGGTGGTGTGCGACAGCGCCGACGCCGCGCTCGAGGCGATCGCGAATGCCCTGGATCGATCGCGCTTTGGCGCGGCCGGAAATCGGATCGTGATCGAAGATCGTCTCGACGGCGAGGAGCTTTCTTTCTTTGCGCTGTGCGACGGCAACGACGCCGTGAAGCTCGGCGCCGCGCAGGATCACAAGTCCATTTTCGACGGCGACCGCGGTCCCAACACCGGCGGGATGGGCACGTATTCGCCGGTGCCGCAATTCGATTCGGCGCTCGAAGACCGAATCATGGACGAGGTCGTGCGGCCGACGCTGGCCGCGATGCGCTCGCGCGGCGCGCCGTTTCGCGGCGTGCTGTTCGCCGGCCTGATGATCGATCGCGGCAAAATCCCCCCTCAAATCAAGGTGCTGGAATTCAATGTGCGGTTCGGCGATCCCGAATGCGAAACTCTGATGATGCGCTTCGAGGGCGACTCTGGCAGAGGCCCTGCTCGCCGCCGCCGAGGGCAGGCTCGACGCCGCGAGCTTCAAGCTTTCTCCGAGAAGCGCCGCGACCGTCGTGCTCGCCTCGGGCGGATATCCGGGTGAGTATCGCAAGGGCCTCCCGATTAGCGGGCTCGAAAGAATCGAGGGCGCGCAAGCTTCGGATCTGAAGGTGCAATGGGCGTTACACAAGATTCGCGTCAAAGTTTTTCACGCCGGCACCGCGATGCGCGACGGACAACTGGTGACCGACGGCGGCCGAGTGCTTGCCGCGAGCGCGATAGCCGAAAATCTCAAGGACGCGGTTGATGCGGCGTACCAGGCTGCCGATATGATCGAATTCGAAGGCCGCCACATGCGCCGCGACATCGCCCGCAGGGCGCTAAGCTACGTATCGTCAGGCTCTCTATGATGTCGAAAGCGATGATCCAATCGGCCAGAAGTCCGAGCGAGTCGCGCCCGGAAGCCGCCGTGTTCGATCAGGCCGTCGCCGCGCTTCGCCGCGGCGATCTGATCGTCTACCCGACCGAGACCCTGTACGCGCTCGGAGCCGACGCGGCGTCGCCGGCGGCGTTGCACCGCCTGTTCGCGGCAAAGGCCCGCGAAGCCCGGCAAGCCCGTCGCACTGATCGCGGCCGACCCCGCGATGGCGTTCGCGATCGCGCGCGACATTCCCGCGCCGGCGCGCCGGCTCGCCGAAGTCTTCTGGCCCGGGCCGCTCACGCTCGTGATCGCTGCGAAAGCGGGACTGCCGAGAGCTCTGGTCGGCGCGGACGGCGGGGTCGGCGTGCGCGTTTCGTCTCATCCGATCGCGCGCGCGCTCGCGCGCCGATTGGGGCGCCCGATCACCGCGACCAGCGCCAATCTCGCCGGCCAGCCGCCCGCGACGACGCTCGCACAGGCGCGGGCCGCCTTCGGCCGCAAAGTTAAAGTTTACCTTGAAGGTGGCGTGCTCGGCGGGTCGCCGCCCAGCACGGTGGTCGCCTTCGACCGCGAGGTGATCGAAGTGCTGCGCATCGGCGCGATTCCCCGGCGCCGCCTGGATGCGGCACTGACGGCGGCGAAATGAGCGTTTTCAACCGGCCGGTTGAACCGCGCGCGCGCGTCGAGCCGTTCCGTCCCCTGCTCTACGACCGCCGCTTCGACAGCGCGCTGGCCTCGGTGATCGCTCCGCCTTACGACCTGATCGGTCCCGAACGTCAGGCGCAACTCTACGGGCGGTCGCCCTTCAACGTAGTGCGGCTCGAATTGAACCGCGACGCCGATCGTTATGAGTCCGCGGCCCGGCTGCTTCGCGAATGGCTTCGTGAAGGAGTGCTGATCCGGGCCGACCATCCGGCGATGTATCTGTACACGCAGAAGTTCCGCCATCAGGGGCGCACGCTCGCCCGCGCCGGGCTGATGGTGCGGTTCCGCCTGGAGGAATTCAGCCGCGGACGGGTTCTTCCGCACGAGCGAACGTTTCCCGCCGCCAGGATCGATCGCTTGCGGCTGCTCGAAGCTACCCGGACCAACCTGAGCTCGATCTTCGGGCTGTATTCCGGACCCCATCCCGAGCTCGATTTGTTGCTAGAGAAAGTTGCGGGCCGGCAGCCGATAAGGCAGGTGACCGACGACCTCGCAATCGACAATGAGCTGCGCGCGATTGAGGCGCCCGACGAGATCGCGGCTATCCAGCGTGCGCTCGATTCGTCGCGCGTGCTGATCGCCGACGGGCACCATCGCTACGAGACGGCGCTCGAATATCGCCGCCGGATCCGCGCCGCCGAGGGAAATCCCGCCGCGCTCAAGCCTTACGACTACATCATGATGACGCTGGTGGCCTGCGACGATCCCGGCCTGGTGATTCTCCCGACGCATCGCGTGGTCCATCGCCTGCCGCGCGACGCGATGGAATCGTTCCCGGCGCGCGCGCGCGAGCTTTTCACCCTCGAAGCATTTATCGATCGCGCGCAGTTTCGCGCGCGGCTCACAGAGGCCGGGCGCGGCGCACTTGGCGTGGCGCTTGCCCGCCACGACGCGCTCTACTTGATTCGACTTAAAGACCCGGCTGCCGCGGCGCAAGCCATTCCGGAACAGGTGCGGCAACTCGACGTATCGATCCTGCACGCGCTCGTGCTCCAGCCGATTTTCGGGCTCGACCCCGACGCGATAAGAGCCGGGGGCAATATCGAATATACGATCGACGCCGATGGGGCGCTGGAAGCCGTCGCCCGAGGCAAAGCGGACGGCGCATTCCTGATGAATCCGCCTTCGATCGCCGACGTGGAACGAGTCAGCGACGCCGGCGCCACGATGCCCGAAAAGTCGACCTACTTCTATCCCAAGCTCCTCACCGGGCTGGTGATGAACCCGCTCTCCGACTAGCGCAGATGAGTCACACCCTGATCATGGTCCGTCACGGCGAGACCGAGGGCCAGTCCAGTATCCGTTATTACGGCCGCACCGACCTCGCGCTCTCCGACCTCGGGCGCGCCCAGATGATCGCGGCACGTGACGCGCTCCAGCGGCGGCACGCCATTTCCGGTTTCGCCAAGGTTTTCGCGAGCCCGCTGGGTCGCGCGCTCGAAGGCGCCCGGCTGATCGCGGGCGAGCACGCGCCGATCGTCGCAATCGACGAATTCGTGGAGGTCGATTTCGGACTGTTCGAAGGGTTGACCGCAGATGAGATCCGCGCGCGCTACCCGGATGAATTCGAGCGTTGGAACCGCGATCGGCTCGCGCCGGACTACACGTACCCGGGCGGTGAGGCCCGCAGCGCGTTCACCGCTCGGGTCGGACGCGGCTTCGATCGAATGGCGGAGCTATGGGAGAGCGCGCGCGACGAGCCCGGCGGATGCGCGCTGCTGGTGGCGCATCGCGGAGTGATCCGCGCGATCGTTCGCCGGCTGACGGGAGCCGAACCGGTGATCGAGCTGGGCTCGATCAATATCCTGAGCCGCCGCGATTCGCGCCAGCGCGATTCGTGGAGGTGGGATCGCCTCGACGTCGTGGACCATCTCGCGGGCTTGCCCACTCCTCAAGGGTAGCGATTCAGTGCTTCGAGATCGCGCGCACCTGAGCCGCGATGAGCCCGAGCGATTCATCCGAGGTCGAAATGTCTCCAATCTCGCGAGCTTCGTCGCTGGTCTGCGCAAGCGTGCGCGCGACCGCGGCGCGCTGGATCGCGCGTTTGCTGTGTGCGTAGGCGCGCTGTCCGGATTTGCCGAGCCGTCCCGCCGTCTCGACGCAGCGGGTTTCCAGAAGCTCCGGGGGGACCAGCTCGTCGATCAGGCCCAACTCCAGCGCCCGTGCGGGGTCACACAACTCCGCCCCGAGCATCGCATACCTGAGCTGGCGATTGCTGAGCGCAAGTCTCGCGATCTCGAAGGCGCCGATCGGAAAGGGAAGTCCGATCGCGACTTCGTTGAGCCCGAAGCGTGGTCCGTGCTGCGCGGCGATCCGGAAATCGCACGCGAGCGCGATTATCACGCCGCCTGCGATCGCGTGACCGTTGACCATCGCGACGGTGGGCTTCGGCATCGTCCATAACGCGAAGACGCCGTCGTCCTCGCTGCCGACGAATCTGCCCAGCCGGCTCTCGCCGCTGGCCGCCTCCTTCAGGTCTATTCCCGCGCTGAAGAACTTACCCGCGCCCGTTACGATCACGGCTCTCACGCTCTGGTCCTCTCGCGCCGCGCGACAGGCTTGCGAAAGGCCGTCGACAAGCTCGCGGCTGATCGCGTTCGCAGGCGGCCGATTCAAGGTCAGCATCCGGATGCCGTGACCGAGATCCTTTGTTTCAACGACCACTTGTATTTCCTCCGTCAGAAGGTTCGACTCGCGCGCTCGTAATCCTGACTTCTACACGCGCCGCAGGACTCCAAGCCAGCGGCGATCGCATTCGCCAAGCGGCGTGACGAATGACAGGTCCGCATACGCCGCGATCATCTCGAACATCCTGGACGCTTTCGCCGCCAGCTCGAGCGTGCATGGCAGCGTGTAGCGGATCGGGACCAGGTCGCGCGTGACGACCGTGCGATCGGGAAACCTGATGTTGCACTCGAGCTCGAAGATCGAATGAATCCCGGAATCCCACGGCCTCGGGCGGTTGAACGCGCGTATCTCCACGATCGCGTCGCCGACACGAATCGTGCGCCGGCGCCAGATCTGGCGCGACCGCGCGATCCGCGTGCCGTCCTGCCGATCGACGTCGATACAATAGAGCGCGCCGCGCCTGAGCAGACGCCCCACGGATTCGAGATGTGACAGTATGTCGGCATTGCGCGTCATCACCGGGAAAGTCTCCGACATGAAGATCGCGGCGTCGAAGGGACGCTCGGGAAGCCGGAATTTCTCGATCGGCCGCCGGTAGAAACGAAGCTTGCCGAGTCCGTGCGATTCGGCGCGCCCCGCCGCGATCATGGTCGGCGAGCGATCGATTCCGGCCACCTCGATATCAATGTCGCGCGCCAGAATCTGGCCGTGGGGAGAATTGCCGCACGCGATGTCGAGCACGCGCCGGACCGGACGATCCAGATGCCGCCGCCATACCTTTTTGAGAAACCAGACTTCAGCCTCGATGTCGCCGGGCCGTTCCTTGTGGACGCGGCGAAAAATCGCGGGAAACTCGTAGATGCTCCGCTCCATGACGTGCGAGCTTAGCGGCCTCGGCGTGCGATCCCAAAGCTATCGCAGCCCTTTTTCCTTCTGGAAGGCGCGTCGTCAACAAGGAACAATACAGCCATGAGCGGTAGTCAGGCACTCGACGGAATCAAGGTGATCGAAATCGCGCAGGAGATTCAGGGACCGTTCGCGGGCCTGTTTCTGTCCGACCTGGGCGCCGAGGTCGTGAAGGTGGAGAATCGCGAGACCGGCGATCTCAGCCGTTTCATGCTCGCTGCGCTGATCGGCGGGCCGAACGTGAAGAACCCGCAGGTCTCGCACTACTTCATCGCGATGAATCGCGGCAAACGCAGCATCACGCTGGACCTGAAGAAACCCGCCGGGGTTGAAGTCGTGCGCCGGATGGCCGCGCACTACGACGTGCTGCTCACGAACTACCGGCCCGGGGTGCTCGATCGCCTCGGCCTGAGTTTCGAGGAGTTGCATCGTCTCAACCCCCGGTTGGTGTATGCGCAGGGCAGTTCGTGGGGAGCCAGGGGACCGTGGGTGACGCGCCCGAGCCGCGACACGCTGGCGCAGGCGGCGAGCGGGCTGATGGCGAAAACCGGGATGCCGTCGGATCCGCCGCTGCCCTCGGGGATGCTGGTCGGCGACCATTGCGGAGCGATCAGCCTCGCCGGCGGGATCATGGCGGCGCTGTTCGCACGCGAGCGGACCGGCCGCGGACAACGCGTGGACGCATCGATCTACGGCACGCTTGATCGCGATGCAATCGATGGAGATCGACTACACCTCGATCAGCGGCCAGGAACCGGAGCGCGCCGGCCGGGGCCATCAGTTCCTTCACGGCGTATGGGGCGCCTTTCCGACCAGCGACGGTCACATCTGTATCGCGGGCGTCGACGACCAGCGCTGGCCGGCGTTCTGCCGAATCCTCGGGATCCAGCGCCTGGAGAACGATTTCGAATTCTCCCACAACGTGATGCGCAACTTTCACGGCGGCAAGATTCAGGCCGTGCTCGACGAAATCTTCCCGCGCCGGACTACCGCCGAATGGCTGGCCGAACTGAACGCGGCGGACATCCTCGCCACCGAGGTCGTGGATTACCGCCACGTGCTGGCTAGCGAGCAGGCGCACGCCAACGGCTACCTGCGCGAGATGGACCATCCGGCGGCCGGACGCGTGACAGTGGCGGGCTCGCCGGTGTCGATCGACGGGGAAATCTCTCACGAGGCCGCGCCCCCGCCCGAACTTGGACAGCATACCGAGGAAGTGCTGCTGGAACTGGGCTACAGTTGGGAGGAAATCGCCGCGCTGCGCGACGAACAGGCGATCTGAGGGAACTTCCGTCCGGCCGCGAATCCTGCTTTTGTTGGGCAATGAGCTTCTCCTCAATCAGCGGAATCAAGGCGCGCGAGATCCTGGATTCGCGCGGCAATCCCACGATCGAAGTCGACGTTCGGCTGGCCGGCGGCGCGCTCGGGCGGGCCGCGGTTCCGTCGGGTGCTTCGACCGGCGTTCACGAGGCGCTGGAGCTTCGCGACGGCGACCCCAAACGCTACGGCGGCAAGGGCGTGCTGAAGGCGGTCGCCAACGTCAACGACGTGATCGCGCCGAAGCTGAAGGGCGCCGACGCGGCCGCGCAAAAGGAGCTCGACGGGCGGCTGATCGCGCTCGACGGGACGGCGAACAAGTCGAAGCTCGGCGCCAATGCGATGCTCGGGGTCTCGCTCGCGGCCGCTCACGCCGCGGCCGCTGCCGCGGGCCTGCCGCTCTATCGCTATCTGGCCGCCGACGCGCACGTCATGCCGGTTCCGATGATGAACGTGCTCAACGGCGGCAAACACGCCGACTCCAGCGTCGATATGCAGGAGTTCATGATCGTGCCGCAGGGCGCGCAGTCGTTCGCGGAGGCGCTCCGGATGGGCGCGGAGGTTTTCCACGCGCTCGCAGCCGTGCTCAAGAAAAGCGGACATTCGACCAACGTCGGCGACGAGGGCGGCTTCGCACCCAACCTGAAAAGCAACGAGGAACCGATCGAGCTGATCCTGGAGGCGATCGCGAAGGCCGGCTACCGGCCCGGCGGCGACGTCGCGATCGCGCTCGATCCCGCGTCCAGCGAATTTTACGAAAACGGCCGCTACGTCTTCGCGCGCTCTGACAAGAAGGCGCGCTCGGCTGAACAGATGACACGGCTCTACGCCGACTGGATCGCGCGCTACCCGATCGTTTCGCTCGAAGACCCGCTGGCGGAGGACGATTGGGACGGATGGGCGCTGCTCACGCGCGAGCTCCGGAACCTGGTTCAGATCGTCGGCGACGACATCTTCGTCACGAACCCGAAACGGCTCGAGCGCGGGATAAAGGAGCACATCGCAAATTCGATCCTGATCAAGCTCAATCAGATCGGCACGTTGACCGAAACCCTCGATACGCTCGCGAATCGCGCGCGATGCGGGCTACAGCGCGGTCATCTCGCATCGCTCGGGCGAGACCGAAGACACCACGATCGCCGACTTCGCGGTCGCGACCGGGGTGGGACAGATCAAGACCGGTTCGCTCTGCCGCAGCGAGCGAATCGCCAAGTACAATCGCCTGCTGCGAATCGCCGAGGAGCTGGGCGCAGCCGCGACTTATCCGGGCGCGAGCGTCTTCAAGCGCGGCCCGCGGCGCGCGAGTGGCAAGCGATGAGCCGGCCGCCGGTCGCGGCGCTGATCATTTTCGACGGCTGGGGTATCCGGCAGGAGCGCGAAGCCAACGCGATCGCGATGGCGCGCATCCCCACGATGGATCGCCTGTTCGCAACTCAGGCCCATACCGAGCTCGAAGCGTCGGGCGAAGCGGTCGGCCTTCCGCCGGGCGTGATGGGCAATTCCGAGGTCGGTCATCTGACGATCGGCGCCGGCCGCGTCATCTATCAGGACCTGATGCGCATCACCAGGGCGATCGAGACCGGAGCGTTCTGTCGCAATCCCGCGCTGCTCAACGCCGTGCGCGCCGCTGCGTCGAGCGGGCGCACGCTGCATCTGTGGGGGCTCCTGTCGGACGGCAGCGTCCATAGTCATATCGAGCATCTGTTCGCGCTGCTCGAGCTGGCAGCGAAGGAACAGGTCAGGGATGTCGCGGTTCACGCGATCCTCGACGGGCGCGACAAGCCGCCGCGCTCGGCGATTCCATTCGTCGAGCAAACCGAGGCGAAGCTCGCCCAACTGAAATGCGGACGTATCGCGACCGTGATCGGACGCTACTACGCGATGGACCGCGACGCTCGATGGGACCGCACGGAGCGGGCATGGCGCGCGATCGCCGAAGCCGAGGGCGTCGCGGCGCGCGACGCGAAGAGCGCGGTCGAAAGCGCGTATGCCGCCGGTCAGAACGACGAATTCGTCGAGCCGCGAGTTATCGCGGGTCATGTGCCGATGGCCGATGGCGACCAGGTGATCTGCTTCAACTTCCGCGCCGACCGCGCGCGCCAGATGACGGCGGCGCTGGCACTCGAAAATTTCAACGGCTTCAAACGCCCGCGTTTTCCCAAAGTCAAATACGTGTGCATGACCGAGTACGATCGCAGCTTCGGCCTGCCGATCGCGTTTGGTCCCGAAGACGTGCGGAACACTCTGGCCGAGATGCTGGCGCGCGCGGGAATTCGAAATCTGCGCCTCGCCGAAACCGAGAAGTATGCGCATGTGACCTACTTTCTGAACGGCGGCGTGGAAAAGCCGTTCGCGATGGAAGAACGCGCGCTGATTCCGTCAGCGAAGGTCGCAACCTACGATCTGGAACCCGCGATGAGAGCGGCGGAGATCGCGGCGCGCGCAGTGCAAGAGATCGACGCGCGGCGCTTCGGCGTAATCGTGATCAATTTCGCCAATCCCGACATGGTCGGCCACACCGGCAAGCTCGAAGCGACGGTGAAGGCGATCGAGGCGACGGACGCGGCGACCGGGCACGTGATCGAAGCGCTCGCGCGCGCCGGCGGCGTCGCGCTAATCACCTCCGATCACGGCAATGCGGAGTTCATGGCCGATCCGGCGACCGGCCAGCCTCACACGGCGCACACCACCAATCGGGTGCCGCTGATTCTGTTCGACCCAGTCGTTCAAGGGCCGGCTGCGCGAGGGCGGCACGCTCGCCGACGTCGCCCCGACGCTGCTCGCGATGCTGGAAATCGCGGCGCCGTCCGAGATGACGGGCCGCGACTTGCGAGAGCGAAGCTGACGCGGCTTGTTCTTGATCCCCGAGCGACGCTCGGCGTAATGTGGTCACATGAGAGACCACTTGAACGATTCGACCCGTAGCGGACCGACCCAGAAGCTCGTCGGCGTTCGGGAGCTGAAGGCGAACGCGGCGCGCATCTTGCGCCAGGTGAGAGATTCGCGAACGTCATACATCCTGACGCATAGGGGGCGTGCCGTCGGTGTAATTCTGCCTCTCGACCCAATCGAGAGCCATTCGCAGGCGGCGGACGATTCTGACGCTGTCGCGGCCTGGGATACATTCAAGCGCGCCGGACGCCGGCTCGAACGCCGGTTCCGTCCCGGATTGAGCGGCGTGCGTCTGCTCTCGACAATGCGGCGCTAGAGATGCCCCCCGCTACCGCCGTCCGCCGGCGTTCTCGCCGAAGGGCTCACTCGAAAAGTTTCCGCTACACCATAGACGCGAGCGTGTTCGTGAATGCGTTCAATCCTCACGAACGAGGCCATGCCGAGAGCCTCCAGATCCTTGCTGTGATTCAGGAACGAGGCGACCCGATAATTGTGCCCTCGCTTCTCGTTGCCGAAATCGCCTCCGCCGTGGCTCGTGCCAGCGACGACACCATCGGCGCTCTGCGGTACGCCAACGCGACAGCCGCACTTCCGCATCTGACCCTCGTGAGCCTCACGCCGGTGACGGCAGGACGGGCGGCCGAGTTGGCAGCGACCTATCGGCTACGCGGCGCCGACGCGGTATATCTCGAGGTCGCCCGAAGATACGCAACTACGCTCATATCTCGCGATGATGAACAGCTCAAGCGCGCGTCCGGGGTCGCAGTATGTCAGACTCCGGAGGCAGCGCTCAGCGATCGCTAACCGACGCCGCGCCCGTCATCCGGACGGCGAGCGTGTCAACTGCGCTCGCCTCACCATCGCACCACTTGCTCGTAGATCTTCGGTAGCTGGCGCGGGAGCGAGGTGATGTCGTCGATCACCAGGTAGCGCGACGCCGAGCACATCTGGCGCAGGTAGTCGTGGCCGGTGCGGTCGACGGTGATGCAGAACGGCAGCACGCCCGCACCCTCCAGCTCCTTCAGCGCAACCATCGTGTCCTGAATTCCGTAGGCGTTGGAGCGCCGATCATGGCCGTAGTCGAAGTCCTGCGGAAAGCCGTCGCTCAGCAGAATCACGTGGCGTGAGCGCGACTGGACGTCCTTGAACTTTTCGCGCACGTGCCGGATCGCGGTGCCCATCCGGGTCGATCGCTTGGGCTCGACCGCGCCGACCCGCGCCTTCACCTCGTCGGACAACTCGGAGTCGAATTCCTTGATTACGTAGAACTCGACGTTGTCGCGTCCGTGGCCCGAGAAACCCATGATCGCGTACTGGTCGCCGATCTCTTCGAGCGCCTGGGCCATGATTACCAGGGCTTCCTTGTTGACGTCGATCACGCGGCGCGGCCGCTGGGCCGCCTGCGGACGGCGCTGCCAGGCCTTCATCCAGTCGTCCAGATCGTCATCGTCGTTCTGGCGGCGGACCTCGCGATGAATCGGTTCATCGGTCGAAGCCGACATGTCGAGCAGGAAGAGCGTAGCCACATCGCGGGCTTCCTTTTTGCGCGCCTTGTAGACCCGGCTGTCGGGATTCTGGCCCATCAGGCGAGCCACCCGCGCTTCGATCGTGCGATCGAGATCGATCTCCTCGCCGTCCTCGAGTCCGCGCACCATCCGGTAGGAAGCCGGGCGGATTTTCTGGAAATGGCGGCGCACCTGCGGCAGCATCTCGGCGTAACGCTCCAGGGTGCGGTTGTAGAAGTCGCCCTCGTCGCCCGGAAGCTGGATCTCGCGCAACCGGCACCAGTTGCGCCGGTAGTCGCCGAGCACGTAGTCCCATTCGTCGTAGGCGTAGTAGGTGTCCTGGCCGTTGGCGCGGCTGCCGATTACGAGCCTGCGCTGGCCCGTGACCGCGCCGATCTCGGCGAGCTGCTCGCGCAACTGCTCGATCTCGTGAGCCTGCTTGCCCTTGAGCTGGGTGAGATACATGCCCTCGCCGCCCGAGTCGCCGCCGGGGGAATCGGAGGGCTTGATCTCCGCGCCCTGCTCGAGCATCCGCTGGATTTCCTCGGGCGAAAGCGCGCGGCCGCCTCTACCCTTGGGCGATTTTCCCGACACATCGAGCTGCACCTGCTGGTTGGGCTCGTCGCCGTCCCCGGGATTGATCGCGCCCTCGTCGTCGCCCTGGCCGGGACGATCTGTCCCCGGGCCATGCATCGTTGCCAGGTCCTCGCGCATCCGCGAGGCTTCACGCGCGAGCGGATCGTCGGGGTCGATGCCTTGCGCAGCCGCGATCAGCTCGCGGAGCCATCGATAGAGCTCGACCGTCTGGCGGGCGCTGTCGGCTACGTCCGCGTCAGGCCGGCGAAGCGGCGCGAAGAACCGGGCGGCCCGGCCGGCCAGCGCATGCGCACCTGGAAAGCCGCCGGCGCCGCGAACGTCGCCGGCGAGGTCCAGGGCGGCGTGGACCAGGGCAGCGCTCAGACTGGCGCTGTCGGGCGGCCCGGCCAGCGCGCGATTCATGCTCGCGATGCGCGGCGTCAGGCCGGCGTATCGGTTGCAAAGCGCGGCTTCGATCCGCGCCGCCTCGCAGAGCCTTAGCAGCCCGCCGGCCAGCGTCGGATCGTCGAAGGAGGAAACGAAGCTTTCGAGTCCCTCGACTCCGGTCTCGGCGCGCTCCTCGAAGCCCGCCATGTCCGCGAGCCTGAAGTCGAACGTGCCGAATTCGTGGCGGCCGGCCAGGTGCGCCGTGGCAAGGAAGTAGTAGTCGGATGCGAGCGCGTGCTCGTCCAGGTTTTCGATCTGCTCGGGCAGGTAGATCATGCCGCCCGAAAGGAAGGGATAACGGAACGGAAGCATCGCGTCGCGGCTCGACAGCGAGTCGATCCGAAATTCGAGCGGAAACAGCATCCGCATGAACTTCGTCAGCACGCCCTTTATTTCGTGCAGGCTCTGCGTGTTGGGAGAAACTTGACCCATGAAGACTACTGACTTGTATCAAGCGCGCGAACAGTGACGCAAATTTGAACTCGCCTGAGATCGGACTTGACAGTGCCGGACCGGACTGACTTAACTGTTTAGAGTTTCATGCGTCCCCCCCGGTCTGTTGCCTGCCGAATCGCGAACGTGCCGAGCCTCGTCAGCACGCTCGCGGCTGCGCTGCTCGCGATTCTGTCCGCAAACGCCGCCCTTGCCGGTATCACGGACGACGTCAAGAGCGCGACCCTGCCCAACGGAGTCCAGGTGCTGGTGCTGGAGAATCACAAGGCGCCGGTGGCGACGCTCAACATCTTCTACAAGGTCGGGTCGCGCAACGAACAGACCGGCAAGACCGGGCTCTCGCATCTCCTGGAACACCTGATGTTCCGTGGGACCAAAAAACTCAAGCCCGAGGAATTCTCGAACATCATCCAGGAGAACGGCGGCAACGACAACGCGTTCACCGCCAGCGACCTGACCGACTACTTCGAGATCATCAACCGCGACCATTTCGATGTGCCGATCTCGCTGGAAGCCGACCGGATGGCGAACTTCGCGCCCAAGGGCTTCGACTCCGAGAAGGCGGTCGTGATGGAAGAGCGCCGGATGCGCACCGAAGACAACCCCGAAGATGCGCTGGGTGAGATCACTGCGGCGCAGGCCTATCTGGCACATCCCGTATCACTGGCCGGTGATCGGCTGGATGAACGACGTGGAAGGACTGACGCTGGAAGACGCGCTCGATCACCACCGGATTTACTACACGCCCAAGAACGCGTTGATCGTCGCGGTGGGCGACTTCGACGCCGACCGGGTGCTCAAGGAAATCAGGGAGTCGTTCGGCGCGATCAAGGGCGGCCCCAAACCGCCGCAACCGACCGAAGTTGAACCACCCCAGGAAGGCGAACGGCACGCCGTGATGCGGCACGCCGCCAACCTGCCCGCGTTCACCGAAGCCTTTCATGTGCCCAACTACCAGAGCCCCGACGCGTTCGCGCTCGAGGTTGCCTCCGACCTGCTCTCCGGCGGACAAAGCTCGCGGCTGTACGAGAAGATGGTGATCGAGAAGCAGATGGTGCTCGGGGTCGACACCAGCTACGACATGACGTTCGTTCGATCCCGGGCTGTTCTGGGTCTCGGCGCAGCTCCGGCCGGGGGTGAAAGTTGAGGATGCGATGGCGGAGGTCGACAAGGAAATTGCCGCGCTGCGCGAAAAGCCGCCCGGCGCCGAGGAACTTCAGAAGTCCAAGAACCAGGAGCAGGCGTCGTTCGTTTTCGGCCAGGATTCGATTCTCAACGAAGCGATGATGATCGGGACATATCAATTGCTCGGCGACTATCGGATGCTCGACAAATATCTCGGCGGAATCGACAAAGTCGGTCCCGACGATGTTCAGCGCGTCGCGCGGACATACCTGATAACCGCCAACCGGACAGTCGGCGTGCTGGTCCCCACCGGCATGTTGCCGCATCAAGGTGGCGGCGCGGGCCGCGGGCCTGTCAGCCACGCCGCCGCAGACACCGACATCGGCGAGGCCTCGCGATGAGGCTGCGCGCTGCGACCGCGGCGGTGATCGTTGCCGGATTGACGATCTTCGCCGCGCTCTCGTCACCCTGTTCCGCGATCGAGATAAAGCGGATGAAGCTCTCCAACGGGGCCACGCTGCTGGTCTCGGAGCAGCATCAGTTGCCGATGGTCACGATGGCGATCGCGTTCGACGCAGGAGTGCGGCGGGACCCCAAGGGAAAAGAGGGGCTCGCCGAGCTGACCGCCGATTGCCTGACCCAGGGCACCAAGGATCTCACCGTCGACCAGTTCAACCAGAAGGTCGAGTTCATGGGCAGCTCGGTCTCGGTGACGAACGGCCGCGATTTCGCCGAGGCCGGGCTGACCTCGCTGACCCGCTATCTGGACGATACGCTGCGGCTGCTCGCCGCTACGCTGCAAAATCCCGGGCTGCGCGACGCCGATATCATACGCAAGCGCGACGAGCAGATCGCCGGGATCAAGGCCTCGGAGGAACAGCCCAATTACGTCGCGGGAGTAAGATTCGCGAAGCTGCTGTACGGCGACGGGCCCTACGGCCATCCGGGATCGGGCAACGCGGAGTCGGTCGGCAAGCTCACGCCTGAGGACGTACGAAATTTCTACCATGAGTATTACAAGCTCGGCAGCGCGATTGTCACCGTGGCCGGCGACGTCAAAGCCGACCAGATTCAGGCGCTAATCGAGAAGGATCTGGCGGCACTGCCCGGCTCGGTGCCGGCTCAGACTCCATCGCCGGCGCCCGAGGTCGCGCGCGGGCTCCATCTCACGGTCGTCGATCGCGACGTCGCCCAGGCGACCTTAATCCTCGGCTTCGGCGGAATCGCGCGCTCCAATCCAGACTACTACCGCTGCCAGCTGATGAACTACATACTCGGCGGCGGCGGCTTCGCCTCGCGCCTGACTAAGGTCGTGCGGAGCAAGGCCGGGCTCGCCTACTCGATCGGAAGCGGATTCGAGGCGGGCCTGTTTCCGGGCTCATTCACGGTCGATCTGCAAACCAAGAACAAGAGCGCCAACGAGTCGATTCGTCTGGTGCTCGAACAGATGCGCGAGATAAGGGAGCAGCCCGTATCGGACGCGGAGCTCGAGTCGGCCAAGAAGTTCCTGGTCGGGAGCTTTCCGCTCAAGCTCGATCATCTGGACGCGATCGCGAGCTTCATGCTGCAAGTCGAGTTTTACGGCTTGGGGCTGGACTACGCCGATCGCTACCCAAAACTGATCGAGTCGGTCAGCAAGGAAGACGTGCAGCGGATGGCGAACCAGTTCCTGCATCCCGACGCGGTTCTGGTCGTCGCCGCCGCCAACCAGAGCGAGGCCGCGATCAATGTCGCGGGGCTCGAGCCGGTCAAGTCCGGCGGCAAATGAGCGCGACATGGCTGAGGACGCGCGCGTCCTCTATACGATCGGTCATTCGACCCATCCGATTGAAAAGTTCATCGGACTCCTGAACGAGCATCGGATCGCGGTCGTCGCCGACATCCGATCTTTCCCAAGCTCCCGCAAATGGCCGCAGTTCAACCAGAGTGAACTGGCGCGATCGCTCGGCGGTGCGGGGCTCGAGTATCGATGGCTCAAGCCGCTCGGCGGACGCCGCCACGGCGTCCGTCCGGATTCGCCGCACACGGCGTGGACCCATCCGGCGTTCCGCTCGTACGCGGACTACATGGAGAGTGACGAATTCGCCGCGGGCATCGAGGAGCTGTCGGCAATCGCATCGGCCGCGAGCGCCGCGATCATGTGCTCGGAAGGATTGTGGTGGCGATGCCATCGCCGGCTCGTGTCGGACCAGATGCTCACGCTGGGCTGGGAGGTGATGCACATCCTGCCGACGGGCAAACTTTCGCAACATTCGCTGACGGAGTTCGCGCGCATCACGGACGGCCGGCTGATCTACGACGGAGCCACATAGATGTGTCCGTCCCTCGCCCGCGTTATCGCGGGAGAGGGCAAGCGGCGCGATCAAATCGCTCCTCAACCTCAAGGTTTGTTCGCGCCGCGCGGGTGAGGGCACAGACGGAATCGTATTTTTTTCTGTAGGACCCTCACCCCAACCCT
>CAVVMA010000011.1:0-430864 GCA_963749215.1 uncultured delta proteobacterium | reverse complement strand
CGTGATCGAATCGTTCGGCCGCGTGCTGGTCGGCGACAACTACGCGGTCGGAATCGTGATCTTCATCGTGCTCGCGATTATCAACTTCGCGGTCGTGACCAAGGGCGCGAGCCGCGTGGCCGAGGTCGCCGCCCGATTCACCCTCGACGCGATGCCGGGCAAGCAGATGGCGATCGACGCCGACCTCAACGCCGGCATGATCGGCGAGGAAGAGGCGCGCCATCGCCGCCGCAACCTCGAGCGCGAGGCCGACTTTTACGCCGCGATGGACGGTATCGGCAAGTTCGTCCGCGGCGACGCGATCGCGGCCATCCTGATAATGGTCATCAACCTGGTCGCGGGTTTCTTCGTCGGCGTGGTCGAGAAGGGACTGAGCCTCAACGAGGCGCTTCACACCTACTCGGTGCTCACGGTCGGCGACGGACTCGCGGCGCAGATTCCCGCGCTCCTGACGGCGACCGCGGCGGGCGTGATCGTATCGCGCACCGCCGGCGATCTGGATTTGCCCAACACTATCGGCCGCGAAATGCTGCGCCGCCCCGGCGTGCTGATGGGCTCGGCCGGCCTGCTCGGCCTGATCGGTGTCATCCCCGGCCTGCCGCATGTGCCGTTCCTGCTGATGGCATCCGCGCTGGCCGGGCTTGGCGTCCGCAGCCGCGCGCTGGCGGAAGAAGCTGCGGCCGAGGGCGCCGTCGAGAAGCCCAAGACCCCGGCCGGCGACAAACAGGCCAGCCCGTGGCCCGATATCGTGCGGCTGGAGCTTGGCGCGGCGCTGGTAACGTTCGTCAACGAGCCCTGGAAGCTCGCCGAAAAGATCCAGGCGCTCAGGCCCAGACTGCGCGACGAGCTCGGGATCACGCTGCCCGCGGTCCGGATCGTCGACAATCTCGCGCTCGACCAGAACGGCTACCGAATCCTGCTGCGCGGAACCGAAGTCGCGCGCGGCACTATCCGCACGACCATGAGCCTGGCGATTCCCGGCCCGCAGGGTCAAAGCGCCGAGATCAAGGGACTCGAAACGCTGGAGCCGGCTTTCGGCCTGCCTGCGCTGTGGGTCGCCGGCGAAACCGTCACCCGGGCGCGCCTGGCCAATTACACAGTAATAGATGCACTAACCGTACTGATTACTCACTTCGCCGAGGTCGTGCGCGCCAATGCGGCCGAGATCGTGACCCGCAAGGACGCGGAGACGATGCTCGAAGCGGCCCAGAAAGTGGTGCCGCGAATCGTCGAGGAGCTCTCGGGCGCGGGTATCCATCTGGGCACCGTTTACCGGGTGCTGCAGATTCTGCTCGCGCAGCGGATTCCGATTTGCGATCTGCCGGTGATACTCGAGGCGCTTGCGGCCGAAGGCAGCTCGACCAAGGATCCCGCCGAGTTCGCCGAGCGGATTCGCCCGGCGATCGGCCGGGCGATCTGCGAACCGCTCCGCCGGGGCGACGGAAAACTGCCCGTGCTGGTCGTCGATCCGGCCCTCGAGGAACCGCTGTTCGGCGCGCTGGCCGAGCAGCAGCAGGCCGCCGCCGATCCGGCCACGGTCCGCACGATCACCGACGCGGTGCGCAAGGCGACCAGCGAAACCGCCTCCAAGAGCGCCGAGATGCCGGCGATTATCGTCTCGCCGCAAATCCGCAGGGCATTTGAGCGGCTCGCGCGGCGCGTTTCGCGTCATATCGTCGTGCTCGGCGCGACCGATATCCCGAACTGCGTCGAGCCCGCGATCGTCGGGAGAATTGGATGAAGCCGTTTGCTCAGACCGCAATCGCGGAATCCGGGGCCGGCTTCACCGAGCCGGAAAGCAGGCTCGACGATGCCGCGATCGCCAAGCTGGTCGAGGACTATATCCCGCTGGTGGTCAGTCAGGTTGAGAGGGTCTGGCTGTCACCGCGTCTTGGACTGATTCGCGACGATCTGATCTCGGCCGGTTGCTACGGCCTGCTGATGGCCGCGCGGCGCTTCGACCCGTCGCGCGGAATCGGCTTCGGAGTCTTCGCCCGCTCGCACGTTCATGGCGCTCTGATGCGCGAGATCAATCTGGCGATGAAGGCGACCGGTTCCTTGAGCGACGGGATGCTGACTGCGGACGATGCGATCGATCCCGATTCGCTCCCCAACGACAGCCGCGCCGACGTGCGGGCCGAGACCGCCGAGGTGCGCGACCTGATGGAGTTCCTGCTTACCGAGCAGGAGCGCCTGATTCTGGCGCTCTATTATCAGGAGCAACTCTCGGTCGCCGAAGTGGCGGCCGTGGTCGACTCGTCGGAGAGCGCCGTCGCCCGCGCGATCAAGGGCGCGCTCACCAAGCTCAGGGAAGCGATCGAAGAACGGAGGGCTGAAATGAACGGACTCTATTTGGCGGCTTCGGGTGCGGCGAGCCAGCTCGACAGTCTCGACACCGTGGCCAACAATCTCGCCAACGCGGGCACCGCCGGCTTTCGGCGCGTGCTCAGCCAGATCGAGTCGATTACCGGCTGACGGCTCGCCCTACGAATACGCGAGCGCTCCGGCCTCGCCGCTCGTGGACATGGGCCAGGGACCGCTCAAGGCGACCGGAAACCCGCTCGACGTGGCCGTCACCGGACCTGCGTTCATGGTCGTCGATACGCCCAACGGCCCGGCCTACACGCGCAACGGCCAGTTGCAGGTCGACCCGGACGGTACGCTGACCACGGCCGGCTATCCGCTGGAAAAAGACGGCGGCGGACCGATCGTGCTTCCGCAGGGACCGATCACGATCGGCAGCGACGGGACGATCAACGTCAACAACGCGTCGCAAGCCAAGATCGCGCTGGCCGATCCGACCGGCGACACGCTGGCGCCGCTGGGCGGCACGTTGTACCGCAATAGCGGACCGGATCCGCTGCCCGCCAGCACCGGCGGCAGCCAGGTCCATCAGGGGTTCATCGAGGGCTCCGCGGTCAGCGAGACCGGTGAGCTGGTGAACCTGATCGGCGTGATGCGCAGCTACGAGGCGTCGATGAAAGCGGTCAAGTCGATCGACGACAATCAGAATCAGACCATTCAGGCCTACACGATTCAAAGTTAACCGGGAACCAGGAGGATTCTTCCATGTTGCAGGCATTATCGATCGCAGCCACCGGAATGGACGCGCAGGAAACGCGGATCGAAGTGATCGCGAACAACCTCGCCAACGCGTCGTCGGCAGGCTTCAAGGTGTCGCGCGCGCGCTTCCAGGACCTGCTCTACCTGACCCAGCAGCAGGCCGGCACGCAGTCCTCGCAGGTCAGCTACGTGCCGACCGGGCAATCGATCGGACTCGGCACCAAGACCGCCGCGGTCGATCAGATTTTCACCGAAGGCCAGCTCAGCAACACCACCAACCCGACCGACGTGGCGATTCAGGGCGACGGCTTCTTCCAGATCGCGCTTCCCGACGGTACCGCCGCCTACACGCGCGACGGCAGCTTCAGGCTCAATCAGAACGGGCAACTGGTGACGCTCGACGGCTACCCGGTGCAGCCCTCAATCAGCGTTCCGCAGGGCGCGCGCAATATGACGATCGGTCCCGATGGTACGATTTCCGTACAGGTTGGCAATGCAACCACGCCGACCACGGTAGGGTCTTTGCAGATCACGCGCTTCATCAATCCGGCCGGACTCCAGCCGATGGGACAGAACATGTACGTGCAGACTCAGGCCGCGGGACCGCCGCAAGTCGGCGTCGCCGGCCAGAACGGCGTCGGATCGGTGCTGCAAGGCTACCTCGAGATGCCCAACGAGAGCGTGGTCAGCGAGATGGTCGAGATGATCGAGGCGCAACAAGCCTACGAAGCCGGCTCCAAGGCGCTGCAGACCGCGGACAACATGCAGAGTGTCGCCAATGGCCTTATCACTAATGGATGACGCCAACGGCCCCGGCTTCGACCTGGCCTGCCAGGACTTAGGCTTCGGTCCCGAAGCGATCGGGGCGGGAGCCGCGCCGGGCCGGTACGATCGGGTCGAGCGCATCGTGCTCGTAATTGCCGGCGTACTGCTGCTCACGGCGGTGCTCGCGCAGGCGTCCACCGCGGCCGATTCCGATACCGCAGCAATCCAATCTGCCGATCCGGACGATTTGGTAACTCAGATCGCCGCTCAGGTCGCGCCGCTGCTGCCGGCCGGGATGCGTATGAAGGCGGTCGCGCTGCAATTCACGCCGCCAGCGGGAGCGATACTGCTGGGCGTTGCGCCCGGAATGAGCCAGATAAGGTCGCGTTTCTTCATCGTGCAGTTGCAGGTGAAAGGCCGCACGATGGCTTATGGAGCGACCATCGATGCCGAGCGGCAGGTGATGATCGCGGCCCGCAACGTCGCGGCCGGTGAGCCGGTCGGCGATCATGACGTCGCGACGCGATGGGTCGAGGCGTTCGGCGGCGATCCCGGTGCGCTGCAGGAACTTCCTACCGACCGCCAGTACGTGGCCGCGAGCACGCTTCGAGCCGGTGAGCCGATTTATCCCTCCAGCCTGACGCGCGCGATCGCGGTCCATCCGGGCGACATGGTCAGCGTCGTAGTCAGGAACGGAGACATCACCGTGCGCGCGCAGCTCGAGGCGCGCAGCGCCGCTGCGGTTGGCGAAACTATCACCATGATCAATCCGAGCAGTGACACTCCGGTCACGGTCAACGTGACCGGACCAAAGACCGCCGAACTGGTAATACAATGAAAGCCGCACTTCTCAGGATAACACCGGCGTTAGCGGCGCTGGCGATCGCCTGGCAGGGATGCGCGGTGGTTCCGTTTATCCCACTGATCGCGTCGGCCCCCAAGATCCTGCTTCCCGCTCCGAATACGCAAGCGGATCCCAAGCCCGATCCGCCCGACCCGCAGATTGCTCAACAGCTCCACAATGGCAAGGCCGCCGAGGGCGACGCGGGCGTCCAGATCCCTTCGCAGGACCGGGTCGCGTTCGACCCCGACGCCAGCGGCAGCATCCCGCTCCGGGTAGCGGCGGTCGATCTGGTTTCGGACGTCAAGGCCCGTACAGTCGGCGATATAGTGACGGTGCATGTAGTGGAGTCGGTGACGGGTGAGACCCAGGCCGCGACCAATTTGGCCAACCAACGCTCGACCGACGCCGCCCTGCCGAATCTCTTTTCAAGCGTCGAATCGATCGCCACCAAAAATCCGCTGCTCAACCTGGGCAGCCTGGTAAACGGCAGTTCCGCCAACAGCACTACCGGCACCGGCGACATGACCGCGGCCGACACCTTCGCCAGCACCGTGAGCGCAGTGGTCGTGGCCGTAAATCCGAGCGGAACGCTGACGATCAAGGGCCAACGCAACCTCAAGCTCAATGGCGAAGCAGACACGATTCATATCGCCGGCGTAGTGCGTCCCGAAGACGTTGACTCGACCAACACCGTACAGTCGACCAGTATCGCCGATTTGGAACTTAGTATCACAGGCGAAGGTCAAATCCGCGACAAACAAGGAGACGGTCTTGGTACCCGAATATTGGACTGGATATGGCTATTCTAGGTAATAACATGCGTATATTACGCCGGCTTCTATGGCAGCTGATTGCGGCCTCCGAATTAGTGCCGGCTACCGTGGCCGGCATGTTCGCAACGCTGCTTATTCTCGGGCCTGGTCTGGCGCAGTGCCAGGATGACCTGGCGCTGTTGCCGCCGCCACCGGTGATGCCGGAACAGAAGGCATCGGGCGAAATCTCGCCGGCCGGCGGGTTGCTTGGCTTTCAGGCCGGCGAGGACGGCAGTCAGGTGTCGCTCGGAACGATCGCGCATCTGCGCGGCGTCCGCGTGAACCATCTGGTCGGCTATGGTATCTGCGTCGGCCTTCAAAATACCGGGGATAGTCAGCAGACCCTCTTTTCGATTCAGTTCCTGCTCAATACGCTCAGGCGCGAAAATATCAATTTGCCACCGGCGGTGAATTCGTCGAATATGCAGGTCCGCAACATGGCGGCGGTGATGGTGACTGCCGACATGCCGCCCTTCGCGCGAATCGGTTCGCGGATCGATGCGCTGGTTTCGGCGATGGGTGACGCGCGCTCGCTTCAGGGCGGCACGGTTCTGATGACGCCGCTACGCGGCGCGGACGGCCGCGTCTACGCGCTCACGCAGGGGCCGATCACGATCGAGGGCTTCTTCGCCGGCGCTCAGGGCGGCGCCAGCGCACGCAAGAACTTCCAGACCGCGGGGCAAATCCCGGGCGGCGCGACCGTCGAGCGCGAAGTCCCCAACGACTTCGCCAAACAGCGGACGGTTCAGATCGATCTCGACGAGCCCGATCCGGGCGTGGCCATGCGAGCCGCCGACGCGCTCGCCTCCCGCTATCAGGATGCCAAGGTCAGCGTCGCGGATCCGGGAACGGTTCAGGTGACGCTCCCGGCCTGGATGACGTCCGTCGCGATGGCGGCGGCGCTCAGCGATATACAGGTCGCGGCCGGTGAATCGGATCGGGTGGTGATGGACGAACGGACCGGTACGATTGTCATCGGCGGAAACGTGACGGTGGGCAAGGCCGCAGTGAGCCATGGCAACCTGATCGTGACGATCGAACCGAAGCTCGAGGTATCGCAGCCGGGACCGTTCAGCAACGGAACTACCGCGACGCAGAAGAGCGCGAAGATCAAGGTTAACGAGGAACAGGGACAGTTTTTCATGCTTCCGCAGGGCGCAAACGTCGAACAGATCGCCGAGACGCTCAACGCGGTCGGCACCAAACCGGGCGACGTGATCGCGATCTTCGAGGGACTGCGCGCCGCCGGAGCATTGCACGGCCGTCTTTTGATTCGTTGAGAAACGAAGGAGCAAACACCATGAGCACAATTGCAAGCACGCTTTTCAAGCAGCCGTTGATCGGTGCGCCGGAAAGAAAGAGCGACGCGCGGGCCGCCGCTCAGGGCTTCGCCGAGATCTTCGGATCGATGGTAGCCAAGGGAATGCGCAGCGCCTTTGTTGGCGACGACGGTGGACTCGGTGCCGAGGGCGACGGCGGCAGCGACATCTACAGCGCGATGTTCGACCAGGCGATCGGTAAGAGCCTTGCGAACTCGCCGGCGATGAAGCCGCTGAACAAGCTGCTCCTGCGCGAAGCGACCGGGTATGGCGCGTCCGCCTCGGCCCAGCACACGACCCAGGTCTCGATGCTGACAGCGGGCGTCAGTGGCTTGACGGAAACCCCCTCCGGCCCTGTTAGCAGCGCTGCAACATCGGCGATTTCCGCAGGCAATTCGATACTGCCCGTCAGCCACGATCGCGGGCCGGTACTGTTGCCGCCTGAGCCTGCGTCGATGGCACCGGTATTGCCTCCTCCTTCTCTTTTGGAGGGTTGACGACCATGGCGAATACTATCGATCTTAACGCGCCTAATACGATTGTCCCGGCAACGCTGACGGGGCCATCCGACGTGGCGCAGGCCTCGCAGTCGCGGCGAGTCGAAACCACGCGGGACACTTCGGCACAAGCCACAAACGACCCTTCCGCCAGCGACGGTACACAGCTATCGGCGCTCGGCAATGTGCTGGCCAACGCCACCAGCCAGGCGAGCGCGCAATCCTCGTTCAGGGCCGAGCGAGTCGCCAATCTGAAGGCTCAAATCGCTTCGGGCAATTACCAAGTCGATATGCAGGGCCTGGCCCGAACGATCGCCGGTGTGCTGGGAGGAACCACCACGTGAACGTGATCGATCGCGAGATGTCGAAGCTCGAAGCGAGCCTCGGCAGCCCCGAGGAGTTGCGATCGCTCGCCGGCGCGCTCAAGCGCTTCAATGCCGCCCTGCTCGAAGGCGACCGGCGATACTCGCGCGCCGCGCTGATCCATCTAAGGATGCGGCTCGAGCGGCTTGCGGACCGGATCTATCGGATCCGGCACGCGGTCGAGAATCGAATCCAGACTGTTCGGGCGGAGCTGGGCGATGTCGGTTAATCTCAACGCGATCGGGCGCAGCGGAATTCTGGCCGCGGACGCGGAATTCGCCGCGACCGAGTCCAACCTGACCAACGCCTCGAATCCGAATTATTCGGTCGAGTCCGTGAACCTCCAGACGCAGGCGGGCGCAGGGGGCGAGGGCGCCGGAGTCACCGTGCTCGGCGTCCAGCGCGCCGACACGCCTTTCCTCGATTCCGAGATCAATCAGAGTAACGCGAGCCAGAGCTTCTATTCGGCTTACTCGCAACCGCTGCAGGCGGCCGAAAACATAGTGGCGCCCAGTTCCGGAACCGACCTCGGACAGGCGGTTCAGACCCTGTTCGATTCGTTCAGCAGTCTCGCCGCCTCCCCCGAGGATGCATCGGCTCGCTCATCGGTGCTGAGCGCGGCGGCGAATTTCAGCCAGATCGCGCAGAGCACCTCGTCGGATCTCTCGCAGGCGGCCGAGCAGTCGGCCGCCGGAATCGGAACGATGGTCGGCCAGGTCAATCAGGACGCTCAGCAGTTGGCGCAGCTCAACGGACAGATAACCCTCGAACAGGCCAATGGCGGGAGTGCGGCCGCGCTGCTCGACCAGCGCGACGCGCTGGTAAACGACCTCGCGGGTCTGATCGGCGCCAGTGCGGACTCGAACGGAAACGTCTCGGTCAATGGGACGCCGCTGGTTTCCGGCACCACCGCGCTTACGGTCTCGGCTTCGGGATCCGGCGCCTCGCTGTCGCTCCAGATCGCGCTGCCGCAAGGCGCTATCCAACTGAGCCGGCCCGGCGGCGAGATCGGCGGCGCGCTGAGCGCTGCGGCGTCGCTGACCAGCTTGCAGAATAACCTCAACAGCTTCGTCACTTCGGTCGCCAACGCGGTCAACACGCAGCAGGAGGCCGGCTACGGCCTCGACGGCTCGACGGGCGTTCCGATTTTCGAGGTGACCGACGGCGAGCCGATCGCGTTGAATCCGGCGCTCAATACGCAGAATATCGCCGCCGCCTCGACCGCGAGCGGCGTTCCCGGCGACGGCTCGAACGCCGGGGCGATCGCCGCCCTCGGGTCGGCGGTCGGAATCGATTCGTCGTTGCCGACCGGCAACGCGCAGCAGGCATTTGCGCAAATCACCAGCCAGTTCGGCGCAACGGTTCAAACCGCGCAGAACAACCAGACTCAGGCCGCGTCCACGCTGAGCTCGCTGACCACGCTGCAGAGCTCGACGACCGGGGTCTCGCTCAACACCGAGCTCACCAACCTGATCCAGTATCAAAACGATCTTCAGGCCACGACCCAGGCCGTGCAGGCTGCCAACAATATGGTCACCTACTTGATCCAGGAACTGTAAACGAGAGCTGTAAGCGATGATCTCAGACCTTTCGATGTACGACAGCCTTTCCTACTCGCTTGATTCGGTGCTGAACGCGCTTCAGCAGACCGAGGTCCAGCTCGGCACGGGCAAGCGGGTGAACAGCCCGTCCGACGATCCGGTCGCATACGGAACGTCCGTAGTCCTGAACGCGCAGATCTCTGCGGCGAATAACGATGTGAATCTCGCCCAGGTGATCCAGGGCAAGCTTACGACCGCGAGCGGACAGCTCTTGTCTGTATCGACTGCGATCGAAAGCGCTATCCAGCTCGCGACTCAGGGCGCCGACGCCTCGACCAGCACGACCCAGATGCAGACCCTCGCGCAGCAGATCGGCGGAGTGCTCAACACGGTGATCGCGGCCGCGAACACGCAATACAACGGCGCCTACGTGTTCGGCGGAAACCAGACCCTGACCGCGCCCTACAGCGCGTCCGGAGCGTACTCAGGCGACAGCAACTCGAACACTTTCACGTTCTCGGACGGCAGCACGGTCCATCTGACTTACGATGGACAGGCGATCTTCGGCGACGGCGGCTCCGGCATCATCGGAACACTGACCACGCTGCAGAACGCGCTGAACGCGGGCGACCAGTCGGCGGTCTCGGCGACGCTCTCGGCTCTACAAACCGGCCTTCAGCAGGTCGCCTCGGCCAACGCCACTATGGGCGCCGATCTTCAGACGGTGAGCAGCGTCATCTCGAATCAGAACACGAACGTTACAAGTATACAGACCACGCTGAACAACGTCGTCAATCTGGACGTAGCCCAGGCGACTTCGCAGGAGCAGGAGCAAAGCTTGCAGGAGCAGGCGCTGACATCATTCGCCGCCGGGCTCCAGAAAGTTCCACTGGTCGATATCATCGCGTAGGCGGTTCGATCTTCGCGGACAAAGCCGCTTTGCGGGTTCGTGCGCAAGACGCGGGTCAGCTCCTTGCGGCCGGATGATGTCCGGGATAAAGACCAAGTAGCGAGCCTGAGCTTGCGTCTGAAAAGCGAGCGCGAACGTCAACGGACATTCGCTCGCCGTTGTACCCCGCACTTGCACTATCGCGATCGGGAGGGGTGCGATTCGCGTCTATTCCGCGGCGTTGTAAGTGCGTTTGAGGAGTTGCCTCCGTTTCCGCGCTCGCGATCAAGAGCCAAACGCCGATGGCATCGGACCAGAAAGCGGGAAAACCCGGGAAACCGGGAATACCGCCCCAGCAGCAGATCCCGCCCAGCTTCTGGCTGTTATGGCTGGTATTCAGTGCCTGGCTGGTTTGGAACTCGGTTTCGCAATGGCGCAAGCCTAGCCCCGAAGTTGAGATTCCGTACTCCACTCTTCTGGCCCAGGTCAGGACCGACAACGTATCGCAGGTTCAAATCGCCGAAGCGGAGATCACAGGCGATTTCGTCAAGCCTGTGCTCTGGCCCGAGCCGAAACCGAAAGCCGAAGAGAAGACGGAGCAACTGGCGGTTTCACCGAAACAGGGGCCTATTGCGGGCGCCTCAAGCCCGGCACCCGAGGCCGCGGCCTCGAAACCGGTTCCTGCGACCGCCGAGAAGCCGGTGCCCGCCGCCGCAGAGCAGGCGCCGATCGCTTACAGCAAGTTTCGCACGGCGTTTCCGGCCACGGTCGGCGATCCCAACCTGATGCCCCTGCTCGAGTCTCACAAGGTCGTGGTGGACGTGGCCGACACAACCCACTCCTGGCTGGTCGAGATGCTGATCACTTGGGGCCCGATGCTTCTTCTGATCGGCTTCTTCTGGTGGATGAGTGCCAGCGCCGGGCGCAGTCAAGCGGGGATATTCGGGTTCGGGCGTATGAGGCTGCACCGTTACTCCAGCGATCAGCCCAAGCTGACCTTCGCCGACGTGGCGGGAGTGCAGGAAGCCAAGGCGGAACTCCAGGAAGAGGTGGACTTCCTCAAGCATCCCCAGCGCTATCACGATATCGGCGCGCGCATACCCAAGGGCGTCCTGCTGGTGGGGCCGCCCGGCACCGGCAAGACGCTGCTGGCGCGGGCGGTCGCCGGCGAGGCTGAAGTGCCCTTTTTCAGCATCAACGCCTCGGAGTTCGTCCAGATGTTCGTCGGAGTCGGCGCCAGCCGCGTGCGTGATCTTTTTCGCCAGGCCCGGGAAGCCGCGCCGGCGATCGTTTTTATCGACGAGCTCGACGCGGTCGGACGCCGCCGCGGCGCCGGCGTCGGAACGGTGAACGACGAGCGCGAACAGACCCTCAATCAGTTGCTGGGCGAGCTGGATGGCTTCGACCCCCGCGCCGAGGTGATCATTCTCGCCGCCACCAACCGGCCCGACGTGCTCGATCCCGCTCTGCTGCGTCCCGGCCGCTTCGATCGGCAGGTCGTGGTCGGCCCGCCCGATCGGCAGGGACGCGAAGGAATCTTGCGCATCCACACGCGCCAGTTGCGCCTGGCTTCAGACGTCGATCTCGTCGCGCTGTCGGCTTCGACCATCGGCCTAAATGGCGCCGACCTGGCAAACCTGTGCAACGAAGCCGCGCTGGTCGCTGCCCGCAACAAGCGCGATGCGGTGACAATGGCGGACTTCGAGGAGGCCAGCGACAAAGTCCGATTGGGCGCTGCGCAGGCGCAACTGATCGATCCCGCCGAGCGCCGCGTCATCGCCTACCACGAATCGGGCCATGCGCTCGTGGCATGGCTAACCCCCGGCGCCGATCCGGTCCAGAAGGTCACGATCGTTCCGCATGGCCAGGCGCTCGGATTGACCCAGCAGGTCCCGACCACTGAGCGGCACAATCTGAGTCGCTCCTATCTGATGACGCGGCTGGCGGTGATGCTCGGTGGACGGAGCGCCGAGGAGATCGCCTTTGGCGAGGTCACTACCGGCGCCGAGAGCGATCTCGTAGAGGCCACGCGCATCGCGCGCCGGATGATCACGCGCTGGGGAATGGGAAACCTAGGGCTCGCTGCCTACAAGACCGATGAGCAGCAGCCTTTCCTCGGCTACGAGCTCGCTCAGGGACGCGACTACAGCGAAGCCACCGCTGCCCGGATCGATCGCGAAGTCCAGGAAATGCTCGAGCAGGTGCATCAACAGGTCCGGCGTTTGCTCACCGATGCGCGCGATCGGCTTGATGAAGTGGTCGAAACGCTTCTCCAGCATGAGACCGTAAGCCACGACGATCTGCAGCGCATCCTGGGACCGCACTCGCCGGCCGCGGCGCAACCCGTCGAGCCCGGCGCGAGCACGCATCCGGGGCCGGCGCTCGCCGCCAAAAAAGACTCAGCGCCCGAACCCGTAGGCGATAGAGACGCAGTCCCGGAAGCCGGGCAACGCGATCGGCTGAGCATTGATCGCAAGCCGCCGACGACCTGAACGATCTCTGCGGCTGTGCGGCCGCCTATGCCAGCAATACGGCGATAACTCCCGACAGAAACACTGGTGCGGATTACTAACCGTCAGCGTCGGCTTTGCGCCATTTGCGATCTTCGCGAGTCTGCCGCGGGATGCCCAGGCAGTGATCGCAGGCTCAGGCTTCGCTGGCGAGCTCGGACGCTCGCGCCAACCATGTCGAAGCGTTCTGGAATATAGTAAACTGTGAATGTGTCGACGAATACGAAGTGTCTGGCGCCGGTGCGAGTCTGAATCAGGATGCAAAATGTAAATTCCGGATTATGAGGGATGTGGAACATGGAGCAACCAACCGATGAGCTGATCGAACGGCTTAGACGGCTCGAGCATCAGCAGGTCCAACTCCAGCACGCCCAGCGGCGGCTCAAGCTGATGACGGGTGGGGTGGTACTGATCGCGGGCGCACTGATTCTGATGGGGCAGGCGGCGCCGCAGCAGAGCAAAAGCGTCGAGGCGCAGCAGTTCGTGCTGCTCGGCAGCGACGGCAAAGTGCGGGGCGCGATGGGTATTACCAGCGACGGCTCGGTGGGCCTCAACTTCAACGACACCAAAGGCCAGACCCGGGTTACGCTGGATCTTGCCGCCAGCGGATCGCCGGGACTCGACTTCTTCGATCAGACCGGCAAGGAGCGGGCAACCGTCGCGTTGGGTCCAGCCGGAACGCCAGGCCTGGGACTCTATGATCCCAACGGCAAGCTGCGCACCAGTCTGGATATTCCGGCCACCGACACCCCGGGGTTGGCTTTCTATGATCAAGACGGCAAACCGGCTTGGGGTGCTCCTTAACGAGCGCACGTTGAGAACTTCGTTATCGGAGGTAGATGTTCTCCTGTGCAACGATTAATACAAATTATCCTGCTGGTCGGTCTACTGTGCGGGTTGAACGGATGTTTTGGACCCCCGCGTTACGGCTACGGCTACCCGGTCTCTTATGCCCCCTACTCCTATGGCTGGCCTATCTATGCCCGCGGCTACGCGCCTGCTTTTGCTGTACATCATCCGTGGGAGGAACACCTTCGGGGCGGTGGGCACCATACGAGTTTTGCGGCAGTTCGCGGATATGCCGCCGGCGGTCGTGGCGGCGGCGGTGGTCATCGCTAATCATTGAGCTCAAGCGCTTCGATCCGCCACTGAATTACCCCGGCCTGATCGTTACCACCGGGCGGGTCGAGCGGCGCACCACTTGCTCGGTGACGCTGCCCAGCCGCGCGAGGTCTTCTCCCGTCCGGCCGTGGGTTGCCATCAGGATTACATCTGCACCGAGTTCCTCCGCGGCCGCAAGAATCGCTTTTGCGGGCTCGCCGACGCGGACGGCAACTTCGTGGCTCACTTCGCCGGCGAGCCACTTGTGCGCCACGGCACGAAGGCTGTCCTCCGCGAACCGCTGCGTGCCGGGTTCAGAGGCGGAAGATGCCGGTATCACGCAGAGCAGATGGACGCTCGCGCCGTTCTGCCGGGCCAGCTTGCGGGCCAGTTCGAGGGCAGGAATCGAGAGACGGCTGAAATCGACAGGGCACAGAATTTTCCGGAACAGCGCTTCCATCGGACTATCACCTCGTCTCAAATCCAGGCCTGAGACCGGTTGTCGGCGCTCTCGCGCCGCGGTCAGCCCTCAGACTGAACACACTATACCACTCGATAGTCAATTGGAGAGCCGATAGCACGCTGCCGCGACGCCGTGATGTCAGCGGCGCTCGAACTGCTTGGCGCCATACAGTATCGATCGCGCCTTGTCGTCGAGCGGCTGTTGCGGATGGTCGGCCATCACCGCGAGGCCGCGCTTTACGGCGGGACGCTCTGAAATCGCTTCGAGCCATCGCTTGAAATTGGGCCGGCTCTCGAGCTGTTCCGGCTCACGCCGGACTCCGACTACCCACGGGTAGGTTGCGATGTCGGCGATCGAGTAGTCGCCCGCCAGATATGCGGTCTGCCCAAGGCGCCGGTCCATCACATCGAGCAGCCGCCGCGACTCGTTGGTGTATCGCTCGATCGCGTATGGAATCTTTTCGGGCGCCGCGCGCAGAAAATGGCCGCGCTGGCCGAACATAGGGCCGACGTTGGCCATTTGGAACATCAGCCACTGCACAACTTCATAACGCGCGCGGATTTCAGACGGCAGCAGCTTGCCGGTTTTCTCGCCAAGATAGAGCAGGATCGCGCCCGACTCGAATAGCGAAATCGGCTTGCCGCCGGGTCCGTCGGAATCGACGATCGCGGGCATCCGGTTGTTGGGACTGATCTTCAAGAAGTCGGGCTTGAACTGATCGCCCTCGCGAATATTGACCGGAACGATATGGTATTGCAGCCCGGTTTCCTCAAGAAAGATCGTGATTTTGTGCCCGTTCGGCGTCGGCCAATAGTAGAGGTCAATCATTTTCGTTCTCCTTCCATCGGCGCGTAGCTGAAAGTCTCCCATCGCCTGAGGCCGCGAGGGAAGACCTGGTCCGCTCGCCGGCACGATCGCGCCCCGCGACCTGCCGCACTTCGATATGCGAATCCTTTGCCTTGCCATTGCCGCTCATGATGTTGTCCTCTCCTGGGATCCTTAAGGAGTTACCCATGACAAAACTTGTAGCGATTCTCGGCAGCGTCACGCCGCCCGGACGACTTCTCACCGCGACCCGATGGATGCTGGATGCGGCGCGCGACGAAACCAACGACCTGGAAACGCATCTGATCAATCTTGCGGATTGCAGGGTGGCCTTCGCCGATGGCAGGCCGCCGGAACAATATGGCGATGACACCGCTTCTGTCGTGCAACGGGTTCGCGACGCCGACTGCGCGATCGTCGCAAGCCCGGTTTATCGCGGGTCTTTCACCGGCGCGTTGAAAAATCTGCTCGACCATCTGCCGATCGAATCGCTGATGGGCAAGCCGGTCGGTATCGTCGCGATGGGCGCGACGGCGCATCATTATCTTGGCGTCGATTGGCATCTGCGCGACGTGCTGGCGTGGTTCGGCGCGGTCGTGCTCCCGACCAGCGTCTATATCACGTCGGCGGACTTCGTCGAAGGCCAGCCCGGGCAGAGCGCGAAGCAGGATTTGACCAGCCTCGCGCAAGCCGTGCTCAAAATGCACGAAGTGCTGCCGGCCGGCAATCTTCTCGGCCCCAGGCCACTGGCCGCCAGAAGGGCCTGAGACCTCGCCTATTTCGTTCCTCAACCCGTTCGCCAGCGATCGCGGAACGAGGGCGCTTCGTGCAAGGAGCCCTCGCCCCACCCCGGAATGAAAGATTTCGCGGTCGAAGCCGTCTCTGCTGGATACACTACGGGCTGCGATACACAATGTAGCGACCAGGAGAACTGACCGGTCCGGGGAACTTTTGATGGGCGCTCGCGATTCTAAAGTCGATGGCTGTTACGGTCTCGACGCCTTCAATATGGGTGCCCAGGGCGGTGCTGACAGCAAGCGCAAGCTGTTCGAGCGGGAGGCGCTGCCGCATCTGGACGCGGTTTATGCCGTGGCGCTTCGTCTCGCCCGAAACCGCGACGACGCCGACGACCTGGTTCAGGAGACCGTCCTGCGGGCCTTCAAGTTCTTTCATCAGTTCTCGCCGGGCACTAACTGCCGGGCCTGGTTGTTGACCATTCTGTACAATTCGTTTCGCAACGGCTACCGGCGTTCCTCGCGCGAACCGGTCGCAGCCCACAATGAAGACTACGAACGCGAGCTCGACAAGGCGGTCACCAGGTCCGGCGCGGAACGGAACGATCCCGAGAGCCTGATTTTCGGACAACTGATGGACGAGGAGATCGAGAGCGCGCTCGACGCGCTAAGCGAGGAATTCAGGGCCGCGATCCTGCTGGTCGACGTCCAGGAGCTGAGCTATCAGGAGACCGCACAGGTTCTGAAAATACCGATCGGCACGCTGCGTTCGCGATTATCGCGCGCGCGCGCCGCGATGCGGCTGCGGTTGCGCGATCTGGCTCGCGCACGCGGTTTGCTGCGGTCCTAAGCAGAGGATGGCTGACGCGATTATCGAGATGGAATGCAGGGAATACATCGAGAGATATCTGGCCGCTCACACCGACGGCGAGCTTGATCCGACCGAGCGCGCCGCCGCCGAGGCTCACGTCGGCGGCTGCGAGAGCTGCCGCGCGATGCTTGCCGACGAGCGCGCGCTCAAGGCGCTGATACGGGATCGGCTGCGCAAAGCGGCGGTCCCGACCGAGGTGCGGGCGGCGATCCGTGCGACGCTCGACCGCGCCGAGGCGCCGGCGTCGATACGCGGGCGGCTCGCGTCCGGCGCTCACCTGAGCTTGCGCTCGAGCGCCGTTCTGACTGCGATCGCTGCTGCGGTCGTCTTCGCGCTGGTGATGCACGGCTGGAATATCCAGCGCGCGCCGGCTTCGGATCTGGATCAGATCGTTGCGGCGTTCACCGCGTCCGAACAGCACTTTGAACCCAACCCGCTGTGCTTGTCTTACGGGGCCACCGCGGCGCATTACCACTCGGCCCGGATGCCGGCGTTCATCTGGAACTTCGAGCCGTTCGGATTTCACTTGGTCGGCGGGCAAATCGGTAGACTTGCCGACGGGCGTCCGGCGACTTTGACGCTCTATCGCGGTGCGGGCGGCGCGATCATGTGTATCCGGTTCCACGCCCCTGGCTTCAAAGTTCCGCCCGGGGCGCATGCGCTGAGCGAGGACAGCTACGCATACTCCTATCAGGGATGCAGCCTGGTGCTCACCGTGAACAAGGATTGGATCTGTGCACTGGTTTCGCGCCTGCCGCTCTCGGAGTTCGCGAAAGACGTAGCCTTCCTCGAGAGCTGACGGCCGCCGTAGGCGAAGGGGCCGCCCGGCCCGCAAAACAGCCGCGGCTCATCGCACACAGGAGGGGTACGCGGCGGGCCGGACGGCGCGAGCCAGCGCGGCCGGCAATTTAAGCGGCCAGTTCAGGCCATCTACAGGTGAACAAACTGCGACGGCGGTTTGTTCCCGCCCGTGAGCGAGAGCCTTGAAGTCGAAGTCTGATTCGGAAGACGGAAGGTGGCGGAGCCAGCCGCGCTATTTCACCGTGGGCAGCGCGCCGTGAATGTTGAGGCGCTCCAGCACCGGGGTCAACGGCATCCGGGGCGGCTTGGGCAGGTCGCCGGCGGCGCGCGGCCATACGATTGGAGTCAGATCGCTGGCGATCGGTTCGCCGACCTTGATTCCCGGCCGATCGACGCTTGGATGTACCCACGGCTGGCTGCGCGTTGCGCCGTCGCGGAAATAGATCATCGTATGCACGCGGCGCACCCGATCGCTCCGGTTCGCGCGCGCCAGATGGACCGTCAGGCCGTGATGAAACGCCACGCTGCCGCGCGGCACCTCGACGTAAACCGGCGGAATCCCGCGGACGCTGGGATCTTCGAGGATCTTCACGCTCTCGTCGGCTGAGAAAATGTTGATGAACTTGCGCAGCCCCACGCGATGCGATCCCGGCACGTACCCCATGCATCCGGTCTCGTGACTCGAACCGTCGAACGGAACCCAGGCGGTGAGCGTGTCAGGCTCGTCCATCGGCCAGTAAGGCTGGTCCTGATGCGGCTCGGTATAGCGGCCGCCGGGCTCCTTGTAGAGAGCCTGGTCGTGCCACAAACGCAACACGGGCACGCCGATAAGGAGCGCAGCGGCCTCGGAGACCGCAGGATGGAACGTCAGCGGCAGGACGTTCGGGTGGTCCTCCCACAAGTTGATGCACTGCGTGAACGACTGCTCGTACTGCGACTTGTCAGCGAGCGCACGGTTGTCGTTGCGCCCGCGATCGCGCACCGCCCGGTCAACGGCCTCGCCAAACTTGTCGAGCTCGCGTTCGCTCAGGAGTCCGGGCACCACGACGAAGCCGTCACGCCGGAATTTCTCGATCAAGTCCTGACTGACAGGCCTCGTGGAACTCAAAGCCGATCCTCCCGGCAGATCATGGCTATTTTTACTATGATCGCGCCCGGTCTGTCGATCATTGGATGTCACCCGGCGCGTCTCCGCGAGAGGACGCGCCGGTCGAACCCGAAAAAGCCCGCCACCCGCGGCGTTGGCACCATCAGGTCGATTCGGTGTATTACCATTGCGTCAGGCCGCAAGGCCGAATCGCACCAATAAACCAAGGCCGGGTCCCCATGCAGGGACTCGGCGGAATAAAAGGAGCATCCGATGCCAGAATTCACGATGACAATCGACGGCAAGGCGGTGAAGGGATCGAAGTCCGTCGGGGTTATAAATCCCGCCACCGGCAAGGAGTTCGCGCGGGTTCCCGATTGCACCACGGAGGAACTCAATCAGGCGATGGCCGCCGCGCAGCGGGCGTTCCCGGCCTGGAGCCGCGACATCGAAACGCGCCGCAAGGTCCTCAATGAATGTGCCGCGGCACTGCAGAGCCCTCCTGAGGGGCTCGCCCGGATGCTCACGCAGGAGCAGGGCAAGCCGCTGGACAAGGCCGGCCAGGAGATCATGGGAAGCTGGTTCTGGCTGCAGTACACCGCGAGCCTCCAGATTCCGGTTGAGGTCCTGCAGGACAACGCGCAGGGCCATATCGAGATTCGCCGCAAACCGCTGGGCGTGGTCGCGGCGATCACGCCGTGGAACTATCCGCTGATGCTCGGGATATGGAAGATCGCGCCGGCCTTGCTCGCGGGAAATACGATCGTGCTCAAGCCGTCGCCGTTCACGCCTATCACCACGCTGATGCTCGGCGAGATTCTCCGCGACATCGTGCCGCCGGGCGTGCTCAATGTGGTCTCGGGTGGCGACGACCTCGGCGCCGCGATGACCAGCCATCCGATACCGCGCAAGATTTCCTTTACCGGCTCGGTCGCGACCGGCAAGAAAGTCGCGGCCGCGGCGGCGCCCGACTTGAAGCGCATCACGCTCGAGCTCGGCGGCAACGACGCAGCGATCGTGCTCGCCGATGCTTCGGTCGATGACGTCGCGCAGAAGATTTTCTGGGGAGCGTTCGAGAATTGCGGGCAGATCTGCAGCGCGATCAAGCGCGTGTACGTGCCCCAGAACATGTACGCTCCGATGCTCGAAAAGCTCGGCGAGCTGGCCAAGGGCGCCAAGGTCGGCAACGGGCTTGATGCCGGGGTGCAGATCGGACCGCTGAACAACAAGCCGCAGTTCGAGCGCGTGACAGAGCTGGTCGAGGACGCCAAGCGGCACGGCGCGAAAATCGTCACCGGTGGCAAGCGGCTGGGGAGCGAAGGCTACTTCTACGAGCCGACCATCGTGGGCGGAATTTCCGACGGCGTCCGGCTGGTCGACGAGGAACAGTTCGGGCCCGCGCTGCCCGTGATTCCGTACAAGGACGTCGACGATGCGCTCCGGCGCGCGAACAACACGCATTACGGGCTAAGCGGCTCGGTGTGGGGAAAGGATCCGGAACGCGCGGCTGAAGTTGCCGGACAGCTCGAGTGCGGCTCGGCCTGGGTGAATCAGCATCTCGCGCTGGGTCCGAATCTTCCGTTCGGCGGCGCCAAGTGGTCGGGTATCGGCGTCGAGAACGGGCCTTGGGGCCTGCTCGGCTTCACTGAGATTCAGGTGCTCAACGTCGCCAGAAGCTGAGGCTTAAGAATCGGGCGGCTCGATCGAGGTCTCCGATGGCGCACGGTGGCTTCAAAGTCATCGACTCGGACATGCACGTCATCGAGCCGCCCGACCTCTGGCAACGCTACATCGATGCGGCCTTCAAAAAGGTCGCGCCCTACGGCACGAACTCCGCGCCGCGCGACATTTCCTGTTACATTGGGAACAAAAGCGCGTACCGCCCGGATGCGATCAGGACTTGGGTCGGGCCGATAATCTCGCACACCGCGCCGCTGGAGAAGGACTACGAGTTTGCCGCGCGCCGTGGCTTCGACCCGGTATCGCAGCTCGAAGCGATGGACCGCGAAGGTATCGATGTCGCGGTGCTCTATCCGTCGCGAGGGCTGTTCGTGCTGGGCTTCGACAGCAGCGAGACGGTTCGCGAGTCCGACGGCCTCAAGCCCGCGTTCGCGGCGGCGATCGCTCGCGCTTACAACGATTGGCTGGCCGATTTCTGCGCCGTCGATCGAAAAAGGTTGCTCGCCGCCGCGATGATCGCGCCGCATGACGTGCCGGCGGCGGTGGACGAGACCCGCCGATGCGTCGAAAAGCTCGGCTTCAAGTCAATCTTCCTGCTGCCGGGACTCGTCAATCGCAAGCCGTGGCACCATCGCGACTACGATCCTCTGTGGGCGAGTTGCGAGCGGCTCAATATACCGGTGGTCTTCCATGGCGGGGGCCCGGATCGTCTCGCCGACTACGGGCTTGGGCTGCACGACTCGATGATGCTCTGGCATACCTTCTCGCATTCGCTCGGTCCGATGTCGGCCTGCGCGAGCTTCACCGCCGGCGGGGTCCTGGAGCGATTTCCGAAGCTGAAGGCCGGCTTCCTGGAGGCCAACTGCTCGTGGGCGCCGTGGCTGCTGGCCCGGCTCGACGATCATTACGAGGACTACATCGGCCGGTTCGAAGTGAAGCTCACGCTGACGCCGTCGGAGTACTTCAAGCGCAACTGCTACGTGTCGGTGGAAGCCGACGAGAAACCCGCGCGCCTGTTCGTCGACTGGTTCGGCGACGACAATGTAGTCTTTTCGACCGACTATCCGCATCCGGACAGCAAGTTCCCGCACGGCGTCGACAAGTTCCTGAGCCTTAACCTGAGCGACCAGACCAAACGGAAGTTCCTCTGGGACAACTGCGCCAGGTTTTACGGAATTGATTTCTAGTCGGTATGGAACGGCGGGCTCGTCAACGCCTGGCGACACTTCGTCCAGTCAATCAATGCCTCCTGAGGTCTCCGCTTCCGATCCGGATTCAGCCGTCGTAGGGATGCCAAAGGAGTGTGAGTACCGAGTCATAGCCGCCAAGCTTAAGTGAATGTTCGTAAACGTCGCGGGTTATTCCCCACCCCTCCCCGTCGATCAGTTGAGGTCGGTCCTCAACCTCTTTCCCTGCAAAGATGTCCCCTGCGTAAGTCGCGTTAGTCAGCTTGTGGCTTCTCTTGACGAATCCAGCGAAGTCCTGCGTCTTGAACGACCAATCGACAATCCCCTTCGTCGAACACACCACAGCGCATGGCTCCGGACTGAAGGTGACAAACCTTATGGCTGTCGAGGTGAGCGAAGTATGAAAAAGTGACGCAAGCTCGCACACATCGCGCATCGACGGCGTGGTTCGGTCGCAGCGAGAGGCGAATAGGAACTCCGGCATCAGCAGTTCAGCTGCGAAGAAGTTAGCCTCAATCTCATGGCCGCTCGTTCTGTACCAATCGTTGAGATCGGTATCGGTGCACAGTTGAAGCTGGTCGAGCGTACGATGACAAATGAAGTGGCCCAATTCGTGGGCTATTACGAAGCGCCACTTCTCCGAACGTCGTGCCTTTTCGTCTACAACGATAACCCCTGTGTCCGCCGCCCTAAGTAAATGCCCTTCCTCATGACTCAGATGGCGGTATGTTACTGAGGCGCCGCAATGGATCGCTATCAGATCAATTTCGATTTCCTCGGGACTCCTGATGCCTAACGAGGCTAGGATCTCTTGGGCAGAGGCGATCGCCGCGCGAGCTCCAAGCGACAGCTCACTCCTTCTTTGAGGCACGCCGTTTCTCCTTCTGCTCGATTCCGCGACGCAACCTTTGGATATCAGAAAGGAGATTTCGAAGCTCCTCATCAGAGGCCTGTTCCGGCTTCCGCTTATGAAAGGCGCCCACAAGTCCGCTGAGCGACGGCTCGCTTCGGGCACCCTCGATCGCCTCTAGCAGTTCCCGGCGGCTCAATTTGGTGATCTCTGCTTCTGACGCCACGCTTTGCTCTTCTGCGAGTGTTTGCCTGGCGGCTTGCTGCCAACGGAGCCTTCTTTCCTTGAGCAGTCGAAACGCCAAGTCTGCCCCTCGTCGGCCAAGGGCTTCTGGGTCACCTCCGGCCTCTCTAATGGCCTCCGCGACCTCTTCTGGCGTGTACGCGTCAGTGAGGACATCGTTCGCCAAACTGGCGTCGAGCCGATCTATCAATTCCTGGTCAGTTAATGATTTGTTTGACATCAGAACTCTCAGCTTCAAGCTGCCGCTTAACAGCCTCTCGATGTTTACCGAGACGTCGTCTGGCTTTGTAAATCTCCGTCACTGGGCACCAAGCCGACTTGCTTGCTCGGACGCATCGCTTATCAATTCCTCCATCTCCAGCAGGAAGATATCTTCGACTAGTGGCCTGTAACAGCAGAATCGGTAGTGGAGTGTTTCACGAAACCCTTGCGGCCGTGGGACTTTGCGCGGTTCGCGCCGACAAATTCACTGTTACAGGCCACTAGGTTGTCACCAACCATCCGTTCGGAAAGGAGTCTGAGCGCCCTATCGGCATCTTGATCGGCGACCATTCGACGCTCCGCGGACGGCTCCTCGGAGGCAAGCCGGCTGGCCCCAGGGGTATCGAGGGGACGCTCTACTTCGAGAGCCTTGCTCCTCAACCGGTTATTGAGAATGCCGTTCAAAATGCTCCCCAGGTGTTTGAGTAAATCAGGTTCGACCTCCGGCTTCCAAGCCGCGTACTCCGGGTCAATGAACCGCCCGATTGCCTCACCCGCCAGGTCTTCCGCGTCTGCCAGTGACCCTCGACTGCCTAATCGCTTCATCGCGAATAGCGTGAGCCTGGCGAACACGTTCGGCCAATCGATGGAATCGAGGTCGACCGGGGGAGGTCCTTTTCCGGATGGACTCATCCGCCCCTCAGCGCCAAAAGCGGGACTCAATCTTGGACGACGCCTTCAACTGAGCGAGCTTCATATCCGACCCTTGGTGCACATAGGCAAGTCTAGTAGTGATATACTAATAGCATTGTTCTTGGCGGGCTTAAAGTGCGGTCTTGGGCCGATCTGCGACACTTCTGCCAGCCTTGCGCGACCGCAGTATTTGCTCCATCAAGCCGACAACGAGCGCCGCCCCTCGCTGCCCGATCAACTCGGCGACTCCGCCTGCTTCGTTGATAAGCTCGGCAACCTCGTCGCTCGTATATGCGTCCGTCAAGACGTCCGCCGCGAGCGAATCGTCCAACCTCGCGAGGATTTCCGTTTCATTGCATGCTCTTTTCATAGCGATACCTGCGGTTATGACGCTGCCCTTATTTTTACTAGGATCCGCAGAAGACGTTTTCTGGCTTCGTAGAGCCGAGCGATGGGGACGACCAGGTGGGCCGCCTGCGCCGAGGCGTCTGCAATTCCGTCGAGCGAAAGCAAAACTATACCTTCCAATAGCCTGTCGCCCACGATCTGCCCGGCGAGAAGGGAAACTGAATTACTGCGCGCCGGCGGATTTAAGGCGGTCTGAGCTGGCACCGGTCTGCCGGAGACAGCCTCCTGGATGCGCGGTGGGTCACCTGAGGCATTGCGCGGCCTAGGGTCGCTCAGCGTCGCTTCGAGGACGGTCTCCAAATCGTGCAGCAGGTTCGGCTTCCCGAGGGGAATATCGAGTCCGCTGTAGTCTGTCAAGAAACGCGATATTGCCGCGTGCGCCAAGTCTTCTGCCCGTGCAATGTCCGCACCGCAGCCGAGCCGCAGGTAAGCAAAAAGCGTAAGGCGGCAGAAAATGCCACCCCAGTCTGTGCCAGGACCCTGGGGCGAATTCAATGTTTTGTTCAACCTCACGTCCTCCCAAATGCTAGAGGTAGCGAGGGTGCCTTTTTGGCGAATGGGTTCGGTGGCGCGGGCCGAAGCGCACCCGCGTCTTTCGCGCTGACGCCAACGCCAAAACCGCTGACTCGCTACCTCTACCTAGTGAGACGACAAATATCGCGGCCGCGGGGTACGCGACCGACGGGAGGCCCAAAAATGGAAAATCACGTTCACCAGCACGAAATCCGATACTTCGTGGACACCGAGGAGTTGGTCGCGACACAATCGCGACTCACGGTGGCGGAGATACTCGAGGCCGCAAAACTAGATCCCTCTACCCACTATCTGGTCGAGATCAGGGGGCACGAGCAGATTCCGCGCAAGGACATCAGGGAGGTGCTGCATCTGCACGAAAACGAGAGATTTATATCGGTTTCCACTGGACCGACACCCGTGTCGTAGAGGGAGTTACATGGAAAGGCTCGCCGAGGAACTCAAGAACTTGGGATATGCAGTCGACCTTGCGGGTAGGCAGTACGGAGTGGTCGTGATCCGCAATTTCGCTGTTCGAGCGGGTAAACACGCCGGCAAAGTCCTCGATGTGGGAATTCCGGGGGGCGACTTCCCGTTCACACCGCCGGCGGGCGTCCACTTCCGGCCAGAACTAGCTCCCAACGGCTTAAACAATATCAATCCAAGTCCTCTAGGCGCAGGCTGGCAGTACTGGAGCCGGAGGCTGGTGGACTGGCAGAGAGACAGGAGTGCCCGGCACATAATCTCATACATCAATAAGGTTTTGCTCGATGCTTGAAAACTCCGAATTCCTTAGTGCTGCATTGCCTTGGGCTGTTCGCACGTCGCTTCTCGACCACGTACTTCGGTCGGATGGACAAGAAGATCTCTGCTTTGCGATCTGGTATCCGAGTCAGGGTCAACAACGTCTGACCGCCTTGATAGGCGAGCCAATCCTGCCGGGCCCTGATGAGCGCATAGTCCGTGGGAATGTTAGCTTTACCACCGACTATTTCCTGCGCGCTCTCCGTTACGCGGCTGGCAAAAGCGCCGGTCTCTGCCTCCTGCACAGTCATCTGGGTCCGGGATGGCAGGATCTGAGCGAAGATGATTTTCGTGCGGAAGCTAGTCACGCGGGCGCTGCCCTTGCGGCGACGAACTATCCGCTTCTGGGCCTTACCGCGGGAAGAGACGGGAATTTGAGCGGCAGATTCTGGCGACACGTGGGCCCTCATGAATATGAACCAGCCTGGTGCGAGTCAGTCCGTGCGGTCGGAGAGCGGCTTGTGCTCACCCACCACCCGCTCAAGGTCCACTCTCAACGTGGCTCGCGCGGGAGGTTGGATCGGACCATCGGGGTGTGGGGCGAAGCTGGCCAAGCTCAACTGGCTAATCTTCGGATCGCTATAGTCGGCCTGGGCAGTGTCGGAAGCATCATCTGCGAAGCGCTCGCTAGAATGGGCGTCGCACAACTTTCGCTGATTGACTATGACAAGGTGAAGATGGTCAACCTTGATCGGACCCTCAACGCAACGGCGGACAACGTCGGCAGGTCCAAGGTCGGCGTTGCGCGCGATCACGCGCTGTTGAGCGCGACGGCTCTAAACGGAACGATCACGGCGTTCCGGACTAGCGTTGTAGAGCGGGATGGCTATCGCGCTGCGCTCGATTGCGACCTGATTTTCAGCTGCGTTGATCGGCCGTGGCCCAGGCGCGTTCTGAATCACATCGCCTACGCGCATCTGATCCCAGTTGTTGACGGCGGAATTGCCGTGCGGCACAGAGGCTCCAAACTTGTCGGGGCCGATTGGCAAGCCCACACGGTTGCTCCCGGGCGACGCTGTCTGGAGTGTGTAGAGGCCTTCGACCCTTCGCTTGTCGGAGTCGAACGTGACGGCTGGTTGGAAGACCCAACATATATTCAGCAGCTGGATACTGGCCACGTGCTCAAACAGCGCGAAAACGTATTGCCATTCAGTCTCGCCGTCGCGTCGCTGGAAATACTCCAGATGACGGCGCTCTTATTGGGGCCGGTACACAATATCGGTAATCAAAACTATCACTACGTCACTGGAACGCTTGATCGAACTGACGACACGGGGTGCAAGGCGACTTGCCTCTATCCGTCTTTGGTAGCGAAGGGAGACAGCGAGTACGACCTGACCGATGCATACCATCGCGGAGCAAAGCAAAGCTCTAAAGCGCTTCGCGGTGGCTCCTGATGAATGTGATTCGCTTCGAGGAGCAGGACGGGCTTATCGCGCGAATTCGCGCCTACAACTTCAGTCCCGAAGTGATCCAGGAAGTGGGCGCGGAATTGGGCCGCGCGGCTGGTTTCGTGCCGTATCGCTTCCCGATCTTGACGCCGGGCCAAAACTGAACCGAAGGAAATCGAGCGCCACTCTCAACGGACCGACGCGCGCCTGGCAGGATCGTCAGGCCGTCTGGCCCTAGGCGACACCGCCAATCCTAGAAATACCAGTACCGCCTGATTGAGGCGCAGGATATCCGCGTCGTCCAGGCGGCCCACGTGCGCGCCGACCTTGGATTTCGAGACGGTGGTTATCTTGTCCACCATCAAGCGGCAGGTTGCGCGCAATCCGTTATGTTTGCTTGGCTCTACCGGCAGGCGAAACAGGGGTGCTTCGGTTACGTCGGCGGTGAAGGCGCAGACCGTGATGGAGTCGGTCGCGTCAAAGCTGTCATCCTGGACGATGACCACCGGCCGTGGCTTGCCCGCATAGTCTTTACCACCAGCGACGGTCCAGATGTCGCCTCGTCTCATTCATCGCCCCAGTTGGACACTCCATCGATGAACGCCTGATCCTGGCGCGCTTGCCGGCTTGCGGCGACGGCCAGGGACTGGCGATGCGCTTGCGAGCGGAAGGCGGGCGCACGCACGTCCGGCACCCAAATCTGGATTGGGCGCAGACCCTGCCGGCGCAGGCGCTCGCGATGCTGGCGTACCTTCAGGCGCGTCGATTTGGACTTGGCTGGCGGAACCATAACAATGCTCCAAGCGTTACATGTAACCTATCTGGAGCGAGCAAACTTTGATAGCCGAGCTGATGATCTCGAGCTATCCCGATTTCGAGTCTGGTTTCGCCGCTGCAACGAAATTCAGCGCCGCCGAATTCATGCAATAGCGAAGGCCCGTCGGTGGCGGACCGTCGTTGAAGACGTGCCCCAGATGCGCGTCGCAGCGGGTGCAGAGCACTTCGTCTCGCGTCATGAAGAGCGAGCGGTCGGTGTCGGTGCGGACGTTCTGCGGCGCGATCGGCTGGTAGAAGCTCGGCCATCCGGTCCCCGAGTCGAACTTCGTGTCCGAGCTGAAAAGCGCATTCCCGCAGCAGATGCAGCGGTAGATCCCCGCTTCGTGGTTCTCGTCGTATTGATTGGTGAAGGGGTGCTCGGTGCCCTTGCGGCGAGTGACTTCATATTGCTCGGGTTTGAGGATCTTGCGCCACTCCGCGTCCGACTTGATCACTTTGTCTTCCATGAAAATTCCTTTGGATCGACCGAGGTCCGAGAACTCGTCGATTTGCACCTTGCCCGCGCTTCCTGAGGATCCGGCGGAATCCGCCGATGCGTCCGACGGGCGGTCGCTCTGTCTCAGTCCCCAGGCGATAGCGACCGGTACTGCGGCAAGCGCGGCGAGCACGAACCTGCGGCTCGGCAGAACGTTGCGATTCCCGGGCATTGGGCGATCCGATCTGTCGATCATCATAATATGAGATAACCGCCTCGCGCCGCTAACGGTTCCCGATTGCCGACGGGGCAGGGGGCTGGATGCCTCAGAATGCCCAGTTGCTGTGAATGAAGCACGCGATGAACGTTCCCATCGAGAGCAGGGACCAGATGGTGACGATCGAGTTGAAGTTGCGGCTGCGCGCCATCCGCGCGAACAGTATGAACATCGGGAACAGCGCCAGCATGTAGCGGGGTGCGCTCAGGTCCCAGGTCAGGCCGGCGATCAACAGCCAATTGGCTGCCATCCAGACGCTGTATGACGGCCTCAGATGTGAAAAACGCGGCGAGGGTGGCCAGCAATCCGATCGTCAGAAAGAGCACAACCTGAACTCCGACCATTTGCGCCAGATACGGATCGAACGTTCGGGCTGTGTTGCCCATCACGCGCACTCCATACCATGGCCATCCCAGCCCCTGGCTCCATTGCGTGCGCTCATACTGCGCGAAAGTGAACGGGTCTCCGGTGACGAAATAGTTGACCAGCAGGTAGATGCCCAAACCCAACGGAATCAGTCCGAGCCACAGCCATCGCCATTCCCATCGGCGCTCGATCCGGAGCCGATGCAGCGCCTCGACCCCCAGCGCCGGAAGCAGCAGCAGGCCGTTCATTCGGGTCAGACTCGCGCCGGCGCCGAGAATCGACGCCGCCAGCCATCGGTCTCGCCGCGCTGCCAGGAACGAGGAAATCACCAACGCCAGGAAAAGACTCTCGGTGTAGCCGACATGCAGAAAATACGCAGTCGGAAAAATGAACATGAACCACACCGAGCGGTAGGCGACGCCTTCCGGATAGTCGATCGCGACCAGCCGCGCGAGCCCAATCGCGGCCACTATCGAGGCGAGAAACGAGACGATAAGGGTGCTGATCAGCGGGTCGCGGGCGAAGAACATCACCGCGCGCACCAGCCACGGATAGAGCGGAAAAAAGACGATCGCGAATCGCATATCGCCGGCCTTCTGATAGCCGTGCACGGCGATATTGATGTAGTGGGTGGTGTCCCACCGGTTCCAGATGTCGAAGACCTGATAAAAACTTCCGACGCGCTGCTCCGCGGTAATCTCGAACGCGAAGTAGCCGAAGCCGAAGGTGAGCAACTCGGTGAGTATCGCGAGGCCGGCCGCATCCCGATCGATGCGGCGCGCAACGGCCGGGTCAAGTTCGCGCTCGGTGTGCGCCGGCGCCGGCGATCGCACGGGCGCGACGACGCTCAACGGCTGGTACTCCGTTTGCTCGTCGATCTCTTTGACCGGGTCGTCCATTGGCGCCTCTGGCAAGCCGGCTCAGAGCCTACAACAGCCGGGCGATTGCCGCACCTGTGTGAAACCTCTGGCCGGCGTTCCGACGGCAAGTATGTGCCGGCGGCGACGCTGATGGCGGACAATCCTGTGCGAGAGCCTCGCGGCGTATTGAGGTGAACGAAACCTGGGTGGTGAATCTTAGACCGGAGAAATCAGGACGGGCATCAGTAGCTGCCGGTCCCGGAAAACCGGGGGGATCGGGTTATGCGACCGATCCCCCCTCCACGTCCGTTCGCCGCTCCGCTTACCGCGCCTCCTGCTGCAACACCCGGGTCACTCCTGGAAGCCTTGGGCCAAACACCTTCTTGAAACGCAACAGCCGATCGATCGCCCATCTGAGCACCGCCTCGAGCGCTTCGGGCGGATCGTCAATCTTGCCCGCGAGATACGTTCCGACGCTGCACGCGCGCCGGCTTTCGGCCGCGTCCCACTCCAGCTTTTCGCCGTACTCCTTCTCGATCGCGTTGGAGTTCTGGCGCAACTGGTCGAAGATCGTGCGGTTGAGGTCGCGGTTGCCGACATCCATGTAGAGCTCGGCCCGCACTCGTCCCGCGCCGGAGAACCAAATCGAATAGACTACGCCGCTGGTCCCGGAGGCGAACGAATACCAGTTCTGCGGCTGTCCCATCTTGGCGTTGGTGAAGCGATACTTGTCGCGCAAGTCGTCCACCAGCCGCTGGAAGAACTGGCGATACGCCTCCTGATGGTCGCCGTCCAGGGGCGGCTTGCCGTTGGCGGCGCCATTGGGCGCCTCAGGGGTCCGAGCCTCGGCATGAGTGATCTGATCGCCGTTGCCATTCGTGCCGCCGTTGCTGCTCGCGCCGGTGGAACTGATGGGGCCGGTTGCACCTGCGGGAGCACTCGCGACCGGAACATTCGCGCTTGCGATTTCGACCGAAACCGCGCCGGTCCTGGCCGCCTGCGCGGGCTGAGCCGCGATCGTATGCTGACTCGGAGCGGACATCACGCGGAACACGACCGTGGGTTTGGAGTCGTCGATTCTGAAGACGTTGAAGCCGAGCGCGTAGAATTCAGCCGCCTGGGCGCTCTTGCGGTTGAGCCATTCCATCGCCTGGCGATGGGGTTCGCGAAACTCGGGACTGATCCAGACCACCACGCGCGCGTCCTGCCCGCTGGCGAAGGTGATGATCCGGCCCAGCCGGGAATCGTCGGTCGGATCGAGCTGGTTCTCCACGATCACGATCCGGTCGCGGCCCGTGTCGCGCGCGATGATGTCGACGCTGGCGCCGTCGACCGAGCCGTTTCGATTGACGAGCTCAAGGTCCATCCCCAGCGTCGCGCCGAGCACCCCGAGATGGTCGGCGAGCCAGTTGGTGAGCGCGCCGGTCTCGTCTCCGGCGAGCGTGCGGGGATCGACTTTGGCAAGCGTACCGAACTCGAGCCTCATCGCAGTGTCCTCTGGGTCGCGAGATCCGGTAGCGGTGTCTTCGCCGGCGTCATGTAACCAATAGTATAGATTTCTCTACTATAAGGTGCAAGCCGAGTACAGCAGTACCCGGCGGTCCCTTTGGCGGGCGGTCTGCCCTGCGGGTCGCAGACGGCGGTCACCTTTTGCGGGGGACGAAGTGCTGAACGCCCTGGCCGGCGTTCGCTATTTCGCGGATCAAATCGTCGAGGTCGCCGGGGTCGGTCACGAAATCCAGCTCCGAAGTGTCGACCACCAGCAGCGGCGCCTCGTCGTAATAGTAAAAGAAATCCCGATAGGCGGCGGAGACCCGCTCGAGGTACTCGTAGCTGATATTCCGCTCGAAGTCCCGGTTGCGCTTGCGCAGCCGCGCGGCCAGCACCTCGGTGCCGGCCCTGATATGAACCACCAGGTCCGGCTTGCGCATGGTGGCGTCGAGCAGGGTGTAGACCCGGTTGTATAGCGCAAGCTCGTCGGGTGCGAGGTTGAGGCCGGCGAAGATCCGGTCCTTGGCGAACAGGTAGTCGGCGATGGTTGCCTGGCTGAAAAGCTCCTGCTGCGCGAGTTCGCGTTGCTGATGGTAGCGGGTCAACAAAAAGTAGAGCTGAAGCGGAAAGGCGTACTTGTCGGGGTCTTCATAGAAGCGCGCGAGGAACGGATTGCCGCTGGTTTCTTCCAGAATGAGCCGCGCGTCGAGCCGCGGCGCGAGCGCCTGCGCCAAAGTGGTCTTGCCGACTCCGATCGGCCCTTCGACCGCGATATAGCCGCCCCGCTGTCGCATCGGACGCTGCTATCGCATCGCCGGCTACTGATGCTTCGCCTTCTTGCGGAGCTTTGCCACGTCGGCGTCGGGAGCGCCGCCACGCTCCATCAGATCCGCCGCGGTATCGTAATCCGGCGGCTGACGCGACAGGTAGACCTGGGCGAGCTCGAGGTTGGCGGTCTTGTCGTCGGGATCGATCGTCAGGACGTCGTTGAGCAGCCTGAAGGATGCGTCGGGGTTGCCCGACGCTTTGGCGGCCTCGTTGGCGGAATGAAGAATCTTGTCGGTGGCGGAATCGAGCGAGCTCTTGCCGCCCGCCTGCGCGATCAGCATGTAGGCGCGAATCGACGAGTCGTAGGCCTTGAGCGCGTCGTCGTACTTTTTCTGTCCGGTCAGGTCGTCGCCGTCCTGGGCGATCATCGGCGCGGCCTTGGCAAGTCCCGCGATCGCCCGATCGCGGACCTCTTTTGATCTGGTCTCCTTGATCGCGTCCTTGAGCTCGCTCAGCCCCTCCTCGAACTTGCCGGCCTTGATGTCGCCGGTTGCCTCGTCGATCGAGTTCTCGGTCTGCTTGAGCTGGCGATAGTAGCGGGCCTTCGCGAGCATCTTGGCGTCGGCCGGATCCAGCCGCGAGGCGGTATCGTATTCCTGGCCGGCGCCGTCTTCATCGCCGAGGTACTCGTCGATATGGGCCAGCGACTTGTGCGCGTCGAGCAGGTCGGGGTCGTCCTTGACAGCCTCCTGGAGCTCGGCCTGCGCGCCCTTGAGGTCGCGCTTCTCGAACAGGTCCTCGGCGGCGTAAAGGTGCTTCTTGGCTTTCGACATGCAGCCGCTCAAACAGAGCGGCGCGGCTACTAGTGTAAGCGCGAGCAGACACAGCCCGCGCGGCATTCCGCTGCGCATCGAATTAAGCTTCCTTTGATTGCCGTGCGACGCGGCGAATTGGGTGTGAGTGTCGAGGATATGCTCTGGAGTTGTCAAGGCGAAGCGCCGGCGGGAGCGGCGCGTCCACGCCTTGCCGCTCGGCGCGCCTGCGGCCTGCGATACCGCGGGTTGCGACGCCGCCGATGACGGCGCCGCCGCACCCGTACTCACGGCCGCGGCCGTGCCGAGGTCGACCGATACGGCCGCGCCCGAGTCGGCGGGCTCGGCCCGCAGGATCGCAGCGGTAGCGTTGGGCGCGAGCCGAATCCTCGGCTCGCGCATCAGCGATTCGAGCACCCGGCGCGAGATCTCATCGGTCACCTGGACCTGCATCCGCACGTCCACCGGATATCGCACGCTCAGGCGAATCGCGTCACTGCTAATTCGCAGCCGGCTTTGCGGGCGGGGCGGTTCCAAGCGCAAGTTAAAGCGCCGCTCCATCTCGCGCGACCCGCTGCGCGCCGCATCGCGGTAGCGGGAGAACACTTCTTCGACGGCCTGGAGCAGCAGCTTCTCGGCGAGCTGATAGTCGCAGTCGGGTGCGACCGTCAACTCCAGCTCAGCCCAGCCAAGGCTGGTGCCATAGGCGCGGTTGGCGAACTTCTCGCGGAATACCACCGAATTGGGCATCACCAGCAGGCGCCCGGTTGGCTCGCGCTGACCGTCGCCGCCAAGCTCCATCATCGTGAGCTTGGTAAGCCCGATGTCGATTACTTCGCCGCGAACGCCCTGCAGCTCGACCCAGTCGCCGACCCTGATTCCGAAGCGTCCGCCGATACGGAAGTAGCCCGCGATGGACAGGATCACGTCCTGCAAGGCGACCGCGATACCTGCGGTGCCGAGTCCAATCACGGTGGCGAGCGAGCCCACCTGGCTCACGAACTCGAACGCCAGCACGATTGCGATCAGCCCGGTGATCACCGCGTTGCGGAACTGAAGCATCTGGCTGCGCCGCCGGGCGTCTTCGACGTAGCTGAACGCGATCCTGCGCCAGGCCATCCCGATTCCCAGCAAGAGCCCCAGCACCAAAGAGAGGCCGGCCGCGCTTATCGCGAGGCCGTAGAGCTCGGCAGAGGCGCGCTGCCTGATGTTGTCCTGCCATTCGCGGAGGTTCTGCTGATAGCGCGCGAGCAGCAGCGCGATCTCGCGCAGCGGCAACAGTGCCCCGCTGACGAGCTTGTTGCGCGCGAGTAAGTCTTCGAATTGCTTCCTGCGCGCCTCGATCGTCGAGGCGTCGGTTCCCGGAGAGGTATCGCCTTTGCCCGCCAGTTCGGTGGCCAGGCTGTCGATCCGCGTAATATTTCCGTGGAGCGCGTCGATCGCCTTCGCGACGATCGCATTGAGGTCCGTGGTTGCCTGCGCGCGCTGGGAGATCTGATCGATCTTGGCTCTGAGCCCGAACCAGACTTTCGCGCGCGCAATCAGGCCGGTGTCGCTCTGCGTGCCTCCATTGTGGAGCACGGCCGCCGCGCTGGTGTTCTCGCCGGGTTGAGGGAGCGTCTTCTCAAGCTCATCGATCTGGTCGAGCAGAGCGCCTTCGGGGCGATTGGTCTTCAATGAGCCCACCCCGGCTTCGAATTGGGCCATCATATCGAGGAATCCGGCGCGGGACTGGGCGAGGTCGATCTGGCTCTCGAGCGCCGCAAGCCGGCCGGTCAGCGGCCCGCGATCCTTCTTGCGCGCCGCAGCGATTTGCTTGCGAAGCTGAGCGGTCTGGTTTTGCAAGCCGGCGATCTGGGCCTCGACCTGCGCGCGCCGGCTTTGGACCAACTCCGGATGCGTCAGCAGATCGCCCGGAGATGGAGCGGCGGCAGGTTGCTTCGCTTTCGCGGCCACCTTGATAGTAGCGAGCAGGGCTGCCTCGCCGCGGGCGAACTGAAAGGCGAGTTTCAGGAACGTCGTCAGTCCGGGCGCGGTCCTGCGAGACGAACAGCACCTCGGACGGCTCCTCGATTAGCTGCTGCTCAGTGTCGCTTCCGCGACACCAGCCGATTACCTGGTCGAGCAGCGAGATGACGGAATTTCCGTCCGGCACCGAAAGTGCGGGCGATGCTGAAGCGTGAGGACCCGTTGCAGTTGGGGCAGCATTGGCGGGAGCAGAAGCTGCCGGGGAAGGTTGCGGCTGACTCTCTGTGCCGCCCCGGCCGGCCGTCAGAACAAGGACCGCGATCAGAAACAGCGCGCCGGCGAGGCCTGCAGCTGCCCGCAGACCTGATAGCCCCGGAGCGCGACGCAATGGCATGGACAAATCATACCTGTCGGATCGGACCGGCGAATAGCCGTGCGCGACGAAAGCAGGGGAGGGCGGCGGTTCGCGGGTCTAATCCGCGGGCATCGGGAGCGGGAAGTGGACGCGCTCCTTCTTGACGCTCAGCAACTCCACGGTCGCGCCACGGCGCGCGAACGCGCCGATGATCTCTTCCACCAGCCATTCGGGGGACGAGGCGCTGGCGGTCAGTCCCAGCGCGCGCACCTTGTTGAGCATCGCGGGCATCACGTCGCCGATCGAATCGACCAGATAGGCGCGCCCGCCGGCCATCGCGGCGACCTCGACCATCCGGTTGGCGTTCGAGCTCTGCCTGGAGCCGACCACCAGAATCGCGTCGGTAACCTTGACCAGTTCCTTGACGGCGTTCTGGCGGTTCTGCGTGGCATAGCAGATATCGTCGGTCTTGGGCGTGGAGATTCCGGGGAAGCGGCGCTTGAGGGTCTCCATTATTTCGCGGGTATCGTCGACGCTGAGCGTGGTCTGCGTGACCGCGGCGACGCGCGACGGGTCGGGCACCCCGATCTGTTCCGCTTCCTCGACCGTGCCGACCAGCAGCACCTGGCCGGGCGATACGCCCAGCGTGCCTTTCACTTCCTCGTGGCCGGCGTGGCCGATGAGGATAACGGTGCGGCCTTCGTTGGCATAGCGCTCGACTTCGTCATGGACTTTCGTGACCAGCGGGCAGGTCGCGTCGATCACGCGCAGATCGCGCTCGCGCGCGCGGTCCCATTCGCTGGGCGCGACGCCGTGGGCGCTGAAAATCACGCGCTGTCCGGCCGGAACTTCGTCGAGGCTGTCGACAAAAATCGCGCCCTCGGCCTCGAGCGCTTCGAGCACGAAGCGGTTGTGGACTATCTGATGGCGCACGAAGAGGGGGCGCTCGAAGGTGCGAAGCGCGCTGCGCACCGCCTCAACCGCGCGATCCACGCCGGCGCAAAACCCCCGCGGCTCCGCCAGAATTATTTTTTCAACTGCCGATTGTTCAAGGGACATAGAAGGGTTGATTAACGGGTAGCGCCAGCCCGGTCAATACGGATGAGAACGGCGGCTACTCGTCAGGATATCACGATTGATCGTGGTCGAAAGCTCCCTCGCTCGTGCGGCGTTTGCCTCTCAGCCCATCAATCCCTGGCGCCGGGCGAGCTTGCGCAAGTCGTCGTGCAATATTCCGTTGGATGCGATCAGGCCGTGGCGCTTGACCGAGCGCTGATTGAACCGCACTTCGTGACCCTCGATATCGGTCATCTTGCCACCCGCCTCGGCGATCAGCGCCGCGCCCGACGCGATGTCCCATTCGCTTTTCGGAGAGCGCGTAAAGGTCGCGTCGCCCTTGCCCGCCGCCACCATCGCGAGCTTGTACGCGACGCTGCCCATCGGAGTCACGCCCATGATTCGCTCGAAGACCTGCCATTCGCCGCGCGCCACCTCGCTGCGGCTGGCGAGCACGCTCGCGCGTCCGAGCGTGCGCGTGCGCGTCACCCGTGCGCGCCGCGGGCCGAGATGGCATCCCAGTCCGCGCGCTGCCCAAAAGAGCTGGCGCCGTATCGGGTTGTAGGTCACGCCAAGGATCGGCGCGCCCTCTTCCGCGAGCGCGATCGCGACGCAGAATTCCGGGACGCGGTTGATGAACTCCTTGGTCCCGTCGAGCGGATCGACGATCCAGACGCGCCGCGCCGCAAGCCGTTCGCGGTCGTCGGCGGTCTCTTCCGAGAGCCATCCATAGTCGGGAAAACCGGCGCGCAGGATTTTTTTGATCGCGCTGTCGGCCTCCATGTCGGCGGTCGTAACCGGGTTGTCGCGGCCCTTGGACCCGACTTTGAAGGAGCGGTCGTTCCAGTAGCCGCGCAGAATTGCGCCGGCGGCCAGCGCCGCCTTGCGAGCGAGTTTCAGCTCGATTTTGAGATCGTTCAATGATCCCCGCAACGGTCCTCTACTTTTGCCGTGCGCCAATCGCTGCTCCGTTGCAATCCGGGTCGCGGAAATCCTAGCTGGCGAAGCGGCGCGTTGCTATCGCCGGATGGTTTGCCCGGCCCGGTCGAAGCCCTTAAGATTCATTCCGCAATGCGAGCGCTGATCATCTTCATCGCCACCGGCGCGTACACCGGTTATGCCCCGATCGCTTCCGGGACCGCCGGTTCGATCCCGGGGTTGATTCTGGCCTGGCTGATATTCGCGCCGATGTGGCAATACTCGATAATCCTCTTTCTGATCGTCTTCGCGATCCTGTTCGCCGCCTCATGCTGGGTCGCCGGGCGTGCCGAGGAAATCTTCGAGCGGCGCGACGACTCGCGAATCGTAATCGACGAAGTGCTCGGGATGGTCGCCGCGATGTTCCTGCTCCCTATGACCTGGCGCTATCTGGCGCTGGGCTTCTTTCTGTTTCGCCTGTTCGATACGGTCAAGCCGTTTCCAGCCGGCTTGATCGATCGCCGGATGCCGGGCGGGACGGGGGTGATGCTGGACGATTTGACCGCGGCGATATACGCGAACCTGGGCGCGCAAGTTCTGGCATTTATTGCGCACCGCATCTGAAATCATGCTGCCGGGCGCGCGCACGGTGACAACACGATGATTCAACGGGCCGTGATTCTTTCCACCGGCGACGAGCTCACCACCGGGCGGATCGTCGACACCAACGCGAACTATCTGGCCGACAAGCTCGCCGAGATCGGAATCGACCTCTGCGCGGTGCTGACCGTCGGCGACGTGCCGGAGCGCCTGGAATGGGCCTGGCGTACTGCGATCGCGATGGCCGACATCGTGATTTCGACCGGCGGCATCGGACCGACCGCCGACGATCTCACTACCGAGACCGTCGCGCGCCTGGCGGGCCGCAAGCTCTGGCGTTCAGAAGAAGTGGTCGCGAACATCCGCCGGCTGTTCGCCTCGATCGGGCGGCCGATGCCCGAGAACAACCTGAAGCAGGCGATGTTCCCCGACGGCGCAGAGATAATCCCCAATCCGCTCGGCACGGCGCCGGGCTTCCGGATGGCAGTGACCGACGCCGGCCATACGGCGCATCTGATCGTGATGCCCGGCGTGCCGCGCGAGATGAAACCGATGATGGAAAACCAGGTGATCCCGTGGATTCGGAGCAACCGCGGGACCGACACGGTCTACGCGGTCCGCATCTTCCAGACTTTCGGGATCAGCGAATCGGCGCTCGACGAGGCCGTCGCCGGGCTGATCGCGCCCGACGAGGGACGGGTCGCCTTTCGCGCCAGCTTCCCGCAAATCTCGCTGCGGGTGACGGTCGAGGGCCGGCCCGGGGAAGCCGAGCGCAAGCTCGAAGCGCTATGCGAGCGCGTGCGCACGAAAATTTCGGAGAACGTTTTCGCCGAGGGCGAAGCCACGATGGAGGAAACCGTCGGCAAGCTCCTGATCGAAAAGAAAGTAAAGCTGGCGGTCGCCGAATCATGCACCGGCGGACTTATCGGCCATCGGCTCACCAATGTCCCCGGCAGCTCGCGCTACCTGAAGGCCGACCTCGTGACGTACTCCAACGACACCAAGACCAAGATCCTCGGCGTGAGCGAGGATACGCTCAAGGCGCATGGCGCGGTCAGCGAACAGTGCGTGCTGGAGATGGCTGCCGGCGCGCGATCCCGAGTCGGCGCGGACCTCGCGATCGCGACCTCGGGAATCGCCGGGCCGGACGGCGGCACGCCCGAGCGGCCGGTCGGCACGGTATGTATCGCGCTGGTCGCTGACGGGACGAGCGTCTCCAGGCGCTATCAACTGCGCGGCACGCGCGACTGGATAAAGCTGCTCACCTCGCAGATCGCGCTAGATTGGCTGCGCCGTTACGCGCTCGGACTGCCGATCGGCGAATCCGCGCTGTTCAGACGATAGGTGGCTGCTTTGGCTGTGAGTCTGATAAGTTATCGGCATCACGGAAGGTATTCGAATGGCCGGCAAGCGCAGTTCCTCGGCTCGCGCCACGGTCGCGCGCGACAAGCTCTCCGAAGCGCTCGGCCGAGCAGAACATGGTAAGGAGCGCGTGATTATCAGGCGCAACCGGAAGCCGATAGCGGCCCTGGTTCCGCTGGAGGATCTGCGTCTTCTCGAACAACTCGAGGACCGACTGGACTTAAGAGACTTTCGTCGGGCGTGGGAAGTCGCCAAACGCGAAGGGTTCGAGCCGCTGGAACAGGTCCTGCTGAGGCTCGGGATTGAGTCGTAGCGCGTGAGGCAAGCCCCCCGGGGCGCTTGGTGAATCGATCTACGCCATACAAGTCTCCGCCGCCGCTGAACGTGAGTTACTTCGTCTTTCGAGTAACGTTCAAGCTCGCCTCGCCCGGGCGATCCGCAAGCTGGCCGGGAATCCACGGCAGGGCGCGGGAATAAAGAAGTTGCGTGGCGAACCTGACGCCTATCGTGTCCGCGTTGGAGATTACCGCATCCTCTACAGGGTCGACGACGAGCGCCGTCTCTTGATGGTTGTCAAGGCCGGGCATCGCCGCGAAGTGTACCGCCGGCGCTAGGACCTACTGGCGATCTCAATTATTCAGACGATAGGGCCGCGGCCGGAGGTCGGTACTGGTGCAGTTAGAAACTGCACCAATGCCCGGAGCTCTAGCCGAACATTTCCTTGAGCTTGTCGACGAAGCCCTTGGCCATCGGATGGTTTACGTCTTCGCCTGAGAGCTTGGCGAACTCTTCGAGCAATTCGCGCTGGCGGGCGGTCAGATGGCGCGGGGTCTCGACCACGATCCTCACCAACTGATCGCCCCGTCCGTAGCCGTGCAGATCGACGATACCCTTGCCCTTGAGCCTGAACACCTTGCCCGACTGCGTCGCATGGGGAATTTTGAGCTTGACCTTGCCTTCCAGCGTCGGCACTTCGATCTCGGCGCCGAGCGAGGCCTGTGGGAAGCTGACCGGCACTTCGATCACGACGTTGTTATCCTGCCGCGCGAACATCGCATGCTCGCGCACGTGGATCACGACGTAGAGATCGCCCGCCGGGCCGCCGGCGAATCCCGCCTCGCCCTCTCCGCGCAGCTTCAGGCGCGAGCCGTTATCGACGCCGGCCGGAATCTTCACCGAGATCGATTGCGGCTTGCGGATACGTCCCTGGCCCTGGCACTTCGGGCACGGGTCGGCGATGATCGTGCCCTCGCCCCGGCATTGCCCGCACGTGGTTGCAATCGAAAAGAAGCCCTGTTGTGTTCGTACCTGGCCGGTGCCGCGACAGTTCGGGCAGGTGCGGACGCCGCTGGCGCCGCCGCGGGCGCGGGCGCCGTCGCATGCGTCGCAGTTGGCAAGGCGCTGGAACTTGACGACTTTCTCTGCGCCGCGCGCGGCCTCCTCGAATTCGATCTCGAGATCGTAGCGCAGATCGTCGCCGCGCCGGGTGCGCGAGCGCGAGCGGCCGCGTCCGGTCCCGAAGAAATCGCCGAAGATGTCCGAGAAGACTTCCTCGAAGCCCTGGGTGAAGTCGAAGCCGCTGAAGCCTCCGCCCTGCGCGCCCTGGAAGGCGGCGTGCCCGTAGCGATCGTATTGCGCGCGGCGTTCCGGGTCGGAGAGGATCTGATAGGCCTCGTTCAGCTCCTTGAAACGTTCCTCGGCCTGCTTGTCGCCGGGATTGCGGTCCGGATGAAACTGTATGGCGAGCCGGCGATAGGCCTTCTTCAGCTCGTCGTCGCCGGCCCCTCGTGCGAGGCCGAGGACTTCGTAGTAATCACGCTTGTTGCCCGGGGGCATTGCGGAGCAATCTTATTCCAGAGCGCGCGATGAAGTAAGGCTCATCGGTGAATTCGTAACGGGCCAGTTTCGACTCGACATTTCCTCTCGTAGGGGCGGCTCGCGAGCCACCCGCGGCGGCAGGAAGCGGGTCTCGACCCGCCGCTATAGGAGCGACTCAGACCAACGACGATCACGCCGCGCGCTCAGTTCTTGACTTCCTTGAAGTCGGCGTCGACCACATCTTCCTTTTTGCCCTCGCCGCCTTGAGCGTCGCCGTCCGGTCTCTGGCCGTCGCCTGCGGAGCCCTGCGGACCGCCCTGAGCGCCTTCCTGGCCCTGACGGGTCTTGCTGTACATCGCCTCGGCCAGCTTGTGCGAAGCGGTCGCCAGAGCCTCGGCCGCGCGATCGATCTCGCCGGCATCCTTGGACTCGAGCTTGCCCTTGGCGTCCGCCAGCGCGCTTTCGACGCTCTTGCGCGAGGCCTCGTCGAGCTGCGCGCCATGGTCCTTGAGCGTCTTCTCGGTGGTGTAGATCAAATTGTCGAGCTTGTTGCGCGCCTCGGCCAGCGCACGCCGCTGCTTGTCGTCCTGGGCGTGCTGTTCGGCCTCGCGTACCATCCGCTTGATCTCTTCCTCGTTGAGCCCCGAGGAAGCCGTGATCCGGATCGACTGTTCCTTGGCAGTGCCGAGGTCCTTGGCGTGGACGTTGACGATTCCGTTGGCGTCGATATCGAAGCTGACCTCGACCTGCGGCAGGCCGCGCGGAGCGGGCGGGATTCCGACCAGATCGAACTGGCCGAGCAGCTTGTTGTCGCCTGCCATCTCGCGCTCGCCCTGGAAGACGCGGATCGTGACCGCGGTCTGATTATCCTGCGCGGTCGAGAAGACCTGGCTCTTGCGGGTCGGGATAGTGGTGTTCTTCTCGATCAGCTTGGTGAAAACGCCGCCGAGAGTCTCGATACCGAGCGAGAGCGGTGTAACGTCGAGCAGCAGTACGTCCTTGACCTCGCCCTTGAGCACGCCGGCCTGAATCGCTGCGCCGATCGCGACCACTTCGTCGGGATTGACGCCCTTGTGACCTTCGCGGCCGAACAGTTTGCGTACGCGCTCCTGCGCCGCCGGCATCCGGGTCATTCCGCCGACCAGCACGACCTCGTTGATATCGCTCGCGCGCAGCCCCGCGTCCTTGAGCGCGGTGATACAGGGCGCGTCGAGCCGGTCGAGCAAGTCGGAGCACAGCGCCTCGAGCTTGGCGCGCGTGAGCTTCATGTTGAGATGCTTGGGGCCGGATTGATCGGCCGTGATGAACGGCAGGTTGAGATCGGTCTCGGTGACGGTCGACAGCTCGATCTTCGCCTTCTCGGCCGCTTCCTTTAGCCGCTGCAACGCCATCCGATCCTTGCGCAGGTCGATCCCCTGATCCTTTTTGAACTCATCGGCCAGGTAATCCATCACCCGCTGATCGAAGTCCTCGCCGCCCAGGAACGTGTCGCCGTTGGTCGCCTTGACCTCGAAGACGCCGTCGCCCAATTCGAGGATCGAAATGTCGAACGTGCCGCCGCCCAGGTCGAAGACCGCGATCTTCTCGTCCTTCTTCTTGTCGAGCCCATAGGCCAGCGACGCGGCGGTCGGCTCGTTGACGATTCGGAGCACGTTCAGCCCGGCAATACGGCCGGCGTCCTTGGTTGCCTGGCGCTGGCTATCGCTGAAGTAGGCTGGAACCGTGATGACCGCCTCGGTGACTTTCTCGCCGAGGTAATCCTCAGCGGTCTGCTTCATCTTCTGCAGGATGAAAGCGGAGATCTCAGGCGGGCTGTAGCGCTTGTCGCGGATTTCCACCGCGGCGGCGCCGTCGTCGCCCTTGACGACTTTGTAGGGCAGCACCTTCATCGCCTTTTGAACTTCGGCGTCCTCGAACCGGCGGCCCATCAGGCGCTTGATCGCGGAGACCGTGTTGGTCGGATTCGTGATCGCCTGGCGCCTGGCGATCTGGCCCACCAACCGCTCGCCGGCATCCGTGAACGCGACCACCGACGGAGTCGTGCGACTGCCCTCGGAATTGGCGATCACCACCGGATCGCCGCCTTCCATTATTGCTACGCAGCTATTGGTGGTGCCGAGGTCTATGCCGATTACCTTTGCCATTGTCAGTGCCTCTCCTGGTCGCTCTCTGCTCTCGATACGGACGGCCCTGGTTAGCCGTCGTGATTATAAAATAAGCACGCTTTAGTCGTTTTCAACGTCCCCGGGTTCGGATTCTCCCGGACCGCCGGCCTCTCGATGCCGATGCTGCCTCGACGTCTCATGATGGGCCTTGGCATGTTCTGAAGGCGCCTTCGCGACGGCGACCCGCGCCGGCCTCAGCACCCGATCGCTGATCTGATAGCCGCGGTGATACTCCCGCACGATCGTGTTGGGCTTGTGCTCGGGGCTCTCGACGTGGTCGACGGCCTCATGGAATTGCGGGTTGAAGCTCCGGCCGACCGCCTCCTGAGGCGTCACGCCGTGACTCCGGAGAAGGTCGTGCAGCGATCGCAAGACCATCTCGATTCCCTTTACGATCGATTCGCCGTTTGCGCCGCCGTCTCGCGCGGCTGCGACCGCGAGTTCGAGGTTGTCGACGATCGGCAGCAACTCGCGCAGCAGGCTCTCGCGCTGGAAACGGATGGCCTCCTCGGATTGCTGACGGATACGCTTGCGCGCGTTCTCCTGCTCCGCTAGCGCGCGGAGATATTTGTCGTTGAGCTCCGCAATTTCGCGATCTTTGGCCTGAAGCTGGGTTTCGAGCACTTCGAGTGATTGGCCGCCGCTCTCCTGGCTCGGATCTGCGGGAGCCGAAGCTTCGCTCGCCTCGCCGCTTGCGATTCGGTCCTTCTCCTGGTCGTTGAACGGTTTGCTCATTTTGCGCGGCCCGCAGGTCTTGTCCTCCAAAAGTTAAGCACGATCAGGCGTTTTGCCAGTGCCGAAAGGAAAGAAAAATGGCGGGCCGGACCGGGAGTCTCGACCGGACGAAACCTGAGGATCCTAATGCTCCAGAATTCGCGATAGCGCCTTGGCGGTATAGTCCACCAGCGGTATCACCCGCCCGTAGTCCATCCGCACCGGGCCCACCACCGCGAGACTTCCCAGCGGCATCGCGCCGCTCGCGTATGACGTCGCGATCACGCTGAAGGCGTTGAGGCGCGAGTCCGGGTTCTCCGACCCGATCGAGACGGTCAGATTCCCCGACTTTACCGTTTGTTCGAGCAGGTCGAGCAAAGCGCTCTTGTCGTCGAGCACTCGCAGCAACTCGCGGAGCTTGCCGGGATCGTTGAACTCGGGCTGTTCGAGCGCTCTGGCGCCGCCTTCGACGTATACCTCCGCCGAGGCCGGATGGACCGCGATCGCGCCGCCGATCGTCAGCGCGGCGCGTACGAAGCGATCGTAGGCCGCGCGCTCTTCTTTGAGCTGCCGCTCGATCCATCGCCGCGCTTCTTCAAGGGTGCGGCCGTGGAGCGATTCGTTCAGATAGCGCGCCATCCGATCGAGCTCGTCCTGGCTGTAGTCCTGATCGGTCTCGACCAGCCGGTGGTGTACGCCGCCGGCGACCGCTGCGAAAATCCCGAGCACCTGGCGCTCGCGCACCCGCACGAAGTTGACCTGCTCGAGCTTGGCCTCCTCCAGCCGTGGCGCCATCACCAGCGCCGCCTGGCCGGTCAGGAACGCCAGCAGGCGGGAGGTATCGCGGACGATCTCGTTGAGGTCGCGGGTGCCGTCCGAGTAATGGAGCTCGATTTGCGCGCGATCCTCGAAGCCGATCTGGCTGCTGCCCATCAGATGGTCCACGTAATGACGAAAGGCCTTGTCGGTGGGTACTCGTCCGGCCGAAGTATGGGGCTGATGGAGATAGCCGGCTTCCTCGAGTTCGGCCATCATGTTGCGGACGGTCGCGCCTTTGACGCCCAGCGAGTAGCGGGAAAGTATCTGCTGCGATCCTACCGGCGCGGCCGTGGCGATAAACTCTCGCACCGCGGCGAGCAGGAGCGCCTCACGCCGACGCGCCAACTCGGTTGTCGCCGGCTCGCTCATTCCGGCGCGATCCTGTTGCGGTATGGCAGGCAGCGGTCGCGTAGGCTTGTCAGTCGTAGGCTTTTCGAGCGTGAGCTTTTCAACCGCGAGCTTGTCAACGATGTCTCACCATTTCTACGCCACTCTAATCTGATTGTGGCTCGCGTCTACCTCTTCATACAAGCGCAATACTGACGTCTAATATCTGCAAACGACGTTTCCCTTTGATAGATTATCGTTTGAGATTGCGAGTCTCTATGGCCACCCGATCCGGAATCCACAGATCGAAAACCGTCAAGCCACGGCGGGTATACGTGCCGGTCGTGCCTGCGGGCGCAGGATGGATCGAAAGCGACAGCTACGATCGCCGGGTGTGGACCGACATCGTGCAAGGCGCTTCTTCGATCGACGAGCTGATCGAGGCCGGCGAGCGGCTGGTGCCTAATTTCGCCGCGCTGTTGCAGGACCTCTTTCTCGCACTGTTCAAATACAACCTCGTGTGGCTCAAGCCCGATCTGGTGCGGCGGAGCGCGGCGCTCAATCGCGCGATCCTGGGCCGGCTGATCCCGTCGCCCGCTTTCGAAGCGCTCAAGACCCGCACGCGGCTCGAAGAGGACAAGGCGGCGATCGCTGCGCTCGTGATGGCCGAGCAAGCGATCGAGATGGTCCGCTCGGAGCGGTTCGTAAATCGCAGCGAGATGCTGTCCCTCTGGGACTTGAAGCATCAGGAGGAAGACCTTGAGGCAAAGGCGGCTGCGCTAAAGAACGCGCTCGAAATGAGCGAGCAGCAGCGCCGGGAGTCCGAGCCCGGCGCGAGCGAATCGCAGGACGCCGGGCAAGATACCGGCCAAGACCTGGGGAAGAAGATCGAGCAACTCACCGCCGCGGCCGAGCGCGCGGCGCAGGTGTCGGAAGCCAGGCTCAAGCAGAAGGCGTCGCAGGTCGAGAATCAGCTCCGCCATGCCGACGCCACGGAACTCAAGCGGATGGAGTTGCGGAGCGCGCAACTGGTTGACGAGATCGATCGCGTCGCGCAGGATGCTCATGACTTCAGCCTCGAATTCGGCCAGGGCGGCCGGATGTCGGCGGGCGAGCGGCTCGAGTTGGGCAGAAGGCTCGCCCGCAATCGCAAGCTGGGCGAGCTTGCGCGGATGGTCGGGCGGTTCAAGCTCGACGCGCGCGCGATTCGGCGCAAGACGCTCGATCGCGGCGCGTCCGAGGCCTACAACGTCGATCGCGGCGCCGATATCGGGAGGCTGATTCCCGCCGAGCTGCTCGCGCTGCATCATCCCGGCCTCGCGCGCGACTTTCGCCGCCGCCTGCTCGAAGGTCAGGTGCTTCAATATCGGCTGCGCGACGACGAGCAGAAGGGCAAAGGCCCGATGGTGGTGTGCGTGGACGTGAGCTCCTCGATGGAGGGTGAGAAAGAGCTTTGGGCCAAGGCGGTCAGTCTCACGCTGGCGGATATCGCGCGCCGCCGGCGCCGTCTGGTCCGCGCGGTGCTGTTTTCCTCGGGCGAACACAGCCTCAAGGTGCTGGATCTCAATCGCGAACGGCGCTATCAGCCTGATTTTGCCAAGCTGATGGAGCTGGCCGAATACTTCCCCGGCGGCGGCACCGACTTCGAGCGCCCGCTCAGCGCCGCGATCGAACTGATCGAGCGCAAGCAGCTCAAGCGCGCCGACATCGTGATAATCACCGACGGCGAGTCGCAGGTCAGCGCGCAATGGCTCGCGCACCTCAACCAGAGCAGGGAGCGGCTCAAGTTCAAGATCTTCGCGGTACTGGTCGACACCGGGTCCAGCGAGCTTTCCACGCTGGCCCGGTTCGCTGACAAGCTGACCTCGGTGACGAAGCTGACCACCGAAAGCACGCGCGAAATTTTCCTGGCCGTCTAGCGGCCGGGGTGGCCTGTCAGGGGAACCGGGAATTGGAAATCACGCTCAGAAAAATCGATCGCTCGAACTGGCGCACGGCGATCGAAATCAAGCTGCTGCAGAGCCAGGAGAGTTTCGTGTCCTCGCCGGTCAAGTCGCTGGCCGCGGCCTATGTACGGCAGTACGGCGACCAGTACGATTACACTCCGATGGGCATTTACGACGGCGAGTCGATGGTGGGTTACGTGGCGACTCTGTGCGACCCGAGCTCGACGGGCGACTACTGGATCGACGACATCATGATCGACGCGCGCCATCAGGGGAAAGGGCTCGGGCGGGTGGCGGTCGCCGCGACTATCGCGAATGTCCTGACGACCTACCCTAAATGCGAGGCGATCATGCTCAGTTGCCATCGCAACAATCGCGTCGCGGCGGCGCTCTATCAGCGCATGGGATTCGAGCCCACCGGTGAGATGAACGCGGCGACCAACGAGCCCAACTACAAGCTGGAAGGCGAGTCGCTGCGGAAGTATCGGTGATGCTCGCGGCGACTCTCGGCCGCTTATCACTCGGCCTTGCGGAACAGCTTCAGAATCGACTCGAGCGGGGCGGGTGGCGTGTTGGCGGTCGCGAGGATTTCGCGCACGTGCTCGACTGATTTCATACCGACCAGCGCGACGTTGACCCCCGGAGTCGAACGCACGAACTGCACCGAGCGCTGAGCATCGGAGCGAAAGCCCGGCAGCGCCTCGGCGACGACCGGCGGCAATCCGCGGGAGAGACGCCCCTGGAGCAGCGAAGCGCTCGCGCATACCGCGACGCCCAGCGAGCCGGCCGCCTGGAGCATCGTGGATTGCCCGGTGGTCACGCGTTGATTCGAAGTCGTCAGCGCCTCGGGCATCGCGAGGTTGTATGGGAGCTGCACCGCACGAAAGTGATGGTCCCGGCCGCCGACTTCGACGGCGATCCTGACCAGCTCGTCGAGCGATAGGTAGCCGCGATCGTGCGGGTCGGCGCGGAAGCCGTTCCAGGTCGCGGCGCCGTAAGCGCCGATGCTCTTCTGCGCGGCCTTTTGCTCGAGCAACTCGAAGGCCGCGCGCATGCGGGCCATGAACTCCGGACGGCTGACAGTCGAAAGCTGGCTCTCGGGATTGTGCAGGTAGTAAATGTCGATCGTTTCGAGCCCCAGATTGGCGCGGCTGGTCTCGATCATCGCGTCGATATATCGCGGCGCGATGCAGTGCGAGCCCTCGACGATCTCGTCGGGCCTGATGATTCCGGTCTTGCGGTACTTTTCGGCGAACCACGCGCGCGGATCGGCCGGCATCGATCCATCGAACGTGATGTAACCGCCCTTGGTCGCGACGATCACCTCTTCGCGGGCAATCTCTCCGCCGGCGATCAGCGCGCCGAGCGCCTTGCCGATCGCGCGCTCGCTGCGCTGAAGGCGATAGTTGACCGCCGTGTCGATAAGATTGATCCCGCCGAGGATCGCCGCCTTGACCGCGGCCTCGTAGGCGCGGTCGGTCGCCTCGTCGGGCTCGCCGAGGTACGTGCCCAGGCCGATCGATCCGGCGCGAAGCCCGCACATTTCGCGAAAATGGCCCGGCAGCGCCGCGAAACGCGCGGCGTATGCGGACGTGCCCTCTGCGGTTGCGCGATTCGTGAGCATCAGGTGTCGCAGTATACAGGATAAACGCCCGCGCTTGACAATCCGCAAGCGGGCGCGATATTGGCATTTGGAATGTCAGAACATTGGACGAGAATCGGCGCGCCGGCATCGGAGCGGTGCATGAGATGAGGCGGATCGCCGCGGTTGGACTGCTATCGGCGCTCGCGCTCGGAGCGCTCGGCCTGGCGCTGCTCTGGTGGTCGCCGGCCGTGCAGGATGCGGTCCTGCGCCGGGTGATACGTTCCCGGCTGGCCGCGGTCAAGTCGGATTTGCTGACCGACGGCGCCCTGCACGTGATGCTGTGCGGAACGGGATCGCCGATGCCCGACCTGTCGCGCGCCTCGGCGTGCACCGCGGTCATCGCCGCCGGTCATATCGTGCTGATCGACGCCGGCCCGGGCTCATGGGCGAAGCTCGCAGCGGCTCGTATTCCCGCCGCGGCGATCGATACGATTTTACTGACGCATCTCCATTCGGATCACATCGGGGGACTCGGCGAGATCGCGATGCAAACCTGGGTGGCGGGACGCAAGACACCGCTACAGGTATTCGGCCCCGGCGCACCGCACGAGCCGCGACTGCCACGCGATGCGGAGCAGCACGCCTACGGAACCGCGGGCACCGACGCGGTCGTCGCGGGTTTTGCCGGCGCTTACGACGCCGACGACGCCTTTAGGCTGATTCATCATGGCGCCGACTACCTCGCACCCGAGGGCGCGCGCATGGTGGCTCACATCATCGCGCAGCCCCCGGTCGACGGATCGATCGTCGTATTCGACGACCATGGCTTGCGTATCAGCGCGTTCGTCGTGAACCATCAACCGGTCGACCCCGCCTACGGATACAGAATCGAATACGGTGGCCGGATTGCGGTGATCAGCGGCGATACCCGGCCTGTCCCGAACATGGTGCGGATGTCAGATCATGCCGACCTGCTGGTGCATGAAGCGCTCAATGCTCAGATGGTCGAAATTCTGGCTGAGGCGCTGCAACAATCGGGCGACGCGCGGCTGGCGAAAATGGCCAGGGACACGATCGGCTATCACACCGCTCCGGTGCAGGCTGCGGCGATCGCGCGCGAGGCCCACGTCCGGATGCTGGTGCTGACTCATATAGTGCCGCCGCTGCCGAACGCGCTGGCCCGCCACGTCTTCATGCGCGGAGTCGCAGCAGCGCGCGGCGACGGCGAAACAGTCCTCGGCTACGACGGCCTGATGATCACGATGCCCGCGGACAGCGAAGCTGTGAGCACTTCGGACCTGATCTGAGACCAGCCCGAGCCTCATGGCGGGGTCGCCGCCGGCCGGCAAAGTATTGACACGTCGCATGTCAATATATGACACTCCGGCCGAATCCGTGGAGAGAACACACCGTCGAGAAGATCCATATCGGAGAGCCCGCCATGACCGACGACTATCGTATCTTTGGCGTTGAACTGTCGCCGTACTCGGTCAAGGTCCGTTCCTATTTTCGTTACAAGGGAATCCCGCATCGATGGATCATTCGCAACGCCGACAGTCAGGCCGAGTACCAGAAATACGCGAAGCTGCCGCTGGTGCCGCTGGTGGTCACGCCGGAGGGCGAGGCGCTTCAGGATTCCACGCCCCTTATCGAGCGGATCGAGTCGATCCATCCCCAGCCCTCGATCTATCCCGCCGATCCGGTGACCGCGTTCATCTCCGCGCTGATCGAGGAGTTCGGCGACGAATGGGGCAACAAGTGGATGTTCCATTACCGCTGGGCGCGCGACGTCGATCAGATCAGCTCGGCGGGGCGCCTCGCTCAGACGATGATGCCTGCTGCCGACGAAAAGACTTTGGCCTTCGCGACCGCCCAGGTGCGCGAGCGGATGGTCGGGCGAGTCGGGTTCGTCGGATCGAGCCCGCAAACCGCACCGCAGATCGAGCGGTCGTTCGCCGACACCCTCGCCATTCTCGAAACCCATCTCGCCAAGCGCCGCTACCTGTTCGGCGCGCGGCCGGCTTTCGGTGATTTCGGGATGTGGGGTCAGCTCTACGAAGCGTGGTCCGATCCCACGCCTGGAGCGATGATCGGCGGCTGCTACCCCAACGTTCTGGCGTGGATTCAGCGTATGTTCTGGCCGCGCGCCGAGGGTGAATTCGAGGCGTGGCCGAGCCTGGAGCCGACCCTGATGCCGCTGCTCGAGCGGCAGGTCGGGCGCCTCTTCATGCCCTGGACGATCGCCAACGCCGCCGCGATTGCCGCCGGCGTCGAAGAGTTCAGCGTCGAGCTGCCGGGGGGAACGTGGAAACAGAAGCCGCAGAAGTATCACGCCAAATCACTCGCGGCGCTCAGAGAGAAGTACGCCGCGATCCCCGACAAGCGCGGCGTCGACGCAGTGCTCGAACGCGCAGGATGCCTCAAAGCAATGCGCGGATGATAGCGCGGGAGAAAATGAAATGATCGAACTCTACACCGCTCCGACCCCCAACGGATGGAAGGCCTCGGTCACGCTCGAGGAACTCGCGATTCCCTACCAGGTCCACACCATCAATCTTATGAAAAACGAGCAGAGGGAAGAGTCGTACCTGAAGCTCAACCCCAACGGACGTATCCCTACGATCGTAGATAGCGAAGAGGGCGGCTTTGCCGTCTTTGAATCGGGCGCGATCATGATCTATCTGGCCGAGAAGGCTGGCCGGCTGCTGCCGCGCGACGTCAAGGGGCGCTCGCGCGTGATCCAATGGGTGATGTTCCAGATGGGCGGAATCGGCCCGATGATGGGACAGGCCAACGTCTTCTTCCGCTACTTTCCGGAGAAAATTCCCGCCGCTATCAGCCGCTATCAGAACGAATCGCGCCGGCTGTTCGAGGTTCTGGATCGCCGCTTGGGCGAAAGCGAATGGCTGGCGGATGATTATTCGATCGCTGATATCGCCAATTGGTGCTGGGTGCGCACCTACAAATGGTCGGGAGTGTCGATCGAAGGGCTCGGCAATCTGCGGCGATGGCTGGATGCGATGCGGGCGCGTCCCGGATGCGAACGTGGAATCGAGGTTCCGTTCAAAATCCCGAGCCTGGAAGGTGACGAGAAGGCCGCGAAGGAGTTCGCGGAGAACGCCCGAAAATCCCTGCAACGATGAATCGCACGCGCGCGGCCCGTTTGCCCGATCCGATCGACGGGCGCAAAGCGCGCCGGCAGAACAACCGCCGCCGGATCGTAAACGCGATGCTTGCGCTCGTGCGAGGCGGCGCCATCTCGCCCGGCGCGCAGCAAGTCGCGGCGCGAGCCGAGGTCGGCCTGCGTACCGTGTTCCGCCACTTCGACGATTTGGATGGGCTCTATCGCGAGATGGCGGCGGCGATGGAAAAGGAAATCCGCCCCTTTATCCGGGCCCCGTTCGCTTCGACTGACTCAGGGGAACGAATTCTCGAGGTAATCGATCGTCGCGTCCGCGTGTTCGAGAAAGTCATGCCTTTGAAGAACGCCGCCGACGTCCATCGGCATCGCTCCGCGTTTCTGAAGAAGAACTATCGAAGGCTTCGCAATCTGGAACGCAGCTCGCTGCGGAGCGCATTACCCGATGCGATATGGACCGACCGAACCCGATTCGAGGCGCTCGACCTGCTGCTCAGTCTGGACACCTGGCAACGCCTGCGGCATGAGCAGAAGCTCTCGGTCGCGCGAGCCAGGGCGACCGTAGAATTCGCCGCCCGCGCGCTGTTCGCTCTCGCGGATGAATCGGGCTAGCCCAAGACGAGCGGGCTGATAGCGGGTTCGTAGAGAACCCTTAGGGCTAGATGCCTGAGCCCGCGATGCTTGATCACGGATTCTCTTCGCCAAGGCGTCGGCCCGCTACCGCCCATATCGGATCGCCCGCCGCCCAGATCGGATCGGACAGCGGTCCGGGGCGGCTCCTGTCGATCACTTCTATCTGTCCGAAGACGGCGCTGTCCGCAAAGTACTTCCGGACCAGACCCACGCGATGATCCTCGGTGGCCTCGAGCCAGATCGCGACCGCCTTGGTGTGAAACATGCGGTTGGAGAACGAGACGATGAACGGCGCGCCGGCTTTGAGCACTCGGCCCACCTCGGCGAACACCGCGATCGGATGGATCAGGTACTGAACCGACACCGTGAGCAACACGGCGTTGAACTCGGCGTCGGCGAACGGCAGATGCGGGTCGCGATTCAGATCGTGAACCACGACTTCAGTCAGCGCGGGATTGTCTTCCATCTCGGCGCGGTTCATCCCGAGGCCCGTGACCCTTGTCGGGGCAATTTCGCGCGGCAGATGAGATCGCCAACTGCTCATCAGATCGAGGATCGCGGCACCGCGCGGAATCCGGCTCGAAAAGATTTCACCGACCGCCGCGATCGCTCCATCGTCGATATGCACCACCATCCGGGGCGCCGAGTAAAATGACGCATCGTCGGATTCGTCGATGCGTCTGAAGAAGCGTTGATCTATCTGCATGGCTAGGTCGGCTGGCGATCTCTGTTGTACGAGGTTTGTCGCGAGAAACGCCAATAAAAACCAAGGCTTAGCGCGTTTATTTCCACCGCTCCGATTCGCATTGACAGTATTTAGGGTGCCGGCCTAAACTAAAACACCATTCCAAACGGCGTTCGTAATAGACTTGGCGATGACGCGATGGGCGTTGGTTGGATGAGCGTGGCGCGATGGTCCGGCGAGACAAAACAAACTACGTTATTCAATCCGTTGCACATTCTCTCGACGTGCTCGAACAGTTCTTCGGCGAGGGCGACGAGCTGGGCGTGACGGATCTCTCCAAGCGGCTCAAGCTCCACAAGAACAATGTCTTCCGGCTGCTCGCGACGCTCGAAGCGCGCGGCTATATCGAACAGAACAAGAGCACCGAGAACTATCGTCTCGGGATCAAATGTCTCCATCTTGGCCGCCGTTACATTGACCACATGGGACTGGTAAGGCAAGCGCGCCCGATCCTGGCCGAGGTCGCGCGCAAATGCCGCGAGAGCACCTTCGTCGCAATCGCGCGCCGCGACGGCGTGGTGCCGCTGGAGTCCGCAGAGCCCGAAGAGCGCGCGGTGAAGATCACCGCGCCGATCGGGCAGAGCCTGCCGCTGCACTGCACCGCGGTCGGCAAGGCGCATCTTGCCTTCGAGCCCGACGAGCAACTCAACGCACTGCTCCCCGAGCATCTCAGACGCTACACGGCCAGAACGATCGTCGAGCGCGCCGAATTACTCGAGCAGTTGCATTCGGTCGCGCGCGACGGCTACTCGGTTGACAGCGGCGAGTTCCTCGAAGACGTATCGTCGGTGGCCGTGCCGATTCGCGACTACACGCGCACCGTCGTGGGATCGCTGGCGGTAGCCGGTCCCGCATATCGGATTCCCGGCGATCGAATCAGCAGCGAGATCGTGCCGTTGATCCTGGAAGCCGGCAAGGAGCTTTCCTACCGCCTCGGCTACAACGAGTAGAGCGGCTCCCGGCCACGAAAATTCTGCAATCTCCCGATGCGTTTGCGACGTTTGACCGGTCTCCGGTTCACTGTTACCTTCTTCGCGTTTCGGGCTTGATATTTCAGATCAATCCAGGCGCCGGCTGAAAGTGCCCAGGAGTCGATGAAACTGCTGTGAAAATTCTCGTACCGATCAAACGCGTTCCCGATCCCGCGACCACTATCCGCGTGTTGCCGGACGGTTCCGGAATCGCCACCGACAACGTCAAGTGGGTGATCAACCCGTTCGACGAAATCGCGATCGAAGAGGCGCTGCGGCTCAAGGAAAAGCACGGCGGCGGCGAAGTTATCCTGGCTGCGATCGGTCAGAGCGGATGGCAGGAGCAGCTTCGCACCGGGCTCGCGATGGGTGCCGACCGCGCCATCCTGGTTACCACCGACGCGCCGCTCGATCCGCTGGCGCTCGCGCGCGTGCTCAAAAAGCTGGTCGAGGATCAAAAGCCGGAGCTGGTCCTGATGGGCAAGCAGGCGATCGACGACGACTCCAATCAGGTCGGCCAGATGCTGGCCGAGATGCTCGGCTGGCCGCAGGCGACCTTCGCCTCCAAGGTCGAGATCGCCGACGGCAAGTGCACCGTCGTGCGCGAAGTTGACGGCGGGCTCGAGACCGTCGCGTTCGTGCTGCCGGGCCTGATCACCAGCGATTTGCGCCTGAACGAACCGCGCTACGCGTCGCTGCCGGGAATAATGAAGGCGCGCAAGAAGGAGTTGAAGGAAATTCCGGTCGCCGGCCTCGGAGTCGATCTGACGCCGCGTCTCAAGATAAAGGAGCTGAAGGCCCCGCCCAAGCGACAGGCCGGACGCAAGCTGGGCTCGGTTCAGGAACTCATCCAGGTCCTGCACACCGAAGCGAAGGTAATTTGATATCACGAAATTTCAAAAAGGAACCTAACCCCCTGACCCCCTTCCCTAAAGACGGGAAGGGGGAACTCTGGCGCCCCTCTCCGCGTCGGAGAGGGGGTGGGGGAGAGGTTCTTATCGGAGTGAAGTCACGATGGGCGACGTTTTAGTCCTCGCGGAATATCTGCACGGGCATTTTCCCAAGACCACGCTGGTCGCGGTCAGCGCTGCGACGACTCTGGCTCGCAAGCGCGGCGCCAAATGTGTCGGCGTGGTCGCGGGCGAGAAAGTCGACGAGCTTGCCGCCGAGCTCGCCAAGTACGGTCTCGACAAGGTCGTCGCGCTGGAGCATCCGGGGCTCGCGCACTACCTGGCCGACGCGCACGCACAGGCCCTTGCCGCGCTGGTGAAAAAGCTCGGCATCGAATACGTGGTCGCAACCGCGACTGCGTTGGGCAAGGACCTGATGCCGCGGCTGGCGGCGCGGCTCGACGCCCCGATGGCGTCCGAGATCGTTGCGCTCGGCGATGACGGCACCGTCGTGCGCCCGATGTACGCGGGAAACGTGCTCGCGACCGTCGTGCTGGAAGGCCCGGTGAAAATCATCTCGCTGCGCGCGACCGCCTTCGATGCGGCAAAACCGTCCGGCTCGACCGCCCCGGTCGAGAAGGCCGCCGCCGAGCTCGATCCGGCTTCGCTCAGGATGCAATTCGTCTCGTTCAGCGAGACCAAGAGCGATCGCCCGCAGCTTGTCGAGGCGCGAATCGTCGTGTCAGGCGGGCGCGGGCTCAAGTCGGGCGAAAATTTCAAGGTCGTGCTCGAACCGCTGGTCGATGAAATGGGCGCTGCGATGGGCGCGTCGCGCGCCGCGGTGGACGCCGGCTTCGTGCCGAACGATTTGCAGGTCGGCCAGACCGGCAAAGTGGTAGCGCCGGAGCTTTACGTCGCGGTCGGAATTTCAGGCGCGATCCAGCATCTGGCGGGCATGAAGGATTCCAAGATCATCGTCGCGATCAACAAGGACGAGGAGGCGCCGATTTTCACGGTCGCTGACTACGGCCTGGTCGCCGACCTGTTCAAGGCCGTCCCCGAGATGGCCGCGGAACTGAAGAAGCTCAAGCACGCTTAGCGGCGCCGGCCCAACAGGCTCGCCGGTCCCGCTTCAGTCCAGGCTATCTTCGCAGCTCCTGCGGCAAGACTGATTGGGAACTCACAGAGGGAGAGAAATGGCCATCGATCAATCGTCGAACGCATCGGCGGCCGCGCTGTCTGCTCTGATAACGTCTCAGCGCATTACCGCTGTCATCTACGTCGCGGCCAAGCTCGGTATTGCCGACTATCTGGCCGACGGACCGAAGACGTCGCCCGAGCTTGCCCTACAAACTGGCGCTCATGAGCGATCTCTGCGCCGTCTCCTCCGAGCGCTGGTCACTATTGGAATCTGCAAGCAAGCCGGCAAAGACCAATTTGCGCTGACGGAGATCGGATCGCATCTGGCCGACAACGCGGAAGGCTCGCTGAAGGTGTGGGCGATCTTTGAGGGCGAGTTGCTGTGGCCGGCCTGGCAAGGGCTGCTCGAATCGATTAAGACGGGCAAGACCGCAGCCGAAATAGCAGGCTTCGACAACGCCTTCGAGCTGATGGCGCAGGACCCTGAGAGGGTCCAGCTCTTCAACGACGCGATGGTCGCCTACACGCGGCGCGTGACGCCCGCCGTGATTGCCGCTTATGACTTTTCTGCGATCAAGTACCTGATCGACGTGGGCGGCGGACACGGCCAACTGATAAGCGGTATTCTCAAAGCCAATCCGGCGATGCGCGGCGCCATCTATGACCTGCCCCGATGCGCCGGGGGCGCGAAAAAACTTCTGGCCGAGGCGGGTGTGGCTAATCGATGCGAATTCATCGCGGGGAATTTCTTTGACTCTGTGCCGAGCGGAGCCGATGGCCTGATCATGAAGAGCATCATTCACGACTGGAACGACGAGCGCAGCGTCGCGATTCTCAGGAACTGCCGCCAGGCGCTGCCACCCAGCGGCCGGCTTTTATTGGTTGAGCGGGTAATGCCGGAAGTGGCGGAGGCCAAACCAGAGCATCGCGACTTGGCCCTTGGCGACCTCAATATGCTGCGTGGTCCCGGCGGATCCGAGCGGACCGAAAGCGAATACCGCGAGCTGCTTGCTAAGGGCGGTTTCAAGATGACGCGAGTAGTGCCGGCCGGACCGATGAGTGTGATCGAGGCAGCCTGAGGGCAAGGGTTGCGCGTCGGAAGCGTTTTCGCAGCACCCGGCTCCTTGACCGCCTTGAAGCTGCTTGCCGCGAAGCTACCAGACTCATTCCAGTTTGTAACTTTCCTAGAAACGACGTTCTTTTGGAATGTTCCATACGAGCGCTGGCCGCCCGGCGATAACCTCTTCTGTCGGCTGTGGACAAGGGCAATCGTAGGCGCCTTGCTTGAGGACCGATCGACGCAGTAAGCGGCTTTAGCATTCTCGCGTTCTCTGCCAGAACGCATGGCGGATGAAGACCGTTCGAACTGCGCAGCGGAGGGTCAACGCTTGAGATAAGTAAATCGAGCCCGCGGGATGATCGCCGTCCGGGCTCGACTAAGCGGGAAACGCTGCTATTGCTGACGGCTTGCACCGCCGCCAAGCGCGGGTGGGCCGCTCCAAACCATAGACGCCTTTTCCACAGAGGGTCGTCGAAGCTCAACCAGCCCGACCTTGGGCGCCTGACGTACCTGAAAGTTCCGTCGGCCACCAGAATCTCCTGGCTCAAATGGGAGGAACCGCGTCCAGGATCGAGGGGTCTTGCGAAGGCGCAGCCCGCGGTGTGGAGCCATCTTCGAAAAACCTCCGGTGGTAGCGCGTTTTCCAACGAGCGTCCTCGAAATCGAACCAACCTTCCCCTCTAGGTCGGACGAAACTAAAAGTTCCCATCTCGACAAAAGACGCATCACCATCGACCCCGAAGAGTTGGCACGCGAATTGGCCCGGAAGCAACAGCGTGTTCGGTTTCCGGCCTTGCAGTAAGACCGCATAGAGTGTCACCCCCCAATGATCCATCGGCGTATCTCCAAGCCAGGCAACAGAATTAGAAACAACGCAACCGCGATCCGAATCCATCAGATCGCTAGTGAGCCTCTGATTCATCAGTGCCCACTGGACACTTTGGATCGAAAGCACGATGAGGAAAATCGCGCCGATTAGCGGCATGGCGTAGCGCCGGATTTCCTGCAACCGCGACTCCGTTGATCTTCGTAGCCATAGTTCCTCGACCGCGGCGCCACTCATCAACATCAACGAGACAGGTGGCGCCCAATATCGATAGTCAAGGCAAATCGCCCAGTTCGCCGGTTGGATTGCCCATGCTACCAGCGCCGCGCCCGCGAGGATCAGCGGCATCATAAGATAGGCGCCAGCGCTGCGCCGTGCGGGAAAAAGGCAGATCAGCGCCGCAATCATGGTGAAAGCCATCGCGACGAGAGGCCATCCCAACACCGCGTTGCGGAAGCTATTGACGGCGATTTGGACCGTGTAAGTGCGGCGCTCCCATTCGTGGAGTGGTGCGGCTACTCTTGCGATTAAGAGCAGCCCCAAAAAGAGAGCGAAGCAGAGAGATGCCCTTCGCATTTGCGGCCGTGTAATCGCGGACACCACGGTGACGAGCACAGCCAAGGCCAATATCGGGGCGGCGATCGGATGCGAAGCTGTCGCGATGACCGACGCTATCGCCACTAACGGCAAAACGGCCGCTGGGGTGCCGATCAGAGGCGTAAGCAGGGCCGGCCAGAGCAACGTTGGCACCATAATCGCCTCGGTTTGGAAGAAAAATTGGCCTGGCAGCGCCGCGACGCACATCGACATGGCGGGCCAAATGAAGAGCGAAGGACGCCGCCTGCATACCAGCCATAACACCGCCAATCCCGAAACCGGGACCGAACAATAAGCTGCGGAGAAGGTGAGGCAGAGCAGGCGAATATCCTGCGTGAAGTGTATAGCAGCCATCACTGGAAGCTGCAGCGGAATGTTGATGAGCCGGTTGAGGTCATAGGCGAATTGATGGGTGTCGAGCACACGGAAAAGATAGTAGGCCCCGTCGAATGAGAGCGGCGCATTCACCAAGGTCGTGATTCCTAGCGCAAGCAGGACCAAAGCAAAGAGGATCGCCACCGCGCGCTCAAACGAGCCGGCTGGCCAGACGCCCCTCACCATGTTCTCCCGTTCCTCATCGCAACCGCGTCTACCCGCCGCACCGGGTTAACTGGGTTTTAGTTTTCACTCTCCGATCCAGCTCGCGGTATAGGCCAAATGGCTTCGCTCGACAAGGTTTTAGCGGAGGCGTGTCTGTTGTCCGGCGAAAGCCCGCATTCAAATGACCAAGGCGGGGATGCAAACGCGGCCACGTGCGGCACCCGGGCAGACCAAAGACTCAGCACGGATGGAATTGGGAAAGCTCGTCCTGCGACTCACGAGAAGGAGGCCAAAATGGCAGAGAAAAAAGAGGCGAAACAGCAGTCGGTCATTGGGGACAAGCCGCAACCCTCACAAGACGAGATCCGTAAGCGTGCGTACGAAATATATTGCGTTCGGAATGGCGGTCCTGGCAGCGAGGTGGACGATTGGCTGAAGGCGGAAACCGAGCTCAAGGAAGGGCGCGCGACGGCTGGGTAGTCATCCCAATCGCTGAATCGCTTCCGAACTCCAATCGGGATGGTTAATGCCGAAAACACGCCTACGCGAGAGCTTGCAGACTTCGGCGGTATCCGTCAGGCAAGCCAACGGAAGGACTGCCGGATGAACGCGCGGCCATTGTTCATGGCGCAAGTGCCATGGGCCATAACCACGCCGATGGGATCCCAGGCGAGCGCTTTGTTCAGCGCTTCCCGGGCAATCCGCCGCCGAACGAAACTCAAACGCCATTCCAGGGGCGCCATCCCGCACGGCTCCGTGATTCGCCAGAGGCGCGCAATTGTGGTTCTCCAACCGCGCCATCCCGGCGTGTCGCGCAAAAATGCCAGCGAGAAATTCTGGATCAGATCGGCGAACAGCGCCGTCCGCGAGGCCCGATGGAAAAATACGACCTCATCCATGAACAGGCTCCCGCGAAAAACCGCCTGATCGATTTCTCGCTCCCACGCCGCCGGCGGAAGGTCGCCCAGCTCGCCGCCGAACTCCAGGTCGCGGCGTTTGCGCGCGGCCGCCGGCAGGCCCCATAGCTTTGCGCTCGGATAAGCCGCTTTCCACTCGCCCAAAAACAGGTGGTGGATCTTGTTGGGCGAGGCAAGATGCGCCGGCCTGCCCAGCGCTTCCACTTCATCCCTCAGTTGTGGGTCAAGATGGATTGGCGACCAGATCCACAAGCCCCCATCGGACAGGCGCGCCATCGCCATCCGCGTCGGATACGGGAAGGAACAGAAGTCAACGACCGGACCATCGGCGATCCATAGACCGTCGCCGAACTGCCGCAATCTCTCCGGCATGAGGCTACGCGGCAGCGATCCACTCCCGGGCCTCGGAAGCCTGGGCGATCGTGAAGACTCGCAGCTCTCCGGGCATCAGAAAGCGAAAAGCGCCCGCCGCATGCCTGATCCAGTTGACATCGGTCACGACCGCCATCCGCTCCCAACGTGAAAGATGCTCAATCCCGATTTTGAGGTCTTCCCACTCGGCGCCGAGATCGATTCCGGTGAATTGCGAGCCCAGCTCGTAATAGAGCCGCAGCTTGGCATTTCGTTTCAGTGCCTTCTCTATTGCCGGTATCAGAACCTCAAGATAGTCTTCTCTCGTCACCCGTCTCTTGGCCACGATTCCCACCACATTGCCGGGAAGGCCTTCTCTAAGTTCGATCATAGTGGGTGTCTCCTCTAGCGAATCAGGGCGTTCGAGGGCAGGCTGGGATCCAGTACCTTGCGGGCGGTTTCGACGCCGGCGATAGGGAGACCGGCCGGGCTGAGGAGTCCCAGCTGGACCAGGACGGACGCCTGGTCCCAATAGATGTGCTCATGAGCCAGCTTGCCCTCGCGGAAGTGAACGATGGCCACCAGAGGGATTTCCACGCGCTTGCCGGTTGGCGGCACGCCCGGCAGCATCCACTCCATCTCCATGGTGTGGGTGAAGCGGAAGATCATCTCATCGACCAGCCGGTCGGTGCCGATGGTCCGTGATACCGGAACGATCTCGGTGTCAGGCGGCATTTGCGGGATGAAGAGCCGGGCGTAGAACGCGCGCAGGGCCTCGCGCCCAACGCCGCCGGTCATCACCGGCACATGGTTGACGTAGGCGTCGGGCACCATCGTGTCGAGCGTCGCGTCCGTATCCCGAGTCACGAACTCATCGCGGACGTGCGCTTCCCAGAGGTCGTTGAGTCTCTGCTGCTCGGCTGTAAGTCTGGGGATCGCTGCGGCGTTGTCGGTCATATCGGGATGCCCCTTTCCAGTCCAATCTCGCAGTCCCAAACGCTACGCCGATGAGTCGTGGTGGGCAACTGCATATTGCAGCGCGCATGCCCTAGCAGACGATTGTCGGGCGAGTCATCCACCAAAAGAATCCTGAGACGGCGGCTTTCGGCGGGTGGCGATCCGGCCCCTTTCGAGTGCGGCGCTGATTGAGTCTCGGTGGCCTTCACTTTCCCTACCGCCGAAGCGATTGCTCGGAATAGCTCGAGTCGCTTGACCGGCTTGACGACATAAAAATTGATGCCGAGCTCGCGCGCGCGCGAAAGGTTCGGGCTCATGTCGTCGGAGGTGAGCATCAGTACGATCGGATGCGTGGGGCCGTAGCGCTGCTTCAATCGCTCGGCTACCTGAAAGCCGTCTATCACCGGCATCTTGCAGTCGAGCAGGACAAGTTGGTAGGGAACGCCCGCGACACGGGCGCGCTCGACTTCCGCCAGCGCCGCTTCGCCGCCGCTTGCCTCGCCGACCACTACTTCTCGCAACACGAGCATCTCTCTCAGGATCAGCCGGTTGGTCGCATTGTCATCGACGATCAGTATTCGCAGGTTGGCCAGATCGGCCCACGGCTCGACTTCGGCCGGCGGACTGTCCGGCATTCCAAACGAGGCGCTGAAGTGGAAGGTACTGCCCTTGCCGAGTTCGCTCTCGACCCCGATCTCGCCGCCCATAAGCTCCACCAGGCGGACCACGATCGCGAGCCCCAGCCCGCTGCCGCCGTACTTGCGAGTGGTCAACGAGTCGGCCTGGCTGAAACTCTCGAAGATCGTGCCCAGCTTGTCTGCGGCGATCCCGACTCCGGTATCGCGCACCGAGAAACGCAGCAGTACGCGGCTCCTGTCGTCGCCGCCACCGGGCTGCGCATTCCCGGCCCTTTCGACCGTGAGGACGACTTCACCGCACTCTGTGAATTTGATCGCGTTGCCAAGCAGGTTGATGAAGATCTGACGCAAGCGCAGCGGGTCGCCAATCAGCCGGCGCGGAACATCGGGCAAGACGTGCGTGACCAACTCGAGGCCCTTTTCAGCCGCTCGCACAGCCAAGGTCTCGGCGGCGCACTCCACCAGCTCGGCGAGGTCGAAATCCGACTCCTCCAACTGGAGTTTCCCGCTTTCGACTTTGGCCAGGTCGAGGATGTCGTTGATAAGTCCGAGCAGCGAATTGCCGTTGCTGATCATGGTCTCAACATAGCGGCGCTGCTCGAGAGTGAGGTCGCTCTCGCCCAGCAGATCGGCCATCCCAAGGATCGCGTTCATCGGAGTGCGAATCTCGTGCGACATGCTGGAGAGGAACCGGGACTTGGCGCGCGACGCAGCCAGCGCAGCCTCGCGGGAGTCGATGATCTCTTGCTCGGCACGCTTGAGGCGGCTGATGTCGCTCGTGAAACTGACCACGCATGGCTCGCCGTCGAGATCGATTACAGCGCCGGAGATCAGGCACGGATGGACCCCGCCATCCTTGGTCCGAAAGTCGGCCTCCATGTTGCGGACCAGAGACTTGGCCCTCAGCCTGCGGACGTCGTCGCGGAACTGATCATGCTTGACCCACACGCCGAGCTCGCCGGCCGGCTTGGCGGCCACCTCCTCCTTGCTGTAGCCGGTGGTGTAGAACTGCGCGTTGGTCTCGATATAGCGTCCGTCGACCATGCTATTGATCGAGATGCTCTCGGGAGACGCCTCGACGATTTTCCGCAGTTTCTCCTCGCTCATCCGCATGCGCGCTCCCAATTGGTCGCGCCGTTCGATTTCGGCTTTCAGTTGGCGTTCGGTCTCGGTCAATTTTGCGACTGTCGCACCGAGATTGTTCTGGACCGACATCAGCTCGGTAATCTCGCGGGCGACGGAAAGCACGCACTGCTCGCCGTTCAGATCGACCATGGTCGAGGAGAGGAGACACGGCACGACGCGGCCGTCTCTCATTTTCGCCTCGATTTCCTGATTACGCAGGAAGCCCTGCTCGCCGAGCTTGAGCAGCAGGCGCCGGTGGTCCTGCTTGCTGCTCCACAGGCCGAGCTCGACTATGGTCTTGCCGAGCACCTCTTCCCGCGTATAACCGCGCTTGAGGAATTCGTCGTTGACGTACAGGACGACTCCATCGGAGAAACGGACAATAGTCAGTTCGTCAAGAACGGCGTCGAAGATCTTTTGCAGAAGGGCGATTTTGTCGTCCTGCGGCGTCTGGATCCGCGCGGCGGCGGCGGTCGGCCTGGTTCGCGAAATTCCTGGAACTTCTGGAATCGAAGTGTTCGCGGGCCGCCCTTTGTTGATACCAGTCATTTGGGTTCTCGTCGTCGCCGTCCTGTTCCGCAAGACCGATAGTAAGCTCAGCAAGGTTGATGCCATCCGCTCTGCGAAGCATTAAACGAACTACGCTTGCACGCCCGCGCCCAGTGCCATTGTGGGGCACTTGCCGATCGGAATGGCGTGATGCGTGTAGCAGGCGAGACACACGCGACCCAGCTTCGCCGAAGATACGGCCCGCGCGTGATGCGGCGGACTACGAAGCCGATCCCCCGAACGAGATTGGGTGCGCCGGGCCACGAGTAATCGCTCAAGGCGAAATGGGGTGGCCTTCGGGGCCCGGCGGCGTTGGCTTCGATAAAGTCAAACGGCCGCGGGAGAATTTAATGTTAAATCCTGTTTATTGCGCTCAGAATAAACCTGCTTCCTACTTCGCAGAATACACGTAGCGGAGAAGAGTGCGGCCGACAGCTTCCAGGCTAGCCGGGGAGCATCTTTCCAGCGTATCCTTGGTGGTGTTGAACCAGGGGTCGTAATCGAAGTCGATTACCAGAAAACTCGGAATGCCGACACCAGCCAGCGCGGTCTGGTCATCGCCGATCGGCCCGCTCGTCGGCGTTGTGACAAAAATCGAAGGAGCGAGGCTGCTGCCGATCGCCCAGAAATCGCCAACTTGACGGGGCGCCGACGAAAGAGACGAGAGTTCCGGACTAAGTCTGAGATTTTTGTAACACACCATATCGAATATCACGGCCTGTTCCGGTATTCGCCCCGGGTACAAGTCTCGAAGGTGGCTGACGAAATAGGGCGACCCGAGCGCACGCCAGTCCGGATCGCCCGCGCCCAGAGACTTGGGTCCCTCCTCTCCATCAAAGAATACGAGATCGACTCCGATTGGGGCCGGCGGTAAAGCTGCCAGTGCGCGTGCGGTTTCGAGCAAAACCGCCACGCCGGACGCTGAATTGTTGGCGCCCGGCATCGGCGCCGAAGGATTCTGCGGATCGCGATAGGCGCGAACGATACTATCGTAATGAGTTCCGACAATCATTCGACGAGGATTTGTGGGCTGAAAGTGCGCGATCACGTTGGTCAGATGCTGGGTTCTGCCAGTTTCGTCCTGGGAGACCCATTCCTGACTCTCGACCGCGGCGTGCGATCGTTTGGCCAGCTCTCGCTTGATGAAGTTGATCGTTTTCAGATGGCCGACAGTACCGATCGACCGGGGAGTAAATAATAGCTGAGTCGCTATATCCCGCATGGCCCGTGAACCGTTCCAGTGCTGATCGAGCGATGCGGCGGACACGACCTCATCGGGTTGCGTGGCGACCGTCTGCGCATGCACCTCAGACAAGGCCTGGCTCTGGCTGGCAGCGAGAACTATAACGGCGACAAACACCAGCCGGAGCGACACACCCAGTTGCATGAACGCGCCTTTCCGATGACAACGAAGACTCAAAGCGTCACGCGGGACCTGGTACGATCACTCCTGGCGACCGCTGAAGTGCCGTTTTCTGGGCGAAATCGGTCGAGGAGGATCAAAGATACGCCGCACGACGCGATTACTCCGGCGAACAGCAGTGTCATGTGGCGGATGCCGACGCTAGGGATGAGAACAAACGTAGTCCCCAAAGTGCCGATTATGTTTCCGATCGTAGAAATCCCGTACACCAGGCCCGTCACTCGACCGCTCCGTTCGGGCACATCAAGTAACAAGCGAACGCCGAAAGGCGAAAAGGTACCTATGAGGCCTAGCGGCACGAAAAGGACAGCCATAGCCGCGGTGAGAACGCCCTCGGCCTGATCACCGAGAAGGCGCATAGTAAGCCGGATAAGCGGCTCGACCAGAATCGGAAGAAAGCCGAGATATACAGCAGCGGCAAGGACCAACATTCCACATAATTTGGCGGTGGGAAACCGATCGACAAGATAGCCGCCGATGAAGTAGCCAACCATGAGCGCGGCCAGTACCGTGGATATCAGTGCGGCCCAGGTCTCAATACCCCCTCCGAAATACGGATTAAGATACCGGCTTCCAAGCATCTCAAATCCCATCAAGCCAAACCCTAGCAACAGAGCATTCCCACAAAGGCCGACGGTCAAGACACGGCTCCTCGACATGCACGCTTCTCGCGCGGCCTATTTGGATTGCGTGGTCAAGTTATCGAGTCGCTGGTTGTGTCTCTCGATCGCTTTCAGCGATTCAACCGGAGCGAAGTCATCCGTCAGCACCTGCGCATCGGGTAGTCGATCGAGCACCCGCCTTTGCGAAATCATATCGGGCAGCGGATATTTGAATCCAAAGCGACTCTGCTGCTCGTTCGCCGACGCCATCAGGCTGGCTTTCGAGCGTGGCAGGCCGTCGTACGCCACAATCACGACGTTTCCTTCCGCGTCATAAAGGTCCACGTTCTGAAAGACCGACCTCACCGTCACCACCGCGGCGTCAAAGAGCATGGTCGTGGGTTCTACGTTCTGCGCGACAACGCCGCCGGGCTTGAGCCGGCTTTTGACAACCTCGTAGAACTCCTTGGTCAATAGATGAAACGGCACGAACGGTCCACGATATGCGTCAATCAAGATGATGTCATACAACCTGACACCACTAGTCAGAAATAAACGACCGTCCTGAACGGTCACGCTGAAATCAGGCTCTTCGCGGATGCCAAAGTATTTCTTCGCCAGAGCCACAACGTCCGGGTCCAGCTCCACTGAAGTGACCTGAGTCCTGGGCAGGTACTTATGCAAGTACCAGTCGGTTCTACCGCCTCCAAACCCGATCTCAACTATGTCACTCAAGTCGCTGACGTATGCAATCGGGACTGTCATGAACCTGGTATAAACCGCTGGAAGGTCGCGGTCGTCCTTGTCGTTGTAAACGGATTCAGTAAAGATCCGCTTGTTGTGACCGAACGTCATCGAGATGAAATCGCCATTTTGATATACGAAGATGGAATTATATTTCGATTCCCGCGTCTCCAGCAGCTCGCCTTGGTCATCCTGAGCTACTCCCATGGCCGGGAGCAGCAACGCCAATATCAAGAACAGTCCGCAGAGCCTTATTAGGACACGCGGGCCTGCGGCGGGCATTCCGATATCATGACGTGAGGCGCCGAGAGCCGCGGTGTCGCCTCCGCGCAGACTTACTATCGCTCGGATCATAGGAGTATGTGCTTCCATATTATAATGCGCGATCGTTTTTTCCAGCACGCTGTTCATCCACCGTTGCCGGGACGCGACAGCATCCGGAAGCCGAAGCGCAGGCGCTGGATTCCGGTCGCGACCTCCATCGCGGTGAACGCATAGCAGAGCCAGGGGCCGAGCGGCGCGAGCGTCGCGAACTGCTCGACCGTCGCGAGCAGCGCGAAGAAAATCAGCGCCTCGGTGCGTTCCAGGATTCCCGGCGGATACTCGATCAGCTTGGGGCCGCGCCGCTCCAGCGCCGCACCGACCGCGAGAAAGACCGTGATGTTCACGTACCAGCTTCCCACCATCGCCAGGGCGGGGAAGTACAGCTCCAGATGCCGCCACGCGATTCCGACTATCACCACGACTTCCACCAGCCGATCCGATGACAGATCGAGAACGCCGCCGATCGCGCTCGGCGCCGCACACTCGCGCGCGATCGTGCCGTCGAGCGCGTCGAACGCAGCACTGATCGCGAGCGCCGCGAGACCCCATCGGAGCGCGCCTGCGCCCAACGCAATCCCGGCGGCGACGCCGATCGCCGCTCCCGCGATAGTTGCGGTGTCGGCGTCGATACCGGCGCGGAACAGCGCCCGCGCGCCGAGCGACTGGATTCGCCGCACCGCCGGCGCCGCGCCCATGATGCTATCGAGCATCGCGCTTCATCGGCGGTCCTCAGGCCAGCTCCTCGAGCTTCTTTCCTCTTGTCTCTGGTGCGTAGAGCACCACCAGCACGGCGCCGATCACGGGGCCGATACAGACCGACGCCACGGCGTTGCCCAGCCCGCCCAACGCCTTGGACAGAACCCCGATTACGAACGGGGTCGCGAGCGCCGCAATCTGGCCGAACACCTGCACCGTGAGCCCATACGAGGTTGCGCGGATGTCGGTGGGGAAAAGCTCGACCGAGTAGGTCGCAGTCGCGGTGCGCGCGCCCTGAAACGCGAACACCGTCGAGACCATCCCGGCCAGCATCGCGCCGTGAGAGGCAGTCTGGAACAGCACGAGCATCGAGGCGGAGCCGAGTACATAAAAGATGCAGGTCGTCGTCTTGCGTCCGATCAAATCAAGCATCCGGCCGCACAGCAGATGGCCGAGTGTGCCGACCAGATACGCGAGTACCACCGCGTGCCCGATCTGGCTGGAGGTCCAGTGATGATCGCGCTTGGCGTAGAGGCTGAAGAAGGTCACGGCGGGTGCTCCCACCAGCCCCACGCAGTTCCATAGCAGCGCCACCAGGATGACGCGTGCGCGGTATACGCCTCGCAGCGGCGCGAGTGCGGCCCTGACGGCGTGCGCCACTCCGGTCGAGGCGCCGTCGAATCGGCTGGTGCGGCTGAGCGCGGTGAAGCGCGCGGTCTCGCGCACGCCGCGGCGCAGAAACGCGACCAGCAGCAGCGGACCGACGCCGAGGAAGTACATCCCGCGCCAACCCCATCGCGATTCCGCGACGATGCCGTAGAGCCCGCCGCCTGCAACCACGCCGAGCAATCCCACCAGGTTGAGCATCGCGATTCCCGTGCCGCGCATCCGATCGGGAAACTCCTCGCTGATCATGATGATCGCGATGGCGAACTCCGCCGACAGGAAAACCTGGGCGCTGCTCTGGAAAAGCGTGAAGGTGGTGAGCCCGCGCGAGAGCGCGGTCAGCAGCGTGAACAGCGTGTAAAAGAGCACCGTCATAGAGATGAGGGGCTTGCGCCCGATCCGGTCCGCGAGCATCACGATAATGAACGCCAGCACGCCGCCGAGCCGCACGAACGACGCCATTGCGCCGACCGCGCGATCGTCCAGATGGAACGTGCGGGCGATGTCCGGCGTGCAGAGATGGAAGATCGTTACGTCATAGCCCTCGAAGACCGTCACCGACATCAGCAGCCCAAGCAGCGTCCACTGGTATCGGTTCAGGCTCAGGATGCCGCTCGCGGCCGCCGGCTCGACGGAGCCGTATGACGACGCTTCAGCCGGATTTTGAATCTTCATAGCGGGATCGCACAATGGGAAATGTGACGACCAAACCTCCCAAATTGGGACGCCGCGGGCAAGCCGTATGCCTATCGATCCTGCTCGCGATTCTGAGTCACTCCCGCGTCGCCGCCGCGCCCGCGGGAGGTTCGCCCGGCCTGAGCGGAGGCGATTTCACGATCCTGCGTCCCGGCAGCTCCGAGGTCGTCGGGCACGCGCACTATTCTCTCGAGCGCGTCGGGAGAGATGAGGTGCTGCGCGGCGAGAACCGCTACCTCGACGGCGAGTATGATACCGAGACCAGCCGGCTCGAGCTTTCAACTTCGGGTGGCACCCCGACTCTGGCAGCTTACGAGCACTGGTTTTACGCGAGCAGCGGCGCGCCCCTGATGGATGTGCGTCTGGACGTTGAGTCCAGCAGCGGGACGTGCGTCCATTACGACGGCGGCAAGGCCGAGACTCAATCAGAGAGTTTGACCCTCCCGGCCGACACCTACGCCGGCGCAAGCCTGATGATTCCGATCGCATACGGCCTGCTCAAGAACGAGGGCGACGAGATCAGCGCACACTTTTTTACGTGCGCTCCCGGCCCGCGATTAATTGCGTTCCGGGGCGAAGCGCGCGGCGGGATACGATGGCCCCACTACGCCGGCGATATCGTCGCGGTCGATTTGCGGCCGAAGCTCGGCTGGTGGGACATCCTGATCGAGCCGTTCGTCCCCAAGATCCGCGCGTGGTTCGATCCGGACGACGGCTTCAACTATCTCGGCGGCGAAATCCAGCGCTACTACCGCGGCCCCAGGGTCGAGTTGGTGCGCGATCCAAAGGCCGACGGCACTCCACCTTCGAAGTGAGGCGATCGGCAAAGAGCGGATTTGGTCGATCTACGGCGTCTCGGGTGTGTGCCGCGCCGGTGACGGCTTCGGCTTGCGATACTGAAAGGCGGTCTGGCACGTGGAGCACGTTCCTTCCGGCTGCTGGGCCCCGTGATGACGAACCAGCCTGACGTATCGCACGCTGCCGTCGCTGCAAAGGTGGCCTGCTACAGGAAAGTCGTAAACAGTACGCACAGTTATTTCGTCCATCTCGCTAGACAAGCTCTCCCTCATGCAAATTAATCCTTCTTCCCGTACGCGTATCGATCAAACATATCTAATTTGCGCAGTCGATCAATCTTTTTGGCCGGCTTTTGGGCGAGTGAACGAAATTTTTATCTGGCCGGGCCGCGCACTTCGAGTGTGACGATCTGGAAGGGCCTCAGATTCATCTCCACCCCTTCGTCGCGCCGCCGTTTGAGGCTCGCGCCTCTGATCGGCCGCCCGCTCAAATCCACCAACCGTGCCGAGCAGCCAGTCGCAAATTTGAAACACGCGCTTTCCGCTTTCCCGGACGCGCTGAACACGCGCACCAGATAACCCTCGCCCGATTGAGCGGGCCGCGCGGTCGAAAAGACCACCCGCTGATTGTCACATTCACAGAGCGCGATGGGCGCGGCGCCCGGAGTCAGGCGGGCGTTGAAGAACCGGGGCGGGAAGGCGTAAGCCTGGCTTCGCTGTAACGCGTCCGAGTCGCCGTATGATCCCTGCCAGGTCGTGAGGCAGAACTCGAACCGATAAAGCGCGAACTCCTGCGCTCCCGGCGTTTCCATCTCGGGGCCTGCGCCGCCGCGACGGGTGCGCAGATCGGACCGTGAAAGCCATCCGACGCATCTGAGCAGCGTGAGCAGAATCGCGGCGCCGCGCGAACTCCGCCGCACTTCGGCTTCGTACAGTCCGCGGCTGACCAGCGCCGCCGAAAGCTCCGGCGACTCGACCGCAGTCAGTGTGCGATGGGGCGCCGTGGGGTAGATATCCTCAGTGCCGGGCGGCTCGGCCGGTTCGAGCGCTCGCCGGACCATCCCGAAACTCGTATCGGACAGCGCCTCTGACGCGTTGACCGGCGTCGCGAGTGCGGCGCGCAGGCGATGGTCCATCGCACGATTGTCGACCGTTACCTCGAAATCTACGCGGTCGAGGCCGGCGTGCAGCGTGGCCAACAGCTCGATCGCGGTACGGACGGTCAGGTCCGTTCTCGCGCCGCGATCGGCCGCGAGCCCGGCGGGAATCCGGTAGACCAGCGACAGACTGATACGGCTGCGTACCGGGCCGCGTTCGAGCACCCAAGGAGTCAGCGATTCCGGCTCCGACAGCGCGGCCGCACCCGGCACGGGATCGAAGTTGTATTCATCGCCGCGGTCGCCCTCGTCCTCGAAACCCAGCTCGAAGCTCTTGCCGCTTTTGAGATCGTGGATCGTCAGGCCGAGAGCCGACGGAGTGAGCCGGTAATACTCGTTCTCTATCGATTCCTTGTCGGGCGATTTTGCCGCCTGAGCCCGGGCTCCTGAGGGATCCTCGATTTCGTATCGATGCTCGCGGACCAGGCGATAGAAGCTGAAGCCGGTCTGGGCAAGGTCGTCGGCGACGAATCCTACGTGGGCCCGCGACGGCGTGGTCGCGTGAATCTTGAGCGTTGCGTCGTCGGGCACCTGCGCAATCTGGCGCTTGAACTCCGCCAGATCGAGGTCGCTGAGCACGCTGCGGCTCATGAACAAATCGAGCTCGAAACGCCCTGCGTCCGCCGATCTCAGCTCGAAGCGGTTGATGAACCGCCCCATGAATTCAGCGCTGCCGAGTCCGGCGACCATCCGCTTGAAATCCGCCGCCGGTAATTCGGCCTCGGAGCTGCGGCCGGGCCGCGTGACCTCGACTGCCGCGCGGATCCGCCGCCCGGCCGAATCGATCACGGCGAAGTGCTTGCCCGGCTCTTCCAGATCGACATCGCCGGTCACCAGCGCCTTGCGCGCAAAGGTAGGATTGAAGACCGCCAGCGACCGCTCGCCGCCGGCGCCGTCGCGCAGAATGGCCCTCGATGCGTTCCGGACCACCATCTCGGCGATGATCGCGGCCTGATCGAAGCGGTAGCGCATGTCCTGATGGACCTGATCGATCGAGCACCCGCAAATCGAGTCGTGGGGATGGTTCTGGATCTCCATCCGCCACGCCAAATCGAGGTAGCTGTCGAAATCCTCGCCGCGGCCGCAAAGCTTCGATAGCGCGGCCAGCGGGTCGGCGAGCCGTTCCAGCAGATAGCAGTTGAGGAAGTCGCGCTGCTTTATCCAGCTCCGCGCCGAGGTCACTCCGGGCAGCAGATGCGCGCGCGCCGGCGAGCGGAGCTCGCCGCGATGCCGGGCCATGTCGGCGAGCGGAATCTCGGCGAGCCGCTTCACATAAGCTTCGAGCGTGCCGACCTCGAAGGTGAAATCGGTGCGCGGCGCTTCATTGAGACGCTCGAACAGGCACGGATCGGGATGCGCATGGTCGGTGCCGTTCATCACCAGGATCGGCGCGCCGGCGGCGAATGGACGCTCGCGCGCGGCGATTTCGCCCGCCCGGGCAAGCATCGTGTCAACCGACTCGCTCGGAAAATTCGCGCCATTGGAATATCCGAACGGCAAATAGATGGTGAAAATCTCAGTGCCGTCGAGCGCCTGCCATACGAAGCGATTGCGCTCGATCGCGCGGTCGACCCCGCGCCATACCATCGCGGCTTTCAGCCCGAAGCCGGCCAGAATCTGCGGCATCTGCGCGACATGGCCGAACTGGTCGGGCAGGTAGCCGATCTCGATCGGCTCGCCGAAGCGCCGCGCGATCCGCCCGCCGATCTCCAGGTTGCGGATCAGCGACTCGCCGCTGACCAGAAAGCTGTCGGCGAGCACGTACCACGGTCCGATCTGAATCCTGCCGTCCTTGACGAGCTTGGCGATTCGTCGGGCGTTCTCCGGCCGGACCTCCAGGTAGTCTTCGAGCACGATGGTCTGGCCGTCGAAGTGGAAACACGGAATTTTCCCCTCTTCGACCAGTGTCAGCATCCGATCGGTCATCGCGACCAGCCGCGCGCGCATCCGCTGAAACGGCTCGTACCATTCGCGGTCCCAGTGCGTGTGAACGACGAAGTAAAGATGATCCATTGCTATCAGGTCGGGATTAATCGAAGCGCGGCCATCTTGCAAATGACCATCCGAATGGTCTCCCCAATGGTCCCGCGAACGATCTTGCAATCGCCGCTCGTATGGTAGGCTTCGTCGGATGGCTCGGCGCGGGCTCAGGAAGCTGCTGATCGCGAACCGGGGCGAGATCGCGCTCAGGATCATCCGCAGCGCGCGGCTGATGGGTCTCAAGACCGTCGCGGTTTACTCGGAGGCGGATAGCGGGTCCGCTCACGTCGCTGCGGCTGACGAGGCGTGGCTGATCGGACCCGCCGAGGCCGCGCTGAGTTACCTCAATATCGAGGCGATTATCGCCGCCGCGAAGTCCAGCGGGGCCGACGCGATCCATCCCGGCTACGGATTTCTGTCGGAGCGCCCCGAGTTCGCGCGGGCCGTCACTCGGGCGGGAATCATTTTCGTCGGTCCGCCGGCCGAGGTGATGGCCGCGCTCGGAGACAAGCTGGCCGCGCGCCGGCTCGCCTCGGAAACCGGGGTGCCGATCGTGCCGGGGAGCGAGATCGGCGACGCCGATTCGGCGCGATCCTTCGCGGCACAGGCCGGCTTTCCGATCCTGGTCAAGGCGGTGGCGGGTGGCGGCGGGCGCGGGATGCGCGTGGTCGCGGAGCAATCGCAACTCGAAGGCGCGCTCGAAGCCGCCGCGCGTGAGGCCATCGCCGCATTCGGCGACGGCCGCCTCTTCCTGGAAAAATACCTCGCGCGACCGCGTCACGTTGAGGTGCAGGTGATGGGCGACGAGCACGGCAAGGTGGTCGCGCTCGGCGAGCGCGAGTGCTCCATCCAGCGGCGCCATCAGAAGATAATCGAGGAGTCACCGGCGCCGGGGCTTCCCGACGCGACCCGCGAGCAGATGACCGCGGCCGCGATTCGGCTCGCGCGGGCCGCCGGATATCGGAGCGCCGGCACCGTCGAGTTCCTGGTCGAGGGGAACCGATTTTATTTCCTTGAAGTCAACGCTCGCCTGCAAGTCGAGCATCCGGTGACAGAGCTGCGCTTCGGATGCGATCTGGTCGCCGAGCAATTGCGCATCGCCGCCGGAGGCCGCGTCGCAGAGCCGCACCCGCCGCGCGGCGCGGCGATCGAGTGCCGAATTTACGCCGAAGATGCGGCGCGGGATTTTCGTCCTGCCGTCGGCCGGGTCGAGCATCTCAATCTTCCCGCCGGACCGGGCGTCCGCGTCGATACGCATCTCACGCCCGGCGCAACGGTGTCGGCCTATTACGACGGGTTGCTCGCCAAGGTCATCGCGGCCGGCGAAACCCGCGAGGACGCCCGCCGCCGGATGGTCCTCGCGCTCGGCGAATTCGCCCTTCTGGGCGTGACCAATACGGCGGCTTTTCTTCGCGACGTAATCAACAGTGAAGCTTTCGCCGAAGCGAAGCTGACGACCGGGTTCTTGCAGACCTTCTTTCCCTGTTGGCGGCCGCCGGAAGACTGCCTCGAAGCCGCGCTGATCGCCGCCGCGTTGGTTGCCGGCGGCGCCTTCGGCGCGAGGAGTTCATCAGACTCCCGGCCCGCGCGTGAGGCGCGGTCGCCGTGGGACGACCTCAAGGGCTTCAACCTCTGGAGCCGGCGATGAAGCTCAGGAATTCGGGCGACGACCGCGAGTTCGCAGTCGAGCTGATCGAGCGTGAACCCAATTCGGCCAAGGCGCGAATCGATGAGCACGAGGTGAACGCCGCGATCGATCCGCTTCCGGACGGCGGTGCGATGCTCACGCTCGGAGGGTGGCGGATGCGCGCCTACGCGATGCGGCGCGGCGATTCGATCCTGATCGCAATCGGGCCGTATCAGTTCGAGTTGATTCCGCTGCAAGGACGCTCGGCCCGAGTCGCGCACGGATTCGGCGCGCCGGAGGTGGTCGCGCCGATGCCGGGTAAGGTGCTCGAAGTCCTGGTCAAGGAAGGCGACAAGGTCGAGGCCGGCCAGCCGCTACTCGTGATGGAAGCGATGAAGATGGAGACCACGCTTGCGGCGGAGGGTCACGCGATCGTAGCCAAGGTCCGCGTGGCGGCGGGCCAGATGGTCGGCCATGGCGACGTGCTGATCGAGCTCAGCCCGGCTGCGAGTCCATCACCGAGCGAATCTGTGCCTCGAGACCCTTGATCCATTCGGCGAAGTCAGCGTCGCGGTCCACCACGATCTCGAGTTTGCTGCCCGCGATGATGCGGACGGTTCCCGGATGCTCGGTGCGAAGCGGGATCACGACCGCCTCCCGCGAGATTCCCATCGGCTCGATAACCGCGAAGATTTGCTCGATCTCTTTGAGTCCGACCGCTTTGAGCATCGCGTCAGAATGAAATCACAGATGAGTCGGGATTCACAGAAGATCGGGCGACGGTCGCCCACCGATAGCCTGCCATCCGGCGCGTGCGAAACCCCCGGCGACGGAGTAAAATAAATCCAGTTCGCTCATTTGGTTCGGAGGGGCTTCGGTGTACGGAACTATCAAAAAGGTCGTGAAGGACAAGGGCTTCGGTTTTATCATTGCCGACGACGGCGGCGACGACGTTTTCTTCCATCGCTCGCGGCTCGACCCGAAAGTCTTATTCGAGGATCTCCGGGAAGGCACCGAGCTGCAGTTCGAGTGCCGGCCGGGTGAGAAAGGGCGGCAAGCCTTCAACGTGAAACTGCGATAGGCTCGCTACGGCCGGCGTCCGACGCGCCGACCGCCGCAATTATCGCAGCGGCGATTCCGGGTGCGCCGGGGCTGCATCCGGTCTGGGGTCGGGATGCTTAGCGCTGCCGGTTACTTCGGCGAGAGCCTCGGTCAGGGTTGCCTTCTTGATCGGCTTCGCGACGTGCATCTGGAAGCCCGCCGCGAGCGCCCGTTGCGCATCTTCTCTGAATGCTGACGCGGTGAGCGCAATCACCGGAGTCGCGCCGGCCTGTCGCTCGTGCTCCCACTCCCGAATCTCGCGCAGCGCCGCGTACCCGTCCATCACAGGCATATTGATGTCCATCAATACGGCGTCATAATCGCCGGCCTTGAACTTGGCCACGGCGACTTCGCCGTTCTCGGCGGTGTCGAGATGGAAGCGCGTATTCCGCAGGAACAATTCGATCAGCATCGTGTTGTCGCGCGAGTCCTCGGCGAGCAGGATGCGAATCATGCGCGAGTCGCGCACCGGCGCAGCCGCCACCGCCGGGCGCGACGGAATCGGGTCAGCGCTCTTGCGCCCGGCTTGTGCCGCGCCCATCGCCATCCTCACCGCCTCGAGCAGGTCGGCGCGCTTGATCGGCTTGACCAGATACGCGTCGAGCCCGACCTGACGCGCGCGCGACAACTGTAGCTTCAGGTCGTCCGAGGTCAGCATCACGACCACCATCCGATTGGCCAGGTCCTTGGCGCGAAGCATGCCCATCAGCTCGATCCCGTCGACAACCGGCATCCGGTAATCGAGCACCAGCAGGGCATAAGGCCTGCCGTTGAGCGACGCGTGCTCGATCTCGGCCAGGGCGTCGCGCGCGCTGTCAGCCTCGCTGACCTCGGCGCCGTTGGACGAAAGCATCTCGCGGACGATTAGCCGGTTGACCGGCGTGTCGTCGACGACCAACGTTCGCACGCCGTGCAGATCGACCCGCGCAGCCGGCCGCTCAGCCTTGTCGCGGCCACTCTCGTGCGCCTGAAAGCGGGTGGTGAAATGGAAAGTGCTGCCTGTGCCCAACTGGCTCTCAACCCAGATCCGTCCGTCCATCATCGCCACCAGGCGCTTGACGATCGCCAGGCCGAGACCGGTGCCGCCGTACTGCCTGGTGGTTGAAGTGTCCGCCTGGGTGAAATCGGAGAAGATCGTGTCGACCAGCTCCGGCCTGATTCCGATTCCCGTATCGGCGACCGAGAAGTGCAGGAAGCCGCCGCCGGAGTTGCCCGTCTCGAGACCGACGCTTACCGTGACCGACCCGCGCTCGGTGAATTTGACCGCGTTGCCGACCAGGTTGATCAGGATTTGGCGGATTCTCAGCGGATCGCCGATTACACTGGCCGGCGCATCCGGCAGAAGGCGAATCGCCAGCTCCAGGCCTTTCTCGTGTGCGCGCACGGCCATCGCTTCGCCGACCTTGTCCATCAGATCGTCGAGGTCGAAGCCGACCTCTTCGAGGGTCAGGCGCCCGCTTTCGACCTTGGCGAGATCGAGCACGTCGTTGATCAGTTGCAGCAACGAGGTGCCATTATTCGTCATCACGTCGAGGAACCTGCGCTGCTCTTCGTCGAGTTCGGTCTCGCCGAGCAGGTCAGCCATCCCGAGGATCGCGGTCATCGGCGTGCGAATCTCGTGCGACATGCTGGAGAGAAATTCCGACTTGGCGCGCGACGCGGCCAGAGCGGCCTCGCGCGCGGCGATTAGTTGCGTCGAGGTGCGCTCGAGCGCGGCGATTGCGGTCTCCCGCTGCGCCGCCTCGTCGTGCAACCGGGTTACGGCGGAGGATATTTCGCGCCGCCGCCGGTTGCTGAGCACGACGCAGACCTGGGCGATACCACCCGCGATCAACAGGACCACCCAGCGCGTCGATCCGTGAGTGTCGCCGGCCGCGGGCGGTCCCGCCACCAGGGCGTATGAAATGACGGACCCGCCGAACAATGCGCCCTGCCAGACCTTCTCCCACGGAACCATCGCGCCCGCGCCGGTCAGAAGCAGAACGATCTCGTAGCACAACAGATCGAAGTTATGGTCGGTGGCCGCAATCCAGACGCTGGCGATCACCCAGCTCCATACCAGGACAAACGCGAGCGGACGCCAGTTGCGGCGAAACAGAGCGGTGAAGGTGAACAGGAACCCGAAGCCGGCGGTGACGATACTGAAGATGTGAGCAGGATAGCCGGCCCGAGTGAGATTCCCGGACAGACTCGAAGCCATCACCAGGACGTTGAACAGCGCCACGAAAAGAGTGCCGGCGCGAAACAGAGGACCGGCGGCGCTATCGGCGGAGTCAATCGGGAATTCGGTGGTGTCCCGGTGCGCGGGACTCGTCGCGGTGGTCTGTCCGAAGCGTGGATCGCGCATTCGCCGGGCGCACCCGGACTGGCCGGTATCGCCGGATACAATCACGCCGGGTTCAAGCGTAGCCATCATGCTTTCCGCGTCACGACCAAGCTGCAACACCTCTCCGCAAAGCCCGTGCCGCAGTGCGATATGCGCTAAAGCGGGTTGTGCCGTCTTCTGGCGGGCCGCGAGTTGCGCTCGTGCAACATCAGAGCGCATCGCCACTACGCAGTTTTGGGACACGCGGCCCGCCGCGCGGCGGGCGGGGTCAACTGGATGTGGGCAAGGGCCCTACTGAGAGGCAGCCTCAGATGCGGCGGCGAAGCGCGAGCCACGCCCGGAACATCCGATTCACGAACGGGGTGAGCCGGGTGCGGTTCCAGGCGTCGCCGGTTTTCCGAATCGCCTCGGCCTGGGTCGGATAAGGATGGATCACTTCGGCGAGCGCGGACATGCGAACCCCGGTCGCGATCGCCATCGTCAGCTCGGAGATCATCTCACCGGCGTGGCTTGCGACTACCGTCGCGCCGACAATCCGGCCGGTCTTGCGGTCCGCGTGCAGCTTGATGAACCCGTCGCTCTCGCCGTCGAGTATCGCGCGATCGACGTCGGCGAGCTCCTGGGTGAAGGTCGCGACCTCGATACCGCGCCGGCGCGCCTCGGCCTCGTACAGACCAACGTGTGCGATTTCCGGGTCGGTGTAAGTACACCATGGAATCGTGAGCGCGCTCGCCGCCGCTCGCCCGGAGAACAGCGCGTTGCGGATCACTATCCGCGCCATCGCGTCGGACACGTGGGTGAACTTGTGAGCCGAGCAGACGTCGCCCGCCGCATAGATTCGCGGGTTGGCGGTTTGCAGGCGATCGTTCACTGTGATTCCGCGTACGCGATCGTAATCCACACCGGCTGCTTCGAGACCGAGTCCGTTGACCGTGGGCGCGCGCCCGACACCGATCAGGATCTGGTCGGCGGCAATCTGCCTTTGCTCGCCGCCACATTCCAGATCGATAACCCTGTCGCCGCCGCGCGTGCTGACGCCTCGGATGTTGGCCGAAGCGACCAGGCTGACGCCGTCGCGCACCATCGCGCGTTCGACGCGCTCGGCTGCGTCGCGATCTTCGCGGATCAGGATCTGCGGCGCGGCTTCGAGCAGAGTGACCTCGGCGCCGAAACGCCGGAAGGTCTGCGACAGCTCGCATCCGATCGGTCCCGCGCCGATCACCACCAGCCGCCGCGGCAATTCGGTCAGCGAGAAAACGGTTTCGTTGGTCAGGTAGCCCGCTTCCTTGAGCCCCGAAATCGGCGGTGACGCGGCGCGAGCGCCGGTGGTGATAGCGGCGCGGGCGAACTTGAGACGCTTGCCGGCGACCTCGATCGTGTCGCGCCCGGTGAATCGGCCGTCGCCGATAAACACGTCCACGCCGAGCGACTTGAAGCGGGCCGCGGAATCCTTGGCGCTGAGCTCGGCGCGGATACGCCGCATCCGCTCCATCACGAAAGGAAAATCGACTCGCGTGCCGGACGGCACCTCGACTCCGAACCTCGCCGCGTCGCGTACTTCGGCATACGAGCGCGAGGCGCGAATCAGCGCCTTGGAGGGGACGCATCCGAAGTTCAGGCAATCGCCGCCCATCAGATCGCGCTCGATCAGCGCCACCCGCGCGCCCAGTCCTGCCGCGCCGGCTGCGGCGACCAGTCCGGCGGTGCCGGCGCCGACCACGACCAGGTTGTAGCGGCCTGCCGGTTCGGGATTTACCCAATCTTCGGGATGAACGTTCGCAGCGAGCGCGCGATTGTGAGCGTCCATCGGCGCGATCCCGAGCCGCGCCGCATCGTCCGCAGTCTCATTATCCGCGTGCCGTTCACGTGGTCTTCTCCCGCAGTGCCTTCGCGCCGATCCGTGCGACGTACACCGCGACCGCGGCCGTCGCGGCGAAGCCCACGATATTCAGCGCCCATCGCGCGGCCCCGCTATCGGCTCCATTCCCGCCGGAAGCCTTGGCGAGGTCGCCGGCAATCGAGCCGAGGTAGACATACATCACGGTTCCCGGCAGCATCCCGGCCCAGGACGCGAGCACGTACTCGCGCACCGAAACGCGCGTCAATCCAAAGGCGTAGTTGAGCAGGTTGAACGGGAACACGGGCGAGAGCCGCGTGAGCCCGACGATCTTCCATCCCTCACGCGCGACCGCCTCGTCGATCGCTTTGAACTTCGGGTTCGCCTCGATCCTGGCCGCGACCAGAGTCGCGCGCGAGGTAGCGCCCGATCAGGAAGGCGGCCGTAGCGCCGAGCGTTGCCGCGATCGACACGTAGATCGAGCCGCGAACCACGCCGAATACCACTCCCGCGCCGATCGTGAGGATCGAACCGGGGATGAAGAGCACGCATGCTACGACATAGATCGCGATGAAAACGATCGGGCCAAGCGGTCCGAGCCCTTTGGTCCATTCCAGCACGACGCGCAGCAACTCCACGGCGCCCAGAAAGCGCGCGATCGTGACTATCGCGATCGCGAGAGCGGCCCATAGGGCGAGCCGCGCCCGGCTGCGCGAGCCGCCAGGGCCCGGAGCCTCACTCGCCTGAGGTGAAGTCGGGACGGTCATTTGAAATCGCTCGCGAAATTGCCCGCGCAGTTCCGTGAAACGCCCTGAAAGGCCACTTCCCTGATAACCGCAGCGGTGATGTTATAATCCCCCGTCATGCCCAGCCATCAACATCAAGGCCATCAGCACCATCATGACGATCCGCGCCGGAGTCTCAAGCTCGGCGTGATCACCGCCAGCGATACGCGCACGCCCGAAACCGACGAGAGCGGCGCCCTGGTGCGCGAGCTGGTCGAGGCCGCCGGCCATCGCGTGACCCATTACGAGATCGTCCCCGACGATCGGGTGCGAATCCGCGATGCTATCACGGCGAACCTGCCCCGGCTCGACGGGGTCGTTATCGACGGTGGCACGGGGATCGCGCACCGCGACGCGACCGTCGAGGTGGTGCGCAGTCTGCTCGACAAGGAGCTGGAGGGATTCGGCGAGCTCTTCCGGATGCTCTCGTATCAAGAGGTCGGGTCGAAGGCGATGATGAGCCGGGCGGTGGCGGGAGTGAGCGGCGGCCGGATCCTGATCGCAATTCCGGGCTCTCCGGCGGCGTGCCGGCTCGCGCTGGAACGACTGATACTTCCGGAGCTGCATCATATCGCGGCTCAGCTCGGGCTATGAAACGGCTGCGGCTAAGACTGTTCGCGGTGTTGCGCGAGCGGGCCGGGCACGCCGAGCTTCGCCGCGACTTTCCCGACCGCGCGACCGTCGGCGAAGTATGGCGCGCGCTGGCCGAGGAGTTTCCCGCCCTGGGCGGAGATCGCGGCGCGATCGCATTCGCGGTCAATCAGGAATACGTCGAGGCGAATTTTCAGCCGCGTGACGGCGACGAAGTCGCCTTTATCCCGCCGGTGAGTGGAGGATCGGATCGAGCCGGGTCGCCGTGGGTGGGGACGATCGCAATCGGGCGCGAGCCGATCGATATCGCCGCGCTGGAAGCTTCGGTTGCCGATCGAGGCGCGGGAGGCGCGGTCACTTTCGTCGGCACCACGCGGCGCGAGAACGCGGGACGAATCGTGATCCGGCTGGAATACGAGGCTTACGAACCGATGGCGATTCAGGAGCTGCGCAAGATCGCCGAAGAGGCAGGCCGGCGCTCCACGATCACCCGCATCGCGATTCGCCATAGGATTGGAGTGGTCAAGATCGGCGAAAGCTCGGTGGCGATCGCGGTTTCCGCGCCCCATCGCGGCGACGCCTTCGAGGCGTGCCGCTTCGCCATCGATCGCCTCAAGGAGGTCGTGCCGATCTGGAAGAAGGAGCACTTCGAAGGCGGCGAAGTGTGGATCGGATCGCAGACCTCGCATCCGCCGCCGCGCGTGAGATCGGAGGGCAAGCGCGGGTGAGAACGACCTTGCCAGCCGCCGCGCGATCATGAATGATCGTCATTCTCCGCGGCGCGCCCTTAGCTCAGCGGATTAGAGCAACAGACTACGGATCTGTGGGTCGGGGGTTCAAATCCCTCAGGGCGCGCCAAAACAATCCGCAATATCACAAACGAATTCGCCCGTTGACCAGGTTGCCGGGCCACCGGTCAGTCATTGCAGGTCAGTCGTTGCGGACCATAAAGATATGGTTCACTAGGGCTAAAGCCGCGTAAACACGTATTCGTTGGAATGGGATGAATTCGAGGCTTTGATTCCGGCTTGCAGCCAGGACCTTCCCGGTCCTTTCGGGCAGTCCGGAGCCGGGGATCGGCGGCCCAGGTCGCCCGCAGGAAGCCGATGTGTCGGGCCACGGCCGCGAATTTCGGCTGCTCCGGGCCAAGGTGGGTGCTTCGGCCGAGCCGATAATCGGGGCCGTGTGCTCCCGCGTGTCGGCGATCGCAGCCATCGGATAAACGTGGAGCCCTCGATCACGGACACGTGTGTTGGTGAGCGGCCGTTGACCCAGCCGCCGTAGCTGGAAAAGTTGGAGGGCCGCCCTTTTGATCGTGCGGCGGGCGAGCATCTGCATGGGCGCGCTATTGGTCGATCGATTTTATTGGGGGAAGAAAAATCCCTCAAAATCCCCTATCCACAAACCCCCCGCGGCGGCCGGGCTCCACGGATCAGGACCCCCCTCAAAGGCCACTGGCAACCGGCGTCATCCCCTGAGAGAATTTTGTTTACGAAATAGCCGAGGAGCATAAATCGCGGACACTAAGATGACACTCACGGAAGCTATTCACGACCTGGAAGTTCTCAAGGACGATCACGCTAGGATTGGAAAACAGACGGTGGAGAAGGTCATCTATCCCCTCGACTTTCTGGCTTTCGCCGTCCTGAATCGGTCGCTTTGTTTGACGTCGGGATTCGTAACACTTATTCGCGCAAACAACCTGATAGCCGCTGCCCCTCTGGTTCGTCTTCAATTGGACAATGCTCTGCGATTCTTCGCTTTGAGTCTTGTTGACCAGCCACACGACTTCGTGATTGAGGTTTTGGGCGGCGCGCGAATCGATAAGATGAAGGGCCGCTCCGGTGAGCGCCTCAGCGACGCATACTTGGTCCGAGTCCTTTCCGAACATCATCCGTGGATTAGTTCGGTCTACAAGGAGGCTTCGGGCTTTATCCATCTTTCCGAGAAGCACATCTACAACTCCCTGAGGATTAGGGACGAGGAAGAGCGTCAGATCCGAATGAAGATAAGCGATAGAGACGAGTTCGTGTCGGAGGATGTATACCTCGAAGTTGTTGACGCATTCACAAGGGCGACGAAGTTGGCATTGGAGATCGCGTCCACCTGGGCGGATCAAAGAAACAAACCAAAGCCCGACCATCGGCCATAGCGCCGCGAACCGTGACCTCGGATCCGCTGAATCCCCCGTAAACACGGCACGGATCCGGGCTTCCCGGAATCATCGACCGGCCCCCTGTCGGTCGCGCGGCGGCCCGGGCTCCCGGATCGCGGACCCCTCAAAGGCCACTGGCAACCGAAGCCATCCGCTGACAGAATTTATCCAACGATTTGTCACGCCCGAAATAACGGGAGGGGAGGAATGTTCGATGAATCAGAACGAACGTGCGGCTCAGATTTGGTCTGTTCTCGCGCTAGCTGCTCGGAACCGGCAGGTGTTGACGTATGAGATGATCGAGAGCCTCACCGGAGTGTTCCGGGTAGGTCTGGCCAACTGCCTCAACCCGATCCAGGCATACTGTTTGCGTCAAAACATTGCCCCTCTGACGGTACTTGTCGTGAGCTCAAACTCAGGTCTACCGGGCGAGGGTTTCACCGCCGCAACGGATATCCCGGCGGCTCAGCAGAGCGTTTTTTCGTATGATTGGCTCCAGCACGGTTGCCCATCTCCAGATGATTTTGATAGAGCCGTCCACTAACGGCCCCCGACCGGCATCGAGGTGCCGTCTTCGCCCTTTTCATCTTTCCTCGCCGCGCCCAAAAGAAAGGACGGCCCCGATCGAAGGTCGTTCAACCGGGGCCGTTGTGGCAGCAGGTTCGAGGGAAGGTGAATCATCCGGATTGTTTTCGGGTCACCTCATCGATCAATCGGTCGAACTCTTCGTTACGTTCGTCATGCGGGAAATGGGCGAGTATGTCCAGCACGTTTTTCTGATACTCGCAGGAAAACTTAGTTAGAATTGGGCCGTTGAGCCATGAGAGGTCGTTGAATACATCAAGCTGCAAACGTGAGTATTGGTAAATGCAACCAGTTCCGACGGTAGGGGAGTTACCGAGGGAGTTACCGACATTACTTCCGGGGTTCCCTAGGATCACCAACATCCCTAACGCCCCCAATGTCAGTACGAACATTAAAGTGGTCCTGTTCATAAAGTGGTCCTGTTCATCGGCCTGCGCCTCCTTGGCACAAAACAGATCATTACGTAGAACCGTCGGCCGAAGCAAAAGGGGCCGGAAGCCCGAAGGCTCCCCGCCCCATGATCCGCGATCGCGGCAGGTCACTTCTTCGCGCTTTTCGCCTTCTTCGCAGGCTTCGCTTGCTGATACCGTTCCCGAAAACACCTCGCACGGCGGCGGTCGTTTCAGCAACGAAGCTGGGCGAGAACCGTTCCGGGTCCTTGGTCCCACAATGGCGGCAGCCGATCCCACGGTTATTTGCTGGGGTCCCGGCGATCGCCTTGACCTTCGGCTTCGCGGTCTTCCGCTTGCGCTCGAAGGCGCGAGCCGCGTGCTTGCCGGAGCAGACTGGGAGAGCGCTCACGCGGCGGGGAGCTCGACCTCGACTTCGGCCACCCGGATGGAGAGCGGCAGGCCGAGTTCTTTGCGGACTTCGAGGTTGCCCTCGATAGCTTCGCGGATGTTGGCAAGCGCTTCTTGTTCGGTACGGCCTTGAGACAGGCAACCCGGCAAGGCCGGGCACTCGACCACGATCCAGCCGGCTTCGTCGTGCTCAAGCGTGACTACGAATTTCAACCGCTCACTCGTCCGGCGGCGTGCACTCATGTCGGCAGATTACTACGGAGCGCTACGCAGAGCCATCGAAGGCGGTGGCCTCAGGTGGGCCAAAAAATGCAAGGCTTCCTGTTCTCAGCACGCCCTTCTAAAGATGGCTTTCTCATCAAGACTCGAAGACTCGCCCTTATAGTGCCGACCTGACCCGCGTGGGGTGGGTCCGCGACCGGACCGGAGACTTGCCTAATCAATGTCGCAAAATGCAGCCGAGGCTGTCGCGTAACGCGTCAGAACGAGCGGCGGAGCAAGCTGCGCTCGTGGCGCGCGGTTCGATCGAGTCACACAAAAATTTGAAACGTGAGCGGTTGTCAATCGTCTATGGTAGGAAGCTGCCGCCGAACCGGACTTTGCAGCGGTAGGGCAGGGTCGAACATTCGTGCCGGAAAAAACGCTCGTAAAACGCAAAAACCTCGCTGATAGAAGCAGACGGCATGTCACTGCGAATGGCGCCCAGGACGCGACGATTTCACGAAGCGCAACCAATTGTGGGCGCTGCTTGACATCGTTCCGATAGTAGAGCTTTCTGGGAGAAGTGGCACCCGACTTGCTCGCAGCATCGAGCAACCTTGCGCAGGGAGCGATGCAGGTGAGACCGAACAATGCCGCGATAATTCTTGCCGGGGGCGACGGGATGCGTCTTCTTCCGCTGACGCGATACATCGCCGGCCGGCCAGTCCCGAAACAGTTCTGTTGCGTCACCAGCGAGCGCACGCTGCTCGAAGAGACCATCCATCGCGTGCATCAGGTGGTCCCGCTGGACCGGATCGTGGTGGTGGTCAATCGCTCGCACGACGAGTTTTACGAACCATTGCTGGGTGATCTGGCGAGGTCACAAATTGTCCGGCAGCCGTCAAATCGCGGCACCGCGGCCGCAATCCTGTACGGATTGGAGCGCGTCGCGAGAATCGCGGGCGACGCCAGCGTGACGATCTTCCCCTCCGATCACTTCGTCGGGCACGACGCGCGTTTCATGACCCACGTCGCCTTCGCGTTGGACACGATTGCCGAATTTCCCGAGCTCGCGGTGCTTCTCGGGATGGCGCCGGCGTCGGCCGAGACGTCTTATGGATGGATAGAGCCGGCGGCTTTGGTCTCGTCCTCCAAACCGCCGGTGTTCCGCGTGAGGCGATTCTGGGAGAAACCCGATCTCGAGTTGGCCCGGACATTGTGGCGCCAGGGCTGTCTCTGGAACAGCTTTGTGATTGCCGCCAACCCGGCCGTTCTGCGCGACATGATCGCCGAACATGTGCCCAGGCTGTTCGCGGCCTTCAAGCAGGCGTCGGAATCGCTCGCTTCTCCCGGCGAGGAGGAGGCGGCCGAAACCCTGTACGCGAAGCTCGAGTCGGTGGGATTCGCCGAGCAAGTCCTGTCGCGATGCCCATCCAGCCTCGCGGTCCAGCGCGTGGACGACGTTCAAGTGGAGCGACCTGGGCGAGCCCAACCGCGTGCTCGACGTTCTGTCGGCGGCGCGTTATCGGCCCGCGTGGGTGGAATCGTTCGAGCGCGGACGCGCCATCGAGCGCCGCCAATAGACCAGTCGGGTCATTGCAAGTATACATTCCCTGTAAGTATACATTCCCTATTCATCTGACTACTGCCGGTCGTTTTGATCCTCAGCGCGCGCCGCTCCGGGCGTGGAATCGCGCGCAGCAGGATCGATTTTGGCGCGATTTCGAGTTGTCACTCGTCGAGGCCTGCGGCAGGGGCTGCCGGTTTCGGTCGAGCCACGCGGGGTTCGCGCGCGTCGTTGCAGGACCGCAACATCGGGCGCCGCGGTCTTATCAGCGACGGGGAGAAGAGGCCGGAAACGGCACACTTTCCTCGCATCCGGCAACGGCTATGCGCAACTGCCCCGGTCATGCCCGTTGCTCGCCAACGGCACCAATGTTGCTCAGTACCGTCACATGTCCATGGCCCCGTTGCCTCAGCAGCCCACGGGTTCCACGCCCGCGATGGGGCCCGAATCCGCAATGGCACCTGCGCGGGTTTCTGCCAGGCGCGAGGATTCGGAATCGAAGTCCCGCACGAGTACGGCGAGCATCACCGCGGGCATGACGGATGCCGACTCGACCGAAGCGGTGGTTGACGTACTCGATCCGAATTCAGTGGTTGGGCTGCTCCGGCTGGGCTATGCGATCGCGGTGGCCGGTCACGCGCTGGATGTCGCCCAGTTCTACCTGACGGGCTCGCCGGCGGCTCGCGCGACGCTGCCGTTCGACATCATGTTCGACATCTTCAATGTCGCAGTATGGCTGGTCGCGCTGGCTTTCACTTTCACACCCGGTTTCCGGCGATGGTGGAAACCAGTGACTCTTGCCTTGTGCTTCTCGATGGTTTCCGGATGGACCTACGGAACCGCGACGCTCGGCGATCAGGCCTCGCTGGTGTTCTCCATTCTCGTGCTTCTGATGACAACCTGCGCCCTGTTGCCGTGGGAGATATCGTGGCAATTGGCGCTGACGGGATGCTGCCTGGCGAGCATGGCGATCAGCAGCACTTTCATTCGCCAGGAGATGCCCCACGTGTACAATGCGTGGATTGTTCTGATCACCGCTTCGATGGTGGGGCTGGCGAGCAGCCGGGTATGGGCACGCTGGCGGCTGGCGCTGGTCGCAACTTATCGCAACCTTGAGGCGAGCCAGGCCAAACTGCGGAGGATTTTCGAGGTCAGCCCTGACGCCATCTGCGTAATCAGGCTGAGCGACAACCGGTTAACCGATATCAACGACGTCTCCGGCCTCACCGGATTCACCCGCGAGGAGCTCCTCAAAGCGTGGCCATCCTCGATGAGCCTGCTCGACCCCGGTCAGGGCCAGGAGCTGATGCGAAGGCTTCTCACCGACAAACTCGTGCACGACATGGAAGTGAATATTCGCAGAAAGGACGGCACGGCAGTGCCGTGCCTGCTGACGGGCGTGACCGCGGACATCGGCGGCGCGCCGCACGTGATCGCCTTCGCCCGCGACATCGCCAGGCTCAAGGCCACCGAGCACGATCTGATCGCGGCCCGCGAGGCGGCGATCGCCGCGTCATCCTCCAAGTCGGAATTTCTCGCCAACATGTCGCACGAGCTGCGCACGCCGATGAACGCGATTCTGGGGATGTCGGACCTGCTGGCGGAAACCTCGCTCACGCTCGAGCAGCAGCATTACGTCGAGACCATGACTAATAACGGCAACGCGCTGCTCGATCTAATCAACGGCATCCTCGACCTGGCCCGAATCGAAAGCGGCCGGCTCGCGCTGGAGGAGAGCGAGTTCGACCTGCACAACCTCATGGAGAATCTGGCCGAGTCGCTCGCCGTGCGCGCGCACGAGAAGAAGATCGAGCTTGCGGCGCGAATCGCGCCCGGCGTTCCGTCCAAGCTGGTCGGCGATCATCTCAGGCTGCGCCAGGTGCTGGTCAACCTGGTGGGCAACGCGATCAAGTTCACCGATCGTGGCGAAGTCGTGATCGCGGTGGAAAACGACGCCGAATCCGGCGAGCCCGGCGCGCTGCGCTTTTCGGTGCGCGACACCGGAATCGGAATCGCATACCGCAAGCGCAGCGAGATTTTCGACAGCTTCACCCAGGCGGACTCATCGACCACCCGCAAGTACGGCGGCAGCGGGCTTGGCCTCGCGATCGCCAAGCGGCTGGTCGAGCTGATGCACGGCCGGATTTGGGTCGATAGCTACTTGGGTAAAGGGAGCACGTTCTACTTCACGGCGCGATTCAGCCTCCAGCCTGCCGCGGCCGAACCGGACTATGCCGGTGCGCCGAAACTCGAAGGCTCGCGAGTGCTGGTGGTCGACGACAACGCCACCAACCGCATGATCCTGCGAGAGACGCTCTCGCGGCGCGGCGTGCACGTGGTCGAAGCCGGCAGCGGCGAGGAAGCAATCGCAGAATGCCGCCGCGCCGAGCAAGCGGGCGCGCAGTTCACGCTGGTGCTGCTCGATTGCCGGATGCCTGAGATGGACGGGTTCGAAGCTGCCCGGCGCATCAGGAGTGAGTGCCGGGACCACGCGCCGATTATCCTGATGCTCACGTCGGACAATCTTCACTTCGAGTTTGCGCGCCTTTCCGAGTTCGGTATCAGCGCCTACCTGGTCAAGCCGGTCAAGCGCGATGAATTGTTCACGGCGATCGCGGTCACGCTGGGAAAGGCCCGCGCCGGCGAGGAACAGCCGCGCGCGCAGCCGCAGCCCGCGGCGGAGCCGGTCGCCGGCCGCCGCCTGAGTATCCTGCTGGTTGACGATTCGTCCGACAATCGCCTGCTCGTGAAGCAGTATCTGAAGAAGCTGCCGTACGATCTCGACATGGCGGAGAACGGCGAGATCGCGGTCGCAAAATTCGCGCTCGGTATCTACGACGTGGTCTTGATGGACATGCGGATGCCGGTGATGGACGGCTATACGGCGGTCGGAGAGATCAGGCGATGGGAGCGCGCACATGACCGCGAGGCGACCCCAATAGTCGCGCTAACCGCGTCGGCGCTCGAATCCGACGTCCGCAACTGCCTGGACGCCGGATGCACCGCGCATCTGAGCAAGCCGGTCAAGAAGTCGAGTCTCCTGATGGCGATTCAGCAGATGGCCGATCGGACAGGCGGCGCAAGCGACGGCGCGCAGCATCCCGGTCATGCCGAATAAGAGTCACCTTCTCACCATCAAGGGCGAGTTCGTGAAGCGCGCGCTGGTCTCGTCAGCGACCCTCCCGGGCCTCTCTGCAATACCGCTTTAACGAGCTAACGGTCGCCTGGTCTTCGCTCATTCGCTTTCGGAATCACTACGGACGGTGCAGATGAAACCACGCCGCATCTACGCCGTACTGACAAGCAAGGACCAAGATATCGGTTCCCGAGCGCGAGCGCAGTCGGGATGTAAAGGAGAAAGGAAAGATGTACCGGACTCGGGCGATTACAGTATTTGTCGCTTTGTCGATCGTGGTGGCCTCGGGCGCGGCGATGGCGTTCGGAGGGCATCGCGGTGGCGGCGATCGCGGGATGTTGATGTTGGCGAAGGCGGCGGGGATCCCCCGTAGCACAATCTTCGCAGCCTTCCAGAGTTCCAATCTGAAGGCCGACCACGCCAATCTCCGCACCGCGAAACAGAATCTGGCTGCTTGCCTCGTTACGGCCGGTGGCTGTACGAACGGTCAGGTTGCAGCGTACGTGTTAGCGCAGCAGACCTTGGCCCAGGATCAGGCGAATCTGTGGTCGAGCCTCTTCGCGACGGCTCCGAACCTCCCCAACGCCGCGGCGTTTCTGGCGGCCAGTCAGCAGATGCAGGCGACGCGGAAGTCGATGTTCCAGCAGTACATGGGCTCCCCGGGAGCGTCTGCGGGTGGCGACTGACCGTCCGGCGACCGACCGCTCAGATAGTCGGATGACGCCTGAACCTATCTGACCCGGTTTCGATCTGACCTTCACCCGAGCCCTCTTCCTCGAACGGGAGGGGGGCTTTGCTTTCTGTGTGTCTTGTCTCCCGGCGATCCCGTGGCCGGTTCACTCCGCGAGCCGGCCGAACAGCCAGCAATCGCGTCGCGTGCCCGATCGCAGAACATGGCCGCGCAGAGTTCCTTCAAAGCGCAACCCCAGGCGCTCCGCATCATCCTGTCTGAGCGGCCGCACATGGATGCGTGCGGTCGGGAGAATTATTCGCCGATCCACTTCAGCCGCCCGAGGCGATCGCCGCGCGCCGATCGAGCTCGACTTCCTCGAACCAGGCCGCGAGCTGGTTGGTCATCGCGGCCGTGCGCTCGGGATGCGACCCCGCCAGGTCGATGCGCTCGAACGGGTCGTTCTTCAGATCGAATAGCTGCGCCGGTGGGGCAGGGGGCCTCGATCTCTCCGGCAGCGGCCCCGCGTCTATTTCGCGGTACTTGCCGGGGTTGTACTTTGACTCCACGTCGATCGCGAAGTCTTCGCCGGTGGGGAACATCAGCTCGCGAATCGCGGGCCGCACCAGCTTCCACTTCCCGTCGCGCATCGCGGCGTTGCACTCGCCGTCGGGCGTGTAGCGATTCCATTGCCAGAAGCGCTGCGGCGGCAGTTTGCCTCGCTCGCCCTGCAGGATGGGCAGCATGTTGATTCCGTCGAGCTTCAGATCGGGCGCGACTTCGGCCCCCGCGAGCGCCATCAACGTTGGCAGCCAGTCCGTGAAGTGGATCAGGTCGTGAATCTGGCGGCGGCCGTCGATCCCGCCGGGCCATCGAATCACCATCGGCAGGCGGATGCCGCCCTCGTAGACCAGGGTCTTGGCGCCGGCGAATCCGCAGTTGAAACGGTCGCTGCACATCTCGCCGTTGCCGCCGAACTGCGGCCCGTTGTCGCTGGAGAACAGCACCAGCGTGTTATCGGCGATTCCTGCGCGATCGAGCTCTTCGAGCACGCGCGCGACGCCGCGATCCATGCACTGGAGCATCGCGTAGATGGTGCTCACCGCCAGCGTGAAGTCGCCCGAATCGCGAAATGCCGCCAGGTCTGCCTCGTGCGCCTCGAACGGATAATGCGGTGCGCTGTAGGCGAGGTAGAGGAAAAATTTGTCGCGCTGATGGCGCCGGATAAACTGTCCCGCTTCCTCTGTGAAGACGTCGGTGAGATAGCGGCCGTCGGCGCCCGCGATGCTGCCGTTGCGGTCCAGGTTCCACTGCCAATACGGCTGCCATCCGCCGCAGAAGCCCGCGAACTCCTCGAAGCCGCGGCGGTTGGGATGGTAGCGCGAGTCGAGCGCGCCATTGTGCCATTTGCCGATCAGGCCGGTTACGTAGCCCGCGCGCCTGAGAAAGTCCGCGATCGTGCGCTCGCGGAGCGCGAGCCGATCCAGGCCGCGCATCTCCAGCGTGTCGAGCACGCCGGTGCGATGCGGATAGCGGCCGGTGAGCAGCGACGCGCGCGCGGGCGCGCACACCGGCGACGCCGAATAATGTTGCGTCAGGCAGGTTCCCTCGCGCACGAGCTGATCGAGCGCCGGCGTGCGCGAGGCGCCGTAGTTGAAGCATCCGAAGTCGCCGTACCCCATGTCATCGGCGAGGATCAGTACGATGTTCGGTCCTGCGCTCATGGCCGAAATGAAACCACAGATGAGCCCATATGAACACAGGTTTGCGCCCGCGCCGCGCTCCGCAGTAGGCTTGCGCTCGATTCCCAAATTCTATGCGGAGCGAGCCATGGCCTCAGCCGATTCTATCCATCAGTACTTCGCGCATCCCGCCGCGATGACGGCTGCGGATCGATACGCGAAGCAATTCGACGACCTGCCGACAGACCTCGCGCAGCTCTGCGCGGCCGTGCAGGGCCTGCTGATCCATCGCGACTGGGCTCCGATCTATGGCGTCGCGTTCTCAGACGATCGCAAGCCCGAGGTGCAGATTCGTCCGGTGAGCGAGATGCTCGAGCGGATTTTCGCGCTGGACGATCGCCCGCTTAAGATTGCGCGCGCGCCGGAGCGGCGGCTGTTCACGGTATGCCGCCACTTTGCGCTTCTGCTCTGCGCGATCCTGCGTCATCGGGAAGTACCGGCCCGTACGCGCGTCGGTTTCGGGGCGTACTTCACGCCGGGCAAATTCGAGGATCATTGGGTGTGCGAATACTGGAACGCTGCAGAGGCGCGATGGGTGCTGGTCGATCCGCAGCTCGACCCCGCTCAGCTCAAGTTTCTCAAGCCGGACTTCAGTCCGCTCGATGTTCCGCGCAACCGGTTCGTTATCGGCGGCGACGCGTGGCAGATGTGCCGCAACCGCGGCGCCGATCCCGCTCGCTTCGGGATTTGGGACCTGCGCGGGAGCTGGTTCATCCGCGGCAACGTCGTGCGCGACTTCGCGGCGCTCAATCGCGTCGAGCTGCTGCCCTGGGATGCGTCGGGCGCCCTGATGCGCGGGCCGGAAGCGGACACGACTCCGAGCGCTGAGGAGAACGCCTTTGTCGATCGCATCGCCGCACTCTCGCTCGCCGGCGACGACGCATTCGGAGAGATCCGCGCGACCTATGACGGCGACGATCGCCTCCGCGTGCCGCGCGTAATCCGGAGTTTCACCGACCAGGGTCCCCAGACCGTGACGATAGAAACGTGACGCCAGAGACCTAACGATAGAGACGCGCTCGCATCATCGTGTCAGGGTAGTGGGTCGGCCTAACCAGGTCGAGACGCGCCCTTTACGATTGTCATTCTCGCGCGTGGCTGCCGCGCGAAGAATCCCGGACTCCGGTTGCGGCTTTTCCTACTTCTCGCTTAAGTCCTTCCACTCAGATTTCGGCGACTCGATCAGGCCGTACACGCAGTGGTACGGTCGCGCATGAAGGCGGCTCACCCGAAGAGATCCGGGATTCTTCGCGCGGCAGCCACGCGCGAGAATGACACAGCAGGGCCTTGGACATGCAACCCGACTGAAACTGAATCGGCGCCAGCCGCCTCCGCCTATCAAACTTACCCCCCCACCCAGTTTAGCCTCGAATTGACACTCCGCACACCCGGTCCTAAACTCCGCCAGAGAGCGGGCGTAATTCAGCGGTAGAATGCCAGCTTCCCAAGCTGGACGTCGCCGGTTCGACCCCGGTCGCCCGCTCCATCAATTTCCACTCTGGCACAAGGGTTTTCCGAACTAGGCCAGCCGGACCGACGGAACGCCGCATATTTTGGTCACGGTTTTGGTCACGGTTGGAAACCTGAATCGCAGCCGTTAAGGGCTGAGCGAGCGGGCGCTTGCGGCGCGGCCGGCGCGAGCTACAATCCGTGGCATCGTGAACGAATCAGCGGCCACCGCGCCCGACCGGCCGAAAGCGAGAGCCGCGAAGGGTTCGAGCTTCGAGGTTTTCCGTGACTGGCGGGCGCGGGAGCATCCGCGCACCTGCTACCAGATCGCGCCGCGCGTTTGGCGCCCGGAGAGTTTTGCGCAATTTGAGGGCGTTGCCGATTCAAACCTGCGAGCGATAAAGAATTGGGAGCCGCGTCTTACCGGCTTCGCCTATTCCGATCGCGATGCGTACTTGGTCGAGGTCGCAACCGAGCTGAGCGCGGAGCGCGTCGGGCGGCTGCTCTACCTGGTTGATCTGTGGCGGCGCGATCCCGACTGGAGCGAGCACCGGGGCAAGCGCGTGCACCCTGTGATGCTGGTGCGCGATGCGACAGCCGACTTGATCGACTTCGCGCGACAGCGGCGCATCCGCGTGGTGGTGGTACGCGGCGATGCGCGCGCGGCTGCGCCGGCCGCTCTCGATCGCGTCAGCGAGGTGTAGCCGGTTCGTTACGGTCTCGCGCCCCGTCCAACGGCGATCGCGCACGTGGGCTTGTAGAGACATCGAGCGCGACGGGCGCGGGTAGGGAACGAGGCGCATCGAAATCTCGGTTTGCGCTGTTGCTCTATCGACGCGGGGCGCGTCGCCGCAGCCGCGATGGCGCCCCGGAAGACCCGCCGTGCGCCGCGCGATCGTCGCAGCCGATCGACGAGCCCTCCGCGACCGCCGGCGGCGGCTTCCTCAGAGTGCCGCGTGCTCTCCCTGAACCGAGTTCACTGAACGCGGTTCATAACCACGGGCTCTTTCGGCTGGAATCGTGGGCATTCCCTGTCCCTACCCCCACCGGGCCGGCTGTTGAGAATTTCGGCTCGGAATTTCCCCTTTGGAATTGCGAAGCCTTTTCGAGGCCCGGAGAGAGTCGAGGGTGCACAGTGGGGCTCGACAGGGTACACAAAGGGGCGCTCAAGGGGCTCCACTGGGGCGCACATTTGGCCCCTGCGGCTGACGACCGCTGACCGCTGAAAGTTGAGCGTGCCCGCCGCGCATGTGACCGCGCGCGCCGATCCGCATGAGCGCGGCGCGCTCGCGCCGGGATCGCCGGCGCGAGCGACCGTCGAGCGCGTCAACGAGCTGATCGCGCGTCCTCACGATAAGGCCGCGCCAGCGGGCGTCCGCGCGAGAGGGAAGCGCGCGACGCAATCGTCTCAGGATGCGCCGGCCGAAAGCGTTCCGCAGGTAAGTACCGCCGAACCTGAGATCGGGGCTCCCGCCAAGGGAGACGCTTAAAGCGGCGCGTTCCCAGCCGAGAGGGCGCCGCGCTTCAAGAGCGAGCCGACCGGCCTGCTCAGGAGCGCTGGCCGCGATCCTAATTGCGCGCGAGAGCTGCGAAGGGCATCGACCGCGCGCGAGCAGGACCGCGGCTTACCTGGTTGACACCACATCCGCGATCGCCAAGCCCTTGGGTTGAGCCGCGCGCCGGCGGAAGAGTACGGTTCAAAGAAGAGAGCCCGCGACCGACGATCGCGGGCTCGAAAAGTGAGGCGGTGGCGTGATGGCCAACCAACCTAGCAATCGTTGTGACCGTACAAACGTGCCCGCTCTGGCGCAAGGCATTCCGATCGCGGGCGAGCGGTCCGCACGCTCGGCTGACAGGGAACGTCGCCGTCTCGACGCGCTGGCCGATGCTCTCGACGACGCGCTCAATCGCAGCGTCCCGGCGGTCGATAAATGCCTGGCCAAGTACGCTCCCGACTTCGACCGCCGCAAGCTTTACGGGGATTACAAGGGCAACTCCCTGTTGTGGGAGAGTTTCTGCGGCTACGCACTTGACCTAGCCGGCTTCAACCCGGCGGCTTCGCCAACCGTCAGTAACTCACTTTCGGAGCGCGCGCCGGCCGGGCGTGGCTGGCGCACGGTGCCTGCTGAGGAAGTGGCTCGGATAGTGGTAGGGCTGTTCTGGTTCACCTTGCTCATCTCGCACGGATTCTTCGCCCCTGTGATCGACCTATGGCGATGGAAGGCGCTCCCTGAGCGCTCGCGCCGCAAGTGGTTCCGATGGCTATGCGGTTTCCTTCATCTGGCCGTCGCCCGGAGCGGCGACACCAATCCGGCGCCTGCTAGGCGGGCCGCGTATGAGATTGCATCGCTGCTCGTGCCGGACATCGCATGCACCTACGAGCAGGACCGCGAGGCGCAGAAACAGTTTGAACGGTGGCAGCGCAAGCACCCACCAGCCCGCAACGTCCCGCAAAAACCTACCCAGTGAAATTCGCCAGCCGGTGCGCTTAGCTTCGGAGCGATATGAAGCTGTCCGAAGCGAGTGCAATCGATGGCGGATGACGATCGACTCCTGAGCCTCAAGGAGGTCGGCGCCTACCTGGGCGTCGGCCGCTCCTGGTTAATCGACCACATCAAGCGCGGCGATCTAACGGCCTTCCGCGTCGGCGGAGTGTGGCGCGTCTCGCGGTTTGAGCTGCGTCGATTCCTGAGCCGCAACCGGAGCGATCGACGGTCTGAAACGACTGTGTAGCTGATAGACGAGAGCGGCGCGACGGGAATCAGCCGACGCGCCGCGGGAGCCAGAACCGATGCAAAGCAGACCCTACCCTTTTTCCACGCGAGAATCGAGGGCGCGCGAACGCGACGAGCTGGCCGCGACGCTCGCGGGCATTGAACGGCATCTGGCGACGCTTGCTGAAGCGGAGCGGCGGCGCGCTGCGATCCGCGCGTGCCGATTCATGGAGCGGCGCGAGCGGCGGGAGCGCCGAAATCGGCGAAATCTGACGTAGCATCTGTAAACGTCTCGACTAGATGCTCTACAAGCCACGTTCGGGGTCGGATCGGTATCAACACCTAGCCTACGTCGGTTAGCCAATTGGCGCTGGCGCGAGTCTCAGTGAGCAAACGGAGTTGGGCGGCGGAGCGCGCAAGTGAGTGACTATTCGCGGTTCTACTCTGAGCATCTTCAGGGTATCAAGTGGCGGAGCCGCGGCGAAGGCTCTGCGAAGTGTCCGTTCCACGACGATCGCAAAGCGTCGCTTTCGGTCAATCGCGAGAGCGGGCTTTGGTTCTGCCACGCCTGCAACCGTGGCGGGACAGCGCGCGACTTCGCTGAGCGGCTCGAGATCGAGGCGCCGCTTAGCAATCTCAAGTCCGCTGAGCACGTCTTTGATTACCGCGACGCAAAAGGCGCGCTGCTCTACCAAGTGGTCCGCTTCGCCGACAAGGAGTTTAGACAGCGGCGGCCCGATGGGAAAGGCGGATGGATATGGAACCTCCAAGGCGTGCCGCGCGTGCTGTACCGGCTGCCCGAGCTGCTCAAGGCCAAGGACAACGTGTTCATCGTCGAGGGCGAGAAGGACGTGGAGGCGCTGCGTGCCAACAGCTTCGTCGCTACCACGAATCCGGGCGGCGCAGGCAAGTGGTGCGATGAGTACGGCGAGCATCTCCGCGATCGCGTCTGCATCTTGATCGCGGACAACGACGATCCGGGCCACAAGCACGTCGAGGACGTGTGCCAGAAACTTGCGCCCTACAGTCGGCACGTTATCAACCTCGGGGCGCTGCCCGGTTCGCCCGAGCACGGCGACGTGTCGGACTGGTTCGCGCAAGGCCATACGGCCGCGGATCTGCTCGCGCTGGCCAGCCGGACGGAAGGAAGCGAGAGCGCACCGGGACATTCTCCGGCGGCCCAGTCCAAATGGCCCGAGGCGCCGGCCGACGATGCCTTTTATGGCTTGGCGGATGACTTCGTGCGGATGGTCAAGCCGAACACTGAAGCCGATCCCGCGGCGGTGCTTGTCCACTTTCTCGTCATGTTCGGCAGTCTCGTGGGGGGCGGTCCGTATCGCCTGGCAGGCGGCCAGCGCCACCATCTGAACGAGTATGCGCTAATCATCGGTGAGACCAAGCGCGGGCGTAAGGGTACGGCGCTCGCGGAAGCCGCGCGCCCGTTCGAGATCGCCGCGTCGGAGTGGTTCGGCGCGCGGGTGATGGGCGGACTGTCGAGCGGCGAAGGGCTTATCTGGCAGGTGCGCGACCCAATCATGAAGCGCCAGCCGGTCAAGGAGAGGGGCCGCCATACCGGCGAGTACGTCGAGTACGAGGACGATCCGGGGATCGGCGACAAGCGGCTGATGGTGGTCGAGACTGAGTTCTCGCAAGCGCTCAAGGTGATGGCGCGCGAGGGTAACACCCTCTCTGAAGTGCTGCGCAAGGCGTGGGACGGCGGCAACCTCGCGATCCTTTCTCGCAACAGTCCGACTCGCGCGACCGCGCCGCACGTGTCGATCCTCGGCCACATTACACCCGACGAGTTGGCAGTGATGCTCGACTCGACTAGCGCGGCCAACGGCTTCGGCAACCGCTTCCTGTTCGTGTGCTCGCGCCGCACGAATTTCCTGCCTTGGGGCGGCAGCACTATCGACGCCCGGATGCCGGACTTCGCGCGGATGGTCGCTGCACGGGCCGATGAGGCCCGCAAGACTGCGGAGTTCAAGTTCGATCCGTCCGCCGTAGCGCTGTGGGAGCGGGAATACCCGCGTCTGAGCGAGGGCGGTGTAGGACTGGTCGGCGCCCTCACGGGGCGCGCCGAAGCCCATGTGGTTCGGTTGGCCTGCATCTACGCTGCGATCGCTGGCGGAGAAAGCGTGCGCGAGCCGCATCTGAGGGCGGCGCTTGCGCTATGGGATTACTGCGAGCGCTCGGCGCAATGCCTGTTCGGGGCGCGCTATGGCGATCCGATGATGGACGCGATCGTGGATGCTCTGCGTCAGCGGCCAGAAGGGATGACCATGCGGGAAATTGATGAGTTGTTTTCCGGCCACAAGAAGGCTTCCGAGCTTCAGGCCCGGCGCGCCCAACTGCTGCGGCTCGGGCGGATCATGGTGACTCACGAGTCTACCGGCGGGCGGCCGGCGGAACGATGGACGCTGGTTCGGTGGTGAGTAGCCAGACGAATCTTACTTCCACTGCGGATAAAGCGGACAAAGCGGTCAAAGTGGCGTCGAAGGCCGGTTTATCCGCTTCGTCCGCTTTATCCGCAGTACAAGTAAAGTCGCGCCCGCCGGCCGGTGCTCCGACTGGAGCCGGTCAGACTGCGCTGCCGGGGTTCGGACCCGACCCGCGCGATTTGTTCCGGTTCACTTGGTGGAACACGTCGGACCGCGCCGAAGCGTGGATCGAGCATCGCGGGAAATGGCGCGCCGGCTTGGTGATCGGCCGTGGGCGCAAGTACGTGGAGGTAGCGATCGTCGGTGCGAATGGAAAACGCCGACGAGTCAGGAAACTCTACAGCGAGTTGCGGCGGGCACGGTGAATTGAGCTATGAAGGCGGGCGGACGGCATCGCGATGACGGAGCGGCGGCGCGGATCGCGGCGCTGGCGGCTGCCTTCCGCGCGGCCGGCGGCCCGGCTGCGATCGACGACCTTTACAGGCAGATAAACATTGACGAGGCCGCTCGGTTTCTCGGCACCACCAAGGGCCAGCTTTACAACCTGACCGCGCGCCATGAGATTCCTTTCGTCCGCTGGGGCAAGCGTGGCGTGCGCTTCCGTCGCATCGACCTTATCGCGTGGCAGGATGCGCGCGCCCGGCCAGCACAAATGTGAGCCGTTGACGTGGCGCTGTGTGGCCTATACAGATTGTAGATATGACCGTCAAAGAGGCAGGGCGACGAGGCGGCGCCGCGAAGTGGGCCAAACTCAAGAGCAAGCGCAAGCGCAGCGAGATCATGCGGCGCGTGCGCCGTGGCGAGAAGCTGAGCCAGCGAAGCAAAGTGTAGCCGATGGACCATGATTTCCGATTGGTGGGCGTGCGCAAGGGCGCGAAATTCGTAGAGCGGGGGTGGCTCATGGATACAGCACCAACCGATGTCAGTCCTTCCGGCGGCGCTTCTCTAGGCGCGGGGGCTCCCGTCGTTTGCGCTCTATGTGGCGCCGAATCGGCGCTCCCGGGGGTGAGCGCTTGCTCAAATTGCGGGAATCGATTCATTGGCGGTCACAGCGCAAGTGTAGAAGATAGACGCTGCCGGGAGGTCGTGGTGTTTTCAGGCGCCTTGTCGGTACGGCGCGCTGAAGCGGCTGCCGCCGCATCGGCGGCGGGCTGGCAAGTTGCTACCAACGTCAGCGGTCGTACAACGTTACTCGTTGTAGGTGTTCAGGAAACGCGCAAGCTGGCCGGTTGTGAGAGGAGTACAAAGCAACGGAAAGCGGAGAGTCTAATCGCGGGCGGTCAGAAGATTCGCATCGTAGATGAAGGTGAATTCCGGCGGCTTATCGACAGCGCAGGCGGATCGGTTCTGCTCGCGCCGCAGAAAAATGAGTCAAAAGAGACGCGGCGAACCCGACAGGAGTGTCGCATGACCTGTTCAAGATGTGGCGCGAGTGAGCACAGCGCGTCGTCGGCTTTTTGTACGCGCTGCGGAGCGAGGATGATAGTTGCCGCGCGCGCGCTGCCTGTGCCCGAGCATCGTAGTTGGTGGAAGGACATTCCTCTGCCAATACGCCTAGTGGTGTGGATCGGCGCGTTCGCGGCGCTGTTTCCTGCGTCTTGGATAATAAGCCTGTGGATTCGCTTCCTGTCCAGTTAAGCCGCCGCGCCGGCCGATCGGGCGGAGGTGTCGCGGAGCCTGGCTCAGGTAGGGTGAGACGATGATGGCCAATGCCGTACCAGTCGGTACGCCGCTTAGATGCTCACGCTGCGGCGCGATCGCTTACCACACTGACGCGCGCTTCTGCTCGCACTGCGGCGCGGCGCTCGATGCTGATGAGTCGGCGCTGCCCCACTGGCAGCAACCCGCGCCCGCGAGATATTCCCACATCGTGATGAGTCGGATGGCGCTATCCTGCCCGGAGTGCGGATACGCGATGCGCTTCGGCTTCCGGCGCGTCTGTCGGCAGTGCGGCGCGAAACTTGTCATGGTGCCTCGGTTGCTGCATCCGAATCACTACCGCGTGTACGTCTGCGGGCCGCGCGCTGCGCTCGCCGGGCTGACGGTTGAACTGTTCTGGCTGGCGGCCATAGTCGGCGCGCTCGCGCTGATTGGCGGCGCGCTCAAGTGAAGTAAGCCCGATGGCACGAAAGGATCGTATCGACCGGGGTCTGTTCGAGCGGTCCGAGGGCTCGGGTGTCTGGTGGATTCGCTACGCCGGCCCGGATGGGCGCGAGCACATGGAGAGGGGCGGGACGAAGACCGAAGCCCGCACGTTGCTGGAACGGCGCAAGACCGAAAGACACCTTGGAACCTGGAAGCCGTCGGCGAAGGCCAACCGCGGGCGATGGGCCGGGCACGCGCGGAGCGTTGACCCGGACGGACCGACGCTCGGCGCATTTGCCGGCCAGTGGCTCCAAGAGCGCACGCCGCATCTCACGCCGTTGGTGCTCTATGACTATGGCATCCTGATCAATACCAAGCTGCTTCCGCATCCTATCGCACGCAAGCCGATCGCGAAGATCGACGAGGGCGACATCGCGCGCCTAGTTAAGAAACTGAGTGAGCAACGCGCGCGCGGCGGAAAAGTGCTCTCGCCGCGGCGCGTCAATATGGTGATTAGCCGGCTGCGTACCATCTTCCGCACGGCGCGCCGGCGCAAAATCATCGCCGACGATCCGATGCAGTATGTAGAGAACCTGCGCGAGTCCAAGCCCGAGTACGATCCGTTCGACCTGGACGAAGCGATAAGCCTCCTCGCCGCGGCCAAAGGATGGGAGCGGGCATTTCTCGCCTGTCTCGTCTTCGCCGGACTCAGACCTAACGAGGCGCTGGCGCTTGCGTGGAACGACATAGACTTCAAGCACGGGCTGATCCGCGTGCGCCGCAACCTCTGGCGCGGCTTCGGATTCGGGCTGCCCAAGACTCGCGGCGCCGAACGCGAGGTCGAGATGATGGCGCTGGTGCGCCGCGAGCTTCGGGCGCAACGCGCACGCTCGCAGCTTAGAGGCGAGCTGGTGTTCCCGTCCGAAACCGCAACGCCGATCGACCTTGCGAATTTCCGCGTAAGGAACTGGCCGCGGATTCTCAAGCGCGCCAAGGTTCGCGCGCGCGTGCTCTACCAATGCCGGCATACCTTCGCGCGGCTCGCTTTCGAGCAGGGCGACACTCCGCAGCACGTTGCGGCGATGCTCGGGCACGCGACCGTCGAGATGGTGTTCCGGGTCTATGGGCGCTGGATGCAGCGGCCGGAGTCGAGCGCGTTTGCTCGGCTCGACGCCGCGGCGCGCTCGCGTTTTGGTCACGGTTTTGGTCACGGTACGGGGCTGAAATCGGGTGAAAATCAGTGAATGGCGCTGAATACGCGAAACGCACCAAGTGCCTGTAGGAGAAGGGAAACCCGCACCGGGCAAGACTTTTGCGCGCCGCGCCTTAATAGCTTCCCAAGCTGGACGTTGCCGGTTCGACCCCGGTCGCCCGCTCCAAGATTCCCCAACGGATCGGGTGGCGTCGCATAGTGAAAAGCCCCAACTCGTAATTGAGTGCAGGTACCCGGAACTGCCCAAGCTTGAACTATTCGCCCGCGGGCGGCGCGAAGGCTGGAGTGCTTGGGGCAATCAGGCCGCCGCATAGTCGGCTGGTTCGTCAGCGGGAGCCGCAGTGTCTATGTTGCGAGGTTAGGTTGAGGACTGAGAGCCGCTGTCGGCGTCATTGAGGCGCTCGACCGCATGCTGAGGAGGCCGCAGAGTTAATGCGGGTCCTAGATCGGCGACGTTTGTGGGCGTCAATGCCGGTCGCTTGCCTGCGCGCGGGCCGTGGTGCCGCACTCTGCAGAGCCAACTGTATTTTCTTCAGTACCCAATCGGTGGCGTTGAGCTGATGCTCCCATATCCGCACAACCTTCCAGCCTTTAGAGGTGAGGGAACGGGTAACGAAACGGTCGCGTTGACGGTTGGCGGTCAGCTTAGCGCTCCAAAACTCGCGGTTGTTGGCCGGCTTCCGGGCACACCGTGGGCACGCATGCCAGAAACAGCCGTCAACGAAGACAGCGACACGGGCGCGCGGAAAGGCGAAGTCGGGCCTCCCAGGGAGGGCGAGATGGCGGCGCCAGCCGGCTATGCCGTGGGCGCGCAGAAGCGCGAGCACGGCAAGCTCGGTGTGGCGGTTTCCACGGGATCTGATCCTGCTCATCACCCATGATCGCCGCTCGCTGGTGAAAACGTCGGCCATATTGCCACTCAAAACGTAGCCCGACAGGGAACGCGCCAATGCGCGTTGCGGGACGACGCGTCTATCCAAATGGCATGAGCCAATCTCAAGAAGCCAAACGCTGCCTTCACATGTCAGGAATTCTGAGCCCGGATCTGAAGTAGGTGCCCTCCCAAGGCCTCCGCAAATCTTACAGGCACTGCGTTGCCTATATGTTGGGCGATTCTGGTTCTGGACCCAAAGAACAAATACGAATCGCTAAAGGTCTGAAGGCTGGCCGCCTCTCTCAGCGAAATCGCTCTGTCCTGCGACGGATGTCCATATCGCCCATTCGATAAACTGTGACACTTGCCGGTAAGAGTGGGAGCGGGTTTGTCCCAAGCCATACGGCCATACACGTCGGTGTGACCGTCGTAATTATCGCTGTGGCAGTCGAGTCGTAGTTCATCGGGCCACGACCGTCGGTCTCCGCCGTTAGGGGGCGTCAGGCGAAGTCGCTTCAGGTTCACTTCTGACAGAGAAGCCGTCTCATGGTTGGCTACCAGAGGATGTCTGCGCCCTGCGGAGATTGGTGGATAGTGCGCAATCGCGTCTCGTACGGTTAGGTATGGCTTCATCTCCGGCCCGAAACTCGGCTCAGGCAGACTGGCGAATTTGCCCCGAACCGCGAGAAGTACGAACCTTCGGCGAGTCTGAGGAACGCCGTAGCGCTTGGCATCCAAGATGCCCTCCGCGATGGTATACCTACGGGATGCAAGCATCCTCAGAAAGCGTCGATAGGTGCTGAAGCCACCGACCGTGACAAGCCCCGGTACGTTCTCCACCAACACTTGTCCCGGAAGAATCTCCTCGACCAAGCGAGCGAAAGCGCCAAGCAGGGTTGAGTCGGGGTCACTAATCCGATCGGTAAACCCCTCTGCAGCACACCTTCGATGCTTGCTAAATGGCTGACAGGGAGCACAGCCGGTCACAAGCAGGTCCGCGGTCGCTCGCGAGCCCAGCACCTTCCAGACCGCAGCCGGAGGTACCTTTGAGATATCCTGCGCTACGAATCGCGCCGGTCGGTTATTCTTCTCGAACGTCTCGCGACAACTTTCATCCGCGTCAAACCCCGCGACCACCTGGACTCCGGCGTCAAGCAATCCACGCGTTAATCCGCCGGCCCCGCAGAAGAAATCGACGGCTCGCATCTCATGACTCCTCTCAGCTACCGGCCGCCGCGATTATCTCGTCAGCCCACTCTTCACGATCGCGGTCAGGCAAAGCCGGGCGTGCTGTGGCCAGCATATATGCCCACGCGACCGCTTCTCGAAGCGGGTTGTCCACGGATGCCACGCGTTCGTAGGCCTCCAAGCCGGTCATGTTGCCGTCGAGCGCGGCCAATTCCAAGCGCCGGAAATCAGCGGCCATCGCCGGGAATTCGCCGGGCAGTGGGGCTATAGCGATGCACGACTGAGTGAATCCCTGGCCTAACATGCTCTTGATCTTATCTTTGTTCTTCTTTGCATCTTTCTTGGGTACCGCTAGGTCCTCCAGCAATCTGTTGACTGGCGCGCATCTTGCCAGGAGGACCTCCTTGACCTTCGGCTTGCGCTTTACGTCTTTCACAAGTTCGCACGAGGGCGTCAGCACGACCGCGTAGCTGATAGGATCGTTTCTGTCTTTTCCCTTCTGACGGACGATATCTCCGGTCAAGAGATGTTCCACCACCGGCGGACAAATGTACAATTCCCAACTCTTCAATGGCGGCGGCTCGGCGCTCAACAAGGTCTCATCGATCCGCGCCGCTACATTTCGCCGCGCCGCCCGCGTAAGCATCTCGGCGCGTTCGGTGGCATCGAAAGGGAGCTTCATGACGCGCGGGGCGACGCTTTTCAGGGCCTTGTTCATCACGCCCCGTATCTCTCTGCTAACTTGATTGAACGCATCGACGTGCGGCCGAAATTCGCTCACATAGCCGGTCACCGTGAGTCTCGCTTCCTGTACCTTTTTGGACAAGTCGGACGAAGGGGTGCGCTCGCAACTCGGTGTTGTCTACCCTATCGGGAGCGGCCGTGTAGACGACCAGCGGGCAAAATTTGCTGTTCCAAATGTATTCACAGGTTTTCAGCCCGGCTGCCTCCGGGTCAGCGCCAGCACCCTCCAACAAATCCAGGACGACGATGTGGGGGTCATTTTCCTCAAGCATCCGCTCCGCGCCCTTAAAGCCCGTGACCTCGCAGTCGATGTCATCAAGCTTTCCCAGTTCTTGGCGCAACGGTTCTACGCTTTCCGGCTGATCATCGATAAGGAGAATTCTAGTTTTCAAAACCGCTCCCCGGAGGCGCTTATGGCGTCCTCGGTGGAACGTCGAACGCGAAGCTTGCGCCACCCAGCTTGCCCGGCTGTGTGAGCGACAATTTGCCGCCGTACTCAGAAGCGAGCTCTGCGGCGATCGTGAGGCCCATGCCAATTCCCCCAGGTCGTCGCGTAACACCCGGTAGAAATATCTTGTCGATATCCTCCTTGGGAACCCCGACGCCTGAGTCGCTTACAGTTATTGCAATCCGGCCATTACTTCGTCGCCGTCGAATGGTGAATTCCAGTTCTCGCGTTCGAGTAGATTTCGCGGTCCAGTAGAGGGCATTCGTGATAAGATTCATCAAAATAGCGTCCAGTTCGCCGGGATCTACTGCTGCTCTGGTCTCACCTGTCCTCAGTGGTGCGACCTTGACGCCCGTGCGCTTTATTTCCCCTTCCAATAGGGCAACGCATCGACCTATGCTCTCCTCAACGACCGCATCTCGCCGCCCCCGCTTAAAACTGCGGTTGGCCAACGGCGAAAACGTATCGGCAAGTCTCTCCAGGGCAGCAACAGCTGATTCCGCTAACTGTAGCTGAGTCCTGAACTCGCGAGATAAGCCCTCTGCGCCCTCGCTTCCAGCGGTTCGCAGGAAGCGGCCAATTGCTGTAGTGCGGTTGCGGATCTCGTGAATTAGCATCTGCGCGATCGTACCTATAGCGGCGAGCCGACTGTAGTAAACGAGCCTCGTCTGAATGTTCTGACGTACGAGTTGCAGTTTCGCGTTGAAATCGATGATGCTTTGCAGTACATGCGTGTCGACTACACCGTCATCGGCCAGGGAGGTGAACTCCTCAACCAGGTCATCGGCCGATATGTCATCAAGAAGCGCTTGGAGCTTTATCTCATGACCGGGCTTGAGTCGGTCGGCATCTCTCTGCGCTTCCAACTGCCAGATGATGGCCTTGATGATCTCCTCGAAGGCGAGAACGGCTTGGTTTTGAACAAGACCCTCACGGTCGCTTTTGTCCAGAATTTGCCCATTGCCATCGGCAGTGATCGAGACATAGCCTACGATCTGGCTTGTGCTCAGCCTGGTACCGACGCGACTGATTCGCCTCAAATCCAAGCCGAGCCAGTCGCGACCATCGTCTGATTTTGGCAGCACAAGAATGGCGTCGCGGTAAAGTGATATCCCCTTGTGGACGCGAATCGCCTTTCGTACATTCCCCTTAGCGATGTCGAAGTGCTCGGCAATTTCCTCTGTATCGTTAGCTCCGATATCCCATGCACGAATCTCGAATTCAAACGGACCGCAAGTCGGATCACCTGCTGGCTTCAACTTGTCCGCAATGTCGGAACCTTCTTTGACATCCGCCCAAGTGAGTCGGATTGCGGAATCGCGCGGCCTTCCTCTGATCGGTCGGAACTCATAGCGAGCATTGACGGCGCCTCTGGAGTCCACATGGCCCCTGATCGCGTAAGGCGGGTGATTCAAAAAGTCCGGTGAAGTTATTTCAACAGTCGCGTTTTCTTCGCCTACCTGTTGAGCTGTCAGCCGTATGGTGAAGTCGTCGATTTTCGAGAACGGCGAAATCAGCCTTGCAAGGTTGTCTTCCAAATCGGCGACATGTTCCGGCTGCCATACGGATGTGAGATCAAAAATTCGTATGCGCGTGCCGGTCTCCGCGAAGGGACTCTGGCCGGTGTAGGCCGAGCATTTTGCGAAGCAAGCATCAAGGTCGTCCTTCTCGGACAGACCGGACCAATCTACTTTCACCAGCCAACAACGGTCATTGACGGCCTTTGTCAGCATTTCGAGTGTTCGCCCAAGTCTGGCTGCAGACAAACGCCCCAGCCCTTTTTCGCCGGAAGCTCGGCGTACCCTCTTGTCTTTCGAAGCGACTGGATTGTGTTGACGATATGGCGTGGCGACGACGCACCAAGCCTCCTCAAGAGTCCGAAGATCCATTCCCCTCCCGTTGTCGAGGACTTCGAGGTACTCGCCCGCGGTACCCTCCGCGCCGAAGCGAATGTCCACTGTTCGACGCGAAAGCATCGTACGAGTTCTTGACGAGCTCGATTATCGCGACAATATCGTTTGTAACGAGATCGGCGCCGAGGGCCGCAAACACGCGTGGATGAATACGGAAGGGTATCCGCTCCAGGAGAGGAACCGATCCCGGAACAGGCTGTCCCGCAGTGGCGACTCCCATGTGACCTTTCAGCGCCTCATAATATCATATGCTCAAATCGCGGTGCCTGGACTGACAGGAGAGGACAAGATCTCTCGGGCGTCTGAAGCGGGCCTGGGCTCGATCTCCCGCCTCGGAAAGTTATCTACGTGACGAATCATCTTCCCTGTTGCCGCGTTGGCCGCTTCTGGCCGCACCGTCACTTTTCCATAGGAACTTCCGTTTTAACCGGAAACTCGGTTTTGAAACCTCGGATAAGAATGCCAGTAGCCCAACGCCCCCCTGTGGCGCAAGCGGCCGAGGCTTTCCCTTTGGCTTTGCCGAAACTGGTCCACCAAAGCGGCCTGTTCCCTAGCCTCGGCGCGCCGGAACCTTGATCGGGCCCATCTGCGGCCCATTCCCGACGCTCTCGAATTTCGCCCTCCGTCCTCGCCAGGAGGGCCCAATAGAGCCACCGATTCAATGGCTTAACCATTCCTCAAAACTTTCGGTTGATAATATTCCGCGTAAGCAACAGCGTTGGTTTCTCACGCCCGTAGCGATGCGGCGCTTGTTCCGCCGGAGATGACCCTTCGGCTTCCGCTCAGGGTAAACTCCGCTGGACGAAACTTCCGACGCCATGGTTTCGACACCTTACCAGGGCAGGCGGCGGCTGCGAGTTTTCACGTGCCGCTGAGGAAGTCGTCCATGGCCGCGTGCCTGATCGTCAGGACGCGAACCGATTTGCGGCGTTCGTCGATTTCGTAGATGACCCGGTACACGTCGCGTTTCGCGCCATAAAGCAAATGCCGCAACGTCGTTTGGCCTTTTTGCTCTCGGGAGCTACCGGGCAGCGGCGCGGCAACCGTTCGAGGGTATCGATGGCGGCTTCGAGCCCGTTGAACCAACGGGCAGCCTCCGCTGAATCGTCTGCCGAGATTCGCTGATAGAGGTAATCGAGGTCTCGCTCCGCGCGGAGCGTCAATTCAACGAGATACGCCATGGCGCCGGCGCAACTCGTCGAACACCTTGCGGGCCGGGCGCGTCCGTCCGTGGACGATATCGTCCACGCCTTGCCGGATAGCCTCGTAAACGTCGGCGCGCGCCGCCGTATCGAGCAATCGCTGATAGGATTCCGCGTCTTGCACCACAGCCTCGGCCTTGCCGTTGACCGTCAGGACCACCGGCCGCTTGCTCTTCTTCATCTGCTTAAGAAATTGCCCCGATTTTCGCCGAAAATTGGTGAGCGATTGAATGTCCTTCGTGATGTCGAGCATGCAGCTTCCCTCTGCTGAGCACAGCACCTAATCAGGTGCTACCTGCGCCGGCGCATTTTGTAAAGCGGAGTACTCGCACCGCGTCTGAGTTTCTCACGCCCGCAGCGATCGGTCTCCGCGCAGCACTGGCCGGCCGGTTGCCGCCACACGCTCGATGATATCGGCGGCGCGGTCTATGCCGTTCCCTTCGGCAATGATCCGCTGAAACCGCCGGGCCGACTCGCGGAAGGAAGCCTTGCCGAGCACGGTCTCGACGGCATTGCGCAGGCGCGCCGGTTCACATTCGGCGGCGGGAATGCGCACGCCGGTGCCGGTCCATTCTATCCGGGCCGCGACACCAGGCTGATCGTGCGCGATGGGAACCGCGACCATGGGAACTCCGGCGGCAAGAGACTCGAGCGTCGAGTTCATGCCGGCATGTGTGATCGTGAGGACAGCCTGTTCCAGGATCTCCAATTGCGGGGCAAAGGGCACCACCAGCAGGTTTTCCGGGAGCTCCCTGGGAAGCTCGACCGTCTCCGCGCCGCCCAGGGACAGGACGACCTGCGCATCCAGGTGCGCCGTCACTTTCGCGACCGCATCGTACAAGTGCCGATTGCGGTTCTGCGTGGTACCGAAGCTGGCGTAGATCAGAGGCCTTCCGTCCAGCCGGTCCCAGGGGAACGGCGTTGGGGGACGATCGGATCGACGAGCGAACGGTCCCGTGAAGTGGAAACATGCGGGCAGCTTTCGACGGGGAAACTCGAATTCCGCGGGCTGCTGCGTGATCTGCGCCAGGCCGGACCACAGGCTGTCGAAGCTGAACGGACCCATTCCTGCCTTCAGCCGGTATGCCCCGATGAAATCGCGGAAGGGCTTGCTGGCGGCGAGCATTGCCTCATTAAAGCGGCGATCCCGTTCGAGGACGACCGGATCGTCGGTGTAGAGCTCGCCGCTGAATCCAGGTACGCCGTCCTCGTGGTGCCTCATCAGCCCAACGATCACCGACACAAAGGGCGCCCGCATGCATGCAGCCAGCGTCGACGCGGCGTAATCCATATGGTCCACGACCCACAAATCCAGCCTGGCTTTCTCGATCGTCGGTCGTGCAGTGGTGAACAGGGCCTCGGCCTGGGAAATCAGAATATCCAGGCCGGCCCGCCTCGCCGGCAATCCGTCGAGCCGGCTCATTTCCCGGTAACGCTCGGCGAACGTGCCGGCCGGATAGTCCCGCTCGCCGAAAGCCTCGAAATGGAACCCGCGATTCCGAACCGGTTCGGCGAAATCGGCCACCTGAAAGAAGGTGATCTCGTGCCCTCGGCCGATCAGTTCGTGAGCCAGCGTGGAAAACGGATTGAGATGCCCAATCCAGGGCAGACAGAACATTCCCATTCGAGCCATGACAAAATCCACCAGGACTATGCGGCGTCCGAGAGCGCCAGTAGCGATTCCTGAATCCGCCGGCTGTCGCGCCGCAAGAGGCCGTACTCCGAGCGGTAGTATTCCAGAATCGTTGATGCGCCGGCGGCCATCATTTCCCCGATCTTCTCTGGAGGAATCGCCGGGGGTAGCTCGCCTCGGGAAGCCCAATCCATCGCATGCCGGATTAAAGCCATTCGAGCGGCCTGTGTCGGCGGGCTGGGGTTCGCGAAACCCGGGTGAAACAGAAAACGGCTATGACTGTAATAGCGACAGGAGCGCAAGAACTCCGAAACGAGGGGCGGCTGCATGCCGAGCTCCAGAAGTTCAGGCGGCAAAATCCAGTAGAAGAAGGCGCTCTTGGCGTGAACAAACAGATCGAGAATTTCCGGCGTGCAGGGGAACGCGCCCTTCACGAAGGTTTCCGGGGGCAGCGGAGAGTCGGCCCGCGGAACGACCACGAACAGGCGGCGCAAACATAACGGAGCGGTAACGGCTTCGAAAACCAGCGGTTTGCGCAGCTTCCGCAAGGCGGGCAAACGCGAACGGTGCAATCGATCCGCCAGCTCAAAAACGAATCGGGTCGCATAAGATGGGTCCCCCAACCGCTTCGTCGTCAGGTTTCCCTCGATACGGGACGCGTGGGCTTCCATCTCGCTCCGCAACAGGTAAGGCTCGCGAATCAACCCTTCGGCCAAGGCATAGGCATTCCAACATTCCAGGGAGAGCTTCCACAGATTGCGGCGATTTCTTTGCTGAACGGAAATCGCGAAGAACCACTCCACCCATAGCAGGAACTTGCTCAACGCGTGATCCGGATGGACCGGAGCGAAAGGGATCTCGACCGGCTCGCCACGAAGCAGCATGAGCGTGCGCCGCTCGACCGAACTCCAGAAGGTGTCCATCCGCGCATAACCGGCAATTCCACCCGGTTCGTACACATCGATATCGGTCAAAGCCGGATTGAAACGCCGCGCGCGATTCACCTCCTGGTAGAGCGAAGCGATACCCGCTCCGTTTTCGGCCTTCTCCTCGTCGACGACGATCAGCATGTCGATGTCGCTCCGTCCGAAGGAAACCTCGCCGGTGGCGACGCTGCGGTGAAGAAAGACGCTTTGCACGATCGGAGAAGAGGTCAGCATCCGAGCCGACCACATCGCCGCCTGCCGATAGAATGCGGTGGCAATCGCCTGGGAGAGCGCGCTCATGCCGGGAGCAGTTTAGCCCGCATTTCTCACCGAACAAACGCGCGACCGACAATTACGACTCTTCCACCGCTTTGTCGGGCGCAGGTTTGGAGGCGCTACCGATCATCTGCGCCGCGTCCGCTGCCTGGAGCCACAAAAAGACCGCGGCTGGAGGAACCACCACCAGTAGCAACACAAAGGGCGCCTTGACCGCGAAATAGACTCCCACCGCCTTGCCCATCGCGGTGGCCAGCATGCATGCGACGGCGAGACGGCCGCCGGGAACGATGGCCGATAACAGATCCCTCAAGCGCAAGCCGGTCAACGAACAAACCAGATACTGCCCGGCGACGCCGATCATCGCCTCGACCGCGCTAACGCCGAGGCTCACGACTGAAAGGCCATGCCGCGCTGCCAGGAGAATGATTGCGGTCAGCAAGGCAAGCCGGCCACCCATCAGATAAATGTCGAGCGACGGATAGTTCCTGGCGTAAAATACGATTCCTATGCCGATTCGAAGTCCCAACAGCGCAAGTCCCACCGCAAGGATACGGGTCTGTGTCGCCGCAGGAAGCCACTTCACACCATAGAGGCTGGAGAGCAGTTCGGGCGCTGCAACGGCAATGCATCCCGCAAACGGCAATACAAATCGCGCGATGTAGTCGACCAGACTTCGATACGCTCTCGCCAGTTCTTCGTTGTCATCCTGGATCCTGGCGAATGCGGGCAACGCGACCCGCCCCGCGATTCGATAAAAGCGCATGGGAACGAATCGCAGCAAATCCCATGCGATGGAATAAAAGCCCAGCGCAGCGCTGCCGAGTAGTCTTCCCACCAACACGAAATCGATATTGCCGGCCGCGAGAGTGATCATTCGCCCGCTGAATACGGTGGTGGCAAACTGCCCAAAGTCTCGAGCGGCCGCGGCTCGCGGCAACTCCCGCGGAGCATACGGCTCGGGCGCGAGGATGAAAATCGCGTGGGCGGCAGAACGCGCTGCCAACCCGCCTGGCAGGCTCCAGCGGGGATAACCGTACCTTACCAATAAGATCGCGACGGCGACGAAAGCGACTTCCGCAACTACTTCGGACATCGCCAGCGGGCCGAACCGCATCTGCCGCCTGAGCCGCGCATTGGCGATGATCGAGGCGCCTTCCAGCATGCTCGGGATACAAAGCAGCCGCAGGCCGAAGCTTAGTCCCGGCATCTCCATCAACCTCTCGAAATCCGGCGCCAGGATGTACAGCCCGGCGACGCATATGCCGGTAAGCCCGATCGTCAGCCACCATCCGGTAGCCTCATGTGAGCTCTGCAACTCTTTACGCTGAATCAACGCGTCGGGGATTCCGGCTTCACTGAACAAGGTAAAGAACATCGCGACGATCATCAGGATGCGAAACACGCCAAAGTCATCCGGACGGAGCATCCGCGCGAGTATGACTATGCCGACGACGCGCACCCCCTGACTGGCTGCTTCCGCGAAAAGATTGTTTCGTACGCCGCGCGCAAACGCGGCCCATGGCAGATTCGACGGTCGTGCAGGTTGCATCGAGCTCACGTCGATCTCGCCCGCATCACTTCAGATTAGGCCTTTGATCTTCTCGGCGACTTTTTGAATCTCATGCGCATCAAGGCCGCCGCGATCATCATCGCGCGTCGACGCGCCCGCCGAGGTCATACAAGCATACTACCCGACTTCTCGAACGCCTCTTCCATCGCGGCGGCTTCGAGCGAGAGCCCGCGCGTTTCAGGAAGGAAGAGTGCGACGATGATCGCGTTGGGTATCGCGAGCAGGCTTAAGTATCCGACCACGATCGACAGACCGCCAAGATGTGCGGCGAGAATCGCGATCAGGGTCTGGGCGGTGACCGAGGCGGCCGCGCCGATCAACGCGAACCATCCCATCATCGTGCCTCGGATCGCGGTCGGAAAAAGTTCGGTCCCCAGCGAATTGCCGCCCACCTGCCCCGCGCTCTGCCCGGCGGTGAAACAGCAGTAGGTGACCCCGATCCATAGCCATCGAAGGCCCAACGCCGGAGGGCCCCAATAGAACGCGAGCGCGCCGAGACCGGTCATCAGGCTCGCAACGAAGATCGTGGGGATGCGGCCGTAACGCTCGCAGCTTCGCGCGGCGAGCGGAAAGCCGAGCATCCCCACGCCGCCTCCGATCAGCATCAGGACGCTGGCGGCGCCCGGCGCCAACCCCACGACCGAGACCAGGTGGAAGTATGCCCAACTGCCGCCCGCGACCGCCGCGATGGTGGCCAGCAACGAGCAGAGCAGAATCGTGATCGCGCGGCGTCGATAGAGCCGTCCGAACACGTCGTAGAAGCTGCCGGCCGAAGTCGTGCCGCTGGCGGCGGCGCGTTGCCAGCGGCCGCTCTCCGGGATGGCCCTGGCGGCCCTCCATAGCGCGGCGACTCCCATCGCCGACGCCAGCACCAGCATCCATCGCCACGAGTGACGACCCGCCACCATCGGCATCACGACCAGGCACAGCCCGCCACCGAGACCCATCCCCAGCCCGCCCCAGCTTTGCCCCCGCGCGCGCTCCTCGATCGCGAGTTCCTCGGCCAGGATCACGATACCGCCGGCGATCGTCGCGCCGATGAAGGCGTAGAGCGCGATCTCGCACAGTGCGAACGCCGCGAAGTTGGTTGCGAACGCGGCGGCGAGCGCGCTAACCGTCGTGCCGGCCATGCACACCAGCAGCATCCGGCGGCGTCCCACCCGATCGATCATCCGCGAGAGTCCCAGCGCGCCGATCGCCGAGAGCGAAATCCATGCGAACAGGCCCGCGATTCCCGATTCGCCAAGATGAAAGCTCTTCGCGATCCAGGGTGAGCCGATGCCGTTGATCGACATCGTGAAGCCTTCGAAGGCGAGCACGGTCGCGATCGAGCGGGCCAGCCGGCGATTCCTGAGCGCGGCTTCCTGGTCACCGAGCTCGCGCGACGCTCCGGCGACGTTGGCGGCCGAACTCGCATCAAGCTGGGCGCTAGAAGCCATCGGCGCTCCTTGCGCTCAGCCGCCTTCGGCGGTGCCGGCGTTGCACGCTAACCTTCATGGCAATAATCCTCCGCCGATCCGCCCGAAATTGACACCGGCTCCAGTGAGAGAGCACAAGCGATGTGTCGCCGGAGGAACCATCGTGCCACCCGGGCTCGTGGTCTCGGACATGCTTCGACGGCACGCAAAGGCCTGTCGCTGACAACAGGGAACCCAAATGTACTTATTACTATCCTTCGAAAGCGTAAGCGCGTTCCTCGTGCCCGCTCAGGTCGAGTCCGGCAACTTCCGCTTCTTCGGACACCCGCAACCCAACCAGGCCATCGACGATCTTCAGTAGGACGAGACTGCCGAGAAAGGCGAACGCGACACTTGCACTCACCGCGATCGCTTGAATAAGCAGTTGGCGCGGGTTGCCGCTGAACAGGCCATCCGCCCCGGACGAATTGACCGCGACGCTCGCGAAGAGGCCGGTTGCGAGTGCGCCCCATATTCCGCCCAGGCCGTGGACGCCGACCACGTCGAGCGCGTCGTCGTAGTTGAAGCGCCGCTTGAGCCGGACTCCGTAGTAACACAGCGCTCCGGCGACGCCGCCGATAGCCAGTGCCGCGAGCGGGCTGACATAACCCGCGGCAGGAGTGATCGCCACCAATCCAGAGACTGCTCCGCTCGCCGCACCGAGCACGGTAGGCCTTCCGCCTTTCCACCACTCCACCGCCATCCAGGTAAGCGCTGCGGCCGACGCGCCGAGATGCGTGACGACGAAGGCCGACACCGCAAGTCCGTTGGCCCCCAGCGCGCTCCCGGCATTGAACCCGAACCATCCGACCCACAACAGTCCGGCGCCGGCCAGGGTGAGAGTCAGGTTATGCGGCGGCATCGGCTCGCGCGGGTATCCGATCCGTTGGCCGATCACCAGCACTGCGGCCAGCGCGGAGACACCCGACGAAATGTGCACCACCGTTCCACCCGCGAAGTCGAGCGCGCCCATCTGATGGATCCATCCGCCGACGCCCCACACCCAATGAGCCAGCGGATCATAAATGAGCGTGCTCCATAGAAGGCTGAAGAGCAGAAATGCCCTAAAGGAAATCCTTTCTGCGAAAGCGCCGGTGATCAGAGCCGGCGTGATCACGGCGAACATGCATTGAAAGATCATGTAGGCCTGATGTGGGATCGTCGCCCCGTACAGCGCATACGGCTCGCTCGCGCTGACTCCGTGCAGTCCGAGCCAATCCAGTCCGCCGATCAGACCGGCGTGATCGGGCGAGAACGCCAAACTGTACCCCAGCAGCATCCACTGCACGGAGACCAGGGCCACCAGGATGAAGCTATGCATCAAGGTGGCGAGAACGTTCTTGCGCCGTACCATCCCGCCGTAGAAGAGCGCCAACCCCGGAATCGTCATCATCAGCACGAACGCCGACGACAACAGCACCCAGCCTGTATCCGCATCGCTTATTTTCGGCGCTGCCGGAAACGCCGCGAACGCTGAAAGCGCCGAGGCTCCGACCGTACCGATAACTACTGCGATGCAGAGCAAGGCCTTATCTGTCCGGTGCATCGTGAAACCCTCCTGATTCAAGCGAAAAGGTCGAAAGAGCGAAGTATGGCAGGACCAGTGAACCTTTGGCGAGATCGGGAACGGAGCATCTTCGAGCCGAAAATACCAGCCAAACGGTCGAGCCCAGGACGTTTTGGACAGGCCATAAATCGACTCGACGATAGTGGGTCAGTTTTCAAACTGACCCCGCTGCTCAGTTTGACATCTGATGATTGATGCGTGATGATCATCACGTGCGGACCACGCTGGATATCGACGAGGACGTTCTGGAGAGCGCCAAGGAGCTCGCGGCGCGGCGTGGAACTACCGCCGGGCGGGTTCTTTCCGAGCTGGCCCGTAGTGCGCTGGCGCCTCGCGGCCGCTCTGCGCGCAAGCGCAATGGCGTGCCGCTGCTGCCGGAGCGATCGAGGGGCGCGGCTCGTCACGTCGGAAATTGTGAACCGGCTCCGGGACGAACCCTAGCAGGGTGCAGAAAAACGCCTCATCGGGCGAGAGTGTTTCACTGATGGCAACCGCACCCTGCATGAAAACTGGCCTCCTTCCTCAACCTTCTCCCCCTGACCAGGGGGAGATAAGAGAGGGGGAGCAGGCTGCGGAGACTTGTCCCGCAGCCTGCGGCGGCGCGTGATCGCTCTGCTTGACGTAAACGTTCTGGTTGCGCTGTTCGATCCCGCCCACCTGCATCACGAAGCGGCTCACGCCTGGTTCGGACCCAATCGCAGCCGCCGATGGGCGACTTGTGCGGTTACGGAGAACGCGCTCGTCCGGGTATTGTCCAATCCGGCCTATCCCGGCCGGCGCACGACGATGGCGGATGCGGCCGCACGTCTGCGCACCTTCTGTTCGGATCGTGAGCATCTGTTCTGGCCGGACTCGATCAGCGTGCGCGATCCGGGGCGGTTCCACTGGAATCACATTCAGGGCCATCGCCAACTCACGGATGTCTACCTTCTCGCCCTCTCGGTATCGAACCGGGGCCGATTGGCCACTTTCGATTCCACGATCTCGCTCAAGGCGGTTGAAGGTGCGGCGGCACAGAATCTCGAACTTCTCGCCGCAATTTGATTCCGATGCCCCGTTGCCGCACAATTCGCGATACGAAGTCCAGCGAGACGCGCCGCACGCCGCGCCGCGAGGAAGCACGCATATGAGTGAATTCACGCTCACAACCCCGAGCCAGGAACCCGGCCTCGAGACCGCGATGGAGGTCGTCTATCAGTGGAACTACGGTTCCGAGGTCGAGGAGCTGCGACGCCTGTACGTCAAGGCCGCCGAAGCGCAATGGATCGCCGAGCGCGACCTCAACTGGGACACGCCGATCGATCACGCCGCGCTGGCCAGTACTCCGCTCGGAATCGGCTTTCCGATCGAGCAGACTTCGTACTGGCGTGCGCTCAGCGAAGAGAAAGTGTGGGAGCTGAAAAAGCGGATGGCGGGTTTTCGGTTGAGCAACTTCCTGCACGGCGAACAGGGCGCGCTGATGGTCGCGGCGCAACTCGTGAACGCGGTGCCTCATACCGACGCCAAGTTCTACGCGGCGACCCAGACCATGGACGAGGCGCGCCACGTCGAAGTCTTCGCCCGCTATATCGAGAAGCTCGACATGGTCCGACCGATTGCGCCTAACCTCAAAGGCGTCCTCGACAGCACGCTCCAGACCGGCGACTGGCAAAAGAAGCTGGTCGGCATGCAGATCGTAGTCGAGGGCCTGGCGCTCTACAGCTTCCGCGAGATGCGAAATCTCACCGAGGAGCCGCTGCTGAAGGAACTCCTCACTTATGTTGCGCGCGACGAGTCGCGTCACCATGCGTACGGCGTCCAATACGTCGAGCGATGCGTGCCGTGCCTTTCGTCCCGCGAGCGCGAAGACCTGGAAGACTTCGCGTTCGAGGCGGCCTACGGGCTGATCGGCGGCCGCAATCAGGCGGGTTTCATTAGCGCGCTGATGCAGAGCTGGGCCGAAGCCGATATCGATACCGCCGAACTCCTGGCCTGTGCGCAGCGCGAGCGCGACGAGCTCAACCGCGACCGCAAGCGCGGGCGGCGGTTCGGCCCGGTGCAGGGATTCGTTATTCCCACGCTCAAGCGATGCGGCCTGCTGAGCGAGCGCCTCGCCGGGCGCTTTCTCGAAGTCCTGCGCGAGAATCTCGGCGGCAGGGTAGTGGGCGAAGACGTTGCCGAGTTCATGCAGCATATCCCCGACCTGCCCGAAGACACCGCCGCGTGGGTGCTGGGCCAGATCGACTAGCCGGTTCTCAAGCGCGACTAAAGCTGGTGCGGTAGACGCGCCTTCTTCGAGCTTACAGCTCCTTGCGATAGCGGAGCGTCATCTCTTCCTGGGTTTCCGTGCGATCGCTGTGGCCGGTCTGATCCTTGATCATCTCGCCCAGCGTCGGCAGACCTGCGCGATCGGTTCCGGCCGGCTTCCATAACTGCGCGCGCATCAGGGCCTTGCCGCACTGAAAGAAAGCGCGCTCGACCGCGATCTTGAGCACGGTCTTCGGCTCGCGACCGTTGGTGACGAACTCGCCGTTGAAATCTGCGCCGGCCACGATCTCGGCCCTGCCGAACACGCGCAGCGTCTCGTCCACGCCCGGAACGAGAAAGAGCAGCGCGATCCGCGGGTTGGCGGCGAGCTTGCCGAGGCTGTCGAGGCGGTTGTTGCCGGGCCGGTCGGGGATCAGAATCGTGCGGCTGTCCCGCACCGTAGCGAAGCCGGGCGCGCCGCCTCGCGGTGAGAGATCCGGATCGCCATCCGGCGTCGCGGAGCCCATCACGCAGAACGGCGACAGCGCGATGAATCGCGCGCAATGCGCGTCGAGCTCCTTCACTTCCTTGGCCAGCGCGCGAGCGCTCGGCGCCGCATAGAGTTCTCGCAGACCCTCGGGATTCTCAATTGTGCCCATGGCGGCCAGACTACCCGTGAAGCTACCGCCATGCGAGCGTCGCGCGCGCTAAAGCACCGGCACGGAGGCCGGCGCCACGGAAGAGCGGCACAATGCGGCGGACCAGCGGTAGCAGGGACAATTCCTTGACTATGTACATAACTATGGATACAGGCCTGCACGGCCTTTGAATGGCCGTTGAAGAATAAGCGCGCCGCGAATTTCGTCGAGCACGGGCTCGATTTGATGGACGCAACCCGGTTGTTCGATGGGCGGCCGGGTACACGTACCCGTCCCCACCTACGGCGAGGAGCGCTTTGTCACCGTAGGATTGTTGGCCCACAAAGGGTTCGCCGTCGTTTGGACGGAGCGCGCGCAGGCTGTCAGGAGCGTTATCTCGTTCAGGAGGGCGAGAGATGCGGAAGAACGAAAATATCACGCGATTTTCGGCTGACAAGATCAGACGGAAGATTGCTCGCGGCGAGAGCAAGACCGACTGGAAGCGCGCCAACACGATGTCGCGGGCGGAGGTTGAACGACTCGCCAACCGGGACGAAGGTCCCTTGCCCGCAGGCTGGGAAAGCACGATCGCGGTGGGGCTGCCTCTCGCGAAGCAGGACATTCACATTCGCCTTGACGCGGATACCCTCGACTGGTTCAAGGCTCACGGCAGGGGCTACCAGACCCGCATCAATGCCGTGCTGCGCGGTTTCGTCCAGGCGCGGCGGCGCGTGGAGCGCAAGCACTCGGTCCGAAACCGGCCGCGCAGGGCGAAGGCCACTACGTGACAGGGTTCCACGCCTACAGCGCCATGCCGGCGCACCAGCCGCTTGACCATGCCCACTGGAAGTTGTAGCCGCCCAACCATCAGACTTGTCACATCAATAGACTGAGTAGCCGTGCTACGCAGCGAAACAAGCGTACCGGGAGGAAGATTTGACCACCGTTGTCAAATATGACAACGTCCCCAAATGAGAGACACAAGGCCGATCTCATGGATCAAGCGCGCCGGGAAGGACTTCGAGGGATTCTCGCAAGGCGCTCAGATCCAAATGGGCCGTGCTCTCACGGTTGTCGCCGAGGGCGGGATGCCGGATATCGCGAAACCTCTTAAGGGCTTCGGCTCAGGAGTTCTGGAGCTTGCACTTCGGTATCGCGGTGATGCTTTCCGGGTCGTGTATGCCTTGCAGATTGGCGCGGACATCTGGGTACTTCATGCGTTCCAGAAAAAATCGAAGAGCGGGATCAAAACGCCCAAGGCAGACATCGATCTGGTTCGCGAACGGCTCAGGCGTCTTAAGGAGTTACTGCCATGACCAAACAACCCATCGAGATCGTGCGCGGCAGCGGCAACATCTTCCGCGACCTTAATCTTCCCAATGCGGACCTCGAACAGCTCAGGTCAATTCTGGCCGCGCGGATTATCAAAGTGCTCGACGACAAAGGCTTAAGCGTGCGGCAGGCGCACGAGATCACCGGAATTGCAGCCGCGGATTTTTCCCGTATCCGGCGGACCAGACTTGATCGCTTCACAATCGACCGCATGATGGCGATCCTTCACCGGCTCGGCCAGCAGGTTGAAGTTTCCGTAAGCGTGCATCCACGCAAGAAGCACAAGCCGGCGACGCCCGAGTTGCATCCGTGAAGGGTGCTGCCGCCACGTCTACACCGCCATGCCGGCGCACCAGCCGCTTGACCATGCCCACTGGAAGTTGTAGCCGCCCAACCATCCGGTGACATCGACCGCCTCGCCGATCAGGTAGAGGCCCCGGACGTTGCGGGCCTCCATCGTCCTGGACGACAGGCCGGCGGTGTCGATGCCGCCCACGGTCACCTCGGCTTTGGCCCATCCCTCTGATTCCGTCGGCCGCAGATGCCAATGCTCGAGCCGCTCGGCGATCGCGGAGAGACCGCGATCGGGAATATTCGCCATCGAGTCCGCGCCGGTATCGGCCAGAGCGTGGGCGAGCCGGGTGGGCATCACCTCGGCCAGCACGGTCTTGAGCTCGGCCCTGGGACGGGTGCGCTTGCGATCCTTGAGAAAGCTTTCAGCATCAATCGTTGGCAGCAGGTCGATCGAGAGAGTTTCTCCGTCCCGCCAGTATGACGAAATCTGGAGAATCGCCGGGCCCGACAGGCCGCGATGGGTGAACAAAATGTTCTCCCGGAAACTGTCGCGGCCGCAGGATACGATTGTATCAGCCGAGACCCCGCTCAGCGATTGGCAGAGGCTGAGGGTATCACCCGCCAGCTTCAGCGGCACCAGCCCGGGGCGCGGCTCGATTACCGCCAGTCCGAAGCGGCGCGCGATCTCGTAGGCGAAGCCGGTCGCGCCCAGCTTGGGAATCGATAACCCACCGGTCGCGATCACAACGGCCGGCGCGGCGAAGCTGCCTTTGTCGGTCTCGACACGGAAGCGGTCGGAGCGGCCGATCGCGCTGACACGATGGCTTAGGCGCAGATCGACGCCGGCCGCCGCACATTCCGCCAGCAGCATCGCTACAATCTCGCGCGCCGAACCGTCGCAGAATAGCTGGCCCAGGGTTTTCTCGTGGTACGCGATTCGATGGTGCTCGACCAGCTCGATAAAGTCGTGCTGCGTGTAGCGGCTGAGTGCGGACTTGCAGAAATGGGGATTGGCGGAGATGAAACGTTCCGGCGCCACTTCGAGATTGGTGAAGTTGCAGCGTCCGCCGCCGGAGATCAGGATCTTTTCGCCCGCCTGCCGCGCATGGTCCAGCAGCAGCACGCGCCGTCCGCGCTGCCCGGCGGTCATCGCGCACATCAGGCCAGCCGCTCCGGCTCCCACGATCAGGGCATCGAACGTTTCCATGGCCGAGGCCAGTTAGCCATTGCGCCTGCGGATACGGCAAGCGGCGCCGCATGGCGAAACGGCGCGCCGACTCCTAAGATCGGCGGGTGAGGAAACGAAAATGGCTGAGCACTTTTTGCCAGAGCACTTTCTGATCGACAAGGACCAATCGGTCACGACGATCACGTTCAACCGGCCCGAGCGCCGCAACTGCGTCAATCGCCCGGTGATGAACGAGCTGGAGGGGTTGATTCGCGACGTCCGTGACGACCGCGAGACGCGCGTGCTGATCGTCACCGGCGCGGGCGCGTCGTTTTGCGCGGGCGCCGACCTGTCGGCGGCCAAGGGCGTCAGCGATCCCAGGGAGCGGGCGCGGATTTTCGCCGAGCACAACGCCGGCGTGCCACGGATGACGGGCCGGATTTTCGATCACATCACGCGGCTCGATTGCATCACGATCTGCGCGGTCAACGGCCACGCCGTCGGCAGCGGGTGGGCGCTGGCGGCGGCGTTCGACTTTATCGTCGCGGCCGAGCAGGCGGAATTCTGGTCCCGGAGGTCGAGCTCGGCGCGCCCTTCACCGGCGGGCCGGCGATCGCGCTGGCGTCGCGGATGGCGAACCTTGGCGCGCGAAGGAGGCGATGGTGTTGTGTCGCCGCTACAAGGCGCGCGAGCTGTTCGAGATCGGGATGGTGAACCAGGTGGTCGAGGCGAACGCGCTGATGCCGGCGGCGCGCGAGCTGGCCGCGAAGCTGCTCAAGATGCCGGAGCGGGCCGCGCGCGCCACCAAGCATTTCATCGACGGAGTCTTTATCGGAGCGCGACTGTACTAGATCCGCGATCGCGGCTACTTCCCGAGCGAGGCCATCAGTTCCTGCTGCTTGTCCTTCACCTGGCTGAGCAAGGCGTCGAAGCCCTGGTCGTTGATCACGCGATTGAACTGGTTGCGGTAGTTCGCCGTTATGCTGATGTTGTCGACCGCGACGTCGTAGACCTTCCAGTCCTGGTTTTCCTGCTTGAGCTGGTAGTCGAGATGAATCGGCGTTCGCGTCGCCCTGCAAAACCTCCGTCTTGATCTCCACATCGCCGTTGCCTAGCGACGACTTGCTCAGGTACTTGACGGTCTGGCCGGAGTACTTGTCTAACTTGTTCAAGTACGCACTCTCGATGAACGCCGCGAAGAGCGGTACGAACTGTTGACGCTGCTCGGGCGAGATCTGTTTCCAATGGTAGCCCAAGGCGGAACGAGCCATATCACCGAAATCAAAGTGTCCTGCTACCAGATCGATCAGCTTGCTGCGCCGGGAATTCTGCGAGAGCTCCCGGTCGCGAAGAACCTCGATGACCTGGTCGACCGTGGTCTTGACCGTCACCATGGGGTCGCTCGTCGTTGCTCCGCTGTCCGGTTGAGTTGAAGCCGCCGATCATGAGCACCGACGCCGTCACGATCGCCAGGAATCGCGGCAGCCTTTTGTGTCCGGCTTGCGAATGATGGGTTCATAGTCTCTTTCACCTGTCCTCAATATTTCGCCTGGTAAATCTCTGGCTTCGTCACTGGACGAAGTCGAGCGCGAGGTGGCCGCCGCGGTCGGAATCGACGCTGTGTTCGGCAACGGAATCCTCATCCGCCGCGACGGCCATCTGTGGTCGCAACGCCTGCACTGCGCTCAATGCGCCGTGCACTGCGCTCAATGCGCCGTCACCGCGGTCACTCCGTGTTCTGCTGTTGCTTTAGCTGATTGATCTCCTCGCGTTGCTGGTTGATCTGGGCTTGCTGAGCGTTGACCTGAGACTGGGTCTGCGCGTTCTGGTTCTCCTGATTCTGCATCTGGTTGCCAACTGCGTATCCGGTGACGCCTCCGAGGGCGCCGCCTATAGCCGCGCCGGCGCCGGGCGCGCCCACCGCAGAGCCAACTATTGCGCCCGCACCGGCACCGATTCCGGCTCCTCCGAGGGTGCCTTCTTCACGCGTGGTGAGCGGCTGGCCGGAGCATCCGCTCAACGCGACTCCGCCGGCCACCACGAGCAGCGTCCACAGCGTTATCGTCACCATCAAAGAGCAGACGATCGTAACACTTGAATGCCACGTTCTACGCATTGGAGTTTCCTCCTTACTTGGGTTGCAGATAGGGAGACACATCGATCACGCTGGTTCCCAACCTGATCTGTGGGACGCCAGATCGCGACGCCGAGCGTTACGGCAGGAACATACGAAGGGACGCCGTTGCCCAGATCGGTCGGCGGCAGTTCGGGCCGCTCAGTAGAGGAGGGCGGGCGCCCGCGTTCGCTCCACTCGCCGGCGTCTTCGCTATCCGCGCCGTCACGGAATGTTCAATCGACGGCGCATCCGACACGGCGCCTTCGCGGTCGGTCGTCGAGTCGGTCGTCACCGTCCAATCGATGGCCGCCGCGTTGGTCCACGCCAGCAGGAGCAGGCACCAGAGCCAGGACCAGCCCCCGATAGACTTTGCGATTGTGCTTCAAAGCCCGCCTCCTCAGTTTGTCGATACAGCACCTTCCGTGCCGCCTTGAATATCCCCGAAGTAACGGGTCTCCTTGGCCGATAAGCCTGTAAAATCTCCATGATTCGCCGGCTTGATTTGGAGCACGAGCTACCAGGATGCGGCGGTCACGCGGACCGGGCCCATGCTTTCAGCGACATCACTTAGACTACCAGCTCGATCGCATCTCCGATTAGGCGGAAAGGAAGCAGGATGATCGTTCCCACTGCATGGAGAGTCGATCCGACCACACTGTCCGGCTCATTGCTGGTGGTAACAGTTGTGGTTGTGCTCGTGGAGCTGGGAGTCTGTTGAGCGGGAGTCGGTTGATCCGACGGAGCCGAGCTCGTGCTACCCGAATCTGTGGTACGGCTGGCGGTAGTGGTGGTTTGCTGATCCGAGCACGATTGGAGCATCGCAGATCCGCCGAGAAACAGCGCCAAACAGAGGACTGCAACGATCGGTTTATTCGACATCCGAAACTCCTCACGCGGCGCGCGCTGAAAACAGCGTTCGCTACGTCGCAGGGAGCAAGGGATGTACCATCGTCGCGAGCGCGGCGGATCGTCGACGATCCGGGCAGGCGCGCCCGCCTGAAGTCCTATAGTCGGGAGAAACTACACACCGCGAAATCCGCAAAGCGCGGCGCTAGGAAATCGCGAGGCTCTGCTCGATCAGCCGTCGTTCGAGCGTCGGCAAGCGGTCGTGGCCCCAGAACGGTTCGCCATCGAAGAGGAATATCGGCACGCCGAAGATGTGATCGGTGGCCGCTTCGTCCTGCGCATTCTGATACGCCCCGACTCCGGGGCCGGCGAGGTACTCGCGATATTCCGTGGCCGACATGCCGAGGCTCGCGATCACCGCGGCGACGGCGTCGGGTTGATCGGCTTCCAGCTCACGCCGGAAGAAAAGCTCGTACACCTTGCGGGAATAGTCGAGCAGCCGGCCCTGCCGGTCGGCAAAGAGCCCGCCGATCAGCGCCGGCGTCGTGTCGTAGACCTTGAGCGGTCCGCGAATCACGAGACCGCGCGGCTTGGCCCATCGCCGGGCGTCGAGGTACGAGTACCTGGCCTTGTATTCGGAGTAGGTGCTTCGCTCGCCCTTGCCCTTGATTCGGAGCTGGAACGGAATCCAGCGGATCCGCACGCGATAACGATCTTCGAGGGCAAACGCGGGATCGAACGCGAGGTATGCGAACGGACTCTTGTAGTCCGAGTACATCTTTACTTCGCGTCGGTTGATTTCGCGGCGCTCCACGCAAGTCGCGCGGTCATTGCGGATCGGCGAGTTTCAGCAACTGCTTGCCGAAGTTCGCGCCGGTGAAGAGCCGGATGATCGTTTTGGGCGCGTTCTCGAGTCCCTGCGCGAGGTCGATCTTGTTCTTGATGCTGCCCTCGGCGTAGCCACCGCGACAGATCGGCGATCGCCTCCGGATAGCGCTTGGCGAAATGAAACACCAGAAAGCCTTCCATCCGCGCGCCGATGGAAGATCAGATTGAAGTAGTTTTTCGGTGCCCAGCCCGCGACGCCTGCGGCTTCGTTGTATTGCGAGATCGCGCCGCACAGCACCACCCGCGCGCCATCGGCGAGCCGCGCCAGCGCGAGATCGAGAATCTCGCCGCCGACGTTGTCGAAGTACACGTCGATTCCCTTGGGGCAATCGCGGGTCAGCGCCGTCGCCGACGTTTTCATTCTTGTAGTCGATCGCGGCGTCGAAGCCCGCCTCCTTGGTGAGCCAGTCGCATTTGTCGCGGTCCGCCCGCGATTCCGACCACGCGGCATCCTTTGATCTTTGCGATCATCCCGCGACCGAGCCGGTCGCGCCCGCCGCACCCGAGACCACGAAGGTCTCGCCGGCCTTCACCTGTCCGACCGAGAGCGTGCCGAAGTAGGCGGTCAGTCCCGTGGTGCCGAGCAGCGAGAGCGCGAGCAGCGGATCGGTATCCGGCGGGAAGCTTCTGCAAGCCCATCAAGCCGTCGCCGGCGGTGACCGTGTAGTCTTCCCATCCGAAGAGACCCTGCACGAGGTCGCCTTTCTCGAAGCCGGGCCGCTTTGATTCCACGACCTGCCCGACGGCGCCGGCCTTCATCACCTGGCCGAGCGGAATCGCCGGCATGTAGGTGTCGGTCGACATCCATCCGCGCTGCGTCGGGTCGAACGAGAAGGCGAGATTGCGCACCAGCACCTGCCCGTCCTTGAGCGGCGGGACGGCGGTTTCGTTCCATCGGAAGTCGCTCTCCTTGATCATCCCTGCGGCCTCGATGCGAGCAGCCACTGGCGATTCTTCAGTTCAGCCATCGATTTTCTCCCGTGGCGCGCGCAGCAGGATTCGATCCATCTCCAATTCGCGGCACCTTCACGCATTATCCTCTCAGCAGAATATGATCCCCGGCGTCTGACGGTGCAACCGTCCGGCAGGGTTGGGGAGAAAACACGCGATTGTGAATCAAATTCGCGCCGATTCGATGTGCGCGATGCGCGACTTTCGCTACGATGCGTCCGGCATGAACCCGGTCATCAAGATTTGCCGGCTGCGGGGGAGCACCACGGCTCTGCCCACCTATCAGAGCGCCCACGCCGCCGGGATGGATCTGGTTGCAGATCTCGAAGAGCCGATAGTCATCAGACCGATGGTGCGAGCTGCGGTGCCGACCGGAATCGCGATTCAGATTCCGGCCGGCTTCGAGGGGCAGGTGCGTCCCCGCAGCGGGCGCGCTATAAATGAGGGGCTGACAGTGGTCAACGCGCCCGGCACGATCGATGCGGACTATCGGGGCGAAGTTAAAGTATTACTTGTAAATCTCGGCGAGCACGAGGTCTCGATTCGGCCCGGCGAGCGAATCGCTCAACTGGTGATCGCGCCGGTCGTGCGCGCGGAAGTGATAGAAGTGGATCGGCTCGAAGAGAGTTCACGCGGTGAAGGCGGATTTGGACATACCGGACGGTAGGACGCTCACCCGCCGAGCGCAGCGCTCGGCGGCCTCTCCCTGCGCCAGGGGCGACTGGTCAGGGAAAGGTGAGAAGCAGCGCAGGATCGAAGCGAGATCGATGCGGCGTTGACCGCGATCACTCCGATCGACGGCCGCTACCGCGGCCGGACCGCCGCGCTCCGCGACTACTTCAGCGAGCTTGCGCTGATCCGCTATCGCGTGCGGATCGAAGTCGAGTGGTATCTCTCGCTGGCGGCGAACCCGGCGATCGACGCGCTTCCCGCGCTCAGCGCTGCGGCGACGCGCCGGCTGCGCGCGCTCTACGCCGACTTCTCGATCGCCGACGCGCGCCGGGTCAAGGCGCTGGAAGCCGAGACCAATCACGACGTCAAGGCGGTCGAGTATTTCGTCAAGGAGCGGCTGGGCGCGATCGAGTCCGGCGCTCCGGTCGAGATGGTCCATTTCGCCTGCACTTCGGAAGACATCAACAACCTCGCCTACGCGTTGATTCTCAAGGAATTCGTCGAGCGCGAGCTGAGCCCGAAGCTCGCTGTGCTGATCGAGACGATCGCCGCGCTGGCGCGGCGCTACAAATCCGTCGCGATGCTCGCGCGCACCCATGGCCAGGAAGCCACGCCCACCACGATGGGCAAGGAACTGGCGATCTTCGCCGCCCGGCTCGATCGCCAGCGCCGCCATCTCCAACGCCAGGAGTATCTGGGCAAGCTCAACGGCGCGGTCGGCAATTTCAACGCCCATCAGGCGGCCTATCCCGAGGCCGACTGGATCGAGCATTCGCGCGCGTTCGTGGAAAGCCTCGGCCTCAAATGGAATCCGCTCACCACGCAGATCGAGAGCCACGATTTTATCGCCGAGCTGTTCGACACGATGGTCCGCGTCGATACGATCCTGCTCGATTTCGCGCGCGACCTGTGGGGCTATATCGCGATCGGCTACTTCGCGCAGAAAGCGGTCGCCGGCGAGACCGGCTCCTCGACGATGCCGCACAAGGTCAATCCGATCGACTTCGAGAATGCCGAGGGCAATCTCGGGGTCGCGACCGCGCTGTTCCAGCATCTGGGCACCAAGCTCCCGATCTCGCGATGGCAGCGCGATCTCAGCGACAGCACGGCGATTCGGAGCATCGGCGCCGCCTTCGGCCACGTGGTCGTCGCGCTCATCTCGATCGAGCGCGGACTCCAGCGCGTCGAGCTGGACCAGCGAAAAATCGCGGCCGATCTCGACGCCGAGCCGGCCTGGGAAGTGCTCGCCGAGGCGATTCAGACCGCGATGCGCCGTCACGGGATGGCGCGGCCGTACGAGGCGCTCAAGAAGCTGACCCGCGGTCGCGCGGTCGATCGCAAAACGATCGAGCAATTCGTCGCGTCGCTGCCGCTCAAGGACGCCGACCGCCGCGCGCTGCTGAAGCTCACGCCGCGCTCCTATGTTGGACTCGCCGCCGAGCTGGTCGAGCGATTTGCGCCCGCGCCGGTGGCGACCGCGCCGTTGGCGACCGCGTCGCGCCGCCGCGCGTGTGAATAAAAGTCTGCAATTTGTTGATTGACGGCGCATCGGCTTTTGTATGGCCGCGCGCGCGCAGGTAATTTGAAGCCGGACCCACGGAGAACAGAATGGAAGCAGCGCCCGAAAAGCTCGAGATGTTTTACGAGGGCAAGGCGAAGAAGCTCTACGCTACTTCCGACCCCGACCTCGTGATCGCGTACTTCAAGGACGACGCGACCGCCTTCAACGCCAAAAAGCGCGGCACGATCGAGGACAAGGGCATCGTCAACAACCGTATATCGGAGCTGTTCTTCAACCTGCTCGAGCGCGAGGGAGTCGCGACCCATTTCGTCCGCCGGCTGAACGACCGCGAGATGCTCTGCAGGCGGCTCAAGATAATCCCGGTCGAGACCGTGGTGCGCAATATCGTGGCGGGCCAGATGGCGAAGCGGCTGGGACGCACCGAAGGCGAGCCGCTGCCGTATCCGATCGTCGAGTACTACTACAAGTCCGACGCGCTCGACGATCCGCTGATTATCGGCGATCACGCGGTCGTGTTCGGATGGGCCACGCCGGACGAGCTGCGCCAGATCAACGAGCTGGCGCTGCGCACCAACGAGGTGCTCCTGCGCTTTCTGGACCAGAGAAACATTATCCTGGTGGACTTCAAGCTCGAATTCGGGCGCTACCACGGGCGCGTGCTGCTGGGCGACGAAATTTGTCCCGACACCTGCCGATTCTGGGACAAGGCCACGCTCGAGAAGCTGGACAAGGATCGTTTCCGTCGCGATCTCGGCGGCGCCGAAGAGGCGTACCAGGAGATGCTCCGCCGGGTCGAGAGCTGAGGCGTATCGAATCGCGCGGACGGCGCGGTGAACAGACAAAGAGGACCCAACTTGCAGGTAGTAAAGGTGTTCGTCACGCCGCGTGGCGGAATTCTCGACCCGCAGGGCAAGGCCGTCGAGCACGCGCTCAAGAGCCTCGGCTTCAAGGGGGTCGGGGGCGTGAGAATCGGAAAGTATATCGTGCTCGATATCGACGCCGCCTCTGCGGAAGAGGCGCGCGCCTCGGCGCAGAAGATGTGCGAGCAGTTGCTGGCGAATCCGCTGATCGAGGATTTCCGTTTCGAGGTCGAACCGCGATGAGTCGATCTCGCGCGCGGGCGTGGCAGCGGATTACCCTCACCCGGCGAGCGCAGCGCTCGCCGACCTCTCCCTGGTCAGGGAGAGGTGCAGAAAAGGGGACTCTCGCGCTGCCGCGCTGCGAATCCGCTTCGTCATGAAGTGGGGCGTGGTCACTTTTCCCGGCTCGCTTGACGACGGCGATGCGTTGTACGCGTTGCGCGACGTGATGGGCCAGGATGCATTTTCACTGTGGCATAAGGACGAGAGTCTGCGCGGCGCTGATTGCGTGGTCCTGCCGGGCGGATTCAGCTACGGCGATTACCTGCGATGCGGCGCGATCGCGCGCTTCTCGCCGATCATGAAGAGCGTCGCGCGCTTCGCCGCTGACGGTGGATTCGTGGTCGGTATCTGCAACGGTTTCCAGGTCCTGTGCGAAGCGCATCTGCTGCCCGGCGCGCTCAGGCCAAATCGCACGCTCTCCTTCATCTGCGAGCGCGTGCACGTGCGAGTCGACAACGCCGCGACGCCGTTCACCCGCGCGGCGCGCCGGGGTGACGTGCTGAACCTTCCGATCAAGCACGGCGACGGCCTCTTCGTCGCGCCCGAAGCGGAGTTGCGCCAGATGGAAGAGCGCGGGCAGATTCTGCTCCGCTACGTAGACGCGAGCGGCGCCGAGTCCGACCGCGCCAATCCGAACGGATCGACCCGCGCGATCGCCGGCGTGGCCAACGAGCGCTTCAATGTCTTCGGCCTGATGCCCCATCCGGAGCACGCGGTCGAGCCGATGCTCGGCGGTGAGGACGGGCTTAAACTCTTCCGATCCGTCGCAGAGAGCGTCGGATGAGCGAGCGTCCGGCGCCGATGCCGGGTGAGCGCCCGGTCGATCTCGATCAGGCGAATGCGCACGGACTAACCGCCGACGAGTACCGCGTAATCGAACGAACGCTCGGCCGCACGCCGACGCTCACCGAGCTCGGCGTGTTTTCCGTGATGTGGTCGGAGCACTGCTCGTACAAATCCTCGCGGCGCCATCTGAAGATGTTGCCGTCGCGCTCCGAGCTGGTGGTGCAGGCCGGACCGGGCGAGAACGCCGGCGCGATCGACGTCGGCGACGGATGGGTCGCGGTCTTCAAGATCGAAAGCCATAACCATCCGTCGTTCGTCGAGCCGCGCCAGGGCGCGGCCACCGGCGTCGGCGGAATCCTGCGCGACATCTTCACGATGGGCGCGCGGCCGATCGCGAGCATGGATTCGCTCAAGTTCGGCTCGTTCGACCATCCGCGCACCCGCTATCTGCTCGGCGGCGTGGTCGGCGGAATCGGCGGCTACGGCAATTGCGTGGGCGTGCCGACCGTCGCCGGCGAAGTGATGTTCGACCCGGCCTACAACGCGAATATCCTGGTCAACGCGTTCTGCATCGGGCTCGCGCGCAAGGGCGAGCTCTTCAGCGCGCGCGCGAGCGGAATCGGCAATCCCGTGATCTACGTAGGCTCGGCGACCGGCCGCGACGGTATCCACGGCGCGAGCCTGCTCGCCTCGGCGGAATTCGACGCCAGCAGCGAGGCCAAGCGTCCGACCGTACAGGTCGGCGATCCGTTTACCGAGAAACTCCTGATCGAAGCATGCCTGGAGGCGATGCGCACCGGCGCGATCGTCGCGATTCAGGACATGGGCGCCGCCGGGCTTACCTCATCTTCCAGCGAGATGGCGGCGCGTGGCGGAGTCGGAATCGAGCTCGACCTCGATCGGGTGCCGCTTCGCGAGCCGGGACTGACGCCGTACGAGATTCTGCTTTCGGAGTCGCAGGAGCGCATGCTGATCGTGGGCGAGCGCGGCCGCGAGTCCGAGCTGATGAGCGTGTTCGATAAGTGGGACCTGCACGCGGTCGTGATCGGCCGTGTCACCGAAGGCAACCGATGGCGAGTGCGATTCGGCGGCAAGTTGGTCGCCGATATTCCGGTGAAGGCACTCGCTGACGAGGCTCCGCTCTACGATCGCCCGGCGGCCGAGCCCAAACGCGCGCTGTCGCGTCCGATCGAGCGGCGCGACGTTCCTACGCCGCGCGAAGTCTTGCGCCGCCTGCTCGACAGTCCCAATGTCGCGTCCAAGCGATGGGTCTACCGGCAGTATGACTCGCGCGTGTTGAGCAACACGATCGACGGTCCGGGCGGCGACGCCGCCGTGCTGCGAATCAAGGGATCGCGGCGCGGCCTCGCGCTCAAGGTCGATTCGAATCCGCGCGCCTGCGCGATCGATCCGTATATCGGCACGGTGGCGACAGTCGTTGAGGCCGCGCGCAACGTCGCGTGTACGGGCGCGCATCCGGTCGGAATCACCAACTGCCTCAACTACGGCAATCCCGAACGGCCGGAGATCATGTGGCAGTTGACTCGCGGGGTCGAGGGATTGCGCGACGCCGCGCTCGCGTTCGGCACGCCGGTGGTGAGCGGCAACGTGAGCTTCTACAACGAGACCGAGGGCCGCGCGATTCCTCCCACGCCGGTAATCGCGATGGTCGGATTGTTCACCGACGTCGCGCGCCATGTCGGGAGCTTCTTTCGCCGTCCGGGCGACGCGATCGTGATCGTCCGCACCGCGCCGCCGTCGCTCGCAGCCAGCGAGTTCGCCGCGCTGTTCGGCGCCTCGACGGAAGCTCTCGAACCGATCGACCTGGCGCGTGAGAATGTGCTGATTGAGGGGCTGGTTGCCGGTGCGGAACTGGGGCTGATAAGATCGGCTCACGACGTGTCGGAGGGCGGGCTCGGGGTGACTGTGGCGGAGGCCTGCTTCGACCCGGACACTGAGATCGGCGAGATCGGCGCTGCGGGGACTGGCGCCGGGGTTGGCGCGCAAATCGATTCCTTGCCCGCGAGCGGAGACCCAATCGCGGAGTTGTTCGGGGAGGGCCCCTCGACCGTGGTGCTTTCGGTAGCGCCAGAGAACGTCGTCCGGCTGAAGGACATCTTTCCCGGCCTCGAATGCCGGGTGATCGGCCACGTGACTTCGGAGCCGGGACTTCGAATCGCTCTGGCGGCAGACCATCCGGCGATTGACGAGGATGTCACGGAGCTCCGGCGGATTTACGAGCAGGCCATTCCGCGCAGGCTTGGCGCCAATGACTGAGCGAATCGATCTCGCGGCCGAAGAGTCCAGACTCGACGCTTTCCACGACGAGTGCGGCGTCTTCGGCGTCTACGGCCATCCCGAGGCCGCCAACCTCGTCTACCTCGGACTCTACGCCTTGCAGCATCGCGGGCAGGAGTCAGCGGGAATCGTTTCGTCCAACGGCAAGGCCTTTATCGAGCATCGTGGGATGGGCCTGGTCGCCGACATCTTCAACGCCGCCGTGATCGGACGGCTGGAGGGTACCAGCGCGATCGGCCACAACCGCTACTCCACCCAGGGATCGACTTCGCTCAAGAACTGCCAGCCGGTCGTGGTCGAGTACGCTCACGGCGGTCTCGCGCTGGCGCATAACGGCAACCTGGTGAACTTCCACGAGCTGCGCGAGCGCCTCGAGAGTTCCGGCTCCATATTCCAATCCTCTTCCGACAGCGAGATCATCCTCCATCTGATTGCCACCTCGAAGGCGCCGACCATGCCCGATCGGGTGGCCGACGCGCTGGCGCAGGTGCGCGGCGCGTACTCGCTGGTGATGCTCACCGAGCGCGAGCTGATGGCGGTGCGGGATCCGTACGGCTTTCGCCCGCTGGTGCTGGGAAATCTGAACGGCTCGCCGATCGTGGCCTCGGAGACCTGCGCGCTCGACCTGGTGCGGGCCGAGTATGTTCGCGAGATCGAGCCGGGCGAGTTGCTGGTGATCAACGAAGACGGTATCCGCTCGCTGCGGCCGTTTCCGGCCGTGCCGACCAAACGCTGCATCTTCGAGTACGTGTACTTCGCGCGGCCGGACAGCCTGCTCTACGGGCGCAACGTTTACCAGGTGCGCAAGATGCAGGGTAAGGCGCTCGCCCGCGAATGTCCCGCCGACGCCGATATCGTCGTGCCGGTGCCCGACTCGGGCAATGCCGCCGCGCTCGGCTACGCCGAAGAGTCGGGGCTGCCGTTCGAGATGGCGCTGGTGCGAAGCCACTACGTCGGCCGCACATTTATCGAGCCGCGCCAGGCGATTCGTCATTTCGGGGTAAAGATAAAGTTCAATCCGGTGGTCGGACTGCTGGTCGGCAAGCGCGTAGTGCTGATCGAGGACTCGCTGGTGCGCGGGACCACGCTAAGCAAAGTAATCCCGATGCTGCGGCAAGCCGGCGCGCGCGAGGTCCACGTGCGGATCGCGGCCCCGCCGACCACCAATTCATGCTTCTACGGAATCGACACGCCTACCCGCGAGGAGCTGGTTGCCTCGCACCTGTCAGTCGAGGAGATAAGGCAGTCGATCGACGCCGACTCGCTGGGCTACTTGAGCCGGGAGGGGCTGTACTCATTCGTCGGCGGCAAGCGCGAAGGCTTCTGCGACGCCTGTTTCACCGGCGACTATCCGGTCGCGATTCCCAAGCCGCCGGTCGAGAGCCAACTCCATCTGTTCGAAGCGGGTGACGATCGCGTTCCCGCTCCCCCGCGCTGATCGCCGTGCTTTGACGGGTTCAGCCCCGCCGATGATAAGCTGGCATCGGTTTCTGACTCGGTGGGAGCAACTGGTATCCGGATCGAACGCGTTCATTCGCGCGAATCGCTCGAGGAGTTCGCGCGCTTGCCGTACCGCGTCTACGCCGATCGCGAGGCCTGGTGGCCGCCCGACGTCCAGCACGAGATCGATCTGCTCTCCGGGCGCACGCCGCTTTCGTCGTACCTCGAGCTCATGCCTCTGCTCGCGCGGCGCGACGGCCAGGCGATCGCGCGCGTGAGCGCGGTCGTGAACCATCGCTACAACCAGCACTGGAACGAGCAAGTCGGCCAGTTGATCCATTTCGAGGCGGTCGCCGGCGCCGATGAGCCCGTCGCCGCGATGCTCGAAGAGGCCTCGGCGTGGCTTCGCAGCCGCGCGATGAAGGCCGCGCGCAGCGGCTTCGCCGCGTTTCTCGATTATCCCTATGCGATCGACTGCTACGGCGAATTCCCTTCGTTCCTGCTGCGGGGAAATCCCGACTACTACCATCGCTTGTTCAAGAACGCCGGCTTCGCGACCGAGAAGGGGATGCTCGACTTCACGGCCGGGCTGGCGCCGGAGACGCTCGCACGCTATCGAAACGCGATCGCGGCGGTCGAAGCGTCGGGAGTGAGTGTCCGCAGTTGGCGCGAATACGGCTTTCCCGCCACGGTCGACGCCTGGACCGACGTGACCAACGCCGCCTTCGAGCGCCATTGGGGATGGAATCCGGTCACGCGCGCCGAGAGTCGCCCGATGCTGATGCCGCTGGGCGAGACCGCGGTGGCTGACCTCTCGATGGTGGCGAGTATCGGCGGCGAGCCGGTTGGCGCGGTGTTCTCGGTCCCTGATTTCAGCGCGGCGCTTGCCCAGGTGCGTCCGGGGGCGCATATCGCGCCCGAGCGAGGCGGCGGCTCGCGCGGCGCGCTGATCAATATCGGCGTGCTCGAAAAGGCGCGATCGCGTGGCGTGGGCCTCGCGATGGCGGCGCGATCGTTCCTTGCGATGGCGGCCCGGGGGATGCGCTACGCGGGCTACACGCTGGTGCTCGACGACAACTGGGCCTCGCGGCGCACCGCCGAGCGTCTGGGCGCGCGCGTCAGCGGAAACTTCGTCGCCTACCGGCGGAACCTGTAGCCGGGTTTCGTTGTTTACCATCGCGAGCGAAGGCGTCGGACGCAGGCGATGCCGGAGCACGCGGCCATTTGCCGGTTGCCATTTACGCCGGGCGCTCCGAGGCGATATAAGAGTGGTCCCGCGAGCCGCCGTATGGGCGGGTTCGCGCCGGGGAGGATGACTTACCGCATGCGACTCAATAGCCTGGCCTTGACAATAGCAGCGCTGTTCCTGCTCGCCTTCCCACGGTCTGCTTCGGCGCAGGTTAAGCCGGGCGACAGAATCACGCCGGACAACGTGGCGCTAATCAAGAACCTGGTCAGCCCGGGCGTCTATGTCGCCGCGGCCAAGGGGATGGAGATCGATGTGATCGCCCCCCAGCGGGTGGATTGGCCGCCGCCATACCAGGAAGCCACCGAGAAATACTCCGCGCAGGTCCGGCTCTCGCACGACCATCGCAGCCTGATCGGTTACGTCGCGGGCCAGCCGTTTCCGTTGCTCGATCTGAATGACCCCGACGTCGCGACCAAGATCATGTGGAATTCCAACTTCCGCCCGCTCACGACCGACGACGCCGATCTGCGCTTTTTCGAATGTCAGGTCGAGTACACGAAGACCGGCGGCCCGCAGCACATACTCGATTACTCAGAAACCGGTCATCTGGCCAGCTACGACAATATCGGACGCACGGAAGTCGAGCCGCTGCCGGTGGATCCCGATCTCAACCACAGCGGCGTCTGGTGGAGGGAGACCGCCTACCCGGTGATCTCTCCGGCCGCGGACCGGGGCGGCGGCGGTCTGCGGTTTCGCTACTGGGACCCCGATCGAGGCGACGATTCATGGTCTTATGACCCCCGCAGCCGCAGGTTGCGCCGCGTCAACGAGGCGATCCTGAGTTCCGCGACCGGCCTCAGCACGTGGGATCCCGACCACGTCGGCGGTTTCGCGGCGAAGCCCCAGGAATACGACTTCAGATTTCTGGGCGTGCGCGAGATGCTCGGATGCGCCCATGCCGCCCATTCGCCGGAACGGCCGTGTCTCACCGACGGCGGTGCGACCACCTGTCCGGAGGATTGGGAGATGCGCCGGCTATATCTGGTCGAGGCGGTACCGCGCCGCTCGCGGATTCCCGGGGCGCTGCAATCCAGGACTATCGCCTACGTCGACTCTGAGATGTGGTTCAATCCGTACGTCGACAGCTACGATCGCCGCGGCGACCTCTGGAAGACGCAGATCTACTGGCTGACCTATCGCGACCGTCCGGTTCCGGACGCGCGGGTCGCGATCTATCCGTTCAAGCGCTCGTTCGTGGTCTCGGCCTCGAGTATCGACGTGCAGACCGGACTTTCGACCGCATGCTATCTGCCGGGCCGCGACACGCCCGAGCGCGAATGTTGGTATATCAACATGGGCGCGGTGAATCGCCAGTTCTTCACCACCGACGCGATGGTCAAGGCCGGGCATTAGCGGCGATAGTAGCGACGGCCTGCGAGTCGCGGCAGCGAAGGCCCTACTTGATCGCCAGGGCGTTGGGCGGCGAGCCGACGCCGCCGGGCACGTTGAGCGGCGCGGAAGTCAGGAAGAACTCGTAGCGCTTGTCGGCCGCGCAGTCGGCGGCAAGCTCCTCGAGGTTCCACATCTCTCCGATCGGCATCCCGAACAGTCCCAGCAGATGGAAATGCAAAAAGTGCGTGTCGTCGGGCGCCTTCGGCAGCGCCTCCAGCGCGGGCGAATCGGCGGCGACTGCGGCGAGATGATTCTCCCACAGCCATCGCGCGGTCCGCGGCGTACCCTCGATTCCGGGAACCTTGGTCTCGCGCGCCAGCTCCTCCCTGATCTGCGGGCTTGCGCTCAGGTAGAACCGGGTCCATCCGATCCGGATCAAGAGAATATCGCCGACGCGAAGCCGCGTTTTCTGTTCCGCAAGCGTGGCCTGAAGATCGTCGAGCGGAATGATGCCGGGTTTGGTGAAGTCGATAGTCTTCCCGTGGCGCTCGTAATGACGTGCCAGGTCGGCGAGCACGCCGCGTCCGGCGATACCGCGCCGGGCGAGATTGTCGATGCCCAGCCGGGTTCCGCCGCGCGCCGCCATCTCGCGATCCGGGATTCCGTTGTACGCCCCGGCCGGATGCTTCACGTGGCATAGCGCGTCCCATTGCGACGACGCCTGCGGATAAAAGTTGTCGAGACAATCGTCGGCGGCGATCGCTTCTGCCCCCGGAAACGGGAAAGCCCTGTGTACGTGCCGGCCGCGGCCGAACAGCGGCGGGTCGGGAATATTGATCGGCAGATTGAGCGCAAAGACTTTGCCGGTGCGGATACTGGCTGCGGCCTGACGCACACGGGCCGGCGTCAGCAGGTTGATCGTCCCCAATTCGTCGTCGTCGCCGAACACGCCCCACGCGGCCCCCTCCGGCGCTCCAAGCCTGACGGGAAGATCGTCGTAGCTCGGCAGCTTGAGCTGCGCCTTGACCTGCGATCGCTTCGCAGCGGACACCGGCCGTGCTCTGCTCGCGGCGGACTTCGGCGCTGGGCGTTTCGGCTTGGCTGTACGTGCGCTTTGGCTGGGCTGTTTTCCTGGCCATCTCGCGCTCCATGAGGACGGGCTGACGTCGTTGTCGCGCCACTCTCATAGCAGGTCGCGCGCGAGCTGGAAAATGGTGCATCGACTGAGGCAAGACTGTGAATTGCTTCCGCAAAGTGCAATGGAACGGATCCATGATCCACGCAAATGTCGCCGGCATTGACCTGCGGTTCGAAACGGAGCCGAGTCTATTCTCGCCAACCAAAGTGGATCGCGGCTCGCTTGCGATGTTGTCCTGCATCAGTTTTGAACCGAACGACAAAGTCCTCGACCTGGGATGCGGATATGGGCTGATCGGAATCTACGCAGCGAAGGTCATCGGAGCCGAGCGGGTTTGGATGGTCGACAACGACCAAACTGCGATCGAATGCGCTGCGAAGAACGTCGCGGTCAATCGCGTCCAGGGGGTGAACATCGTGCTGAGCGACGGATTTCGCGAACTACGCGAGGCCAATTTCAGCAGGATCTTGTGCAATCCGCCTTATCATGTGGACTTCTCCGTACCGAAGCACTTCATAGAGAAGGGATTCAATCGACTTGTTTTGGGCGGCACGATGTACTTCGTGACAAAGCGCAAGACCTGGTATCGCAACAAGCTCCGCAGCATATTCGGCGATGCCCGCATGCGCGAGCTGGACTCATACTTCGTCTTCGAGGCAGTCAAGAAATCGTCTAGATATGCTCGCGCTCGGGTAAAAGAAAATCCAGACTAGATCACTGCCAAAATCGCACCAGACCCTTGAGACGCGCGCGGCGTGATGTTATTTTGGTGCGTTGCTCCTTGCTCCTCGCGGGGCTTTATCCATAAGGAGGTCCGCAAATTTGCGGCGCTACGAGACGGTTTTTATCCTGCGTACTGATCTGGGCGAGGTCCAGGTCAAGGAAACGATCAAGCGCTTCGAGGGTATCGTCACCGCCGGCGGCGGCGAGTTGATCGAGACCGACGAATGGGGAGCGCGCGAACTCGCCTATCGGATTCGCACCGAGCGGCGCGGCTTCTACGTGCGGCTGGACTACACCGCGCCGACCGCCGCAGTCAGCGAAGTCGAACGAAACCTGAAGCTGTTCGACGGCGTTCTGCGCTACATCTCCGTGATGCTCGAACCCGAGGCCGATGCCGCCAAGGTTCGCGCGGAGGTCGAGGCGCGCAAACGCCGAATCGAAGAGGCCAGGGCCGCGGCGGAGACCAGGGCCGCTGCCGCTGCGCATATCCCTGAAGTCTCCGACATCCCCGACGCGCCCGAAGAGCTCCAGGTGCCGCCGGATGAGGGGCCTTCAGAGCCTTCCAACGGTGAGCAACAGGATTGAGCTATGCGGCCGACTGAAGAGTCAGCCCGAGCTTCGCACCGCGCCGGGCGGCGCGGCTTTGTTGCGTATCGCCGTCGAATGTGGCGGCGAGGGCGAAGAGCTTCGGCTCGAGGTCGTGATGGTCGGAGAACCGGCGCGGGAGGCGGCTCGCGGGCTTCGAGCCGGGCAGGAGATTAGGGTGACGGGCCGGCTGCGCTCGGTTGCCCGCGCAATCGGGGCCGGCGCTTTGCGCGCGCGGCAGGTCGAGGTTCTGGCAAACGAAATCAAGCCGGTGGGAGACTGAATCCAGCCCGGTATATAAAGTTAAGGGTCCGTGATGGCAGAAAACGAGTCACAGCAGTACCAGGAACATCAAAGGCCCTCGCGCGGCGGCGAGGGACGACCGGGCGATCGCGGCGGCGCGCGAAGGCGTCCCAGCGGCCGGCGCAAGGTATGCCGCTTCTGCGCCGACAAAAGTCTCAAGGTCGATTACAAAGATGTCCGCACGCTCCAGACCTTTATCACCGAGGGCGGCAAGATCGTGCCCAGCCGCACCTCGGGCAACTGCGCGCGACATCAGCGCCAGCTCGCGGTAGCGATCAAGCGGGCCCGGATAATCGCTTTGCTGCCGTTCTCGACGCTCGGACTGTAGCGGGATTGAATTGAAGCGGGTGGGAATTCGAATGGGTCAGAGCCGTCGGTATAGAGAACGTCCGTGACCCTCAAGGCGGTCATCGGACTGATTCGCGCCTCGGCGCTGTCGGCGGCCCTTTTTCTGGCCGGCGGCGCGATTCCGTTCGCCGGTGCGCTGCTGATGGTGCTGACGCCCGCGCCGATAATCGGTCATGCGGTAGGGCGTCCGGCGGCGGCGTGGCGCACGATGGCAGCCGTCGTGCTGACCGCGACCGCGATAGGGCTGGCCGCGGGCCCATTCGCGCTGATGGCCTACACGGTATCGTTCGGGCTGGCGACTGCGATCATCTGTTACATGCTGGAGCGCGGGATGCGCTTCGAGTCGATTGTCGCGGTCACGACCGGCGCAGTCCTGGCAGCCGGGTCGGTCACGCTGCTGATCGCCGCCGGATCGCCGGCCGCGCTGGTCGCTACTTTCCGCGACGGCCTGTCGGTGGCGCTGGCGCGCACCGACGAAGTCTACAAACTGATGGGCATCAGCCCGGCAATGGAAGGCGACGCCCGCGCCCGTCTGATCGACATGGTCGTCCAACTGGCGCCGGCCCTCGCGATAATCACGGCGGCATCCGCGGTGCTGATCAACCTGACGGTGTTCTGGCGATGGGTCGGGAAGACCCGGCTCTCCTACAAGCTGTTCGGCGATCTGGCCCGATGGTCCACGCCGGAGTGGCTGATCTGGGTGTTGATCGCGACCGGATTCGCGCTGTTCGTTCCGACCGAGCCGGCGCGCACGGCGGCCCTGGACGTGTTCATCAGCCTGGCGGCGATTTACTTCTGCCAAGGCCTGGCGGTGATGGCCTTCTATCTCAAAATGCTTTCCACGCCGGCGCCGTGGCGTGGCGTAATCTATTTCGTGGCCGGCGTTCAGCCGGTGCTGGCGGCACTGGTTTCTGCGGTTGGGGTCTTCGACCTGTGGGTCGATTTTCGCCGTCTGCGGCCTCCCAGCCCGGAAGCCGATACCTTCAGCGATTTGATGTAGGCGCGGTCGAGAGCGAGGACCGAATCATGAGCGTGCAGCTGATACTGCGAGAGGAAGTCCCCAACCTGGGGCGGATCGGCGACGTGGTTAAAGTGCGGGCCGGCTACGCCCGCAACTACCTGTTGCCGCGCAAACTGGCGGTCGAAGCCAACCCCAGGAATCTTCGCGAGTTCGAGCATCAGAAGCGCCAGGCGATGACGCGGCGCGAGACCAAGAAAGGCCTCTCGACGGCCCTCAAGGCGCGAATCGAGGTGCTGGCCCTGGTTATCACGGCGCGCGCCGGCGAAGAGGGCAAGCTGTTCGGCTCGGTCACCAACCTCGACATCGAACGGGCACTGCGCCAGAACGGCGTCGATGTCGAGCGGCGCAAAATCCAGCTCGCCGAGCCGATCAAGCAGCTCGGCGAATTCATCGTCAAGGTCAAGCTCGACCCTGAAGTGGAGGCGAGCATCAAGCTCAACGTTGTGGCGGAATAAGGCGGTCCATGATCAAGCTCTACGACTTCCTCCCATGTCCGTTCGGCCAAAAAGTCCGTATCGTGATGGCGGAAAAAAGCCTCACCTACGACCTCGTCGAGGTCGACCTGCTCAAGGGCGAGCAGCGCAGGCCCGAGTTCCTGCGTCTCAACCCCTACGGCAAGGTCCCCATCCTGATCGACGAGGACACCACGATCTACGACTCGACGATAATCAACGAGTACCTCGACGACGAATATCCCGACCCGCCGCTTTTGCCGGCGGTGGGATCGAGCAGCCTGCGCGCGCGCGCGCGCCTGTTCGAAGAGCTCGCCGACAGCTCATTTTCGCCCCAGGTCGGGCAGTTGATGGCGGAGATCGCGAAGCCCGAGGCCGAGCGCGACGCAGCCCGCGTCCAGCGCTTCCGGCAGGCGGTCGAGCGCCTGCTCGACTACCTCAATCACGAGCTCGAAGGAAGACAGTTTCTCGCCACCGAGTTTTCGGTAGCGGATATCGGCTTCGTGCCGCGCCTGGTGATACTCCAGGATTTGGGAATCGAGGCCGGAAGCGGACGACCCAACGTTGACGGATGGCTCAGGCGGCTGCTCGAACGGCCCAGTATCCAGGGTCTTCAGGGAGTCACGATCGATCCGGTCGCCGGCACGTAGCGGGTCGCCGAAAAATGGCTTGTTCCGATGAGCGATGCCCGTGGCCTCGATATCCTCTACATACTGCCGTTCCCGCCACATCGCGGAGGAAGCCGGGTCGTTGGTGAATACGTCCTCAACGGCCTGAGCGCGTTGGGTCATCGGGTGCGTGCTCTGGCGCCGATCGCGCGCACGGGAGTCGAGAGTTTTCCGCTCAACTGTCCGCAGATCAAGGTGATCAGGTTCCGGGTCCCTTATTTTGAGGGCTCGGGCGCCGCCGGTCCCACCGGTGCTCGGCGCGACGCGATCGAAGCCGCCGCAGTTGGCAAGATGCTTCCCGGGCTGATCGCGAGCGATCCGCCCGAAATCCTGCTGGTTGGTCACGAGTCCGTCGCCAGGTTCATCTCCAATCCACCCGGGCGGCCGTTTTCTTCGGTGGTGATCATTCATGGCGGCGCCACTCTCGACGCGTTGACGCGAGGCCAGCGCGGCTCAGCTTCGCTCATCAGGCGGCTCAAGTCATTCGACCTGGTTGTCGCGGTCTCGGAGCATATGGCGTGCGGCCTCAGACGGCTCGGATTGCGCAACGTCAGCGCTATCCGCAATCCCATCGATCTGGAGGATTTTCGCCCTGCGCCCGAGGATCCCGGTCTGAGGAAGGAACTGGGCATCGCCGGCGACGCAGTCGTCGTCCTTCATGCCTCCAGAATGAGGCCGGAAAAAAGGCCGCTGGACCTCGTCGAGTCGGCAATGAAAGCGCTCAGGAAAGATCCCAGGCTGTTCTACGTTATGGCGGGAGGTGGATCGGGCAGGCGGGCGATGGGGGAGGCCTGCCGCCGGGCGGGAGTATGGGCGAGATTCAAGTTCCCCGGATGGGTGGATCGCGGCAGTCTGCCGCGGTACATGAATCTGGCCGACATCGTGGTTACGGCTTCCGAATCGGAAGGACAGCCGATGGTCTGTCTTGAGGCTCAGGCGTGCGGCCGCGTGGTCGTGGCGAGCGACATCCCTGCGCATCGCGAGATTATCGAAGATCGCAAAACCGGCATCCTCTTTCGCAAAGGGAACACCGACGATCTAACCGCCAAGATGCTTTTCGTGGCCAGCAACCCCGAACGTCGCGCAGCCATCGGCCGTAACGCCCGAGCCGCCGTGCAATATCACGCACTGGACCGGGTCGTGGCTGAATACTCGGCCGCGCTCTCGGCCGCCTTTCAGCGGCGGCGCGAAACCGCCCGCAACCGAGCTGCTGATCCGGCTCAGTAGCTGGAACTTGCCATCTCGGAAAGCAGATCCTCTTCTTCGTGAGCTGGGGGCGCGATGTTGGCGGCCTTGAAGTTCAGTTTCGCCGCGAACAACTTGTCGCCTAATCTGCCCGAAGGCTTCAGCATGCCGCCATGCCGTTTGCATCGCGGACATTCGAGCGTACCGCCGAGCAGTCCGGCGTTCTTGGGCGTGATCCTCAGATCGAAAGTGAAACCGCATCCGGGGTTCTGGCAAACGGTCCTGTAGACCACTCCCGGAACGTCGTCTGTCCGGATATCTTGTGTGCTTGCTACTGATTGCATGTTCATCTCCTCCCTACCTGAGAGGCCTTCGCCGGGAGCCCACTCTCTCTCCTCAGCAACCTTAGACGTAAACTACAAGCAAACGTTTCAAGCAAGGTGCATGCCTCAACCTCGGGGCTGGACTGCCCCCGGAAAAACCCCGGAAATCAAGCCGGTTGCTGAGGCATTACCGGCTTGACCGGCCAGAACGGGCGTGTGCACGTCCGAAAATCCAGTGACTGATTTGAAACAAAAACGCGAAAACTGCTCCGAATGCGCCACAGGCCGCGAATCGCCTCGAAATCGCCGCGGCGATTCGTTTACAGAATGAACGAATAAACTCGCGGCGAGGCTTCCCCGCTCGGGAACGCGCTTTTATACTGCCGGATGGGTATCTACGACGACGGGAGGCTTTGGCCTGTTGCGATGAGGACGATCGCGCTCGTAATGGCTGGCGGACAGGGAACCCGTCTACACCTGCTGACCAGGGATCGCGCCAAGCCGGCCGTCCCCTTCGGCGGCAAGTACCGGATCATCGACTTCGTGCTATCCAATCTGGTCAACTCGGGGATTTATTCCATCTATGTGCTCGTGCAGTGGCGCTCGCAGTCGCTGATCGAGCATCTGAAGGACGGATGGCAGTTCGGCGGGCTGCTGCCGGGACATTTCATAACGCCGGTGCCCGCGCAGATGCGGATGGGCGAGACCTGGTATCAGGGCACTGCCGACGCGATCTTCCAGAACCTGAACCTGGTGGAGGACACCAAGCCCGACCTGGTGGCCGTATTCAGCGCCGACCATGTCTATCGGATGGATGTGCAACAGATGATCGATTTCCATCTCGAGCGCAAGTCCGCGGTCACGGTCGCCGCGTTGCCGGTCGATGTCGATCAGGGCAACCAGTACGGCGTGATCGAGGTCGACTCGGGCCTCAGGATCATCGGCTTCGAAGAGAAGCCGGAAAATCCCTCCCCGATGCCGGGCGCGCCGGACAAGTGCCTGGCTTCGATGGGAAATTACCTGTTCGACCCGCAAGTGCTGAAGGCGGCGCTGATCGAGGACGCGCAGGAGGTCGGCAGCCAGCACGACTTCGGCCACAATCTCATTCCGGGCCTGATCAACCGCGTCCCCGTCTATGCCTACAACTTCATGACCAACCACATCCGGGGCGATTCGGAGGAAACCCTGAGCTACTGGCGGGACGTCGGTACGCTGGAGTCGTACTTCGACGCCAACATGGATTTGCGCGACGCGCGGCCCCATCTCAACCTGTACAATCCGTATTGGCCGCTGCGCACCGCGTACTACGATCAGCCGCCGGCCAAGTTCGTGTTTGCCGAAGACGGGCGGCGCGGACTGGCGCTGCATTCCACGATCTCCGAGGGCTGTATCATCTCGGGCGGCGCGGTGCGCAATTCGATCCTCGGGCGCTCGGTATTCGTACATTCGTACAGCGAGATCGACGAGTCGGTAATTATGGACTACGTGGAGATCGGGCGGCACGCGCGCGTGCGGCGGGCGATCATCGACAAGAACGTATATATCCCAGAGGGCGAGGAGATCGGCTACGATCTCGAACGCGATCGCAAACGGTTTTTCGTCACCGACTCGGGCCTGGTGGTGATTCCCAAGGTTCCCAAGCGCGACCGCCTGGCCGACATTTCGCTGCTATAGCGACACGAGCACGCGCGACCGGATTGGAAGCAGATCAAAATTTGGCCGCCGGACCTTCGCCCGCCCGCCTTCTCGCCGCCGATCTGCGCGCAGCCTCGGACCCTGCCGGCGATCGAACGAACGCGCGCCGGTCGCGCGTGCGCAAGCGCCAGGCGCTCGATCCCGGCAGCCGCGCGCTGTACTACCTGATGGTCGCGATCGTCCACGCGCTCAGCCTCATTCCCGACTTCATCCTCTATCCAATCGGAGTGGCGTGCGGATTCCTCGCCTATCTGCTCGATCGGCGCCACCTGAAGATCGGGCTCACGAACCTTGCGTTCGCGTTTCCCGACCGCACGCTCGACGAACGCAAGCGAATGCTGCGTGGCTCTTACATCAATCTCGGCCGCGCCGGAGCCGAGTACATCCGGTTGGGCGGCTTTTTCTACCGCAGGCTGAGGGATCGCATCACCTACGACCGCTTCGAGTACTGGCGCGAGCTGCAAGCCCGCAATCAGGGCCGCGGGATGCTGGTGCTCACCGCTCATTTCGGCAACTTCGAGCTGCTGCCGGCGGCGCATGCGATGCACGGTTTCCAGATCAGCCTGGTTCATCACACCCAGCGCTTCATTGCGGGCGACGCGCTTGCGACCTTCGTGCGCGAGCGCGTAGGGGTCGACATAATACGCAAGCATTCCGCCGCGCGCGCGGTGCTCGGCGCGTTGCGGCACGGCGAGATGGTCGGGATTCCGTTCGACCAGAACGCCAAGCGCAGCGAGGCGATCTTCGTGCCGTTTCTGGGAGAGCCGGCCGCTACGCCCAGCGGTCTGGCGCGTCTGGCGCTGATCTCGGGTGCGCCGGTGGTGCCGGTCTTTCTCGTCCGCCAGCCCGGCAACCGCACTCATCAAATCGTGATCCGCGATGAAATTCCGATCCAGCGCAGCGACGACCGCGAACGCGATATAGAAGAAAACACCCGCCGGTTCGTCAACGCGATCGAGGACATCGTGCGCCGCTATCCCGAGCAGTTCCTGTGGACGCATCGCCGCTACAAGACCCGCCCGCGCGGGATGGCGCCGGTCTACGACGAGACCTCACGCCATCGCCATCGCGACGCCGCGAAGGCGTCTCGCACAACCGCGGACCCCTCGTCGCTCTGACCTTGGTCGAGCGAGGCGGCGCTCGCCGCCTAACCCTGGTCAGGTCAGGGCGAGGCGTTGCGCGCGCCGCGCGCGCGCAACGCACGCACAATCGCGCTCGACGACCTCGTTTCTGGATCCTCTCCCTGACCAGGGAGAGGACGGTGCGCGTCTGCGATCGCAGACGGCGCACCGGGTGAGGGTAGTCCGGATCGCCGGGGCTGGGCGCAGCGGCCGGCGGGAGGCCGGCCCTACTTCGGATCGCACCGTGCCTGCGGAAACCTCCCCTGACGCTGCTCGAAGGGTGGCCGTTGTTCCACTGAAGTAGGACGGGCGTCCCGCCCGTCATTTGGTCGGCAAACCCTACCAAGCGGAGTAGGGCGCCGAGCAAGTCAGCGAGCGAGTGTGGAAATCCGGCGAAGATTTTTTCTTCGCTGGCCGCGCGCTGGCAGACTACCCTCACCCGGCGAGCGATTTGCCGACGCAAATGCTCGCCGACCTCTCCCTGGTCAGGGAGAGGCGCAGACGCGCGGCGATCCTATTCGTTTCCTCCCCGGGACTCACGGCCGTCGGGCGCGCGTCAGCGGACGAATCATCGCGAGAATCAGGATCGCGATGATCCACGCGGCGGCGCCGCTCACCAGTGGGAATCGTCCGGAGCCGAACAGCCATCCGGGGATCGACGAGTGCTCCGGCGCAATCGCGGACCACGATTTGAGCCCCATGATCAGCCCGGCGTGCATCCCCATTGAGAAGTAGACCGTACCGGTGAGCACGAACGCTTCGCCGAGCACCATCCCGATGAGGAACAACCCAATCAGTGGTGGCAGCATCACGTGCGGATCGGCCAGTTGCGCGAGAACCGCGATCACGTTGAGTGCGCCGACCGTGGGCTCAATTCCGCTCACATAGAAATGGGCCGGCGAGCGCACCAGATGCGCGAGCGCGTAGACTGCGGAACTGGCGACGATCGCGCTGCGCCGACCGAAGTCGCTTTTCATCCCGTCGAGCAGAAAGGCGCGAAAGAATCCCTCTTCGATAATCGCGATCGCGGCTGCGGCCGGAAGGTAGCGGACGGCGCGATAGGCGAGGGCGGCGATCGTCCCGCTGCCGGGGCCTCCGACAACTGCTGCGAGAATCGCCAGCGCTCCCATCGCGGCGATCGCGACCGCGAAGCCGCCGAGCGCGCGCGGAGCGTTCTCTGTCGGCCGCGCGAAGCCGTTCGCCAGACGTTCGCCAAGCCTGAAGGCGCGCGCGCACGACACGATCGCGATCAAGAGCGTCGCCATCACGGTGCGATCGAAGATTCGCGGGAACGGAAAGTGAAACCCGGCCGCTGCGACCGCGGCCGCGGCCAGCGGCGACAGCACGATCGCAGCGGCAAGCCCGGCCGCGAATACGAGCGCGAATCTGGCGGTAAAGGACATCGCGCCAGACGGTTACAGACCCGCCCGCTCGGGATCGAGCTGCGGCTCGAGGACTATTTCGACCGGGCACACCGCGGCGGGCGAGTTGACGATTTGCATCACCGCGGCGGCGACCTGATCGGGCGAGATCATACGGGCGCGATCCAGCCGCTTGTTCGACGGTATCAGCGCGGTGTCGACCAGGCCGGGAATTATCACCGAGACCTTGATCCCGCTGTGGCGCAACTCGGCGAAGGATGCGTGGCTGAATGCGATCAGGCCGGCCTTGGTGGCCGCGTAAATCGCCTCGTAGGGCGGGGCCGCGCGTCCCGCCGATGAGGCGATGTTGATGATCGCGCCGGCTCGTTGCGCGACCATCGTGGCGGACGCGAGCCGCGCCAGCATGATTGGCGCGCGCAGGTTCAGCGCGAGCATCCGATCCTGGTCGGGCGTGCTGGTCTTGTGGAGCGGCGTGCGCGCGGGGCCCCATCCGGCGTTGTTGACCAGCAGGCCCAGCCGTCCGAAATGCTCGATCGCAGTCGTGAAGAGCGTTTCGGGGCCTTCTTCGGCGGCAAGATCGATCAGCACGATCAGTGCGCGCTCCGGCGCGAGTCCCGTGAGACGGCGGGTCTCCTCGAGTTGTTCGCGCGTTCGCGCCGCTAGGCAGAGCGCGAAGCCCGCGCGAGCAAGTTCAATCGCCACCGCGCGGCCGATGCCGCGTCCCGCGCCGGTCACGAGCGCGACTTTCTGATCGTCCATGCTCATCGGCCACGTAGCGGGCCGCGGTAGTCGTCAAGTTTGAGCAGACAAGCGGTGTACCTACCAGCCCTATCGGCCCTCGTCGCCGCGACGGCAGAAAGAGCCGGGATTCTTCGCGCGCCAGACAACGCAGACGCGCGAGAATGACACAGGAGCTTTTTTTCTGTCATTCCCGCGCGTGGCATGCGCCGGGGGCGATGCCGCGCGAGGAATCCCGGATTCTGCTTCCCTCTGTTGCCGAAGTTCAAAGTTGGCCACTACCCGAGCCGCCGGGCATTTGGCAAGCGCCCGGCGAGTTCCCATAATAGGCGGTCATGCTACGATTCGCATCGTCGGCGCCCCGATCCGTAGAAGATAAATACATGGAGAATGCATGAACCCACAGGTCTTCCGCGAATACGATATTCGGGGCGTGGTGGAGACGGACTTCGACGACGGCTTCGTCGCCGATTTGGGCCGTGCGTGGGCGACGACGCTCCATCGGGCGGGCAAAAAGAACGTCACCCTGGGCCGCGATTGCCGCCTGTCGTCACCGCGCCTTCACGATCGGTTGCTGGAGGGAGTACTCGAAAGCGGGATAAATGTGACCGACGTTGGAATCGTGCCGACGCCGCTGCTCTACTTTTCGGTCCTGCACTGGAAGATGGACGGCGGCGCCATGATCACCGGCAGCCACAACGCCGCCGAGTACAATGGCTTCAAGCTCGGGGTCGGCCCGACGACGCTGTTCGGCGACGGGATTCAGCAGGTCCGCAGAATAATCGAGTCGCGCGATTTTGTCCGCTCCGGCTCCAAAGGCAAGCTGACCGATCGTCCCGTGCTTCCCGATTACCGCGACTTTATCAAGCGCCAGTTCAAGCTCGCGCCGGGGATGAAGGTCGCCGTAGACGGCGGCAACGGATGCGGCGGGGTGGTCGCCGCGCCGTTGATGCGCGAGATGGGCTTGCAGACCTTCGAGCTGTTCATCGAGATGGACGGCCGCTTTCCGAACCATCATCCGGACCCGACGGTTGAGGAGAACATGCGCGACCTCGCCGCGGCGGTGATCAAAAACGGCGCCCAGGTCGGTATCGCGTACGACGGCGACGCGGACCGAATCGGAGCGATCGACGAAAACGGCAAGATCGTATGGGGCGACGAGCTGATGGTGGCGTTCGCGCGCTCGATCCTGAAGGAGCGGCCTGGCGCCGCGATAATCGGCGACGTCAAATGCTCCAAGCGGATGTACGACGACATCGCGCGTCACGGCGGGCGTCCGATCATGTGGAAGACCGGCCACTCGCTGATCAAGAGCAAGCTCAAGGAGGAAGGCGCGGCGCTGGCCGGCGAGATGAGCGGCCACATGTTCTTCGCCGATCGCTACTACGGCTTCGACGACGCGATCTACGCCTCGTTTCGGCTGCTCGAAATTCTGGACCGCGAGAACCGTGGCCTCGCCGCGATTCTGTCGGACCTTCCAAGGGCCTGGAGCACGCCGGAGATTCGGCTCGATTGTCCCGACGATCGCAAGTTCGATCTCGTCCGCCGCGCCGCCGAATATTTCCGCTCGCACTACGACGTGATCGATATCGACGGCGTGCGGGTGAACTTTTCCGACGGCTGGGGGCTGGTTCGTGCGTCCAACACCCAGCCCGCGCTGGTGACGCGCTTTGAGGCGTCGAGCGAACAGCGGCTCGACGAAATCCGCGCGCTGTTCGAGGGCAAGCTCAAGGAGCTCGGCGCGATTTGAGCGTCCGGATCAAGTCGCGGCGGGCGGACGCCGATACCTGTGTGCTGATAATCGCGGGCGGGCGCGGCGCGCGTTTCTGGCCGCTCAGCCGGGGAAATCGGCCGAAGCCATTGTTCTCGCTCGACGGCAAGACCTCGCTGCTCAGTGAGACCGTGGCGCGGGCGCAAACGCTCACCGGTCGCGAGCGAGTCTTCGTCCTTATCGCGCGCGGCCAGGAGCGCGCGTTTCGCGCGGCGCTGCGCGGCCTGGTGCCGCCGCGCAATATTCTGGTTGAGCCGCAGGCGCGCGGCACCACCGTCGCGATCGCCTATGGCGCGGCGCTCATTCGGTGCCGGCTCGGCGAGGCGACGATCGCGGTAACGCCCGCCGACCATCTCATCTCGCCCGCCGCGGCGTTCGAGCGCACGCTCAGGGGCGCGATCGCGCTGGCCAGAGCTCGCGGCGCGTTGGTGATAATCGGCGTCGAGCCGACTCGCGTCGAGCCTGGCTTCGGGCATATCCAGCTCGGACGCAAGTCCGGCGCCGGCTTCGAGGTGGCGCGCTTTGTCGAAAAACCGCCCCCGGCGATCGCGGCAAAGATGGTCCGTTCGGGCCAGTTCCTCTGGAACGCCGGCATGTTCGTGGTCGGCACGCGCACGCTCGACGACGAGTTGCGTGAGCATTGTCCGGCGCTCGCAGCGGCGATGAATAAGATCGCCGCTGCGCCGGCGAAATCCGCAGCCTTGTATGGCCGGCTCCATTTCGACGCGTTCGACCGCGAGATCGTCGAGAAGAGCCGCCGGGTGCTCTGCGTGCGCGCGCGATTTCGATGGCATGACGTGGGGAGCTGGGAGGGACTGTGGGAGGCGATGCGTGGCCCGAGCAGCCGCGTCGCACGATTCACGCGCACCTGGCGGACAACGTCCTGTCGGGCAATGTGATCGCGCTCGCAGCAAACGGCATTTTCGCGCACGCGCGCGATCGCCTGATGGTCCTGATGGGAGTCGATGATCTGGTGGTGGTCGATTCGGGCGACGCACTCCTGATCGCGCGCCGCTCGCGCTCTCAGGAGCTGCGCCTGGTCACCGACGAGCTCAAGCGCCGCGGCCTGGATCGGTATCTCTAATCGAACGCCTGCGGGTCGCACTTCAGCGTCAAGTCGCGCAGGAAGCTGATGTTGTCGTATTCCTCGGCGTACATCGCGGCGAACCGCTTCGCCATCGCGGGGTCGATCGATTCCCACATCACGGACTGCAGGTTGAGCATCTTGTTCAACCCGTCGGCCAGCTCGAGGTCGCCGGCCAAACGCTCCCAGTTACTGGACCCGTCGTGGGCGACCTGCTCGGGTGGCCGCGGCCACAGGCCATTGTCGGAGAGAATCGACTTGAGCGCCTTGAGGTGAGCCGCTTCCCTGACCGCGAGCTGCTCGAGGCCGGACTTGATATTGACGTACGAGCAAAATTTGGCGTGCCGCTCCAGGCGTTCGATCAGCGACTCGATCCGGCCCGCGATGTCGGCCAGCTCGGCCAGCAGCGTATCGCGCGGCGACGGCGACGAGCGAAACCAGTCGAGAATTCCCATTTGCCCTCAGCAACCGAACCTTGCCAGGTTCGATCAAGTGCGACAGTTTTTCAGCTTTGTGCGTCTCAAAGCAAGAAGGGCGGCTCCGCGCGGGCAGGACGCGCTGCGGGCTTGGCCGAAGGATCGAGCGCGCGGACCAGGAACGATTCCCGCTTGAAGAAGCCGCCGGTGTGGAATGAATCGTCCAGCTTCAGCAGCGCATAGTCGAGGTAGTGGCCGACTTCGTGCAGCAGGGTGCGGAGGAAGGTTTTGGGCTTGACCACGTCGTGGCGCTGCGCCGTGCGCATCCAGAGCACGATCGATGGCGGACGCGTGAAGAAGATCCCATGCAGCTCGCCGCGCGTGTTGCGCGGACGCACGTCGCGCACCTCGATTCGCACGGTCGGCACGGCGAAGCGCCGGCACAGGTCCGCCACCAGGACACCGGTGGCGTCGTTCACCGCCGGGCGCGCGCCGGTTTCCAGCGCACGCATCAGGTTGCCCGCCGAATCGAGCGTGGTCGTATCGGGCACGAACGGCAGGCGCTCGATCGCGTCGCTCTTGAGATAAGTCCGCTGGCGGGCCGGCGAGAGCCGGTAAAAGTACGCCGGCATCCGCCGTTCCACGATTTCGCGCCCGGGATTTGTTGAAGTCTGCTCCTTCACCGCCTGCGCCCTCACCTGCCGCGCGACATGAATGTCGCGCGGCGACCCTTCGGCTTCGCTCAGGGCAGGCTCTCTCCCGGCTTGCGCCTGCGGACAGTCCGCAGGCGCGGGAGAGGTCTGTCACTGCCGCACGCTCTTTCATATCATTTCTACGAAACTCCGCAGAGAGAGCAACCCGCGATGGAACTACGCACGATCGAGGTAAGCAAGCCGGCCGATGTGAACGTGATCATCGGCCAGGCCCACTTCATCAAGACGATCGAGGATCTCTACGAGGCGCTGGTGCAGGCAGTGCCGGGAATCAGGTTCGGCGCGGCGTTCTGCGAGGCCTCGGGACCATGCCTGATACGGCATACCGGCACCGCGCCGGAGCTGGAAAAGCCGGCGGTGGAATGCGCGCAAGCGATCGGCGCCGGCCATGTATTCGTCGTGATGCTCGGCAACGCATTTCCGGTCAACGTGCTCAACCAGATCAAGTCGGTCTCGGAGGTGTGCACGATCTTTTGTGCGACCTCAAATCCGGTGCGCGTAATCGTCGCCTGCGAAGGAACCGGACGCGGCGTGATCGGCGTTATCGACGGTGAATCTCCCAAGGGAGTGGAGGGTGACGCGCAGCGCGCCGAGCGCCATGCGATGCTGCGCCGGTTCGGCTACAAGCAGTGAGCCGACGACGCCAGCAAGCTAAGTGTTGTCATTCCCGCGCGTCTGGTTTGTCTGGCGCGCGAGGAATCCCGGTCCGGGACCCTTCGCGCGGCAGCCACGCGCGAGGGTGACAGGGAAAAACATTCCGTTTCTGTTGATGTTGCTGGAGTTTGTCTCGCGGGCCGCTCTGGTCTAGATAGAGGTGAATTCTCGCTGAAGTTTCAATATGGCCGGAGGGAGGACGCAATGATCAAATTGTACGGTACGGTAATGTCGCGGGCCGGGCGCCCGGCGTGGGCGCTCGAAGAGCTGGGGCTCAAGTACGAGCATCTGCCGATCACGTTCCAGGGTGACACGCGCAAGCCCGAGTATCTGAAAATCAATCCGAACGGGCATATCCCGTCGCTCGACGACAATGGGCTGATCGTATGGGAGTCGATGGCGATCAACCTTTACCTGGCCGAGAAATACGGCAAGGCTCCGTTCTGGCCCGCGACCGTCGAGGGGCACGCCGGCGCCTACCAGTGGAGCTTCTTCGGGATGACCGAGCTCGAGCCGCATCTGATCACGATTCTGATGAACAAGATGTTCCTGCCGGCCGAGCAGCGCAGCGAGAGCGCGGTGAAGAACGCGACCACGGCGCTCCAGGCGCCGCTCAAGGTGCTGGACGATCGTCTGAAGTCGCATGAGTACCTGCTCGGCAAGGACTTCACGATCGCCGATCTGAACGTCGCTTCGGTGCTCACTCTGTCGACCTTCGTCGGGTTCGATCTGTCGGGCACTCCGGCCACGCAGAAGTGGTTCCAGAAGTGCGTCAGCCGGCCCTCGCAGCAAAAGGTCGGCAGCCTGAAGTAGAATCTTCGGGCGGCTTTCTGTCCTGACGCCGTTTGGATCACGGGCCGGGCTCGCGCCGGCCCGTTTCGTTCGCATCGGGGCCGGCCTGCTCGGCCCCATCGATAAAATAGTCGCGAGTCGCGCGGCCTGCGACGCGGTATACTCATGAGGCGGAGGTTGGGATGGCGCGTCCAAGGCGCAAGCTCGGGCGTGCGCGCCGCATCTGGCGCGCCGTGGGATGGCGCCGCGCGGCCGGCGGCGCCTTCCTGCTGTTGTGCTTCGTCGCCGGGTTTTACCTGGCCGGCCTCTACGGCGAAATCTCAGTCCTGATCGAACAGCGCCGCGCCGCGCTCAGCTCGGCGATCTACTCGGCGCCGTTGGAGCTTCACGCCGGCCAGAGCGTCGCGCGTCTACATCTGACGGATCGCCTCGACCATCTGAGCTACACGCGCGTCGAGCGGGTCGCGAATCCGGGCGAGTATTCGGCGGCGCCGGGTGCGATCGCAATCTACCTGCGCGGGTTTCGGCTTGGCCTGCGCGATTATCCTGCCTCGATGGTCCGCCTCGTCCTAGCTGCCGACGGCGAGAAAATCGAGCGCCTGGCCGATGCTGGTGGCGTGGAACTCAAGCGGGCCACTCTGGAGCCGGAAGTGATCGGGCGCCTGATGGCCGACGCTCCGGCCGAGCGCGTCGAGGTGCAGCTTGCGGAGCTCAAGCCCTACCTCGTGAAGGGTCTGCTCGCCACCGAGGATCGCTTCTTCTACTACCATCCGGGCTTCGACCCGATTCGAATCGTCGAGGCGGCGCTGATCGACTTGCGCTACGGAAGCCTCAAGCAGGGCGCCAGCACGATCACGCAGCAGCTCGCCCGCACGTTTATCCCGCCCCGGGGGCGAAGCTTTCGGCGCAAGTTCCGCGAGGCCGCGATCGCCGTGGTGCTCGAAATCCGGCTCAAGAAAGCCGAGATCCTAGAGCGCTACATCAATGACGTTCCGCTCGGCGAATATCACGGCGCGCCGATCTACGGGATGCCGCTCGCGTCGCGGTATTTCTTCAACAAGGATCTGCGCGAAGTTACTCCCGAGGAGGCGGCGACCCTGATCGGGATGATTCGCGCGCCGACCCTGTACGACCCGCGCCGCCATCCCGAGCCCTGCCGGGCGCGCCGCGATACCGTGCTGGCGTTGATGGAGAATGCCGGAGCTATCGACCCGGAAACCTACGAGGCCGCGCGCGCGGCGCCGCTCGCGCTCGCAAGCGACTCGGGCAGCCGCCGTGCCCCGTATTTCACCGACTACGTAATCGCCCAGGTCGCGGCGATCCCGGGTTTCGACGGTAGTCTCGCGGGCGTAAAAGCCTACACCACGCTCGATCCGGAGCTTCAGGCCGCGGCCGCGCAGAGCGTAGCCGACAATCTGGAGCGGCTCGAGCGCGACCATCGGGGGCTGCGCCGCGCCGGTCCGGAGAACCGGCTCGAAAGCGCGAGCCTCGCGCTCGACGCGCGCAGCGGCGCGATGCTCGCGATGGTCGGCGGGCGCGACTACGGCGTGAGCCAGTTCAACCGCGCGGTCGCCGCCAAGCGGCAGCCCGGCTCGGCCTTCAAGCCAATCGTCTACCTGGCCGCGCTCGACCCGGAGCGGAGCCCGTTCTCGCCGCCGCTGACGCTCGCGTCGATCCTGCCGGATCGCCCGATGTCGTTCGGCGGATGGACGCCGGTGAACTACGAGCGCACTTATCGCGGTTCGGTCACGGTCGCCGACGCGCTGGCGGAATCGCTCAACGTTCCGACTGCGTACGTGGGCAGCCTGCTCGGTCCGTCTGCGATCGTCAGGACTGCCCACGAGCTTGGAATCAACGAGGACCTGGCGCCGGTGCTGCCGATCGCGATCGGGGCTGACGAGACTACGCTGTTGGAGCTGAGCTCTGCGTACCAGGTGTTCGCGAACGCCGGAATCGCCGCGCCGCCGTATGCAATCGAATCGGTGATCGACGGCAAGGGTCATCTCATCTTCAATCATGAAACAAGCGAGAAGCGGATCGTGAGCGCGCGCGCGGCATACCTGATTACCGGAGCGCTCGAAGGTGTGCTGCGCTACGGGACGGCCGCGAGCGCCACGCGGATGGGGCTCGATTTTCCGGCCGCCGGCAAGACCGGCACGACCGACGACTACAAGGACGCGTACTTTATCGGCTATACGCCCGCGATAGTCTGCGGCGTGTGGGTCGGATTCGACCATCCGCAGAGCCTCGGCCTTACCGGCGCGCAAGCCGCACTGCCGGCGTGGACGAATTTCATGGCGGAGGCTTCGAGCGGAGACGCGCGAGACTTCGTGCGCCCCAAAGGGATCACGATGGCGGTGATAGATCCGTCTTCCGGAGGGCTGGCGACCACGGCCTGCCCGCGCAGTATCGCGATGCCGTTTCTCACCGGCACCGAACCAACGATGGTCTGCCCGCTCCATGGCGGCGCGCTGTCGGCGACGGCTACCGGACTCGGCGGCGCACCGCCCGGCGCACCCTCTGAGGCGATTCGTACCGCCTCGCCAACCACCGCACCGAGCGGGGTCTTCCGCGCGGTAAGCGGCTTCTTCGCCCGAATCTTCGGCCGGTGATACCGCTGACAAATCGATTGCTTTTGCTTGACTTCTCCCCCGAATAAGTGGAAGGTCGCGCGGTTGGGATCGATATCGGGATCGCGTCCGACTTGAGCTTGGCCCGATGTTGCGCCGTTCAAAGCCTCTCCCGCCAGGCCAACTCCATCATCTGCATCGCTTGTCCTCGTTTGAGGTCGCGCAAAGGGGGAGCCGATGGGACGCGCGATAGCGAGTACCTGCAAGCGGGCCTGGTCAGGCGCCGCACGGCCGGCATTCGTCGTCGCGCTAATCGTGCTGGTGCCAATCTGCGTCGTGCTGGTTCGATCGGTGCTGAGAGCGAGCGGGCCGACCTTCACCGGGACGGTCCTGAGCGGATCGGCGCTGCCGATTTCCGGTTCCACCGTCACGCTGTACGCGTCAGGTACTACCGGGTACGGCTCGGGCGCCGCCTCGATCGGGACGACCACGACCTCCGCCGCCGGCACCTTTACCGTTTCATACACCTGCCCGGCGGGAAATCCGCAGACCTATGTCATCGCGAGCGGAGGGAATGCCGGCTCAGGCGCCAATTCGGCCATCGGTCTGATGGCGGCGCTGGGCCCATGTGACAGCCTGACGCCCTCCACCACTGTAATAATCAATGAGCTGACCACCGCGGCAACCGCGTGGGCGGTAGCGCAGTTCTTCGATTCGAGCGGGCATAACATCGGCGCGCCTTCGACCAACGCGATCGGGCTGCGGAACGCGTACATAGGTTTCGCCAACCTGGCGGACGTGAATGCCAGCAACTTCTCGGTGAGCGGTAATCCGTCAAGCTTCCTGAGCGGCGAGCCGGACGCGCTCCAGCGGCTGGATACGCTGGCCAACATTCTCGCCGGATGCGTCGAGAGTTCCGGATCGTCGTCGAGCGCCTGCGCGGCGCTGATGTGCGATGCGACTCCCGGAGACACCTACACCACTAGCTGTTCGGGCACTCCGACCATCACCGACACACTCGGGGCGGCGTACCTGATCGTCACCAACCCTGCGAACAACGTGAGCGCGCTGTACGGACTTGCCGCGGCGAGCACGCCGTTCAGCCCGACGCTGGCGGCGGCGCCCGACGGATGGGAGATGGCGCTTAACTTCGCTCCCTCGGGAGCGTCGTTCTTCCTCCCTGCCGCGATAGCGGTGGACGGATCCGGCAACGTCTTTGCGGCGAACTCTTCAGGCTTCAGCAACAGCGGCAGCGTGAGCGAGCTGACGGCGGCGAGTGGTTATGCTACGGGCCTCAATTTCGCCCCTGCGGCGGCGTCGTTCGATGGCCCTATCTCGATAGCGCTGGACGGATCGGGCAACGTCTTTGTGGCGAATATCACCGACAGCGGCAGCGGCAGCGTGAGCGAGCTGACTGAGGCGAGCGGTTACGCTGCCGGCCGCAACTTCGCCCCCGCGGCCGCAGCCTTCGACGACCCCATCTCGATAGCGCTGGATGGATCCGGCAACGTCTTTGCGGCGAACCAGGCAGGTAGCACCGTGAGCGAACTGACGGAGGCGAGCGGTTACGCTACCGGCCGCAACTTCGCCGCCACGGCCGCAGCGTTCAAGACTCCCGAATCGATAGGGCTGGACGGGTCCGGCAACGTCTTTGTGGCGAACTGCGGCGGCATCTGCAACAATGTCAGCGGAATTCCCGCCAGCGTGAGCGAGCTGAAAGTCGCCAGCGGTTACGCCACAGGCCTCAACTTCCAGCCCTCGGGCGCGGCTTTCAGCGCGCCCAGCTCGATGGCGCTGGACGGGTCCGGCAACGTCTTTGTGGCGAATTCGGTTGGCGGCACCGGGGACAAGGGGAGCGCGAGCGAGCTGACAGTCGCGAGCGGTTACGCTACAGGGCTCAACTTCGACCCCTCTGGCGCGGCGTTCGGCGGGCCCGGTTCGATCGCCCTGGATGGATCCGACAACCTCTTTTTAACGAATTTCGCCAACAACAGCGCGGCCGAGCTGACGGCGAGCAGCGGCTACGCTACGGGCCTGAACTTCGCCTCCACTGGCGCGGCGTTCAGCGAGCCCAACGCGATAGCCCTGGACGGATCCGGCAACTGCTGGGTGGTGAATCTGAATGGCTTCAGCATGAGCGAGATCCTGGGTCTGGCCAAGCCGGTCGTCACGCCGCTCCAAGTCGCCGTCTTTCCCTCGGCGGCAACGCCAACTCCAACACCCACACCGACTCCGACGCCATCTCCTACACCTACCCCGACTCCGAGCCGCACGCCCACACCAACACCGACGCCCACGCCGACCTCGACTCCGACACCCACGCCGACTCCGACGCCATCTCCTACACCTACGCCGACTCCGACCCGCACCCCCACTCCAACTCCGACGCCTTCACCGACGCCCACTCCTACGCCGAGCCCCACTCAGACGCCGACACCGACTCCAACTCCAACCGCGACACCTACGCCGACCTCGACCTCCACTCAAACGCCGACTCCGACTCCGACTCCACGCCCACGCCAACTCAGACGCCGACCCCGACGCCCACACCTACTCCGACAGCTTCACCGACACCAACTCCTACGCCTACGCCGACTCCGACACCCACGCCAACCCCCACTCAGACGCCGACCCCGACGCCAACCCCAACCGCGACTCCCACCCCAACTCCGACACCTACACCGACCCCAACGTCCACGCCTTCGCCGACACCTACGCCGAGCCCTTCGCCCACGCCGACCTCGACCCCCACTCCGACACCGACTCCCACGCCCACTCGCACTCCGACCCCTTCACCGACACCCACGCCTACGCCGACACCTACGCCAACTCCCACTCCGACCCCGAGTTCCACTCCGACTCCGACACCAAGTCCTACGCCCACGCCAACGCCAACCGCGACTCCCACCCCGACTCCGACACCTACTCCGGCGCCGACCGGGGTCTGCGGGCCCGCGCCAGCAGTTTCCGACGAGCTGACCTGGTCGAGCGCCAAAAAATGCCACAGCACTCCACCAACCATCAAGCCGTTCACGTTTCCCAAGCAATCTCTCTTCTCACCCAGTACCCCGGTAAAAGAAGTGCTGACTAACACGACCTGCAAACTCTTGAGTGTCACCAGTGTCACGCTCAAGGGCCACTCCTCCGGCGATTTCGTCCAGAACAACGGCTGTGTGGGACAGCAGCTTGCGCCGGGCACGAGTTGCTATACCTCGATCGTGTTTACCCCCTCGCACGCGGGCACGCGCAAGGGCACCCTGACCGTCACCACCAGCGGTCCCAAGGTAAGCACCAGTCTTTCGGGTGTCGGGCTGGCTCCGAAGGTGCTATCCGCCAGCTCCAAATCCAAACCGCAGCCTGCGCTCGGACAGGTGACATTCAAGGTCTCGGGCTATGCGCCGGTGTCGATCGCACCGGCGGTGGTCACATTCACTGAGAAGCTGACCACGGGAAAACCGGGACTGGACCTGACCTTGGCTGCGGGACAGGACAATGGTGGATTGATCTCGGTAGTGATCCCGCCGGTGGTCGACCCCCTCAGCGGCGAACCGGAGGCGGGCAGCGCGACGGTCGGCGTCGGAGAATTGCTGCAGATGCAGTCCGGAACAACCACGCTCAGCGCGCAAGCTCCGCTGGTCAAGATCACGATGCCGACGGCGACCAGTGGCCTGAAAACCGACCTGGTTATCTTCGATTTCCTCGAGCAGGAGCAGATCTTCGCGATGAAGCTCGCGGCCGACTTGAAGGGCAGCACGCAACTGGCAACCCAGGATTTGGAGGGTTCGCTGACGAACGTCGCGAATGAGTCAGGCGCGCTGCTGGCCGCGCTGAACAACAGTGCAACCGGGGTCGAACTGGCCACCGTGAGCGGAGTCAACGTCACGATCGGTCAGGCGCAACTGACGGCCGCAGATGACCAAACGCTCAGCATGCTGATGGCGCTGGCGAGCAGCAGCGGAGCCCAATCTGCCGGCGCGCGGCGTTCGCTCGCCAGGAAGATCGGCGCGCAGAGCAACGGCGGCGGATGCCTGGCGGCGGAAGCCGCCGCGGCGCTGAGCGACAACAGCGCGGGCAACGCGGCGGCGTTCTCCAACGACATCGCAAACCTGTTCCAGGACTCGGAAACCTCGCCGGCCTGCAAGCAGCCCGGCGCAGCGGCCGCAGCCGCCGGGATTATCAACGGGGCGGGAGCAGCGGCGCTGTCGATTCTGTCTCAGGCCAGCAATCCCCAGGTGGCCCCGGCGGTGCCGTCCCAGGCGCTGGCGTTCGCCGATCTCGGCCCTGCCGGCCAGCTAATCAGTATCGGGGTCGCGCTGGCGCAGACCAGTCCGCAGGCCCTCCAGTCGGTGGTCAACTCCGTTAATGGCTTCAATCAGGCGGCGAGCAGTCAGCTCATGACCGTGATTACGAGCACTCAGGGCCCGACGCTGGCTGCCTCTTACACCAGCACCCAGATGACGGCCACCTCGCTTGCCATGGCTGTGCCGCCGCTCGACGGCGCTTATTCCGGCACATTCACCGGCAGCGAGAACGTCACTGTCGCCAACCCATGCCCGACCACGGTGGCGAGTCCGATAAGCGGCACGCTCGACCTAAGCGCCTCGGGCGCGACGATCGCCACGACGGCGCCCGCAGCGGGCAACGGCACGCTCAGCAACGGTAGCGGGACCTTCACCGTCGCGATCCCGTCTCTGGCCGATCCCAACGCCACGTGCACGTTCAACGGAACGTTCCTGGCCGATACTACCGGAGGGGCGTCGGCGTCGGGCACGTGGTCGTGCACGCCGTCCGCTACATCTGCTTCCGGCTTCCTCTCAGCCAACGGCTACTGGTCCACAAACAGACCATAGACGGTGGCGCCTTCAAACCCGCCGGCCAGAGCGCGGCCCTCGGGTAGCCCGGAAATCTTCACCTGGGGAGTCGCAACGCAAAGGTGAATATCCAGCTCAAGTACGTGACGATGAAGATTCGTTGAATGAGACCTCTCCATTCATAGAAGGCGCTCGGGCCGGCTGGCGGCTGCGCGAGCCCAATGGACATGACGACGACTACCGCGGCAGTTATCACTCCGGCCGCGAGCGTCCACCATTGAAGCGATCGCCACTTCGGATCCTCGTGAAAGCGGCGCAGGAACACGAAGCAGCTAACCGGCGACAGTGAAAATACGAGCGCTCCGAAGAGGTTGGTGTGGAGCTTGCCGTGCCAGCTCATCTGGTCCGGAGGAGTAGGCACCGGATCCGTCACGAAAATGCCGGAAGCGAACAGACTGATTCCAATGATCGCGAGAAGTATCGGGCCGATGCGCGACGCCTTTCCGGCTTGAAATTCAGCGGCGACGCCACGCGTAAACCCGAGGAACAGCACGCCGAAAACCAAGAAGTTGACGCCCTGAATCCATCCGCGTGGACCGAGCGCCAGTTCACTGACGAACATTCCCAATGATTCATAGCCGCGGCGAAGCCAGCCCTCGAGCGTGAAGGTCGCCACAAAGAGCGCCGGCCCAATCATTCCCGCCCACGCCGCAAGTTGACGCCGGTTCATGGTCAATTAGTTATCGCTCCGAGTCCTCGTCGGCGCTGTCGTCATTCTCGTGCGCAGGCGCCGGGTGATCCGATGCTGCCGGCGGCGCGTTGGCTTCGAGCGTGAACTCCGCGAGCCGCCGCACCACGATCGCGAATCCCGAATGCGCGACCATCCGATGGACCGGCCGCACGCTCAAGCCCTTCACCTGCCAATGTCGTTGCAGGGTCTCGAAGCTCTCGATCTCGCCGAAGTCCGGCCGCTGCTGAAGGGCCTCGACGGTCTCCTTGAGTTGCATCGCGGTCGGCACCCAGCAGACCAACACGCCGCCGGGGCGCAGCGCGCGCGCGATCGCGTCGAAGGCGCCGGCCGGTTCGGCCACGTCGATAAAGAGCCGGTCGACCTGGGTTTCGTCGAAGCCCTGGTAAAGATCGCGCAGCTTGAGCGTCCAGTTCGGCGCGTCGCCGAAAAACGCCGCGACGTTCCTGCGCGCCGCCGCCGCGAACTCCTCGCGCAGCTCGTACGAGATAACGCGCCCGAACGGTCCGACCGCCCGCAGCAGCGCGATTGTGAACGCGCCGGCGCCGGTGCCGCCCTCGATCACCGTCGCGCCGGGGAAGACGTTGCCCCAGACCAGAAGCGGTCCGGTGTCCTTGGGGTAAATCACCTGCGCGTTGCGCGGCAGATGCGGAATCAGGTCCGCATACGTGGGCCGCAGCACGATGAAGGTCTCGCCGGAGCTGAGCTTGACGCGCGAGCCCTCCTCGATCGCGAACAGGCGATCGGCGAGGATCTCGCCGCGAATCTCGATTCGATGGCCGGGCCGCAGAATCTTCAGGTAGCGGCGGCCCTTGCGATCGATGAACAGGACGGCGTCGTTCTCTTTGAGCCTGGAATCCAAATTCGTGGGCCGCAATTTCGAGATCGGATCGAGGTTCGACCAAGGCTAGGTCGGGGCGTCGGCGGGTGCAACCGTGTCCGGGGTCTATTGACTACCCTTCGTATGGACGTTTAGGCTCATGATGCGCAGGCGAATGTGAAGGCGAGGGGCTGAAGTCTCCCGGCGGTGATTCCCTAATCTGGATTGCGACGGCGGCGTCGCTATAATTTGCCGCACACTCAACCATGGCGGACAAGAAAGCCAAGACTGCGGAAAAAAGCGGCGACGCGTCGCGCAAGCATCTGTGCCCGACCTGCGGTGCCGAGAGCAAGGTCGTGATGTACACGGGCTTCGGGCGGCACGGATATTTCTGGGTCTGCGACAAGAATTGCGGTTACATGGCGCGCACGCGCTAGGAGGTTCGCAGCGATGGCCAGAGCTCGCAAGAGCAAGTCGTCCAAACGTGACCTTTACGCCGGTTTCGGCGACACTCCCGAAGACGCCGAGGACGACAGCGATCTCCCCAAGGACGAAGCGGGGCGCCGCAAAATCAAGCGCCAGTACGCGGAGCTGCTGGGGATCAGGATCGAGAAGCTGCGCGGACGGATCCTGAATCGCGAGCGAATCAACAAGACTATCGAGGGCATCTACTTCATCTGCGCGAAGTGCCTCACCGTGTGCCATTCGCTCGACGACGGGCTGACCGAGGATCCCACCAACGAGAACAACGTGTGCAGCAAGTGCGCCAAGGCGCGCACCGCCGCCGCGTAGTCTGCTCTCGTTTCGCGTTGCCCGGTTTCCTTTCGGTTCCCCCAATGATCCAGGCTAGCGCCGCTCGATCGGCACGAACGGGCGCGAGAGCGGCCCGATGTATTCCTCCTCGGGCCGAATCAGCCGATTGTCGAGGTGCTGCTCGGCGACGTGCGCGACCCATCCGGCGATTCGCGCGCACGCGAATACCGGCGCGAAGGTCTGCGGCGGAAAACCGAGCATCGACCATAGCGGCGCGGCGTAAAAGTCTACATTGGGACTGACCCGCACTCGCTTGCGGACCTCGCGCTCGATCGCCCTGGCACATTCGAACAATCTGCGCGCGTCGTGCCTGCCCGCCAGCCGCTCGCACCATCGCTTGAGATCGATCGTGCGCGGATCATCGCGCTTGTAGATATGATGGCCGAACCCGGGGATATGAGCGTGCGCGGCGAGCGCCTTGCGCACGAAAGCGGCGGCGCCGGCACGATCGCCGGCCGCGTGCAGCATCTCTATCACCTGGGCGGCCGCGCCGCCGTGAAGCGGGCCCTTGAGCGTGGCGAGCGCCGCGACCACTGCGGAGTGGAGGTCGGCGAGCGTTCCCGCCGCGACGCGGGCCGCGAAGGTCGAAGCGTTGAGCCCGTGATCCGCCTCGAGCACCATCGCGGCCTCGAGCGCGCACGCCTCGACGTCTCGCGGGCGCTTGCCCCTGATCATGTAGAGGAAGTTGGCCGCGTGATTGAGCCTGGAATCGGGAGCGATCGGCTTGAGTCCTTTCGCCAGCCGATGATGCGCGCCGACGATCGTCGGCATCAACGCGGTCAGCCTGATCCCCTTGCGGACATTCGCCGCCGGGCTGTTGTCGGCGGCGTCGGGATCGTCTGCGGCCAGTATCGAGACCGCGGCGCGCAATGCGTCGATCGGCGTCAGGTCGCGAAGGATCGAAGCGAGGCGCGCGCGATACGCGGCCGGGAAGGGTGCGATTCGCGCGCATCAGGCGGCTCAGGTCGCGCAGCTCGTCTGCCGATGGCAGCGCGCCGTACCAGAGCAGGTAGGCGACTTCCTCGAAGCCGCAATGCTGCGCCAAATCGTGGATGGAGTAGCCGCGATATTCGAGCGCACCCTCGGCGCCCCTGATCAGGCAAATCGAGGTGCGGGCGGCGACGACTCCTTCGAGTCCTTCCCGGGCGAACATTTTACCTCTCACCGTACCTCTCGCCGGCACCGAAGCCTCTGCCCCAAACTGACCCGATGCGCGATCCCATCGCTACTTTCATTTGGCGCCCTGAACCGCTAATTCTGATGCGTTGCGGTCCGGAGCGTTCCGCACCATAGAGAAGCCTGATGTCATTACAGTTCATCCGCCCCGATATCAATCTCGATTTCGTCGGCAAGCGATATTTCTTCGTCGCGCTTTCGACCGCGATAAATGTCGCGGCCATCCTGCTCTTGATCTTCGTCGGCCTGAACTACGGCGTTGACTTCTCCGGCGGCACCGTGGTGCAGGTGCGCGTCAGCCGCGACACCGACGCCGGCGCGATACGGAGCGCGCTGGCGCCGCTTGGGCTTGGCGAGATCACGGTCCAGGACTTCGGCCAGGCGCGGCGGGAGTTCCTGATCCGGTTCGAGGCCAGGGACAACCGCGGACTTGCCGGCAAGCTCGAGGGCGCGCTCGACCAGGCTTACGGCGCCAAGGCCGCGCAGGTGGTGCGGCTGGAGACCGTCGGCGCCAAGGTCGGCAAGGATCTCCGCCGCGACGCGATCCTCGCGCTGGTGTTCGCGACCATCTTCATGGGCACCTTCATCGCCTGGCAGTTTAGAGGCGTCAGTTGGAGCTTTGGCGCGGGCGCAGTGATCGCGCTGGTTCACGACATTCTGGTGGTGGTCGGCGCGTTGGTGGTCTCGCAGCTTCAGTTCGACCTGACCACGCTCGCCGCGCTGCTGACCGTGATCGGCTACTCGGTGCACGACACGATTATCGTGTCGGATCGTATTCGCGAGGATGCCGCCAAGCGCCGCCGCGAGCCGATCGCCGAGATCATGAATCGCGCGATTAACGAGACTCTCTCGCGCACGCTGCTGACGTCGGGCGTTACGATTACCGTGTTGATCGCGCTGCTCGCGCTGGGCGGGCCGATCCTGAGGCCGTCGGCGTTCACGCTCCTGATCGGCTTCATCACCGGAACCTACTCATCGATCTATATCGCGGGTCCGGTGGTGCTGTTCTGGGAGGGGCGCGGAACGGGCAAACGTCCGGTCTCGCGCGCGGCGTAAGCGCGAGGGCGTTGCCGCCCGCAGGCACTCCCCAGCGGGCACTCCAACGTGCCGACAAGATTACAGACCCAGCGTGGCGTGTACCTGTTGAGCGTGGTCGGTGAGCCCGAGCGCGCGGCGCATCCGGCGCGATCACGCTCAGCCTCGAACGCGTCGACGGAATAGAGCGGATCGCGTTTCGATGCGTGGTCGCCGCTGCGATGATCGACGAGCCGGTTCCACTTGAAGATCGCATCGCGCCCTGGATCGAACGTCAGTTCGAGGTGCTTCGCGAAGCGGCGCTCAAGTCGATTCGCTCGGAAGGCAAGCTTCTGCAAGTCAACTTCGAGACCGCCGTCGAGCCGGGATAGCATTCGATGGAAGTTCAAATCAGGCGCTCGATGGAAGTTCAAATCCGCCCGCGCGCGAGAGCGATATCGCCGAGCTGGCGCGGCTTGACTGCGGCGATCGCGGCCTATCACGAGGCGGTCGACGATCGCGTGCGCGTCGATTGGGACGAGATTCGCGACGCGCCGAACTGGCTCAAGCGCATCCTCGGCAGCGACGATCACGCAATCTGGGTCGCCGAGCATCTCGACAACGGCGTGGGTGACGGCAGACTGGTCGGCTTCCTGCGGGTGCGGCTCAATCGCCATCGGCAAGGCTACCTCCCCAAGGTCACGGGATACATAAACAATGCTTTCATGGACGAGGCGTGGCGAGGAAAAGGGCTAATGAAGCCGATGCTCGAACTTGCCTACGACTGGTTCCGCGACAAGGGCATCACGACCGTCACGCTGAGCGTTCTCCATCGCAATTGGATCGGCTCCGTCGCATGGCACAAGCTGGGCTTCGAGGACTGGAACGAGGAGCGCCAGCTCGTGCTGAAGCCGCGCCGCCGACCCTGAATTCCGACCTCGTCTGACCGCTGGGACAGGCCCATTCCCCCTTGACAATCAAGGCGAATAGCCTTACTGGACTGGTTAGGTCCGCTATGGCTGGAGGGAGGCCGAGCGACGTCATTTCGCTTGAGATCGGTTTGACAATCCACCCTTCGCGCCATAGTATACCAAATAGGTCCACTAATACGCGGAGAGGGAGCGGAGCCGGAGAAGCTGTAATGGTCAAGCTGCCGATTTACATGGACAATCACGCCACCACCCGCACCGATTCGCGGGTGATCGAGGCGATGATGCCGTACTTCACCGAGAAAGTTCGGCAATGCCGCCAGCCGCAACCATAGCTTCGGCTGGGAGGCGGAGGAGGGGGTCGACAAGGCGCGCAACCAGATTGCGGCGCTCATCAATGCCAGGCCCAAGGAGATTATCTTCACCAGCGGCGCGACCGAGTCGGACAATCTGGCGCTCAAGGGCGTGGTCGAATTCAACAAGGACAAGGGCAACCACGTCATCACCTGCGTCACCGAGCACAAGGCGATCCTCGACAGTTGCCGCGCGCTGGAGCGTCAGGGCAAGGCGATCGTCACCTACCTGCCGGTCGACAAGTACGGGATGCTCGATCCCGACGACGTGCGCAAGGCAATCACCGACCAGACCGTGCTGATCACCATCATGTACGCGAATAACGAGATCGGCACGATCCATCCGATCGGGGAGATCGGCAAGATCGCCAAGGAAAAGGGAATCGTCTTTCACAGCGACGCGACGCAGGGCGTGGGCAAGATCCCGGTCGATGTCGAAAAGTCCGGAATCGATCTGATGTCGATGAGCGCGCACAAGATTTACGGTCCCAAGGGAGTCGGCGCGCTTTACGTGCGCTCCAAGGGGCCGCGCGTGCGGCTCACGCCTGCGATGGACGGCGGCGGGCACGAGCGCGGGATGCGCTCCGGCACGCTCAACGTCACCGGTATCGTGGGATTGGGCGCGGCCTGCGAAATCGCGGCCAAAGAGATGCCCGAAGAGGGCAGGCGGCTGGTCGAATTGCGCGACAAGCTCCAGGCCGGCATCTTCGAGCGGCTCGACGAGGTATACCTCAACGGCCATCCGACCGAGCGCTTGCCCGGCAATCTCAACGTGAGCTTCGCGTACGTCGAGGGCGAGTCGCTCCTGATGGGCATCCACGACATCGCGGTGAGCTCGGGCTCGGCCTGCACCTCGGCGACGCTGGAGCCCTCGTACGTAATCCGCGCGCTCGGAGTCGATGAGGAACTGGCGCACAGCTCGATCCGTTTCGGGCTGGGCCGCTTCAACACCGAGGAAGAAGTCAATTTCGTCACCGAGCGCGTGTCCAAAGAAGTGAAGCGGTTGCGCGAGATGTCGCCGCTGTATGAGATGGCCAAGGAAGGCATCGACCTCAAGTCGGTGCAGTGGAAATCGGAGTAGGATAAGGATACCAGCGGGCGGAGAGTAAAATGGCTTATTCAGACAAGGTGCTCGATCACTACAACAACCCTCGCAACGTGGGCAGCTTTGCGAAGGACGAGCCCAACGTCGGCACCGGCGTGGTGGGCGCGCCGGAGTGCGGCGACGTGATGAAGCTCCAGCTCAAGATCAGCGAAGACGGCGTGATCGAGGATGCCCGCTTCAAGACCTTCGGATGCGGCAGCGCGATCGCGAGCTCCAGCTACGTGACCGAGCTGGTCAAGGGCAAGCGGATCGACGAGGCGATGGCGATCAAGAACACCTCGATCGTCAAGGAGCTGAACCTGCCGCCGGTCAAGATTCATTGCTCGGTGCTCGCCGAGGACGCGATCAAGGCGGCGATCACCGACTGGAAGAAGCGCAAGGGAGACGCCGCGGCGCCGGCCGACAAAGCTGCGCAGGGCTGAACGACGATGGCTACCGTTTCGCTGTCAGAGCGGGCGGCGACCAAAATCAAGCAGTTGGTCGCCGATAAGCCCGGAGCCGGCCTGCGCGTGAAAGTCGTGGGCGGCGGATGCTCGGGTTTGTCGTACCGCATGGAAATCGACGCGGCCAAGGAGCGCGACAAGATCTTCGAGCGTGACGGCGCGTGCCTGATAGTCGACAAGAAGAGCTTCCTGTATCTCAACGGATCGGAACTGGATTACGCTGAAGAGTTGATGTCGGCGGGATTCAAGCTCGTGAACCCCAACGTCAAGCGCGCTTGCGGATGCGGTGAGTCTTTCACCGTATGAGCGCGCCACCGCGACGATGGTTCAATGTCCCTCGTGCGCACGGCGGTTCGATCCGTGCCTGATCTGTCCCGGCTGCGGATCGCCAATCGCGGCTGAGCTGAACTGCTTCGCCGCGCTCGGCCTGCCACGCCGGCTTACGATCGATCCCAATCTGCTCGAACGAACTTACCATGAGATGGGCCGCCGGCTGCATCCCGATCGCTTCGCTTCGAGTCCCGAACTCGTGCGCGACGCGAGTCTGAAGGCGACGGCCCTGCTGACGCGCAGCTATCGCACGCTGCGCGACCCGATCAGCCGGGGACTGTACTGGCTCGAATTGAACGGCGAGAAGCTGGCGGAAAACAACCAGCGCGTGCCGCTCGAAATCGCCGACCTGGTCTTCGAGGTGCAGGAGCAAATCGCCGAACTGCGCGACGCGGCCAATCGGCCGGTCGAAAACGATCTTGTCGCCGCGATCGGCAAGCGGCGCGAAGAGCTTCAGAGTCTGATGAATCGGGCGAACGAGGAGCTGGCCGCGAACTTCACGCGCTGGGACCAGAACGCCGACGGTCAAAATCAACGATCCGCGCTGATCGCGGAGCTGAAGACCATCCTTTCGCGAATTGCCTATCTCCGCACTCTGATTCGCGACGTTGATCGCGGCCTCGAAAACGCGAAAGCGGCGTGAAACGAACCGTGTCGCGCAGCGTAATCTGATACGTATATGGAGCGTATTTTCGGTATCGACCTTGGGACGACGAACAGCCTGATTGCTGTGATGGACGGCGCGGTGCCGCGCGTGATTCCCGATCCCCGGACGGGAAGTCCGTTGTTGCCTTCGGTGGTCGCGCTCGCGCCCGACGGTAGCGTGCTGGTCGGCGCAGCCGCGATCGAGCTTGAACCGCATCTCTCGGTCGAACGCGACGGGCAAATCAGCGCGGTCGGCTTTCCCGGCGGAGAACAGGGCGCCGTGATCCGCTCGGTGAAACGCTACATGGGTCTTGGCGGCGACGAACTGGCCGCCGCGGATTCGCATCGCTACACCTTCACGGACCTAAGCGGCCCGGTCGTGCGCTTCCAGGTTGGAGAGCGGGCCTACACGCCGCCGCAGATCTCGGCCGAGATTCTGCGCGCGCTCAAAGTCCGCGCGGAAGAAACGCTCAAGGAAGAAGTCAGGCGCGTCGTGATCACAGTGCCCGCCTACTTCAACGACGGCCAGCGGCAGGCGACCAAGGATGCGGGACGCCTGGCCGGACTCGAAGTGATGCGGCTGGTGAACGAACCGACCGCGGCGTCGCTCGCCTACGGCCTGGAACGGCGCGCGACCGGAAACGTGGCAGTGTACGATTTCGGCGGCGGCACGTTCGACGTCTCGATCCTCAGCATCAAGGGTGGAATCTTCGAGGTGCTCGCGACCAACGGCGACACGCATCTGGGCGGCGACGACCTCGATCGGGCGCTGGTCGATTTCATCCTCGAGGGCGAGCCGGAGGAATCGAAGCGCGATCGCCACATCTGGAACAGCGCCCGCCGCGCGGCCGAGGATGCGAAGAAGCGGCTTAGTTCCGAGTTGCAAACCGACGTGAGGCTCGAGCTCCCCGGCCGCGTGGTGCGGAAAACGCTCACGCGCGGCGACTTCGAGCGAATGGCCGCGCCGCTGGTCGAGCGGACTCTACAGTGCTGCCGGCTCGCGCTCAAAGACGCCGGTCTCGAGGCCGCTGCTATCGACGCGGTCGTGATGGTAGGCGGCTCGACGCGTATCCCGCTCGTGCGCCGGCGCGTGCATGAATTGTTCGGCAGCGAGCCGCTATGCTCGGTCGATCCCGACCTGGTCGTCGCGATGGGAGCCGCGGTGCAGGGCGGCGTGCTGATGGGAAATCATGGCGACATGTTGCTGCTCGACGTGGTGCCGCTGTCGCTCGGTATCGAGACGATGGGCGGCGTGATGGAACGGATTATCCATCGCAACACCACGATTCCCACCAGCGTCGCGGAGATGTTCACTACCGCGGTGGATAATCAGACCCACGTCGACGTCCACGTGTTGCAGGGCGAACGTGAGTTGGCGCGCGATTGCCGAAGCCTGGCGCGCTTCAAGCTGGGGCCGATAGAGCCGCAGCCCGCCGGGATGCCGCGGATCGAGGTGAGCTTCCTGGTCGACGCCAACGGAATCCTTAATGTGACCGCGCGCGATCAGCGCACCGGACGGGAGCATTCGGTGGACGTCAAGCCGAGTTACGGGCTCGGTGAGGAAGAGATCGAGCGGATGCTCGAAGAGGCGATCGACGAGGGCGAGCAGGACCTCGAGCAGCGCCTCCTGATCACGGCCCGCAACGAGGCCGACCAGATTCTCGCGGCCTTGCGCAAGCAGCTCGGCGAGCATGCCCAGCTCCTCGAGGCCGGCGAGCGCCTCAAGATGGAGGAGATCGCGGGGCAATTGGAGGCCGCGCGCACAGGCGCCGACCGCGAGCTCGTGTCCAGGCTGGTCGAGGAACTCAATGAGTTGAGTACGCCTTTCGCGCAGCGGATTATGGAAGGCGCCATCAGGCAGGCGCTGGAAAAGAAGACAGTAGAGGAATTGTCCTAGCGGGGTGTTGAGAAAACTCGGCGGAGCGCTAGCCTCGCTATTGACAATCTACTATCACGTAGGCAGGGCAAATCAGATGGGACTCAAATGGGACCAAGCCGAGGATCTCGCCGAAGTACTGGCGGAGAACCATCCGGGGCTCAATCCGCTCGATGTCCGATTTGTTGATTTGCGCCAGTGGGTAATCGACTTGGACGAATTCGAGGACGATCCGGCCGCGTCGAGCGAAGCGAAGCTCGAAGCAATTCAGATGGCATGGAATGAGCTGTACGAGGATCGGACTGAGGACGATGAATAGCCGGTTTTTGGCCGGCGTCTATCTCTAAGGAGGATGGGGTGGTGGAGAACGGCACGGTCAGATCGGATCAGGGAGTGAAGATGCAGGAAAAAGAAACATTGGACGAGAGGTTGCCGGCGCTCTTCGAGCCCGACACCCTTTTGCCGATCCAATACTTCGAGGCGATGCGCCGCAAGCATCTGCTCGAAGGCGAGAAACGCCTGATCCTGAGCGTTTTGGAAGACGCGGTCGAATGCTTCATGAAATGCATCGACTCGCCGACCAACAAGGGGCAGCGCCTGTTCCGCGAGGCTGAGGAATGGATCAACCTCGAGGATAAGCATTGGGTGTTCTCCTTCGACAATGTCTGCGACATGCTCGACATCAACCCCGAATACATGCGGCGCGGCCTGCGCGGATGGAAGGGGCGCAAAATCGAGGCGATGGCGCGCGCGGCCGATGTCGCGGCGATGGCTCCGCCGGAGCCCGAGCCGCCCCTGGCGATCGAGCCCGCAAAGCCCGAGCCGCAGGTTCGGCCCGTCAAGACGAAGTCGGCGGAAGAGCACGCGCTTGCGCGAAAGCGCCTGAAGCGGAGCGGGGTCGCGCGCCGTTCGGGTCTGCGCAAGGCGCGCGCTTAGCGCGTCGCGGCTCGCAGCGGCGAAAGCCAACGAACGTCAGACGATCGCGGATGCCTTTCACAAGGCGGCGCGGTCGTGTATCCCTGTCATCGCGGCATTGGGTTCGTGCGATCGGCGAAGCCGGTGATCGCGCCGCTTGGGCCCGGGTTTGCCGCGCCGGCGCGGGCGGGTAGGGATCGTGTTGAATGCCCATCCGCACGAAAATAGAGTGTCCCAACTGCGAGACCGATCTGGTCGTTAAGCGCGGCGGGGTATGCCCGAATTGCGGGGCGCCGATCACCGAGCACGTCGCGCGCATGCGTGCGCGCGAACGGCGGATCGAACAGGTGGTCGCGATCGTCGCCTCGGCGTTGGTACTGACGCTGTTCGTTTTCACGAGCAGGATCGGTCTTATCGAGGGAATAGCGGTCTACGCCGCGGTGGGCGCGACGATTTTCTTTATCGCGCGCCGGACGTTCTCCTGACCCTTGATCTCCATTCACGCCGGGAAGTGAGATTTCCTGCCCCGCATGGCCGCGAGAGGTTGCTGGCGGAGACGGTCTGGTTTATACGGGTAGGCTGGAATTCTATCGATATGGTAGACCGCCGCTAAGCTGATGCGAGTGTTGCACGTCGCCGCGATGGCCTTGGGCGTGGCCGCCGCGAGTCCGGTCTTCGCCGGCGCTACTCCCGACGCCTCATCGTCACCGCAGGCCGCCGGCGCATCCACTGCCAATGGCGCCTCAGCGCAGCTTCCGCCCGGCACGACGCTCACCGCCCAGGATGCTGACCGGCTCGCGAATCAACTGCCGGCGGCGGCGAAGCTCGCGCTGAAGTTGGGCTTGCGGATGCGCGTCACTCCCACGGAGCGGCTGGAATGGTCAGCCGGGTTCGAGCGCGCGACCGAGAAGTATGCGCCGCAGACCACGCTCGACGATCAGGATCATCTCAAGAATTATACCGCCGGGATGCCGTTTCCGCTGATCGATGTCGCCGATCCCAAAGCGGCGGCCAAGATCGCCTACAACTGGCACCTGGGTCCGGTGATGCCCGACGATTTCTCGCTCGCGCCATGGGGCAGCAGCGGATACGCGGTCGATCCCGAGCATCCGGGTCGATTGCTTTCCGATTCCGACCACGATTTTGCTTGCGAGCAATTCGACTTCCTGAGGTATGCCCATCGCACCGAGGTCGATCCCAGGCCGACGCTCGGCGAAAATGCGACCGGCGTCGAATGGAAGGCGCGATGCAGCAGGTGGACTGCGTTTCCGCTTGGCGGCGGCATCGGCGAGGGAGCTGGAATCTGGATTCGTCATCTCGATCCCGCCAGCCCGGACGAATTTTACGGTTTCGATCAGGCCACGCGCCGCGTACGCCGGAGCGCGGTCAATCTCGAATATCCCGCTGAAGGATGCCGCAGCTGCCATCAGCCGTACTGGGCGTACGCACTTCCCAAGACCGAGATCTACTCTTACCGGCTGCTGGGCACCACGGCGATCCTCGCCTGCATGAAGGCCGATCGCGAGCCCGCCGGAATCGCGCCGTCGGGCGAGGCTTTCCGCCTTACGGAGGAGCCGTTCCAGCTACGCCGCGCATACATCCTGGAGATGACGCCGCGCGCGGAGCCCGAAGCCTCGAACATGCGCACAGTGGTTTACGTTGACAGCGAGATTTACGTATGGCTGGCCGCGGAGTTCTACCAACACGGCGAGTTGAGCGCGGTGACGATCCCGCTGTGGCGAATGACGCCTTCACCCGAGGGCGGCAATCTGTTCGATATCGCTGGAAGCTTCTATTTCCCAACCGCCACTCACAGCTACTTCAGATCGCTGGTCCCGGCCCATTCGTCCTTCACGCAGGCCATCAACCACGGCGACGTGTCGGAGAGCTCGTTTGTCCCGCAACTGATGCGATAGACGCGGAGCTCTGCTCGGCGTCTTTCGGCTGAGAATCCTGAGTGCAACGTGGATCCGCATCGCCGCGTGCGAAACACGTGCGGCGCCGGGTGCCCCGCCCGCAACCATGATGCGAGTCTCGTACGCGCGTCGGCGGCCTTGGAGGGCAAAACCTTGGAACGACTGGACAGATTCGATCGCGCGTTCTGGAAACGATGGTGGCTGCTCGCCAAACCTTACTGGTTCTCCGAACAGCGGCGCCAGGGACTCATCCTGCTGACAATCCTGGTCGTTCTCACCGCCGCCTCGATCGGGATCGGGGCGGTACTGAGCTACACCTGGCGCGACGTGACCAACTCATTGACCGCCCGCGACTATGTCGCATTTCGCAGGCATATCGGTTTCATTATCGCCATATTCTTCGTCTTCATTCCGGTGCAGGCCTTCTATCCGTGGTTGAGCGGCCGGCTGCTGATCTTGTGGCGCGAATGGATGACGTATCGGCTCATTGAGCTCGAGTTGTCGAATCGCGCCTATTATCGCATCGGGCAGGGCGGCGCGATCGACAACCCCGACCAGCGAATCAGCGAAGACGTCGGCTCTTTCACCGGCGGCGCGCTCGTTTACGTGGACGTCTTCGGTACGTCAATCGTCAATGGGCTGGTGTTCTTCGTCATCCTGTGGACCATTTCCCCGCTGCTCGCGCTGATCAGCGTGGTCTACGCCGCAGTGGGTTCCTACGTTTCGGTAATCGTCGGACGCCCCCTGATCCCGATCAACTTCGACCAGCAGCACTACGAAGCCGACTTCCGCTTCGCACTCGTGCGCGTACGCGACAACGCCGAGTCGATCGCGATGTACAGCGGCGAGCCTCGCGAAGCAGACCGTCTGTTCAGCCGTTTTGCGGCGCTGTTTCGCAACTACAATCTGCTCATCAGTCGGCAGCGGCGTCTGGCCTATGTCACCCAGACTTATGGCAATGCGATTTCGCTCTTGCCATACCTGGTGCTGGCAGGCGCTTATTTTGCGCACCGGATGGAGCTCGGCCAGTTCTTTCAAGCCGTCGGGGCCTTCGGCACCGTGCAGGGGTCGTTCTCGATCGTCGTCACGACCCTGCAAGGCCTGACCGGCTACGCGGCGGTCGTCAATCGCCTCGCGACGTTCCGCGAGCAATGCGAAGCGGCGGCTGCGCCCCGCGAAGACGGTGAGCGGATCGAAACGCGCGAAGGTGAACCCCTCGCGATCGAGTCGATGACGCTGCGCACGCCCGATAACCGGCAGACGCTGGTGCGCGACCTCTCGTTTGAAGTCGGCCACGGACGTGGACTCATGATTCGTGGAGCGAGCGGAAGCGGAAAAACGTCGATCCTTCGCGCGCTCGCCGGCCTTTGGGATTCCGGCCGCGGACGAATCGAGCGGCCCGAGCTGGCCCAGGCGTTGTTCCTCCCGCAGAAGCCGTATCTGATTCTCGGCACGCTGCGCGATCAGCTTTGCTATCCTCGCGCGGCCGGCACGAGCGAAGACGACCTGCGGCGCGCGCTCGCACAGGTCAGCCTGGCGGACCTTCCCGAGCGTAGCGGCGGTTTCGATGTCGAACGTGACTGGGCGGGCGAACTGTCGCCGGGCGAACAGCAGCGGCTTGCCTTTGCGCGCTTGTTGATCAACCGGCCGCGCTACGCCTTTCTGGACGAAGCGACCGCTGCGCTCGATCGCGCCAACCAGGAGCGGCTCTATCGGCTGTTGCGTGGAATGGGAATTACCTTCATCAGCGTCAGCCACGATCCCGAGCTCATCGGTTATCACGATCAAGTGCTCGAGCTCAGCGGCGACGCCAACTGGAATCTGAGCGCCGCGGCTGGGTCGGCGACGAAATAGCGTGACCGCGCGTACGCCTGTGGCTAGGCGCTCAGCCTGTCGAGCAGCGCCTTCGCATCGATGAGATCGGCAGTATCGAAGCCCTCGGTGAACCAGCCGTAGACATCGGCCAGCGTCGAGCGCGCTTCATCGCGACGGCCCTGCTTCGCGAGCAGCCGCGCGAAGCTCATCGACGCGCGCAGCTCCCACGATCTGGCGCTCTGGCCGCGCGCAACCTCGATCGCGGTTTGGAAGCGGCGCTCGGCTTCTGCGACGTTCGCGGCGTCCTGCATCAGCAGCAATTCGCCATGGAGCCGATGCAGTTCCGCCAGACTGATTCGCTCGCCGCTTTCCTCGCTCAAGCGCAAGGCGTCCGCTACCAGCCTGAGTCCGCCGGCCGTTCTTCCGAGCTTGCCTCGCGCATCAGCCAGCATCGCCGAGAGCCAGGTTGGGTTCCGCTGCGAGGAGGGTGCTTCGGTTCGGGCGCGCTGCAATTCGGCGACTCCTTCGGTGGCTTGGCCTTGCTCCAACAGCGCCCAGCCCACGAACAAGGGCCCTACGCCCGCCATTAGCGAAAGTCCGTTTTCCTTTGCCAGGCTGGTCAACGAACTGGCGATCTCCAGCGTTCGCCGATCGCGCAGCAACATGTAAACCCGCGCGACGGACAACAGTCCTCCCGCCTTGAAAAACGGAATTGACTCATTGGCCGCGGCCAGCGCCTGTCCAATCCAGTCAAGGGCCTGGCCGGGATAGCCGAGTAACCATAGGTCACAGGCCCCAAGAGACAGGGCACCACCTCGGGTCCACGGAGCCTCGGCGCCGATGCTGTTTGGAGGCGGCGGATCCGGAAGCATCGAGAGCCCCTTCTCTATGCGCTCCCTGGCTTCGACGAACTTGCCTTGGTGAAGCAGCAGGTCCCCCATTCCCACCGACTGAACTGCAAGCATCGTAGGGTCGCCCGCTCCTTTGGCGAGCGCCAACTGTCGCTCCGCGAACTCGCACGCTTTGGAGATCTCCAATGAAGTCGTATACGACGAGATCATGAAATTGAGCGCCCAAAAACGCTCGTTATTGTCTCCGACCTGTTCGCCGAGTTGCAGCCTCCGTTCTATCGCCGCGCGCGTTTCGGGAGCCCCCGGGCCTCGCAGATGCCACCAGAGGTTCACCAGCGCTGTTTGCAGTTCCAGCTCGTCGCGCGCCCGCTGCTCATTGTCGGGTAGCTTTTGGAGCAGCTCGATGCTGCGCACAAGAGAAGCGATCGCTTCGGGGAATGCCGAGCGGCGGTAGTCGCGTACTACGGTGCGCCACAGGTATTTGATCGCCTCGGAGAACTTGCCTCCCAGGCGATAGTGAGAAGCCAACTGGCTGCAATGATCGTCAAGCGTATCGGGATAGACCCGCTCCATCGCGCCGGCGACTTCCAGATGGAGGCGCTGACGCCGCGGCGCGGACAGGCCGCTGAGCACGGTCTGGCGGATCAACTCGTGCGAGAACTCCAGGCGGGTCTCTGAATTCTCGGTGCTGGATAAAACCAGGCCGGCCTTCTCGGCTTCTTCGAGGCAATCCAGCAGCGCGTCAGAATCCGGTCCCGCCGACCACTGGAGAACTTCGAAGGCGAAGGAGCGCCCGATCGTAGCCGCGGTCGCGAGCATCTTCTGGGCGCGGTCGCTGAGCCGCGCCAGTCGCCGGCCGACCACCAGCCGCACGCTCTGCGGCACGGCCTGCTCGTCAATGTTGAGTTCAGGGCGAAACTCCCCGGTCGAGTCGTAGAGCTGATTTTCCTCCTCGAGATAGCGGAACACCTCTTCAACGAAAAACGGATTTCCCCGTGTTTCGGCGTAGATCTCACTAACCACTGCCGCCGGCGGCGATTGACTGCTGAGGCCGGTCAGCATTTTCGCGACCGCTTGGAGCGGCAGCCCCTTTAGCTTGATCCCGACGGTAAGCCGGCCGCGGAGCAAGTCATCGAGCGTTTTCGCTAACGCGCGAGTGAGGTCGACTTCGACGTCGCGGTAGGTGCCGAGTATCAGCACGGGCATGTCGGACACCCTTTGCGCCAGGTGACCGAGCATCGCCAGGGTGGAATCATCCGCCCAGTGCAGATCGTCGAGAATCAGCAGTGTCGGGTGCATGCGAGCGCGTCGTGCGATGAAGTCGTAAAAGCAATTGAACAAATGGCGGCGGGCCTGTTCCGGCGGTAATTCGAGCGGCGCGGGAAGGTCGGGCAGGATGCGCCTGAGCTTCGGCAGCAGGAGCGCCAGCTCCGGTCCCTGCTCGCCCACTACCGCGGCTAGCGGATCGGCGCTCGACGCGCGGGCCACGCAACTCTCGAGGATTTCCACGAACGGCAGATACGACACGGCTTCGTCCTGTTCGGAGCAGCGCCCAATCGCGACCGCGACGCCCTTCGCATCAGCCAGCGTCGCGAGCTCCGCTGCCAGCCGCGTCTTGCCGACACCGGGCGCGCCGGAAATGAGGAACAGGCGCCCGCGCCCGGCGATCGCTTCCTCGAGCCCGCGCCGCAGCTCGCCCATTTCGCGCTCGCGTCCCACGAACGGCGTTGCCTCGCTCGAAACGAAAACCGGGCTCGGCGGCGGCCGTACCGGCGCAGGCGCGACAGGAGCCGCTCGTACCGGCGCGACGAAGCGGTAGCCCTTGGCGGGAACAGTCACCAGGAATCGCGGCGCTTCCGGGTCGTCATCCAGCGCACGGCGAATTTTCCGTACCGCGGTATTGATCGCGTTATCGACATCGACGAAAACCCCTTTGCCCCAGACTCTTTCGAGGATCTCCTCGCGCGTTACGAGTTGCCCGCGCCGCTCGACCAGCAGGAACAGCAACTCCAGCGGAATGCGCTGGAGGCGAACGACCGCCCCGCCGCGGCGCAGTTCGTAGGCGCTCCGATCGAGCGCGAAATCCTCAAAATGTAAGGGTTCTCCAGACATCTGGAACCGCCCGGCAATTGTACTGCCGCGCCCAAGGGGGGCAAAGGTGCTCCGTACAGCAAAAGTTCAGGAGAAGTACAGGCGCCGTCCATTGGCATCCGCGCCGATTCGTCGATGATAGAAAAAGTCTCAAACCAACCGCGCCGTGGGAGTGGTTTATGAGTCGGCTCTTTCATTGGTCCGAAACGTTCCGGCCAAAGACAATTGTCTCAAGCCTCCGCCTGGTGGCGATTGCGTTATGTCTGGTCTTCCCCGCGGCTGTGGCGTCGGCGCAGAGCACCGGCGACGACTTCGCGGAAATTCCGCACTGGGCGATAGCGGCACACTCCGAAGCACTGCAAGTACCCGTCCCCGACAAAGTCACTATCGCGCCCATTCCGCCAGTCATCCCGCAAAGCGACGCCACCGGCGACCCGACCGGGACCATGACGACCTATCAACCTGACGGTCCGACAACGACCTCGACCAACGCTTTCTTTCAAAGCCTCGGAACCAACGGACGTAGCTGCTTCAGTTGTCACGACCCGCAGGACGGGTGGTCGATCAGCTCCAAAGATGTGGCGGCCCGTTTCAACGAAAGTAAAGGCACGGATCCGCTGTTCAGCCCGATCGATGGAGCGACCTGTTCCAGTGACAAGGTCGGAACACTGGCGCAGAAACAAAAGGCCTACAAGCTCTTGCTTAGCCGCGGCCTGATCCGAATCTCCATAACGCTGCCATCGGACCGAGAGTTCGAAATCACGAAAGTGAAGGATCCATACGGCTGCACAAGCCTGGCCAGTGGTTCGGTATCCGTCTACCGCCGGCCGTTACCCGCGACGAACCTTCCATTCGAGACCACGCTGATGTGGGACGGACGCGAGCCCGACCTGAACAGCCAGGCTACTGACGCAACCATGATACACGCGCAAGGCTCTGCGCCGACTTCCGACCAGCTTCAGCAGATCGTCGATTTCGAAACGGGGACTTTCACCGCTCAGTCATCAAGCGAGAAGGTGGGTGATCTGACTACCGAGGTCAGCGGCGGTCCGCTCGACTTATCTACACAGATGTTCTTCACCGGAATCAACGATCCTTTCGGCAACAATCCGATGGGAACTCCGTTCAACCCGGACATTTTCAACCTCTATACGGCATGGCAGGACCTCAAAGGGAAACCCGCTGCGATCGCTTTGCGCGAATCGATCGCGCGCGGCGAGGCCCTTTTCAACACCTTCCCACTCACTATAACCGGGGTTCCGGGTCTCAACGACGTGACGGGGCAAGCGAGCATCAACGGAACCTGCGGGACCTGCCACGATACGCCCAATACCGGCGGCCAATCCGTTAGCGCGACGATGGCGCTCGACCCCGATCTTCTGACCCCCTTTGACGCCGCGGTTATCAACGAATCCGGTTTGCCAGTCTTCACTCTGCAGTGCAACTCGGGTCCGCTATCTGGAAAGACTTTCGTGACGACCGACCCGGGCCGCGCGCTTATCACCGGCAACTGCGTGGATATCGGAAAGTTCAAGGTGCCAAGTCTGCGCGGATTGGCCGCCAGAGCGCCATACTTCCATAACGGATCAGCCGCCACGCTGGGAGACGTGGTCACATTTTATGGGGCGCATTTCATGGTGTTTTTCTCAGGACTGCAACAAAGCGATCTGGTCAATTTCATGAATAGCCTGTGAGGGTGTGCTCCCCGAACAGCTTATCTCCTGCTGCCACCGAAAATTCGCGCTAACACTTGATCGGACTGGTCGTTTACACCTCGGCGAAGGAGGAATGGGAGAGATAAGAGAGGAGCGCTGGCTGTTGAGCGTTTTTCTCAGCAGCCTGCTACGCAGGGGCGAGCCGTTCGAGAGCGCGCAGGGTCTTCGCGCGGCGCTCCGCCGGCGTGGCGGCGAACGAGCTCAACTGGATTGCGGTCGCCGTCACTCCCGCCTTTTCATATTCTCTCAGGCGCGCCCGGCACTTGTCGGCGCTGCCGATCAGGAAGATCGAGTCGACCATCTCGTCGGGGACTGCGGAGACCGCCTTCTTGCGGTCGCCGGCTTTCCACGCGTCCATCGCGAGCCGCGCTTCGTTGTCGTAGCCGATCTCCTGGAAGAATTTGTTGTACTGCGGGACGGTGAGGTACGCGGTCAACGCGCGGCGCATCAGGGGCAGAACCACGCCCTCGTCCTCGTCGACCGCGGCCATGATTCTGCACACCACGTCGAAGTTGTCGGCGTTGCGGCCGGCGGCCCTGGCGCCTTCGCGCACGTGCCGGAGCATCTGGGGCAGCTTGTCCGGCGTGATGAAATTCGTCACCAGCCCATCGCCGATCTCGCCCGCCGTACGCAGCATCATCTCGCCCTGTGCCGCGATAAAGATCGGCGGCGGCGTCTCGATCGGCAGGTCGAGGCGGAAGCCGTCGATCTTTATCGCCTTTCCGTCCATCACGACCTTCTCGCCGCGGAAGATCGCGCGCAACGCCGCGACCGTCTCGCGCAGATGGGTCAGCGGCTTGCGGTAAGGCACGTTCATCCACCGCTCGACTATCGGCGCGGTGGAGATGCCGAGTCCGAGGACGAACCTGCCACCGGAGATTTGCTGAACGGTCGCCGCCGACATCGCGATCAACGCCGGCGGGCGCGTGAACACGGGCACGATCGCGGTGCCGAGGCGCATCTTCGTGGTAACTACCGCGGCTGCGGCCAGCGGTGTGAACGCCTCGGCTCCGAACGACTCGTACGACCACGCGTCGGTATAGCCCAGGCGCTCCGCATGCTGCGCCAGCTCAACGACGCTGCGGTTGATAAACGGATCGAAGGGGAGGGTGATTCCAAGGTTCATCATGGCTCGCAGCTTAACGCAGGATACCCTCACCCGGCGAGCGCAACGCTCGCCGACCTCTCCCTGGTCAGGGAGAGGTGTAAGAGGCGGCGCTCGCGCTCGCCACTTTCAGTCCGTCGCGCTGTTCCTGTTCAACACCTGCGCGAGGTGCATTGGACGGGTGCCGGGGCACAATGCTCTGATTTGGGTGCGGCATGAGAAGCCGTCGGCGATCACGATCGTATCGGGGCCGCTTGCGTTAATCGCGGGTATCAGAGCGCGTTCGGCGATCTTGCGTGAGAGGTCGAAGTGGCGCGCGTCGTAGCCGAACGCGCCGGCCATCCCGCAGCATCCCGCGTCCAGCACTTCGAGAGCGAGCCCGTCGATCTTGCCGAGAATCGAAATTTCGTCCTCGACGCCGGCGATCGCCTTCTGATGGCAGTGGCCGTGCACAATCGCCTTGCCCGCGCGGGCCGGCGGTGAGAATCCCGGCGCCTCTCTGGCCAGGAATTCATCGAGCATCAGGCTCGCCTGGCCGAGCGCGCGCGCCCGCGAATCGGCGGGAAACAAGCCCTGCAATTCGTCACGAAAGGTCAGGATGCAGCTTGGCTCCAGTCCGACCACTGTGACGCCACGTTCGACTCGCGGTCCAAGAACTTCAAGTATTTGTTTAAGGCGACGCTTCGCCCTCGGCAGCATGCCCAGATCGTAGAGCGGGCGGCCGCAGCATAGATCGCGCTGGGGAATAGCGACGCGGAAGCCGGCGCGCTCGAGCACTTCGACCGCGGCGATCGCAACTTCGGGCTCGAAGAAATTCGTGAAGGTGTCGGGAAACAGGACTACCTCGCGGTCCGAGCCGCTGCTCGCGCCACGCGCATCGAACCACGAGCGGAAAGTGCGCGGCGCGAAGCGTGGCAGCTCGCGCTCCCGATGGATCCCCACGGCGCGCTTGAACAGTCCCGCAAGGGGGCTGTGCGCGAGCGCGTTGGCGAAGCCGGGCGCCATTTGCGCGGCGCGTGCCAACTCGTGGATACGGCCGAACAGGTGGCCGGTCAGCGGGCGGCGATGCGTTTTGTGATAGTGGGCGAGGAACTCGGCCTTGTAGGTCGCCATATCGACCGTGGCCGGGCACTCGTGCTTGCATCCCTTGCACGAGAGACAGAGATCGAGCGCCTCGGCGAGCGCCGCATCGGCGAAACCCTCGCGCAGCGCGCCGCCGCTGAGCGCCTCGAACAAGAGCCGCGCCCGCCCGCGCGTCGAATGCATCTCGTCGCGCGTCGCCATGTACGAGGGACACATGGTGCCGGCGTCGGTCTGGCGGCATTTGCCGATGCCGACGCATTTGAGTGCCGCGCCCGCCAGCCCGCCGTCGCGCGAGAAGTCGAAATGCGTGTCGAGCGGGCGCGGCTTCAGCGCGGCCAGGCGCAGGTGCGAGTCGAGCGGCTCGGCGTCGACGATCACGCCGGGATTCATTTTGCCGTCGGGATCGAAAGCGCGTTTGAATTCGCGAAAGGCTTCCATCAGCTCACCGCCGAACATCATCGGTAGAAGCTCGGAGCGCGCGCGGCCGTCGCCATGCTCGCCCGATAGCGACCCGCCGAATTCGACCACCAGGCCGGCGATTTCGACCATCGCGGCGCGAAACTTCGCGATTCCCGCGGTCGTCGCGAAGTCGAAATTGATCCGGCAGTGAACGCATCCCTCGCCGAAATGGCCGTAGTAAGTGGCGGCTTCGAGTTGATGGCGTCGGAGCAGATCGGTGAAGCGCCGCAGATACGCGCCGAGCTTCGCGGGCGGCACGGCGGCATCTTCGGCGCCGGGCCAGGTGCGCGGACCGTCGCCGATTACCGCGCCCGCGCCGAGGCCCGATTCGCGCAGGCGCCACACCGCCTGCTGCTCGGCGATACCGCCGATCAACGCGACGCCGGTGCATTCGGGGACTTTCCTGGCCTGCGATAGCATCGCGCCGGCCCGGTCGCGAAGTTCATCTTCGCGATCGGCGGCGAGCTCGACGATCAGGAATGCGCGCCCGCCGGGCATCAGTCTCATCGCGGCGCTTCGATTGCCTTTCGCTTTCGCGAACTCGATCAGCCGGTGGTCGAAGCCTTCAAGCGCATGCGGCCGATGCTCGAGTAGCCAGGGCACCTGGTCGGCCGCAAAGTAAACGTCGTCGAAGCCGAGTACGATCAGGCAGACTCGCGGCGGGCGTGGAACGAGCTTCAGCGTGGCGCTCAACGTGATTGCGAGCGTGCCCTCCGAACCCGCAACCGCGCGCGCCAGGTTGAAGCCGTTTTCGGGCAGAAGCTGATCGAGATTGTAGCCCGAGACGCGCCGCGGAATTTTCGGAAAGCGCTCGCGGACAAGATTGCCGTAGCGATGACGCAATTCGCCGAGCGCCGAAACGAGCGCGGCGTGCCGCTCGCCGTCGGAGGCGCCCGCGACTGCACCGAGGCTCAGCCGCGTGCCGTCATAGAGCGCGACCTCCATCGCGGCGAGATTGTCCGCCGTTTTGCCGTAGGCGGCCGAATGTGCGCCACAGGAGTTATTGCCGATCATCCCGCCGATCGTGCATCGATCTTTGGTCGTGGGATCGGGCGCGAAGAAAAGGTCATGGGCCGCAAGCGCCGCGTTGAGATGGCTCTGCACCACGCCCGGCTCGACCACGGCCAGGCGCCGGCCCGCGTCGATGGACTTAACCGCCTTCATATATTTGGAGAAGTCGAGCACCAGGGCGGCGTTGCAGGTCTGACCGGCAAGGCCCGTGCCTCCGCCTCGGGCGAGGACGGCAATCGCATTCTCGCGCGCCAGCGCGAGCGCATTGAGGACGTCGCCTTCGTGGCGCGGGATCACGACTCCGACGGGAATACGCCGGTAGTTGGAAGCGTCGGTCGAGTAGATGGCCTGCGTCGCCGCGTCGAAGCGCACGTCGCCTTCCACCAGGCGGCGCAATTCAGCCTCGAAGGTCGCCGGCAGGTGTGTTTGGAACCTTGACATAGATGCCCTCCTGCGACAGCTTTGGCGCACATCTTCTTCAGACACAACTCTCGTCGTGTGAAACGGCCGCCCACGAGTCGCCAGCCGTTGACCCTCCCTGACACACAGACTAAACAGAAGGTCGCCCGTATCGAGTTATTCGGAGGACCGCCCAATGCCCCGCGCCTACTCAATCACCGCGGACGCTATCGCCTCGGAGCGCGGCCGCGTGAACAACGACCTCTCGAAGTTCGACGTGTCCCGCGTCCTCGAGATGGACACCCTGGAACTCCGGCCGATGTCCCGCCGCGACGTGCATCTTCGCATCCTCGCGGTTTCGGCCGAGCACAACGTCGATCACGCGGCGATCGCCGATACCGTCAATATCACCGAGCTGCGCGGCGGAAAGATTTATCCCGGTAACAGCGCCGTAGGCGAGGTCCTGGCCGTGGGCGCCGAGGTGAGCGGCTTCAGGCCCGGCGATATCGTCATTACGCACTGCAACGGCGAGCCCGACATCTATGGCTATCCGCTTCGCATCTGGGCTTACGACCAGCCCGATTCGGTCGGATGGTACGGTGAGGAGGCGATAGTCGGCGACTGGCAGATTATCGCGGCGCCGCTCAAGTGCGGCCTGAACCTGTGGGAGATCGCGGCGCTGCCGCTGCGCGCGCCGACAGCGTACCATCTATGGCGCCGGGGCCACGGTATTTTCAGGGTCAAGGTCGCGGAAGAGAAGCGCCCGCACTTGAACGTGCTGGGTTTCGGCGGCGGCGTCTCCGAGCTGTTTCTGATGTTGGCGAAGGCGGAGTCGCATCACGCCTTCTTCTGCTCGGGAAGCCCTGAGCGCCGCGCGCATTTGGAACGCCAGGGCATTACGCCGATCGACCAGAAGGCGTTCAACCGCTTCGCCGATGCGGAGAACGTGAAGAGTTTCAGCAAGGAAGTGAAGCGGCTCACGGACGGCGACGGGATGCATATCGTGTGCGACATGCTGCGCGGTCCGGTGTTCGCCGCCGGGGTCTCGGCGCTCGCGCGCGAGGGCGTCAACGTGAGCGCCGGATGGCAGCTCGACAAGAAGATCAGCTACGACTCGGCGGGGCTGTCGGTGCGGCAGATCACGCTCGATCACACCCATTACGAGACTATCGACGGATGCCGCGCGGCGACCGAGCTCTACGGCTGCGTCTTCCGGCCTACGGTCCATCGCGAGATTTATCGCTTCGAGGATCTCCCGCGATGCATGCAGGAATTGTCCGAGAACACCCAGACCGGAATTCCGATCGTGCGTGTCGCGAAGGAGATGCCCAAGGCAGTTCAAGCGCTGATCTCGGGCTGAAGCGGCGCGATGGATTAGGCGGGCTTACAGATTAGGCTGGCTTACAGCGGGCCGCTGGCGTTTTGACCGTGCCGGCTTTGCCAATCGCGCCCATGTCAGGCTACAAATGGTCACGCTACAATTTCAGAGACTGTCGAACACGAGCGCCATGGCAATCCGGAAAATCGAACACGGCCACTTCTTCGAGGACTTCAAGGTTGGCCACGTTTTCAAGCATCACTGGGGCCGGACCATCAACGAGGGCGACAACAGCTTCTTCACGACCGTCACGATGAATTTCAATCCGATCTATTTCAATCGGCCCTACGCGCGCTCGATGGGCTACCGCGACATCGTGGTCAACCACATGCTGGTTCTCAACGTGGTGTTCGGACTCTCGGTCGAGGACCTTAGCGAGCGCGCGATCGCGCATCTGGGCTACGAGAAGCTGAAATTCCTCGACACCGTTTATCCCGGCGATACGCTGACCTCGCAGTCCGAGGTGCTGGAAAAGCGCGACACCTCGCGGCCCGATCGCGGCGTGGTCAAGTTCCGAACCACCGGCTTCAACCAGGACGGGCTCAAGGTGCTCGAGTACGAGCGCCCGGTGCTGGTTCGCAAGCGAACAGTGGAGTGAATCGCGATGCCGTTCGTAATGCCGGAACATGAAGAGATCCGCCGCTCTGTACGCGACTTCGTCGAGCGCGAGGTCAAGCCGGTCGCCAACGGTCTGGACCGCCGCAACGAGGAGATTCCACAGAGCATTCTCAAAAAGATGGCCGAGCTCGGCTACTTCGGGATCATCTTTCCGCCCGAGGAGGGCGGGCTCGGACTGGATTACATCGCGATGGCGATCGTGACCGAGGAGTTATCGCGCGGATGGCTCTCGGTGGGTTCGGTGATGACCCGCAACCTGATCACCGGCACGCTGATCACCGCCAACGGCACGCCCGAGCAGAAAAAGCACTTCCTGCCGCGTATCGCGCGTGGCGAGCTGATGACTGCGGCGGCCTTTACCGAGCCCGATGTCGGCTCCGACACGGCCTCGATCAAGACCCGCGCCGTCCGCAAGGGCGACGGCTACCTGCTCAAGGGCTCCAAGATGTGGTGCACCTTCGCGAATCGCGCGCACATCCTGACCGTGATGGCGCGGACGGATCCCGATCTCTCCAAGCGCCACAAGGGACTTTCGCTGCTGCTGTTCGAGAAGCAGCCGGGCGACGGATTCATGCCGCCGCAACTCACCGGCGAGCCGATTCCCACGATCGGTTATCACGGGATGAAGAGCTTCGGCCTCTCATTCGACGACGCCTACGCGCCGGCCGCAAACCTGATCGGCGGAGTCGAAGGGCGCGGCTTCTATCAACTGATGGCGACCTACGAGTCGGCGCGAATCCAGACCGCGGCGCGCGGCGTCGGCGTCGCGCAGGCCGCCTACGAATGCGCCGTCAAGTACGCGCGCGAGCGCAGCCAGTTCGGCCAGCCGATCGGCAATTTCCAGGTGATTCGCCACAAGCTCGCGCACATGGCGGTCGAAATCGAGGCGGCGCGCCAGCTCGCCTATTTCGCGGCCTCGCAGAAGGACACCGGCAAGCGATGCGACTACGAAGCCGGGATGGCCAAGGTCTTCGCGGCCGAGATGGCCGAGCGGGTGACGCGCGAGGCGATGCAGATTCACGGCGGCTACGGATATTCGATGGAGTTTGACGTGCAGCGCTACTGGCGCGACGCGCGGGTGCTGTCGATCTTCGAGGGCACCAGCGAGATCCAGCTCGAAGTGATCGGCCGGCGAATCATGGAGCAGAGCGACTAGGGCCCATGGGAATCACCAGCGAAGGCAGCTATTTCGAGGACTTCACGGTCGGTGACACGCTCGTCCATTCGCGCGGGCGCACGATCACCGAGACCGACAATCACGTCTTCACCTCGCTGGTGATGAACACCGCGCAACTGCATTTCAACCAGGACATGGTGGACAAGGATCCGAAGAACTACTACGACGGCCGGCGCGTCGTGTACGGCGGCGTGGTGCTCGCGTTCGTGGTTGGACTCGCCTCCGAGGACACCAGCGAAAATGCCTTGGCCGAGCTGGAGATGGACAACGGAAAGCATACCAACCCGGTGTTCCACGGCGATACGATCTTTGCGGAGTCGACCGTGCTCGAAAAGCGCGACGCCGATCGCGCCGACGCCGGGATCGTCAAGTTCAAGTTAGTGGGCAAAAATTCAAGAGGGCTGCCGGTGGTCGAAATCGAGCGCACGGTCCTGATCAAGCGGCGGTCGCATTTCCGCGCGAGCTAGCAGTCGCATCGGGCGCGTAATCAATTCACAATCAACACGGGAGACCCATCCATGTACGTTCTGGACAACGGCACCCGCTTCGTTATTCCGCGCACCGAGCTGACCTATCCCGGCCACAACCTGAAGCTCCATCAGACCGCCGCCGACGCGGTCAAGGCGCCGGTCGATCACGTCATGGCCGATTTCGAGGACGCCTGCCCGTATGAATTCAAGGGCGAGAAGAGCCGCAAGGTGATGGTCGAGGCGCTCAACACGCTCGACTTCGGCAAAAAAGTCGTGACCGTGCGCCCGAACAATATCCACTCGACGTTTTTCAAGGGCGACATGGAAGCGATCGTGCTGGGCGCGCCCAACCGCTTTCATGGAATCGTCCTGCCCAAGGCCCGCGGCCCCGAGGACATCAGGCAACTCGCCAAAGTTCTAGACGATCTCGAAAAGCGCGCGGGATGGAAGTACAAGATTCAGATCGAGGCGCTGATCGAAACGCCGCAGGCGCTGGTCAAGGCCTATGAAATTGCGACCGCCGCCGATCGGATGTGCGGCCTGATTTTCGGCATCGCCGATTTCGCGGCGGGAATCGGCGTGCGCGAGATCGTCGAGAATCAGAACCAGAACTTCCACTACGCCAAGCAGGCCACCGTGGTCGCGGCAAAGGCGGCCGGCCTGCATGCGGTCGACAATGTCTTCCTGCGGTTATGGCGCGCCGATGACGCTCCCGCGCGGGTCGAGGAGCTCAAACGCGGGCTGCGCGAGAAGAACGTCGGCGCCGCCAATCTCGGGATGGACGGCACCTGGGTGATCCATCCGCAGCAGGCCGAGATCGCCAATGCCTGCTACACGCCGACCCAGGCTCAGGTCGATGAGGCCCGTCGAGTAGTGAAACTCTACCATGAGAAGGGCGGAGGCTCGATGGCCGATCCGAAATCGGGCGAGATGATCGACGAGGCGACCATCAAGATGGCCCTGATGGACCTCGCCAAGGGCGCGCAGGCCGGGATGGTCAGCGACGAGGAACTCAAGGAATGGTCGTCGAAGAGCCGTTCCATCACCGGCTACGACATCCTGGAGCTGATGCGCCGCGTGGCGTGAGCCTGGCGGGCGGGTCAGCGTTGATCCCGCAGCCGTGCCGGCGCCCCGAGGTTGCTTCTCCTCCGGCACGGCGCGATCATTGAGCTGATGAAGTTCATAGTGACCCTTGAGCCGGGTGATGACGGATTTATAGTCGCGGAATGCCCGGCGCTGCCCGGCTGCATTACCCAGGGAGCCACCAAGGAAGAGGCCTTGGCAAACATCCGCGAGGCTATAGAGTTGAGCCTTGAAACCCGCAAGGCGCTTGGATTGCCGCTCGAGGTCGACACTGCCGAGGTGGAAGTCACGGCACCGGACTGATGGGTCAACTGCCGGTCTGTTCCGGCGCCGACGCCATCCGAGCGTTCGAGCGGGCCGGCTGGGTCCGCGTTCGGCAGCGCGGGAGCCATGTCACGCTTCACAAGAGAGGCGCGTCGCTTGTGCTCACCGTTCCCCTACATGCCGCCGTCGATCGTGGTCTCCTTCGCAGCCTGATTCGCAAAGCCGGCCTGAGGGTCGAGGAATTTGTCGCCCTTTTGTAGCGACAGGACGCTCAGCTTTCCCTGCCGGCGGGACGCTACTTGCCGCCGCTCTGGATGTACTGTCCGGCGTGGCGCAGATTCTGCATGAATGTGTTCAGGGACGCGTCGCGGCGCATGAACTGGGGCAGCGAGTCCATTCCTAACGCCTTGCTGGGATCCGGTGACACGCTGACATAGTTAATCTCCGTCGACTTGCCGTCCTTTGATGCCGTGAGAGTGTAGTCCGCCCGGAACTTGATCAACGCTTTGCCGACGCTCTGAGCCGTGAACGCATTCTTGGCCGGATCGAAGGTGAATTTGATCTGAAGCGACTTGGGCGCGTTTGGAATCGGAAGCGTCTGGCCCGTGTATTCGACCACTTTGCCGTTGGCGGTTTGGGAGACGACCTTTATGCCGGTGATTTGCGGGTCGTACTTGGCGACCTTCTCGGGGTTGCTCAGCGCCTCATAGACCTTGGCCAGCGGCGCGTTGAGACTCGCCGAGGCTTCCAACCGCATCTGGCCCTGCTTGTCGAACGTGCTCTTCTGATCTTCGAACGTCGGCTCTATGTCTTGCGCGCGCGCTAAAGATCCAAGCGAGAGTGCAAGGGCGAGGATCGCGATAGTTATCGGCCATCTGGACTTGTGAGACATGATTGTTCCCCTCCTGGGAAGCTCCCCGTACTTACCAAATGCGAGATTGTGAAAGAGAGTTCCCGCGCCGTCAAGGGACGGGCGCGGTGCTGAGCAGGCCGGCCGCCTCGTCGTACCCGAGCATCAGGTTCAGGTTCTGCACGGCCTGGCCGGCGGCGCCCTTGCCCAGGTTGTCGATCGCGGTCAGCACGCAGAGCGTCTGCGAGCGCCGATCGAGCATCAGGGCCAGCTCGCAGATGTTGGTTGCGCGCACGTTTCTCAGCTCCGGCAACTCGCCGGGCTTCAGGATTCTCACGAAGCGCGCCTTGCCGAAGCTCGCCTCGAATGCGGCGCGGACGTCCTGCTCGGTCGTGCCGGTGCGCGGGCGCATGAAGATCGAAGTGAGGATGCCGCGGGTGACCGGCAGCAGATGCGGCACGAACATCACCGCGACTTCGCGGCCCAGCGCAGCGCCGATCTCCTGCTCGATTTCGGGCGTATGGCGATGGGTTCCGACGCTGTAGGGCCGGAAGTTTTCATTGACCTCGGCGAAGAGCTGCTCGACGTTCGCGGTGCGGCGCGCCCCGGTGGTGCCCGACTTCGAGTCGATTACGATCGACCCCGGATCGATCAGATCGCGGCGAATCAGGGGCAGCAACCCAAGCAGCGCTCCGGTGGGATAGCATCCGGGATTCGCCACGATTCGCGCCTCGCGCAGCTCGCGCACGTGGAACTCGCTCAGGCCGTAGACCGCTTCCTTAAGCAGCGCGGGTGCGGGATGATCTGCGCCGTAGACGGCGCGATACACGGCCGGATCCTTGAAGCGGAAATCCGCCGACAGGTCCACCACTTTGATCCCGCTGGAAACCAGCTCCGCGATCATCGCGGCGCCGGTCCGCTCCGGCAGGCAGGAGATCGCAACCTCGGCGCGGCCGCTCAGAAATTCCGGGCGCAGCTCCTCGAACGCGGGCAGATCGATCCCCGCCAGATGGCGGTACACGTCGGCGACCTCGCGCCCGGCGTAGTGCTCGGAGGTGAGCGCGGTCAGCTCGACGAACGGATGCGCGGCGAGGATGCGCACCGCTTCGATTCCGGAATACCCGGACGCACCCAACACTGCGACTTTGACCCTGCTGTTAGACGCCATCGGAGGTCCTATGCTCCGCTCGCGAAATTCAACCTTCGGTCATCTTCGAGTAACATGAATTTGCGACTGAAGCCAGTTGCACGCGGATGGCGGCCGGCGGTCCCGCGCCTTCACGATTGCGCGCGATGCGCGGCTCACTTGGTGTCGAATTCGAAGACCATTTCGCGCAGCGGTTCGCCGTTGCCGCTGGCGAGGTGATGGTTGAGGTTCTCCAGATACATCTCGATGACGTGATCCTCTCGTCCCAGTTCCTTCGACCTCAGGTCCTTCAGTTGCAGCAAGTCCTCGACTGCGCGGCGATCCTCGCCGCGCGCGATTAGCTCGCGCACGCTCGCGAAACGCCGGTAGAACGTCGAGTCGATGCCGTCATTGGCGAAGCCCACGATTTCCACTATCGGCAGCTTCTCGTGTTTGCCCTTCACGCGCACCAGTCCGATCTCTCGCGAGATGTAGTTGCCGGCGCCCGCCTCGTCGAGCGTGTTCTTGCAGACCAGCATATGCACCCCGAACTTGCGGGTCAGGCCTTCCAGGCGCGAGGCGAAGTTGACGCAGTCGCCGATGACCGAGTAGTCGAAATGCGTCTCTCCGCCCAGGTTTCCGACCACCGGATCGCCGGTCGCGATTCCCACCCCGATGTCGAACTCCTTGAAACGCGAGTCCTCTTTCCTCAACACGGCGAGATCGCTCAGCATCTTTAGCGCCGTGTCGATCGCGTGTCTGGCCGGATTATCTATCTCCAGCGGCGCGCCCCAGAACGCCATGATCGCGTCGCCGATCAGCTTGTCCACCACGCCGCGGCTTTGCAGGATCAACGCGAGCATCCGGCTGAAATACGTGTTGAGCTCGGCGATCAGCGTCTCAGGAGACTCGGCTTTTTCGGCCCGGGTAGTGAAACCAATGATGTCGGCAAACAAGATGCTCAGGTGGCGGCGCTGGCCGCCAAGCTTGAGCCCCTCGGGATCGTCGACTATTGAAGCGATGACGTCGGGGTCGAGATAGTGCTCGAAAGCGTGACGCAGCCGGCGCTTTTCAAGGCCCTCGGTCAGGTAGCGATAGCTCGCGACGAAGAGGTAGGCGGAAAAAAGTGTGAGCAACGGCAAGACCACGTCGAGGACGACGCCGTACGCGGCAAGGCGATAGTGCACGTACATGAGGTAACCGGCGCCCATCGCGGCGAAGGCGCCAAAGGCGAACGGCGCGGTCAAGTGCGCGACCGCGAGACTGATCGCGATCCCGAGCACGAAAGCGGCCAGCTTCTGCTCCGCCTCGCTCGCCTTCGAGCGGCGGATAAAATCGCCGCGCAGGATGTTGTCGACCGCGTTGGCGCGAAAATCGACCCCCGGATAGTCGGCTCCCATCGGCGTCACCACCCGATCGCCGAGCCCGGTCGCGTTGATACCGACCAGGACAATCTTTCCCGCGAGATCCGACAGCGGTTTCTGATGCGCGATCACGTCAGAGGCGGAGTAGTGGGGGATGGTCCCGGCCGGACCCCGGAAGTTCACCAGCATCCTGCCCAACTCGTCGACAGGAATTTCCTCGTCGCCGACCGCGACCCCAACGATTCCGAACGCGTTCATCGCCAGCGCCATGGGAGCGCGATCGCGATAGGCGCTCACCAGTGCGAGGCTGAGCGGGATGCAGTAACGGCCATGGAATTGGAGCACCATCAGCTCGTTGCGCAACTCGCCGTCGACGTCCTCGTCCACGCTGACGTGGGCGGTGCCCGTCGCGGCCTCGTTCAGCAGATCGATCGGCGGCAGATAGCCGTCAGCGGTATAGAGCTCGGGAGCCGGGCCGTCCGAGTGCGCCATGTTGTAGGCCATCGGCGCCGGCTTATGGAGCGTCGTGCTGAACCCGCTCAGCTTCCCGGTGCTCTGGTGGCCGCTCAGGTAATGATCCGAGAACGAATAGCCGAGGTAGGTGGCTCCCTGCTCGCGAAGGGCGCGCGCGAAGGATTCGTCGTTGTCGGGGCCGACGGTGGCTCGCGCCACCGCGTCGCTCAGGCCGGCTCGCTTCAGCCGCTCCACGATCGACTGGCGCTGAACGTCCTGGTTGTCGGCCTCGCTGAAGATCAGGTCGAAACCCGCGACCTTGACCTTGTAGTAGCTGAGCGCGTCGACCAGTGTGGCCATCACGCTTCGCGGCCAGGGCCAGCGTCCGAGTTTTTCGATGCTCGCGTCGTCGATCGTGACGACCGCCACGTTGCCGCTTTGCGCCCGCAGTCCGCCCAGTTTCATCCGGACGTTCGTAGGCTTTCAGATCTGCCGAGGCGAAACCGTCCTGGTAACGTTCGCTGAACGCGAACATCATCATCACGATCAGCAGGCCGAGCAGAAAGGCGCGCCACCCCCCGCTGAGCCTTCGTTTGCTCTTCTTCGCGGCCATCGCGATGCCCCCAGGCTGGAAAGCTTAGCCTGTCGCCGCGTCACGCGCTAATGAGGCGAGTTGGGCGGGCGCAGTGTGGGCAGAACCTCTCCCTCTTTTTCGCGGGAGAGGCGGCGCGGCATCAGCCGCGCGGTGAGGGTGCTGCGGCTTCGATCCGGTCGTCTATCGCTTGGAGTACTGAGGCCGTTTCCGCGCCTTGTGATGGCCGTACTTTTTGCGCTCGACCTCGCGCGGATCGCGGGTGAGCATCCCCGCTTTCCTCAGCGCGGGACGCAATCCCTCGGTGGCTTCGATCAACGCCCGCGAGATTCCATGGCGTACCGCGTCGGCCTGCGCGGAAATCCCTCCGCCGCTCACGCTGACCACCACGTCGTACTGGCCCTTGGTTTCGGTGATCTCGAAGGGCTCCAGGATGCGCATCCGCGCAGTGTCGCGCGGGAAGTAGTCTTCCAGGGTGCGCTCGTTGATAGTGATCGTGCCGCCGCCCGCCAGCATGCGCACGCGTGCGACTGCGGTCTTGCGCTTGCCTGTGGTCCAAATGGTTTGCTTTTTTTCGGCCATCGGTCTTTTGGAACCTCGATCAGACTTTGAGCGCTTCGGGCTTCTGCGCGGCGTGTGGATGCTCGACGCCGCGATAGACCTTGAGCTTGAGGAACAAACGATGGCCCAGCCGGTTCTTCGGGAGCATCCCGCGCACCGCCATCTCGATCAGCCGCTCGGGCTTGCTTTGCAGGATCTTGCCTGCGGTCGTGGTGCGGACGCCGCCGGGAAACCCGGTATGGCGATAGTAGACCTTGCTCTCGAGCTTCGTGCCCGTGAGCCGGACCTTCGCCGCGTTGATCACCACCACGAAGTCGCCCATGTCCTGATGAGGAGTGAAGTCGGGCCTGTGCTTTCCGCGCAGGATACTGGCCGCTCGCGACGCAATCCGCCCCAGCGCGCGACTGTCCGCGTCGATCAGTACCCAGCGCCGGGCCCGCAATCCGCCCTCACGCGATACGCTTTTGGTCTGTTCGCTCAGTTTCAATTTTCCACATCCATTTCTATGCCGCTTTCGCGGCACCTTGCGATTCGGCCTTACCGTGCTGAATGCTGGCGGGGCCGATGGGATTTGAACCCACGACTTCCGACGTGACAGGCCGGCGTTCTAACCGGGCTGAACTACGACCCCGCCGAACCATCCTTTGTTACATTTTCCCCCGAGCGTGGCAACCAAGAAGGCTCGCTGAGCAAGCGGCTCAGACCCAGGCGGGAGTGACGTTTTTCTATTCTCTACGATTTCTCGCGCGTTTCAATTCCGAGATCACCATCATGAATCCTAAAAGATAACCGCCATAAAACATCCACGGCGGGATTTTGAAGCGCGCCCACTGCAAAACGCCAAAAATCACGATTAACGCGATTCCGTTCAAGCCAGGCAGCCTCCCCTTGCTCGACTATACCGCAAAGCGCGGCAAAATATGAGCGTTGAAAATTCAAACTAGACACTACCGCTTGGTGGGTGTCGGCTGAATTGGCTACCACGCCCGTCGGAAGTATTGGGGAAAGCTCGTAAACGAACTCATTTGCGGGTATCTAGACCCTGATGTCAACGCGCAGAACGGCCCGCGAAAGCTCGGTGAGCATACCATGAGGCTCCGTCATGCCGCCGCGCTGGCGATCGCGGGGTGGTATTTGCTGCTCGCGCCGTATCGCGCCGGCGTGCCCGCGAATCCTGCCGCATTCCGCAAGTCCATATCGCCGTCAACTCTGTACGACTTCGGAGCGCCGCTATCGACCTGGATCAGGCAGGGCAGCTTCAATTCAGAGGCCGACTGCGAACGCGAAAAAGATACGCTGTATCGCCGGCAACTGGACGACTACAAGCAAACCAGGTCGGACGCAAAGTCCTCGAGCCGCGATAAGAAGGCCGGCTTCAATCAGATGGCGCGCTTCTATCACGCCCAGTGCATCGGGGCCGACGATCCGCACCTCAAGGAAAAGTGACCGAGCCGCTTATCGATCCTGAACCGGGATCAATAAGCTTGCGCCGGGGCCGGAGTGTTTGGCCGGCGGCCGTAACCGCGAGCGTAATCGCATGGTATGCGGCCGTTTATCTCGTCATCCGGCCGCTCACGGATGCGCCCGTCATCGACGGTTGGATTTACAGCCACGCGGTCCGATTGTTCGCGGCCACCGGCCGGCTCCGATTCGCGGGCTTTACCGAGGCGATGCCGGCCGCACAGGTCCTCTACGGCGCGGCGTGGGGCGGGCTGTTTGGCGCCGGCGAAGCTTCGCTCGATCTCTCGGTCGCATTTCTGGGAGCGATTGGCGCGATTCTGTTTTACGCTCTGCTGCTGCGATGCGGCGCAGGCCGCGCCGAAGCGGCGCTCGCAACCGGACTTCTGGTATCGAATCCCTGCTACTTGTTTCTCAGCTTCTCGTTCATGACCGACGTTCCGTTCCTGGTCCTGACGATCGCGGCGATGCTGGCGTTCGCGAAAGCGGAGCCTCCGTCCCGGCGGCTCTGGGTTTGCGCGGCGTTGTCGGTCGCGGCGTTCATGATCCGCCCGTTCGCGGCGACCGCGATCGCCGGGTTCGCCGTCGCGACGATCGTCTTCGATCTGCCTGCGCCCAGGCTGGACCGCCAAGGGCTGCGGCGCGCGGCGCGCAGACTCGTGCCGTTCGCATTCGCGGCCGCAGCCTGCGCAGGGGTCTGGATATGGCTGATGGCGATGCAGGCGCGACCGTTTCGACTCGAACGCAGGGCCCATCTAGTGAGCTACTTCTTCACCGTTGGGGTTGCGACCTATCTCCGCGCCAGCGTGCTTGGGCCCCTGCTCTATCTGGGAATCGTGTTGAGTCCGCTCGCGCTGGTTCAAGTAGTTCAACTGCCCGCCGCCGGATTGCGCCGCGCGGCCGCGATCGGTGCAACGATCTTCATCGCCGCCTTGATACTCATTCGGCTCGATCCGGCGCCTCCCGCGATACCCGAGCTGAGCTGCTTCGGCGGGTGGAGCAACGCGCTCCTGCTGCAAGGCCTGCCGACTCGCTTCGAGTGGCAGGGCGCGGGGAATTGGATCGCCGTTGCGCTCGGCAGCGTCGGAGCGGCGAGCCTGATCATGGCTGCTTGGCGCGCGTGGCCGGGACTGAACCGAACCGCGGCGGCGATGATCATCGCGGCGGCGTGCTACTGGGCCGGCACGATTCCGCTATGGATGTTCAACGATCGCTACTACCTGTTCCTGGTTCCCGCCGCAGCGACGTTGCTTGCGCTCACTCCGCTGCGATCGCGAAGGCTCGCGGTCCCGGCGGCGATCGCGATGACGGCGGCGATGGGATTCACCTCGATGGCCGGGCTGTACGACTATCAACGCGGGCTGGCGGCCGTGATTGCGGCGCGCGACGCGCTCGAACGCGAGGGCGTGCCCCGCGCGAAAATCGACGCCGGATACTCACCCAACGGCGCCGACCTGTACCGCTTCGCTGACCAGCCGGAGGAAGAAGACAGCATCGAGCGCCAACAGGGCATTCCAATGATCACGTCCTCCGCGCTCGACGACTACACAATCGCCGCCGCGCCGATCGCCGGCACGGAGATCGTCCGCCGCCTCGATTGGCCGGGCGTATGCGGCAGCGGCCGCCGCGATCTGTACGTGCTCCGCAGAACAAACGTCACGGCTGCGCCGAACAGACGGCACGTAGTTCCTGGCTCCGAAAACCTCTCCCGCTTTTTCGCGGGAGAGGCGGCGAGCGCATCGCGCTCGCGGTGAGGGTGCAGGCCGCAGTCACCCTCACCTGCCTCGGCGCGCCTCGGCGTCCTCTCCCGCAACTAAGGGCGAGTATGCACCTATTGACGGCTCGTCCGTCTTTCCTACAGAATCGAGCCAATGGATCGGAGTCTACCGGAGCAAGCACGGCTGATGGAACCGGCGCGGCGGACGGGGAGGAGCCGCCGTTATCGCGCCAGCGTCCGGGGCGCTATGCTGCCCTCTTGGCGGGAGAGGAAATGTCCCGCGCTTGGGGGCTTCTCAAATGGTTAATCTCGTCGCCTGTCTCTGGATTCTTTTCGACGTGGCGATCTGTTTACGGACCGGCTATATGACCGCGCCATTTCCAAGAGCCCAATGGTGGGCATGGCTAGTCGGGGGCGGCGCACTCGCGGGGTTCGCCTTTGTGGCTCAATATCTTGAATCCAAAGCGAATGACCGAAAGATGGAACGCCTTCGCGACCAATTGACGAGACAGGAGGGAATCAGCACGGGGGGCTTTTCAGCACTCGGACTTATCGGGAATGCTCAGCTGGCGTTACTGGGCCGCATAGCCGATGCAAAGGTTGCCGCAGAACCAGGTGCGATTGTTACAGCGGCAGTCGCAAAGATCGAAACTCTTTCGACCGAACTGACGACGGTAAAAAAAGAGCTTGACCGCGCGGCATCGCGCGAATGGCAGAAATCAACAGATCAGCAAATGTCGCAGCTAATTTCGGCTCTCTCTGCCCTCGGGTCGCATTCGGTGAAGCTCGCGGCACACCCAAACACGGACTGCGGCGAACTCGTCTACGATCTTGACTTCGCCTTCAAGAAAGCTGGCTGGGAGTGCGAAGTGTTACATGGAACCATATCCGCCACGCTCACGCGCGGCATCTATCTGTCCGGCAAAGCCGATAGCCGGGTGGCGTTTGATGTCTGCGGAATACTTTCCGAGATTCTCGGTTATGCTGCGGTGGGATTGCAGGACCGCCAATCCACCGATTTCATTGACCTCAACATTGTCATAGGGCCGAAACATCCGGCCTACGATGCCAGCAGAAGCACGCTTGAGTGATCCGATGGGCAAGCCGCGACCGCCGATACCGAAGGAAATGCAAGTCGCGATCTTCCGGCGCGACCGCTGGATTTGCCGCTGGTGCAACCGGCCCGTCATCTTCGGTCCGGCTTTGCGGTTGCTGGAACGCGAGATGAGGAAGGCTGGAAGAACCGAGCCGCTGGCCTACTTTCACGCGCACGGCACGCGCGACGGCGCGCCGCTGTTAGATGAACTGTGGGGTGTGATCGATCCATGTCGAAGCTTTTTCTACCGGCGGAGCCAATAGCGAGGAAAATCTGGCGACGGCGTGCAACAAATGCAACGGGCGGAAAAGCTCCGCGTCCTTGGCCAAGTGGGGCGGGCGGACCATGCGCAAGCCGGTCAAGGGAAAGTACGGGGAACCGCAGCACTGGGACGGTTTATCAGGCGTTTTCGTGATCCTGTCGCAACGCGATCCGGTCGGACTTACCGCGTCCGAGAAAGGATGGCTCAAGGTTTTGACTGCGGAGACTTCGGCTCGAAATGAAAACCCCGATTGAGTCTCTACGCAGGCCATTTCTTTCCTTGCGCTTCGGCCTTCCGCCGCGCGGCGAATTTCCGCTTTTGCGCCGCAAAGTGCGGACTCGTTTTTTCCTCGTAGGCTTTGCAGGTGTGGCAGTAGAAAAAGAGAATCCGATCACCGAGTTTGCGCGGCATGGTTCACCCTCTTCGGGAACTGAAACTCCAATTGAATCGGCTCGCTGGCGTCGTCTGCGCTCTGCTGGAGCGCCCGCCAGTCGGTGCGCTTCAGCATCCTGCTATCGCCTTGCCGAAGATATCCGGGTTGTTGCGGTTGTTGAAGCGGAACGCAAACTCGTTCAGGTACAGCGGCAGGTATTTTTTCGCTGACGTTGTGATACGTGCCGACGATCCCGCGCTTCAAGAGGGACCAGAAGTTTTCCATGCTGTTCGTGTGGACGACGCCGCGCACATACTCGCCGCGCCGATGCTTCACGGTTTCGTGTTTGTAGCCGTCCTTGTCGAGATAGAAATAGCCGCTGTGCTCGTCGGTCGCGACCAAATCGACTTTCTCTTTATCTACCACTTTGCGGACGAATTTGGTCATGGTCGGAATGTCGGCCTGTTCGATCATCTGGCAGACCACGTTGCCCTTGCGGGCGATCGCGCCGATCACGGTTGCCTTGTCCCAACCGCCGCGCCGCTGTTTCGTTGCGCTCTTGTGCCGCCACACAGCCTTTCCGCCGATGCCGGTCTCGTCCACTTCGACAATGCCCATAAGCTGGCGGAACTCAGGATCGGACAGACCGGCCCGCAGCCGATGAAGTATGAAGAACGCAGTCCGGTAGGAGCCTGTCTCAATGATCCGGTGAATGTGGAGTGCGCTGATTCCCTTTTTGCTGGTCAGCAACAAGAACAAAACCCAGAACCATTTGCGCAAGGGAACCTTCGTATCCTCGAAGATCGTTCCGACAAGAACCGAGAAGCGGTAAGCGTGGCCCTTTCGGCAGGCAACATTGCGGCACTCCCATTTCCACGGCTGCTTGGCGCTCTTGAGGGCGTAGACGTTTTCGCCGCTCAGGCAGCGCGGGCATTTCACGCCGTCCGGCCAGCGCTGATCCATGAGGTACTGGCGACAGGAATCCTCGTCCGGGAACATCCGCTCGAACTGCGGCCACGTCATTTGGACCGTGAATTTCGGCTCGTGTTTGCTGCGCTTGTTCTTCATGATCCAAATATAGCGCAGAATCAGCGAGCCGTCAATAGGTGCATACTCGCCCAACTAAGCGGGAGAGGCGTTCAGAAGATGGCGCGATCGCATACGCGCTGTGCCGATTGCCGGTCGGAGAGCTCGAACGCCTTCGCATTCGCGGACGACTCGGGAGGGGGCCCTGATCCTACGTAAGTGGGCACGCCGGTCTTGGCTTCGACCGCCTTCTCGAGCTTGTAGAAGTCAATTTTGTCCGAGAGGCTGAGCCGTTTGACCTCATCGACGGCGTGCTGCCAGAGTCCTGGATAACGCGCGTACAGGTCGTCGTGGACTTCCGCGTAGAGCAGGTCGCCGCGCCATCCGAACTTAACCGGCTGGTAGACGAATCGCCCCGGCGTTCCGATCCTGACCTTCTTGAACAGGCTTTCGATGTCCTCGGGATAAAGCCGCACGCAGCCGTGACTCACTTCCATCCCGACTCCCCACGGATTGTTCGTGCCGTGAAGCGCGTACTCGGGCAGGGTGAGCTCGATTCGGTAATAGCCCAGCGGATTGCCGGGATCGCCGCCGGCAACGATGTGATCCGCTTCGCCGTCGCGTTCGAGATGCTCCTCGTAGATGTCCTGCGGAACGATCCAGGTTGGATCCTCGGTCTTGCCGCGTACCTTGAAGGCGCCGACCGGAGTTTTCCAGTCAAAGCGGCCCAGGCCCACCGGAAATGAGTAGACCACTTCCGCGTCGTTATACGCCGCGGGCGTGATTCTGCCATGCTTGCCGCGCTTCTCCGCTCCGGGCGCGTAATAGTAGTACAGGCGCATCTCGGGGATGTTGAGCACGATCCCGACGCGCGGACCTTCGGGCAGTATCCGTTCGGTCGGCAGATCGATCTCTTTGCCGGCCGGCGGCAGCCACCAGTCGATGCCATGGTTCGCGTCGGCGACTTCCTTGGCCGTCAGCCCGTACCATCGCGCCACGTCCAGCAGCGTGTCACCGCTTTTGATCCGATAGGTGGTAACGTCGCCGATCACGCCGTCGTGCGCGGAGGGAAGCGGATACGAGTACAGGGGACGATGCTCGAACTGCTCCTCGGACCATCCGGCAAACCCGGCCGCAGGCGCGACCAGGATCAGGATCGCGATCGAAATCGCAGCCAAACACTTACGCATCGATTTTGACCAAGCCCGGTTCAATGACTGCGACGAGTACATGCCGCGCGGGCCCGACAGAGCCTCTCACCGCCACTCCCCACACAAGAAAATGATACGGCAAGCTGCGCTATCCGGCAATCGGACGCAACTTGGCGAACTTGATCACCAGCAGCTTTACGCCGCCGCGGCCGAAATCGACCCACGCCTTGGCCGAGTCGGCGCGGCCTTCGCGTCGGCGGACGATTCCGGGACCGAAGGTCGGATGGATCACGCGCGCGCCGACTCCGAGGCCGTCCGCTTCGCCCTCGCCGCCGTCGCTCCCATCAGGTAGCTGGCTGTCGCTGTAATCGACGTAGGACTCGCCCGGCATCGTAAGCTTCACTGCCGCCGCGCCCAGCCGGTCGGGCGCGATCCGGCGAATCAGCGCCGGATCGACCTCCGCCATGAAGCGCGAAGGGCGCGACTGCTGGCGCACGCCGTACAGCTCGCGCGAGACGGTGTTGCTGAGATAGAGATACTGGCGCGCCCGCGTCATCCCGACGTAGCAGAGCCGCCGCTCCTCCTCGATTTCCTCGCCGCTGTCCTGCGAGCGGCTGTGCGGAAACAAGCCTTCTTCCATCCCGGCGATGAATACCGCGGGATACTCGAGTCCTTTGGACGTATGCAGCGTCATCAGCGCGACGCGTCCGCCTTGATCGGCGAGCTGGTCCGCGTCGCTCACCAGCGCGATTCGCTCGAGGAAGTCGCTGAGCGCGCCCGCTCCGTGCTCGGCGTCGCACGCGCTCGCCGCCGACAACATCTCTTGCACGTTCTGGCGCCGCGCCGCGCCGTCGGCAAGCCCGTCCAGATAGCCGAGGAAACCTGAGTGCGCGATTACTTCGTCGAGAATTGCGCGGACGGTCATTTCCCGCGCCCGGGCGATAAGCTCGCGCATCCAGGCGGCGAGCGCGGTCGCGGTCTTCGCGATTCGAAGCGCGACGGTCGATACCGACTCCAGCCGGCCCATCGCGTCGAACAGGCTCGACTCGTCGCGCGCCGCGAGCGCCGCTATCGCCTCGATCGTTTTGTCTCCGATCCCGCGCGGCGGCGAGCCGATCATTCGCTCCAGGCTGAGCGCATCTTTGGGGTTCGCGATTACCTTGAGATAGGCCAGCAGGTCGCGGACTTCGCGATGGTCATAGAAGCGGACGCCGCCGACGATGTAGTAGGGAATCCGGCGCCGGACCAGTGCTTCCTCGAGCACGCGCGATTGCGCGTTGACCCGGTAGAACACCACGATCTCCGCGGCGCGCAGGCCGCTCGCTATCAGCCGGGCGATTTCGCGCGCGACGTAATCGGCCTCGTCGCGCTCGGTGAGCCCGGTGTAATACGTCACCAGCTCGCCGTCGGCGTTCTCGGTCCACAGCACCTTGGGTTTTCGCTCGCGGTTGTTGCGAATCACGCCGCCCGCCGCGGCGAGGATGGTCTTGGTCGATCGATAATTCTGTTCGAGCTTGAATACGCCGGCGCTGGGAAAATCGCGCTCGAAGTCGAGGATGTTGCGGATGTCGGCGCCACGCCATCGGTAGATCGATTGGTCCTCGTCGCCGACCACGCACAGATTGCCGGTGCGCGAGGACAGCGCGCGCACCATCAGGTACTGCACCCGGTTGGTGTCCTGGTATTCGTCGACCAGCAGATGCGCCGCGCGCGCCTGCCATCGTGCGAGCGCGCCCGGCTCGCGCTCGAAAAGCCGATAGGTCAGGAGGAGCAGGTCGCCGAAATCGAGCGCGTTCATCGCGCGCAGGCGCTCCTGGTAGAGCCGGTAGAGCTCGGCGATCGCGGTTTCGCCCTGATTCCCCGCGCGAGCGGCCAGCTCGTCGGGGAAAATCGCTTCGTTCTTGGCCTGATCGATCCGGGCGCGGATCGCTTCGACGGCCGGAGCGCCCGGGCGTTGCCGATTCCTCAGCCAGCCGGCGCAGGATCGAGAGCGAATCGCTCTCGTCGATAATCGTGAAGTTGGGATCGTAGCCAAGCGCGGCGATTTCCTGGCGCAGGATGCGCGCGCATGCGGAATGGAAGGTGCTCACTATCGGGAAGCGCGTCGCGTTGCCGAGCAGCACGGCGATCCGCTCGCGCATCTCGGCTGCCGCCTTGTTGGTGAACGTAACCGCCATCACCTCGCCGGCGTCCGCCTTGCGCTCGGCCAGCAGGTGGGCGATACGGTAAGTGATCGTGCGGGTCTTGCCGGAGCCGGCGCCCGCGAGAATCAGAATGGGGCCGTCGCCGGCGAGCACCGCGGCGCGCTGGGCAGGATTCAAATCGTCGAGCGGAACAGATGACATCGCGGCGCGCCGGTCAAAACAAGATAACGGCTTTTCGCACTCGCGGGCAATCGCACCGCGTTCGAGTAACTGTCGCCTGATGGCCACGTATACGCCGCGCGACAGATTTTACCGCAAAGCTCGCGAACAGGGTCTGGCTTCGCGCGCCGCGTTCAAGATCGAGGAGCTGATCGATCGATTCAAGCTGGCCCGGCCGGGTGCGAGAATCGTAGACCTCGGATGCGCCCCCGGCGGATGGCTTGAGATTCTGGCCCGCGCCGCAGGCCCGCACGGCAAGGTGGTGGGAGTCGATCTCGTCGAATGTCGAGTGCCGGGCGTGATTACGATCGCCGGCGACATTCGCGATTCGGCGGTCGCGGCCGCGATTGCGGAGAAACTTGGCGGCCGGGCCGATCTGATCACCAGCGACCTGGCGCCAAAGCTGAGCGGCATCGCGGCCCGCGACCAGGCGCGATCGCGCGAGCTGGTCGAAGCGGCGCTCGCTCTGGCGGATCCGCTGCTCAGGCCGGGCGGCGCGATGGTCGCGAAGCTTTTCATGGGCGCGGACTTCGAACCGATCGTCGCAGAGTTCCGGCGGCGATTTTCGAGCGTCCAGATCGCGCGAACCGAGGCTACCCGCCCGGGCTCCTCGGAGCTTTACATTGTCGCGCGCGATTTCCGCGCGCCACGCCGCGCGGCCGAGTCGAAATGACGCGAGTCTGGAATGGGCCGGCGCGGGCGCGCTAAGGTGCAGCCAATGGGCGCGGTGCGCAAATCCGCCCGTCTTCTGATGGCGGCGATCGTGGCCGCCGCGTGCGCATGCAGCCACGCTTCGGCCCCCGATTCGGATCAGGTCAAGGTCGAGGTTGCGTCAGTCGGAATCGACGGCGAAACCGGCGAGCACTTCGTCCTGCTCGCCGACCATTCGGGCAAGCGCACGCTTCCGATCGCGATCGGCGATACCGAGGCGCAGGCGATCCTGCTCGAGTTGCACGGGATGAAGACCGACCGGCCGCTGACCCATGACTTGCTGCGCGAGATGATCGAGCGGACCGGCAATCACGTCGACCGCGTCGTGATCGGCGACCTGCGCAAGGAGACCTACTACGCGGTCATCTATCTGGACCGCGGCCGCTATCAGGTCGATAGCCGCCCGAGCGACGCGATCGCGCTGGCGCTCGGTATCAACGCGCCGATATTCGTGGCGACCAGGCTGTTCGAGAGTCCGCCTGCGGATGCGCTCGGGCCTCGAACGCCGGAGTTGCGCCGCGGACTCGGCCTGGAGGTGCAGGAATTGACGCCGCAATTGGCGGGCGCGCTGGGCGAGCAGCCTCATAGCGGGGTCCTGGTCTCCGAAGTGAACGCGGCGAGCGCGGGCGTCCAGCGCGGCGACGTTATCACGGCAGTGGGAGGTTCGCCGGTCAGGACGCTGGCCGATTTCGCGCAAGCCGTCGCGAGTCTAAAGCCGGGCGATTCGGTCGGTCTGACGCTGAAGCGCGACGGCGCCCCGCAAGCGGCGACAATCACCGTGCCGCCCGAAAGCGGCGCGAGTCGCTGAGGCAACCACTCCGCACCAGCCTAAGGCGCTTCGAGCGCGCCTTTCGCTCCAGAAGAAACTGCACCCTCACCGCGAGCGCTTCCGCGCTCGCCGCCTCTCCCGCAACAGAGCGGGCGAGGTGTTCGGAGCCAGGAAATCTGCCGGGCGGAAGGACTTCAGACGCCCGGTTCGGGATGGGGTCTGGGATGCTTCCCTGGAGGAAAAGGACTGATCTTGCGGCTGCGGTGTGGCTTGACGTTCATCCGATCAAGCAGGCGGAAATACGCGTTACGAACCGTCTCCATCACCCACAACGATGCGAGCCCCAGTGCGATTCCGATTCCTTGCAGCATCTGCGAGACGAATGCGCCCGTGGTGAACTTCTGGGGCTCGAAATGGAGGTCGGGGTTCTCGGCGTGCTCGTGCGCCGCGACGGGTTGCTCTGCGTGTTGTTCCATCGCAAACCAGACTAAGCACTGGCGAATCGCGGTGCAAGCTGTCGCGCGCGATGCTGCACCGCGATTCTCCTCATAGGTTCGGCTCCTCCGAATGGCGTCTCGCTAGTGCGGCATCGGCTGGCGGTGCGGCAGGCATCGGTGGCGGCGCGCCGCCAGCGCTCCCCGGCGCGGCTGGCATCGGCGGCGGCGCCGATAGCGGCGCGCTCGCGCCGGTCGGCACCTCGCCGGATCCGGTGCCCGCTTCGCCGCCGGTGCTGGCCGGCAACGTGAGCTTCAGGTTGTCGAACAGCGGCTCCGAGTCGTCGTTCGCCCAGAGCCCGATCCGCCCCTTCTTGATTTTACTGTCGCTGATATCGAACGCCATCTTGTCGTTGCAGTAGGCCGACATGTGATCGCCATCGACGACCACCTTGATCGAGTACCAGACGCCCTGATCGATCGGGACCACGGTCTGCTTCAAGACCTCGGGCTTGCCGTCCGAGACTCGGTCGATTGCGAAATAGTCACTGGGGCAGCCCACGGACAACACATAGTAGTTCTTCGGGTCTACGTAGCGGAAAATCAGTCCGCCCGAACAATCGAAATATCCCTTCTTCGCCTTGAACTGAGCCTCATACGTGAAGTCCGAATACTCGGTGGGATCGCTCGCCACCGCCAACGAAGAATACACGAGCCCGTTGGTCAGCGATTTGAACAATCGCCCCGATTCCATCCCGAATCCGTTGGGCTGGCTTGGCGCGCCGGGATCCGCAAGCACCACCCAATCGCCTTCGACCGCGGTCCATCCCTGCGCTATCTCGTGCGGCTTGTCCTGATCGAAGTTCCATTCCTTCACGATCGGCGCCGGTGTCGGTGTAGGTGTGGGGATCGGTGTCGGCGTCGGCGTGGGTTTGGGTTTGTGTTTCGAATAGGCCGGCGGAGCGTACAAAATCGAGGTCGCCGCCAGTCCGGCCAGCAACACTGTCGCGATCCTCAGGCGGGAATAGCCGCTCATCATCTTTCCTCTTCAGTCCGGGTGTCAGACCACAATGGGTTGCACTGTTCGTCGGGATGCCCCACCGACCGGGCGCGAGTTTCGCCATTCCATGTCGGCAAGTCAAGGAAGACCTCCGATGAGTAGGGGTCGAGTTAGCCTTGACCACTACCCTCCGATGGGTCGCAGAAAGCTGGAATACTCGGCTTCGTTTTTCGTTCGCTATAATCTTTTTTGATCATATCCGAGCTATATGGGTTTCGCTTGATTTTTTTGAAATCGAGTGGGATGTTGTGGCACTCGAAGGGATTATAGGGGATTTGGTGGGAAGTCGTGGGGGCCGTAGCGAGTTTCAGTGGCCGTTTCGACCACTCGGTTGATGAGAAAGGCAGAGTGAGTATCCCGGCTCGCTTCCGCGAAATCCTGCAACGCGACAATGACGACGTGCTCTACATCACGAACTGCAACTTCGACAAGGAGCGATGCCTCGAACTTTATCCGCCGCGCGAATGGCAGCGGCTGGTCGGCAAGCTCCAGCAGAAGAAATCCTTCACCCCAGAGATTCGCGCGTTCCAGGCTTTCTACATCGGCGGCGCCCACGAAGTTCAGGTCGACAAGGCGGGACGCATCCTCATACCGACCAGACTTCGCGAATACGCCGGCCTCGAACGCGACGCGACCTTTTCCGCGATGATCGATCACTTCCAGTTGTGGGACCGGCGGACGCTCGATCGACATCTGAGCAACATCGAGGTGACCGTCGGCGATCCGCGGTTCCTGAAGGAACTCGATCTGTAACCGAAGATGAACGCGGCGGTTAAAGTTGACATGAGCGACACGCTCGCCGAACGGACCCACGTTCCCGTGATGGTGGCCGAGGTTTGCGCGCTGCTCGCAGGCCGACGTCCGCGTACGATCGTCGATGCGACGGTCGGAACCGGCGGCCATGCGGAAGCACTGCTGACCGCGACCGATGCGCGTCTTATCGGGCTCGATCGGGACCCGGCGGCGATTGCCGCGGCGCGCGATCGGCTGGGCCGCTTCGGCGCGAGAGTCAGTTTGCATCATGCCGACTTCGCCACGATCGACGCGCTCCTCAATCTGACCGGCGACGACCTGGTCGATTGCATTATAGCCGATCTTGGAATGAGTAGCCTGGCGCTGGACGATCCGTCGCGCGGCTTCAGCTTCCGCTTCGACGGTCCGCTCGACATGCGGATGAACCCCGAGCAGGCGCTCACCGCGGCCGATATCGTCAACCGCGAAAGCGAAGTGGAGCTGGCGCGCATTCTGTACGAATATGGCGAGGAGCGGGCTTCGCGCCGGATCGCGCGCGCGATCGTCAACGCCCGGGGGCGTTCGCCAATCTCGACCACTGGCGAGCTGCGCCTGATCGCCGAGCGCGTGCTCGGCCGGCGCCGGCGGGGCGGCGTCAATCCGGCTACGCGGACCTTTCAGGCGCTGCGAATCGCGGTGAACCGCGAGCTCGAGAGTCTCGCCACGCTGCTCGACCGCGCGCCGATGCGCCTGGCGGCCGGCGGGCGGATGGCGGTGCTCGCGTACCATTCGCTCGAAGATCGCGCGGTGAAAAATCGCCTGCGTGAATTGGCCGGGACCGCCGAATTCATCTTGCCGGTGCGCAAGGCGATTCGGCCCAGCGGCGCCGAGATCGCGCAGAATCCGCGCGCGCGTAGCGCGCGCCTGCGATGCGTGGAGCGAATGGCGCCATGAGCCGCCGCGTCAGCCCGGTGAAAAAGCCGCTCCGGCTTGTGCCGACCCTGCTGGTGGCCGCGATCGTAGTGATCGTTTTCACGATGCTGATGATACGGCTGGACGTCACCGAAGAAGGTTACCGGCTCTCGCAATTGCAGAGCGCAATCGAGCAGCAGCAGGGACAGAATCGCCGCCTGAGACTGCAAGTGGCCGAGCTCGGATCGCATCGGCGGCTGCGCGCGCTCGCCGCAAAGTATCATCTCGCCGCTCCGCAACGCGGACAGGTGGTGATGGCGCCATGAATACCGCGTTCATACGCCGCCGCACGCGAATCGGCGCGCTCACGCTGCTGGCCACAGTCTTGTTCCTTACCGCCGCGATGCGGCTGGTGCTGCTGGTGACGCTGGAAGGACCGGCGCTCAACTCGCTCGCGCGCAGCGAGCATATGGGCGAGCTCAAATTGGAGGCGCCGCGCGGTCCGATCGTCGATCGCAACGGCGAAGTTCTGGCGCTGTCGGTCGAGACGCGATCGGTTTACGCGCGCCCCAAAAAGTTCTTCGACGGCAGCAATCCGGCGCAGCGCGCGCGGCTGGCGGAAGAGCTGGGGCTCTCGCGCGCCGAGCTTGAATCGCGCCTCAAGCATCGGGCGCCTTTCGTCTGGCTGGCGCGCCATCTTGCGCCCGAGCGTGCCGACGCGGCGATGGCGCTGGGTCTTGACGGTCTGGGCGTGCTGAGTGAGTACAAACGCTTTTACCCGGAGAGTGACCTGGCCGCGGAAGTTGTTGGGCAGGCGGGGATGGACGGCCAGGGACTCTCCGGGATTGAATCGCAATACGAGCATCAGATTCGGGGCGAGCCGTTCGAGTTGAGCTTTTACCGCGACGCGCTGGGCAATCCGATCCTCGACAGCCCGCTGGCGCTCCGCAGTCCCGAACCGGGAGCGCGTATCGAGCTGACGATCGATTCCGAAATTCAGTCGCTCGCCGAGAATGAGCTCGCCGACCAGGTCCGCGCCAGCGGCGCGCGGCGCGGCTCGGCGATCGTGCTCGATCCGTTCACCGGCGAGGTCCTTGCGCTCGCCAACGTCGGCGCGAACCCGGCCGAGGCTCACGATCGATTGCACGACCCGGCGGTCCAGGACGCATTCGAGCCCGGCTCGACGATGAAGGGCATTCTCGGCGCGATCGCGCTCGAAGATCGGACCATCACGCCCGACAGCAAGATCTACTGCGAAAACGGCGAGTACGAGATCGGCCGGCGCTGGATCCACGACCACGGTCATCATGGATGGCTGGACCTGGGCGGAATAATCGAGGTCTCGTCCAATATCGGCGCCGCGAAGATCGCGCTCGGACTCGGCTCGCAACATTACTATGAAGGGCTCCGAGGATTCGGAATCGGACGCAGGAGCGGAATCGATCTTCCCGGCGAGACTGCCGGCTTGCTTCGTCCGCCGTCCACCTGGCAGCAGATCGATCTTGCCAATCACGGATTCGGGCAGGGCGTAGCGCTCACGCCGCTACAACTGGCGGTGGCCTACGCCGCGATCGCCAACGGCGGCCTCCTGATGCGCCCGTTCGTCGTCAAGGATGCGTATGACGCCGCGGGGCGCTGCATCCTGACGCACACGCCGCAGGTGGTGGGACGTGCGGTGTCGCCCGACGTTGCCCACCAGATGAATATGCTTTTGCGCGCGGTCGTAAACGGTTCCGATGGCACTGGTCGGCGGGCACAAGTCGACGAATTTACCGTTGCGGGAAAGACCGGCACCGCACAAATGATCAATCCGGAGACCGGCGGCTACTACCAGAGCCGGCTGGTCGCCTCGTTCGTCGGCTTCCTGCCCGCCGATGATCCCCGTCTCGTGATTTTGGTCGTGCTCGAGGACGTCAATCACGGCCATTTCGGCGGATTGGTGGCCGCGCCGGTATTCAGCGCGATCGCCACGGGCTCGCTGCGACGCCTCAACATAATCGCGGCGCATCCGTCGGTTGAGACCGCAAGCATGTTGCCGCTCGTGGGCGATGGCGACACCAGCGACGATGCGCTGGCGCCATCCGGCGGCATCGAGCCCGTGGTGTTTAACGAGCCGGCAGGCAGCGGCGGAATTCCGGATTTTATCGGCTTGAGCCTTCGGAGCGCATTCGCGATCGCGCATAGTCGCGGGCTCGATCTCGAGGTGAAAGGCTCCGGCTACGTCATCGCACAGGACCCTGCTCCCGACGCTCCGCTCGGTCATTCGCCGGTGAAAATAGAGCTTGCGTCAGAGCCGAAGCCGGCGCCAATAGCGTCCGTGTCGACGTCGATGTCCGTGTCGGCGACGACCGCGAAAAGCCGGAGCGGCGAACTCGACCGAGGGACACGGTGAAGCTTGGCGAATTGATTGCGGGGCAGGAATTGAGGCGGATGGAGGGCGACATAGAAACTGAAATCACCGGGCTAAGCTACGACTCTCGCCAGACCAAACCCGGAGATTTCTACTTTTCGCTCGCGCGCGACGCAGCGCGCGGCCAGGCGAACGTCAGCGATGCATTAAGCCGCGGGGCGCGTGCGGTGGTGATGAGGGGATGGGATGGAGCGGTGGCGCGCCCCGCGAATTTTATCGAGTGCGAGCGGCCGCGCCGGTTGATGGGCGCGGTCGCTTCGCGCTTTTATGCCGCGCCGAGCGAGCGTCTGGATCTAATCGGCGTGACCGGCACCAGCGGCAAGACCACGACCACATATCTGCTCGCCTCGATTTTTGAAGCGGCGGGAGAGCCCATCGGGATTATCGGTACGATCGGCGCTTTCGTGGCTGGCCGGAAAATTTACCGCGGCCTTACCACTCCCGAATCGCTCGATTTCGAGCGCGCGCTATCCGAGATGGTGCGCGCGAAGGTCCGTCACGCGGCGGCGGAGGTCTCCTCGATCGGAATCGAAGAGGGACGCGTCGACAACTTGAGCTTCCGTGCCTGCGTATTCACCAATCTCGGCCGCGACCATCTGGACTATCACGGCACGATCGAGAGCTACTTCGCCGCCAAGCTGCGGCTCTTCACGGAGATCATGCCGCGCACCCGGCGCGGCACGCCGGTTGCACCCGTCGCAATCGTGCGGGGCGACGATCCGTTCGGCAAGCGAGTGCTGGCCGCGGTGCGCGGCGACAAGCTGAGCTTCGGGCTCGACCGCGCGCTCGACGTGCATCCGGTAAGCGTCGCGTCCACGGGGATCGATGGAATCCGCGCAACGATCAGCGCGCTTGGAAAAGAGCTCGAGATCGACTCGCTGCTGATCGGCGAGATCAACCTTCTGAACATCCTGGCTGCGGCGGCTGTGTCGGCGGCCCTGGGCATCGAAAAGGCGGCGGTGATGGAGGGCGTGCGGCGATGCCCAGGGGCCCCCGGCAGACTCGAGCGAGTTGCCGGACCGCCCGGCGTGACAATCCTGGTGGACTACGCGCACAAGCCGGACGCGCTCGAGGCGGTCCTCAACGCGCTGCGCGCGATCAAGAGGGGCCGGCTGGTGTGCGTATTCGGATGCGGCGGCGACCGCGATCGCGGCAAGCGTCCGCTGATGGGCGAGATCGCCGGACGGCTCGCAGAAGTTCCGATCCTCACCTCGGACAATCCGCGCACTGAAGATCCGATGACGATAATCGCCGAGGTCGAGGCCGGACTGGCGGCGTCGGGCCTGAGCCGGATCGATCGCTCCGAATGCGGCCGGCGTGCGGGTTATCTCGTCGAACCCGATCGCCGCGCGGCGATTGCGCTGGCGCTCACGATCGCTGCGTCCGGCGACATCGTCATAATCGCGGGCAAGGGTCACGAAGACTATCAACTGGTCGGCGACCGCCGTCTGAATTTCGACGATCGGGTCGTGGCCGGATCGATTGTCGCCGAATTGGCCAGGAGGTGAGGCGCGTGGAGAGGGAAAAGCTCTTGCTCGTACGACCCTAAACGGGAACTCTTATCGGGTCGGACCGCAGAGATGCTTTATCTTGCTTTGTTCCCCCTCCATTCCGGTCATCCTGTGTTCAACGTCCTGCGCTACGAGACCTTTCGCTCGGTGCTCGCGGGGCTCACCGCGCTGGCGCTGTCGCTCGCGATGGGCCCGTTTTTGATCGAACGCTTCAGGGCCGCGCACTTCGGCCAGACGATCCGCAACGTCGTCCCGCCGACCCATCAGAAGAAGGCCGGCACGCCGACCATGGGCGGCCTTCTGATCCTGGCTTCGTTCCTGCTCGCCACTATTTTTCTCGCCGACGTCCGCAATCCCTACGTATGGATCGCAATCTTCGTCACGCTGGGCTTCGGCGCTATCGGGCTGGTCGATGATCTTTTGAAAGTCAGGCGCGGGCACGGCCAGGGACTGAGTGGACCGCAGAAACTCCTGTGGCAGTTCCTGTGCGCGTTGGTCACAGCGCTGGTGCTGTTCGTCGGGCTCGGCTTCGACACCCATCTGACGGTTCCGTTCTTGAAGAATATCAATCCCGATTGGGGGCGATGGTTTTACATCCCGTTCGCGATGCTGGTCATGGTCGCTTGTTCCAACGCGGTGAATCTGACCGACGGGCTCGACGGCCTTGCGATCGGCCCGGTGATGACGGTGGCCTTCTGCTACTGGACCTTCACCTATGTCGCCGGCAACCTGAAATTCGCGACCTACCTCCAGATTCCGCACGTGGTCGGCGCAGGCGAATTGAGCATCTTCTGCGCCTCGCTGATCGCCGCGTCGCTCGGCTTCCTGTGGTACAATGCCTATCCCGCTTCGATGATCATGGGCGACGTGGGCGCGCTTTCGCTCGGCGGCGCGCTCGGCGTGGTCGCGGTCTTGGCCAAGCAGGAGCTGGTGCTGCCGATCGCGGGCGGCGTGTTTGTGCTCGAGGCGGCCTCGACGCTGATCCAGCGCTACTATTACAAAATGACCCATCGCCGGATTTTCCGGATGGCCCCGCTGCATCATCATTTCGAGCTCGGCGGATGGCCCGAGACGGTGGTCGTCGTGCGCTTCTGGATCGTTTCGATCGTCTGCGCGCTGGTCGCGCTGAGCACGCTGAAACTGCGGTGATCGAGCTTGGAGGCAAGCGGGTGATGGTGGTCGGGCTGGGAGTTACAGGTCAGGCCGTCGCGCGCTTCCTGGACCAGCGCGGAGCCAGCCTCATGCTGACCGATCGCCGCGCCGATATCGCGCCGGAGGGTACGCCCGCGCGCGCGACGGTTCATCTCGGCGCGGAGGATCCCGTATGGCTGGGCGATACCGAGCTGGTGGTGACGAGTCCCGGCGTGCCGCGCGATTCGATCCTGTTGCGGGCCGCGGTTGAAGCGCGAATCCCGGTCATCGGCGAGATCGAGCTGGCGGCGCGTTTTCTGACCGCCCCGATCGTCGCGATCACCGGCACCAACGGCAAGAGCACGGTCACTGTGATGCTGGGCGAGATTTTCAAGCTCGCTGGAATGAAGACTTTCGTCGGCGGCAATCTCGGTACGCCGCTGCTCGACGCGGTCGGGCGCGATCTCGAGGTGGCGGTGGCCGAAGTCTCCAGCTTCCAGCTCGAATGGGTCGAGACCTTCAAGCCGCGGGTCGGAATTCACTTGAACCTCACCGACGACCACTTCGACCGCTATCGCGATCTCGACGACTACGGCGCGGCGAAGGCGCGAATGTTCGCGAATCAGGACGCCGGTGATTGGGCGATTCTCAATCGCGACGACCCGCGCGTGTGGCGGCTCGCGCGCGAGGTCAGGTCGAACGTGCTCGGCTTCGGCATCGACGCCGCCACCGTCCCCGGAATCTGGGGCGACGAAAAAATGCTGATGTACGACGACGGCCATCGCCGCGGGCGAATCGATCTCGGCGGATTTCGGCTGGCCGGCCGGCACAATCTCGCCAACGCGATGGCTGCGGCGGCGGGCGCGCTGGTGATGGGTGTCGACTCGCGTCACGTCGAGCGCGCGCTCAGCGACTTCCGGCCGCTGGCGCATCGGATCGAGCCGGTCGCCGAGCGGGCGGGCGTGGCCTTTATCGACGATTCCAAAGGCACCAACGTCGGTGCGGTGGTCGAGGCGATCGCGACCCTCAAACCGCCGATCATCCTGATCGCCGGAGGACTCGACAAAGGCGGCGACTACGCGCCGCTGCGCAGGCCGCTCAAGGACAAGGTCAAGCTCGCGATCCTGATCGGACAGGCGCGCGAGAAGATGCGTTCGGCGCTGGAGGGAGCGACCGTCGTCGAGCTTGCGGAAACACTCGACGAAGCCGTGCCGCGGGCCGCCCGCGCCGCGGCCCCCGGCGATACCGTCCTGCTCTCGCCGGCCTGCTCGAGCTTCGATCAATTCAAGGACTATGCGGAGCGTGGGGAAATATTTAAGAAGCTGGTTCGGGCGCTTTGACGCCGTAGGCTATCCGCGCCGCGATCCGTGGCTGTGGCTGCCGGCGGGCGCGCTGATCACGCTCGGCCTCCTGATGGTGCTCAACACCACGTACTTCATAGGCCAGGATCGCGGCGGCGACGCGCACTACGTCAGGCTCCATTACTTCGAGCTGCACTTGTTCCACATCGCGCTCGGGATGATCGCGCTCACCGTGCTCTCGCAATTTTCGCTGCGCGGGCTGAGGCGCCTGGTATATCCCATGATGGTGGTCTCGGTCCTGATGCTGATCGCGGTGTGGATTCCGGGGCTTGGCCTGGTGCGCGGCGGGGCGCGGCGATGGCTGCGCGTGGGGCCGGTGCTGGCCGAGCCATCGGAGCTGGTGAAGCTCGCGGTAGTCTTTTTCCTGGCGGAATTCCTGGCCAAACGGCAGGAGCGAATGGAAAATCTCCGCGCCGGGCCGCTCTCTGCGATGATTATCGTCGGTCCGATCGCTTTGATGGTTTTGGAGCAGCCGGACTTCGGCACCACCGTGATGCTCGCGGTGCTGTTGTTCGCGATGCTGTTCGCTGCCGGCGCCAAACTCTCGCATCTCGGCGCGAGCGGCGCGGCCGCAGTTGTGATCCTCGCGGCGCAGGCGGTCCGCAAAACCTACCGGATGCGCCGGCTGACTTCTTTCCTTCATCCGTGGCAGGTCGCGCGCGGCGCGGGCTTTCAGTTGATGCAATCGTTCGTCGCTCTCGCCGCCGGCGGCAATTGGGGGGTTGGGCTCGGCGCCGGCCGCCAGAAGATGTTCTATCTTCCGCAAGCGCATACTGATTTCATCTTCGCGGTGATCGGCGAGGAGCTTGGAGTCGCCGGCGCGATCGCGGTGGTCGCGCTGTTCGGCGTGATCATGTGGCGCGGGTTGAGGATCGCGCACGAGGAGCCCGATCCGTTCGGCAGCCTGCTCGCGGTCGGGCTTACGTCGTTGCTGTCGCTGCAGGCGTTGATCAATATGGCGGTCGTGATCGGGATGATACCGACCAAGGGTTTGCCGTTGCCGTTTCTAAGCTATGGCGGGACCGCGATGGTAATGTCGATGGCGACGCTGGGCGCGCTGCTCGCGCTGGGGCGCCGTCCGGCGATGCGCAGAGCATGACGACGCAGATGAAACTGCAGCGACGATGGATTGCGCGGCCACTGGAAAGCGCGCCCTCACCCGCGCGTCACGGCGTTTACAAGAAGGGACCAAACACCGCGCCGCTTGCCCTCTCCCGGAGGGAGAGGGAACAGAAAAACCCACGCCCTGACCAAAGCGAACGGGCTTCTCCTACGCCGCTCCCGGACCCGCGCAAACACGCCACTCTTGCCCCTCTCCCTGACCAGGGAGAGGTCGGCGGGCGCTGCGCCCGCCGGGTGAGGGTTGCCTGCGATCCACCTAACGCCAATCCTGCGAAGATCCGGATCACCAGCGGAGAATGAAGGTGATAATCGCAGGCGGCGGCACCGGAGGGCATCTCTTTCCCGCGATCGCGGTTGGAGAAGAGCTCAGACGCCAGCGGCCCGCCACCGACATCCTGTTCGTCGGCAGCAGCGCGGGCTTCGAGGCCCAATGGCTGCCTCGAAGCGGCAACCAATACCGCCTCTTTACGATGCACGGCCTGCGCGGGCACGGACTCGGCGGCCGCCTCAAGGCCTGCGCCGAATTCCTCCGCGCGCTTTCGCAATCGATAGGCACTGCTCTCGCGCTATCGCCCCGAGCTGGTCGTGAGCGCCGGCGGATACGCCTCGGCGCCGGTTGCCGTCGCCGCGATTATGGGCCGCGTCCCGCTGGTCCTCCTGGAGCAGAACACGCTGCCCGGCCTCGCGAATCGGATGCTATGGCGCTTCGCGCGGAAGATTTGCGTCGGCTTCGATGACACCGCGGCCTGGTTCACTCCTGCCAAAGTCGAGGTGACTGGTAATCCGCTCCGATTTGTCCCCAACCCAAGTTATCAACAGCTTGTGGATAACTCTCTGGGCGTCTTGATACTGGGTGGCTCCTCCGGCGCCCATCGTTTAAATGTCGGGATTCTCGAAGCTTTCCAAAGGTTGCAAAAAACTGTTATAAAGCTGACTATTGTTCATCAGACTGGGGATGTGGATGAAGGGCTGGTGAGGGAAGGCTACCAAAAACTGGGCCTTGAGGCGCAGGTGGCGCCGTTTATAGACGATATGGCCACCGCGCTGGGCCGTGCGAGCCTGATCATCGCCCGCAGCGGCGCGATGACCGTCTCTGAAATAGCGGCGGCGGGGCGTCCGGCGATCTTCGTTCCCTATCCGTTCCATCGCGACCATCAGCAAGAGTTGAACGCGCGCGTGGTGGAGAAGCTGGGCGGCGCCGTGATCGTCCGCGACGACGCGCAGCTCGGCGACAATCTCAAGACCGCGATCGAAAAGCTGCTGGCCGATCCGTCGCGGCTCGCCGAGATGGGACGGCGGGCGTACGGCGCGATGAAGCCCGACGGCTCGGCGCGAATCGCGCGGCTCTGCTTCGAGATCGCGGACGGCCGGAGGCTCGCGGCGTGAGCGAGTTCGTTCCCACCGGTCTTCTGACCCGGCCGCGCCGGCTGCATTTCGTCGGCGTCGGCGGCGCAGGCATGAGCGGTATCGCGGAGCTTAGCCGCAAGCTGGGCTTCGCCGTCAGCGGATGCGATCTACGGAGCACCGGTACCACCGAGCGGCTGGCCTCGCTCGGTGTCGAAATCAGCTACGGCCATCATCCCGACCATCTGACGCCTGGCCCGTCGAATGAATCGCTTGAACGCGGTCGTGATCTCCTCGGCCGTGAAATTCTCCAACCCCGAATTGGTTCGCGCCCGCGAGCTCAAGATTCCCGTGATCGCGCGGGCCGAGATGCTCGGCGAGCTGCTGCGGATGGCGCGGGTCGGCGTGGCAGTCGCGGGGACTCACGGCAAGACCACGACCACCTCGCTGATCGCACTGATCATGGAAGCGGCCGGGCTGGACCCTACCGTCGCGATCGGCGGCAATCTCCGCTCGCACGGGGCAAACGTTCGGCTCGGGCGCGGCGATTTCATGGTCGCCGAGGCCGACGAAAGCGACGCCTCGTTCCTCCTGCTGCTGCCCCGGGTTGCGGTCGTGACCAATATCGACCCGGAGCATCTCGATTACTACGGCACGATGGAACGGGTGCGCGACGCCTACCAGAATTTCATCAACCGCGTGCCGTTCTACGGCGTGGCGGTGCTCGGGATCGACAGCCTCGAGGTGCGCGGGCTTCTGCCGGCGGCGCGCAAGCCGGTGGTCACATACGGCGTCGCGGCCGACGCTGATTTGCGCGCCGAGAATATCACGATCGAGGGCTTCTCGACCCGCTTCGACGTGAGTCACAAGGGCGCCGGTCTCGGGACCGTCACGATCCCTTCGCCCGGGCGGCACGTGGCGCTCAATGGGCTCGCCGCTATCGCCGTCGCGCTGGAGCTTGGGATCGGTTTCGAGGTCGCTGCCAATGCGCTCGCGTCGTTCCAGGGCATCTATCGGCGCTTCGAGGTGAAGGGCGAGGCCGCCGGCCGGATCGTTCTCGACGACTATGCCCATCATCCGCAGGAGGTTCGCGCGACGCTGGCGGCCGCGCGCGCCGCGTTCGGCAAGCGTATCGTCGCGGTCTTCCAGCCCCATCGCTTCACGCGCTTGCGCGACTTGTTCGACGATTTCGTCGCCGCCTTCGACGACGCCGATTTGCTCTACCTGATGGAAGTTTATCCGGCCGGCGAGGAGCCGATCGCGGGTGTTTCGGCGCGCCGGCTCTACGAGGCGCTGCGCGCGCGCGGCCATCTGCAGGTCCGCTACCTGGGCGATGAGTCCGAACCCGCCGCGCGAATCGCAGACGCGACCGCGACCGGCGACCTGATCGTCACGCTTGGCGCGGGCGACATCTACAAAATCGGCGAAGAAATTTTGACGGTGCTGGCTGCCGCTGATGACCGCGAAGGTCGAGGCGAAAACCCATGAGCGCGCTTGAACGCGAACTGGCGGCACTGTTCGGCCAACGCCTGCAATCCAGCGCGTCGCTCGCGGATTTCACTTCGTTCCGGATCGGCGGGCCGGCCGATCTGCTGATTACGGTCGAGAACGAATCCGAGCTGATGGCTGCGATGGCGTCGGCCTATCGTCAGGACATTCCGGTCTTCTGCCTCGGCGCCGGCACCAATCTGCTGGTGAGCGATTTGGGCATCCGGGGACTGGTCGTGAGACTCGGCGAGGGGTTCAACTTTATCAAGATCGCCGAGCTGCAGGTTCGCGCGGGCGCCGGCGTGGCGTTCGGATCGCTGGTCGAAAAGGTGGTCGCGCGTGGGCTGACCGGTCTCGAATTCGGCGAGGGAATTCCCGGCACGGTTGGCGGGGGCCTCGTGATGAATGCCGGCGCGTTCGGCGGCGAGATGGCTAAAGTCGTGACCTGCATCCATGGCGTGACCGTGGAAGGTCAAGTGCGCGCGCTCGGCAAGGGCGAAGTCGGGTTCGCCTATCGACGGACGAATTTACCGCGCGGATTCACGATCACGCAGGTCGATTTCGAGTTGGGCGAGGGCGATCGCGACGCGATGCAGTCGAAGGTCGCGGACTTGAAGGCGCGGCGCGCGGCGCGGCAGCCGCTGGGCGTCCCCAACGCCGGATCGATTTTCAAGAATCCGCCCGGCAGCTTCGCCGGGCGCCTGCTCGAGGGTGCCGGCCTCAAGGGTACGCGCCTCGGCGGCGCGGCGTTCTCGGAGCAGCACGCGAATTTTATAGTCAACCTGGGCGGCGCGCGCGCCGCCGAAGTGCGCGGCCTGATTGAATTGGCGCGCGACAAAGTCAAGGAAAACAGCGGAGTCGTTCTCGAACCCGAGGTAAGATTAGTCGGCGAGTGGTAGCGGGGTGGGGACGCCGGGCAAGGCGGTCGTGGTGAGGCGGAAGAGGAAAAGCGGCGGCACAGGATGGAGCCGGCGGCTGGCGGGAGTCGCGCTGGTCGCATTTTTTGCGCTCGGGTATTTCGCCGGGCTGGGCTCCGCGACCCACCTCTTTACCCGCCGCGCGCTCGACGCCGTGACCCGCTACAGCTCGCGCCTGAGAGAGGAATCCACACGGCTGCGCCAGGAGTCGGAGCTGATCCGGCGCTTGCCGATGGGCCGATCCGAGCCGCCGCCCGCGCCCGCTCATACCGGAGGCCCGGTCGCGATCGTCGAGCGGCGCGACGGATTCTACGCGCTCTACGAATGGGGTGAATTGCGCCGCCCGGTTCCGGTTGGCGCCCAGGATAGTCTCCCGATAATCAGCGGCGCCCCGCTCGAAGGCGCGCGCCCCGCGGACCTCGTCGGCTACGCCGGAATTCTGGTTCGCGCGGAGGGCAACCTCGGCGAGATGGTTTCCGAGCTGCGCCTGGGGGACGACGGCGAAGCTTCCCTTTTCCTCGATCGATCGCGCACTGAAGTCGCTCTCGACCTCGACCACGCCCCGCTCGAGCTCGAACGCGCCGGCCGGGTGCTCCGGCGCTGGCGCGGCCACGAGGCCGAGATCGCCTCGCTCGACATGACCACGCCCGACCAGGCCGTGATGCGCCTGCGATCGAGCGCCTTTGCGAGCGCCAAGAGCGGCCGCGCCGGGAAGATCGGGAAGCCCGGTATCGCGCGCGTACCGTCCGCTTCGCTCGCGGCCGCCGCACTCCCCGCCGGGGCCGGCGCCGTCGGCAGGGCTCCGATGGGAGTGGTGGAGGAGGTGGGCTTGCGATGAGGCATACGCTGACCTCGCTCGATATCGGCACCAGCAAGATTTGCGCGCTGGTGGCGGAGGCCGCTGACGAAGGCCTCGCGCTGATCGGTTATGGAACCGCGCCCTGCACCGGGCTGCGCAAGGGAGTGGTAGTCAATATCGAGGCGACGGTCGAGGCGATCAAGGCGGCTATCCAGGAGGCCGAGAAGAGTTCGGGCGCGCGGCCCGGCCTGGTGATCGCGGGCGTCGCGGGCGCCCATATCCGCGGGCTGAACAGCCACGGGATCGTGGCAGTGCGCGGCGGCGAGGTGAGCGCACGCGATGTCGAGCGCGTGATCGACGCGGCCCGCGCCGTCGCGATTCCGCCCGATTGCCAGGTGCTGCACGTCCTGCCGCAACGGTTCGCGGTCGACGATCAGGAAGCCGTGCGCGAGCCGGTCGGGATGGCGGGCGTGCGCCTGGAAGCCAGGATTCATATCGTGACGGCGGCCCGCAGCCATAGCCAGAATCTCGGCAAATGCTGCGAGCGCGCCAGCGTCACGCCCAGCGATTTCGTGCTCCCGGCGCTGGCCTCCGCCGAGGGCGCGCTGTTTCCCGACGAGCGCGAGCTCGGCGTCGCGCTGGTCGATATCGGCGCCGGCACGACCGATATTATCGTGCTCCACGGCGGCGCCGTGATGCATACCGCAGTGCTGCCGCTGGGCGGCAACCATGTGACCAGCGACGTGGCCGCGGGCTTGCGCACCCCGCTCGCCGATGCGGAAGGATTGAAGATCAACTACGGCGTGGCGACCAACCTGGTGGTCGGCGCCAACGAGACGGTGCAGGTGCCGGGATTCGGCGGACGCGGGCCGAGCGAGATTCCGCGCGGCATGCTCGGCGAGATTATCGAGCCGCGGATGGAAGAGATCTTCAGGCTGGTGCAGCGCGAGCTGACGCGCTCGGGAGTGGCCGACAACCTCGCCTCGGGAATCGTGCTGGTCGGCGGAAGCTCGCTGCTGGCGGGCACCCAGGAGCTTGCCGAGCGAATCTTCAGCCTGCCCGTGCGGCGCGGACTGCCGATCAATTTGAAGGGGATGCCCGAAGAGCTGATGAAACCGATGTTCACGACCGCCGCCGGTCTGCTGCTCTATGCGCGAGCCGGGCACGGACTGGCGAATTCAACTTCCCGGCACGGGCGCCTGGGATGGTTGCGCTCGCGCGTTGGCGATTGGGTGAGAGACTTCTTTTGAGCAGGCGCCGCAGAAGACGCCGGCATGGCCAGCTTGCAAATGAGCGCCGCGACGAGACGCCGCGCAGAGGTGTAGGAGGAGCGGAAATGATTACGTTGATGGACAATCCCGATCCGGGCGCGAGAATCAAGGTGATCGGGGCGGGCGGATGCGGCGGTAACGCGGTCGCTCATATGATCGAGGCCGGCCTCCGCAACGTCGAGTTCATTGCGATAAATACCGACAGTCAGGCGCTCAAGAACAACGGCGCGCCGGTTCGCGTCCAGATCGGACAGAACCTGACCCGCGGCCGCGGCACCGGCGGCAATCCCGAGATCGGCCGCAATGCCGCGCTCGAGGACGAGCAAAAGCTGCGTGAGCTGATGGCGGACGCGGAAATGGTATTCGTCACCGCCGGGATGGGCGGCGGCACCGGAACCGGATCAGCTCCGGTGATCGCGCGGCTGGCCCGCGAGGCGGGCGCGTTGACCGTCGGCGTGGTGACCAAGCCCTTCCAGTTCGAGGGTAATCGCCGGATGAAACAGGCCGATCAGGGCCTGCACGATTTGAAGGACGCGGTCGACACCCTGATCACGATTCCCAATCAGCGCCTGCTCTCGATCGCCAGCCGCACCACCTCGATGCGCGACGCGTTCAAGAAGGCCGACGACGTCCTGCTGCAAGCGGTGCGCGGAATCTCGGAGCTGGTCACCGTTCACGGCCTTATCAACCTCGACTTCGCCGACGTGCGCACGATCATGGCCGAGCGCGGGATGGCGATGATGGGCTCGGCGAACGCCTCGGGCGAGAATCGCGCGCTCGAAGCCGCGCAGCGTGCAATCTCCAGTCCCCTGCTCGAGGACGTGTCGATCAAGGGCGCGCGCGGCCTGCTGGTCAATATAACCGGCAGCCCCGAGATGGCGCTCTACGAGGTCAACGAGGCGCTCAGCCTGATTCAGGAAGAGGCGCACGAGGACGCCAATATCATCTTCGGCGCCGTAATCGACGAGACTATCGGCGACGAGATTCGCGTCACCGTGATCGCGACCGGCTTTGGCGATCTCGCTGCGAGCATCGGAGAGGCGCGCTTCTCGCCCTCCGGCTCGCCGCTCACCGCGCCGGTCCAGGCGATGCCGACGCGCCCGATCGATGCGGCCGAGCCCCTACAGCCCGCAGCCGAAGCGGCGATGAAGCCGTCGCTCACCAATCAGCCGAAGAAGCCGATCCGCAGGCTAGGGCTGATCGTGGACGACAGCCTCGATATTCCGACGTTCAAGCGCCGCGCCGAAGAGGCCGGTTACGGCACGGTCAAGATCGAACCCGCCCAAATGCTCGACGGCGACGACGAGCTTGATGTCCCAACGTTTCTGCGCAAGCAGGCGAATTGACCTAACCCCGTTCCCGGAGCGGGACAGGAACCTAACCCCCTGACCCCCTTCCCGAAATCCGGGAAGGGGGAACCGGAATTGTCGCGTGACGCTCCCCTCTCCGTTTCGGAGAGGGGCCGGGGGAGAGGTTCCTATTGCGCGCCCGGAGAGGAACCTAACCCCCTGACCCCCTTCCCGAAATCCGGGAAGGGGGAACCGGAATTGTCGCGTGACGCTCCCCTCTCCGTTTCGGAGAGGGGCCGGGGGGAGAGGTTCCTATTGCGCGCCCGGAGAGGAACCTAACCCCCTGACCCCCTTCCCGAAAAGCGGGAAGGGGGAACCGGGATCGTCGCGTGACGCTCCCCTCTCCGTTTCGGAGAGGGGCCGGGGGAGAGGTTCTGATGGCGCGCCCGGAGAGGAACCTAACCCCCCTGGCCCCCTTCCCGAAAAGCGGGAAGGGGGAACCAGAGGCGTCCTCCGTTCCGGCGCCCCTACCAACCTCGCGGCGCATCCGGCAAGCTATTCTCGATGGCATCGAGTGGTAATCGGGAAATCTTCGGCGAGCGGCGCAAGCGCCTGATTGAGAAGATCGGCCCCGATGCGATCGTCGTGCTCCCGAGTGCGCCGGTCTCCGTCCGCTCCAACGATGTCGAGTTCATCTACCGTCAGGACAGCGACTTCTACTATCTGACCGGTTTCGCCGAGCCTGAGTCGGTCGCGGTGATCGCGCCCAGACACAAGGATGGCGAGTTCGTCCTGTTCGTTCGCCCGCGCGACAAGGAGCGCGAGACCTGGACGGGCCGGCGCGCAGGCGTCGAGGGCGCTATGATCGATTACGGCGCGGACAAGGCTTGGACGCTCGCCGATCTCGACCGCGTGCTCCCCGACTACTTGCAGGGCTACGAGCGGATTCTCTTTCCGATCGGGATCAATCGCGAGATGGACGATCGGATGCTCGCGATGCTGCGCGCTTCCTATCAGCGGCGGCCGCATAGCGGCGACGGACCGGCCGGAATACTCGATCCGCGCCGCGTGATTCATGAAATGCGTCTGTTCAAGTATCCCGACGAGATCGCGGCGATGCGCCACGCGGCCGAAATATCCGACCAGGCCCATCGGCGCGCGATGCGGGATGGCCGGCCGGGCATGATCGAGTGGGAAATCGAGGCGCTGATCGATTACACCTTCCGCGCGCGCGGCGCGGCCGGCCCAAGCTATCCATCGATCGTGGCCTCCGGTCCCAACGCCACCGTGCTGCACTACATCACCAACGACCGCCGGATCGAAGCGGGCGACCTGGTGCTGGTCGATGCGGGGTGCGAGTACGATTTCTACGCTTCCGACGTGACCCGCACCTATCCGGTCGGTGGGCCTTTCAGTCCGCTCCAGCGCGAGCTCTACGAAATCGTGCTTGGCGCGCAGATGAAAGCGATCGAATCAATCAAGCCGGGCGTGAAGGTCGAAGAGGTTCACAACCTCGCGCTTGGCGTGCTCGTCGAAGGTTTGCGATCGCACAAGCTGCTTGACGGCTCGGCCGAGGAGATAATTTCGAGCCAGAGCTATCGCCGCTTCTATATGCATCGCACCAGCCATTGGCTCGGGATGGACGTGCACGACGTGGGCCTTTACCGTATCGCAGGAGAGTCGCGAAAGCTGGAGCCCGGGATGGTCCTGACGGTGGAACCCGGCCTCTATATAGCGCCGGACGACGAAAACGCGCCAGGCCCCTATCGCGGAATCGGAATCCGAATCGAAGACGACGTACTGGTGACCGCCGACGCTTACGATGTGATTACCGCGGCAATCCCCAAGTCGGTCGCAGACCTGGAAGCGCTGACGATCCGCTGACGCGCACCGGGGCAGGGCACGTCAAGCTTCGAGAATCGCCTCGCGCGTGCTTTCCAGATCGGTTACTTTGACGGCAGGGTGCCCCCGGCGGTTCTGATCAGCGAGGCGGCCCGCCGGACGATGCTATCGAGAACGATCTGAGCTCCATCCGTGCGATCGGAGGATCGGCGCTCTCCGGAGAGCGCGGAGCCGGTCGTCACCGAAGTAGCCGCAACGGTGCCGCCCGGAGTATAACGCACGACGCACGCCCGAGTGCTCTTGCCAAGACTATTCAGTCGACTCATGTCCACGAGAGAGGCAATACCTAACGTCGGAACAAATTCGAGAAAGAGGATACCGGGCGAGTACTTGACCATCATTATCTGACCGTTGTGGTCGCAGTAGTAGAAGTCGGAGCTGGGTGCGCCATTCCCCAAGTCGGTTCGTGCCGGCTCCCCCAGGCTGGAAATAACCTGTTGGCGAGGAACTCCTTGTTTCACCTGCGAGAAGTCTTCTCCAGTCGCTTTTGTGCTGACCGCGCAACCTGCCAGGAGACCGGCCCCGATTACACCGGCGACGGCCCCCGTCAGCGTGTACCATACTTTACGTTCGTTCATTTGCCCCCGAGTTCAGACCCACTCTGCACTTTCAATGCATGACGGGTGGGTTGGCCGGCCTTTCAGCGCACTTCCAACCCCAGGCGCTAGACCGCGAGGCTGTAAGCGCCGCCTTTCTCTAGTGCTTTCTTGTAGGCGGGCCGCTCGTGCAGGCGCACCATCCACTTATCGAGGTTGGGATATGCGCTGCGCTTGCCGAACGCGCCGGCTACTTCACCCACGAAGCTCATCTGGATATCCGCGCCCGTCATGCTGTCGCCGACCAGGAACTGCCGCCCCTTCAGCGCGCCGTCGATATAGCCGAGGTGATTGGCGATCTCACTCTCGATTCGCGGCGTCAGCGGCGCAGCGGCTGCGCCCAGCCGCATGGCATAGAGGTTGAGCATCAGCGGGAGCATCGCGGAGCCTTCGGCATAGTGGAGCCATTGCACGTACTCGTCGTAGGCGGGCGATGCGGGCGCGGGCTGCATCCGCCCGCCGCCGTGTCGGCGGATGATGTAGTCCACGATCGCGCCCGACTCGATGATCGTCCGCCCGTTGTCGGTGATTACGGGTGACTTGCCGAGCGGATGGACCGCCTTGAGCTCCGGCGGTGCGAGCCGGGTCTCGGCGTCGCGCTGATACCGCTTGATCTCGTACGGAAGACCAAGTTCCTCCAGCAGCCACAGAATTCGTTGCGATCGCGAGTCGTTAAGGTGGTGAACGATAATCATCTGATTTTGAACCTCAGCATGAGTTAGTAGCGATAAGTCAGCAGCGTTGCAGTTCTCACATCTCGATCGCGCTGGCGGCGCCAACTACGGTCTTCGTGCCGTCCGCTTTCTCGCACCAGGCTTCGACTTCCGCCCGGATGCGATCGCCCTCGGGTCGCCGCTCGACGATCCGCCCGCGCGCGGCCGTGGCCTCGTTGCCCCACAGCACGTTCACCAGCCGCAGGTCCATCTTGCCGCCGTGCATGAAACCCATCCCGAACCGCCGGGTCATCATCTCGGCGACCAGGCATACCGAGAGCATCCCCTGCACCACGATGTCCGGAAATCCCAAATCGATCGCTGCCTGCCGGTTGGTATGGTAGTTCCGCGCCGGCCCCGAGAATGCCATGCACATCGCCTCCGTGATCTTGCGCATCGGCGTCTCGATCGGCTCGCCGCCGCGCTCGCCGACCTTGAACGTGCGCGATGCGTCGCGCTCGCGCGAGCGGTCCACCACGAAGCCTTCGGTTTTCTGCTCCTTGGGGATGAGGAAGCTCTGATGCGTCCGGCTGCGCGACACCAGCCGTCCCGAGGCGTTGAAAACGAACGCCTCGTTGACCACGTACTCGCGATCGCGCTTGAGGTAGCGCTCGACGATCGCGCCCCGCGTCCGGACGCGCTCGCCCACCGACACCGGCGCGAACACGTCCCATTCCTGGCGCGCGTGCAGATTGCCGTAGATGTTCGGCAGATACCAGCTCAGATCGCGATAGACCTCTGAGTGGAGGATCAGCGCGGGCGCGAGCGCGCCGTTGAGCGGAGATGCGCCGCGATACCACGGATTGTCGTCGCCGGTGCCTGCGATGAATTGCTCGACCAGCGCCGGCGTGATTTCCACCTCGCGCCCGCCCATGTCGCGCCCCACGTGATGCTTGCCCCGATCGAAAAGGTCGCTCATTTTTTTACCGGTGGTCATCGCGGCCTCCTACGTGGCCTTTAGCTTCGGTTTGAGCCGCTGGTTGAATTTCGCGACGTCGATCACGGCCCGGCGATGCGTTGCCGATCCGATCTCTTCGCTCTCATCGAAAGCGCGCACCTTGAATTCGAGCCGCCGTCCTTCGCATCCGGTCAACTCGGCTTCGGCGCGCACGCGATGGCCCACGGGCGTGGCCGCGACGTGAATGAAGTCCATCGCGATTCCCACCGAGCTTTCGCCGGGGTCGAGGCAGCCGCGGATCGCGTCCATCGCGGCCAATTCCATCATCCCGACCATCACCCGCGTCGCCATTACGGCCGGCAGCGTCGGGTCGAGCTCGCTGGCCAGGTCGTCATCGATGACGGTATGGGCAAAACTGCCCTTCGATCCGATCGGTGCATCGCGCATAGAGAGAAGTTAAATCACAAAGCCGCGGGGACGCCAAAGCGGCGCGACTAATCGATCGCGGGACGGCGGTTTCACTCGCGCGCGAAAGCCGCTACAACGTGAGATAGCATCCCCGCTTCCAGCCCATCATGAACGCAAAGCGCGCGACCCGCGATTCGAGCCCGGCTGAGACTGTTCCGGAGACTGCGCCCGATACGGCGATCAAGGAGGCGCGTCTCGAGGGGCTGGGCCTCACCAAGCGATACGGCGGCCGCACCGTGGTCGACAATGTCGAGATCCGGATCCAGCCGGGCGAGGTGGTGGGGTTTCTCGGTCCCAACGGCGCGGGCAAGACCACCACCTTCTATATGCTGGTCGGCCTGCTCAAGCCCGATGCGGGGCGGATCCTGTTGCGCGGCGAGGACATCACGACCCTGCCGCTCTATCGGCGCGCGCGGCGCGGGATCAGCTATCTGCCGCAGGAACCCTCGGTGTTTCGCAAGCTCACGGTCGAGGAAAATCTGCTCGCGGTGCTGGAAACGCTGCCGCTGAGCGACGAAGAACGGCGTGCCCGGCTGCAGTCGCTGCTCGACGAGCTTGGAATCGCCAGGCTGGCGAAGGTCAAAGCCGGAGTGCTGTCCGGCGGCGAGCGGCGGCGAGTCGAGATTACGCGCGCGCTCGTGCTCGACCCGGTTTATCTCTGTCTGGATGAGCCGTTTGCCGGAATCGATCCGATCACCGTGGTCGAGATCCAGCGCGTGATCAAATATCTCAAAAGCCGCGGCATCGGCGTGCTGATGTCCGACCATAACGTGCAGGAGACGCTTTCGATTACCGATCGCGCGTACGTGATCCACGCCGGGAAAATCCTGCTGGAAGGGAATCCGCGCGAGATCGTCGACAGCGAGGCGGTGCGAGAGGTCTTCCTCGGCGATCGCTTCCGTTTGCGGTAGGAACTGCCGCGGACGCCGTCACTTCCGGATCACCGTGTCGTGCAGCGAGCCCGCGTCGTCGCGTTCGCGATAGTCGAGGTTGTAGTGCAGCCCGCGCGACTCTTTGCGCGCGGCGGCCGATCGCACCACCAGCTCGGCCACCGTTACCAGGTTGCGCAGCTCGATCAGGTCCGAATCGAGCAGGTGATCCCAGTAGTAACTGTGGATCTCTTCTTTCAGCAGCTCGATACGCCGCAGCGCCCGCTCCATCCGGCGGTCGGTCCGCACGATCCCGACGTAGTTCCACATCAGGCGGCGAATCTCGTCCCAGCTCTGCGTGATAAGCACGCGTTCCTCGCCGCGAATCGCACGTCCGGGGTTCCATTCGGGGAACTCCGGCGGCGGGCGATCCCGCGTCTCGCGAATCTGACGCGCGGCGGCGGCGAAGCCGCGCCGGCCCATCACGGCCGCTTCGAGCAGCGAGTTCGAGGCGAGGCGGTTCGCGCCGTGCAGCCCCGTCATCGCAACTTCGCCCGCCGCGTACAGCCGCGCGATCGGCGTGCGCGCGTCGAGATCGGTCATCACGCCGCCGCACATGTAATGCGCGGCCGGTACCACCGGAATCGGCTGGCGCGTCATGTCGATGCCGAAGCTCAAGCATCGCGAATAGATGTTCGGAAAGCGCGAGCGGATGAAGTCGGCCTCGCGATGAGTCAGGTCCAGACATACGTAGTCCAGCCCGTGGCGCTTCATCTCGGAGTCGATCGCGCGTGCGACCACGTCGCGCGGCGCCAGCTCGGCGTCGGCGTGATACTTCTTCATGAACGGCGTGCCGTCGGGCAGGCGCAGAATCGCGCCCTCGCCGCGCAGCGCCTCGGAGATCAGGAACGACTTGGCGGCCGGATGGAACAGGCAGGTGGGATGAAACTGGATAAACTCCAGGTTGGCGATCGGAGCGCCGGCCCGATACGCCATCGCGATGCCGTCGCCCGACGCGATGTCGGGATTGGTGGTGTACAGGTAAACCTTGCCCGCACCGCCGGTCGCCAGCATCGTGGCGCGCGCGATGAACTTGCGGACCTCATGAGTGTTCCGATCTAGCGCATAAGCGCCCCAGCAGGCCGGAGTGCCGGCGCCGCCGCGCTCGACCAGCAGGTCCACCGCGACCTGATTTTCGATCACCGCGATATTGCGCCGGGCGCGCACCGCCTCGCCGAGCGCGCGCATTATCTCGCGACCGGTCAGGTCCTGAGCGTGCAGGACGCGGCGATGGCTGTGGCCGCCCTCGCGCCCGAGGTCATATTCCTCCTCGGGCCCCTCTTCGACGCGTGTGAATCGGGTTCCAAGCCGAATCAGCTCGCGCACGGCTTCGGGTCCGCCGCGGATTATCGTCTCGAACGGCGTCGCGATGGCACAACCCGGCGCCCGCGCGAATCGTGTCCTCGATATGCGACTCGAAGGAATCATCCACGCTCCATACGCTGGCGATTCCACCCTGCGCGTAACTGGTGTTGGCCTCGCTGCTGGCGGCCTTGGTGAGGACGGTCACGGATGCGGTCTCGGCAGCCTCGATCGCGAAGATCAATCCCGCGATTCCGCCGCCGATCACCAGGTAGTCACTGGAAAGGGCTCCGGGATTCATCGGGGATCGCGCTCTTTGCGGTCAATGGGGAAGAATTCGGAGCACATGGCGTAGCGTCGGAAAGCGCGGGCGAGCCGCGCGTATCGCGCGTGGTTGAACGCTATGCGAGCGCCTCGCGCGGAGTCAAGCGAGCTTCCCAATAGGTCCGCTCGCCCGCGATCCCTGTCGGCATCGATTGTCCGCGCGAGATTGATTGCCCGAATGTCGCGATTGCCATATCCTTGAAAATGCAGGCTGCATCGATATCGCAAAGGCTTGGGCGTGGCTTTTACCACTCCAAATATCCTGACCCTGTTCAGAATCGCAACGGCGCCGATTCTGATGTACCTGCTGACGTATACCGGACCGGTTCCGGCGGCGATCGCGGCCGGGGTTTTCTTCCTCGCGGCCATCAGCGACATTTTCGACGGCGTTATCGCGCGCAGCTACAACTCGGGCACCACGCTCGGCAAACTGATGGACCCGCTGGCCGACAAGCTGGTCGTCACCGCCGTGCTGATCATGCTGGCCGGGATTCCGCGCCTGCCGAGGGTGCCGGCCTGGATGGTCGTGGTGCTGGTGACGCGCGAGATTCTGGTCACCGGCCTTCGCGCGATAGCGGCCGCAGAGGGAACGGTCATCGCGGCCGAGGAGCTCGGCAAGTACAAGATGGTCCTGCAGTCGATCGCGATTCATGGGCTGCTGGTCCATTACACCTATCTGCACATCGATTTTTTCGCAGGCGGGATGTTCGTGCTGTGGATCGCGACGGTGGTGAGCGTGTGGTCGGGCGTCGAGTATTTCGTCAGGACGGTGCGGGCGCTCAGGCCGGCTCCGGCGGCGAAACCGGCCCGTCGCGCCGCCGTTTGACTCTCCCCGCTTCGGCGGATAAACGATCTGGTTCGGCTGCCGAATTGATTCGGCCGCCGCGTCCGCGATTGGGAGAGCGGGTGTAGCTCAGTTGGTAGAGCGCGTGCTTGCCAAGCACGAGGTCGTCGGTTCGAAACCGATCACCCGCTCCATGTTGATTCCGCGCGCTTCATTTTGACCCGTCAGGACGGGATATGCTAGGAATATCCCACGATGGGCGAAACTGTGCGTCAAGCTATCGTCGGGAAATGGGGAAAGAACCTCGCGATCCGGTTCCCGGGCGAGATCGCGGAGGCGGCTGCGCTTAGCGACGGCGAGCGCGTCGAGATTGAGACCCACGACGGGGAGATCGTGATCCGGCGCAGCGTTCCGCATTTCACTTTGGACGAGCTGTTCGCGGGCAAGAGCCCCAAGCAGTGGCGGGCGGCCTATGCCGGGGCCTTCGATTGGGGGCCGGATGTGGGCCGTGAGATCGTCGAAGAATGACCCCGCGAAATCCTGACCAGCCACATCCGCAGTATCGACGCGATAGCCCGCCGCGTCCGTTACGCAGGCGCTGCCGTGCCGATTGAGATTGCACAACTCGTCCGCGCCAAGCTGAACGCCTTCATTAGGATCTGACGAGTCAGGACCACTCAGCCATTCGGTGACGACGTTGCTTGCCATCCTCGCTTGCCATCCACGAGGTCGTCGGGTTCCAGACCGTTCACCCGCTCCATCGATTCGTCACCGGGGTCGGCGAACGTCATGTCTTCCGCGGTCGAAACCCTGATCGAAAGCGCACTCGGCCGCCCAGTTTCTTTTTGAGCTTCCCGGATTCTTCATCGCGCGCGGTTCGATGCGTGGAGTCGCCGCCGGGACGCGGGCGCCTAGTGGCCTGTAACATTGAAATCGAAAGCGCGATGTGGTATGAAATTCCATGTCCGCAAGTACGCTTCGGCTGGCTCCGCCCGAACGCCGGGAGTTGCAATCACGTGTCCGCTCCCGGGTGCTGGGTGCCGGCGACTCCCGGCGCGCGAGGCTGATTCTGATGCTGGCCGATGGTGAATCGTGGGCGGGCATCCAAGAGGAACTCGGTTGTAGCTCGGCCTACATCGATCGCTGGAACAAACGCTTCCGGCAGCAGCGCTTGGCGGGGCTGTTCGCCCGCCACCGCGGACGCCAGGTTGAGAAGCGCACCCCCAAGCTGGAGGCAAGGATCCTCGACTGGACCCGACGGCCTGCTACCGACGGCTCCACCCACTGGAGCAGCCGCAAGCTGGCCAAGGCGCTGGGCGTCAATCACATGATGGTGGCGCGGGTCTGGCAGCGCGCCGGGCTGCGTCCCCACCGGCTCGAGCGTTACATGGCCTCCGATGATCCGGACTTCGAGAACAAGGCCGCTGATGTGATCGGGCTTTACGTCAATCCCCCGCAGCACGCCGCGATTTTTTGCGTTGACGAGAAGACCGCCATCCAGGCACTCGACCGTCTCGACCCGGTGCTGCCGCTCTCGCCTGGGCGCGCCGAGCGGCACGGCTTTGAGTACTACCGTCACGGAACGCTTTCGCTCTTCGCCGCGCTCAACACTCGCACCGGGACGGTGCTCGGGCAGACCGCCCCACGCCACACCACCGAGGAGTTCGTCGCCTTCCTCGCCCAGTTGGTCGCCCTGGAGCCCCAAGGGCGGGAAATCCACATCATCGCGGACAACCTTTCCAGCCACAAAACCCAGCGGGTTCGGCAGTTCCTGTCCGCACACCCCAACGTTCACCTGCATTTCACTCCGACTTACTCTTCGTGGCTCAACCAAGTGGAGATCTGGTTTTCCAAGATTGAGCGCGATGTCATCGCGCGCGGCATCTTCACTTCGGTCCACGACCTTGCGCGCAAACTGATGCGCTACATCCGTCACCACAATCGCTCAGCCAAGCCTATCAAGTGGTCCTATCGTGATCCCTCACACAGAATCACTTTCGATTCAGCTGTTACAGGCCACTAGTTACCGCCCACAAGGCTTGCACGACGCCTTGTGGCTCGTGTGCGATCACGGTGAGGTACGCTCGCGCGGCCTGATCCGGCTCCGTGCGTCCTTGTTCCCAATCTCGGAGTGTGCCCCGCGGGATGCGATAGCGCTCCGCGAATTCTTCCTGAGTCAGTCCCAAGGCGCGACGGAGCGTCTTTAACCTCGGCACGGGCCGGAGCCGCGCCCGCCGTGCCGGAGTGATCGGCGGATTGTCGGGGTCACTCGCGGCGCGAGCTTCGACTTGGGCGGAGCTCATCGGAGGAATCGGCGTCACGCGCAACCGCTTCTCTTTGCCCCCGGATTGAACGCGCACGATCGTGCCGTCAGAATGCATCCTGACTATAGTAGTATTCCTGTTCATCTTTCGTTGCGCTAAGTCAGATCAGCTCCCTGCCAGACGACCGTGTGATGAATTGATTTCGCGCGGAGGTCTGCGAGTTGCTGAAGGTCGGGGTCTTTGCGGTATCGATCTAAGGATTGCTGGTCCGGGAAGGTTACGATGTGCACCTCGTAGGGCTCGCCCGGGTCCGGCCGGCTCGCGGATCGAATTCTCCGTTCAATCGCACCGCCGTATCGGCGCATGATCTCCGCAGCGCTCGACTCGAATTGCTCGAAGTCGGACTCGTGCCCCTCGTTGAGGAAGAGCATCACGACAAGGGTGACCTTCGAGGCCATCGTAGTCACCCGACCGTGTCAGAAGGCGACCGATCTGGCAATCCGGACCAGCCGGTCCGGGCCGGTTTTACCGGGGGTTGACCACTTCGCGAGGCTGTGGGAAACTCCGCCGCAGTCGGGAGGGCGGGGCTTCGCTCTCCGTTTAGCGTCTAAATCCAACCTGGACTTTTCGAAGGAGCATCGATGGCTGAGCAAGCGCAGGCAGCAACTGATTCGGGGCCGCGCCCGATCGTTTCATTCCTCAAATTGGCCCCCAAACCCCACCTGGTGGGCACCAAGTGCTCGTGCGGAGCCGTGTACCTGGACGCCCGCAAGGTCGCCTGTTCCAAGTGCGGGTCGACCGGACCGTTCACGCAGATCGAACTCTCCAACAAGGGCAAGGTCTACGTATTTTCGGTCGTGCATCAGTCCTTCCCAGGCATCAAGACCCCCTACGCGACGGCGATCGTAGATCTTCCGGAGGGCGTGAGCGTCCGCAGTAATCTGAGCAGCGTGGATCCGCTCGACCTTCAGAAGGAACCCAAGAAGTACTTCGATATGCCGGTCGAGATGGTTACCGAAGTGGTCGCAAAGGATCGCGAAGGGCACGACGTGGTGGCCTTTTCGTTCCGTCCGAGCAAGAATTAGGCACTGCGCTGAAAACAATTCAATCGAGGCCATGGGCCGGAAGCGAAGCGAGGCCCGGAGTTAAAAAATGAGAAACGTATATGTTCTCGGCACTGGGATGCTCAAGTTCGGGCGCTACCCTGAAAAGAGCGTTCCGGAACTCGGCGGCGAAGCGGCGGAGCTCGCGCTCAAGGACGCGGGTATCGGAATCAAGGACGTCGAATTTTTCGCCTGCGGCAATCTGTATCAGTCCAACGCGATGGTCGGTCAGCGGATTCTCCAGCAAATCGGCCAGACCGGAATCCCCGTTATCAATGTCGCCAACGCCTGCGCGACCGGATCGACCGCGTTTCGCGAGGCGTATATGTCGATCGCCTCGGGGATGTACGACATCGCGATGGCGGTCGGGGTTGAGCAGATGGGTAAGGCGGGGCTGCTCGGTGGCGGAGGCGGCGCCGGCGGCGATCCGGCCTACGGCACCGAGGGTAAGCTCGGCTCGGGCCTGATGCCGGCGGTGTTTGGACAGGCCGGTATCGAGCACATGCGCAAGTACGGCACCAAGCCGGAGCACTTCGCCAAGATTTCGGTCAAGTCGCATAAGCACGCGACCAAAAATCCGTTCTCGCAGTATCGCAATGAAGTGACGCTTGAGGATGTGATGAACGCCCGTATGGTGGCATATCCCAACACATTGTATATGTGCTGCCCGACCGGCGACGGCGCTGCGGCTGCGATCCTGGTGTCCGAGGACAAGCTCAAGCAGCTCGCCGGCGGACGCAAGCGCCCGCGCGTCGCGGCCTCGGTGCTGACTTCGGACCCGTGGACCGATCGCGATCTCACGCTGCCCGATGTCAGCACGCTCACCCGCCGCGCGTCCAAAAAGGCCTATGAGACGGCCGGAATCGGCCCCAAGGACATCGCGCTCACCGAATTGCACGACTGCTTCGCGACCGCCGAGCTGGTTCATTACGAGAACCTCGGCCTGTGCGGCGACGGCGAGGCCGGCAAGTTTATCGACGAGGGCGGCGGCGTGCATCCGGGGCTCGGCGGCAAGTCGCCGGTCAACGTGTCGGGCGGCCTGCTGTCGAAGGGCCATCCGCTGGGCGCCACCGGAGTCGCGAATATCTGCGAAGTCGTGTGGCATCTGACTCAGGACGACCGCGCGAAAGATCGCCTCGTGCCCAACGCCAAGGCCGGACAGGCGCACGTGATCGGGCTCGGCTCGGCCTGCACGATCCATGTGCTGACCGTCTGAGACGGCCGGCGGCATCAAGCTGATTGACAAGGGCCGCCGCAAGGCGGCCCTTTTTCTTTGCTGCGTGCCACACTAAGGTTTCGGTTCGAGATGGAAAACGAGACGGAAAACGACGTCACCACGGCGCAGAAGCTGGGCTATCCGCCCGACGCGCGGTTGCTGATCGTCAATGCCGACGATTTCGGCATGTGCCACGACCAGAACGAGGCGACGATCGAAGGTCTTACCGCGGGGCTGTTCACCTCCTCGACTATCCTGGTGACCTGTCCGTGGTTCGAGGAGGCCGCTGAGTTTGCGCGCAACCGGCCCGAGGCCGACCTGGGCGTGCATCTGACGCTCACCAGCGAATGGGCGCGCTACAAGTGGGGCCCGGTGCTCGGAAGCAAAGCGGTTGCATCGCTGGTAGACGACCGCGGCTACCTGTGGGCCGATGTGCCACAGGTGTTCGCCAACGATCGGCTCGACGAAGCGGAGGCCGAGTTGCGCGCGCAGATCGAGAAGGCGCTGGCCGCCGGAATCGACGCTAGCCATCTGGATAGTCACATGGGCCCGCTCCATCTGCGCGCTGACTATCACGAGATTTACCTGCGGCTGGCCAATGAGTATCGCCTGCCGATCCGGCTGACCCGGCGATCCGCGATGCGCCGGATGGGATTCGGCGCGATTCTGAGCGAGCTCGATCGGCTCGGGATCCTCTACCCGGACAACTTCTACGTCGGAGGCCCCGAGAATCCGGCCGACACGCGGGAGTACTGGACGAACTTGTTGAAGGAGTTGAAGCCGGGAATCTCCGAGATTTATTGCCATCCGGCGCTGGCGCGCGCCGAGCTCAGAAGCTGCGCACACGACGCCGAGCAGCGCGAAGCCGACTTCCGCTTCTTCACGTCGGAGCAAACCCGCCGACTGCTCGCGGACGAAGGAATCGAGCCGATCGGCTACAAACGCCTGCGCGCCGCGATGCGATCCTAATGAGCAAGGTCACTTACCGCAGGAGCGAAGCTCCTGTATCCCTCTCCCGCGTAGCCGCGGGAGAGGGCAAGCCGCGCGGTCGATATCAATTCCTTACTGTCCTTCCGCGCGGCGCGGGTGAGGGCCCAGACCGAGTCCTGATTGCGGACTCGACTAATCAGCGCAGAACTCTACTCTCCGGCGTCACGTTGAATCTTAATTCTGTCGGACCCTCACCTAAACCCTCTCCCGAACAGGGGGAGAGGGCTCAGAAATGGCCCGATTTCGATGTCTGAAGTTTCGCGCGAGCAGAAGATCACGCGTCTGAGAGGCTTTCAGGACCTCGTCGGGACTGAGGCACAGATCCTTGCGCTGATCGAGGATCACGCTCGCGCCCTTGCCGATCGCTACAACTTTAGAGAGATAAAGCTGCCTGCGCTTGAAAGGATCGAACTGTACGAGAGATCCACCGGCGAGACTTCCGAACGTCGTGCAGAAGCAGATGTACCTCGTGCATCGCCACGAGGAGAGCCAGGATACGGGGGCGATGGTGCTCCGTCCTGAGGGCACGCCCGGCGTCGTGCGCGCCTATATCGAGCAGGGTCTGGACCGGAGCGAGCCTGAGCAGCGCTTCTTCTACTAGCGGCCCGATGTTCCGCTACGAGCGTCCCCAGAAGGGGCGCTATCGACAGTTCTATCAGTTTGGCGTGGAGGTGTTTGGCAGATCGGATCCGGCCTGCGATGCCGAACTGGTGATCATGATCGACGATCTCCGGCGCGAGCTTGGGTTGACGCTCGAAACCCAGATCAATTCGCTGGGATGCGCCCAATGCCGTCCCGCGTTCCGGGCTGCGCTGCTCGAGTTCGGCCGGGCTCACCTCGCCGAGCTGTGCGAGGACTGTCACGCCCGGCTGGACCGTAATCCGATCAGGCTGCTGGACTGCAAGATCGACACGAAGCTGATGGAATCGGCGCCGAGCAGCCTCGACCATCTATGCGAGGCCTGTCGCGAGCACTTCGGCATCGTGATCGAACTGATAAAAGCGGGCGGCGTTCCCCACGCGATAAACCCCCGCCTGGTGCGAGGCCTGGACTACTATACGCGGACCACTTTCGAGGTGGTTTCGTCATCCGTTGGCGCGCAGAGCACCGTGGTTGCCGGCGGCAGATATGACGGGTTGGTCGAATCGCTGGGAGGTGCATCCGTTCCCGGAACCGGCTTCGCGATCGGCCTCGATCGTATGGCGCTGGCTCTAGCGGCGTCGGGCAGCGTTGCGGTACCGGAGACGACTGCGGCGATTGTCGCTCTGGGCGCCACTACACTGCCGGCCGCGATGCTCCTGGCGCGCGACCTGCGGCTTAAGAACCTGCGCGTGGAAGTACTCGCCGGGCGCGGCCTGAAAGCTCTGATGCGGCGCGCCGGCAAGATCGGCGCGCGCTTCGCCGTGATTATCGGAGACGACGAGACCGCGCGTGGCGTCGTGCAGCTCCGCGACCTGAAAGCGAGCACTCAACGCGAAGTTCCCTCGGGCGATCTCGTCAAAGAGATTCTTGCCGCTTTCCGCAATGAGTGACGGCATTTCGTAGCTGCGTCCGCACAGGTATCCTTCGACCGGAGATGCCGACCCAAGATCGATACTCGCCGCTGCCGCCGTGGCCGCGGACTGATTGCTGCGGCGCGTTACGTGCGAGCGACGCCGGCCGCGACGTGGCGCTGTGGGGATGGGTCGCCGGACGGCGCGATCACGGCGGGCTGATCTTTATCGATCTGCGCGACCACGAGGGGATCATTCAGGTGGTCTTCAACCCCGAGTCCGCAGCCGCGCCGCATGAGGTCGCGCGGGAGGCGCGCTCCGAGTTCTATATCGCGGCAAAAGGACGCGTCGTGCGGCGCTCGGAGGGCACCGTCAACGCGCTGCTGCCGACCGGCGAGATCGAAGTGGCCGCCACCGAGGCGGAAATCCTCAATGTCTCGCAATCGCCGCCATTCGCGATCAGCGACGAGGACACCGCCGCCGAAGAGGTTCGTCTCAAGTATCGCTACCTCGATCTGCGCCGGCCACAGATGCAGCGCAACCTGCGGATGCGCCATACCGCGCTCCGCGCCGTGCGCGCGCATCTGGACGCCAACGGTTTCGTCGAGATCGAGACCCCGATTCTGTGGAAGGCGACGCCCGAGGGCGCCCGCGATTACCTGGTCCCGAGCCGCGTGAATCCGGGCCGATTCTACGCGCTCCCGCAGTCGCCGCAGCTCCTGAAGCAGCTCCTCATGATCGGCGGCTTCGACCGCTATTACCAGATCGCGCGATGCTTTCGGGACGAGGACTTGCGCGCCAACCGCCAGCCCGAGTTCAGCCAGATCGATATCGAGATGACCTGCCCGCGCCCCGACGACATCATTGAACTCACCGAGGGCATGATCGCCGCGGTCTTTCAGCGCGCGGCCAACGTCGAAGTTGCGCGGCCGTTTCCGCGCATGCCCTACGACGAGGCGATGGAGCGCTTCGGCAGCGACAAGCCGGACCTGCGGTTCGCTCTCGAGTTAAAGGACTTGACCGCGTGTTTCGCCGGCACCGCGTTCAGGGTCTTTGCCGAAACGATCGCGCGCGGCGAAGCGATTTACGGAATCAGGCTGCCCGCCGATTTCCAGCTCGTCCGGCGCGAGCTCGACGAGATTGCCGAGGCGCTCCGATCGCGCCAGGCGATGGGTCTCGCGTGGGCCAAAATCGGCGACCTCAAGAGCGGCGACAATAGCTGGCAGGGACCGATCGCACGCCATATCGGCGACGACGAGAAGCGCCGCGCCGCCGAGACCGCCGGTCTGCGCAACGGCGACACGCTCCTGATGGTCGCCGGGCCGCGCGCCAAGGTGCGTCCGATCCTGGGCGAATTGCGGCTCCAGTTGGCCAACAAGTTTGGCTTGATCAAATCGGGGCCGCTCAAATCGGGATCGCCGGGGCCGCAGGATCTCAAGTTTGTCTGGATCGTCGATTTTCCGCTCTTTGAGTACAGCGAAGAGCAAAAGCGCCTCGTTTCGGTGAACCATCCGTTTACCGCGCCGCATCCGAGCGATCTGGAGATGCTGGATCGCAAGCCGCTTGAGGCGCGCGCGCTTGCCTACGACATGGTCCTCAACGGCCAGGAACTGGGCGGCGGCTCGATTCGTATCCATAGCCGCGAGCTTCAACTCAAGGTGCTGGAGTTGCTGGGCTTCTCGCGCGAGGAGGCGCTCGACCGATTCGGTTTCCTGGTCGACGCGCTCAGCTACGGCGCGCCGCCGCACGGCGGAATCGCGTTCGGCGTCGATCGGATCTGCATGCTCTTGTGCGGCACCGAGTCGCTGCGCGACGTGATGGCGTTTCCGAAGACCCAGAAGGCAGTTGACCCGATGAGTGGGGCGCCCTCGGAAGTTGACCCTCGCCAACTCCGGGAGCTATCGATTAAAGTAGTGATATGAGCGCTCGCCGTTCGATACTCGGTCTGGGTGCACTGTCGGCCGCTATCGCAATCACGGCGTGCTCGCTGCCCGTCGCCAGCCCGATCGACAACATGATGAGCGCGAACCGGCTCCCGATCATCGGCGGCTCGTCCGATCTTCAGACCGAGTCGGTCCGATCGATCAGGACGCTCACCGAAAACCGTATCGCGGTGATGCCGATATTGGAGACGCCCGACAAGATCGACAATCTGGTGGCCGAGGGCGCCGGCGAGGCGATCGGTGCGGAACTCTACAGCGAGATGTCGCTGGTCGGCGGATGGCAAGTGGTGCCTGACAGCGATGTCGGGCAGGCGATGGACAAGCTCCCGCCCGTCACGCCGGGCAATTTGCAGGCCGACGCGTTGGCGCTCGGCCGCGCGGTGTCGGCCGACGGCGTTATCTACGGCACCGTCGAGCGATACAAGGAACGGGTCGGAGTCGACTATGCGGCTGCGAGTCCTGCCGCGGTGACGTTTACCCTCCATCTGATCGACATCAAGTCCGGGGAAGTGGTCTGGAACGCGAAGTTCTCCAAGTCGCAGAAGGCGCTCAGCGAGAACCTGCTGAACCTCGCGAACTTCATCCAGAACTCGGGCCGATGGGTGAGGGCGCACGAGATCGCGAACGAGGGAGTCAAGGCGGCGGTCGCCGACTTGCGCAGCGAGATCGCGCTCAACCAGAACATCAAGCACTTCGAGCCCGGCAGCTACGAGCAGATGAAAGAGATGTCGAATCGTTACAAGGGCGGCCCCGAGTAGTCGACCGCGCGCGCACTCGCCGGCAGCAGCCTCCGCTGCCCTCAACAGCAACTCCGTAGCACTTCCGGCGAGAACGCGATCGCCGGGCGACGTCAACCTCGCACGCGCCGCTGGTTGCTCTTTACCTGGCTTCGCGCTCCGTTGATCATGATTATCGAGCACGTGCAGGAGCGTGCGAGAAATCACCCGGGAGCTTGACAATCGCTCATCGGCCCGCGCTTGATGAGCATGAGAAGATCATTTGCGCATGAGGCGCCGTTCGCGCCGGCGTCCCGCAACCGCGCGGCATTGCGGAGGAGGGTCATGGAGATCCCACCGGTACTGAAGTACTCCAAGGAACACGAATGGGTCGCGACCGAGGGTTCGGTGGCGACTATCGGGATCACGGACTATGCGCAGGACCAGCTCGGCGAGATCGTCTACGTCGAGCTGCCTGCGGTTGGCGACAAGATCAGCAAGGACGACCCGTTCGGCGTGGTCGAGTCCGTCAAGGCAGTGTCGGATATCTACGCCCCGCTCAGCGGCACCGTGATCGAGATCAACGAGGACCTGCCCGAGAGCCCCGAAGTCGTCAACGAAGACCCGTACGGAGACGGATGGCTGATCAAGGTGAAAATCAGCGACGCCGCCGAGATCGACGATCTGATGGACAACGAGGAGTACGAGGAACTGGTGGCCAGGGAGAAGGAATGACGTTCAAGTGCCGGGCGGGGAGGATGGCGTGTCGCCGGGCGACGAAGCTCCCGAGTCGTGGGCGGCCCGCTCGACCTGGATCGCAAAGCTGCCGGCGCCCGCCGGCGGCTCGACGAAGACGGTCACGAACGGCGACGAACCCGACGGTTGCAGGACGAAGGTCTTCGGCGGCCCCAGATTCTGATAGAAGTCGAGCTCGCGCGGCGTCATCTGGGAGATCATGCGCGCCGAGAGAGCGTTGCCGCAGTAGACCGCCTGCTTGGCGAGTTCCTGTTGCGAAGCGTCCAGCAGTCTCACCGCGATCTGAACTTCGTGAAGCGGCTGATTGCCGACGTTGAGCGCCTGTCCGGTGATCACGAGGGCCTGGCGCCGGCCGTTGATGCTCTGATAGCCGGTGTTGATGTCGCGCAGCGCGATCTGCACCGCGGCGGGGGCCGGGTTCACGAACCGATCTCCGATCGCGGGCAACCCGGCAAGCAGGGTTGCGCTGGCCGCCGGTTCGCCGGCTATCAGCAGACTTACCGCGCCGAACCCGAGCGCCACGAAAAAGAAGCAGGCGAGGAAAAATCCGGAGGAATGCACCGACTGGCCGAGCCATACAGCGCTCCCGTCGTCCGCAGGCTCCTTCGCTTCGCGCTGGGCTCTACCGGCCACGAAGACCGGCGCCGCGGTTTTCTCCAGTACGCCCGTATCTTCCGGGACGCCGACATGATGCTCGTGATGCTCGGGGAAGTGGAGACTGCTTTCCCCGACCTCCCAGGCGTCTTCGTCGCCGACTTCCGCCCGGGTATCATCCTCCTCGATCTCGGTTTCCTCGATCTCGGCGCTGAAGTCGAAGTTTTCGTTGGGGTCCGGCTCTTCGATTCGATGCGAGAACGGACGCTCCAGCGGGTTCGCGCTCTCCACCGCGGGCTCGCCGCGAGATTCGAGGTCAGGCTCGAGATGAAAATCGGTCGCTGGTGCCGTGGCGCCAGGCTCCGGCGGCTGGGCTTCGCGTGCCGTCGACGGTGGGGGAACGATCTTCAGACTGGGGCGGACTTTCGGCCCCGCGCTCTTGAGAGTACCCGATTTGACCCGGGGCTCGGCCGCCGGTTGACGTTCAGCGGTCGCGGCCGGCTGGCGGGCCGATTCGGTCGCCCTCGATCCGGCCGCTTCGGCCGGGCTTGTTCTGCGCGGCTCGACGCTGAAAACATGGCCGCATCGCGAACACTTGAAGGTCGGAGTGTCTTCGGGCAAGACCCGTTCGTCGATTCGGTAGCGCGTATGGCAACTGGAACATTGAATCTCGACCATCGAGCGCCCTCACCAAGCCCAGCCGAAGTTAGCATACGGCCCGCCCTGGCGCATCCGGGGGGCTATCGCGAGCGACGCGCGGAGACCGCGGTCCGGTGCGAATCGCACTCCTGACACGCCGCTTCGATCCGGCCGGAGGAGGCACGGAACGCGATCTGATCGTTACCGCCCGCACTCTTCGCGCGGCGGGCCACGAAGTCACCGTCTACGCGGCCGAAGTCCGGGCGCCGTGGAAGGAAGGAATCGTAAGGCAGGTCGCGGTCCCGCGCTTCCCGCGTGCGCTGGGGTTGATTCGTTTCGCGTACCTGGGCCCCCGGGTCGCCAGGAGCGAGGGTGCCGATCTGGTGCTCAGCTTCGCGCGAGTGATTGGCGCGGATATCCTGCGCTCGGGCGGCGGCGCACACTTCAGCTATGTGAGAGCGGCGCGCAGATGGCGCGGGCGGCTGCGCGGCTCCGCGATGTGGCTCAGCCCGTACCATCGCGTCCAGATCGTGATCGAGCGGCGCGGGTTCACCGATCCCGGACTCCGACAGGTTGTAGCGGTTTCCAACCTCGTTGGCGAAGACCTTCGACGCCGGTTCGGCCTGCCGCCGGGCAGGGTGACTACGCTCTACAACGGAGTAGACCTGGCGCGATTCACTCCCGCGGCCGACCTGCAGGCCCGCGACCAAATCCGCCACGCCCTCGGGCTGCGGCCGGGAGAGCCGGTCGTGATTTTCGTCGGCAACGGCTTCGCCCGCAAGGGACTGGGCACGATGCTCAGGGCATGGCCCTCGCTCAAAACCGCTCCGTGCCTGATCGTGGTCGGAATCGACCGCGCGATGACCTCTTACGCGCGGCTGGCGCGCAAGCTTGGGGTCGGCGATCGGGTTTCGTTCCTGGGCGCGCGCGAGAACGTCGAGGAGTTATATCGCGCCGCGGACGTGATGGCGTTGCCGTCGCTGTCCGAAGCGTTCGGCAATGTCGTTATCGAGGCGATGGCGTGCGGGCTGCCGGTGATGACCAGCGCGCAGTCGGGCGTCGCCGAGTTGATGCCGCCGGAGCTGCGCGATTTTATCGTGCAGGATCCATCCAACCCCTCCGAAATCGCGCATCGGCTCGACGCTCTGATCGAGGCTCGCGCGGCAGTGGCCAAGGTCGCCCGCCCGACCGCCGAACGGTTCACCTGGACACGCTATGCCGATGAGCTCCTGCGGATCGTGAACTCGGTCGCCTATCTGCGGTAGCCAGGCTTCGACTCTCCGCTGGTTTAGACTCTACTTGCCCAGGCCGTCGCGCATCCCGCGCGCGATTGCGAGCCGCTTCTCTTCGCGCGCGATTCGCTCCGGCGGGGCGCCGAGCGCGCACGCGACTCCAACCCTGACGTTCGCGACCAGGAGCTTGAGCATCACCTCGATACGCGAGTGCCGCTCGTGGATCATCCGGCATCGTCCCCGCTCGCGCGCCACGCGCAGGAACCGTTCGCGGTCGGCACGGCCGGGATCGACTTCATGATAGACGACTGCGCGCGGCGCGTAGCCAATCTTCAGACCGGCGCGACGCAATCGCGCCGAGATCTCGGTTTCCTCTTCATGCCCTGCCGCTCCGGGCCCCAGTCGCTCGTCGAATGTCCCGACCCGATCGAGCGCCGCACGCCGAAAGGCCATATTCGCGCCGAGCACGCCGTGGACCTCGATCGGATGGTCTCCGTGGTCGGCGATTGGGAGATCGAGGTAGACGGCCATTGGCCCGACTTTGCCGGCTGGATCCTCGGCGGGTAAAATCCGGCCCTTCATCGCGGCGAACTCGGGATGCTGGTTGAAGAATCGTTCGACTTCGTCGAGAAAGTGGGGCGAGACGATCAGGTCGTCGTCGAGGAACACGATCACTGCGCCGATGGCGGCGGCGATCGCGCGGTTCTGGATCCGGCACTTGCCGGGGCGAGGGTCATGCAGATGCGTCAGCGACGGAGCAACTTCGGGGATCGGCGAGGGCTTTGGAGTTCCGTTGTCGGCGATGAACAGCTCGCGCTCAAGCCCAAGCTGCGGAGCGAGACTCCCGATCAGCCGCGCCAGCGCGGCCGGCCGCGCGTGAGTGGCGATAATGACGGAGAGCTTCAACGCCGGAACCCGGCCGTCAGAGCCGCTCGAGCAGAGCGAGACCGCCGCTGACTCTGGAGAGCGATGATCGGGCTCGCGTCGGCTAGGACGAACCAAGCCAAACGTTCAGCGCCTCGAGATCTGCCTTGGCCTCACGTGCTGTGCCGCGAACCACTGGGATTCGACGCCGGGATAGGTATTCCATGAACTCCCCGAGGCTCATCTCCGCCAGACGCGCCGCACGACCCAGCGGCAAGTGTCCTTCCTTGAATAGCGAGGTTGCGAGCGCCAGCTTCACGCCGGGTTGACCGAGCACGGAATCATCGTCCAGGCGCATCATCACGGCCCGCGGTTGGTTACCTTTCATGATGATCACCGGGGCATGCCGGGCTCGCCGCAGGGCTTGCGAAGCGTCGCGCTTGAGCTGATGCGCCTTGGCAGCGTGCATGAGGATCTTCCTTCGGGAATCTCAACCGAAATATAACACCGGCGCCATCGGCGTGACAGCAGCCGACGTGGTCGCGTCAGGGCGGCCCTCCGGTCGACCTCAGGATGCCGCACCTTGAATTAGATCGCGGGGGCGGTTAAACCCTTTCATCTATCGTACGACTGACGCGAGAGTGGCGGAACGGCAGACGCGCAAGGCTCAGGACCTTGTGAGCGCAAGCTCGTGGGGGTTCAAGTCCCCCCTCTCGCACCATCGGTCGCGCGGGCAACATTTTGGGGAACGCCAAACCAAAGCCTCCAGCGCCGTGATCGAAAAACGCGTATGCTCATTTCTTAGCTTATCGTCGAAAAGGGGCAGGAAACGCGCACGACGCTACAGTGGGGAGACGGATGATGCTCAGAGGTCACGGTATGGCACGGACTGGCCGCGCGACGACGCGTTCCCGAGGGTGAGGCGGCCTATCCCTCCAAAGTTTCTGTCCTGATTATCCAAGCTGTAAGGGATCGGCTGGCAGGGTGCCGGTCCCGTTATCTGATAACGAAAAGGCCAACATCGACCGAGAGATATCTGACCGAGGTCTCGAACAGCTGCCAAACCTCGAGCCTGGAGAGGACTTCTATCGTTGCTCCTACTGCGTCGCGGTCTGGAAGGCGCGATCGCTCAAGTCGTCGCCGACTGCCAGAGTTCTCGGCGAATATTGGGGCATTAGCGGCCGAGGTTGGCAACCGAGGACATCGAACGTTCCAAGGTTAAACCCATAGAAACCTCTGACCGCGCCGACCGAGATTCTTGCTTGAGCGACAAACGCACGATGGAGTGAAGCGATGAATACCGGCCGGGAGGGGTTTTGGAAACGTTGGCTCCCATGGCGGCAAGTTGAGGAACAGGCGGCGCAGCAATCGTCGCAGCAAACGCGAGCCGACAAGCAGAGAGAGCAACGCGCCGGGTCAGACTCCCCGTCGGATGACCGAAACGAATTGCCTTTATACCCAAAGGAGCTCAAAGCGCTGCTCCGAAGAAAACTCGGCCTGGGAGACCGCCCGGAAGCTCCAACAGAGGAGCACCCCTCATTCGAGCAGAACTCGAGACAATGTGCGAGCCTTAAGGATACGTCGCTTGCCTTCCTATTCGGAGAGCAAAACGCCCAAGCCGTTCCCCATCTTGCAAGACGAGCAAGTGATAAACACTACGAGGCGAGCAAACAGGGTGCGACTCAGAACGACCCCGAATCGGGTCAGGACGAGCGTCTTAAATCAATCGAACAGCAGCTGAACTACCTTTTCGGCCCCGACCGCTTAAATAGGCGTAGCGAATTTGATGGCGAGGCGGCGCTGAATCACATGGTCGATATGATGCTCTACCTCCAAGAGAAAGCCAGCATCTACGTTTTTCACGGAGGAAGCTATCCGGTTTGTTCGGAATACTGCGAGCTGCTTTGGGACAAGGCGGTCAGTGTTATCTTGTTGGAGCAGAAGATCACCATCGTTGAATCGCCATACGAACAATTGGCGCTGGCTCGAATTCATGCGGAAACTCAGCATGGTGCGGCTCCGAAGCGTGCACCCAGATTGCCGTCTCGGTTGGCGTTGGTAAGCGAGCCGCACTCGATCGTCGATCCCAACGCGTCTTGTCTGCGACCTATAGTCTAGGCGCGCTATTGCGAAGCCTTGAGGCCGTCTGGGGCATTCCCACCTGCTCGATGGAGTCGATGAATTCCTTTGGCGTCATCGAGGGAGCGCGCAGCCGATTGCGCATTTTGGCGATCGCAGCGAAGGCTTCGTCCTCGTCCAGGTCAAACAGGTATTCGACGAAATCATCCGGATGCGCTGCCTCGATACTGTAGGGAATCAGCGCGGTCGGCGGAAAATCCTTCAGATTGATCGTGACGATCAAATCGGCGCGCGCGTGGAGGGCCGCAGCTAGAACATGCCGGTCATCCCGGTCGGGCAGGACGAGCGTCGGCATAAGCGGCTCGAACCCGCGAACCGATGCGTCCGGGAACGCCCCATTCATCGCATCGCCGGCGGCTTGGAGCTGCCCTCGCGTCAGGTCAGGGCGGTTCGCGAGAAGATTCGTGATCCACTCTTCGTGAATCATCTCCGACCATTTCGGCTGGAAGAGGTCCGCAACCGCGAGGCTGAGTAGGAGGTCGCGGAGCCTGGCCGGATATAGGACGCAAGCGTCCAAGAGCGCCGAGATTGCTGCCACGCGACCTTAGTACAGCTTGAGTTCTTGAGCTTGGGCCGCCAGGAAATCGAGTGCTTCTTCTTGAATCGCGGCTGTCTTGCACTTGTATTCCAGCAGCGCCGAAAGCGGTATCCGGCGATGCGTGCCGACCATGCGAAACGGAATTTCTCGCTTCTCCAGCAGACCGATCACGAACGGGCGCGAGACGTTAAGAATCTCGGCTGCCTCGAACGTCGTGACCTCTTTGCGCAACGGCACGATCGTTACAGCGTTTCCCGAAGCCGTCTGCTTAAGAATTTCGACCAAAAGCTTGAAGGCAACTGGAGGAAGAGGCAACTTCTGGGAGACGCCGGTACGACTCCGGATTTGAAGCTTGACCGTCTCTTTATCTGACGAGTTCACGTCTGCGGGCAAAGCTTTCAGAGTTTCGAGAGCCACCTTAGATTCCTCAGGCGTCGGCTTGATCAGCCTTTTCGAAACGGCGCGCATAGGCAATCTACTCCACCGACGTGAGTCTAGCCCACGAACGCAACATGCGCAATATTCGCAATAGGTGCTGTCATAAACATTGGAAATGTCCGGGGCATAAACATTTAAAGATGTCCGCTTGGGGTGGTAGCGCCGAGCGATGGAGAACATCGAGCGGCGGGTGCGGCGCGAGGTGCGGGCGATGACGCGGCGGGAGGTAATCACCAAGGCGATCGCCGGGCAGTTGAGCTGGGTGCAGGCGGCGGAGATTTTGGCGATCACGCCGCGCCAGCTGCGGCGCATGCGCTGGACGGTGGAGCATCACGGGCTGGAGGCGGTGATGGACCAGCGCGGCGGACGGCCCCGGCGCAAGCGCATCAGAGCGGGCACCATTGCGATGCTGTGCCGGCTCAAGCGCGACATCTACGCAGATTTTTCAGTGCGGCACTTTTACGAGCGGGTCACTGAGAAGCATGGGGTGAAGGTCTCCTACAACTGGCTGCGGCTGATGCTGCAGGAAGCCGGGGTGGTGGACAAGGAGCCGGCGCGCGGCCAGTACCGGCGCCTGGCGCGAGCGGCGGCCGCTGGTCGGCATGCTGGTCCATCTGGACGCTTCGACCCATGAGTGGATTGCGGGGCTGCCGATGCAGGACCTGGTGGTAGCGCTGGACGACGCCGACGGCCGCATCTTGTATGCGCAGTTCTTCGCCCAAGAGGGCACCGCCTCGACCTTCGCCGCCTTGGAAGCGGTGCTGCGCAAGTTCGGCCGCTTCTGCGAGCTCTACACCGATCGCGGCAGCCACTTCTGCCATACCGAGCGGGTCGGCGAGGGTCCGGCGGAGGAGCAAAACGGCCAAGTCAGCCAGGCGCTTCGTGCGCTGGGGATTCGCCAGATCCTGGCCCGCTCGCCCCAAGCCCGCGGCCGCAGCGAGCGTGCCTTCGGCACCATCCAGGGCCGCTTGCCGCAGGAACTCAGGCTCAACCGGATCACCGATTACGGCGCGGCCAATCGCTATCTCGAGCAGGTCTTCGTGCCCGACTTCAATCGCCGCTTCACGGTCACACCGGCGCAGACGGAAAGCGCGTTCGTCAAGCTGGCCGGCATCGAGCTGGAGCTGGTGCTGTCCAGCAAGCACACGCGGGTGGTCGGCAACGACAACACGGTTAGCTTTAAGGGCCTGATTCTGCAGCTGCCCTCGACCAAGCAGCGACTACACTTCGCGCGCTGCCCGGTGACCGTCCACCAGTTCTCCAACCAGACCTTGGGCGTCAGTTATCAGGGCCGCCTGCTCGCCCGCTATGATTCGGCGGGCGGACTCCGCCCACCTCTCCCCAACAAGGAGCGCGCCGCAAGTGCGCAGCGCTTGGCCAGCAAAAAATTGCTGGCCGGCGCCGCTGCAACGCACTTGCGGACGCGGATCCAAAATCTACATTTTTCCGCCCGCACTCAACCGGATGAGAGTGCGGGCGAAAAAATGTTTACTCAACCAGCCAGCAGACCCACCCCGCCGCCACAGGAGCTAATCTGACCATGTCCACCAAGCTCGACCCGATCCTCTCGCAGCGGACATCTGCAAATGTTTATGGGGCGGACATCTTTAACTGTTCGCAACATATTCGCAATAGGTGCAAGACCCAACTGTGACCAATTTTGTGCCCTCTTGTGCCAAAATCGTGCCCCGACGAGAGATCGGTTCCGTGTTGCTCAGTACCTCTCGGTCGCACGGCGCGAAGTGTAGATAAACCGTTCTGCGCCAATGGCGTTTCGAAATACCGAGTCATCACCAAACGACATGGGCGTCGGCATCCGGGACTAGAACTCACAAACGGGAGGTCGCAGGTTCGAAACCTGCACCGCGTGCCGATAAAATCCGGCACTTCGCGATTTGTGAGGTTTCCGCCGATCGTCTGTCGCCGGACTTGGTGCCCGTTGCCTAAAGGGGTTTAGTCGAATGGCGGGACTGAATCTCGCGCTGCCCTCGGGGACGAAACCTTGTAGTTTTGGGTAGACTAGCGGTGATCGCGAAAGAATAGAGCCGCGAGAAATCTGCGCTTTCTTACCGAGACCTTTACCGCGCTGGGTTCAAGTCCCCCCTCTCGCACCATCGGTCGCGTGGCCACGCCCCTGAGAAGAATCCGCTACAGGGGCGGCTTGCCGGCGGATTGGTCGCCGCCAGTTCCGCCCGCCGCAGCGCCTGTACCGCTATCGGGCGCGCCCGAGCCTTCGCCGCCATACGTCTCGCCTCCGCCGCTCTCGCCGCCGCTGGGGCAGGCCGCGACATCGCTGTCGGTCACGCCCAGCGCCGAGGCGATATCTGAGTCGCTCCGGCCGGCTCCGCGCTGAAGCCGCACGATATTGCAGTCGGCCCGGCCGGCGCTGAGCGCCGCGCATCCGGCCACAGCCGCCGCGGACAACAATGTAGCCAACGCGATACCCGTCACGGCGCGCAACGCGGCACGCATCGCGACTTTTCCGTCCAGCTTCAGGCGAGCGATCACCATGACGTTCTCCCGTGTGGCGCGACCAGTTGCGGGCAGGTTAGTACACCGGAGGGCGAAAGGTCTACTCCACTTAGGTAATCTACGGAACCAGTGGCGCGGGTTGCACGGCGCAGCGTTGGTCGCGAGTAGCGTCTTGCAACAGTTCCCGCCGGGTCCGTATGATTTTGCGTCGAGGGCGCGCGTCGCCCTCTTTTCAACTCATACTGCGGGCACCAACGGCAAGAGAATTGGAACTGGACAAGACATTCGATCACAAAGCGGCCGAAGAAAAATGGTTTCAGCTCTGGATTGATCGAGGCTATTTCACGGCCGATCCGAACCGCCCGGGCAAAGTCTTCTCGATAGTCATTCCGCCGCCCAACGTCACCGGCGCGCTGCATCTGGGAAGCGCGTTCAACAACGTCCTTCAGGACGTGATCGTGCGCACGCGCCGGATGCAGGGTTACAACACGCTTTGGGTGCCGGGCACCGACCACGCCGGAATCGCGACGCAGAACGTGGTCGAACGCGAGCTCGCCAAGGACGGCAAGAGCCGCCACGACCTTGGACGCAGCGCCTTCGTCGAGCGGGTCTGGGCATGGCGCGAGAGCTACGGCAGCCGCATCCTCTATCAGTTGCGGCGTCTGGGCGCTTCCTGCGACTGGAGCCGCGAGCGCTTCACGCTCGACGCGGGTCTCTCGCGCGCGGTGGTCGAAGTCTTCGTCAGGCTCTATCGCGAAGGGATGATTTACCGGGATCGCAAGCTGATCAACTGGTGCCCGCGATGCGAAACGGCGCTCTCCGACCTCGAAGTCAATCATAAGGACGCCGACGGCCATCTGTACTACATCCGCTATCCCTTCGCGGATGGGCAGGGCTCGCTCACCGTCGCCACCACGCGTCCCGAGACGATGCTCGGTGACACCGCGGTCGCGGTGAATCCGGAAGATGAGCGCTACACGGCGATCGTGGGCAAGCAGCTCAAGCTGCCGCTGGTCGGGCGCGAGATCCCGGTTATCGCCGACGCAGCGGTCGATCGGGATTTTGGCACCGGAGCGGTGAAAATCACGCCCGGCCACGACTTCAACGATTTCGAGCTGGGCCGGCGCCATCATCTGGAACAGATCTCCGTGATGGACACGCGCGGCAACATGAGCGAGGAAGCCGGCGCCTATCGGGGCCTTTCACGCGACGCCTGCCGCCGCCGCGTGGTCGACGACCTCAAGACGCAGGAACTGCTCGAGAAGATCGAGCCGCTTCGGCATGCGGTAGGAATCTGCTCGCGATGCGACACGGTGGTCGAGCCGATGCTCTCGCAGCAGTGGTTCGTGCGCGTCAAGCCGATGGCGGAGAAGGCGATCGCCGCGGTCCGCGACGGCCGCACGCGATTCTTTCCCAAGTTCTGGGAAAATACCTACTTCAGATGGATGGAAGACATCCACGACTGGTGCATCTCGCGCCAGCTATGGTGGGGCCATCGGATTCCCGCCTACGTCTGCCAGCGGTGCAATCATATTACGGTTGCCGTCGAGCGGCCCGCGAAGTGCGAAGAATGCGGCGGCGTCGACCTCGTCCAGGACGAGGACGTGCTCGACACCTGGTTCAGCTCGGCGCTGTGGCCGTTCTCGACGCTGGGATGGCCCGATCAAACTCCCGAGCTGGCGCGCTATTATCCGACCAGCCTGCTGGTGACCGGATTCGACATCATCTTTTTCTGGGTCGCGCGCATGATGATGGACGGGTTGTGGTTCACCGGCGAAGTTCCCTTCAAGGACGTGTACATCACGCCGCTGGTGCGCGATCAGTACGGCAAGAAGATGACCAAGTCGCGGGGCAACGTGGTTGACCCGCTCGAAGTGATGGATGCGTACGGCACCGACGCGCTGCGCTTCACCTTCGCGCAACTGGCGGTCCAGGGCCGCGACATCATTCTGTCCGACGAGCGCCTCGCCGCCTCGCGCGCCTTTGGCAACAAGATCTGGAACGCGGCGCGATTCCTGATGATGAACCTGGACGGCGCGCCTCAACCGCTCGCGCGCGTCGAGCTCGCAAGCCTCGGGCTGGCGGATCGATGGATACTCAGCCAGCTCGACGACACCGTTCGCGCAGTAACCGAAGCGATCGACGCGTACGAGTTCAATACCGCCGCGCTCTCGGTGTACCAATTCATCTGGCACGAGTTCTGTGACTGGTATATCGAGCTTTCCAAAGAGCCGCTGAAGGCGGGCGGCGCCCGGCGCGATGCCGCGCGCTACGTGCTGGTGCGATGCTTCGATCAGATGCTGCGCCTGCTGCATCCGTTCATGCCTTTCCTGTCGGAGGAGCTCTGGCAGGCGATTCGGCCCTACCTGGATGAACCGGGTTTGGCGCTGCATCTTCCGATCGCGAAATTCCCGGTTCCGGCAGAGAAGTCGATTCTTTCGGCGGACGAAAGCCTCGCGATGCGCCACTGTATCGAGGCGACCGAGGCAATCAACTCGTTTCGCTCTCTGCTCGGCTACCGACCTGGCGACCGCGTGAAGGCATTTGTAAGGAGATTCGGGGCGGAAGGCCGGCTGGAAGAGTTCCCGAAATGGAAGAACTATGCGATGACTCTCTGCAAGGCCGCGAGCTTCGAGTACGCGGCCTCTGATGCGGCCGATCTCAAGGTCCTGTTCGTATCGCTGAAATGGGCCGAAGTGGGAATCGAGAAACCGCCCGAGTTCGACGAAGTGAAAACCCGTGAGAAGCTGAGCAAGCAGCTCGGGGACTTGCAACGGTTCGCCGACCAGCACGAGAAGCGCCTCAATGACAGCGGGTTTCAGGCCAAGGCCGACCCCGAGACCCAAGCCGAGGTTGCGGAGAAGTATGCGGCCCTGCGAACGCAGGTGAAGAGACTCCGAGAGCAAATCGGACAACTCGGCTCACAAGGCAATGCCTGACTTTCGAACTGTGGAACCGCCCCAACCCCCGGATCTGACATCGTTAGTCACCCGCGCGCTCGCGGAGGATATCGGCCACGGCGACATCACGACGGCCGCGACCGTGATGCCCGAGCAGCGGGGCAGGGCGGTTATCACGGCCAAGGAATCGCGCGCGTTGTTTTGCGGTGGAGTCATCCTAGAGAAAACCTTCGCGCTCAGCGGCGCCGAGCCACATATCGTCGCGCTGGTCCCGGAAGGCGATAAGCTCACGCGCGGCGCGACGGTCGCGGAAATCGAAGGAAGACTCCCGGGATTGCTGATCGGCGAGCGAACCGCGCTCAACTTCATCCAACTCATGTCGGGAATCGCGACCGCGACCCAGGAGTACGTCCGCGCGATCAAAGGGACTCACGCCCGGATAATCGACACCCGCAAGACCCATCCGGGACTGCGCGCGATCGAAAAGTACGCGGTCAGGGTTGGCGGCGGTTTCAACCATCGCTTTGGCCTCGACGGTGGCGTGCTGATCAAGGAGAACCATATCGCGGCCGCAGGCTCGGTGAGGACCGCGCTGGAGCGCGCGCGGGCGTCGGCGCCGCATACGCTCAAGATCGAAATCGAATGTGAAAACCTGGAGCAGGTGAAGGAGGCATTCGAGGCCGGTACCGACGTCATCCTGCTCGACAACATGCCGCTCGCGCAGATTCGGCGGGCGCGCAAGCTGGTCGGCGATCGAATCCTGCTGGAAGTCTCCGGCGGTGTGAGCCTGAAGAACGTGCGCGCGATCGCCGAGACCGGCGTCGATCTGATTTCGGTTGGCGCGCTGACCCATTCGGCGCGCGCGATCGATTTGAGCATGCGGATCGAGCCGGCATGAAGCACGTGGACCCGCAGGCCTGGGAGCGGCGGAGAAGCGAGACCGTCTGATGGCCGACAATCCATACCATGCGATCGAACGCGCTGCGCCGGGCGCGATCGGATGGCGTATCCATTACCACCATGAAGTCAGCTCGACCCAGGACGTCGCAGCCGGGCTCGCAGCCGGCGGCGCCGAGGCCGGCACGGCGGTGATCGCCGAGACCCAGATGGCCGGGCGCGGCCGGATGGGCCGCCGATGGCATTCACCGCCGGGCGTAAATCTCTACACGACGGTAATCCTCCGCCCTGAAATTCCTCTGGCTGAGGCCGGCCTGCTGAGCCTGGTCGCAGGCGTCGCCGCGGCGGAAGCGCTGGAGACCGTCGCACCTTCAATCGTCGCGCTCAAATGGCCCAACGACGTATGGCTCAACCTGAGGAAGGCTGCTGGAATGATCGCCGAAGCCGTGAGCGGTCCCGATCAGCAACTCGCCTGCGTGCTGCTCGGGATTGGGATCAACCTCAACCTCTCGGCGGAGCAACTCCCCAGCGACCTTCGGCGGACCGCGACTTCGGTCTTGATAGAAACCGGCCGGCGATGCGACCGTCCGGCGCTCGCTGCGGCGCTTTTTTCTGCGTTGAACAATCGCTATATGGAATTCGAGGCGCGCGGTTTCCAGGCCATACGGCCGGTATGGGAACGCTACTCGGCGTTGACCGGCAGGAAGGTCGCGGTGATCAACGGCGACGCGCGCGAAACTGGCGTGGTCAGGGGAATCGATTCGAGCGGCGCCCTGGTGCTGGACACCGCCGGGGGATCAAGGCGGATCCTGGCAGGGGACGTAACCCTCGAAGGGGCCTACGATTGAGATAGAACAGACCGCGATCGCGGAGGTGAAACGATTATGGCTGTGGAGGAAATCGGGCGCCTTAGAAGTATCGCGATAGTCGGCCAGGGCGGGACCGGCAAGACCCAACTGGCGGAGGCGATGCTCTTCACCGCCGGAGTCATAACCCGGCTCGGCCGCCCCGACGACGGGACGGCGGCGATGGACTTCGAGCCCGAAGAGCTTCATCGGCACGTTTCGATCAGCTCGTCGTTCCATCACCTGGAGTGGAAGAAGAACGAGATCATCTTCGCCGACACTCCCGGTTACAGTGCGTTCCTGCCCGACTGCTTCAACACGTTGCGCGCCGTCGACGGCCTGGTGTTCGTCGCCAGTCCCGGCGCCGATCTGAAGGTCGAGTCGGAGAAGATCTGGGAGGCCGCGGGCGCGCTCGGCCTGCCGAGAATCGCGTTCGTCTCGCGGCTCGATCGCGAACGCACCAAGCTCGATTTCGCGCTCGCCGACCTGGACAAGGCGCTTTCCGCGCAGCCGGTGCTGCTGACCATTCCGATCGGCGACGAACTCGGCTTCAACGGCATCGTCGATCTGCTCGCGATGAAAGCCCTCGTCTACGGCGACAACAGCGGCAAGCCCAAAGAGCAGGAGCTGACCGGCGATCTGAAAGCGCGCGCGGAGAATGCGCGCACCAAACTGTGCGAGGCGGTCGCCGAAACGGACGACACGTTGCTCGAGAAATATCTCGAAAAGGGCACGCTCGAAGACGAAGAGCTCGCCAAGGCGCTGCGGGCCGCGGTCATGAAGGGAGCGCTGACGCCGGTCCTTTGCGGTTCCGGCGTGAAGAATATCGGCGTCGGGCCGCTGCTCGATGCGATCGTAAACCTGCTCCCGCCGCCGACCGAAAGGCCGCCTCAGCAGGCCCATAACGCGTCGACCGGCGAGCCGGTCGAGTGCAAGCCCGATCCTGCCGCGCCCTTCGCCGGGTTGGTTTTCAAGACCGTCATCGATCCGTTCGCGGGCAAGCTTTCGATCTTCCGCGTGGTCTCGGGCAAGGCCGTCAGCGACAGCAACGTGCTCAACTCGACGCGCCAGTACAAAGAGCGGTTCGGCCAGTTGCTGCGCCTGGAGGGCAAGAAGCAGTCGCCGCTGGCGGTCGCACTGCCCGGCGAGATCGTCGCGGTCGCGAAGCTCAAGGAAACCACTGCTACCGGCGATACGCTTTGCGATGAGAAGCATCCGGTGATACTGCCGCCGCCCAAAAAGCCCAATCCGGTCATTTCGTTCGCCGTCCGTCCCAAGGCCAAAGGCGACGAAGAAAAGGCCAGCCTGGCGCTGCGCAAGCTGATCGAAGAAGACCCCGCGCTGGAGATGCATCGTGACCCCCAGACTCACGAGATCATTCTTTCCGGCACCGGCCAGATGCATATCGAGGTAACGGTCGAGAAGCTCAAGCGCAAATTTAATGTAGAAGTTGAACTTCAGGCGCCCAAGGTCCCCTACAAGGAAACCATCAAGGGCCGCGCCGAATCACAGGGGAAATACAAGCGCCAGTCGGGCGGCCGCGGCCAGTACGGCGATTGCTGGCTCAAGCTCGAACCGCTCAAGCGCGGCGGCGGCTTTGAGTTTGCCGATGAGGTTGTCGGCGGCGTGATTCCGCGCCAGTTTATCCCGTCGGTTGAAAAGGGCGTGCGCAACACGCTGCCGGAGGGTTTCCTCGCCGGCTTTCCGATCGTGGACGTCAAGGTGACGGTCTACGACGGCTCGTATCACGACGTTGACTCATCCGACATGGCGTTCCAGATCGCCGCCTCGATGGGCTTCAAGGCGACGATGGAAAAGGCCAAGCCGATCATTCTCGAGCCGATAATGTCGGTCGAAGTGAGCTGTCCCGATGAATCGATGGGCGACGTGATCGGCGACCTCAACAGCCGCCGCGGCAAAGTGCTCGGGATGGATCGCAAGGGGCAGAGCCAGGTGATCAAGGCGCTGGTTCCAATGTCGGAAATTCTGCGCTACGCGCCCGATCTCCGCTCGATGACTTCGGGGCGCGGATCCTTCGAATCACAGTTCTCTCACTACGAGGAAGCACCCCCCCACATCGCCGAGAAGATCATCAAGGAGGCCAAGGAGGCGCGCGAAGCCGCCAAAGCCGCCCACGCGCACGCATAACGGGGGAAGTTCGCACGGCGAGAACGCGGACCAAAAAGTAGCGCTCCACCGCTTTGGAAGACCTCTCCCGCGCCTGCGAATTGTTCGCAGGCGCAAGCCGGGAGAGGTCGCCGGGCAACTTGCCGGAGGCAAGTCGCCCGGCGGGTGAGGGCGGCTGCAACCACTACCGGACGGCGCCGCGGCCCCATTTGGCGCGCGCCCGCATTGGACTAGACTTCAGAGCAGGATGGCGCCGCTCGGAAAGTCCCTGATGCTGCTGGGGCTCGTCCTGGTCGTGGCCGGGGCTGGCCTTTGGGCGAGTTCCTCGATTCCGTTCCTCGGCCGCTTGCCCGGCGACATCTATATCAAGCGCGGAGATTTCAGCTTCTATTTTCCGCTCACCACCTGCGTTCTGGTGAGCGCTCTGCTGAGCCTGCTGTTTTTCGCGCTGCGGCGCTGACTTGCTGGGACCATGAGCGACGACACCAAGGACCCGGGCTTCAAGCGCGCGGACGCCAAGCGCCGGCGGCGCGAATGGATCGCCGTGGCGATCGCAACCGCCACGCTGGTGGCGTTCGCGATGGCGCAGGTGGAATTGCCGCCGCTTACCAGTCACACCTCTTTTGTCTCGAACCTGGCGGTGATCCTGCTGTTCGACCTGAGCTTCCTGCTGCTCGGGCTGATGCTGTTCCTGGTCGGCCGCAACCTCGCCAAGGTGATTTTCGAGCGGCGCCGCGGTCTGATGGGCTCGCGGCTGCAGGCGCGGCTGGTGGCCGGCTTTATCGCGGTCGCGATCGTTCCGAGCGCCTTTCTGCTCTACGTCTCGGGAGCTTTCCTGCGCGCCAACGTCGAGAGCTGGTTCAACCCCGAATACGAACGCGTGCTCGACGACTCGCTGGAAATCGCGCGTGCTTACTACCTGAACTCGGCCAACAACGCGACCCATTTCGCGCGGGTGTTGGCCAAGGAAATTTCAGCCGGCAAGCTGCTCGCGCCTGACCAGCGCGCTCAGCTCAAGCATCTCATCGAGCAAAGGCAGCAGGAGTACAACGCCGGCACGATCGAGGTTTTCTCGCTCGATCGCAAGCTGCTGATAATCGCACTCAGTCCCAAGACCCCGACCGGTATCGGCGTGTCGCCGGAGTCGAAATTGCTCAGCACTACACTGACCGGCGCGGCAGTGACGCGCACCGACGAGTTCGGCAAGGCCGACGTGATCAGGGGCAGCGCGCCGATCTATGCGTCGCCCGATTCCGACGCCGTGGTCGGGGCGCTGGTGGTCGACTACTATGTCCCCGAAAGTCTGGTCAAGCGCGCGGCCGGAATCTCGAACACCTTCGAGAACTACTTTCAGTTGCGGATCCTGCGCCAGCCGATTCTGCGCAGCTACATTCTGGCGCTTTTTCTTATCGGTCTGGTCGTGGTGCTGCTCGCGAGCTGGTTCGGGCTCTATATCGCGCGCGGAATCACGGGGCCAATCAAGCTCATGGCGGAGGGGACACAGGCGGTTGCGGCCGGCAACCTCGCGCATCAGATAACGCCGGTGGGCGACGACGAGATCGGCCATCTGGTGAGATCTTTCAACCAGATGACGGCCGACCTGCGCGCCTCGGCCGCCGAGCTGGAACGCCGCCGCCTGTATACTGAAACCCTGCTGCGCAACGTGTCGGCCGGCGTCGTCGGTCTGGACGCAGACGGCAAGGTGACCACGATCAACCCGTGCGCCGAACGGCTGCTCGGACTGAAGGCGCCGGAGGTGCAGGGCTGCGCCTATCAATCGGTGTTTCCCGGCCCGCTCGCGCACGCGCTCGACGAGCTCTTCGCCGCCAGCCCGCGGCCTCAGGAAGCCTGGTCGTCGATCAAGCTCGAGCCGGGCGGAGGCGAAACCGATTTGATGATGAGCGCGAGCCCGCTCGGTGAGAACGGCGCCAGTATCGGCACGGTGCTGTTCTTCGAGGACGTGAGCCAGATCGCGAAGATCGAGCGGATGGAAGCGTGGCGCGAAGTCGCGCGCCGGATCGCGCACGAAATCAAGAATCCCCTGACACCGATCCAGTTGTCGGCCGAGCGTCTCAAGCGCCAGTTCGCCACGCGCTCCGGGGCCGACGCTGCGCTGCTCGAGGATTGCACCCGCACGATTATCGGCGAGGTCGACGATCTCAAACGGCTGGTCAACGAGTTCTCCGCCTTCGCGCGGCTGCCGCATCTCAACCCGACCCCCGGCGATCTCAACGCGCTGGTGGAGGAGACCGTCGCCAGTTTCCAGACCGCGCACAGCGACCTGGAGTTCGCGCTTGCGCTGGAACCCGATCTCCCGCGAATTGCGATCGATCGCGAGGCGCTCAAGCGCGCGATGGTGAACCTGCTCGACAACGCCGTCAACGCCCTGGCGTCGGCCAATCACAACGGCGAGCGCCCGCGTATCGAGGTGCGGACCGGGCTCGAAAAAATCACCGGCGTGGTCACGCTCGAAATCTGTGATAACGGTCCGGGAATCAATCCGCGCCTGCGCACCCGGATCTTCGAACCTTACTTTTCGACCCGCAAGGGCGGCACCGGGCTCGGCCTCGCGATCGTCTCGGCGATCGTCACCGACCATCACGGCTTCGTCCGCGTACGCGACAATCAGCCAAGGGGAAGTAGATTCGTGCTCGAGTTTCCGGTAAAAGGCTTGCAGTCTGCGAGATTGTCCGACTGACTCTCAAACTTGGCCCGGTCATATTTCGGGCGCGCCCTTTCCGGAGAATAAATAGTGAATCAGACCGTCCTGGTGGTGGATGACGAGGAGCGGATTCGGTCCTCGCTGCGTGGGATTCTGAGCGACGAGGGGTTTCGGGTGCTGGATACCGGCGATGCGCCGGCAGCGATGGAGATCGTGACGCGGGAGCAGCCCGCGCTGGTCCTGCTGGACATCTGGATGCCCGAGATGGACGGGATCGAGCTGCTGCGCCGAATCAAGACCAGCCAGCCCGAAACCGAAGTCATAATGCTGTCCGGGCACGGCAATATCCAGAACGCGGTCGCTGCGACCAGGCTCGGCGCCGCGGACTTTATCGAGAAGCCATTTTCGGTCGACGGCCTGCTGGGATCGATCTCGCGCGTGCTGGCCCACGAGACCGGCGGCGCGCGCGGCACCGGGCCGCTCGCGATCCGAACCGCGTCGGCGCACGCGGCCAGCCGGACCGCGCAGCCTCAGTGCACCGTCGCGCGATCGCTCGTCTTCCAGGGCCAGGGGCTTCATTCGGGCCTCAAGACCGGCGTGATTCTTCATCCGGCGCCGCCGGGATTCGGAATCGTGTTCTCGTCGCTCGCGGATACAGGCCGGGTCGCCGCGAAGCCCGAGAACGTAACCGACACCGGCTACAACACGACGCTGGCGTCCGGCACCCATTCGGTCCGCACCGTCGAGCATCTGATGTCCGCGTTGCACGGTTTTGGAATCACCAATCTGCTCGTCAAGACCGACGGCGAGGTGCCCGCGCTCGACGGCTCGGCGGCGCAGTTCTGCAAGCAACTCGCGGAAGCGGGAGCGCAGGAGCAGAGTCCCACTATCGAGCCGGTCAGGATTTCGAAGCCGATCGTGATCGGCATCGAGGGCGAGGGTCAGGAGTACATAAAGATCGAGCCCGCCGATCATCTGATTATCGACTACCTTCTGGATTACCCGTTGCCAATCGGCCGGCAGCGGATGCATTTCGAGCTGACCTCACCGGAGGTGTACGCGCGGGAAATCGCGCCGGCGCGGACCTTCGGTTTCGTCGCCGATTTCCGCAAGATGGCCGAGCTGGGACTCGCCAGCGGCGGCCGGCTCGACAACGTGATCCTGGTCGACGACGAAAAAGTGCTCAACACCACGCTGCGCTTTCCCGACGAGTTCGCGCGGCACAAGGTGCTCGATCTGATGGGCGACCTGTACCTGCTGGGGCGGCCGATATTGGGTCACGTGACCGCCTCCAAAACCGGCCATTCCGACAACCTCGCATTGATCAAGGCGGTTCAGAGCCTGCTGTAGACCTCTCCGCTCCGCTGTGCCAAGCGCGACGACCAGACTCGCGATCGCGCCGGTTGCGGGCCGGGTCGCGGTGCTTGCCAGCGGCGGCCTCGACAGTTCCGTGCTGCTGGCCGATCTCGCGGGTCAAGGCCGCTCGGTTTTTCCTATCTATGTTCGCGCGGGGCTGCGATGGGAGCGCGACGAGCTCGCGGTGCTGCGCCGCTTCATTCGCGCGCTGGGACGCCGCGCAATCCATGAGATCAGCGTGCTGCGCCTGCCGATGAACGATCTCGCCCGCGACCATTGGAGCGTTACGGGGCGCGGCGTTCCGGGCTATCGCGCCGCGATCTCGTCGAACTACATCATGGGTCGCAACCTGAGCCTGCTCTCCAAGGCCGCGATCTTCTGCGCGCAGAACCGGATCGCGCAAATCGCGATGGCGCTGCTGCGGGACAATCCCTTTCCCGACGCCCAGCCGCGATTCTTCCGCGCCTTCGAGCGCGCCGTGACGCTTGGCGTCGGGCTGCCACTGGAAATCGCCACCCCCTACGCGCGGCTGACCAAGGCGCAAGTGATCCGCAAGGGCCGCGATCTGCCGCTTCGCCTCACCGTCTCGTGCATCCGGCCCGCCGGCATCCGGCACTGCGGCGCATGCACCAAATGCGCCGAGCGCGCCGCCGGTTTCCGCGCCGCCGGCGTTGAGGATCCGACGGCCTATCGCTAGGCGGCGTGGCCGGGAGGAGGCACGAACTCGATTTTGCTTTCTTCCCGATCCGCATCATCAGTTCATTGACCACCGCATGACCGCTTGACAGGGGCGCTCGCCGAGGTGTATTAAACCATCAGGTTATTTAACTGATTGGTTTAGCAGATGACCCCATCCGAACACCTCAGCACCACTTTCGCCGCCCTCGCCGATCCCACCCGGCGCGCGATCCTTGCTCGTCTGGCCTCGGGAGAGACCTCGGTCACGGAACTGGCCGAGCCCTTCGAGATGAGCCTGCCGGCCATCTCCAAGCACCTCAAGGTGCTGGAGCATGCCGGGCTTATCGCGCGGGGCCGCCAGGCGCAATGGCGGCCCTGCCGGCTTGCGGCGGACCCGCTCAAGGACGCCGCCGACTGGCTGGAGCGCTATCGGCGTTTCTGGGAGCAGAGCTTTGATCGTTTGGAAGACTATCTGCGCGAGCTGCAGAAGAAGGAGAAAAAACATGGTCGCAAAAGGTAACGCCGCCGCCACGGAATCCGAGCAGCGGGAGCTCGTCATCACGCGCATCTTCGATGCGCCGCTCAGCCTCGTCTACAAAGCGTGGACTGACCCCGAAGGCCAGATGCGCTGGTTGGGCCCGCAGGGCTACACAGCGCTGGCCTGCGAAATGGACGCCCGCCCGGGCGGCAGATATCGATTTGGTATGCGTTCGCCCGCGGGCACGGACCATTGGGTGCAGGGCGTGTATCACGAGATCGTGGCGCAGGAGAGGCTCGTCTATACCTGGGCCTGGGAAGATGCGGAGGGCAAGTCCGGTCACGAAACGCTGGTAACAGTGACGTTCGCCGAACACAAGGGCAAGACCATGCTAACCCTGCATCAGGCCGTCTTCGAGTCGGTCACCGCGCGCGATGGGCATCGCGGCGGTTGGACAAGCACCCTGGATCACTTCGCCGAATATTTGGCGACATTGTGAAATACAGGGGAGCTGAAATGAAACCGGACCGGTCGGCAGGTTTGCGGAGTAGCGGCATGCGCAATGCCAGATCTCACCTGGGGATCGGCTTCGAGGTATGGACTGGTCAACAGGCCTGGTTCTGGTTCGTGGCAAGTCCGCTTGCGAACGGCGGGGCGATCGGCGCGGCCGCAACCGAGGTGGAAGCGGTACGCGATGCGCGCTGGTCAATCGAACAGATGCCGGCGCTGCGCCGCGCCTCTACGCCGGCGTCTCATCAATCCAACTTGGCCAACTCAACCGGCGCTAGGCGGCGTGGCCGGGAGGAGGCACGAACTCGATTTTGGCTTTCTTCCTGATCTGCATCACCAGTTCGTTGACCACCGCTTCCTGGTTGTAGTCGAGGATCGCGAGCGCGATCTTCGGCTCGACGCTCTTGAGCGGTGCGTAGGTTGCGCCGCGCCGCTCGGTCACCTTGATAAAGCTGTAGCCGAGATTCGAGGCGATAATCTCCGATAGATGGCCGACCTTGGTGCCGTACGCCATCTTCTCCACCACCGGAGGAAGCCGGCCGGGGCGGAAATAGCCGAGATCGCCGCCGTTGGGAGCCGACTGCGAGTCCTCGGATTTCGCGCGCGCGAGCGCGGCGAAATCTTTGGTCTTCTCCGCCTCGGCGTAGAGCTGTTTGATCTTCGCCTCGGCCGCGGCCTTCTGTCGATCGGTGGGATTGGGGGGAAGCTTCACCGCGATATGCGAGATTCGGATCTCGCCCGGATCGACGACGAAAAGATCCCTGGTTCTCGTCGTAGTAGCTTCGGATGGCCGCCTGCGTCGGCTTGACCGAATGAGATCGGAACTCCTGGTCGAGCATGTTCTCGATCTCCATCGAGCCGCGCACCTCGCGCATCAGCTCCGGGTCCGGTGCGGCACCGGCCGACAGGTTCTGGCCGCCGGGACTGGTGAGCTGGAATTCGCGGGCGCGTGCGGCGACTTCCGCGTCGGACAGAACGATCTTGCGGCGGCGGGCCTCCTCGATCAGCAGTTGGCGGCCGATAAGGCTGTCGAGCGCTTCGTGCCAGACTTCCTTGGTCTCCTCGGTGGTGGTCGCATCGACCATGCGCGCCGCGGTCTTGGCGTAAGAGTCGGTCTGGGCGAGAGTGATCGCGACCCCGTCCACTTTCGCGACCACCGGATCGGACGGGTTGGGCTTGACCAGCGGGATAATGCCAAGGTAGCGCTGGCGCCAGTCGAGCTTGTTGTCGCTGACGATCTGCGCGAGGCTGCACGGCGCGAACCGGACCAGGGCGACGATCGCCACGATCGCGCAGAAGATCTGACACGCGATACGCTTCAAGATGAACCAATTGCGCACGGTGAGCCTGGTAGTCGCGATTGTCGCGACAGTGCTTGCGCTGGCTTCCGGCGCGATTCTGTTCTTCGTCATCGAGCCGCCATTCCTCGCCTCGATTTTCCTGGCCTGCGCTACGATCGCGATCGCATGCTTCGTCATTGCGGGAATCTGCGCCTACTTTACCGACTGAACCGGTATCGGCGCGGGATCATAGGGTGTCACGCACGGCGGGCCGGGCGCGAAGAAATGCCGCATCGGCGCCGGCGATTTTCCCACAAAGATCAGGCTGGACGACCGCGTGCCATATTCGCCGAGATGGAGGCATAACGCATTGGGGCGGCCCGAGCGCGGATCGAGCTGGGTCGAATGGTCGGCGAGCAGGCGCGCGAGATCGCCGCGCTTCGCCACCGGGTCGCGCGCGAAGTCGCCGTCTTCCGCAAGCTCGGCGAACCGCCGATAGGACCGGCTGATCTTCGGACACTCGAAGTCGTCAACGTCAAGATTACTCAGCAGATGAAGGCCGGGCGCGAGCGATTCGATATCAATCGCGCCCGCGCGATTGTACGCGACGAAAGCGGCGGCGGGCGACGCGACCAGCAGGTTGAAGGGGTTGTAGTCAAAGCCGCGCTGCGCCCGCACCATCGCGGCCGCTTCGGCCACGGTCGCGCATCGCAGCGCGTCAAGGCAGAGCAGCCCGCGAGATCTGGCCTCGGGGTCGGACCGCTCCGAGCGCCGGTTCAGCAGACCAGCGACCAGGCCGTATTGGTTGATCCCGAGCCAGGTGCCGCCGGCCTTGAGGTCTTTTCCCCCGACGACATTCGGACTTTCCAGCAGCACCATCGGAGGCAGGGCAGGGCGGGCGAGGAATTCGTCGCGATTGGCGGCTATCACGACCGGATAGTCCGCGAAGGTTTGGAAATATATCGCCAGCGTACACACCGCGATCAAAGTTGGCAGGACACGGACATCCGAAACAAGAGGGCGGCCGGCGCTTCTGATAGAATAACGGCGTTGGATCGGACGACCCTGTCGATGCGATTCCGGTCGGCCGCGAGGAGTTGTAAACCTAGATGGAGTCCCGGCCTAGCGAAGTTGACTCCGATCGCGTTCGATTTCGCCCGCTGCGGATGGACGATCTCGAAATGATGCATCGATGGCTCAACGCGCCGCACGTTGTGAAGTGGTGGGGCGCCGGGCCGACGCTGGAATCGGTGGTCGAGAAGTACCGCGCCCGAATTGACGGGCGGGAGCCGACCCGCCCCTTCGTGGTTCTCTACGTGGGCCGGCCGATTGGATACATCCAGAGCTACCGGATGAGCTCCTACCCGGCATACGAGCAGGCGGTTGGAGCCGGCCCGAGTGCCGCAGGAGTCGACCTGTTTATCGGGGTCGAGGAATACCTGAATCTGGGACTTGGTACGGCCTTGCTCGCAGAATTTTTGCGCTCGATCGTTTTCAGCGAAAGCGGCATCGAGAGCTGCTATATCGGACCGGCGGCGAGCAACCGCGCTGCGATCCGGGCCTACGAAAAAGTCGGCTTTCGATACATCGGGACGGTTCAGGTGCCGGGCGAGCCGGAGCCCGAATACCTGATGCAGATCGCCAGGTCGGCGCTGCCGGCAGCTATTCGGCCCGCGTAGCGCGCGCCGCCCGGGAAGACGTTGTCATTCCCGCGCGCGTAGCTGCCGCGCGCGAGGAATCCCGAAATTCGGAGTCCGGGATTCTTCGCGCGCCAGGCAAAAGGACGCGCGAGAATGACAACAGCCAGGGTTTAGGCAACCAGATTAAACTCGAATCGCTGGCCGACCCCTCCGCTCGTCAAACTGAGACACTACCGACGCGCGGGTACTGGTTTTCTCGACCGAGGGCGCCGTGATATTGAATTGGGACTGTCGCGGCGGCATGAGCCTGACTGCTCCCGCCGCGGAGGCTGCGAGGAGGCCGAATGTTCTCATCGATCGAAGAGGTGGTCGAGCGATTCGCGGGCCAGAAGTATATCGCGAGCCGCCGAATCGCGACCGTGGTCTATCTCGCCTCGGCGCTGAAGAAGCCGATCCTCGTCGAGGGTCCCGCCGGAGTGGGCAAGACCGACCTCGCCAAGGTGCTGGCCCTCGCGCTCGGCCACGATCTGGTGCGCCTGCAATGCTACGAGGGACTCGACGAAGGCAAGGCGCTGTACGAATGGGAGTACGCCAAGCAGCTGCTCTACACGCAGATCCTGAAAGACAAGATCAGCGAAGTTCTGGTCGGCGCGAAAGGACTCGCCGAAGCGGTCGATAAAATCGCCAGCGAGGACGAGGTCTTCTTTTCCCAGCGCTTCGTGCTGCCGCGGCCGCTGCTCAAGGCGATCACCAGCGACCGCCCGGTCGTTCTGCTGATCGACGAGATCGACAAGGCCGACGCGGAGTTCGAGGCCTTTTTGCTCGAATTGCTCTCCGACTTCCAGGTGACGATACCGGAAATCGGAACGATCTCGGCCAAGCAGATTCCGCTGGTCGTGCTGACCTCGAACAACGCGCGCGAGATGTCGGACGCGCTCAAGCGCCGCTGCCTCCATCTCTACATCGATTTTCCCGACCGCGCCCAGGAGCTGGCGATTATCAAGCTCAAGGCGCCCGAGGCCTCGCAGAAGCTCGCCGACGAAGTGGTCGGCGTGGTGCAATCGCTCCGCAAGCTCGACTTGAAAAAGTCGCCCGGGATCAGCGAGACGCTGGACTGGGTGAAGGCGCTCACCCTGCTCAACGTGCAGAGCCTCGACCAGGCGCTGGTCAACGAGACGCTCGATACGATCGTCAAGTACGAAGGCGACGTGCGCAAGGCGCAGGAAGAGCTCAAGGATTACGTGCGCCGGGTGCGCGCGCGCCGCGGCGCCCCCGCCGCCAGCGACAAGGATTTGCTCAACTAGGCTTTACAACCCGGGCTGAACGGCAACTGCGATGGACGACAAGCTGGTCGAATTCGCCAACCTGCTGCGCCAGAACGGCGTGCGCGTCTCGCTGGCCGAGACCCTGGACGCGATGGGCGCCTCGGGTCTGGTGGGGCTTGCCGAGCGCGAGGCGTTTCGCTCGGCGCTGCGCGCCACCATGATCAAGCGCGCCGGCGAGCTGCCGGTGTTCGAGGAGCTTTTCGACCTCTACTTTTCGGGCCTCGGCGAAATAATCAAGCAGGCCGGACAGGCCGTGCAGGACGCGCTCTCGATGTCGGACCAGGAGTTCCAGAAGTTCCTGGACCAGGTCGAGGAGATGCTCAAGAAGGAGGGCAAGAAACTCTCCGAGCTGGCGCGCCAGTTGCTGTCCAACAATTCGGGACAGCTCGAGAAGATGATGCGCGAGGCGGCCCGCGCGGTGCGCCTGTCGAATATCGAGCGCACGATCGAGGAGAACTACTTCGCCCGCGCGCTCGCGCGCCAGCTCGGCCTGGAGCAGGTCGAGCAGGAGATCAGGGACCTGCGCGAGCAGATCGAAAAGATGGAAGTCGGCGGCGCGCTCAAAGCCCGGATGGAGGAATATCTCGATCGCCGCCTCAAGGCCCTGCAGGACATCGTGCGGCGTTACGTCCGGATGGAGCGCGAGAAGCGCGACGTCAAGTCGCGCGAGGAGCGGCAGCTCCAGCAGCTCGGCGAGAAGAGCTTCTACTATCTGACCGAGGAAGAGCTCCAGAAGATGAACGAGGCGGTCGCGCGCCTGGCCCAGCGGCTCAAGAACGTGGTCTCGGTGCGCCGCAAGCGCGCCAAGCGCGGCCGCTTCGATATCAAGCGTACGCTGCGCAGCAATATGGAGTGCGGCGGTGTGCCCTTCAAGCTTCGCTTCGACCACCGCAAGAAGGAAAAGCCGCAGGTCGTGATTCTCTGCGACGTCTCGGATTCGGTGCGCAACGCCTCGCGCTTCATGCTCCAGTTCGTCTACGCCCTGCAGGATCTGTATTCGCGGGTGCGCAGCTTCGTCTTCGTTTCCGACCTCGGCGAGGTCACGCGGCATTTCCGGGAGCACGACGCGGCGCAGGCGCTGGAGATCGCGCTCCGTGGCGATATCATCAACGTCTACTCGCACTCCAACTTCGGCAATGCGTTCAGATCGTTCGTCGGCGACTTTATCGGCGCGCTCAACAAGCGCACCACGGTGATCGTGCTGGGCGATGCACGCAACAACTACAATCTGCCGCACGACTGGTGCCTGCGCGAAATGCGCCAGCGCGCCAAGAGCCTGATCTGGCTCAACCCCGAGAGCAAGACCACCTGGGGTTTCGGCGACAGCGAGATGGAGCGCTACGCGCCGCACTGCGACACGGTCGAGGAGTGCCGCAATCTGAACCAGCTCTACCGCGTCGTCGATCGTCTGGTGGTGCGCTGAGTTTGCAGAAACATTGCCGGTAGTTTTCCTTTGGTTGACGATTCCGCAGCTTTCGTCCAAAATTGATCGAGGTACGATCGCGCGCTTGCAACCGAGGGGTCCGGGCCCCGGTTCTTCGATGGGTTGAGAGAGCTTCTCGTTATGGCCGGTAGCAGAGACGATTTCATTCTGATGGTGGTCGGCGGACTGACGCTCGACCCGACCACCAAGAGTCCGATCGTGGTGCTGAAAGATCCGGACAATAAATTCAACCTGCCGATCTGGATCGGACCGCTCGAAGCCACCTCGATGGCGACCGAAATCGAGGGTATCAAGCCGCCCCGCCCGATGACGCATGACCTGCTGCGCAACATGCTCGGCGAGCTCGGCGTCACCGTCGACTCGATCGAGATAACCGACCTGCGCGAGAATACCTACTTCGCCCGTATCCGCCTGAAGGCTCGCGAGAACAAAACGCTGGAGATCGATTCGCGCCCCAGCGACGCGATCTCGCTCGCGCTGCGCACCAAGTCGCCGATCTATGTCGCCAAGCGGGTGCTGGAACAATCCAGCGAGCTCCAGGAGGCCGCCAGCGAGCCGGCGCAGCATTCCGATCAAAACCTGGCCGGGGTCTCGCGCGACAAGTGGTCGGAAATCCTCGAGCGGATGTCGCCGGACGATTTCAAATACAAGATGTGACTTCCGCCCGCGCGCCTGAGTCCCGCTCAGCGCTGCCCGCGCATCGCACCCAGGCCTCCTGAATGCCTCCAGCAGCTCATCGCAAGCTCCGCCGCAAGGATCTGAAGGAACCAGACGAGTTCCTGAGCTTCTTCTACGACGCGCAGGAATTCGTCACCACCAACTTGACGCAGATCGTGCTGTCGGCGGCGGTAGTTCTGGGCGTCGCCTTGATCGTGATCGGGGTTTACTACTACGAGCGCCATCGCGATCACCTGGCTGCGGCCCAGTTCTATGAGGGATTTCAGGCGCTCCAAGCCAAGCAATACAAGGTCGCTGAAACGGATTTCAGCGCGCTCTCCGATTCCGAACAGGGCCGCGAACTCGGACGGCTGGCGCGGTTTTACCTGGCGACTTCCTATCTCGGCGAGAACGACCTGCCGCGCGCGCGCGACGCGCTGGTCGCTTACCTTGCCGACGCCCATGATGCCGCTTTCGAGGGGCTGGCCCTGACGGACCTGGGCGTGGTGTACGAGCAGATGGGCGACCTGAAGAAGGCCGAGGGCGCGTACCGGCAGGCTGCGGGAAGCGGAAGCGAGCCGAATGTCGGCGCCGAGCTTGGAATCGCGCGTACGGAACAACGGCTCGGCGACAACAAGAGCGCGATTGAGTCCTATCGGAATTTCCTGGGCGAGCATCCGTTCGTGCCCGAGCGTCAGGAAGTGATCGAAGCCCTGGCGGCGCTCGGCGCAGAGCCTCCTGCCGCGGCGGGTGTTCCGCAGAACCTGTCGCCGTCGAAGATCGACGTGCCCTAGCGCGACCGTACCCTCACCGGGCGAAGATCGCACGACCATCGACTTTGCGTGCGAACTCGCCGACGTGGTGGCGGCGGCTATCGGCGCCCGCCTGGATACTGAAGAAGGCGCGAGCGTTTCGTCAGAAATAAACCTGTCAGGTAGCTACTCTCGCCGTTCACTTGAGCGGCTAAGCCGCCGTTACTGGGACCGGCTCCAGCCGCGACACTTCTGACTCGAGCGACATACATCCGAGCGTCGCAAGCGCACCCAGGATGCACGCGATCACGAGCAGATCGAACGCATAGTTGTACGATCCCATCAGGTCGTAGATGCGGCCGGTACTGATCGGACCGATCGCGGCGCCGATCGTCCCGCACACTCCGCTCACTCCGGCGATCGAGCCGAAGCGTTTGAGCCCGAGCGACTCGCCTATCAGCATCGGCAGCAGCGCCACCGGCGCGCCGAGCGAGAGTCCGTAGACGATCACGAACGGCACGAGTACGTTGGTGCTCGCCGCGCGGAACATCAACAGGATTCCTCCCGCTTGCGTGACGAAGTTGAACGCGAGCACGCGCCGCGCGCTGAGGCGGTCGGCGAAAGCTCCCATCAAGAGCTTGCCCAGCGCCGCGATCACCAGCACGAGGCTCATCACCCTTGCCGCGAATCCAGCGGTGTAGCCGATTCCGATCAGGTAAGTTATGAGGTGCAACCCGGCACTGTTCGCTACGTAGGCGTACAGAAATTGCGCGGCGCAAATCATCCAGAATGATCGCGTATGCGCCGCCTCAGCCAGCTCAAAACCTGGCACTTCAACCGCCGTCGCCGCCCCGGGCATCGTGGCCCGCGCGCTGACCTGCGGCGGCCGGCTCCGGACCATCATGACGGTGATCGGAATGGCGATCACGAGCATCGGGATTGCCAGCGCCACGTAGCCGCCGCGCCATCCGTGCCGCGCAATCGCGGCGTTGGCGACCAGCGTCATCCCCGCGCCGCCCAGCGCCGTGCCCGACAGCGTCAGGCCCAGCGCCAGTCCCCGATTCGCACCGAACCAGTTCGATACCACCAGCGCCGCCGGCAGCAGCGTGGCCGCGCCTATCCCGACGCCCAGCAGCAGATAGGCACCGAGCATCGGAGCGAACGAATGTACCCGGCTCGCGAGAAGATAGGCGGCGCCCGCGAGCGCCGCGCCAATCACCATCACGATGCGCGCCTCGATCTTGTCGAGCAGCCAGCCAATCAGGGGTGCCGAAATTCCCGCCGAGATCGCGAGCGACCCCTGGAGCGTCGAGAGCTGCGCGCGGCCCCATCCGAATTGTTTGAGCAGCGGAGTGAAGAACACGCCGGCGGTGTTGTACCCGCCGCCGAAAACGATGAACAGCGTCACCCACAGGCTTGCGACGATGAGCCATCCCTGGCGTTCGCGCTGCGTCACAGCGAGTACTTCACTGAGCAGTCAGACGTGAGAGTCCCATATAAAGTAAGACGCCGGCGCTCACGCCTTCGGCTGCCATCGGAGCACGGGGCGCCGCGCGGCTTCGGCCTCGTCGACGCGCTTGAGCCGCAGCGATTGAGGAGCGCCTTTCACCGTCTGCGGTTCGTTCAGCGCCTCGTCGTAGATGCGCTCCATCACTGCGACGAAGCCGTCGATCGTTTCTTTCGACTCGGTCTCGGTCGGCTCGATCATCAGGGCGCCGCGTACCACCAGCGGGAAATAGATGGTCGGCGGATGGATTCCGAAATCGAGCAGCCGCTTTGCGATCTCGAGCGTGCTGACGTTGGCGCGGCTCTCGAGGTCGTGCGTCAGGACGCATTCGTGCATCGAGGGCTCGCTGGTCGCACTCGGATAGCGATCTTCGAGCCGCTTGCGGACGTAGTTGGCATTGAGGATCGCGAGCCGGCTTGCGAGCGTCAGGCCGTCGCCGCCCAGCGCCAGGATATAGGCGTACGCCCGCACCAGCATCCCGAAATTGCCGTGGAACGAGCGCAGGCGGCCGATCGAGTCGGGATGGTCGCCGTCGAGTATCCACTGGCCGTGCGTGCGGAGCAGCCTGGGGTAGGGGAGAAACGGTTCGAGCTGCTTCTTCACGGCGATCGGTCCGGCGCCCGGACCGCCGCCGCCGTGCGGAGTCGAGAAGGTCTTGTGCAGGTTGAGCTGCACGATATCGGCGCCCATATGTCCGGGCTTGGCGATACCCATCAACGCATTCATGTTGGCGCCGTCGAGGTAGAGCAGGGCGCCACGCTCGTGGAGCACGTCGGCGATCGCACAGATTTCCGGCTCGAAAACCCCCAGCGTATTGGGATTGGTCAGCATCAGCGCCGCGGTCTCGTCGTCGACCAGGCGGCGAATCGCGGCGGCCTCGAGGAAGCCGCGCTGGTTCGAGGGCGCGACCAGGACTTCGAATCCCGCCAGCGCCGAGCTGGCCGCGTTGGTCCCGTGCGCGGTGTCGGGAATGATCACCCGGTGACGGCGCGCGCCGCGTTTGAGATGCCAGGCGCGTGCGATCAGCAGTCCGGCCAGCTCGCCATGCGCGCCGGCTGCCGGATGGAGCGACACGGCGTCCATCCCGGTGATTTCAGCGAGTGCGCGTTCCAGCCGCGCCATCAGTTCGAGGGCGCCCTGGCACAGATGCGCGGGCGTGCGCGGATGAAGATTCGCGAAACCGGCCAGCGCCGCGGCCTCGTCGTTGAGCACCGGGTTATACTTCATCGTGCACGATCCGAGCGGGTAGAAGTGCGTCGCCTGCGAGAAGTTGAGTTGCGAGAGCCGGAGAAAGTGGCGAATCACCAGCGGCTCGCTGAGCTCGGGAAAATTCGTGAGCTCGTCGCGGCACAAGTCCGGGCCCAGAATGTCGGCCGCCTTCGGGGTCGCCGGCGGCGCCGGCGGCAGATCGACGCCCCGGCGGCCGCTGGAAGAAAGTTCGAAGATCAGTGGTTCGCCGGCGATGTCGTCGGACGGCCCTTGCGATCGCTTCTGGCGCGAATCCGGTTCCTCAATCGTCATGCCTGCCCCGGTCGGTTCGATTTTTATCCTGCTCGCACTCGCCATCACCGCGCCTCCGCCGCCAACGCTTCCGACAGCCGATCCATGTCCTGATTCGAGTTCATTTCGGTGACGGCGATCAGAATTGAATCTTTCAGTTCGGGATAGTCCTCGCCGATCGCCACTCCCGCCAGCACGCCGTTTCGCTCGGCGGCCTCAAGCGCGGCTTTGGGATTGCGAACCGTCGCGACGAACTCGTTGAAGAACGGCGCTGTGAAGCGCGCGCGGATGCCGCGCAAGGCCAACCGGCTTGCGCAGTCGTGCGCGAGCTCCACGTTGCGCTCCGCGAGCTCGCGCAGCCCGTTGCGCCCCATCAGAGAGAGATACACCGTAGCGGCAAGCGCGCAGAGCGAATGGTTGGTGCAGATATTCGAGGTGGCGCGCTCGCGCCGGATGTGTTGTTCGCGAGTCGCGAGCGTCAGCGTAAAGGCGCGCCGCCCCGTGGCGTCGCGGGTTTCGCCGACCAGTCGGCCCGGCATCTGGCGCACATCCGCCATGGCGGTGGCCATGAAGCCCAGGCCCGGTCCGCCGAACTGCACGGGCAGGCCGAAACTCTGCGCCTCGCCGACCGCGATATCGGCGCCGAGCGCGCCCGGCGGCTTGAGCAGCGCGAGCGACAGCGCCTCGGCGGTGGCGGAGATTGCGATTGCACCGGCGCGATGAGTTATCGCCGCGATCTTCTGAAACGGCTCGACTACGCCGAACACGTTGGGGTATCCGGTCACGGTGCAGAGCAGGCGATCGTTGGCCGCGCGTTCCAGTGCCGCCAGGTCGGTCGCGCCGCTGGTGGCGTCGAACGGCAGCTCGATTACTTCGAGCTGGTCCAGCGCGCTCAGGTAGGTACGGATCGTCGAACGATAGTCACGCCAGAGCGCGCGCGAGAGCGCCACGACCGGCCGCCTGGGCTTCAGCCGATGCGCCATCAGCACCGCTTCGGCGGCGGCCGACGCGCCGTCGTACATGCTGGCGTTGGCGACTTCCATCGCAGTGAGCTGCGTGATCAGGGTCTGGAACTCGAAGATCGCTTGCGTGGTGCCCTGACTGGCCTCGGCCTGATAGGGCGTGTAGCTGGTCGCGAATTCGGCGCGGGCGCAAATCGCGCGCACGGCGGCGGGCACGTAATGGCGGTAGTAGCCGGCGCCGAGGAAACTCACGAAGTCATGCGCGCCGCGACTCGCCCCGGCCAGCGCCGCCATCTCGGCGGCCACTTCGGCTTCGCTCAGCCCGGGCGCCAGATCGATCGCGGCGCGCCGGCGCAGATGCGCGGGGACGTGGGCGATCAGATCATCGACGCTGCGCGCGCCGATAGTCACGAGCATCGCGGCGATCTCGCGTTCAGTGTGCGGAATGAATCTCATCGGGCCTCCCTGTTTCGCGGATCAAGCTGCATGGCGTCTGCCGGGGCGGTAGAACGGAAGCGACATCACGGTCGCGCCGACTCTGCGGTTACGGATTTCGACTTCGAGCGGATCGCCCTCGCGAGGCCACGCGCCTGCGATTGCCGGCCCGGTCACGTAAGCCATCGCGAGCGGCCGATCGAAGCTCGGCGCGAAGGTGCCGCTAGTGATGGTTCCGACCTCCCGGCCGTCGCGATACAGCCGGTAGCCTTGGCGGGCGACGCTACGCGCGTCGTCGGTGCGAAGGCCGATCAGCCGCTTGCGAAGCCCGCTCGCGCGCTCCTTGCTCAGCGCCGGCTCGCCCACGAACTGATGGCCGAACTTGACGAACGCATCGAGTCCGGCCTCCAGCGGCGTGGTCGAGCGATCCAGCTCGTGGCCGTAGAGCGCAAAGCCGGCTTCCGTCCTCAATGTGTCGCGTGCGCCCAGCCCGCAAGGTTTGAGTCCCGCGCCGGCGCCGGCTTCGAGGATCGCTTCGAACAGGCGCACCGCACCGGGCGCGGACGTGAAGAGCTCGAAGCCATCCTCGCCCGTGTAACCGGTGCGAGCGATAAGGCATCGCGCGCCCGCCACGATCGCGGTTGCGGTCTTGAAGCGTCCGATCGCCCCGACCGGAACGCTCGCGAGCGGCGCGAGAATCGCCGCCGCTTTGGGCCCCTGAATCGCGACCAGCGCGGTCTCGTCGCTGCGGTCCGCAAACGAAGCGCGGCCGCGGTTGAGAGCGGCCAGATGATCGCGATCGGGCTCGATATTCGACGCGTTCACGCACAGCATGTAACGCTCCGCGCCGGTGCGATAAACGATCAGATCGTCGATCGTGCCGCCGTCCTCCGCGCACAGAATCGTGTACTGCGCCTCGCCCTCTGCAAGCCGCGCGGCTGAATTGGTGAGCGCCCGTTCGAGCAATTCCAGCGCGTGCGGCCCGCCGACTTCGAATTCGCCCATGTGGCTCAAATCGAAGAGGCCCGCGGCAGAGCGCACCGCCAGATGCTCCTCGATAATCCCGCTGAAGCTGACCGGCATCGCGAAGCCGCCGAACTCGGTCATCCGCGCTCCGAGCCTCGAGGTGTGGAGCTCGAACAGCACCGTACGCTTGGGGGAATTCATCTGACCGTCGAAATTCTATCAACCGCCGGATCGCCAAACGAGACGCGCCCGCCACGCTTGCCAACAGAAGCCGCCGACACTGTTGAAGAATGCGAGCTTGCCCCCGTTGTCGGATGGCGGATCGAGGCGGCGTGCTATACTGCGTGGCTCCGATGGGCGCGATCATCATGGACGGGCGACAGGTCAGCGAGTCGCTGATGCCGGAGGTGCGACGCCACGCGCGCGAGCTGATCGAGCGCTATCGCTTCACGCCCGGACTCGCCGCGGTGCTGGTCGGCGAGGACCCCGCCTCGCGCCAGTATGTCCGCAACAAGCGCAAGCTCGCCGCAGAGCTGGGATTTCGGAGCGACCTGGTGGCTCCGCCGGCGTCGGAAGCCACTACCGATTCGCTGGCGGCGATTATCGACCGTCTGAACCAGGACGAGCGCACGACCGGGATTCTTCTCCAGCTCCCGATGCCGCCGAAGGTGGACAAGTTCAGGCTCTTCGACGCGATCCATCATCTGAAGGATGTCGACGCAGTCTCGGCGCCCAGCGTCGGGGGCTTTTATCGCGGTGAGTGGGGGCGCTTCATCCCCTGCACGCCGCGCGGCGTGCTGACCTTGCTCGATTATTACAAGGTGCCGGTCGAGGGCGCGCGCGCAGTCGTGATCGGCCGCAGCGATATCGCGGGCAAGCCGCTCGCGCTGATCCTCGGTGGCCGGATGCGCAACGCGACCGTGACGTGGTGCCATCGCAAGACCGTCGACCTGGCCTCGGTCTGCCGCGACGCCGACGTCATCGTTTCGTGCGTCGGCGCCGACGTCGGGCGTCCGTTCCTGATCACGGCCGAGATGGTTAAGAAGGGCGCCTGCGTGATCGACGTGGGCTTTCGCCGCGTCGCGCCCGGAAAATTCGCGGGCGACGTTGACTTCGAAGCGGTGAGGAAAGTGGCGGGATGGGTGACGCTCAATCCCGGCGGGACCGGTCCGATGACGGTGCTGGCGCTGATGCAGAATTTGATCGACGCCGCGCGTTATCAATTGGGAATGGAGCGGGCATCGTATCCGGTTTAAGGCGCGCCGCGCGATTCGCGTCATCGCATCCGCTTCGTCGCGTTGTCCTCGATGCGTTTGCGGGAATCGCTCCAGGCGGTGCGCAAGGATGTCGATCCCGAAGGAAAGGACCCAGCGCTCAGCCAGATGGTCGTGATCGGTCACAGCCAGGGCGGGCTCCTGACCAAGATGATGGTCGTCGATAGCGGCAATCGCTTCTGGAACAATGTCACGACGGTCCCGTTTGATAGGGCGGAACTCGATCCGGAGACTCGCGATTTGGCATCCCGCGCGATGTTCTTCAAAGCACAGCCGTTCGTGACGCGGGTGATCTTCATTGCAACGCCGCATCGCGGCAGCTATATGGCCGGCAATTACTTCGTCAAGTTCGGAAACAAATTGATTAACCTGCCTGGCGGGCTTGCCAAGGCCGCGGTTCAGGCTGCGAAGCTTCGCGGGCCCGGCATGTTGGGAACTCCCTATACTATTCCGACCGCGTTGGACAACATGGATCCCTCCAGTCCGTTCATAAAGATACTCGCCACGATGCCGATCGCCGACGGCGTACACGTTCACTCGATCATTCCGGTGAAAGGGACGGGACCGGTGGAGGACGGCAACGACGGGGTCGTCGAATACAAGAGCGCGCATATCGACGGCGTCGAATCGGAGCTGGTCGTGCGTTCGGGCCACTCGACTCAGGCGACGCCGCAGACGATCGAAGAGGTCCGCCGCATTCTCTATGAGCACGCAGGCATTCATTGATGGTTCGACACACTCTAGGCTTGATCGCGAAGGTGCTGCTATCGGCGGTCGTCGTTGCAGGTGTCGCTTGGAGCGCGCTCGCGATTTGGTTCGACGGACCAGAATCGCGTGTGCTTGCGGGAACGATGGCCGGTGCGATGGCCGTCACCAGTTTACTTTTTACGGCATTCGTCCGACCCTTCTTGAGAGGGATGGTGGCCGCGATCTTGCCCGTGGTTGTCGTAGCGCTCTGGTGGACGTCGATTGCGCCGAGCAACACGCGTGACTGGACTCCGGACGCCGCTCGTACCGCACGCGCATCGTTTGACGGCAGTCATGTGACGATCGAGAATGTGCGGAATTTCAGGTATCGATCCGAGTCGGACTACGACCAGCGATGGGAGACGCGGACTTACGACCTCGATCGGATCCAACTATTTCCCGGGGATCTTCGAGGTAATTTATTGGGGACTATCGTCGCTGACGTTGCAGGCGCAGACGATGCCGCGTCACTGGGTGGCGCGCGGGTTATCAATCTTCTGGATGTTCACCAGTGTCGTTTTCGTTGCGCTCTATACTGCCCAGCTAACGACCACCTTGACCGTCGAGCAGATTCGCGGCGCTATCGAGGGGCCGGGCGATTTGCCGGGTAAGCAGGTCGCAACGATAGCGGGCAGCACCGCCGCCGATTATCTTCGGCAGCAGAACGCACAGGTGCAGGAGTTCGCGACGCCCGATCAAGTGTATAAAGCTCTGCTCGACAAGAAAGTGGACGCGGCGGTCTTGCCCGCGCCAATACTCCTCTACTATGCAGCTCATGAGGGAAGGGGACGGGTAAAGACGGTCGGTCCCGAATTTAACACTGCCCCGGCCGCCATCATGGTGCAGCTGGACAGCCCGCTGCGCAGAAAGATCAATCTAGCGTTGATCGCGCTTCGTGAGAACGGCACCTATCAGCAGATCTACGACAAGTGGTTCGGCACCGCCGCCCCTTAGGAAGCGCCAACTTGAAGTGGCTGCGGCCGCAACTGGTGCCCTCGGCCACGCTCTTAGGCCTGCTGCTGAGTGCCGTTCTGGCGGTGTCGGCAACCGCGCAACAAACGCCGACGCCTGCACAACCGCCGCCCAGCGTCATGACCGATCAGGAATTGGCAATTAGCGTCCATAATCCGTTTGAGGATTTTGTCAAAGTTCCGATTCAGTCCGCGACCGGATTTCAACTAGGTCCGTATCATAAAGTTGGCGATAGTGTGAACATCGAGCCGTTACTGCCGTTCTCGCTGAATGCGGATTGGGACCTCTTCGCACGGCCGAGCTTGACCGCCACTTACGCGCCCACTCCGCATGAACAATCCGGGCTGGAAGATCTGGAGACTTCTTTTTTTCTCACGCCTGCCAAAAACTCCACCTGGATCTGGGGCGTGGGTCCGATCTTTGACTTCCCCTCCGCCAGCAGCTCGGAACTGGGAACCGGCCAATGGTCGGCCGGACCAACGGCGGCGCTCGTGTACTCGGAGGGTCCTTGGCTCAACGCCATACTCGCATACCAACTGATGTCGTTTGCCGGAAATCGCGCGCGTGGAAGCGTGAATCAAACCTACATCGAGCCTATGATCAGCTACAACTTCGATAGCGGTTGGTACGTCGACTGCGATCCCGCCCTTACGTACGACTGGACAGCCGACACCGCCAACGCGTGGACTATTCCGATGGGCGCCGATGTCGGCAAGGCGTTCAAGATGGGCTCCCAGGATTTGAGTCTGCAGGCTGGCGCGTACGACCTTCTGAAGCGTCCGGATGACGCACCGCAATGGATACTCCGCGTGAGCATAACGCTCCTTTTCACGGGCCGCCGCTAAAATGACGGACCAGCAGGGGGCGGAACCTTTCAGGGGAGCTTGCAGCAGCTTACGACTATGACGCCGTGACAGGGGTGCCCCGCCCTCGATCCTGCCAGCCGGCGAATGCACCTGGAAACCGCCGGTGGTGAAGAAGGTCAGCTGAAGCCGGGGAGCATCCGCTTTTCCATCCACATCACGTCCCAGTAGCGGCCGAACTTGCGGCCGACTTCGGTGAACAGCGCGACCTGCTCGAAACCGAAGCGGCGATGGAGCGCGACCGACGCGTCGTTGGGCATCGTGATTCCCGCCAGCAGGCGATGGACATCCTGAGCTTCCAGTGCCTTGAACAGCGCCTCGTACATCAGGCTGCCGATGCCCTTCCCGATCGCATCGACGGCGCAATAGATCGTCATCTCGACGCTGGGGTCGTAGGCGGCCCTGTCGCGGAACTGGCCCGTCCCGGCCCAGCCCAGCACCAGCCCGTCCCGCTCCGCGACGAACAACTGGTGGCGGCCGCCGTTGGTGTGCTCCTCGAACCACGGCACGCGTTGCTCGACCGTCACGGGCGTGATGTCGAAAGTGATCGGCGTGTTCACCACGTAGTGGTTGTAGATCTCGGTCAATCGGGTGAGGTCGCTCAGGACCGCCGGGCGAACTCTGATATCGCTCATCGGGACTCCCCTCCGAAGCATCTTCGGTGCTATTTTGCTACGACTCAAAGCGGCGAGTACATCGCAGCCGAGGCAGGAATCACATGTCGCAACATTCTCCGGTTATTATCGGTGTCGCCCAGTTCAATCCGCGCAACGCGGGGATCGCGCAGGCGCCCGAACCGCTCGAAATGATGGCGCAGGTAGCGCGGAGCGCGGCTGAAGACTCGGGCGCGCCCGACGTGCTCCATTCGCTCGACGCGATCGCAGCGGTGAACATTCTGTCGTTCCACTACAAGAACGCGCCCAACGCGCTGGCGACGCGGCTCAAGATTCAGCCGCGCGAGCAGCTCTATACGACGATCAGCGGCAGCTCGCCGCTCTACGCGATGAATTATCTTGCGACCGAGATCGCGGCCGGCCGGATGCGGGCTGCGATGATCGCCGGTGCCGAGTCATTCCACACGCTGCGCGGCGCCCGGAAGCAGGGCGGCGTCGGATGGGGCGCGCTCAGCGGCGACGGCGAGCCGAAGATCATCGGCGATCCACGCAACGGAAGCCATCCAATCGAGGAAAAGTACGGGATGCTCCTGCCGACGCTGGTGTATCCGCTGTACGAAAATGCGCGGCGCGCGCGGCACGGATGGTCGATCGCGGACCATCGCGAGAGACTCGGCAAACTGTGCGCCGCAATGACCCGCGTGGCGGCGAAGAATCCATACGCGTGGTTTCCCGAGGCGCACAGCGCGGATCAAATTACCACGGTCTCCGAACACAACCGCATCATATGCTTCCCCTATCCGAAGCTGATGAACGCGATCATGAATGTCGACCTCGCAGCCGCGATTATCCTGACCAGTGAAGAGGAAGCGCGCCGGCTCAAAGTTCCCGCCGATCGGATGGTCTATCTGGCTGCATCCGCCGATGCGACCGAGGATCCGTTTTATGTCCACGAGCGCGAGAATTTTTACAGCTCGCGCGCGCTCGAACGGACCGCAAAGCGATCGCTCGAGCTGGCCGGAATCGACCTGAGCGAGGTTGCGTACTTCGATTTCTATAGCTGCTTTCCGTCGGCGGTCGGGCTGGCGCTCGACGCGCTCTCAATCGACGGCGACGACCCGCGCGGCGTTACCGTGACCGGAGGTCTTCCGTACGCAGGCGGCCCGGCCAGCAACTACTGTGCACATTCGACCGCTGCGATGGTCGCGCGGCTACGGGCGAATCCGGCCAAAATAGGAATGGTAACGGGGCTTGGATGGTATTTCACCAAGCATGCGGCGTTGATCCTGTCATGTGCGGAGCCGCGAAAACCGTTCGCGTGTGAACACGACGGCAAACCCGCGCGCCCGACTTCGCCTGTCCGCGTGACCGAGCAGGCCGACGGAGCGGGCACTATCGAGACCTATTCGGTGGTTCACGGACGTGACGGCGAGCCGCACGAGGGAATCGTGATAGGACGTCTCGGCGATGGGTCGAGATTCCTCGCCAAAACACCTCGTGAGGTGCTCGCCGCGATGGAGAGCGAGGAATTCGTCGGACGGCGCGGCACGGTGCGAGCCGCCGAGGGTTTCAATCTGTTCGACCCCCGCTGACTGCTGCAAGGTCAGGCCACCGGAGATCGTTCGGCATCGGGTCGTGCAGTGCTGAAGGACGCGGCGTTACTGCAATGATTGCGGAGTCGAGGGGCGGAACGGCAGTGGCCAAATCACAAACATTCGATAGCCTTTTCCTGGGGCTGACAGGGAATGCGCCGTTTCCGTGGCAACAGGCGCTGTTCGACGAGTTCACCCGGAAACAATTCCGAAAAACCTGCGATGTGCCAACAGGCCTTGGTAAAACCTCGATCATTACGATTTGGCTTCTAGCATTGGCCGATCAGGCCCGTGCGGGCACGCTCGGCGACTTTCCGCGCCGACTGGTCTATGTCGTCAACCGCCGAACCGTCGTCGATCAGGCCACGCGTGAAGCGGAGCGTATCCGAGATGCGCTCGCGCTCAACGAGGAGAAGGCGCTTTCCGACGCTTTGCGATCGCTTGCGGCCCAAAGCTCGGACTCTCCATTGGCGATTAGCACGCTTCGGGGGCAGTTCGCGGACAATGCCGAGTGGCGAAATGACCCGGCCCGGCCCGCTGTAATCGTCGGCACAGTAGACATGATCGGCAGCCGGCTGCTCTTCGCGGGTTACGGTTGCGGGTTCAAGTCGCGTCCGCTGCACGCGGGATTTCTCGGCCAGGACACACTGCTGGTGCATGACGAAGCTCACCTTGAACCCGCCTTCCAGCGGCTCTTGGACGCCATCGAATTGGAGCAGCAACGATGCCGCGATTTCGGCCATTTCCGAGTCATGGCGCTGACCGCCACGCCGCGCTCGGGCAAGAGCGATGAGGCGCCCATTTTCAGCGACAAAGATCTCCAACACTCAGAGGTAAAGAAGCGGTTCAAAGCGAAAAAAGGAATTGCTTTCCATGAGATCGATGATGAAAAAAAGACAAAAGACGAGGTCATTGATCTGGCGTTGAAACACAAGGACGGCGGCCAAGCGATCCTCATCTTTCTCCGCGAGCTCGATCGTGTGAAGACGGTCGAGGAAAGGCTCCGCAAAGAAGTTGGTTCGGATAGAGTTCAGACGCTTACCGGTACTATGCGCGGTTTTGAACGCGATGCGATGGCGCGGAATAACGACATTTTCGCCCGGTTTATGCCCAAACACAGCCCACAGGTTACACTCAGGCAGGGCTCCGTCTTTCTAGTTTGCACCTCCGCCGGAGAAGTCGGCGTTGATATTTCGGCGGACCATATGGTCTGCGATCTGACGCCTTTCGACGGCATGGCGCAGCGGTTCGGCCGTGTGAACCGTTTCGGCACGGGCGATGCGAAGATTGACGTCGTTTACGTCGAGAATAACGGCAATGCGAGTGGTGATTCCGACAAATCTCCTCCGCCATTCGAAAAAGCCCGTCAACGAACCCTTGCGTTGTTGAAAAAGCTGCAACAGCGCGACGACCGGCGCCACGATGCAAGCCCGGCGGCGCTGAATGATTTGCCGCTTGCCGAGCGGTTGGAGGCGTTCACCCCGCAGCCGACCATCCTTTTTGCGACTGACATTCTCTTCGATGCGTGGTCGCTCACGTCAGTTCGTGAAAGGCTGCCGGGCCGCCCGCCGGTCGCGGATTGGTTGCATGGGGTTGCCGAGTGGGAGCCGCCCGAAACTTACGTCGCCTGGCGCGAGGAAGTCGAAGTCCTGACCAGCAAGTTACGGGAGAGGCACAAACCCGACGATCTACTGGAGGACTTTCCGCTCAAGCCGCACGAACTGCTGCGCGACAGGACCAAGCGGATCTTCGATGAGTTGAAGACGCTCGCGGAAACGCAACCTGACTTACCTGTTTGGATCGTGGGTGACAATGACGTGAGAACGCTGAAGAAAGTTAGCGAAGCGGGAGAGAGATTTCTGGAAAATCGGACTGTCCTGCTGCCGCCGGTGGCTGGAGGGCTGAGCAAAGACGGCACGCTGAACGGCAGCGCCAGTTTTGACGAAGCGCGCCGCGAAGACTATGACATTGCGGACAAATGGATGGACGACAAGAACAATCCGCGCCGCTGCCGGGTCTGGGATGACGATACGCCGCCTAACGGAATGCGGCTGGTGCGAACCATCGACACCCGGCCTGAGGCTGACGACGAAGCGGAAAATGACGAGCAGAAGGCGGCGCATCGCTACTGGCGCTGGTACGTCCGGCCGCGCTCGGCCGACGATGACGGATCGCGAAGCGCCCGCCAGCCTCAAGAGTTGCAACCGCACCTCAGATCGGCCGAGAGCTTCGCGGAGAGGATCGTCGACAAATTGCGTCTTGCGGAGACGGAAGCCTCCGCCGTCAAGCTTGCTGCCCGCTGGCACGACCTCGGCAAGCATCGCAAAATTTGGCAGGTGTCGATCGGAAATCGCGATTACCCGCGGGTGGTGCTGGCGAAATCTGGAGGCAAGATGCGGCCGCTCGACCTGAATAACTACCGCCACGAATTCGGCTCGCTCATCGATGTGTCGGATCGGCGCGAATTCCTCGATCTTCCCCCTGAAGTGCGGGACCTTGTTCTGCACCTTATTGCGGCGCACCACGGGCGCGCCCGGCCGCACTTTCCCGCTGACGAGGCGTTCGACCTGGAACCCAAAGGGAAAGACGCGGATAAAATCGCCCGCGCAGTCCCTCGCCGCTTCGCCCGGCTGCAGCGCAAATATGGGCGCTGGGGGTTGGCGTATCTGGAATCGTTAGTTCGTGCCGCCGACGCTCTTGCTTCGCAGGCCAACGACGCTCGCGAAGCCGAACCATCCAATGTAGCCTGTCTGCCACAGAGCGAGGGTCAGTGAGCCAGATTCCCGAATCTGCGATCAGCATCCGGGTCGATCCGGCCAATCCAGGGCAGTTTTTCGCCTGCTGTGGCTTGCTGGAACTGGCCGATCGGCTGTGGGGCGGCGCCGAAGGCTGGTTCGAAAACGAAGACACAAAGTTCTCTCTGACCACTCGCGATTCAGGGCACGATACCCAGGACCTTATTGGGGCGCTTGTTGACGCTCGGCTGTCGAGCGATCTTACACCTTCACTCCAATGTGAACTGCAAAAACTCGAAAAGAGGAATCGCCAACTTAGGCAAACCGGCAAAGAGTTGCTGAAAACGGAAGAGCAAAGACGTGCCGATCTCGGCAAGCTCCTCCGCGAAGGGCCAATTTCCATCGGCAAGCGGTTCGATTACGTCCTTGACTGGTGGCTCAATGAGAAAGAAAAGGGCTCTTTTTCGGCCATCCATGTTGGCAATGCACCCGCAACTCGGCGGGAACAGCAAGAACCAGATGACGATGCGATCCCAAAGACCTGGGCAGGCCGGCAGGAAGTTCTGCGAATCGCTCAAGCTGCGCTGGTCGATACGGTGCGGGCCTTTAAGACCGACCAGCCGTTTGACTTCAAGTGTGTGATGCGACCCGCATCAGATCAGGTTGAAGACGAGAAGCCAACAACCAACAAGCGCCGAGGAAAGAGGAAAGCGAAAACCAAAGTAGAGCCGTTCTACTTCGATAGCCGCCACAGTGCCAACGCTCTTCCGTTGGACATCGGCTTCTCGCCAAACAAACTGGGTATGGAGTCTAAAGCGTTCCCCGCCGTCGAGTTGTTATGCCTTATTGGGCTTCAGCGTTGCCGCCCGAATCCTACTGATACCTCTCTGGTGTTTGAGTACTTTACGTGGTCCATGCCACTGCCGGTCTCGGTTCTGCCGGCTGCGGTAAGTGGGTTGTTGGGCCAGGGTTGTGGATACCGATTTGAAAACGCATACCGGACAGACCAGAGAAAACACAGTGGCTACTTGCGAGCGGCTCTGTTTAGGAGGTGATCTGTGAACGATACTCTAAAGCGTTTCGACTTCTTGCTGAAAGGGGATGGACCGGCCGCCGTTGTCTTGAAGCAATGGCTGAAGCCCGTTGGTGGGGACATTATCTTCCCGCCCACTTATGCAGCTCCGTCGCAAAAGAAGGGCGACCCATCAGTCTACAACATTGATCGCTTCGGCGAGAGCTCAATTCTCCGGAAGACTTTCGAGAGGCTGGGGAAAGTCCAACTCTTCATGGACGCGGAGCGTACGGAACAAGGCCGAGAACATTCTGTCTGTGTCATCGACAGCATCGCCTCGCAAGCCAATCGGATCGAACCGGCGTTTGCCGATGTGATCGCCGAGGGACAATTGGTTCCAAAAGTCGTCATCAAGGTTGAGGTTAAGAATGACGAGGACAAAAAGGAACAGCGGGCCGTCAACTTGCTCGATGCTGGCCACCGAGCGGCGGATGCAATTGTGCGCTTCTCATCGCTAGGCGATGAGTTGGATAAGGCGATCAGGGCGCGGCGTGATGGAGACTCGTTGCTGCTGGCAAAAATAGCCCCGACTTCCCTTGTGTTCGGAATGTGGGACTCGCGAGCTACCGGAGTGAAAGTCCCTCGGCTCATCAATTCGATCATTCGCGCTTATGACGTGTTTGAATACCGGCGGTCCGCTCAATACTTCGTGGCAACGGATTATGAAGCGGCTGGGGTAGCTGCGGAGAAAGGAGAGAAAGGGCTAAAGAAACTAGCAGACCAGGGCATGGCGGAAGTGCCTGCCACATTTGGACTGGGAGGAATTGAGGCGAAGGGAGGCATCTGCCGCGATGCTTCACTCAATCTCGTCACGTTGCGTGACATCGTGACGGTCGTGAAGAAGAGCGGCAAACAAGAGGAAATCGACCAAGAAAGGTCACGCGAGGAAACTCTTAAGCTTCAGCGGTATCTTCTCGGTCTTGCTTTGGTTTCGCTGACCTGGTTTGACGGCAAGACCCTTAACCTGCGTCAAGGCTGCCAACTCGTCGCTGTTCCCGGTAAGCCGATGACGCGAGTATGCATCAGCGCTGACGGCACCGAGATAGACTTCCAAATCGACCGAGACGCCGCTGTAAAATACGCGAAGGAAGCTGCCGAGAGTTTCAAGGTGGGTGCAGGACACGAGGCGACCTTCGACCCCAAGAAGGCTAAAGAGGCTCTCAGAAAGAAGAGCAGCAACGAGGAGGAATGAAGTATCTCGTCATCACCGTCCGCTTCCTCGGCGACCGTTATCACGGACGAACCGAGAACGGACGTGAACCCGAATGGCCACCTTCGCCACTGCGGCTCTATCAGGCTGTTTTGGCGGGTGCTGCTCCACGCTGGCACGATTCAGCGGTGCGCGATCGCGAATTTCCCGCGTTGGAATGGTTTCAAGGCTTGGCCCCCCCAGAGATTATTGCCCCGAGAGCGGAACGAGGGCGGCCCTTGCTCACGTATGTACGCGAAAATCTGTCAGATGTTGATTCGGAGAAACGGGACGCGAAAGTCTCTCGTCCAACCATATTTTGCGAGGAACCAAAGGTTACGTACTGCTGGTCGATTGACTCAAAGGATGAACAACGTGCAAATCGTGTCGCCAACTGTGCCCTGCACTGTCACGCACTGGGATGGGGCATCGATATGGTCGTCGGAGACGGCGCAGTCGCTGAAGATGAACCGAAATGCGCAATTGGCGAGAAGTGGCTGCCGATGCTAAATGTTGCTAATTGTACACTGCTGCGGGTTCCACGGCAGCAAACCAGTTCTGGGCAAGGGACCATCGGCGAACTAATGGATCGATTTAAGGGTTCGCTTGAACGGCTTACAGAAAGTGGACGAAACCCCGTCCTTCCGTTGAGTGCGTTTCGCACGATCGGCTATCGGCGTTCCACTGATCCGCCATCGCGTCCTGTGGCCGCCTTTTCTCTCCTTAAGTTCGACGCAAGCGGGTTCCGCGCGTTCGATACGGTTCGCCGAGGCCTCACCGTCGCCGGCATGATGCGCCATGCGGCCAAAGCCGCCGCCGAATCAGCCGGTTGGCCTAAGTCAGACATTAACGCTTTAATCTTGGGTCATAGTGAATCGGCGGGCACCGATGGGCACGTCGCGGTCGGGCCGCGGCGCTTCGCCTATCTGCCTTTGCCCAGCATCGAGGCAAGAGGCCAAGGCGCGGCGCGCGTAGTGGGTAATATCCGTCGGGTCATAGTTTCGTCCTTCGCCGAAGATTTTGAAGATCAAGTTTCTTGGGTGCGGCGGACTCTATCAGGCCAAGAACTCATCGACGAGGACGGGAAGCAGTCCGTCGCTCTTCTCTCGTTGCTACCTGCGACGGAAAAGGTTGTTCGGTACTACACCCAATCCGCTGCTTCCTGGGCCACTGTCACGCCCGTGGTTCTCCCTGGTTACGACGATCCGGACCACTACCGGCGGCGCTTGAAAAACAAAGTTAGCGTCGATGAACAGAAAAAACTGTTGAGCCGTCTCGACGATCGCATCGACGGCCTGCTCCGGAAGGCCATCACACAGGCTGGTTTCTCGAAAACATTGGCGAGCCATGCGGAGTTGGAATGGCGGAGCACCGGCTTTTGGCCAGGCGCTGATTTGGCCAGCCGCTACGGAGCGCCGGATCATTTGAAACGCTTTCCTCGCCTCCACGTCAGGGTTCACTGGCGAGATGCCAGCAAACGGTCCGTGCAGATTCCCGGTCCTGTTTGCCTCGGTGGCGGTCGCTTTTATGGCCTGGGCCTTTTCGCGGCGTTCTGCGCGGCGTTCTGAGTGTTGCTCACAAGAGGGGAAACCCGATGCGTAACACCTACCTCGTCTGCTACGACATCTGCGAGGACAAGCGGCTGCGGACCGTATACAAGACCATGCGCGACTTCGGCGACCATCTCCAATATTCAATCTTCGAATGTCAGTTCACTCCGACCGATCTCGTCCGCTGCCGCCATGCTCTAAGCGAGATCATCGACCATCGCGAGGACCAGGTCCTGTTCGTTGATCTTGGCCCGGTTGAAGGACGTGGTGATAGAGTCATAACCGCGCTCGGTTTGCCTTACTCGCCCATCGACAGCCCTTGCATCGTCGTCGATGGCGAACCCGAATCGGAAACAAAACAGGATCCATTGTAGCGAGGACGCACCCCAATGGCGGACCGGGCAAAAGCCAATCCAATTGCGATCGATGTGAAGCGCTCGCAGGCAAGACGGCTTGAAATCAAGCGGCGTGTCGAAGTTGATCTTCCCGACTATCTGCCGGCGCGGATGCTCAACGAATTCGTCTATTGTCCGCGCCTTTTTTTCTACGAATGGGTGGAAGGAGTTTTCGCCCACAGCGCCGATACAGTAGAGGGCGAGTTGCGCCACGAGAAGCTGGAAACCAAGTCGGACCCGCTGCCCCCACCGGACCAGGAGGCACAAATCCATTCGCGATCGGTCACCTTGAGCAGCGAAACCCATCGACTGATCGCCAAAATGGATCTGATCGAAGGGGAAGCCGGCAAGGTTGTCCCTGTCGATTACAAGAAAGGCAGCCCGTGCGATACGGATGAGGGCCCCGAGGCGTGGCCGGCGGATCGCGCGCAGCTATGCGCGCAGGCTCTCATTTTGCGCGACAACGGCTACCAGTGCGACGAAGCGGTCGCGTACTACCATGCGACCCGTCAGCGCGTCCGGGTGGCAATCGACAAGGCTTTGGTCGGAGAAACGCTTCGAGCAGTCGAAGACGCGAGGACGCTTGCGCTCAAGGGAGAGATTCCCGCGCCCCTGATTGACAGCCCGAAGTGTCCGCGCTGCTCGCTGGTGGGAATCTGCCTGCCGGATGAGACCGTGCTCTACGAATCGATTCCAATCGCCGATCCTCAGCTCTCTTTGTTCGACGGTAGCGTCGGATTGGTCTCGTCATCGCGCAACGGCGAGGAACCCGTTCGCCGCCTCATTCCGGCGCGGGACGATCTCCGCCCCCTATACGTGACTGGTCACGGCCTCATCGTCGGCAAGACCGGTGAGGTGCTGCAGATCAAGGAACGCAAGAAGCCCGTCCAAGAGGTCCGCGTCGGCGAGATTTCGCAGGTAAATGTCTTCGGCAATGTGCAGTTCACAGCGGCGGCGCTTCAGGGTCTCTGCTGGGCTGAAAAGCCAATCGCGCACTTCTCGTATGGCGGCTGGTTTTACGGCCTCACCCAGGGATTGGGACTGAAGAACGTGTTTCTGCGGAAACGGCAATTCACTTTGGCTGAGGAGCCGTTTTTCTGCCTGGGCGTGGCTCGCGAGTTCGTCGCGGCCAAAATTCGCAACCAGCGGACGCTGCTACGGAGAAACCATCTGGAGCCTCCGCCGATCGCGCTGACGCAGCTCAAGCGCTACGCGGAAGCCGCTCTCAACGCGGAGGACCTCGGCGAACTACTCGGCATCGAAGGCAACGCGGCGCGCATTTATTTTGCGAACTTCACGGGCTTACTCAAAGCTGGCGACAATAGCGGCGACAAGACGCCTTTCAACTTCGAGTTCACCCGCCGCAATCGACGGCCGCCGACTGATCCGGTCAACGCCCTCCTGTCGTTTTCGTACAGCTTGCTCGCCAAAGACCTGACCATCATTTGTCACAGCGTCGGCTTTGACCCGTTCATCGGCTTCTATCATCAGCCGCGCTTCGGTCGCCCGGCGCTGGCGCTTGACCTGATGGAAGGATTCAGGCCCTTGGTCGCCGACTCGGTGGTGATCGGAGCGATCAACACCGGGATGGTGGGCCCGGAGGACTTCATTCAGGTCGGTCCGGCCGTCGCTCTAACGCCGAAGGGCAGAAAGGGATTCTTGCGCGCCTATGAGCAGAGGATGGACACGCTCGTGACGCACCCCTTGTTCGGCTACAGGGTAAATTATCGCCGCGTGCTTGAGATTCAGACCAGATTGCTGGCGCGCGTGCTGACTGGCGAAGCACCTCGTTACGTCGGCTTCGAAACGCGCTGAAAGATGCGAGCAGCGAGGTGACGACGAAAACCGGGCATCCGCTCGATGGCGGAAAAGGCTTGCAAATGCTGGACTTTGCAACTAGGCGAAGAAGAGCCAGTTGGTGCACCGTACCGGCGGTGCTGGGGTGCTCGAAAAGCGGCCCAGAGTTCTTTGAAAATTCAATAGTTGGAAGCGGCGCAGTTCCGCGCTCACGTGAGCGCGGCTCCATTGAAGCTCGAGTCGCAGGAGTTCAGCCTCGGTCGACGTGGCGCGCAGTTCCGCGCTCACGTGAGCGCGGCTCCATTGAAGCCTGCAGCTGCGCCTGCGACGGCCGCTGAGCCCGATGCGAGTTCCGCGCTCACGTGAGCGCGGCTCCATTGAAGCGAATCGTCGCGACGGATGTCTGGCATCGGCCTGCTGAGTTCCGCGCTCACGTGAGCGCGGCTCCATTGAAGCTGCCAGCACGGCCCGGAGTACGCGCCCGCCGACACGGGAGTTCCGCGCTCACGTGAGCGCGGCTCCATTGAAGCTGGTGAGCCATGTCGCCATAGCCCGCGCACTCAGTGAGTTCCGCGCTCACGTGAGCGCGGCTCCATTGAAGCCTCACGCTCTGCTTACCAGATGCGATGCACGCGCCGTGCCAGTTCCGCGCTCACGTGAGCGCGGCTCCATTGAAGCGACACGGCGCCTTCGGCGACCAGGCGGTCGATTAGCAGTTCCGCGCTCACGTGAGCGCGGCTCCATTGAAGCGAGCACGTGATCAGGTGCGGCGAGTGCCCGGCGTGTCAGTTCCGCGCTCACGTGAGCGCGGCTCCATTGAAGCCGCCGCACGATGGCGGCGCTCGGCAGCACCAATGGGAAGTTCCGCGCTCACGTGAGCGCGGCTCCATTGAAGCACGATCGCGATATAGGGCGAGCGCACCGGCTCGCCGCAGTTCCGCGCTCACGTGAGCGCGGCTCCATTGAAGCTATCTTTGAGTCCCCTTGACAAATGAGCGGCGGACCGAGAGTTCCGCGCTCACGTGAGCGCGGCTCCATTGAAGCCGGATAGTCGTTTGCGGATTGCGGTCGCGAGCGACAGTAGTTCCGCGCTCACGTGAGCGCGGCTCCATTGAAGCGGAGGTTCCGGCCGCGCCCCAGTTGGCGCCACCGTACTGAGTTCCGCGCTCACGTGAGCGCGGCTCCATTGAAGCAACCCGCCATGCGCGCGGATATACGCCTGATGGCGCTAGTTCCGCGCTCACGTGAGCGCGGCTCCATTGAAGGTACGTTGAGGTGCACCGATCGCAACGCCAAACGATCGAGTTCCGCGCTCACGTGAGCGCGGCTCCATTGAAGCAAGTCGTCGCGCGTTGTCGGGGGAATCTGTAGAAGTTAGTTCCGCGCTCACGTGAGCGCGGCTCCATTGAAGCGACGGCCGCCAAGGTGGGATGATGGACCTGATGGGCAGTTCCGCGCTCACGTGAGCGCGGCTCCATTGAAGCAGCGCGTATCGCTCCGGCGCCGATCGGCGTGCGCGTGAAGTTCCGCGCTCACGTGAGCGCGGCTCCATTGAAGCTCATAGGAACGCGCGTCTTTCGGCGCACCGGCTTCGAGTTCCGCGCTCACGTGAGCGCGGCTCCATTGAAGCAAATGACCCGTCGTCGATGGTAGGCCAAACCATCAGCGAGTTCCGCGCTCACGTGAGCGCGGCTCCATTGAAGCGATAGCTCTGCGCACCACGTCCAAGTCCGAGGTTACAGTTCCGCGCTCACGTGAGCGCGGCTCCATTGAAGCGTCAATCATCAGCGACTCTAACAACCGCGCCCTTCAGTTCCGCGCTCACGTGAGCGCGGCTCCATTGAAGCGTATTCGGTCAGAATGAGGCAAGGGCCGAGCCATCCAGTTCCGCGCTCACGTGAGCGCGGCTCCATTGAAGGCGGCTCTTCCCCGCGACGGCCGCGTTGTGGCGTCCGGGCGATTTTCGGCGCTGGATCGGGCGTGATCTCATTGAAGCAAAACCCGCCTCGAAGTAGGTGGCGGCGAGACGCCCGTTTCCGCGCTCCATTTCGAGCGCAACCCCACATTGCCTCGCACTTTTGCAAGCGAGCGACCATTATCAGTCCGTGTCTTTTCATAAACCGCGACCGTTCGCCGGCCGCCGCGGCAAGGTGAGAGCGGCCGCGGCCTTCAACCTGTTCGATCCGCGCTGACTACTGAACCTTCAGGTAGGGGCGAGCCGCGCCGATTGTTGCGGATAAGGCTTGAACGCACCAATGGGCGCGCTGTACGCTACTCGCGGCAGGGCTGGCTTTCGGGCTGGATAGCGAGTGAGCGCAAAGGCATTGAGCTCAGGCAGTTCCGCAGAACCCGCAATATCGATCTCTTCGGTCGTGATCGCAGGCAAGGATCAGGTCTCCTGCGAATTCGAGGGCGAAGCGGCGATCCTGAATCTCAGGGACAGCTTCTACTACGGCCTCGACGACGTAGGTGCAGCGGTGTGGAAACTCGTGCAGGAGCCGCGCCGGGTAAACGAGATTGTCGGCCTGCTCGTGGAGCAGTACGAAGTCGACGCGGAACGCTGCACGCGGGATCTGCTCGCCCTGCTCTCGAAGCTTGCGGCCCTGGGACTGGTTGAGGTTCGCGATGAGTCCGGGGGCTAAGTTTCTTCGACTTTCGGGCTCCGAACGACGCCTCGTGATCGGCGCGGCCTTCACGGTTGCGTTGGTGCGAGTGGGGCTGTGGACGCTTCCGCTGACCACGGTTCGGCGCACGGTCCGCAAGTTCAGACGATCAAGCGATGCCGCGCCGGCCTCGCGACCGGCTGCGGAGCGAATCTCATGGGCGGTTGCCGGCGCAGCCCGCTTTGTTCCCGGCGCAAGCAACTGCATGGTGAGAGCGCTGGCCGCGGAGGCGATGCTCGGTCGATTCGGCTATCAGTCACAACTCAAGATCGGCGTCGGCAAAACCGCGTCCGGGCAATTCGAGGCTCATGCGTGGCTCGAGAGCGAAGGGCGAATCCTTATCGGCCAGTTCGACCTCGGCCGCTATACTGAGATGGCCGGGCCCGGCGCGAGTCGTCTGTAGCGAATCATTTTTGTAGCGATCACTAATGTCGCCGCCGGCGAGCTGCCGACGGCGTTCTGCTGAAGGGCGATTCGATAGCTCCGCGAAAAGAGTCGGCTGGTGTTTCGTTATCGAGCTTACGGACTGACGATTGGCTCCGACCTCGAGATACCGGAGCTGGCGTCGCCGGCGATCACCGATGGAGCGTTGCCGGACGTGCGCGTCACTCTCGGCAGTCCGCGGCCGATTCAGCCGTCCTCCGAATGGATCCGGAGATCTTCGATGCCCGGCGGCGAGCCGTTCCTGGTTTCCGCCCGAATCGAGGGCGGCTATCTGCTGCGATACGAAGGACTCGCCGACTTCGCTGTGAGTCGGGGCGGGCGCGAGATCGCATGCACGCGCAAGGAGCCGCGCGTCTCGCTGCCCACACTGTGCCATCTGCTGCTCGATCACGTATTTCCGATGGCGTTGAACCTCGCGGGCAAGCAGGTGCTGCACGCGACCGCGGTCGTGACCGGCCGGGGCGCGTGCGCTTTCATCGGACCGACGGGCTCCGGCAAATCGACCCTGGCCGGCAGTTTCCTTCGCGCGGGACATCCGCTGTTGGCCGACGATTGCGTCGTGCTGGAGGAGAGAGAGCGCATCTTCGCGACGCCCGCCTACCCGGGGCTGAGGCTCTGGACGGACGCGATGAAGGCCTTGAGCAGCGAATCCGATCGAGCCCTCCAGGTGGCCGGATATTCGTCCAAGGCGCGCCTGCTCGGCCCGAGAGCCTCGGCCGGGTTTCCGAGCGAGCCCCAGCCGTTGGTCGCCGTTTACCGGGTGATTCGGCAGGACGGCGGAGATGCAGCGGGGCTTGCGCCCCGCGTCGTCGCGATGGGCAACCGTGAGGCGCTGATCCAGCTCGTCTCGTCGACTTTTATGATCGATATAGCCGACCGGCCCGCATTGATGCGGCACAATGCCTTCCTCGGGCGCCTTCTTGCGCGCGTGACGGTACGGCAGCTATTGATTCCCAATGGCTTCTCGGCGCTCCCGGCCGCGCGCGACGTGGTTCTCGCCGATTTGGAAGATCATCCAATGGCGGGGAGCGGAAAGTCTCCCTGACGATCGCCTCGGACACGGACTGCATTCGACCTTCGCATGAGCGGTATCGCCGTTATCTATAATCTCGACGGGCGGTCGGCTGACGGGCCGCTCCTGGAGCGTATGCTCTCCGCGATCGCCCATCGCGGAATTGACGGGATGGGCCGTTGGATTGGCGGGCCGGTCGCGATGGGGCATGCGATGCTTCATACCACGCCCGAGTCGACCCGCGAGCCGCAACCATTGCACGAAGACGGGCTCTGCGTGACCTTCGACGGGCGGGTCGATAATCGCGAGGAGCTGGCCGACGCGTTCAAGGGCGCGGATCTCCATCTCAAGGGTGATGGCGACGCCGAGCTGGTGCTGCGCGCCTACCAGCTCTGGGGCGACGAATCGCCGCGACGGATCCTCGGCGACTTCGCGTACGCATTGTGGGACGGGCGCAATGGCCGCCTCTTATGCGCCCGCGATCCGATGGGGGTGAAGCCGCTCTACTACTTCGCCGGCTCCGGATTTTTCCTGTGCGCCTCGGAGCTCCATCAGATCCTCGAAGACCCGCGGGTGCAACGTGCGCCGAACGAGCCGATGGTCGCGGAGTATCTGATCGGCGCCTTCTCGACCCGCGAGGAGACCCTGTTCAGCGGCGTGATGCGGCTGGCGGGCGGCGACCAGTTGATCGTGTGGCCCGGCGGAAACACTAAACGGACCTGGTTCGCTCTCGACCCCGACAAGCGGATTCGCTACCGCAGCGATGAGGAGTACGCGGAACATCTGCGCGGACTGGTCGAGGAGGCGGTGCGCTGCCGGATGCGGAGCGTCGGCGGCGTCGCTTCCGAGTTGAGCGGCGGAATCGATTCCTCGGCGGTGGTCGGCGTCGTAGAGAAGCTCATGCGCGAGGGTCGGGTGCCGGCGATGCCGTTCGAGACCTTCTCGTTGTCGTTTTCCGAAGCCGACGCGGACGAGAGCGAATATGTCAATGACGTCGTGCGGATGTGGCAGGTCCGCTCGAACTGCATTCCGCCCGTGATCGGGACCAGGCAGTCATGGATGGAGCGGGTTCGGCGAGACCGGGAAACGCCCATCCCGCCCAACTGCGAGATGTTCGATTCGCTGAAGGCGCAGCTTGCAGCCAAAGGATTCCGCGTTTGCCTGACGGGGCTTGGCGGCGACGATTGGCAGAGCGGTAGCTTGTACCAATACGCTTCGCTGGTGCGCGGACTCAGGTTTGGCGACCTGGCGCGCCGCTTACGCTCCGACTTGCGACTGACCAGCGCCGACCGCGTGGTCTATTTCCGTGGCTACGTCGGGCTTTTGCGAGCGCTGCTGAAATTTGTGGTCTGGCCGCTGCTGCCGGAGCCGGCGGTTCAGTTGATCAGGACGGCGCGCGGTCGCAATGAATTTCCGGACTGGCTCAACCCCGAGTTTGGTCGCCGGACTGCACTGGCCGAGCGCCTGCATAGTCGGCGCAGGTTGCCACAATGGGGCACCCTCATCCAGCGGAATGCCTACCGCAATCTCAAGAACCCATGGGTGACCTTTTTCACGGAGGCCGGGGAACGAGCGTCGTCCTGGTTCGGCTTCGATATTCGGCATCCGCTCCACGATCTGCGCCTGATCGAGTTCACGTTCGCGACTCCCGACGAACAACGCCGCCGCGGCGAATACCAGAAGTTCGTGTTTCGCAACGCTATGCGTGGTCTGATGCCCGAGTCGGTGCTCGGCAGGCTCGACAAGGCGGACTTCCTGGGTGTCGCGATGAGCGTCCTGCGGAATCTCTATGACGCGGGAGTTCTGGATTCGCCCAAGATAGCAGCTATCGGATGGGTCAGGGCCGATGAACTGCGCAACGCCTGCCATAAGGCGATGTCGCTTTATGCAGGTGGCGATTCGAGCGTTGGCCTGCTTCTGTGGCCGCTGCTCGCAGCGTGTGCCGTCGAATTGTGGTTTGGCTCGGTGTTCGACGGCAACGATGCTATTGTCGCCTCCGCGCCGCTTCGATTGACCCCAGGAGTCGGCAATGAACTTCGCCGGGGCACTTGACGAGGTTCGTCGCGTCGTTTACGCTGCGTACATCTGGCGCTGGCGGAGGCAGTCGATGAAGGATACTGCACAAGACGAGAAGGCACGCAGGACCAAAAAACCCTACCGAACCCCCGAGTTGGTCGCGTATGGGACCGTCGCAGACTTGACGGCCGGTATGGGAAGCGTGAGCTTCGACGGGTTCTCTCCGAAAAATCCGAGCTCCCCTATCTGACAATTCGGTGGCTGAGTTTGAGGCGGACGCGCCCTTAGGCGGCGGCCTTTCGCCCTGCGGGCCAAAAGACTGGCCCGATGGTTGATAGGGCGTTTGTTGTTGGCTCAAGATTGAGGGGCCCGGGAGAGCACAAAGCTCTCTCGGGTTCGCGTTTTATGGAAAGGGCCGGCAGAGTCGGCTGCTCCCGAGCTTGAGGGGGTAACCTGCCGTTTAGCAGACCCGATCGACGGTAGTAGTCCCGGCCAATTTGCGACTATCGACTGTCACCTCATACACGATCCACAGCTTGAGCGGTCCCGAGACCTTGCTCGCCGACGGCGCGCCCGGTTCGATGATGGCGTGCGATCCTACGGTTCAGACGGGTGCGTGCGGCTGATCGCGCCGTCGCGGACTGCCGGGATTCTCCGATGAAGGCGCGGCTGCGGCCCTATTTGACGGTGCTGGTACAGACCGCCGGATGGCGAGTGGCGGCGGCCCTTGGCCTGATGGTCCTGTACTCGCTGACCGAGGGCATCGGGATCGCGTTGCTGCTGCCTACCCTCCAGGCCGCCGGACTCGATCTGACTCATCAGGGCGACGCGGGGCGCTACGCGAAAACGATCGCGCACGCAGTCGCCGCGATCGGCCTGCCGCCGACGCTCGCCGTCCTGCTCGCGATATTCGTGGTGCTGGTCAGCGCGCGCTCGGCGCTCAGTGGCGTGCAATCGGTCGCGACGATCTCGATGAACCAGACCTTCGTGCTGGCGCTCAGAAACCGCCTTTACGGCGCGATCACGAACGCGGGTTGGCTGTTCGTGGCCCGCAGCCGTGCCTCGGACTTCACTCACGCCTTGACCGCCGAGATCGATCGAGTCGGGACGGCCACCTGGCGGCTGACGACGGTCGGGTCCGATTCGGTCTTGGTCGCGGTCTACCTGGTGGTGGCGCTGGCGCTCTCGCCGCCGATGACCGCTATGGTGCTCGCAGCCGGCGCGCTGCTTATGCTTGTGGTTCGAGGCCGCACCCGCAAGGTGCACGAGAGCGGCGGCGCGATCTCCGAAGCGAGCGGCCGCCTTTACTCCGCCGCGACCGAGCACGTGCACAGCCTCAAGACCGTCAAGACCTACGGCGCGCAGCAGCGCAGCGCGGGAATCTTCGCCGCGCTCAGCGCCGAGGTTGCTCGCACCCTGATCGCGGCGGCGCGCCAGCAGGCTATCGCCAGCTCGATGTTCGAGGTCGGGTCGATCCTCGCGCTCGGAGCGGTGATCTACATTTCGATCGGAATCATCGCTGTGCCGGGTGCGGAGATACTGATTCTGCTGCTGCTGTTCTCGCGCGTGATGCCGAAGATGATGTCGGCGAACGGTCAGTACCAGACCTTCCTGAGCCTGCTTCCCGCGTTTACCAACGTGATGGCCCTTGAGGAGCGTTGCCGCGCGGCGGCAGAGCCGCCGCAGGCGCCCGGCGCGCCGCCGCAATTGCATACCGCAGTCCGGCTCGAGCGGGTGTCGTTCGCCTATCGCGCCGGCGAGCCGGTAATTCGCGACCTCGACCTGGTGATTCCCGCCGGGCAGGTCACGGCGATCGTTGGTCCCTCCGGCGTAGGCAAGAGCACGGTGGCCGATCTCATGATGGGCCTGATCGCGCCGGCCGAGGGACGCGTGACGATCGATGGCGTCGCGCTGGACGCGGCACGTGCCCGCGGATGGCGCGAGCAAATCGGCTATGTTGGGCAGGAGACTTTCCTGTTCCATGACACCGTGCGCGCCAACCTCTCATGGGCGCGGCCGGACGCGACCGAGCCCGAGATGCTCGCGGCGCTGAGCCTCGCAGCGGCCGCGGAATTCGTGCGCGCACTTCCGGCCGGACTCGAAACGATCGTCGGCGACCGCGGCATCCTGCTCTCGCAGGGCGAGCGGCAGCGTATCGCGCTGGCGCGCGCGATGCTCCGGCGCCCCGCGATGCTGCTGCTCGATGAGGCGACCAACAGCCTCGACTCCGACAACGAGACCAAAGTGCTGGGCGCGATCGAGCGCTTGCGCGGCGATCTGACGACCGTGCTGATCGCCCATCGCCTGTCGACGATTCGATGGGCCGATCTGATCTACGTGATCGAGAATGGGCGGGTGGTGGAATCGGGCGACTGGGAAACTCTCAGTTCCCGCGACGGCCCCTTTCGCGCCCTGTGCGAAGCCCAAAGCCTCGGTGCCTGACTTGATGCGATGAAGCCGGCGCGTCAGTCGCCGAGAGCCTATATTTTGCAGAACTCGCGGTAATTTACAGAGCCTTGCTACAGGTCGGAGGTTTTGCCTGCTCCCGGACGACGCGTGTAAAGAAGACGACATGCCGCTTTCATCGTCGCTAGTTGGTACCTGCTCGGAGGCGACGGTAAGCGAAGTCGAGCCGCGCTGGTCGATGGCCTTCGCTGCCGCGCTGGACGATCTGCTTCCCTGCTACATGGACACGCGCGACGCCGCGCGATTCCTGGCGCATCCGCTTTTCCCGGTCTGCTTCGAATGGCCGGTGATCGTTGCGATGGGAAGCCGCGTGCTCGGCGGCCAGCTCCGGCTCGACGAGGCGATGCGCGGGGTTCACGCAACCTACGATCTGGTGCTGCATCGGCCGATTCGTCCTCCGCAACGCCTTGCGACTCGCGGCAAGATTGTCGCCGTCGAACGGCGAAAGCCGGGTGCGTACCAGGTCATCCGGCTGGACACTACCGATGCCGGCGGCGCGATGGTTTGCTCGTCGTGGTATGGTTCGCTGTACCGCGGCGTTCGGGTAGACGGGCCCGATCGGCCGCTCCAGGACGGTCCTGCGGTTCCGGCATCGACGGGTCTTCCTTCGCGTTCCCGCTCTGAGAGAGTAGTGCATCTACGCGACGGCCTGGCGCATATCTATACGGAATGTGCGCGGATCTTTAATCCGATTCACACCGATCTGAAGGTTGCAGAAGGTGCCGGGTTGCCCGGCCTCATACTCCATGGCACCGCGACGCTTGCGCTGGCGGTCTCTCAAGTGGTCGCGGCGGAAGCGAACGGCGATCCCGGCCGGGTCGTGTCGGTGTCGGGAAGCTTCAGGGCGATGGTCGCAATGCCTTCGGACATAGTCGTACGCATTCTCGGGCGCGCGATGTCCGATGGCGTCGACCAAGTACATTTCGAAGTGCTGAACGACAAGGGCGCAGCCGCGGTCTCCAGGGGCGCGATCGGGCTTCGGACCTGACGCCTCGCATTTCGCCGCCGATGGCACGGTTCTGGCTCAGTGGGGCAGCGGACACGGTTCCATACTCATGGAGAACATCGGGCAGCACCCTGGCGGAAGCCGTCGTGACGACGCTTCCACCGCAATTCTGCTGATAATTTCGGCGGTTGCGATCCTGGTCCATTTCGCGACCAACCTCGGTTTCGGCGGCTACGGCTACTTCAGGGACGAGCTTTACTACATTGCATGCAGCCGCCATCTTGCAGCCGGATACGTCGATCACCCTTCATTCTCGATCCTTGTGCTCTGGGTCGAACTGCATCTTTTCGGTAGCTCGCTCTTTGCGTTGAGGCTGTTCCCTGCGCTTGCGGCGGGAGCGATTGTTTTTCTCACCGGCCAGCTCGCGCGCGAGATGGGAGGTGGCCGTTTCGCCGAGATGCTTGCGGCTCTCGCGGCACTGACCGCGCCGGTCTACATCGCGGTTTGTTCGTTCTACTCGATGAACTCGTTGGATCTCGTCTTCTGGGTGGGGTGTGCGCTGGTGCTGGCGAGAATCGTGAACACCGGCCAGGGGAAATTGTGGCTCTGGTTCGGGGCAATCGCAGGGCTGGGGCTGGAAAACAAGCTCTCGGTGCTCTTTCTCTGCTTCGGGCTGGCCGTCGGTCTGGTCCTCACCGAAAATCGCCGTTTCCTGCTCGATAAGTGGCTGTGGCTGGGTGGCGCGCTCGCGATCCTGCTCCTCGTCCCCAACCTGATCTGGGAAGTCCGTAACGGATGGCCGACGAGCGAGTTCGTCTACAATGCCCAGCTCTACAAAAACAACCATCCGTCGATTCCGGCGTTTGCACTCTCGCAAGTAATTCTGCTCGGTCCTTTCAACGCGCCAATCTGGCTAATCGGCCTGTACTACTGTTTGTTCGCGGACAATGGCAGACGGTGGCGAATCCTCGGATGGATTTATCTGGCCGTGTTCGCGGTGCTGGCGATCCAGGGCGGGAAGCCCTATTACGCTGCGCCGGTCTATCCTCTTCTGTTGGCGGCGGGCGCTGTGGCGATAGAACAGTTTGCGGCGGCGCGTGAATGGGGCGTCACATTCAGGCGCGCGTGCGCGGCAGCGCTCGTTATGGGGGGAATCATCACGGCGCCGCTTGGGATACCGGTTCTGCCGCCCGGGATGCTGGCCGCTTACGCCGCCGCGCTCGGCATCACAGCCAGTCAAGACACGCTGGTCGGCGAGCGCCAGCGGCGGAGCGCGCTGATGCAGCCCTTCGCGGACCGCCTCGGATGGCCTGAAATGGTCGCGACGGTGGCAAGCGTGTACAGCTCGCTGCCGCCCGGCGAGCGCGCCCGCGCCGCCATAGCCACCGGCAACTATGGGGAGGCGGGAGCGATCGATTTCTTCGGTCCGGGCTACGGCCTGCCCAACGCGATCTCGGGCCACAACAATTACTGGCTCTGGGGTCCGGGCAACTACGAACCGGAGGTTATCGTCACCGTAGGCGCTTCGCGCGAGCGCCTCGAACCGGTCTGCGGGCAGCTCACGCAGGCCGCATCCACGAGCTGCAACTACTGCATGCCGTACGAGGACGGCGCTCCCATTTTCGTCTGCCGCGACCTCAAGCAACCGCTGTCAACTCTGTGGCCCCTTCTGAGACACTACGATTGAATTGCCGCGTGAATGGCGGGCCGCCAGAGCGCCACAGAGGGCAATCCGGGGGGTATATCGCTGCCTGCCCGAAAAGCGTAGAGTTGTGTGGTAACGCTTGGACGGTTCCCTTCTCTAGACCCGGGAATGAGCCCGGGTTTTTCTGGTCGAGAGCTTCCCGGCAAACATTTCATGGAGGGCGAAAATGCCCAGCAAGTTATACGTAGGTAATTTGGCCTACTCGGTTTCCAACGACGATCTGCAAGAGCTGTTTTCACGCGCAGGTCAGGTACAAAGCGTTGCTGTAATCACGGACAAGTTTTCCGGCCAATCGAAGGGCTTCGGCTTTGTCGAGATGGCGAATGCGGAAGAGGCGGCCAAGGCGATACAGCAATTCAACGATACGGAGCTCAAAGGCCGGAATATCAAGGTGAACGAGGCCAAGCCCCGCGAGTCCAGCTTTGGCGGCGGCGGCGGTGGCGGGAACCGGGGCGGCGGTGGTGGTGGCGGCGGTCGCAACCGCTACTAGAAACAAGAGGCGGGCTTCGGCCCGCCTTTTCCATTTCTAATCGGAACAGCATCAGAGCCGGAGCGATGAACTGCGGAGATCTCTCCGGCGGCGGTGCGCCGGGCTCGAATCGATTCACCGTGGATTACCGTAAAGGCGCTTGAGGGTGTGCACGGGCACGCCCAATCGATAGAGCAGCGGAATGAGGTTGATCAATAGCGCGTAGTAAACCGGCCGCGCGAGGAAGCGCCGTCCCGATACGATCACGCTGGCCGGGACCGTCTCCAGCCGGCCCAGTCGTCGCAAGCGTCGGCTGAATTCGAGATCCTCCAGCAAGGGCTGGTCGGGGATGCCGCCGACTCGCTTGAACGCGTCCGCCGTCACGAAAATTGCCTGATCGCCGTAGGGCAGCGACGTGTATCGCGACCGCAGGTCGGCCAGATGCAGCAGCGGCGCGAGCCAGGTCCGTCCCGAATCAGATACCGTCCAGGTCTTGAAGGCTCCCGCGATCGTGCCCGGGCGGTCGAGCGCCCGTTCGATCAGAGATGCGGCGTCGCGCGGTAACGATACGTCGGCGTGGAGAAACAGGATAATCTCGCCCGCCGCGACTGCGGCCCCGGCATTCATCTGCGCCGCGCGCCCGCGATTCGCCCTAATCACGCGAACGCCCGCAAACGATTGCGCGATCTCCGCCGTACGATCGCCGCTGCCGCCGTCAGCCACGATCACCTCATGAATCCCCGTCATGGAGGAAAGCTCTTCCAGCGTTCGGCCGATACGCGCCGCTTCGTTGAGCGTGGGAATCACGATGCTGATTCGGTGCGGCGAGCGCCAACCGATGGTCCGCAATGCGGCCGCAGTCTCGGGCGCCGAGACGGCGCCGCTGGCCAGCAGCTTCGAGAGCCGTTCGAGGTCGGCGGGCAGGTCGACGTCGAACCATCGTTCCAACACGCCGACCCGAAAACCTCGCGACTTAAGACGTGCGATAGTGTGCTCGCAGGTATCGCTGCGGCTCCAGGGCAGACCGCGCAGCAGTCCATCGGGGCATCGCTTGAGCCCGAGCAGGTAGAAGCCGCCGTCGTCGCTCGGTCCGATCACCGCGTCGTGATCGGCGAGCGCGGAGCGCGCCTGCTCGAACACTCGCACCGGAATCCCGGGCGAATCGGTGCCAACGGCCAGCGCGCTGTCGGCCTCCCGCAACGCCTCACGCAGAACCCGTTCCATCCGCTCGCCCAGGTCTCCTTCGCCCTGCAGGCAGACTTCGGCGCCGGCAGTATCGAACCGATGGTCGCGCTCGGTGGCGGCGACCACCAGCGAAGCCCACGAGATTCCGCGCAGCGCCGACCAGGTATCGCGGAAAAAGGCCCGCGCCAGAAGCGCGGCCGCATCGGGACCGACTGCGGGAATGAGACGCGTCTTCGCCTCGCCTGCTCGCGCGGTCTTGGCGAATACGCAGATGCGACAGGCGGAGCGCGGTCCCGAGACCTGCGGCCCGTTCAATCGATCTGGCGCGCGCGGTGCGTTTATCGACATAATATTTGGCGCAGAGAGGGCTGACGATGCGCTACGAAAACTGGAGCCGGCTCCTGGCCCTGATTGTCACTCGCGACGGGAAAGTAGACTATCAGCGCCTGACCGCGACGCGCGAGCTTCTCGACGCGGTGATAGCCGATTTCGCGGCCGCCAGCCCCGACACCCATCCCGGCGAATTTCCCGCCGACGAGCATCACCTCGCTTACTGGCTCAACGCTTACAACGCCTTCGCCCTCAACGCCATCGTTTCCGAGTACCCGATATCATCGGTGTGGAAGAGCCGGGAGGGCGAGTTCTTCCAGCGGCGCCGCCACGTCGCGGGCGGCGTGGCGATGAGCCTGGACGATATCGAGCACCGGATTTTGCGAGGACGCTTCGCGGAACCGCGCATCCATTTCGCCATCAATTGCGGCAGCAACGGATGCCCTTCGATGCAGCCCCGGGCCTTTGAGCCGGCCGGGCTGAGCGACAGCCTGCGCTCGGTCACCGAGCAGTTTCTGGCCAGCGAATGGAACTGCCGGGTCGATCACGAGCGGCGGCAAGTTTATATATCGCGCATCTTCAAAATGTATGCGGAAGACTTCGCCGGCAAGGATGGGACTACTGCTGCGTATAGGGATGGAGTACTACGCTTCATATCCCGACATTCCCAATTGGATTTGGAGTCAATCAAGGGATATGAAGTAGTGTATAATACCTACGATTGGGGACTGAACGATTCTGTCCGCGAGCCGCGCCTTGGTCCGATACTCTTTCACGAGCCTACCGAGCATTTTGCGCCGGCCGATCGCGAGCTTCGTGAGCTCCACCTCTACGAAGGCAACTTCTGCAACCGGAAGTGCGAGTGGTGCACGATTCAGGGGTCGCCGGCAGGCTGGTATCAGCCGTACTCCGATGCGGTGCTGGATCAGGCGGTGCGATCGCTGGCGGCGGACGGCAATCTGAAGTTCTACGGCGGCGAACCGACCCTTCACGCCGGCGCAGTGATCGCAGCGATCGGCTACGTCCGCGTGCGAGGATTTCGGGGACTGGTCACGATCTTCTCCAACGGAGTGAAGGCGGACGCGTTGATCGCCATTCTGGAAAGCGATTCGCGCACGGAAGCGGTACTGAATTACTCGATCTACCACGGCCGCGACGCCGAACCCATTCCCGAACATGCCAGACTCAGGCTCGAGGCCTGGAGCAAGGCGAATTCCGCTCGAATCTTCAAGGGATATAAGGTTCTGTTTCACGCCGGAGGCGGAGCGAGGCTGGGTTACGATCGCGATCGCGAAGCCGGGTTCCACGGCTTGGGCAAAGGCTGCGTCCGTTGTTTCCCGGTTCTTACGACCAAGGGCCGGTTTCACGCCTGCCCGTTCGCAGCCGAGATCGATTCTCCCCACTACGATTTGGGTCGTCTCGGGGTTGAGCCTGACAAGGTACTTCGGAACTACAAGCTGTTCCGCCGCTGGGCGGATGAGGTATTGGACCCCGCCGCACAGGCGCGCGGAATGAGTAGCTGCGAACTATGCCACACGCGCTTGCAGGAGTTGCCGGTGCCCGAATATGAGTAGTAGCGATGCCGGTACCTGGTTGATACCTGGATAGGCTTGATGGCGCAGTGATGTTCGTCCGATAAGGCCACGTACAAGAGGTGAAATAGATCATGGAAAAGCGAAAGCTTGGCAGCCAGGGACTCGAAGTATCGGAGTTGGGCCTCGGATGCATGGGGATGTCGCAGTTTTACGGGCCGCGGGACGACGATGAATCCCGCGCGACGCTGGAACGGGCGATCGAGCTCGGGATCACGTTCTTCGACACTGCGGACGTCTACGGTGTCGGTCACAATGAGGAGCTGGTCGGCAAAGTTCTCGGCAAGTACCGCGGCCGGGTGGCGATCGCGACCAAGTTTGGGAATCAGGTCTCTCCCGACGGCAAACGCTCGATCAATGGCAGGCCGGAATACGTGCGCTCCGCCTGCGACGCGTCGCTCAAGCGCCTTGGCGTCGACTACATCGATCTCTATTACCAGCATCGAGTGGACAAGAACGTGCCGATCGAGGAGACCGTCGGCGCGATGGCGGACCTGATACGCCAGGGGAAAGTCCGCTACCTGGGCCTGTCGGAGGCGGGTGCGAAGACCATCCGCCGGGCGCACGCAACGCATCCAATCACCGCACTCCAGTCGGAATACTCGCTGTGGACCCGCGACTATGAGGACGAAGTGATTCCGACCCTTCGCGAACTCGGTATCGGTTTCGTTCCGTTCAGCCCGCTGGGGCGCGGGTTCTTGAGCGGAACCGTTCGCGATCTACCCGCCGACGATATGCGAAGGTTCATCTCGCCGCGTTTCGAGAACGAGAACATGGAAAGGAATCTCAAGGTCGTCGACCGCATCAAGGAAATTGCGGAAGCCAAAGGGGTCACGCCGAGCCAGCTTGCGCTTGCCTGGGTGCTCGCGCAGGGGAAAGACATGGTCCCGATTCCGGGTACCAAGCGTCGAACTTATCTGGAAGAGAACGTTGCGGCGGCAGCAATCCGTCTCTCGAAGTCTGACTTGGCACGGATCGAGGAAGTCGCACCGAAAGGCTTCGCCGCAGGCGGGCGCTATCGCGACATGAGCAGCGTCAACGTTTGAGGCGGCATCGCCCGGGCTTCACGACAGCGCGATGCTGGCATCGCAGATAATCGGCGATGCTCTGCGAGAACCGGACTGGCGTTGTGACTTTGTGCCCGATCGGTCGAAAAGCTGCGTGAACAAGGATCGGTTTGGCCAGTTACTCACCGAAAGTCTTCCGCCAGTTCCGGGGTCGGCCATTCAGCTCTTCAAGGAAGTCCACCATAAGAGCCGTCGGGGCTTTCCGTACTGGTTATCTCGGCTACGGTGGGTATCGATGATTTGACAAATGGCACGCGACTCGGGCAGGCTCCAACCAGTGAGCGATTCTGCGTGGTATCGATGGTGAGAGGGGACAACGCGATGTGGCTCGAAGAAATGGCTTGGGTCTGGCTGCCAATCGTCGGTGGCTATTTTGCGTGGGCAACCTGGAGAATTTTCAGGCTCGAGCGCCAGGTTAACGATCTCCGAAAGCAGCTAGTGACGTATCAACACGACACGCCTGCTTCGACGTTGTACGAAAACTCGGCACTGAGCCGTTTTCGGGAGAGTGCCGGGAATGTCCGAACTGCTGTCCCTACCAAAAACTCGATCTGAACCGGAATTCGATCTGCCTAAACTCGAGCGGCTCCAAAAAACTTTCCCCGTGCTTTGCCGGCCTTAATCCGCGATTTCGAACCACGAAATTTTAAGTCTCAATCGCTTGAGCCCGCCGCTCAACGCGGTTAGGTAGGCCGGTCAAATCTCTACGATCGACCGAGCGTCGACGTGCCCGCCGCCGCTGTCGAGGCTCCAATCATCAATCCCAAATAAAGCGCGCTCATGACCCTCACGTTTAGTCTCGACTTCATTTGATGTCCTTTCTGCCGGGAAAACTCGGCAGGCAGAAATCGAACCTCATGGGTCCATGCTCGCACAAGCAGGCCCGCGTTAAACTTCAAAAAACTTTCGATTAAATGTCGCGGCCTCGGCGCCGCGCGGTCGCACGCGTATAGCCTACCGGAGCGGCCGCCTGAATCTGACGATCAAGGTGAACTATCCGTGAGGCATCGGAGCGAGCCCCGCACGTGACGAGGCGGCGGCGGCGCGAAGCCGCGCACGGACCAGAGAGATTGGCTGAGGGACACGGAAGTCCTCCTGCGAGAAGCCCTACAGACATGTTGCGCTCGCTGCGAGCGCTGCGATCTGTGCCCCTCAGCCTGAGTCGAGAGTCAGCAACATCGATGCCAGTCTGAAACCCCATCTTTGTGTGGCGTTTGCAGGACCGGCGGTGGCTCTCGTGCCAACGACGCACGATTTCGGTTTTGTCGGCGCACACTCGCGGCTTCGCGTTCACGCAACTCATGGCATATAAATGGCTCTTGAAGGGGGTATGGTTGGGCGTGGTATCGCGAACGGCGCCAGGAAATCTCGCGGCCGCGAAAAGTCGGACTCGGAGCACAACGTGAAAATCGGCACCCGCCTGACCCTCGCCCTGCTGCTGTGCGTGATGCCGGTGCTGGCCATCCATACGTACTGGAGCGTGGACCGGTCGATCCGAACTTACATCGATAGTTTGCGGCGCGACGCACGCGCCACCACCGACGGCCTCGCCCACGGGCTCGAGCTGGATCTCGAAGCCAAACAATGGGATCGAGTCCGCTCCGTGTTCCAGCGCATGGACGCCGAAGGAAAATCCAGCGCGTTGTTCGGCAAAGACGGAAAGCTCTGGTATGCGCTGCCGGACTTTCCATCGCAACTGGTGCCCGCCACCGAGATTAAGCTCCGCACTGCCCAGTCCGGCGAGTTCGAGCCGGCGACACTCCACCAGCGCTGGCTTTGCGAATTCGAGCCGCTCCAGGACCGGGACCATCAAGTCGTCGGCTATCTGCTCGTAGCCGAAGACTGGACTGGAGTGACCCAGGATCAACGCGAGCGCGCGATCGGCTCCGCGATCGCAGCACTTGCGTCGCTGGCGATCATTGCGGCCGTCATCCCGCTCCTCGTGCGTCGCTATGTCTCCCGGCCGCTGGCCGAACTGTCGGATAAGGTCACGAGACTTCCCGCCGAGGACGCGCCCGATCGAGACCCGGAAGGAAGCGAGGTCGAGCAGCTTACCGAAGAGTTCCGGCGCCTCGACCAGCAGCTCAACAGGGCTCGCTCGGAACTGTGGCAGCGCCATCGGAGCGAGTTGGAACTCGAGCGCAAACTGCAACATGCCGACCGGCTCGCGACGATCGGGACGCTCGCCGCCGGTCTCGCGCACGAGATTGGCACTCCGATGGGCGTGATACGCGGTCGCGCGGAAAATCTGCTGCGCAAGGAACCGAAGTCGAGCGCGCCCGCCCGATCCTTGGAGATAATCATCAGTCAAATCGATCAGATTTCGCAGATTGTGAAAACGCTGCTTGACTATGCGCGGGCTCGTGAATCGCGCCAAGTGACGTGCGACGTAAGAGCGATTGTCGAGCGCACCCTGGGCTTGGTCGAGACCGAAGCCGCGCGCCGCAACGTTCAGTTGGAAACCGAATTGGGCGAGGCACCTCTCATTGTCGATTGTGACGCGGACCAGCTCCAGCAGGTCTTCGTGAACATCGCCATGAACGCGCTCGACGCGATGGCCGCCGGCGGCGGTACGCTCAGGGTCATGGCGAAAACAGAAGCCAGCGGGCGCGGCCCGCGCCTGAGGCTCACCTTTCAAGACACCGGGCCGGGCATCGCGGCGCAGCACCTGGCGCGCGTGTTCGATCCGTTCTTCACCACCAAGGATCCAAGCAAAGGCACCGGCATGGGCCTCGCCGTGAGCCAGTCGATCATTCATGACCATAATGGCGAGATAACGCTCGAATCCGGCGCCGCCGGCACGAGTTTCTTCGTCACGATCCCGATGGCGCAACCGATAATTCGTCGCAAAACGGGGACCAACTCGGGCCGATGACCCCAGCGCCCGTCAAACCAACCGTCCTGGTCGTGGATGACGATCGGGAAATGGTTAGCATGCTCGAGGAGACCCTCGGCGAGGCGGGCTACACGGTTCACACCGCGGACGGCGCCGCCAACGCGCTCAAAGCGGTCAGCCGCGAATGCCCCGACCTGGTTGTCTCGGACTTGCGGATGAGCGAGATGAGCGGGCATCAGCTTCAGACCGCGCTGAAGCGGATTGCACCCGATTTGCCGATCGTGATTATTACGGCCTTCGGCTCGATTCAGACCGCAGTGGAAGCGATGCGCCTGGGGGCCTTCGACTATGTCACCAAGCCGTTCAGCAACGACGAGCTGCTGCTGGTGGTGGCGCGCGCGCTGGAGAACCGCGAGCTGAGACAGGAGGTCCATCGGCTGCGTAACGAACTGGCGCAGAGCTTCGGTCTGGACAATATTATCGCGCGCAGTCCGAAGATGCTGTCTCAGCTAGAGATCGTCAAGCAAGTCGCGGACAGCGCCGCGAACGTATTGATCACCGGAGAAAGCGGAGTCGGCAAAGACCTCTTCGCCCGCGCCTTGCACTACCTCAGCCGCCGGCGGTCCGGTCCGTTCGTCGCGGTAAATTGCGCGGCGATTCCTGAGACCCTGCTGGAAAGCGAGCTGTTCGGTTTCCTGCGCGGCGCTTTCACCGACGCGCGCCAGGGCCGCGCCGGCCTCTTTCAGGCCGCCGATCGAGGCTCCATCTTCCTCGACGAAATCGGCGAGATGCCGGTCTCGCTGCAGCCCAAGCTGCTCAGGGCGATCGAGAACAAGAAGGTGCGGCCGGTAGGCGCCACCGATGAAGTCGCCGTCGACGTGCGTATCATCGCGGCCACCAATGCCCGGCTCGAAGACGCGATCGCGCAAGGGCGTTTCCGGCCGGATCTCTTCTACCGGATCGCGACGGTGACGTTGGAGATTCCTCCGCTGCGCGAGCGCGTCGAGGACACTCCCGTTCTGCTGCGGCACTTCCTCGCCCGCGTCAGCAGCGAGGCGGGCAAACCGATTCCGGACATCGAGCCCGAAGCGATGGAATGCCTGCTGAGATATTCGTGGCCGGGAAACATCCGCGAGTTGCACAACGCCGTCGAGCACGCGGTGATTCTTTGCCGTAACAACCGGATTGGACTTGCCGACCTTCCGGCGAGAGTCAAAGGCGGCGATCAGAGTTCGCTCAAGCTCGAGGAAATCGTGGCGCGACGCCCCAAGCTGGAGGAACTCGAACACCAATACATCCGCGGCATCGTGACCTCGGTAAAGGGGAACAAGAGCGAGGCCGCGGCGATCCTGGGGATCGATCGCAAAACGCTCCAGCGAAAACTCGAACCCGACGCGCCCGCGCCCGACCCGCGCAACAAACAAAGCTAGCCTCTCGCTCGACGCACGCAGCGCGATTTTTCTTCACCTCTCCCTGACCAGGGAGAGGTCGGCGCGCGCTGCGCGCGCCGGGTGAGGGTAGGCTCCGCCACTGTCGCCTCAAGTGCGGAGAATTGACCGCCTGATCGGGAATTTCGACTCGCCCATCATCCTCGGCCACCATCGGATTCAGACGAATCTGGCGGCGCGTGACGCACCTTGCGCCGATCAAGAGCGCGTCTGATTCGGGCACGCCCGATGCAATGTCGAGGGTAGCCCGATCTTCAAACCGGCCTGCGGGCGCAGGCCTCTCCGCCGGCGAATATCGCGGGCCGTTGCCGCACAGGGAGAGTGGAAGGTGTCCGAGCGTAGAAATGCCCGAAGCGCGCGAGTGCAATCCGATGACCATGCTCCCATCAGCAAGGCTTCTTCACGGGCCGGATTGGAAAATGGCGCACGGTCTCCAATCAGATTGACCGGCCGACACCAGTGGCCTGCCATGTCGGCCGAAGTCAGGTTGATGGCCGCAGTGCTCGAGGACGCGATTCAATGCTACCTGCGAAACTTCGAGGCTCGCGGCGCGCTCCGCCGGTTCGAGTTCGTCGAGGTGCAGCGATGGTTCAACGCCCGGAATCAACCAGGGCTGTTCGCGTTCGAGAATGTGTGCAGCGTACTCGGGATCGAAGTGAACTGCATGCGCAGGTCCATCCGCGAGCTGGCCGATCGGCGGCGAAGGGTCAGAGGCCATACGCACACCGCTATAGGGGGCCAGGAAAATTCCAAACCGCGCGACGAGGAGGTGTCACCCAGGATTGGAGGCACGCGACGACCATTCTTCCAGAAGGCTGTAACCGACGGCCAGGATTGTAGGGCCCAGGAACAGCCCGATAAGACCGAGCGCGGACGCGCCTCCCAAGACCCCGAGCATCACGAAAATCAGCGGCGTCGTGGCGCCGCCGCGACTGATCAGGAAAGGTCTGACTACGTTGTCTATACTGCCGACGATCACTCCCCAGACCAGCATGAAGATCGCCCACCCTGTCGAGCCCTGATGGTATAGCCAGAACGCCGCCGGCAGCGCGATGAGATGTGTGCCGCCCGGAATCGTCGACAGGATGAACGTGAAGAATCCCAGCAGCGCGGCGCCCGGAACTCCCGCAATCGCGAAACCGATCGCCGCGAGCACTCCCTGCACCAGCGCGGTTCCCAGGATGCCGTAGACGACCGCACGGATCGTCGCGCCGGCAACCTCGAGAAGGCGATTCCCCTCCGTTCCGCCGATTCGATTGATCGTCGCGCTCAGGCGGCCGGCGGCAGCTTCGCCGTCCCGATAGAAGAAAAACGCGATCAGCAGGCTCAGGACAACCTGAAAGATGCCGCTGCCCAGCGTGCGTCCGGCGTCCAACGCCACGCGCTTGGCTACGGGCAGTAACTTGGCAAGTTCCGCAAGACGCTCGGCAGTGCCCCCGTTGAGAACCTTCCAGTAGTCGGCGATCCGGGGACCGACCATCGGAATGCCAGCCAGCCAGGCGGGCGGACTCGGCGGGCCCTCATAGATCAGCCGCTGCGCGGCGGCGGCCAAATCGGCGACGTTGCTCGCAAGCGTCATCCCGAGGACTACCACCGGAGCGGCGATCGTCATGAAAAGGATCAGCGTAGCGATTAGCGCGGCCAGCGATCGGCGTCCGCCAAGCGCGCCGTCAAGGCTCAGGAACAGCGGCCAGGTCGTGAAGCACAGGATCACAGCCCACAGCGCCGCGGAGATAAACGGACGCAGAATCAGGATACAAACGACCGAGAGCAACGCTACTGCGACGACACCCGCCCACGATTCGACTGGCGGTCGGTCGCCGCGCTCGCCGGGTTTAACGTCGCGCTCGCCAGGTTCGGCGGGTTCAGAAGCTCCAGCAGGCTCGGTTGTCACGTCTCACTCGCGCGGTTCGGCTCAAGTAGTTCGTGTCGATGGTAGGCCGCAGTGTCTCAAAAGAGAACAGAAACGCTTGACGACCGCGTTGCGGCAAGGAAGGGCGGGTGAGATTCAGAGGCGCCTGAAGGGTCGAGGATTGACTGCTCGATGGGGAATTTCGACCGGCTCTTCGCTTCCGTAGGATTCGGACGAATCGGTCGGCAGGTATGCCGTTTCTGTCGACGCGTCGATCAGTCGGCACGCGCGATGCGTTATCGCGGCGAGTCACCTTTGCACTCACCCCCGCGATCAACAAGGTCTGTTCGCCTTTAGAAGCATTTGCTGCGCTCGGAATCGACGGTGGCTTGCTGCGCAGGTCGATTCGAACGCTTGCCGTTCAGCGGCGAGGCGCCGGACGCCCCTCCAACCAACGCTCATACACGATTCGTCGAGGCCAGGCTGTTCGCGCCGAGCGGAGACAGACCTTCTGGCAGCTTGGCACCGCTACCCGGAAAAGGCCGGGAAGTTGTACCCTGACATCGTGGTTCGGCTGGCCGAACCGGAGGGACTGACTCCATGAAACCCGCGACTCTAATCGTAATAGCCGCCGCCCTGGTTCCGCGCCCAGCGCTTGCGCTGACCGCGAGTCAGATGGCCACGACGCTGGGACTGAATCCCACATACTCGCAGACCGACCCGATCGATCGCGGGCTCGGCGTTGCCGGCGACCGCGTCTATCAGGCGGGTGCGCCTTCCGGGCTGCAATGGTGCGGCGACAACGCGCCGGAACCGGCACCGCTCGCGTCGAAAGCCTATACCGTGGTTTCACGATGCAAAGTCCCAACGAGTGTGCCCCTGGGCGCCAACGGAATCGGCGGCGTGCCGACCTGGGCCTTCTCGATCAGCTACATGGCCACCGTCGAGGCCGGCAATCAGGGATTCGGCGCGTTGGTGCTGAACGTGACCGACGACTCCGGTCTGCTCGGCCCCAGGGGCGCGACCGCGGAGCAGGATTTTACCGCGCAGCCCGGCTTCAATCCGGTAACTGTAACCTTCGACGCGGACAACATCCCCGCGCATGACTCCATGACGGTGACAGCTTGGGTCTACAATGGCACCGCCGAGGACTGGAAACTGCAAACACGGGGAGCTGCGCCGGGCAGCCTCGGCGCCGGGAGGACCAGTACCCTCGCAATCAGGCTGTGGAACAACTGAGGAGTTGAGGAGATCATGAAAGAAGGCATTCATACGCGAGCGGATTGATCGCGCAGGGTGGGCCGGTCACAGAGGTTGAACGTCGGCTCGGCCATAGCAACCCGGCCGTTAGTCTACTCGAACTGGTTCAAGGACGCGGACACCGGTGCTGCTGATCGCTTCGCCCAATCGTTCCTCGGCAGTATGGGCAACAGGCCTGAAAGAGCATTGAACTAAATTCGAGTATTCGGGAGGCTGCCACGTTCGTTCTCATTCGTGCGATCACATATTCGGCCCTGTTTATCGGTTTCTTGCTGGTGTTCCTGCCGGCCCGCGTTCTCTTGTGGTCCGGGATCGTCGCGCCCGTCAGCATCGGCGCCGCGCAAGTCGCGGGCATCGTTATTGCGGCCAGCGGCGCCGTCCTGGCGCTGTCGTGCATCGTCACCTTCATTGTGATCGGCCGCGGAACGCCGGCCCCCTTCGACCCGCCGCGGCGCTTGGTGGTTGTCGGCCCGTATCGGTTGGTTCGCAACCCGATGTACATTGGTGCGGGCCTCGCCTTGGCCGGGGCGGCCCTGTTCTATGAGTCCTGGGCGCTCCTTGGGTACTGCGCCGCCTTCGCGTTCACTACGCACCTGTTCGCTGTGCTGTACGAGGAACCCACCCTGCGGGCCACTTTCGGCGCCCCCTACCTGCGTTACTGCGAGCGGGTCCAGAGGTGGTGGCCCAAACGCCAAGAGGAGTGAGGTATCCGGTGTCCGTCTCGCCGGTGGCTGAGAAGGTTCCCGGGTAGCCGTTCCTAACGCCCGGCAGCGCCCGGTTGACGCCGGCCGTGCTAAACTAAATTGTTTTCGGGGCGGTTGGAGTTTCAAGGAGGAACACCTCTCGAAATGGAGATCATGGACGCGAATGAAGCCGCCGCTTCGATTGCCTACCGGCTGAGCGAAGTGATCGCGATCTATCCCATCACGCCGGCGTCACCGATGGGCGAATGGGCCGATCAATGGAGCGATGAAGGCCACACCAACATCTTTGGCACTGTGCCGAAGGTGATGGAGATGCAGAGCGAAGGTGGTGCCGCAGGAACGCTGCACGGGGCGCTTCAGGCGGGTGCGCTGGGAACCACTTTCACCGCCTCGCAAGGCCTTCTGCTGATGATCCCCAACATGTACAAAATCGCCGGCGAGCTTAGCGCGTGCGTCATTCACGTCGCGGCCCGGACTATTGCGACGCACGCACTTTCGATATTCGGCGACCACAGCGACGTGATGGCGGCGCGCGCGACCGGCTTCGGCTTCCTGTCCTCCAATTCCGTTCAGGAAGCGAACGACTTCGCCTTGATTGCGCACGCCGCTACGCTCGAATCGCGCATCCCGTTTCTGCATTTCTTCGACGGCTTTCGGACTTCGCATGAGCTCAACAAGATTCATCCGCTGTCAGACGACGATCTGCGCGCGCTCATCGATGCGAAGTTCGTCCGCCAGCATCGCGATCGCGCGCTCAGCCCCGATCGTCCGATGCTGCGTGGCACGGCGCAGAATCCGGATGTCTTCTTCCAGGCGCGCGAAGCGAGCAATCCTTTCTATCGCGCCTGCCCGACGATTGTTCAGGACATTATGGATCGCTTCGCGCGACGGACCGGCCGCAGCTATCGCCTCTTTGAATATGTCGGAGATCCTCGAGCGGAGCGGGTGGTCGTCTTGATGGGCTCGGGCGCCGGCGCGGCCGAGGAGACGATCGAGCGCCTCATCGCAGGCGGAGAAAAGGTCGGTCTGCTCAAGGTGCGCTTGTTCCGTCCCTTCGACAGCGCCGCTTTGGCCGCGGCTTTGCCGAAAACCACGCGCGCGATAGCGGTGCTCGATCGCACCAAGGAGCCCGGCAGCCCCGGCGAGCCGCTGTACCTCGACGTCGTGACGGCACTCAGCGAGGCGTGGGCGGCAGGCATTATCGATAGCAGATGGCCACGAATCATCGGCGGGCGATACGGTTTGTCGTCGAAGGAATTCACTCCCGCGATGGTGAAAGCGGTGTTCGACGAACTCAAGAAGGAGACTCCCAGGAATCACTTCACGGTGGGAATCCACGATGATGTGACGCATTCGAGCCTCGAATTCGATCCGGAGTTTTCGACCGAGAGCCCACTGACCGTGCGGGCGCTCTTCTATGGATTGGGATCGGACGGCACCGTGGGCGCCAACAAGAACTCGATCGCCATCATCGGTGAGAACACGCCCGGCTATACGCAAGGTTACTTCGTCTACGATTCCAAGAAGGCGGGCTCGGTCACGGTGTCGCATCTGCGCTTCGGGCCGGACCCGATCCGTTCGACATATCTGATCAGCAAGGCGAGCTTCATCGGATGCCATCAGTTCGCCTTTCTCGAACGGATGGACGTTCTCGCGGCAGCAGATCAGGGAGCAACCTTCCTTCTCAACGCGCCATACGCCCCCGACGAGGTGTGGAACCATCTGCCTCGCAAGGTGCAACAGCAGATCCTCGACAAGGAGCTGCGCTTGTTCGTCATCGACGCGTACAAGGTGGCGCGCGAAGCGGGCATGGGCGGCCGCATCAACACCGTCATGCAGACGTGCTTTTTTGCGGTGAGCGGGGTTTTGCCGCAAGACGAAGCGATCGCGGCGATCAAATCCGCGATTCAGGATACCTATGGGAAGCGCGGCGAAGCGATCGTGCGAAATAACTTCGCCGCGGTCGACACGACGCTGGCGCATCTGCACGAAGTCGTCATCCCCGCATCGGTGAGCAGCACTATAGATGTTCTCCCGCCGGTGCCTTCGCGCGCGCCGGCGTTCGTTCGCGATGTGCTCGGCACTCTCATCGCGGGCCACGGCGATTCGCTGCCTACCAGCGCTCTGCCTCCCGACGGCACCTTTCCCACCGCGACGGCGAAATGGGAGAAGCGCAACATGGCGCAGGAGATTCCGGTCTGGGATGAGGACCTCTGCATCCAATGCGGGAAATGCGTGCTGGTATGCCCGCATGCGGTGATTCGCGCGAAGGTTTACGAGCCCAGTCACCTCGGCGATGCGCCCGCGTCGTTCAAGTCGGCGGCGCCACGATGGCGCGGCCTCGAGGCGATGCGTTATACGCTGCAGGTCGCGCCCGAGGATTGCACCGGATGCCGCCTGTGCGTCGAGGTTTGCCCGGCGAAGAGCAAGAGCGAGGTACGGCACAAGGCGATCAACATGTCGCCGCAACCGCCAATCCGCGACGTGGAGGCGAGAAACTGGGACTTCTTCCTGTCGCTGCCGGAGTTCAATCGCGATCGCCTCACGCATGCGCAAGTGAAGGATGCGCAGCTCCTCGAGCCGCTGTTCGAGTTTTCCGGCGCGTGCGCAGGATGCGGCGAAACGCCCTACATCAAGCTGCTCACCCAACTCTTCGGCGATCGATTGCTAATCGCGAACGCGACCGGATGCTCCTCTATATACGGCGGCAATCTGCCGACTACCCCTTACACCTCGAATGCCGAAGGTCACGGGCCGGCGTGGTCAAATTCCTTGTTCGAAGACAACGCCGAATTCGGGCTCGGGATGAGGCTCGCACTCGACAAGCACGTTGACTACGCGCGGGAACTGCTTCGCCGGCTTGCGAGTCAGGTGGGCGAGCGCCTGGTATCGGAGATCCTCGCGGCGGATCAAGCCACCGAGGCAGGTATCGCATCGCAACGCCGGCGCGTCGGCGAGATGAAGCGCCTGATTGCCGGCCTTGCGAGCAACGACGCGCGCGATCTCATCGCGATCGCCGATAGGTTGGTCCGCAAGAGCGTTTGGCTCGTGGGAGGTGACGGATGGGCCTATGACATCGGCTTTGGCGGACTCGATCACGTTCTTGGCTCAGGGATGAACGTAAACGTGCTGGTGCTGGATACCGAAGTGTACTCGAACACCGGCGGGCAGATGTCGAAAGCCACTCCGCGCGGCGCGGTTGCCAAGTTCGCCGCCGGCGGCAAGCAGACCGGCAAGAAGGACCTCGCGATGGAGGCGATCAGCTATGGCTCCGTGTATGTCGCGCGCGTGGCGATGGGCGGCAACGACGCGCACACGGTCCACGCCTTCCTCGAAGCAGAAGCGCACGACGGCCCTTCGCTGATCCTCGCGTATAGCCATTGCATCGCGCACGGCTACGACATGGCTTTCGGCATCAACCAGCAGAAAAACGCGGTGCTCTCAGGCTATTGGCCGCTGATGCGATACGACCCGGCGCTGCGAAAGGAAGGCAAGAATCCCTTCCAGCTCGACTCCAAGGCGCCGAGCATTCCGCTCAAGCAATACGCCTATCAGGAAGCGCGCTACACGATGCTCGCGCGCAGCAATCCCGAAGCCGCGCGCGAATTGCTGCGGATGGCGCAGGACGATGTGGAGCGCCAGTGGCGGGTGTACGCGAACCGCGCCGCGATGGCCGGCCAGGTAGTCGCGTCGTCGGATACTGCCGCCGAAGCCCAGACCGACGCGAGCGAGACGCCGAAACGAGGTGGGCAATGATCGACCTCACGACCAAATACCTGGGCCTCATCTTGAAGAACCCCATCGTCGCTTCAGCCTCGCCGCTTTGCGATTCGATAGACCGTATTCGGCGTCTCGAAGATCACGGAGTCGCGGCGGTGGTATTGCCGTCCCTCTTCGAAGAGCAGCTCACTCTGGAAAGCGAGGCGCTGGAGGCGGATCTCGTGCGCGGCGCCGAGAGTTTCGCCGAATCGCTCAACTACTTTCCCGACCTGACGACGTACAACCTCGGTCCCGAGGGCTATCTGGAGCTGATTCGCAAGGCCAAGATGAGCGTTTCGATTCCCGTCATCGGCAGCCTCAATGGCGTCTCAACCGGCGGTTGGATCCGCTATGCGCGCGACATGGAGCAAGCGGGCGCCGACGCCATCGAGTTGAACCTCTATTCGATTGTGACCGACCACGGAGCTCACCGCCGGCCACGTCGAGCGGGCGTACGCCGAGCTGGTTCGGGAGGTAAAACAAAGTGTACGGATTCCCGTTGCGGTGAAGTTGTCGCCATTCTTCAGTGCTCCCGCAAACATGGCGAAACGACTCGACGGCGCCGGCGCGAAAGCGCTGGTGCTGTTCAATCGCTTCTATCAGCCGGATTTGGATCTCGAACTGCTCGAAGTCGTGCCGTGCCTGACTCTGAGTAACCCGCAGGAATTGCTGCTCCGGCTGCACTGGGTGGCGATCATCTTCGGTCACGTCGGCGCCGACCTGGCGATCACCGGCGGCGTCCATAGCGCGCAAGATGTGTTGAAAGCGGTGATGGCGGGCGCGCGCGTTACGATGATGACCTCGGCACTCCTGCGCAACGGGATCGAGCATCTGGACGGCGTCCTGCGCGATCTCCTGAGCTGGATGGAGGAACACGAGTACGAATCCATTCGACAGATGTGCGGGAGCATGAGTCAGCGCAATGTGCCTAACCCGGCAGCATTCGAGCGCTCCAACTACGTGCGCGTCCTGAGTTCTTACTCGCTACCGAGAAATCTCTAGCCGCGTGGCCGGGTACGCCCGCTGGTTGAGTGGCTGAAGCTGCTGGCGTAGTACGCGCGGTAACGACAGGGCGCCATCCACGGTGCATCTCTTGCTTTCGCTTCGTTGAGCGCGTGAGATCGTAGTTCGGATGGCCAAGCTGTTTCACAAGATTCTTTGCCCGATCGATTTTAGTCCCAACTCGCTGGCGGCTTTGGATTGCGCTACCGCGCTGGCCCGGCAGAACGCGGCAACGATCTGCATCCTGAACGTCGTGCCCTCGCCCGTGGGTTCGGCGCAAATCCCTGCGATTCCGCTGGAGCCTTACCCCGTCGCGGAGGAGGACGCCAGACAACGACTCGAAGTCATCGCGAAGCAGCGCCTCGAGGGCAAGCTGCCTTGCGAGATAGCCACGCGCAGCGGCGATCCGGCGAAGGAAATCGTGCAGGCGGTGACCGCTCTTGATGTGGACCTGGTCGTGATGGCGACTCACGGCAGGACCGGACTGAGTCACCTGTTCATAGGTAGCGTGGCCGAACGGGTGGTGCGCGAATCGCCGGAGCCGGTCCTCACAATCAGGCCGAAAATAGTCTCGGCAGACCGCGAAGTCGGCTGAGAAGCTGGGGCCGAAAATTCGATAGCGTCCTCGCACTCGATCCTGGTCGAGTGAAAGATGCGTGGGCGAGCGGTTGTAGCGGATAGCGCCGCTACTGGGGCGTGTGAACCTGCTTGCGCCAAAACCGAGCGTCAAGACGGCATGTGCCGGCGCCGACACTGATCAGGAACAGCAGCCCCATAGTCATCGGAAAATCCGTCCTCGCATCGCTGACCATAAGTGACGATCTGAATTAATGATTTCGTAACTTTGCCAGGATTGCTCCGCAGTCGCGCAAATGCTTTTTCGTTTACAGGCAGGTAGAGTCGTGACGGCACGTCGATTGCGCTCACCTAGCCACGAGCAAGATCAATAAGGTGCTTTGCCGCCGTGAAAAATGAACTCGAGGCGAGTGTCGCGAACGGAGACTCACTCGAAGCTTTAATCTCGGGACTTCGTGAAATTCGTGGTTCGCTGATCAGGCACGAGAACGATCTTCACGAGCGCGTATCGCGCGTCCATCCCGCGTATCGAAAGAGCGCGAGCAATTTGATCCATTACCTGGCGCTCAGGCGCCACGACATTCGAGCTCTACAGGACGATCTCGCGGCGCTCGGTCTCTCATCGCTTGGCAGGACCGAAGCTCATGTGATGAGCACGCTCGAGGCCGTGCTCGTCGCGCTCCATCATCTGGCGGGGCGAAAGATTGAAGCGCAGGCGCAGTCGGAATATCCGGGCTTTCGCGAGGGCAGGTCGTTGCTCGCGGCGCATACCGAGGCGCTACTTGGTCCGGCGCCGGCCCATCGGTGGGTCCGTATTATGGTGACGATGTCCGCGGTGGCGGCAGATGACTATCCGCTGGTGCGCGACCTCGTTTCGCATGGAATGGACTGTATGCGCATAAACTGCGCGCACGATACCCCGGAAATCTGGGGCCGGATGGTCAATCACCTGGAGCGCGCGCGGCGGGAATTGGGTCTGCCGTGCCGTATTCTAATGGATCTGGCCGGGCCGAAGCTCCGAACCGGCTCGATAGAGCCGGGTCCTGGGGTGGTCGTGTGGCATCCCAGACGCGACAGCTTCGGATGCGTGACGGAGCCCGCGCGGATTTGGCTTGCGCCTGAGGAGGGAAGCCACCCTCCTCCCGCGGGTGCGGACGCGGCATTGCCGGTGTCAGCGGAATGGCTGGCGGAGCTGAAATCCGGAGAGCGACTTCACTTCAAAGATGCACGCGGGAAATGGCGGGTTCTCGAGGTGGTCGGCAGCGGCGAATCGGGACGGTGGGCTCGATGCAGTCAAACCGCATACGTGACTCCCGGAACACGTTTTGCGCCGCGTCGACGTGGGCAACGACGCAAGGCGCGAAGTGCGGGTCGGGAGCTTGCCGTCCCGCGAGCATGGAATCTTGCTTCGCAAAGGCGAGTTCCTGCTGCTCACGCGCGAACCTGTCGCAGGCAAACGCGCTTCGATCGATTCGGACGGGCGAGTGCTCAGTCCTGCGACGATCTCGTGCACACTGTCCGAAGTTTTCGCGCAGGTACGCGTCGGCGAAAGGATTTGGTTCGACGACGGCAAGATAGGCGGCATCGTCAGGGAAGTCGAGCCGGACGCGCTTCGCATCGAGATTACCCAGGCCAAGCCGAGCGGAGAGACGCCTCGGGAGCCGACAAAGGAATTAATCTGCCCGACACGCGACATCGCACTGCCCGCACTTACGCCGAAAGATTGCGCGGACCTTGAGTTTATCGTTCGGCATGCGGACCTGGTCGGGATGTCATTCGTTCGCCACGAGTGCGATATCCTTCAACTTCAATCGCGACTGCGGGAGCTCGATGGCGGGCATTTGGGAATCGTGCTGAAAATCGAGACCCGCCAGGGCTTCGAACGTCTGCCCAACCTCATGCTAGCCGCGATGAGGCAGCATCCGGTGGGGATCATGATCGCGCGCGGTGATCTGGCGGTGGAGTGCGGCTACGAGCGGATGGCGGAAGTTCAAGAGGAAATTCTATGGATTTGCGAGGCGGCACATATGCCCGTCATATGGGCGACACAGGTGCTCGAGTCGCTCGCCAAGAAAGGCCATCCATCTCGCGCGGAAATCACTGACGCGGCGATGGGAGAACGTGCGGAGTGCGTGATGCTGAACAAGGGCCCTCACATCGTCGCGGCGGTCAGCGTGCTCGACGACATCCTGCGCCGCATGGAGGACCATCAATCCAAAAAGTCGTCGCGCCTGCGCCCGCTTCATTTGAAGGCGACGCAAGAATCAGAGGAATTGTAGCCTTCGTCCTGCCGATCGTCGCGCGGATGGGCGTGCTGCCGCTTCAGTTGAATCAACTCGGCAAATGGCGGGAGGTCTGGAGCAGGTTTCAGGGCCGTGGCACTTACCCTCACGAATTGGCTTTCCTTCTGCTGTTCCCGTTCCGCAGCCTCCTCCTGTCACGGCGCGAACTAGTTAGGCGGCTTCATCTCATTGAAACTTCGCGAGTGATGGAGCTGGGGCCCGCCCCGGGTTCTTCAGCGCGCAGGTGGCGAGAAGCGTGCCCCGAGGACATCTCTGCCTGGTGGATGTGCAACGCGAGATGCTGCAAAAGGTGCGGTGCCGACTCGCGCGAGCCGGAACCACCAATGTGAGTTTCGCGCAGGCCGAGGCGAGCGCCTTGCCGTTTGCGCACGACGCGTTCGACGTTGCCTTCCTGGTGGCGGTGCTTGGCGAAGTGCCCGATCCGCGGGGGCTGCGCCGGGTCGATATGTAACACCCTGCGACCCGGCGGGATGCTCTCGGTAAGCGAGCTTCCAGGCGACCCGGACGCGATGCCGAAGTCGGAGGTGCGCGCTATCGCAGAAGCGACGGGATTCGACTACGTTCGAGACCTTTCCCATACGACGCGGCTTCACCGCGAACTTCCGCAAGCGGACCGGTCCTTAGCAAAGTTCCGTCCGCCGTCAATTTCGGCACCGGTGAGGTCCCGCGCAGCGGCGAGCCGACCGGCAACGCGTTTCCGGTTCAGCCGATCCGGCGCAACAGCATGAGCGAACGCCCTTCGACACGAACCTCACCCGCGCGGTAAGTCTCTCTCTGAGGCCCTGGCCCCGCTCATCTCACGAATCAGCTGCCGACCTTCGCCATCGACCGATGGTCGTCTAGGCCGTGATCGCCAGCGCCGGTAAAGCCGGAGGCCCTGACGATGCCATTGGACCGCGGCGGCCGGCTAAACCAGTACCATGACGTGAAGACAGCGGGGCCAAATTCGGTAGAGTAAGACCCGCAGCAGGCGATCGACTTATGTGAGAGTCGGGGCCAACCGAGCCGCTGGCGGCGAAGCACGCTCAGCCGATGGCGGAGAGCGAAAAGCTCAAGCTCCAGCTCCGCGCGGCTGCGCAACCGAGAAAGCAAGGCAAAGCGAACGCAGAAGTGGGGTCGCGCATCTCCGCATGACTACGGCGGTCAATCGCAAACTCCAGCTTTTCCAACGCTTTCGGAGTTTTCAGCAGCCACAACCCGATTCCACGTGCTCTGTCATACTATTATTGAGTCCCGCCTAATATAGTGACATTGCTGGTGTTCTGTGTTAAGCTTTGGGCATGGGATTTCCAGCAGGGGTAGGCAGGGACTTTCGAAGCACTGGAGCGGCGGCGCCTGCGTGCAGCGAATCTGCTCGCGAAGGGACTGAGTCAGTCGGAAGTGGCGCGCCGGGTGGGCGCCCATCGGCAGTCGGTGAGCAAGTGGGCGGCGGAGTTGCGCGTCAACGGACGCGCTGGGCTGAAGAAGGCGGGTCGAGCCGGGCGCAAGCCGCGACTGAGTGCGGAGCAGATCAACCAGCTCGAGCGCGGACTCAGACGCGGGCCGCAGGCGCTGGGGTATGAAACCAGCCTGTGGACTGCGAACCGGGTAGTCCATCTGATCGAGCAGGAATGTGGGGTGAGTTATCATCCGGGGCATGTGTGGAAGATCCTGCGGCGGCTCGGATGGAGTTGCCAGCGACCGGCGGGCCGGGCTCTGGAGCGTGATGAGAAAGCCATCCAGCGCTGGAAGAAGGAGCGTTGGCCGGAGTTAAAAAAAAGGCCAAAAATCAGGGCCGGACGATCGTCTTCATCGACGAGAGCGGACTGAGCGAGCGGCCCCATCGCTGCCGCACCTGGGCGCCGCGGGGACAAACCCCGGTGCTGCAATATCACTTCAACTGGAAAACCCTTTCGGCGATGGCGGGGGTAACGTGGTGGAACTTTTACTTTCGGCTCTTTCCCGGCGCCATCAAAAGTCCACAAGTGGTCGAGTTCCTGGAACATCTGATGCGCCATCTGCCGGGCCAGTTGCTGATCATCTGGGACGGCCTGCGCAGTCATCGCAGTCGCCTGGTGTGGGACTTTGTCCGCCAACAGCGCGGACGGCTGTGGCTGGAATTTCTTCCCGCCTATGCGCCGGAACTCAATCCGGTCGAGTATCTGTGGTCGCACTGGAAACAACACGAACTCCCCAACTTCTGCCCGACCACCTTCGCGCAGTTGAGCGTGCACGCCCGTCGCGCGCTCAAGCGGATGCGCCGCAGACCCTCCCTGGTGATGGCTTTCTGGCAGCAAGCGCAACTGTTTCCCTTGTAAGTATATTACGCGAAGCTCAATAATAATCGAGTCTTCGGCAATGACCGGGAGCGGCCACCCAGACGACACCGACCCCGCCGACCGCGAAACGCTTTGGCAGGGGTTGCTTTTTCCTACTGACAGCAATATTGATCGGAGTCACCAAGAGCGTTCTCTTCCAAGATGAGGCAAGGCGGGTTGTAGCCGCCCTCCTTGGAACCGGAGGTCAAAATGGGGGTGGTCGATCCTTATCATCACAGCGGAAAACTCGCTCTCGGGCTTGCCGCGCTGGCGCCGCTCGAAGTTATTCACAAAATAACGCCGGGCTTGTGTTATGTCGCTCCCGCGTACTAGCTCAAGCGGAAGGCGGCGCGTAGTCGCCGCTGGAGAGCTTACGTTCGCTTACATGTCCGCTGAACACTCATCAAGGTAACGCTGATGGCCGAAGAGCTTGAGCAATTCGATAGATTACTCGAGAAAGCCATTCTCCTCAAAGACTTCGCGGTTAAGAATGGCTACGAGCTGGACCCTAAAACGATCGAAGACCTCAATCAACTGAGGTACAGAGTTGGCCAGAGTTCTCCTGCCGGAAATCGAACGGCAGACGACCAGACTAAGCTCGACGCTGTGGTCGCAGACCTTACATCCGTTACCTTCCCGACCACAATCGACAGTCTGTCCTCCGATTCGGAGTCTGTTGAGTACGTGCGGTTTAAGAGCTGGCTTTGGAAAATCGGCTTGGCAGCGCTCATACTCGCGATCATCGGATTTGCAGCCGTTGCCGTTTCCATGATTCCCTTACAAATCAGCAATTCGCTCTTGGCGCTTTCGCTCGGAGCACTCGGCGCCGTTACTTACAGCTTTTTCAATGTGCTGCGGGTCGTGCCACCTCAAGCGTTCAATCCGCGCGACGAGTACTCGAATTATGCCAGGCTTCTTCTAGGCGTATTGCTCGGTTGGGTCTTTTACTTCGCCTTCGCCAGAGGTGCTTTTCAAAGCCTCCCTAGCTATTTGAGCGGGAAGCCCGAGTCGGCTGATAGACAGAACTGGACAGTAGCTTTTTTGCTTCTAGCACCTTTCGTTGCAGGATACAGCACGAAATTTGTTGTGGGTGTACTCGATCGGGTAATAGCGGCGCTGGAAACTACACTCGGTATCGAAGAAAAGCGTGACGTAAGCCGAAAACGGAGGAGTTGATTTCGGAGAATTGAATCGGCGTGGAACTCGCCGTCCGCCTTGCTTCGACCTAGCGTCGCGAAGAAGACCGCGGCCCGATCATGGCAGCTGTACCCCGATTGCGTTCAGGATCGAAGGGAAAAGTCTATACAGCCAAGTATCCCTGGTTCAGCCGATCCGGCGCAACAGCATGAGCGAACGCCCTTCGACACGAACTGCCTCGCCCGCACGGTAGGTCTCCTTCCGCGAGACCGGCATCGCTTGAGTCGTGTCGAGCACCTTCGCCCATCGCCGACCCCAATCCTCCGGGGGAAGAATGAAGCCGAGCGGGTTGTGATGCGCGTTGAACAGAATATAGAAGCTGTCGTCGACGATCGGCTTGCCCATTGAATCGGAGCCGGGAAGCTTGGTTCCGTCCAGGTAGATGCCGATCGACTTGGCGAACGCGATTTTCCAGTCGTCCTCGGACATTTCATCGCCATCGGTCTTGAACCATCCGATGTCGCGCACACCGCTGCCGTGAAGCGCGCGACCCTGGAACCATCGCCGCCGGCGAAAGACCGCATGCCGCTCGCGGAACTGAATAAGGCGGCGGACAAATTCCAGCAGTTCGCGGTCGGCGTTTTCCCAGTCGAGCCAGGAGACTTCGTCGTCGTGACAATAGGCATTGTTGTTGCCGCACTGCGTCTGCCCTATCTCGTCGCCGGCTCGAATCATGGGCACTCCTTGCGACAGGAACAATGTAACGAGGAAATTGCGCTTCTGACGGGCGCGCAGAAGGTTTACTGCGGGATCGTCGCTGGGTCCTTCGTGTCCGCAATTCCACGAGCGATTGTCGTTTTCGCCGTCCTTGTTTTCCTCGCCGTTGGCCTCGTTGTGCTTGTCATTGTACGAGACCAGGTCGCTCAGGGTGAACCCGTCGTGCGCGGTTACAAAGTTTATGCTCGCGGTCGGCGAACGGCCGCCTGATGCGTAAAGGTCCGAACTGCCGGTAAACCGGTATCCGAACTCGGCCAGTGTCCGATTGGTTCCGCGCCAGTAGTCGCGGACAGTGTCGCGGTACTTGGCATTCCATTCCGACCAAAGCAGAGGGAAATTGCCCACCTGGTAGCCGCCCTCACCAAGGTCCCAGGGCTCGGCGATGAGCTTGACCTGCGAAAGCACGGGGTCCTGGTGGATGATATCAAAGAAGGCGCCCAGACGATCGACGTCGTGCAGCTCGCGCGCAAGCGCCGCGGCAAGATCGAAGCGGAAGCCGTCCACGCGCATTTCGAGCACCCAGTAGCGCAGGCTGTCCATTACTAATTGCAGGGTCTGCGGCGATACCATGTTCAGTGTATTTCCGCACCCTGTATAGTCGGCGTAATAGCGGCGATTGCCGGGCATCAGCCGGTAGTAGTTCTCATTGTCGATCCCACGCATGCAAAGCGTAGGACCGAGCTGATTGCCTTCCGCAGTGTGGTTGTAAACTACGTCGAGGATCACTTCGATTTCGGCACGATGGAAGGCCCTCACCATCATCTTGAACTCGCGCACCTGCTCTCCAAGCCGGCCGCTCGAAGAGTAGCGAACCTCCGGGGCGAAGTATCCAATGGAATTGTACCCCCAATAGTTCGTCAAACCCCGTTCGGCGAGATGCCGCTCGGTCACGATCTGATGAATGGGCATCAGCTCAACGGCAGTCACTGAAAGCGAGCGTAAGTACTCAATCACTGGCGGAGTCGCCAGTCCGGCGTAGGTACCTTGCAGATTTGGCGGGATGTCCGGATGTCTGGCTGTGAAACCCTTGACGTGAAGCTCGTAGATTACGGTTTCATGCCAGGGAATGTTGAGCCGCCGATCGCTGCCCCAGCGGAAGTGAGTGTCAACGACCACGCCTTTTGGCACGAACGCAGCGCTATCGCGATCATCGCGAATGAGGTCGGCCTCAGGATTACCGAATTGATAGCCGAACAGGCTGTCATCCCAGGTCAGGACACGGTCGACAGCTCTGGCGTAAGGATCGAGCAAAAGCTTCGCGGGATTGAAGCGATGGCCGCCTGCCGGATCATAGGGACCATGCATCCGGTAGCCGTAGCGCTGACCAGCCTGAGCTCCGGACAGGTAGATATGCCAGACGTGGTCGGTTTGTTCGGTAACCTGGAAACGTGCTGTTTCCTGATTTCCGTCAGCTCCGCCGAATAGGCATAGCTCGACAGCCGTAGCGGCTTCCGACGAGACGGCGAAATTCACTCCCGATCGGTCGCAGGTTGCGCCCAAAGGATAGGGAACACCGGGCAGCCGCTTCATTTCATTCATGGCAGGCGATCCGGCGCGGCTGCCTCCCGTTCGCCCAAGACTTCAGGCAGCCTTCCTTCGCGCCTTCGTCCACCCCGGGCTCGGCACGTTCGCGGTCATGCACGAATTCGCAACCATCGCGACACTACTTACGGGTTCGCTTTTTCGAGGCGCTTCCTGAGCCGGGCCTGCCGCTCAACATTTCTTTCTTCGGCGGCGCGGCTTTCGCAACGGGCTTACGGCGGCCTCCTTTGGCGCTCGCCGCTGCCGACCGCTTAGGTGCTTTAATGCTCCTGCGGCGCGGTGCGGCAGCACGTTTCTTCCGCTCCTTGGCGATCTCGAGGACGTTCTTGCCGGAGCGCTTCGATTCCGCGCGCGCCGCGAGGATCGATTTGACCGCTTCTTCCGGCAGCACCTCTACGATCATCGCGAGGCCATCGCGATCGCTTACATGGGGCAGGAGTTGACGAACAAGCTCACGGCCGTATTCGGCTTGCTCTTCGCCCAGTTCCTCCGCCTCTGCCAGTTGGACCAACTTTTCTATCGCTTCGAGCGCGGCGTCATGCTCTGCCAGAAGCCGGTCTATGTAATCCTCTCCGTGAATCTCGGCGAGGGCAGGGTAGAGGGCTTCCTGCTCGTAATGAAAATGAGGTCCTGCATCGACCGTCATTTCGCCGATTCTCTGACGGAACGACTCCGCATCGTTGCTCTCGATGGCCTCCATCAGACCGAGCAACGTATCACGCATCTGGCGATGCTCGTCTCGAAAGGCTTTGCTGAATTCACCTGCCGGCATAGGAATTCCTCCTTCGACGCGGTTATCGGTTGACGCGGTCCAGGCGGCCGAGCGATTGCTCGAGACGGGCCTGCTGTTGAGCCTTCTGGATCGACTGCAAATAGGCGACCAAATCTGCGATGCGAAGACTCACCCTGCTTTGCTTCCCCTCGGCTTCGCCGGACATCCAAACTCGTTCACCCCAAATCGGCATGTCGCGAGGGCCGTGAGCCTGCACGTCGGCGCGCCCGTCGATGAATTGGGCTATCTGATCTTCCGGCAGCGGGTCTCCGTATCGCTTCGACAAAATACGCAGGTCTGCTGGTGGTGTTTTCAACGCAGACGCCACCGGACCGTGGCCGTCGCCGTTGATTCCGTGACAAGACGCGCAGTAGCGCAGGTACAAGCCGTGTCCCCTTGCGAGATCGGCGCCTGCGAACGCTGTTACGCCGATCAACAGGAACCCGAATGCGAAGATGGCCGATCTTCCGATGCGAATCATGATTGGAAAGCACTACAAATCTAGCAGATTGTCAAATCTTTCGATGCGCGTAACCCAAATGCAAATCCTGGCTTAGAACGTATCGCAGTCGGCGCCTTCACTGTGCGCTCGTTTGCAGGCCGCACCGCGTGATTCCGACCACTATCGGCATGCGGCTGGCTGCAATCGGAATCGCCGGCATGGATCGTGCCCTTCAAGCCGTCACCGAGCAGGCCGTCATGAGCGCAGCCATTGCGAGACCCGGCAACGACTCAATTCCGGTCGCGGCGCCGATCAACCGGAACGGAATGGCAAGCGCGTACACCAGCAAGAAGAACGTCAGAGGCGATCTGCTCTACGAGGTCAGTGGCGTTCGAGGAATCCTCGTCAACTGATTGCCGGAATGGTGGCATCTCGGGGCGCTCCGCCTGCCGTCACCGATTTGCTCTATCGCCCAGACCGAGTTCGCGCAGCACCCTGAACAGATACACGCGCATCTCGCGCGCGGTGCGCTCACCCGGCCGGATCAGCAAATGGTACATGATCGCCCCGCCGATCAGGTCGAGCAAAATCTCCGGATCGGAGTCTTCTCGCGGTGAGCCCTGGAGACGCGCTCCAGAATCCCGCGGACCAACTTTCGGCGTGGGACCAAGTAGTTATTCCAATAAGTTGACATCAGGTCCGGGCAGCTTGGAACAGAACCAGCCAGCCTGGCCATCAGATTGCGATAGTCGGGCGCGGTCACAGTCTCTGCCAGCGCATCGACCAGCCGCTTCGCCAGGCTGTCCAACGCGATCCGATCCGCCATCGCTTTGCGTTCTGGAGCGCCCCTTGCTCTTGCGATTGCCTGCGCGAGCAGCTCTTCCTTCGACGACCAGCGCCGATAGACCGTGGTCCTCGCGACTCCGGCCCGCTCGGCGATCTGCTCGATGCTCGCGCCGTCGACGCCCTGCTCGATGAACAGTTTCAATGCGGCCTGCAGGATTGCCCGATCCGCGGCCGGGCTTCTCGGCCGCCCCGGACCGTTCGGTCTCGGTTCATTCGAGCGCTTGGCGCGGCGTGGTCGATGCATCAGCTAAGCGGCGAAAAGTTCATCACTCGACTGCCCGGCATTCCTGGCGCGCCTACCAGAGAAAGGGAATCAAACGGTACCGCACTCTTTCCGAGTACGCATCGTACCCTCGCAGCTCGCGACGCAGAAACCGTTCTTCGAACAGGATTCGCAAAGCTATCGTCCCGATCGGAACGATGGTCAGCAGGGCCGCCGCATAGGATCCAAGCCACATCGACGCTCCGATCCAGCCCAATACGCCGCCCGCATACATCGGATGGCGAACGAAACCATAGACTCCGCTCGCGACCACCACCTGCTGTCTTTCTTTCTGATGCCTCACCACCGATGCGGCGAAAGCATTCTCTCTGAAGGAGAGATACATCACCCACCAACCCACGACGGCCAGCACCAATCCCGAAAGCGAGGCAAGGAATCCGGGGGTGGGGAGCAAATGAAAGCGGAATACATCGAGTGGAACGAACACAATCAAGCCGCCCCAGGCGGCGAGGCAAAGAAGCAGGATGAATTTGTCCGCCAGCGGCTGTCCCTTCTGGAGAGGAGACTTGAGGCGCTCGTCAAGCAAGCCCTCGCTATGAGCCAGGACGTTAATAGCGATGGCACATGCGGCGACAAAAACCACGGCTATGAACACCCACGCGCGCCACCAATCCATGGTGCCGGCGGGCACGAATAGCATCATGCCGAAGATGCCCACGTTGAGCACGATCCAGGCGAGTAATTTGAAGATACGCATGCATAATACGATACATTGTGTAGCGATATTGCAAAGATTTAAGCAGCGGCGTCGCCTTTTGCCGCGCGCGTTGCGCGGAGTAAACACCGCGCATAATATTCCCAACGATGGCCGCTAGCATAATCGCAGCCGACTGTTGCGCCGCTGATGTTGCCAAAACCCAATCTGCTGGGCTTCCGGCTCGAATCCGTCACGCGGTTCGAAGCTGCCATAACTAATTGGACACGGTGAATTTTCTAACGGAGCGCCCCCTTAGCTCAGATGGATAGAGCACAGGATTCCTAATCCTGGGGTCGTGGGTTCGAATCCCTCAGGGGGCGCCAGAAAGTCGCTGGACGGGCCGGGCGGGTGAAGCGACTAATCGACGAGAGTTTCGAGCTCGCTGTGCCGCTGAACACGGCGTGGGATCATCTTGCGCAGATCGAAAAATGGCCGAGCTGGGCGAAGCACATCGGATCGGTAGTCAGAAGTCCGCCGGGTCCGCTTTCGGCCGGTAGCGAGGGAAAAATCAATCTGAGCAACGGAATCGCGACTACCTTCAAGATGACGCAGTTCGAGCCGATGCGGCACTGGAAATGGCGCGGCTCGCTGCTCGGAGCGCAACTTGACTACGATCACGTCTTCACGGCGATCGCGCCGAAGCGGACTCGGGTGCAATTCACCGTCGACGGTTCGGGATGGCAGGTCGCGATCGTCGGCGCGATGTTTGCCGCGATCTACAGGCGCAACCTGCGCCGCGCGATTCCGCGGCTGATCGCGGAAATCGAGGCCGCGGGATGAGCCGCGCGGATATCGCGACTTTCCGCGCAGCTACGATCCGGCCCGTTCTACTACATCCTGTAGGGCCGCATTTTGCGCCGGACGGCTCGCGGCCGTCCTTGGCGTCCATTGACACTCGAAGCCGCGCTTGCGACCTTTCAGCGTGGCTCGGGGTTTCAGGTCTTCGGTTTCCGCGTCTCGCCTGAGCGCGGGACTGCTCGTAACTGCACTGATTGCAGGCGTCTGCCTGCGGGCGATGTGGCTCGGTCGCGTGCCGGCCGGCCTTCACCAGGACGAGGCGCTTTCCGGCTACGACGCATACAGCATCCTGATGACCGCCCGCGACCATCACGGCAATCTTCTGCCGATCGTGTTTCAGGGATTCAACGACTACCGGATGGCGCTGTTCGAGTACACGCTCGTGCCGCTGGTCGGACTGTTCGGGCTCAAGGCGTCAGCGATACGGCTTGGCGCTGCGCTGTGGGGACTTGCGGATCTGGGCGCGATTGCTTCTCTCGCCGGCCTGACTTTGGGATTTCCCGCCGCGGCGGTCGCAGCACTGCTGGTGGCGCTGTCGCCCTGGCACCTGATATTCAGCCGTTTCGGCCATTGCCCCATCACTGCCTCCGCGACCGTCGACCTGGCGACGCTCTGCTTCGTCCTGTGGCTCACGTGGCGCAAGGAGCGATGGCTCCTGCTAAGCGGCGCCATGTTCGGCGTCTCATTCTATTCCTACGAAATCACCAAGGTCTTCGTTCCTCTCTTTGTGGGACTGCTGGGATTGTTGTACTGGCGTGAGCTTCGCCGGATTCCGCGTCAGGCGGCGATCGCGCTCGCAATCGTGGTGCTGATAGCGGCTCCGCAAGCGATTGTGCTATCGACGCATCTGGCTGAAACGCAGGCCCGAATCCGGCAGATTTCAGTCTTCAATGGCCCATTCAGTCCGGCGCTCGCAACATTCGTTGTGGGCTGGCTCAGCCACTTCGGACCGTCTTACCTTTTTCTGAGCGGCGATCAGACTCCGAACGTGATGCTTCAGCCGCCTGGGTTCGGTCACCTGCTGCCGGTGCAGGCTTTACTCATTCCGGTCGGCTTGATCAGCCTGTTCGGGCTGTTCGGCAGAGGACAACAGAGACTCGGCCTCCTGCTCGTGGGCTGGCTGATACTTGCCGCGATTCCCCCGGCCATGACGATCGGCGCGCCCGACTTCGAACGTAACCTGACCGCGGTGGCGCCGTGGACGCTGCTCTCCGCCGCCGGATTCGTCGCCCTGCTCGATTTCGCTGCGCGCGTGCCGGCCCTGAAAGCCGCTGCCGCCGTGCTGATTCTGGCCGGCATCGCGTTTCATGCGGTGCGGTTCGTGACTGCGTATATGCGCGATTACCCGGCCCAGGCCGCGCGGTTCTTCCAGTATGGAGTCGGTGATGTAGTGCGGGAGGTGGACAAACTGGACGACGGCCGTCGACCGATCGTCATTACTCCCCAGATAAATCAAGCCTATATCTACGTACTGTTCTTCAACCGCTATTCGCCGGCACGATTTCAGCAGGATCGCGTGCTGCAAATGAAGGGACTCTTCGGCGCCGTGATAGGTTTTGACCATTACATCTTTCTGCCGCCACCGGCTATATATAAGAAGATCGAGCACGGTATATTCGTCTGTGCACCTGATGATGGCCTGACCAACCAACCGGTAGCGGCGATTCGTTATCCGGACGGTGAGTTGGCCTACAATCTGGTAGTCAAGTGAGATGGCTCGCGTGCACTTGGTAGTACGATTTCATAGCGGCAGTGGCGCTACGGTTCTCCAGGGCGATCGCGCGCGCCGGAGGGGCCGGTGAGCCGGATGGGCGGCGTGGACGCAGTCGTCATCGGAGCGGGGCCGGCGGGCCTGAGTGCGGCCTACGAACTGAGTAAAGCCGGCCGCTCCGTCGTCGTGCTCGAAAAGGACCCGACGTATGTGGGAGGGCTGTCGCGCACGGTCGAGCACAACGGTTACCGCTGCGACGTGGGGGGCCATCGGTTCTTCTCCAAGAACCCTGAAATCGAAGCGTTCTGGACCGAGATGCTGGCCGATCGGATGCTCAAGGTCCAGCGGCTTTCCAGAATCTACTACCGCAAGCGGTTCTTCAAATACCCCATCGAGGTTGTGGATACGCTGCGGCGCCTGGGTCTTTACGAGGCGGCGGCATGCGGCCTGAGCTACGTGCGCGCGCGAGTCGCGCCGATCGCGAAGGTCGAAAGCTTCGAGGACTGGGTCGTGAATGCGTTCGGACGCCGCCTGTTCGAGATTTTCTTCAAGACCTACACCGAGAAGGTCTGGGGCGTGCCATGCGACAAGATCAGTGCGGACTGGGCGGCCCAGCGAATCAGAGGTCTCTCATTCGCAACGCTGATCAGGAGCATGGTCACTCCCCGGCGGCGGACCGGCAAGGCGCTGATCAAAACCTTGACCGACCGGTTTCGCTATCCGGAGCACGGACCGGGCGAGATGTGGGAGGAAGTTGCCGGACGGGTTGTGCAACTCGGCAGCGAGATCAGAATGGGCGCGGGCGTCGTTCGCGTTCGACACGCGTCGGGCCGGGTGACTTCGGTAACCACCGGCGATCGATCGGGCGAGGCAGTGCATAGTGGAACGGACTATATTTCGACTATGGCTCTTCGCGACTTGCTATTGTCGTTCGACCCGCAGCCGCCCGAGCGCGTAATTGAAGCCGCGCGCGGCCTGCGCTATCGGGATTTCCTGGTCGTAGCTCTGGTCGTTCCCAGCGCGCATCTGTTTCCGGATCAGTGGATCTACGTGCATGACCCCGAGGTGATGGTGGGAAGAATCCAGAACTTCAAGAACTGGAGTTCGTCGATGGTGCCCGATCGGGAGACCACACTGCTCGGGTTTGAGTATTTCTGCGCCGAGGGCGATAACATCTGGGCCGCGACCGACGAAGCCTTGTTCAGACGGGCCGAAGACGATCTGGCGGCCCTGCGGCTTGCGCCGGGGCTGAAAGCCGCCGGCGGCATCGTAATCCGACAGTCAAAGGCGTATCCGGTATACGATCAGGATTACCAGGCGAACGTTCTGACTATTCGCGACTACTTGCAGCATTCGGCTTCAAACCTGCAGGTGGTGGGCCGCAATGGAATGCACAAGTACAACAACCAGGATCACGCGATGATGACCGGTCTGCTGGCGGCGCGAAATATTCTTGGCGGCTCCCACGATGTCTGGCAGGTGAATTCCGATGCAGAGTATCTGGAAGAAGACCACTCCAGGATGACGCCCCGTCCGCTGACGGCGTCCGCTTCCGCCGCCGACTAGCCACATGCGACTGAGAAATGGGATTTGTAAATTGGGCGAAGCCACTCTACATGGCATCCATGAGCCTAACGGTGACACTCGATAAAGCTGGGAGGATCGTCATTCCCAAGGCCGTCAGGGACGAACTCCGTCTCGAACGCGGCGACGCCCTCGAACTCGAAAGTGAAGGTGGCCGGGTAACATTGCGCCCCCTCCATTCCGCAACACCGCTTAGAAAGGAACGCGGCGTATGGGTTTTTCACGGCCGTGGCAAGCTTTCCCAGAGTGAAGCCGACAGGCTGGTACGCGAAGCCCGCCAGCATCGCGATCGCAGCGGCGCCGGGCAGGACTGATGAAAGCGTTTCTCGACACTTCGGTTCTGGTGGCAACATTCTACGCGCAGCATGAGCATCACGCGCCCAGCATCAATCTGTTGGTAGTGTCTCAGTTTGATGAGCGGAGAGATCGGCCGCCGATTCAGGTTTAGTCTGGTTGCATATCCTAAGCCTTGCTGCTGCCATGGCATGCGCCGGGGGCTGCCGCGTGAAGAATCCCGGAACCTCTGCTGAGTTAAACCGCTCCCATGCGCGACTGGACCTACTCCGTCTACATCGTGAGCAGCGTCTCGCGTACGCTCTATACCGGCGTCACCAACGATCTTGAGCGCCGCGTTTTCGAGCACAAGCAAGGGACGCCCGGCTCGTTCACGGCCCGATACCGAGTGGACCGCCTGGTCTATTTCGAGGAGTTCGGAGAGATTGACGAAGCGATTGGCCGCGAAAAGGAGATCAAGAAGATGACGCGGAGGCGGAAGATCAGCCTGATCGAGTCGATAAATCCTGAGTGGAAGGACTTGAGCGCGGAGTAGGAGACCCCGCAACCCGGAGTCCGGATTCTTCGTGCCCTCTGGGAGGGCAGGCTCCAAGCCACGCGCAAGAATGACAGTGGTCGTGGGCAATTTTGGTGTGCCGGTAGAAATAGCCAGGACTGTCATTCCCGCGCGCGTGGCTGCCGCGCGCGAGGAATCCCGGATTCGGAGATCGGGATTCTTCGCGCGCCAGGCAGGAGGACGCGCGAGAATGACAGCGGCGAGGCTTCGGAACATAGACCCACATTGAGCTGAGTCGGCGCCAGACGCCTCGCCCTCAAACTGACCGGCTACCATGACAGTCGCGAGGTAGGCGCTTACAACGGGCTGATATTAGCCGCGTGGTATGCGGCCATCTTGAGGAACCGAAACGACAATTTCTCCGTTCGGAAGGACTGAGTATCGCCTCCGAATGGTACGTGAGGGACATCTGACGGCGGTTTCGAATCAACCTGATGCGGCGGCGAGGCCGAGTTGGCGCAGGATCGTGGCCGAGTCGAAGTAGACCCCGCTCGCTGACGATCCGATCCTTCTCGACGAAGAGTAACGCCACCCTGAGGCATCTGAACGATTCGCCGGTCGGTGGAACGCCGCGTAGCGGCCTTTGTGAGTGCCGAGCAGGTCGAACTCGACGATCACGGCGTCGTCGGCGTGACGGATCGCGTGGACCTCGTTGCGCCGGTCGGGGAACGCATGTGTTCGCGGACCACCGCTTTGCGTCGTTCGCGAAGCGCGGGAATCGTGGCCGGATTATTTGGCATTGCATGCTCTCCATACCTGGCTGGCACCATTTGACCCTGCTGCAGGGAGCCATGGCCCGCGGCGCGCTTCCGCCGCCCGAGGAACAGGCGTCAGGCATCGCGAGTCCAGATCCTCACGGCGAGCTCAGATCGTATAGATACCCTTGAGCGCCCGTGGCACTCACCTGTGACAGGCATTTGCCCATCCGATCCAGGATGGAATGGAATATGGGCTGCTCGTTGACCTTCTTGCCGGCCGGGCCGTGAGAATAGTGGCTCATGACGATCCACACCCGAGGACGACCCCGCAGGGTGCGAAGATTCTCTTCATACTGCAAAGCATCGGCAGTCCCGCCTCTTCCCCTCACTACCACCATGTTGCTCAGTTGATACTTGCTGGAATAGCTAGTGTAAAAATCAAAGGCTGGTCCCGCGCCGTAGTAGATATAGAGCAGGTCGCCGCCCTTGCCATTTTCGATGACGTAATCCAAAACGGGCTTGATCTCTTCGCGCCCCGGCGGGTGGACGAAAGATGTCGCAACGCTAATAGCAGCCGGAAAGAGCAGAAGGACGGTCAGGGTCACAGCGGCCATTGGACCCGCGGGCGGCAGTCTATCCCAGACGAACTCCAGTCCCACGGCCATTACCATCACTGCCAGCGGAGCGAGGAAGAGGATCAACCTGCCGCTGAATGGGTACTGATGTAGAATCGCTGCGAGAAGGGCCACGGCCGCCGGCGAAAGGAGGATCGCGAGCAGCCACCGGTCGGCCAGAAGCAAACAGACACATCCGATGCCGAAGGTTCCGGCCGCGAGCCAGAAGTGGACGCGGCCATCTGTATAGCCGGACAAGTGTTGGAAGGGAGCGTTGGCCAACCAGCGCGCAGTCTCGATCGAAAGGAGCGGCGAGGGGGCAAACCCCGCTTCCCACCAGACACGCAAATGCTCCCTCACAGGGCTGACTATTAAGAGGTAATTTGTCAGGAACAGCACTGCCCAGAGGGCTGCCATGAAAGCCCACTTTGCGGCAATTCCGCGTTGGCCGCGCGACCACTCGAAGCAGAACAAGACCGCGCCGCATCCCGCAAGCACGAATACCGACGGGTATGACATCAGAATGCAGAGCGCGCCAACGGCGCCCAACCCGAGCATGGCCTCGATGCTGCCGCGGCGCTGCGCAACCATCAACGCCAGGAACAGTATCGCGAGCGTCGAGGCGACATCGCTCGAGTAAGGCTTCACTTCGGAAGCGTAATAGATAAGCGAGGTCGAGAAGGCAAACAGGCAAAGAGCAATCAGCGCCGCCTTCGCCCGGAGGCATCGCCGCGCGACCTGGTAGAAGAGCACCAACGAGACCATCGCGGCCAGCAGCGGAACGAGGCGCAACGCAAATTCGTTAATCCCCCCAAGCTCGCTCGCGAGCTTCTCCAGCATCAGGAAACCGACGGGTCCCCGCTGACCACTAGCGATATGCTGGAGCAGCCCCGAAAAGGAGCGCCTTGCAATGGTGAGCGCCACTTTCGCCTCGTCCAGCCAGAGCGAGCGGTTGGCTGCATAAGGCACCAGGCGTGCGATTGCGCCCAGCAGGATTATGCTCCAAGCGGCGAAGACGGCTGCGGGCGTCCAGGGACTGGGAACGAGGCTCAAGGCTCCGGTAGTGGTAGCGAGCCTCGGGTTACGCTCGGCTACTTGGGAGTTCATTAGCCGCGACTGAACCGGCTGCGCGCGGCGAGGTCGGCGCATCGAGCTTCGTTCGCGACGATGCCTTCGAGACACAACTCCGCGAACAGCGTGACCGCGCGCTCGATCATCTCCATCGCGTCGAACAGGTTGACCGCTGCGCTGCCCTCGAAAACGTTGAGGTCGAGCTCGCCGCGTTCCAGCGCAAGGCGCGCGGACCGTTCGCATCCCAGCACCTGGAAGCAGCATTGCAGCAGGGTTTCCGCGACTACCGGATTGATCTTGCCCGGAAAAAATGACGAACCCTCCTGTACCGTGGGCAGGACGATTTCGGCGAACCCGCCGTCGGGACCCGAGGCCAGCAGGCGAACGTCCTGGGCGATCTTGATAAGGACCTCGGCCAGCAAGCCGAACTGCGCCCCGACTTCGGCCAGGTCGTCGATATTCTGCGCGGCGTCGTAAAGATTGTCGCGCAGCCGCAGCCGCATCCCGGCAAGCTCGGTCAGCCGGGGAATTATCGCGCGGCGATACGCGGCGGACGCGCCGTCGCCCGAGCCGATCGCCGTGCCGCCCAGATTGATCCGGCGCAGTGCCTCGACGCTGCGATCGAGCGCGACGATTCGGCGCTCCAGCGCCGCAGCATGACCGCCGAACAGCTCGCCGAGCGAGACCGTCGAGGCGTCCTGCAGGCAGGTTCGTGCGATCGTCATTACCGTGCGCATCTGCGCGGCCTTGGCGCGACTCGCGCTTGTGCACCGCTCCAGCGCCCGCCGCGTCGCGGCCCATCGATCGAGGATCGCGATCCGGGTCGCCGAATGGCAAACGTCGGCGGTCGACTGCGAGGCGTTGACGTGAGTCTTGGGATGGACCGGCCGGTAACTTCCGAGCGTGCCACCGTGGTGTGCGTTGGCGGCGTGCCGGTTCGCGAGATTGGCGATCACTTCGTTGAGGTTCATGTTGATCGCGATACTGCCGCCGCCGCCGAGCGCGTCGACCGGAAATTGATCGAGATACTCGCCCCGGATCAACGCGTCGCAGCCCCGCCCGATCGCCGAGGATATGCGCACATCGAGCACGCGCGCGTCGCGGTTGGCCTGCGCAGCAGCCTTTTTCACGATCGCCAGCGCGCGCACGTACGCGGGATAGCGCCCGAGCGTCTTCCCCGAGAAGCTCAGATTGCGGGTCGCGCGGACGGTGTGGATTCCATACAGCGCGCCCGCCGGTACCGCGAGATCGCCGAGCAAATCCTGTTCGATGCGGGTCGCCGCCCGCGTCGCGGCGCCAGGCGCGGACTTCCTACGCCGCTCGCCCATAGCGGGCCAGTTGCAACAGCTTGCTGCTCCGGGTACCCGGCTTGGTGTCGTAAGCCAGCAGCGCGACCAGCCGCGTGGTGTGGCCGCTAATCGGAGTTACGCGATGGAGCGAATTGCGCCCCTCGAACAGCAGCATCGTGCCCGGACACATCGGGACGCGCACGACTTGCTCGGAAGATCCTTCCAGCACGCGCTTGGCCGCGGCATAGTTCTCGTCGGTGGCGCTGCGGATCAGCGGGGCGTACTCGAAGTCGCCGCCTTCGTCGGCGTCACGCAGCGCGATCGAGGTCACGAAGTCGGTCTGATCGTAATGCCAGAACAGCTTCTCTCCGTCGCCCATCACAGCCAGATTAAGCGCGCCCATCGGGTCGGCGTAGCGATACAAGCGGTCCTTGCCGAGCGCCGCGCCGATGAAATCCATCAAAGGTTCCCACTCGTACAGTCGGCGCAACGGTGAATCGGAGGGGAACTGATCGTAGGCGATTACTCCAACCGACGAGGTGCCGAAGATGCGCCGCGGATGGTCGCTGGGCAGGGTCATGTCGGGGGTCTCGATGTAGGCGGTTCCGGTCACGACGCTGTGATACGCCTGGGCGGACAGGGCGTCGCCCTCGCGAACCAGTAGCGCCACGCACTCCGGGGTCAGAAAGCCGGGCAGCTCGCACGCTCCCGTATCGTCGAGCTGGCGGCGGCAATGCGTCGTCAACTGACGCGCCGCGTCGGTGCCGAGACTCGTGATTGGATAGCGCTCCAGGTCGATCATTTGTGCCGGCGACAGGGTCGCCTGCGCCGGTACGGCGGACTTGCGTTCCATACGTCGTTCCTCCTCGCCGTCGAGGATCCGAGCACAAAACATTTCGGATAGGCAAGCTTCGCGGGACTTGAGGAATCAGACCGCGGACCAAGCGCGGCGAGTCAGCGCGGATCGAATTGGGGGGTCAAACCGGTTCGCGTAGTGCCGCGGCTTGTATCGATGCAGAGGGCTTTAGTGTTGGATGGAGGCGCTTATGGCCTGGACTGCTATGGTACGGGGCTTCTCTTTTAGCAGGGGGGAACTTCCGCGGCCTCCATCCAACAATCTCTGCCAGAGCAGACTGCGTGCCATATCCAACGAGCCTCTTTTCCGAGGGATCGAGCGATCGGGGAATCTTCGATTGCACAAGGGACGGGCAATCGTCGTGCAATCGGACGGCAGCAATACTCCAGGATGCCCGCGGAGCGCCATCGAGACCTTACAACACCCCCTTGCGCTCGCGCCGGTCTCAGGACAAGGTTTTTCCAGGCTGAGGCGGCCCGACTTGAGGCGGAGCAGGTGACAGCGAACGGAAATCTGTCGCTCGAAAAGAGCGGAGACGGCACCCTCGTCATTCGCCTGCAAGGGGCATGGCGGATAAAGCACGGGATGCCCTCGGCGAGCCGCATCGAGCCGGAGTTTCACACCGGCGCCGCTCCAAAGCGGGTCGCGTTCGAGGCCGGGGGGCTGGCCGAATGGGACACCAGCCTGCTGAGTTTCGTTTGGGCCGTGAGCGAGCTGTGCGCCCGCCGCGGTGTCGAAGCCGACACCACCGGATTGCCGCCGGGCCTGCGAAATCTGCTCGAACTGGCCGAAGCCGTTCACGAGAAAAAAGGCGACAGCCGAGGCCAGCGGCGGCCATCGCTGCTCGAGCGTGTCGGACGAGCCAGCGTCACAATGGCCGGCTCACTCGAGGAATCCCTGGGGTTTATCGGGCAAGTGGCGATCGCGTTCGGCAACCTTGCCCGTCGCAAAGCCCGCTTTCGCTTCTCCGACCTGCTCGAGTATATCCAGGAATGCGGCGCCGACGCTCTCGGTATCGTGACCCTGATCAGCTTCCTGGTTGGCGTGATCCTCGCCTTCATGGGCGCGGTGCAGCTTCAGCAATTCGGCGCGCAAATCTACGTTGCGGATCTGGTCGCGATAGGGATGCTCCGCGAGATGGGCGCGATGATGACCGCGGTCATCATGGCGGGCAGGACCGGCGCGGCGTTTGCGGCGCGGCTCGGGACCATGAAAGTGACCGAGGAAATCGACGCGATGACCACGATGGGCATCTCGCCGATGGAATTCCTGGTCCTGCCGAGAGTCATCGCGCTGACCCTGATGATGCCGCTGTTGTGTCTGTATTCCGACTTCATGGGAATCATGGGTGGCGCGGCGATAGGTAACGGGATGCTGGGGCTGTCAACCGCCGCGTACCTGGGTGAAAGCGTACACGCGGTTCACGCGCACGATCTGATCGGCGGCCTGTTCAAAAGCGTCGTCTACGGGATCCTGGTCGCTTTCGCCGGATGCCTGTGCGGCTTCCAATGCGGAAATAGCTCTTCGGCGGTTGGAGAGGCGACCACAAGAGCGGTGGTTATGAGTATAGTATTGATAGTCGTGACCTGCGGCATTTTGGCGGTAGTGTTCAATATACTCCATATCTGAGCGGCTCTCGGGAGATCCGGTGACGGTATCGAAAAGCGCAGACGGCGGTGGTTCCGGCCCGCAAAGCGGCGAGCATATACAGGTGCGCCATCTCACGATGGCTTACGGCGATCTGGTCGTGATGCGCGACCTGAACTTCATCGTCAAGCGCGGTGAGATTTTCATCATCATGGGCGGGTCCGGATGCGGCAAGAGCACCCTGATGCGTCACATGATCGGGCTAATCGAGCCGGCCGCCGGCGAAGTGCTTTACGACGGCAAAAGCTTCACCGCGGCAAGCGCCGAGGAGCGCGAGGCGATGCTCCGGCGCTTCGGCGTCCTGTATCAGGGCGGCGCGCTGTGGAGCTCGATGACGCTGCACGAAAATATCGGGCTTCCGCTCGGCGAATTCACCGACTTGAGCCCCGCCGAGATCCGCGAGGTGGCCTCGCTAAAGCTCGCGCTGGTCGGACTCAGCGGCTTCGAGGACTTTTATCCGAGCGAGATCAGCGGAGGGATGCAGAAGCGGGCAGGCCTCGCGCGGGCAATGGCGCTCGATCCCGAGGTATTGTTCTTTGACGAGCCATCCGCCGGGCTCGATCCGATAAGCGCCAACCTGCTGGATGAGCTGATCCTCGATCTACGCGATAATCTCGGCTCGACCGTGGTGGTCGTGACGCACGACCTGGCGAGCATCTTCAAGATCGGCGACGACAGCGTGTTCCTGGAAGCCGAAAGCAAGACCATGATCGCGAGCGGAGCCCCGAAGGGTCTGCTCAAAAATTGCGACGATCCGCGGGTACATCACTTTCTGACCCGCGAGGGACCCGAAATCGGAGAGCATCATGGGTAAGAAAACCAATCCAGCCATCGTGGGAGCGTTCGTGCTGGGCGCGATCGGTCTCGCGCTGCTGGCGACAATCGTGCTCGGCTCGGGACAGTTGTTTCAGACCAAACATGAGTACGTGCTCTTCTTCGAGGGCGACGTGAACGGTCTTAGAGTCGGCGCGGCGGTGAAGATCAAAGGCGTCGCAATCGGCTCGGTCACGCGCATTCTCCTCAACATAAAGACTGCCCAGGGCCGTGTGCAGGCCGTATCGAGCGGTTTCAGGATTCCGGTAATTATCGAGTTGCAGCAGAGCCGGCTGCTGAGCACCGGTGCGAGCGAGGTCGATCTCGACGAGCCTCAGGTGATGGGAGGCCTGATCGACCGCGGGCTGAGGGCGCAGCTTTCGATGGAGAGCTTCGTGACCGGTGTGCTCTATGTCGATCTCGATTTCCATCCCGGTACGCCGATCCATCTCGTGCTGCCGGCAAACACCATAAAGCCTTACCAGGAAATCCCGACCGTGCCCAATTCGCTGGAGCAGGTGCAGTCGGCGGCGAGCCAGTTGATCGCGCAGCTTGAGCAAGTCGATTTCAAGAAGCTATCCGCATCGATCAGCCAGACCCTCGCATCGATCAGCCAGTTGGTCACCTCGCCGCAGCTCAAGCTCGCGGTCGACAACCTGGCCACGACTGAGGCGAGCCTCGGTCAGGCCGCGACTGGAATCCGGCAAGCGACGCTCCAACTGAACAAGGAGATCGCCCCGCTGGCCAGCAGCCTGCGCGTCACCAGTCAGGCCGCCACCGTCGCGCTCACCCAGGCGCGCACGACGCTTGTCTCGATGCAGGATTCGTTCGGCGAGGACTCGCCGCTGCTCTACCAGACCGGCAAGACGATACAGGATCTCGACAACGCGGCGCGTGCGGCGCGGCAGCTAACGGAATTACTGGAACGCGACCCCAGCGTAGTGGTGCGCGGCCGATACTTTCCGGGGACGGCGCATTGATGAACGCCGTAGCTCGCGGCGCTGCGGCCGGCGCGTTCGCCATCCTGGCCGGATGCAGCTCGATACTCGCGCCGCAACCTGACCTGTCGAAGTTCTACGTCCTGAGCGCGCCTTCGGCTTCTGTGCCGCCGGCTGCGGGCGCGACCGGCAGCCTATCGATCGGACTGGGCCCGGTGCGGCTGCCCGCGTATCTGAGCGGCCGAGACCAGATTGCCACGCGCCTCGGTCCGAACCAGATCGAATACTCAGCCACCGATCGCTGGGCGGAGCCGGTGGACACCAGTTTCAGCCTGGTACTGGAAAAGAATCTTGCCAACTCGCTCGGGGACGTCCAGGTCGCAACTTACCCCTGGTTCAAATCGGCTCCGATCGACTACCAGATCGAAGTCGAACGTCGGGCGATTCGAACCCGCTCAGAACGGCGATTCGGAACTGCTCGCGCACTGGACGATCCGGGACGGCAAGAGCGGCAACATTCTGCTCTCCCGTGACTCGAGCATCCATCATGGCGCGCAATCAAAAGGGGCGGAGGCGACGGTGGCGGCGCTGAGCGCCGACGTAAGCGATTTTGGCGATCAGATCGCGGCCGCGATCCGCGCTCTTCAGGAACAAAACAGCCGCGCGCGAAAGTCAGGAACCGGATCGTGAGTGGTCCGCTGCAAATGACCGGCTGACTATAGTGTCGCGCCAGACACTTCAGCTAATCCAGACGACTAGGAAATCGCGCCGAGGGTCAACGCGGCGCCGAGCGCGACGCTGTAGACGCCGCTCAGGAGCATCACGCCCGCCTGGATCCATCGCAGCGCCGACGCGAGCCTGAACATCCCGGCCGACACGGCCGCCATCATTCCCGTCATCGCGGCGAGACCCGCGACGAACACCAGCACGCACAGCAGGCCGGCCTCCCATCCGCGCATCCCCGCGGCGAGCACGAACAGGGCGAGTTGCGTCGGCGTCTCGAGGCCCGCGCCGTGGACGAGGCCGAGGACGAACGCGGGGCGCGCGCCTGCCGAGGCTCGAAGCTCCGCCTCGTGAACGTGTCTTGCCTCGCTCCGTCTGACAGCCGCAAGGGCCCGCCGAATCGCGGCCGCGATCAGCGTCACGCGGCTGTAACGGACCATCGTTCCCGGTTTGGCAAAGAGCACGTACAGCACATAAGCGCCGAAGATCATCAGCGTTACGCCGACCAGGCGCCCGATGATCGCCGTCGCGCCCGGCGGAAGGGAAAGCCCGAACGCTACCGACAGCGATCCGATCATCGCGATCGCGAGCACGTGGCCGAGGGTGTACGCAGCCGTCCATCCCAGCGCCTGAGATGGCGAGCCCGCCGAGGTCGTGAAGTCGCCGATCGCTGCGATGTTGTGCGACTCGAGCGCGTGGCGCAGACCGAGAACCAACGCGGCGTAGACGCAGGCCGAGAGCAAAGGCGCGGAAGCGGAAGCCACGCTAAATCATATCACTGGACGCTGACCGGAATTCGCACGTCGAAGGCGGAATTGATCGCGATTCCGTCCTTGACCGCGGGGAAGAATGTCCACTGCGATAGCGTTGCGAGCAGAATCTGGTTCAGGCGCGGGTTCCTGGTCGGTTTGACCAGCGTCACCGTGACGGTTCCGTCGGAGGAGACCGTGAAATGCGCCACGGCCTCGGCCTGAAAGATGTTCTCGCGCAAATCGTCCGGTATCGCGGGAATGGGATGGTAGATCGCGCGTGCGCCGATACTGTCCGTCCCGATCCCGCTGCCCCATCCTGTTCCCTCCGGCGCGACGCTCGCTAGAGTGCGACCGATTGCTCCGCCCGTCGCGATTCCGGTCGACGAGGTGACGGCGCCCGGCAGTATGGGCGTGATCTTCGCGAGCACCGGGGGCGGCTTGTTCGCGTGCACCTTCGGTTTCACATGGTGCAACGGTTTTGCGGATGCGATCTTCTTTTCTGGTCCACCTTGCAGACCCCCGATCGGCGGCGGCCGCTGAATGATGTGGACCTCGATCGCCTCGCGATGGGGCGGCGCCACCGGCCTCTGATCCAGCACCATCGACATCCCCACCAGCATCATACACGTGGCCAGCACACCCGGGAGAAACCAGGGCAGTCGACGCCATGGTGGCTCGAAGAGCCGGGGTTCGTACGCGGGTATGCTGGCGCTCATTTTCAACGCGCGCTCCTCAATGTGCACTCGTTAACGCACCTGGCTGCGGTTGCGTGAACGGCAGCTCCCATTTGATTCCGCCGTAGAGCGCCCGGCGCGGGCCGTACTGATTGGCGAAGACTCCGATTCCAGTGCCGTTGCGGACCAGATAGGTGTGGTCGAACAGGTTAACGACCGCAATCCGCGCCTCCATCTTACCCACGGTCGGAACGACGAAGGCCTTCTTGATGGCGGTATCCACCTGGATATAGAAGGGCAGGTTGCCGGTGTTCGCGAAGCCCCTTCTCAGCCCGCTGCCGTAGATTCCATCGACGCTGAACGTGAAACCCTGCCAACTGTAGACGGCGCCTACCGACGAGGTGAAAGTCTGGTCGTGATCCAGAAAGATGTAGTGATTCCTAATATAGGCCAGCTCATCCGGTGCGAAGTTGAATTGACCCGATTCGACCTGGGTGCCCTGGGCGACGCTGTAGGCAAAGTTGACATAGGTATAGAGATTATCGTGGGTATACGAACCGGTAAACTCGGTGCCGTAAACGCGGCCCTTGGTGTAGTTGAAGGTCTCGAAGATCAGCGCCGGACCGAACTGACCCTCGTCGATTAAATCGGCGGCCTTCTTGTAGTAGGCGTCGACTCCTACATTCAGTCCCGGCAGGATCGCCTGCGTCGCCCCGACGTCGAACAGATGATCGCGCTCGACCGTCGGAGTGCGGTTTCCGTCGGAGGCGGGCGCGCCGGTGGTGTGCTCGAAGTCTTTAATCGAAGTGACTGAGACCAGCTCGGTTGGCGGCGGCGTGAACTGCCGCGCATAAGCGGCATGGAGCGTCGTGCCCTTGATGGGCGTGTACTCCAGCCCGACGCGCGGGCTCGCCTGATCCGCTCGCTCCAGTCCGTCGTACAGGTCAAACCGCGTGCCGACGTTGATCGTGAGCGGCTCGACGGGTTTCCATTCATCCTGCAGGTAGACGCTGTACGTCCAGCTCTGGAGCGCCGTGTCGTCGAGGACCGTAAACGGAATATCGCTCGATTGTGCTCCCGCGGGGTCGGCCGGGAACACGGCTTCGCGATTGTCGATCTCGGCCCGCTCGGAGTCGAAGAAGGCGCCCAGCCGAATCGTGTGCTGATCGAAACCGTGGTAGGCCGTGTCGACCTGGATGCCGTTCGCCCAATCGCTTCGGAAGACTCTCGACGCGGCGCCGTTGTAGATCAGGTCGCCATCGTGATCGGGATTGAACGTGACGGTGGAATATCGGCTGAACGGCGCGACTTGATAATCGACCTCCGGCCCGATCACCCCCTGGAGCGCGAACACGCCGAAATAGTTCTGCTCGAATTGGTTCTCTGCAACGTCCCGCGATGGATAAATCGGGACGCCTTCGAGCGCGAATAGCTGCGGCTGACCCGGATTGGCGGGAATCTCGAAATGATTGACGGCCGTCCCCGTGATGAGACTGAGCCGGGTCGTCGGGTCGAGGAAATAAGACAAGTAGCCGAAGCCCGAACCCTGGTAGCTGCTGTCGTGAATCGCAACCGGTCCGGGAGTGGGCGGCTCGACGCCGCGATCGGTGTGCAGGAATTGGCCGGTCACGAAGTAGTCGAGCTTGCCCGAAGATCCGCCGTATTCGACACTCGGCTGCTCGGTGTTTCGCTGTCCACCGTAGAATTCCACGTCGCCGTTGTTTTCGAGTCCCTCCTGGGTCTTGATGTCGACGATTCCGGCCGTGCGCAGGCCGAACTGCGCCGGCAGCGCGCCGGTGAGCAGGCTGATACTCTGGGCGAAGCGCGGGCTAAACGACTGACCGAATCCCGTGATTGCGTCCGGAAGCTGGACGCCATTGATTCGGTACTGGAGATTGGCATGATCGCCGCGAACGTGAAGCTGCCCGTATGAATCCTGGACGACGCCGGGCGCCTGAAGCAGGACATCGTTGAGCTGAGTGTTGTTGCCCTGGGGCAGGTCCTGCAGCGCGCTCTCACTGAAGTGGTATACGCTCCCGCCGGTCTCCGGTGACAAGCCGTTGCGTGACTGATTGAGCCGCTTCGCAACGACCGCCATGCTGAGCGCCGCTTCCGATTGGAGCGCCAACTCCAGCGGTTTCAGCGGCTTCGCGCTCACCGTGACGATTTGAGTCGCCGTCTTGAAGTCCGATTTCTCGGCGACGATAGCGTGTACCCCCGGCGCGATCCTCCTGAAAATGAAATAGCCTTCGGAGTCGCTCGCAGTTGTCGCTTCGACTCTTCCCCTGCTGTCTTGAAGCGAAAGCCGGACGCCCGCCAGCGGGCGGCCCAGCGCGTCTTTAACGGTTCCCGACAAATCCTGCGGCGCAGGTTTGGTCCGCGCGGCCTGAGCCGTCGATCCGAAAAGTGGCTGGGCGAGCAGAATTGCCAGCCCGGCCATCACCAATGAAACCCTCCGCATCATAAGTTTCCTTACTCCTCCAAGATGCCAGCCACGTCGCGACGCTGATTGGCCGCACGGCCGAGCGCTCGTGGCGTTCCACGGCGCATCACCTCAGTTGTTCGAAAAGGGGGAGTTCAGACCGATGCGGGCGGGGCTCGCCCAAACAGACTCGAACGATACGACGCGACCAGCCGCGGCTGAACCGCGGCAACTCCAACCGGCTGCGACCATATCGGCGCGGCAAGCGCCGGGAGAGCCGTAAAAGCGTACGGCGTATTGAAGTGGAGCAGGCACTCCGCGCACAGACCGTCGTCTACAGCCGTGACTGAACTCGCGGAGTACTTGTGCTGTCCCGGAAGCGGATGGAAATGCGCAGTGCTCAGCAGTTGCGCCAGAATCAGGAACGCCGCCGCAAGCGATGCGACACTGCGCTTTCCAAATCGGCATCTTCCGGATATGCGGCTCATCTCGATCTCGCCCGGCGCCAGCCGCCGGCTCGAAACTTGACATCAACCGTGCCGGTTTTGCGCAAGGTGGTCAAGCCGAGACGTTCTCCGCTCGCGGGAGGTCTTGCAACCGGGATCGCAAGGGGCGCAAAAGCCATCGATCAACACCACGCCTCGGCGGAGGGCCACCTCTGTGAATCATACTTGCGCTGGACTCGTCGAAAGGGACAGTTCGCACGTCAGTTGGGTGAGGGGTCCGCGGAAGTCCTCCCTGCAAGACGAACGATGGGTCCCTGAATCGGACCCACCCCGCTTTTCCCCTCACCCTTACGAACCCACTCCTACAACAGGCTGCCGATAATTTTCAAATGACTCGCAGTACCGGTTCGGTCAGTCATTTATTCGCGAATCGACACGCACAGGGGGGACTCGGTTCGCTCCGGAGGATAGGCTCAGAATTGTGCGCTGCGTATCCGTCGCGGTCACCCACGCTGACGCATATTGGGACCAAACTTACGAAGACGGTTCTTAGCATTGTTGCGCAGATGCGACACAAGAGTTGCGTCCCTGAGACAAATGATTCTGAACGCCTCGCTTTATCGATGAAATTTAGTGCTTTAGCGTGGCACGGAATCTGTTACCTCTTCAGGTGTCGGCATCGACTCTTTTGACGCGGCGTGCCAAATCGAAAGGGAATCATTAGTCGAATTCCCCGCAGATCGGCCGACCGATCGGTGCCATGGTCAGAAGACCGCGTTCAAAGAAAGGTGAGGTTCAATGGCAGGAGAAAAAGGCCGCACATTCGGCGAAGTCCTTCGCAGGCGTCGTCGCGAGCTCGATCTCACGCAGGGTGAGCTTGCCCAGACGATCGAAACCTCAACCCCGTACGTGGGCTTGCTCGAGTCCGATCAGCGTCACCCTTCCGACGCGATCGTGAGCAAGCTGGCGGACGCATTGGGACTGGAGCGCAGCGAGCTCTTTTTCCTCGCCAATCCCGACACCCGCGAGCTGCTGAAGACCGAAACCCAAGCCGGCGCCAAGGCGGCTTCGGCCTGGGAGCAGTTCCGAGCCGATCAGAAATTGCATCGGCTGCACAACGTGACATCCGACGAAATGGGGATGTTGCAGCGGGTCGCCCTGATGGGCGAGATCGGGAGTGCGCGCGACTTCGTCTATATACTGAACACCGTGCGCCAGGCGCTCTCGAGATAAGCTCAACCCCGGGGCAAACCCAATCCCGAAGTGCGCCGGGTTTTCATCCGCGCACCTTGGACCAAAGTAAGGGGGGAAGCGGAAATAAAGGGGGATTCCGCCGGCCTCAGCCGGCGTCGCCCTCCTTTGCTATCCGGACCTGCAGGTCCCTCATGTCGTTGGCGTGCTCTTCTTCCTTTTTGAGGATGTCCTCGATCAGCTTGCGCGAGGTCGGATCGTCGTTGCCGAGCCATCGCACGATTTCCGAGTAGGACTCGATCGCGATTCGTTCGGCGATCAGGTCCTCCCTGATCATCTCGATCAGGTCTGATCCTTCGGCGTATTCGGAATGGCTTCGATCGGCGAGGCCTTCGGGATTGAAGTTGGGCTCGCCGTTGAGCTGTGTAATTCGCTCGGCGATCCAGTCGGCGTGCTGTTGCTCGTCGTTGGCGTGCTGCAGGAATTCCGCTTTGACCGAGTCGGAACTGATTCCCGCGGCCATGTAGAAATGGCGCTTGTAGCGCAGGACGCAGACCAACTCCGTGGCCAGCACATCGTTGAGCACTTTGACGACCTGTTTGCGGTTGGCCTTGTAGCTCTCGGTGACGGCGCCCGACTGCATGTTCGCGCGAGCCCGCTCGCGAATCTTTTTCACATCTGACAGGAACTTGCCCATGACGCTCCTCCCTCGTTTGAGGTTCGTTCGGAATCAGGCATCATACTATTACCTAACGCCAAGCCGGGTAAACGATTTCCACCCTTCCCTGCCGCGGGTTGCATCGGTGGGCCGCCCGTGCGTATCGTGCCTGACGCAAATGATCCCGATACGAGGTCGTAAGCGATGAATCTGAAGGACGCGGTCGCACTTATCACCGGGGGCGGTTCCGGATTGGGGGAGGCCACGGCACGCGAATTTGCCGGTGCAGGCGCCAGGATTGCGATCCTGGACCTGCAATCGTCGCCCGGAGCCAAAGTCGCCGAGTCGTTCGGCGACCGGGGCATGTTCGTTGCGGCCGACGTGGTCTCGGCGGACGGAGCCGCCGAGGCGGTGGCGAAGGCGGTCGCGCGCTTCGCCACGATCCATGTCGCGGTCAACTGCGCCGGAATCGGACGCGCGATGCGCACCGTCACGCGCGAGGGCCCGCATTCGCTGGAGCTCTTCAACAAGGTCATCCAGGTGAACCTGGTCGGCACCTTCAACGGGATCAGGCTCGCTGCCGCCCAGATGGCGAAAAACCAGCCCAATAGTGAAGGCGAGCGCGGAGTGATCGTCAACACTGCGTCGGTGGCGGCGTTCGACGGGCAGATCGGGCAGGCCGCCTATTCGGCGTCGAAGGGAGGCGTGGTCGCGATGACGCTGCCGATCGCGCGCGACCTGGCCTCGCTCGGAATCAGGATCTGCACAATCGCGCCGGGGACCTTCGACACCCCGATGCTGGCCGGACTTCCCGGATCCGGCCCGCAAGGCGCTCGAAGCAACCATCCCATTTCCGTCGCGGCTGGGGCGGCCGGCGGAGTTCGCGGCGCTGGCGCGCCATATCGTGGAGAACTCGATGCTCAACGGAGAGACGATCCGGCTCGACGGCGCCCTCCGGATGGCCCCGCGCTAGCCTGCGGCGGCACCCTCACCCGCGTGTCACGGCGTTTGGAGGAAAAGAACAAACGCCGCGCCGCGCGACCTCTTCCTGGTCAGGGAGGGGGTTTGGATCTCGCGCCGATCTTTTTTCACTTCCAGCGTCAAGTGCGGCCAGCGCCAGCGTCTTACACCTTGTATGTTCCGCTCGGAGTCCGAAGATGGAGTAGGACAAGGGCGCGGCAGGCCGAATTACCCTAGGTTGAAGGAAACCGAGGGAGAGCGTGGTCGCCGCGCCCGCAACTCCGGCCCAGAGCCCGAACAGTCGCTGGGGCGGCCTGACAGGCACAGCCCGAATCGCGCAAGGAAGGGCGGGGCCGGCGCCACGAAGGAGCGGATCATGGACGGAGCGATATTGGTTGGCATCGATGTGAGCAAGCGCACGCTGGCAGTGGCCCTGTCCAGCGGCGAATCGTTCAGCGTGTCTAACGATGAGCCAGGCCTCGTCACGCTGCTCGAGCGCTTGAGTCCAGGCACGGTCGAGCTGGTGGTAATCGAGGCCTCGGGCGGTTACGAGCGCGCCGCCTACCTGGCGCTGTGGGCGGCGGGCGTACCCACCGCCTTGGTCAACCCGCGCGACACCTATCACTTTGCCCAAGCGGGCCGACACCTGGCGAAGACTGATCGGCTGGATGCGCGCGGGCTGTGCGAGTTCGCCGAGCGGATGCAACCGGCGCCTACGCCGGTGCCGGAGGCGGCCGACGAGGAACTTAAAGCGTTGGTGATGCGCCGCCAGCAGGTAATCAAAATGTTGAGTGCGGAACGCAACCGCAGCCAGCAGGCAGCGCGCTCGATCCGCCCCAGCATCGCGCGCGTGATTCGCGCCCTGGAGCGTGAACGGGCTGCGCTTGATCACCAGATCCAGCAGCGCCTGCGCGACCATCCGCCCCTGAGCCAGCGCTGCGCGCAGCTCGACCAGGTGCCGGGCATAGGCGCGGTGACCGCGGCGATCATCGTGGCGCGGCTGCCCGAACTGGGCCACCTGGACCGCAAGCAGATCGCGGCACTGGTGGGCGTCGCGCCGTTCGACCAGCAAAGCGGCGCGTGGCGCGGGCGCAGTACCATCTTCGGCGGCCGCGCCGACGTGCGCAGTGCGCTGTATATGGCGACGCTCTCCGCGATTCGTTGTAACCCCGCGCTGCGCAGTTTGTATCGCCGCCTGCGCGACGCCGGCAAGCCCAAGAAAGTCGCCCTGCTCGCCGCCACCCGCAAGCTGCTCACCATCCTCAATGCGATGCTCAAACATCAGACCCCTTGGAACCCGCCATGTCCAAATCCCGCTTAAGCTTCCGGCCCGTTGTCCACAAGTCCACAGGCGGGATACTGCCCAAAATCCCAGAGCCTGTGGACCCTGTGGGCAACGCGCCGCGCCACTTGACTCCCAACACAGTCGCTCTCCCTGACCAGGGAGAGGTCGGCGAGCGCTGCGCTCGGCGGGTGAGGGTAGACTGTGCTGCCGCACAGTGCAGTGGTCCAGGTCGGGACATCACTGCCGCGCTCTCATCGATTCTCCGCGCCTTCTTCGATCCGGCATTTTCTTTGTGCGCCATCACTCTACTTTATGGAGATATTCCAGCCACGAAGGGCTCTGGCCCGCAGCTTGCTCACCTGATTGGGTTCCGAACCCGGGGCAGGTGGTGCAGGCATGAAACATTCGACTCGCTTGAGCAGCTCGATCATTGCGGCGGTCGCGATCGTGATGGTGATTCACGGCGCTACGCTCGCGCAGACCTGGCCGGACCCGGCGGCGCCACCGACGGCTGAGTCGCCGGATGCAACCACGTCGTTCGGGCTCAGACCGGGCGCGCTCCCTCAATGGTTCCAGCCCGAGTCGCCCTCGACGATCAACGGATGGGTCGCCCAACAGGACCTCAGGGCGATGACGCTCCACGCCTGGACGCTATGGGGCGCCATCACGGCTCTCAGCGCGCAGCGATTTCGCGGCGCCGCGGCGCCTATTTTTCTGACCTGGTGGCCCCAGGGCGACGTCTTTGCCTCCGATCAGGAAGCGAGCGCGCTGAGTCATGATACGCCGAGGGTTCGATTCGAGCGTCCCCGCCAGTTCCGCAGATTTCAGCACGTGCTCGCGGAGAGCACCACGCCGCAGCCGCTCCCCGGAAACCAGAACATCGTGGTCACGGTCCAGTACAACGACGCGATCTATCGGCACGTCCGCAAGAAGGGGTATTACGAATCGAACGTGTTGCAGAATATCAACAATGGCTGGAGCGCCAACACGCCACTCAAGGACTGGAACCTCGCGCCGTTCCCGGCCACCTCCGTGATGACCAAGCCGAGCTATCTGTTTGCCTACGCCAACCAGCCAACCCAGATGCAGTATTGGACCGGACCCGCCGACAGTATCACGCCGGCCAGCCGGGCTACGGGACCTGGACGAACTGGATGTGGGTGCTTCCGCCAGGATGGAATGTCCAGCAGTTCGCGCAGACCCAGGCCGACGGCCATCCGGTCGTGTCAGTGAATGACTTCTTTCATTTCACGCTGGCGCCCGAAGATTTCCTCCCGAGCAGCCCGCTGGAAGGCGCGATCCTGTTTCCCAACAACCCGCTGACCGGCAGCGGCTTCAACCCCGGCGACTATGCGTTGCTGGTCGCGATGCACGTGTCGTCGCGCGAGATTCCGGATTGGACCTGGCAGACCTTTTTCTGGTCGCTGGTGCCGCCGAAGCTGCCCGGATTCGCCGGCCTCGTCGTTCGGGCGCCCTTCCATCACTATCAGGCCGCGGTTGGCTACTCGTTCACCGCCGACAGGACCGCGGGGTCGCTGCCGACGCTGTGCTACGACCCCTACCTCGAGGCGGGGTTCGATAACAGTGTGTTCTCCCTGCCGGGCCAGTTGGGAGTCGAATCGAACTGCATGAGCTGCCATCGCGCCGCGGTCTGGCCCGCGATCGCGCCCGCCGGCGCGCCGCAGGGCACGATCAATCCGGGATACGTGGCCAACGGGATAATCGATCCGGGCAATCTCTACCTGTTCGGCGGACAGACCAAGACCGACTTCGTCTGGGGCGTGCAGAACAATGTCGCTCCGCCGGGCGTAAGCCCCTGAACCTGCGGGCCGGCGCCGGCTATGGCTGGTGGATCGAAGCCGGCGCGGGCGCGGCCGCGTGAGGGGGCTGCGCGAGCGCGGCAGAGGCCGGCCGCGCGGCCAGCTCGGGGCTGTCGGCCCGAATCGACGTGATCACCACCCCTTTTCCGTAACGCGGGCCGCCGACCATCAGGACGCCCCGATTGTTGAGCTTCACGTCCGTGACGACCATCAAGGTCTTGCCCTGGAAAATCGAAAGCCGCATCGAAATCATGCCGCTTTCGATTCCTTGCGGTTCGATGTGCAGGAGCCGGCCGCCCGGCAGCGTGAAAAGAACCATGTGGCTGCCGCACGCAGTGTGGCCCTGCTGGCTGCTGAGAAGGCGGTATGTGGTGTAGGAGAACACCGACTGCAACTGATGGCTGATCGGAATCAGCCGGGCGTCGGTTCCCTGGTTGGTGTTCGCGGCCAGAACTGAGGAGACGTGAACGGCTATCGAGCAGGGACGGGCTTCAGCCGCCGCAGCCCAGTTCGCCGAGGACAGGATCGTCCAGATAGAGGCCGTCAGGATGGCGACACTCCGCGGCCATCGCGTCATGAGCTAGCGCTGATCGGGTACCCAGATCACCGAGGTCGTATTCTCGGGGGCACTCCAGACTGCAACCGACGGTACGTGGCTCTCGAGGCTCGCGACAACGGTACGTGGTTCCACGCCCGGAGTGACGATTTGAGGGCTGACGTTGTTCCGCACGAACTCGTCCGGCGGCGCGGTGTCCGTCGAGGCGATCTGCGGGGGCGTAACAACCGTCGAGCTCTGCGAGCCTTGATGAATGAACTTGGCCGCGTACGGCGCGATCAGGATGGCCGTCAATGCCGCGACGGCAAGTCCGCCCGCGCCGAAGGCGACCGCGGCGCCCAACCGCTCGCCGACCGACCCGAGGTAGCGCTGGATACGAACGTGCAGCGGCGGAGTGAGCTCGGCGATGCGCTTCTGCACCGCCTCGGCGAAACCCGTCAGGTCGGGCTGTATCACGGTCACGCGGAGCTGCTCTCCGAGCGCGGCGGTAGCCGCCATCTCGGTTTTGCAGGAGGAGCACTCCGCCAAATGGCGGGCAACTTCACGCTGTTCGACGCCGCCGAGTTCGCCGTCCTCGAAAGCGCCGAGCAGCGGAGCAATTTCATTACATTGTGTGGTCGCCATTTAACTCTCCGCTACATCCTTGAGCATCTCGCGTAATCGGCTGCGGGCATAGTGCAACCGGCTCATCACCGTCCCGCGTGGGACTTTTAACGCATCGCTTATCTCGTCGTACGACAGACCCTCGACTTCCCGTAGCAATACCACAGCTCGGTGTTCCGGCGTCAACTGATCGAGCGCTTTTTTGATCCGCTCACTGAGTTCGTTGCGCCGAAGCTCGCCATATGAGTCACCGACCGGACTGGGCATGCGGTCCAGCTCGCTTTCCGCGTCTTCGCCCCGCAGCACGACATGCCTGCCCTCGCGGCGGCGGAAATCGATCGTAAGGTTGTGCGCGATCCGATAGAGCCAGGTCGAAAAGCTGGAGCGCGATTCGAATCTGGGTAAGTTTTCGAAGGCACGAACAAATGTCTCCTGCGCAAGCTCTATCGCATCATCCTGGTTGTGCGAGATGGCCATCGCCACCCCCACCACCCGCCGCTGATAGCGCTCGACCAGTTGGCCGAACGCCTCCCGATCGCCCCGTTTCGCTCGCTCGATTACCTCGAGCTCTTCCGCATCTGGGGGGCTGGGCGTTCTCAATGGTCTTAGACGCCGCCTGGTGAATCGATATTCACCGTTTGCGGCCTCGCGATCGGATGAAGTTCCGCCCAGTTTGGGCCCGACTTGAGGTCCACCCTCAGCGGGACCGCAAGCTTGGCAACTCCCTCCATTTCGCATCGTATAACATCGCATATCATCTCTAGATTAGTCTGGCTAATCTCAAACACGAGTTCATCGTGGACCTGGAGCACGATTTGGGCGTCCAGCTCGCCGCTCGAGGCCCTGCGATACAGCCGAACCATCGCAAGTTTTATCAGTTCGGCGGCGCTGCCCTGAATCGGCGTGTTGATCGCTATCCGCTCGGCCTGAGAGCGCGCCCCGCCGTCGGGGGCACTGAGTTCGGGCAAATAGCGACGCCGGCCGAACATCGTGGCCACGAACCCGGACTCCCGCGCCGTTCGCAGGCATTCGTCCAGATATGAGCGCACGCCGGGCAATCGTTCAAAATAGCGCCTGATGTAATCGGAAGCCTCGTTGAGCGCAATTCCCAACTCGGCCGCGAGGCGCTGCGGGCCCATCCCATAGATGATCCCGAAATTTATAACTTTTGCGAGGCGGCGGGCGTTTGCGTCCACGGCCTCCGGTTTGATTCCCAGGACCTCGGCCGCGGTGCGCACGTGAATGTCGTCGCCGCTGGAGAAGGCGGCCAGCAGCGTCTGATCGCCCGAGAGATGAGCCAGAATTCGCAGCTCGATCTGCGAGTAATCCGCCGACAGCAGGATCGAGCCGGTTTTCGCGACGAATGCGCGGCGAATCCTCATCCCCTCTTCGCTGCGGGCCGGAATGTTCTGGAGGTTCGGGTCCGTCGAGCTCAGCCGCCCGGTGGCGGTGAGTGCCTGATGGAACGAGGTATGAATCCTGCCGGTCGCGGGGTCGATCAGTTCGGGAAGCGAGTCGCTGTAGGTGGATTTGAGCTTCGCGACGGTGCGGTACTGAAGCAGCTTTCGCGGCAGCTCGTGCGCGGCCGCGAGTTTGGTCAGCGCGTCGACATCGGTCGAGTAGCCGCTCTTGGTTTTCTTGAGACCCTTGGCCGACAGCTTCAGGTCGGTGAACAAAACCTCGCGCAGTTGAATCGGCGAATTGAGGTTGAACTTGCGGCCGGCAAGCTCATAGCATTCGCGCTCCAGCCGCGCCTGCTGCGCGCCGAACTCATCGGAAGTCGCGCGCAACGCCGCGGCGTCGACGGCGATTCCGGTGTCCTCCATATCGGCCAGCACGGCGGCGACCGGAATCTCGATATCGCGTAACAGCGGCAGAAGTCCCTGCTCCCGAATCTTCGACTCCAACAACTCGTGCAAGGCGATGATTAGTTCCGGTTCGGAGCCGGCCGATGTGTGGCCGCCCAGCGGCGCGAGATGCTCGTGATAGAGCTCCTCGAGCGAGGGTTCGGCCCGCCCCGGATTAACCAGGAAGCCCGCGAGCATCGTGTCGAAATCGGCGCCACGCAACGCGATCCCGAGCCGGCGCATCGCGCGCAGATGACGCTTCAAATCGTGACAGACCTTGGGCGGAGATTGCGCCTCCAGAATTGCACGGGTCGCGGCGATGAGGTTGGCGGGGACGACGTAGCTCCGCTCCTGGCCGGCGCCTCTGAGCTTGAGCGGTGACGCGTTAGCGCCCGAAGCCGGGAAGGCGAGCGTACCGCTTGCTCCCGGTCCTTCCGATGAAGAGCCGTCGCGACGATCTTCCTGGCCCGCCCCTTTATCCGCCAGATCAAGAGCGACGCGCGGTGCGCGCGCCAGTTCGTCGAGCATCGCGCTCACGCCGGCCGCGTCGACCTGAACCTCCGGACTCGCGGTCTTCGACAGGCTGGTCTGCGCCGGCGCAAGCTCGGCGAGCAGCGAGTTGAATTCCAGTTCGCGCAACGTTTCCGCCGCGGCTTCGACATCGATCCCCGGCCATGCCAATTGCTCGGGTTCGATCGCGATCGGCACGTCGGTATTGATGCTGACCAGCTTGCGCGCGAGTTCCACATCGGCGCGATGCTCCTTGATCGCCGAGGCGAGCTTGGCGGCGCCGCGGATTCCGGTTTCCTCGAGACGATCGAGATTGGCGAAAAGCTGCTCGACGCTGCCGAACTTCTGAATCAGGGCGGTCGCGGTCTTTTCGCCCACGCCGGGGACGCCTTTTACGTTGTCGATCGCGTCGCCCATCAGGGCCATCACTTCGACCAGCGCGCGCGGCTCGACACCGAAGCGCGCCCGCACTTCGCGCACCCCGGTCCGCTTGTCGCGCATCGTGTCCCACAGGTTCAAGTTGGGACCCACCATCTGCATGAAGTCCTTGTCGCTGGTGACGATCGTCACGTTGAACTTCATCCGGGCCGCGCGGCTGGCGAGCGTTCCGATCACATCGTCGGCCTCGTAGCCGTCTAACATGACGCTCCTGATGCGAAACGCTTCAACGATGCGATGGACGTACGGAATCTGAACGACCAGATCGTTCGGCGCAGCCGGGCGATTGGCCTTGTAGGATTCGAACAGGTCGTCGCGAAAGGTCCTGCTCGGCGTGTCGAAGACAATCCCGATGTAGCCCGGGCGCTCCTGCTTGAGCAGCTTGAGGAGCATCCGAATGAACCCATAGACTGCATTGGTGGGCATCCCGCGCGAGTTGTTGAGTTGCGGGAGAGCAAAGAACGCGCGGAAAATATATCCCGACCCGTCGATCAGATAGAGAGTCCGCCGCTCCTCTTGCGCGCCTTGGGGCATGGCTTGAAAGTTACCGGAGCCGCTGGCAAAGCAATAGAGTGTGGTCGTGTGCGGAGGCTTCGTTCTTGAGCGTGCTTCAGGGATGTCGGGCCATGGACGGTCGAGCATCCTGGAGCGCGCTTCAGATTTCGCCAACCATGTTGACAGTGGGGGAGGCGGTGGCTAACTAATTCAGTGCCGGTTTGGGGGGCATCGGACACCCCGGCGGTGGATCGTCGATTCGCGATGACCGATTACGCCGAGTGGGGCCGACTCCCGGCACTCCGAAAGATCGCATGATCGAAGTAAAGAGCCTGACCAAAAGCTACGGCAGTTTTGTCGCGATCCAGAACGTGTCGTTCAAGGCCGATCGGGGTCAGATCCTCGGTTTCCTGGGACCTAACGGCGCCGGCAAGACCACCACGATGCGGATCATCACGGGCTTTATGCCCGCGACTTCCGGTACCGTGCTGATCGACGAGCTCGATATCTTCACCCAATCGCTCGAGGCCCGCCGGCGGATCGGCTACCTGCCGGAGACGCCGCCGCTCTATAGCGACATGCGGGTCGATGGGTACCTGCGCTTCGTCGCGCGGATCCGCGGCGTGGCTCGCGCGAAGCTCGAGGGCGCGGTCGAGCACGTGATCAAGATCTGCGGCCTCGACGAGGTGGCTAACCGAATCTGCGGTCAACTCTCCAAGGGCTACAGGCAGCGGGTCGGGATCGCTCAGGCGCTGGTGCACGATCCGCCGGTGCTGGTGCTCGATGAGCCGACGATCGGACTCGATCCGCGGCAGATTCACGAGATTCGCGACCTGATTCGCGGGCTCTCCGGCGGCCGCACGATCGTGCTCTCGACCCACATCCTGCCCGAGGTCTCACAGATCTGCGACAAGGTCGTAATCATCGCGTACGGCCGCGTGGTGCTGGAGGAAAACCTCAAGGCGCTGCCGGCCGGTACCTCGCTGGAGGAGGTCTTCCTCAACGCGGTCGCGAAGGAACGCCACGCCGACGCGGCCAGCGCCGAAGAGACCCTCGAGGAAGTGGAGGCGGGACACAGCCGATGAAAAACGCGCTCACAATCGCCGGCAAGGAACTGCAAAGCTACTTCACCCAGCCGGTCGCCTATGTCGTGATGACGGTTTTCCTGCTGCTGAGCGGGTTTTTCTTCTTCGCCCTGCTCCGGCGCTTCAACGTCGTGCTGCAAATGTATGGCGCGATGCAGAACGAGGCTCAGCTCGAGCGATTCAATCTCAACCAGATGGTGGTCGAGCCGTTGCTGCACAACATGGCGATCGTCCTGGTGATTCTGGTGCCGGCGATTACGATGCGCAGCTTCGCCGAGGAAAAACGCACCGGCACCTACGAATTGCTGCTCACGGCGCCGCTCCGCACCGGCGAGATCGTGGCCGGCAAGTTTATCGCGTGCGCGGTGCTGGTGCTGATCATGATCGCGCTGTCGAGCCTGTTCGCGCTGATCCTGGCGGGCTTCGGCAATCCCGAGATCGGCCTGATGGCGTCCGGTTATCTGGGCCTCTCGCTGCTGGGGGTGAGCTTCGTTTCGGTCGGCCTGTTCACCAGCTCGCTCACCCAGAACCAGATCATCGCGGCGATCGCGAGCTTCGGCCTGCTGCTGCTGCTTTACGTGATCTCGTGGCCGGCGCAGGCGGGCGGTGCTTCATTCGCCGGATTGCTCAAGTATCTCTCGCTGCCGGATCACTTCGGCCAGATGGTTTCGGGGATCATCGACAGCCAGGACATCGTGTACTTCCTCAGCGTGATCCTGGTGGCGCTGTTCCTGACGCAACGCTCGGTCGAGTCCGCTCGCTGGCGCTAGGATAGGGGGCAGAGGGGATGCGGCGGAATTCTGCGCTGGCGGGAATAATCGGGCTGGTGCTGCTGGCCTTCGGGCTGGTCGACTATTTCATTGCGGCCGGCTTCCGTTTCTTCATTCTGGTCAACCTGGTCGGCGGCGTGTTCGCGATCGTCTCGTGGCTGGTCTCCGGGCGCGAGAGTATCGGTGCGATCGCCGGCGGACGCGCGGCACGCTACGGCGCCAATGCAGCGCTCTATTCGGTGGCGTTCGTCGGAATCCTGATTGCGCTCAACTACCTCTCTACGGTCTATCATCGCCGCGTCGATCTGACCGAAGAGAAGGTCTTCAGCCTCTCGCCGCAATCGCTCCAGATCGTCAAGTCGCTCGACAAGCCGCTCAAGCTGTACGGGTTCTTCGAGGCCGGTCAGAATCCGGCTGCGCAGAGCCTCTACGACAACTACGCCTACGGCTCGCAAAAGGTCAGCTATGAGATGGTCGACCCGGACCAGCATCCCGAGCTCGCCGAGAAGTACAAAGTCTCCGTGATGGGGACGACCCATATCCAGTATGGCGGCGACGAAGGGCAGGGCACCAACGTGACCGAGCTCAGCGAGGAAGGGATCACCAACGCGATAATCAAGGTCACCAGCAGCGTCAAGAAAGAGGTCTGCTTCAGCCAGGGCCACGGCGAAGCCGACCCCGACGGCACCACCGGCGCCGACGGCTTCGGCGACCTGGGCAAGGCGCTGGAGGGTGAGGGCTACGAAATCAAGAAGGTGGTGCTGGCTTCGGCGTCCGACGTGCCCGCCGACTGCACGCTGCTGGTCGTGGCCGGTCCGGTCCGGCCGATGCTCCCGCACGAAATCGACGAGATGACCGACTATCTCAGGAAGAAGGGCAAGCTGCTCGTGATGCTCCGGCCGGATCGTCCCGACCAGCAGTTCGACGAAGCGGCTCTGATCAACTTCGTCGGCGATTGGGGAGTCAAACCCGGCAACGACATCGTCGTCGACCAGGTCGTACGGCTTTTCGCGGGTCCGGCGCTGGGACTCAATCCGCTGGTCGATAACTACGGGACCCATCCGATCACGCGCGACTTCCATCAGCGCACAGTGTTCCCGATGACCCGCTCGGTCGAACCTGACGATTCGCCCAAGGCCGGCCTGACCGTGACAGCGCTGGCCAAGACCAGCGACACTTCGTGGGCCGAGACCAATCTGAAGGAGCTGTTCGAGCATCAGACCGCGAAGTTCGGTGGCAGCGACCGCCGCGGGCCGATCACGGTATGCGACGCGGTCGAGGCGAATCTGAAGACGCTGAATTTTGGCGACGGGACGGCGCGCCTGGTGATCTTCGGCGACTCGGATTTCGGCGGCAACCAGTTCGTCAACGAGTTCTACAATCGCGACTTTTTCGTCAACGCGGTCGACTGGCTGACCGGCGAGGAGAACCAGATTTCGATTCGGCCGCGCACGTTGCGCGCTTCGCGCTTCAGGCTGACGATCGATCAGTTCGCGGTGGTCTTCGCGCTGTCGGTGCTTCTGCTTCCCGAGTTGCTGCTGATCGTCGGGATAGTCGTATGGTGGGAGCGGCGTAACTAGGCGCCGCGTTTGCTTCGAGCCGGATGCAACTCCGCAGAACGATCATAACCCTGGTGCTGCTCGCGGTGGTCGCCACCACGGCCTACCTGGTGTCGAAGCGCGAGCCGGTCACGGAAAGCACCAAGCTGTTCAAGGTCGATCAGGCCGACATCACCAAAATCGACCTCAAGTATCCCGACCGCGAAATCGAGATCGGCCGCGACCAGGGCGGCAAGTGGGAGATCCTCAAGCCGGTTCAGGCCGACGCCGATCAGACCACCTGCGACAATCTGGCCCGCGCGATCGCCGATTGCGAGATCAAGAAAACGCTCCAGGCGCAGCCCGGCGATCTGAAGCCCTTCGGGCTCGACCAGCCGGCGGTGGTCGTTACGATCACCACCAAAACACAGGGCGTGATGCCCTCGATCGATGTCGGCAAGACCACCCCGGTGGGCTTCTCCGCGTATATAAAGACCAGCGCCAAGCCCGCGATTCTGCTCACCAGCTCGGCATTCCCGCCCGGGATGCAAAAGAAGCTCGACGATCTGCGCGATCGCGAGCTGATGACCTTTAAGGTCGATGACGTGCAGAAGCTGGTGATCGAAGCACGATCCCGGCCAGACCATCGAGCTCGATCGCGACGGCGACAAGTGGAACATCGTGCAGCCCGCCAAGTACGCGGGCGACCCGACCGAGGTGCATCAGATTCTGAGCTCGCTGGCGAACGCGCGGATCGCCGACTTCATCTCGGACGCGCCGGCCGGCGTTACGGAGTATGGGCTCGGACGGCCTCGTCTGACGGTGACGGTTTTCACCGGCAAGGAAAACGCGCGCCAGTCGCTGTTATTCGGTTCCAAGCAGCCCGAGCAGGGCAAGGACGGGATCTTCGCGCGCCGCGGCGAGAGCACGCCGGTCTACACCGTTCATCCCTACGTCATGTCCGACGTTGACAAGAGCCTGATGGACTTGCGGGACAAGACCGTGCTCGCGGTGAAGCCCGCCGACGTCCAGCGGGTCGCAGTCGTGAACGGCGCGAAGCAGTTCTCACTCGAACGAACGGCGGCGAACAAATGGCGGCTTACGGGCGGCTCGGGGAGCGAGACCGACCTGCCGGTGGTCGAGCGCTTTCTGAGCACGATTCAGTTTCTCAAGGGCTCGGCGATCGCCGCCGATCCGATGACCGATCCAAAGAAGTTCGGCCTCGACAAGCCGGCCGTACAGATTACGTTGACCGGAAAAGACGGCAAGGATCTCGGCACGATCAAGCTCGCCAAGATGGAGCAGGAGGCCTACGAGGGCAACAAACCCGTCTCGAGCGGACGGTTCGTCTGCTACGTCAGCTCCAGCAAAGGCACGCCCGTCTACACGATCGACGACTACAACTTCGATCAGCTCGACAAGAGCGCCGACGAGTTCCAGCCGCACGCAACGCCCGCAGCTACCGCAACGCTTCGGGCCGGTTCCTGATCCTGATCCCACCGGAAACGGGTGAGGGAAATGTGATCTTGCGCGACGCCCGCCCTGCGGCAGGCGGCGCTCGGTTCGATGATGGGAATCTTTCTGAAGCAGGGCCAGGTACGCAGCGCCGGCTCGCGCATCTTCGTCGAGAAAGGGATTTAACGGGCATTTCCCCCGCGAGCGCGTCCTCGGCTACCATCAGCGTCATGCGGATTAAGCGCGTCTGTGTTTATTGCGCGTCGAGCAGCAGTTGCGATCCCTCCTATCACGCGGCTGCGTACGAACTCGGCCACATTCTCGCCGAAGCGGGAATTACGGTCGTCTGCGGCGGCGGCAGCAAGGGCTCAATGGGACATCTTGCGGATGGAGCGCTCGCGATCGGCGGGCGCGTGATCGGCGTCATCCCGCAGTTCATGTCCGATCTCGAATGGGCGCATCGCGGGCTCAGCGAGTTGGTTCTCACCCGCGACATGCACGAGCGCAAACGCCTCATGATCCAGGAAGTCGACGCCGTCGTGGCGCTGCCCGGAGGATGCGGCACCTTCGAGGAGTTGTTCGAAGCGATCGCGTGGAAGCGCTTGGGAATCTACGGTGGAGCGATCGTGATCGTGAACGGCCACGACTTCTATCGACCCTGCATCGAGCTTCTGGAACGCTCGATCGCAGAACGCTTCATGGACGAGCGCCATCGCCAGATGTGGACGGTGGTCGCGGAGCCAAAGGGCGTCCTCGGCGCGATTCGAAGCGCTCCGCCGTGGCCGGCCACCAATCGCGAGTTTGCGGTGATCTAAGCCGGATTTCCCATTTTGAACCGTGATTCGGACTGGCATGGTCGAAGCGATCCTGTGGGACAATGACGGCGTCCTGGTTGATACAGAGGGGCTGTTCTTCGACGCCACGCGCGACGCGCTCGCGCGGGCGCGAGTCACTCTCACGCGCGAGGTGTATCTCGATTTTGTGATGGGTCACGGGCGGAGCGTGTTCGAGATGGCCGAAGCCCGAGGATCGACGCCCGATGACATCGCGACGCTCCGGCGCGAACGCAACGCCGCCTACGCCGCGATGCTGCGCGACGGGCCGTGTTTGGCGATTGACGGAGTATCCGAGGCCTTGTGCGCGCTGCACGGGCGAGCCCGGATGGCGGTAGTCACCACCTCGTTGCGCGAACATTTTGAGCTCGCTCATCGGCACACCGCCATGAGGCGGTTCTTCGAGGTCGTCGTCGCGCGCGAGGACTACGAGCAATCCAAGCCGCATCCCGAGCCCTATCTGACCGCGTTGCGCCGGCTTGGTTTGCCTCCCGGAGGATGCGTCGCGATAGAAGACTCCGAGCGCGGTCCCATGGCAGCGATCGGCGCGGGTCTGCGATGCCTCGTTGTCCCAAATGAAATAACGCGCGGATGCGCTTTTCGGGGTGCGTCGGCCGTCCTTCCCAATAGTAGAGCAGTTCTGGGCACGCTCGCGTCACTTTAAGAAGACTGTGGCGAACGCGTCACAGGCGTCAGCCGACTGCTCCTTCGCAGAATTGCAAAGCTGCACCACAGCGCCGACAACTTGGGACCTCGGTCGATGCTGTAGCACCTATTAGCTACAGTAGTGACTAATCTCAATGCTCAAGCGAGTCGGTATGTCTTATGCTCGTCACAAATCCGTAGGTGGGCCTCTGGGTCGTCTAACCTATAGAGGCAAAGGCGATGAGGTTGGGACTGGGGAATCTGCTTGGCGAGCTTAGAGCTGTCCGCGAACTGGCGACCTTCGCGACCGACGCGATCCTGAACCCCGATTCCAGCGACAGTCTCGATTCGGAAACTCGGGCGACTCCTGCCGCAATCGTTCTGATTCCCGGATTCATGGCGAGCGACGCAACCCTCTATCCGCTGGGCCGCAGGCTGGAGCGGAGAGGGCATCAGGTGTTCCATCCAGGAATCTGGTGCAACGCGGACTGCCCGATCCGGACCGTCGCGTATCTCGAACGGGTGCTGCGCGATGCCAGCGATACAACGGGTGACAAGGCGGTCGTGATCGGCCACAGTTTGGGCGGCATCTACGCGCGCGAGCTGGCCCGGATTTTCCCCGAACTGGTCGAGCGCACGATCCTTCTGGCCGCTCCGCTGAAATCTCCGGTCGATAGCGTCAACCAGCCGATCAAGGCGATAGCGGCTCTGATGGCGACGCTCCACAAGGCCTGCCTGAACCACGTTGATGGGCTGTTTCGCGAGAGGCTCATGCCCTCGCCGGCGCCGCCGGAAGTGCCGGAGACGATCGTCTACACCAGGAGCGACGGCATCGTGGACTGGCGGAGCTGCCTGGAGAGCGGGCCGAACGTGGAAGCGATCGAAGTCTCCGGAAGCCACTGTGGGCTGGCGGTCAACGTGGAAGTCTGGAACGTCATCAAGAGCCGGCTAGGCCGCGCAGCCGCGGCTCTGAGAGTTCCGGCCCACGCGCGACACGGCATCCGTCGCCCGCCGTCATCGCTCCAACTGCCCTGCCGTCCGAGACCAGCGTATCTCAGGTTGGTCAAACGCCCCCCGACCGCCGCCTGAGTATTTTACTTCGGGGCTCGCTTCGCTTCCGCCCCACGACCGGCAGCAGATCTGGCTGCGGTCAGTTGCTCGCGGTCTTGGCGGGCGGCTCGGATTTGCGCGCAGCGCGGAGCTTCTCACGGGCGGGCCGCTGGGGCGGCTCTTCGTTCGCGGTGAAACTGCTCAGAGCGCCGACGATCCGGGTTCCGACGCTCAGGAACAGGTCGGTCGCGGTCGGAAACAGCGCGGCCAGCTTCTCGACCACCGCCGCGCCGGGTGGCACGTCGACTTCAGGGAGGCCGAAGACTGCGGCGGCGAGCACCGCCCACGTGACCCATCGCACCGGCATCGCGGCCATCGCCGGCATCGCGCGCAGCATCTTGTTGTTGCGCGCTTCGTGCGCCATCGGCGTGTCGATCACGCCGGGCATCACCAGCGACACCCATACGCCGCTGCCGAAAAGCTCGACGCGCAGCGCTTCGGTGAGCCCGACCAGCGCGAACTTGCTCGCGCTGTAGCCTCCGAGCGGACTGATCCCGCGCCGTCCTGAAAGCGACGCGACATTGATGATCCGGCCGCTGCGGTTGGCCTTCATTTCGGGAAGCACGGCCTGGATCGTATGCACCGTCCCGTAGAGGTTGACCGCCATCATCCGTTCCAGGTCTTCGGGCCGCATCTCGTCGAGCGTGTCGGGGATGAGCAGGCCCGCCGAGTTGACCAGAATATCGATCTGCCCGAAGCATCGGATCGCTTCGTCGATCGCGGCGCGCACCTCGGCGCGCCGGGTCACGTCGCATTGAAGCACCAGCGGATGTCCGCCGGCCGCGGTCATCCGCTCGGCCAGTTCCTCGAGATTTTGCTTGCGGCGCGCGATCAGTCCGACCTGCGCACCCTGACGCGCGAACGCCATCGCGATATCGTAGCCGATTCCGCTCGAGGCGCCGGTCACCACGACCGCGCGGTCGCTGAAGTAACCCCGTGCGGTTCCGGCCGAATTCTGCTGCTCGGTTTTTTGTTCGCTCATAGTTTCCTTTTCCGGTTTACCAGAACATCCAGCGGCGGCGGGTCAGATTATCGTCGAGCGCCTCCTGGATCCGCATCCTCACCCGCTCGGTCAATTGCTGCACCACCAGCGTGTCGAGTGCGGCCTCGGGACCGTAGGCGGAAAGATCGATTGGCTCGCAGAACTGGATTCGCCATTTGACCGGCAGCGGAAGCAGGTTGATCAACAGCGGGAAGCTGTCGGCGCGTTCCAGCGGCATCAGCCGATTGACGATACTGGCGAGGATCCGCGAGTTGCCGAGCGAGAAGTGGAGCTCCTCGCCACCGACCACTGCGACCGGGAGGATCGGCGAGCGCGTGGTAAGCGCCATCTGCACAAAGCCGCCGCGTCCGAAGCGCTGCACGCGATAGCGCCGATCGCTGGGCTTCAGGAATCCCTTCACGCCCTCCGGGAACACGCCGACCAGGCGATCGTGCTCGAGCAGGCGGACGAAATCCTCGCGGCAGGCCAGCGCGGCGCCCTTCTTGCGGTTGTCGTAGGAGAGAAACGGGTAGTCGTAGAAAAACTCGGTCGATACGTAGCGAACCATCCGGGGGCGCGGATGCTCGAGGTGAATCGCGGTCGAGATCATTACCGCGTCCCAGGCGTACGATCCGCCCGAATGGTTGGCGACGATCATCGCGCGACCGTGATCGGGCACGTTTTCGACCCCGGTGGTCTCGACGCGCCAGTAGTTGCGGTAGAGCCGGTTGAAGATCGGCCACCACATCGCGCCGTAAAGCGGATCGCAGCCGAACTCGTCGACTTCGTAATCGCCTCGCAGCCGCCGTTGAAGCATCTCGATGAAACCGGCGATGCCTGGTTTTTCGGTCTGGGGCAGATCGGCGTCGAACGGATCGAGCGCGGGCGCGGCTTCAAGCTCGGTGGCGCCATCCTTCTTGGCCTCGGCCACCAGTTGCGCGACATTGCCGATCCATTCGCGCTCGTCGTGCGGGCGCTTGGCAAGGCCCGCGGCGTCGGGCGGCATCGCCACCGGCGGACGTTCTTTTTCCAGTGTCGCTGATTGTCGGTCCATCACATCCTCCCGATCGAGCCGGAGCTCGGGCTGACCCCCCAATTTGACCCGGTGGGTAAACGGGCGCCGCAGAGTCTAGGCCGCGGCAACCTTCTCGTCGCTTGAGTCTTCGGCCTGTTCCCAGTCCGCTCGCGTGAGCGTGCTTTTGCCATGAAGGTCGAGCACCGCTTCGACCGATGTATAGCGCGGGCTGAACCCGAAGCGGCTCTTGAGGCGCTTGGTATCGACCACCCGCCCATAGCGGAGCATCAGCAGATGATAGGGCTGCATATCGGCGAGACCGAGCGCTCTCAGCGCGGCAAAGGCCGCCGGGGCCAGCGCCGGAGCAATCGGTATCTGAACGCCGCCGCCGATCCGGATCGCACGGCTCAAGTACACAACGCCGTCGCCGGCGACATTGAAGATGCCGGGCAAGTCGAACAGCGCCGAGCGCTTCAGAACGGCGACCGCGTCTTCCTCGTGCGCGAACTGCAGGCGCGGATCGAAGCCCATCACGGTCGGGACAACCGGCATCCGCAGGTATCGCGAGATGGCGTTGTTGACCTTGGGACCGAGAATATCGGCGAAGCGCAACAGCGTCAGCACCATCTTGCGCCCGGTGCGCGCCAACTGATTGAAGGCCGATTCCATCTCGGCGAGGTCGCCGGCGTACTTGGTCTTGGCCGGAAGGCGCGGCTTGATGTCCTCGGTAAGGACCGCCGGGTCGAGCGGATCGGCGCCGTATACGTGCAGTGCCGAGGCCAACACGAACTTGCGCACGAAGGGCAGGCTCTGTACGGTGGCCGCCAGGTTGATGGTGCCCATCACATTGATCTCGTGGGTCTCTTCGGCGCTGCCCGCGCCTTCCTGGTCGGAACGCAGCCGCTGCAGGTGGAGAATCGTGTCGGGTTTGATGCCTTCGAGCAGGTGCTTGAGGCCCGAGCCGCGCAGATCCGCGCTGATTATCTCGGCCCGTTTGAAAGCGCGGCGCGGCTCGCGAAAATCGACCCCTGCGATGTGCTCGACGCTTTCGTCCTCTTCGAGTTGGCGGACCAGTTCGCTCGCGGCGTAGTCCGTCACGCCCGTTACCAGGATTCGTCTGCGTTCCGTTTCAGGCATAGTCATTACTCCAGTACGATCAGACTCATCAGATTCGATCAACTACCAGACGCGCCCCCTTGACCCAGTATTCGAAGGCTTTGCGCGCAAAGGTTTGCTGGAACTCGATTAGCGGGTAGAGTGGAGTTTCTTCCACCCGCTCGGCAAATTTTTCACCCGCGTCGAACAGACGCGATGCGACTTGCTCGTTGAGATCGATGTAGCCGGTGGCCGCGCGCTTGACGGCCTTTCTGACCTGTCGTGCTGCTTCTTCTGCGCGATCAGATACCGTACTCTGGATTCCCTGCGCTGTCGTTGCCAATTCGAAAGACCTCCCGATCTGAATTTTGAGTTACCCCAATGCCTTCGCGCCCCTCGCGCGTTTGACACTCGTCAAGCAAAACGCCATCACCTGGAACGCAAACCGCGTGCCGAAGTCCGGACGGCTTCCACTTCCTGTTGGGAACGGCATCAAGATAGCATGTTGACGATACGACACAAGCCTTTCGGATGCATTTCCCAAAAAAGTCGCCGCGATACTGTGGGCAACCGGCACCCTCGCGGACCGTTACTTACTCTTACCGCTCGTGCACATAATGTACAGCCGGTTGCGAGAACTTTTGGTGCCTAACTGGTTAGCGGTTGATTAAATCCGCCGCAGTGCAATTCAGATTGGGGGAGAGAGCGTCGCGAGGCGCTGAAAGCGCGGTCGTTGCAATTCGCAAACTGTTCGGGCCGCAAGGTGATGAAACGCTTTGACCATTCGACACGCATCCCCCGATTCCCTCGATGCCCGGCCTCCGAACTCGATTCGACCGCGTTCGGCGTGCCGCGCGTCTGCCCTCGCGAGCATCCTACTGAGAGTATCGTAATGATCCGCTATCGCGTATTAGGCGTCAAGAAGTTCCGGTCAACGAGCCAAAAAAATGGTGCATAACTCTTTCAGCGGCGACGAACCGAAGCCGCGCGCCGCAATCCGAAACTTGCCGCGGCCCGAAGGCTTGCCGGGCACACATCTGACGCTTAACCTGTTGAGCCGTGGCTAGATCAAACAGATCGGCGCGTGCGCCGAAAAAGATCGTGTTCATCCTGGGCGGCGGAGCAGCCTTCGGCGCCCATCAGGCGGGAGCGCTCGACTACCTCGTGCGCTCGGGAATCCGCCCCGACGCTATAATCGGCAGCTCGGTCGGAATCCTCAACGCGCTGTTTTACGCCGCGCTTGGTGCTGAGAGGATGATCGAGCCGTGGAGCAGCATCAACTCGTTGCAGGTCCTCGCCGGACCCTCGTTGACCAAAAACCCGATCATTGGGAACTCGTTGATGTCGATGGATCGGATGGTCCGATGGCTGGAAGGCAAGGTCGACTTCGAGCGCGCCTTCAAGAGCCCGACCGAGCTCAAGTTCGTGTTGCTCGATCTGTCGGCCGGCCGCACCTTCCTGCGCGGCAACCGCACCGAGAAAAACGCCGGCGACTTTCGCACCGTTTCACACATCGGCTACCGGATCCCGATCCTTTATCCACCGATCAAGTTCGAGGGGCATTATTGGTGCGACGGCGGCTTCGCGTGGAATATACCGGTCGAGGCCGCGGTCGAGATGGGAGCCGGCACGATTTACATCCTGTCCGTCATCCGGCGCCAGCTTCCCGAAGCGCGCAACTTCCCGACCGTCGCCCATGTCGGATACCGGATGATGGAAGTGATGTGGGCGGGCCAGGGAAATTCGAATCGCGAGCGCGCCCTGGTGGAGCGCGGCACGTATCACGGCGCCCGGATTATCGATATCGAGCCGCAGGAGTACCTGGGCAGCGATCCGGTGAGCATCCTGTGGACCTCGCCGCACAAGGCCAGGCGGCTGATCGAAATGGGGCGCGAGGACGCCGCGCGGGTGATCGAATCGATGGGTGCGCAGCACGCCGCGAAAACGCGGGCCTGAGAGCCGCACACGACTTTACGATCCGGCGATCCCACCACGCAATAATGAGGAACCAGACCCTTTTTCGGGAGCTTACCGCGGCAGGAATCCTGCTCGCGTCGTATCCGCTGAACTGGGTAGGCGAGCGGGCCGGACTGTGGGGCAGCGGAAAGGGCGGGCCGGTGATTCTGGCCCATGGCCTGGGTGGAAATCGCGCCAATTTGCTGGGCCTGGCGACTTACGTACGGATGGCGGGGTTCTGCAATATCTACTTCTTCGAGTATCCGCGCGTGCAGTCGGTCGCCAATTCGGCCGAGCATCTTGCCTCCCTGGTCGACAAAGTCGATACGGGCATCGGCGTGCATCTGATCGGCCACAGCCTCGGCGGCACGATCGCGCGCCGGTTTTGCCTGGAGTCGCATGATAGCCGCGTGCGCTCGCTGATAACCCTGGCTTCGCCGTATCGTTACGATCAACACAGTCCCGGCGAGCTTGCGATTTTCGGCGACGAAGACCCGATAGTCCCGCCGCCGCTACCCGATCGCTTGCGCCTCGGCGCCGTGAGACGGGCGGTCATTCTGCCCAGGACCGGTCATCTCGGCGTGCTCTACCACGCCCACTCGCTTCGACTCATCGAGTCCGAGCTCACCGCCGACCGCGAAGGTCTATAGACCCATCTTTGGTCCCCCGCTCGGCCTCTAAAACGGGGCCGACCAAAGCTCCTCCGTTAGAGCCTTTTCGCTGAGGCTCATTCGGAGACTTCTGACGAGCCATTTCAGGTTGCTCTGTCGGGTCTTAATAATCTTGATTTGGCTATTGACAATCTCAATTTCAGCGCTTATATAAGTGGCATGCGTCCGATGCTTCTCAAATGTCCATCATGTGCGGGGAATCTGGCGGTTCGGCGTCTCGAATGCCCTTCGTGCGCGATGTCAATCGAAGCGGCCTTCGAGTTGCCCCCAGTTTTAAGGCTGAGCCAGGCCCAGCTCGACTTCGTTGAAGTCTTCATTAAGAACCGCGGCGTGATTCGCGATGTCGAACGGGAACTGGGCGTTTCCTATCCCACCGTTCGCGCGAAGCTCAACGAGGTGGTCGCCGCGTTGGGATTCCAGGCCAGGAACGCCGCCGCCGACGAACCCGCCAGTGAAGAGCCGATAACAGAGAGCGAATCGCGGCGCGCCGTGCTCGACGATTTGCGCCACGGGCGAATATCCCCCGAGGACGCGCTACGCGCGCTCCGCGGCAAAGCTGATGGCGGGAGGTCAGAGTCATGATCGAAGGCAGTCTTGACGGGATCGAAGTGCTGCGCGTGATTCGCGCGGCCGGCAATCTCTCCATCACCGGCCTCGAGGCGGCCGCCGGTCCGCTTCGGATAATCTGCGACCACGAGCCCGATCTGCGCCGTGACGGCGCCGCCGCCGAGGTGAGTTTCGACGCCGATGCCGAGCTCGCGATTGCGCCGGGAGTGGCGGTGGAGGTGATGGAATGTGCCGGCCATCTCGAAGTCGAGGACTTCACCGGCAGTCTCAACCTCTATCGCGTCGCCGGCCACTTCAGCGCCAACAACGTCGGACCGATTACGATCCGCGGCAACGTGGAGGGCCGATGCTACGTAGCAGGCGCCGGCGCGATCGCCGGTAAGTGCGTCAAGGGCGATCTGTTCGTCGAGAAAGCGCGCTCCGTCAGCTTCGACCTGGTCGCCGGCAACGCGACCTGTATCGAGGTCGCCGGCGAGGTTGCGATCGAGCAGATCGGCGGACGATTCAGTGTCCAGGAAATTGAAGGCGACGTACGCGCCGCGACGGTCGGCGGAAAAGTTGAAGCCGAGCGCGCGCATTCGCTGAAAGTCGATACCGTCGGCGGCAAGCTCAGGGCGCTCAGAATCGCTGGGGGCGTGACCGTCGCGACGATCGGGGGCAAGGCGAGTATCGACGGCGCAGGCAGCGTCACGATCGCGACGGTTGGAGGCCAATTGAGTCTGCGCGCTGTCACGGGCGCCGTTGAAGTCGCGCAGGTGGGCGGAGCCGCGCGACTGGGCGGCGATTTCGCCGGCGGGAGCAACTGGCGTGTCAGGTCGGGCGGCCGGATGCTGGTCGAGCTGGCGAGCAGCAGCTCGGTCGCGCTCGAAGCCGTCGCGCGTCAAGGGCGAGTGCGGGTCTACGGAATCGAGGGCGAGTTGCGGTTTAACGGACGCGATCGGCTCTCGGCGCGATTCGGCGCGGGCGACTGCAAGCTCGCGATCGAAACCAGCGGCTCGGACATCATAGTCGAAGGCGAGGATGTGCGCGGCCGCGCCGGAGCGAGCGCGCGCTTTCGATGGCGCGACATCGGCGCGCCCTTCGAAACCTTGGCCGAGAACCTCGGCGAGGAGATTCCCGAGATGGTTGCGGGAATCGTCGGCGCGGCGGGCAGGATCGTGGCCGAGACCGGCTCGTTCTCGGGCGGAATTGTGCGGGGCGTCACCCGCAGCGTCGGCGAAGCGATGCGCGAAGTCGAGCGCGAGATCGGCGATTTGAAGCACGAGGTTCCCGAGCATACCGCTGAAAAGCTCTCGAGACTCGGCGAGCAGATTCGCAGCCTGGTTAACGAGGCGCTCGACCAGCGACGCTCACGCTCGCGGGCCGACGCCGAGCGGATCCGCCAGCGGATTCGCGAGGAGGCGCTGCGGATGCGCGAAGCGGTTCGCGAGGCGCGCCGCGCCCGCGCTGCTGCGCGCTCCGCACGAACTGCAGGGACTCCAGACGACGCCGGCGAGCGGCCTCGCTCGCGGGCGCCGGAACAGCCGGCGGATGCACAACCGTCGCAGACAGCCGCGCCTGCCGGCGATCCCAACGCGACCCGGCGGCTGGTGCCCGATCAGGAAATCCTGAGAATCCTCGCCTCGGTCAAAGCCGGCGAGATCGATCCCGAGGAGGCCGACGAACTCATCCGCACTCTGCTGGAGGTCGAAGGCGCCGAGCGCAGCTCCAAACCGGGCGCGTGAAGAGCGCGGCAAATACGTCATACACGGTTTTCATACATCAAGGACGGGAGGAGGACAGATGAAGCAGCCTGCGAACGAAACTGGACCCAGCGCGGTCGTTCTGGCCGGAGGGCGCAGCCGAAGGATGGGCCGACCCAAGGCGACACTCAAGTTCGGCGAAGAGACCTTGCTCGAAGTGATTGTGGGGCGGCTCAAGAATGCGTTCAAGGAAGTTATCGTCGTAGCGCCGCCGGCCGCGATCGAAGACGCGGCCTTCGCCGCGCCCGCGGGCGCGCACGTGGTGCACGACCTGACGCCGTTTCAAGGGCCGCTGGCCGGGTTGGCGCGCGGGATCGAGGCGGCGATCGGCGATCCGATCTTCGCCTGCTCGTGCGACCTGCCGCTGCTGAGCGTGAACGTCGCCAGCGAGCTGTGCGCGCTGATCGGCTACTACGACGCCGCGATTCCTGAAGTCGGCGGGATACTGCAACCGCTGCACGCCGCGTATCGCAAGCGATGCACCGGCGCGATCGCCGGGCTGATCGAAAGCGGCGAGCGGCGGGCGATCGCGCTCGCGAACGCAATCAAGGTGCGCAAGATCGGCGAGCAGCATCTTCGCCGGCTCGATCCGGGCCTGCGGAGCTTCTTCAACATCAACACCCCCGACGAATATCTGGCCGCGCTCCAGATCGGCGGGTTTGCAAACTACGGAGCGACGGTTTCGCGCCTGACTGTTTCGGAGCATTGAGCTCGGGCGCGCGGATTTTTCATCGCGCCCGAGTAACACGCGGCCCCGATTCGGGGTTGTAAGCGCCAAGAGGAGGAAATGAACATGCAAGCTACCGCCAGACTCGAAAGGCTTTCAGGATTATTGGGCCAACCGGCCGGGCCCGCAAACCAGTACGCAGATCATTACTATGTGGATCGGTTCGTGATGAACGCGTTCCTGAGCGAGCTTCCCGGCCTCGCGTTCGCGATGGTCACCGTCTTCTACCTGGCGACTACTTTCGCATCGCTGATGATGTGAGCGCCGCGTGCCCAGCACAGACAACCCTCACCCGGAGCGCACTCCGCTCGCGCAGAGCCGCTCCGGCCTCTCCCCGGCACCGCAGGTAACACCGCGGACCAAAATAAGCTAAGCCCTTGCGGAGCGATACCATTGGGTCTATACGGCGAGTTGGAATCGGAGAGTCAAAACGGAAATCCCGGTTAACATCCGGAGCGCAGTTCCGGGGGGGAGGGTTATGTCAGTCAGTCTACGGCGGTTCACCTTTGCGTTCTCTTTGATTCTCATCACAAGTCTGGTTTCTGCTGTTCAACGCGCGCTGTCATCGGCAATTGCCCGGATGGTGAGCGCTCCGTCCTCGACTTTCCTCAAACGCCACTCCCGGAAAGTCCGATGGTAAAAAGGACGCATCGCGCCTCTAGACTTGGCGCCCTAGTAGTACTGGTGAGTGGCTTGTTCGCGGTTGTTGCCGTGATCGCGGGTTCGCCGGGTTCGGCGGGCGATACCACCGCGGACCGCGTGCTCGGACAGGCGGATTTCACTCGCAATAGCATCAACAATCTGGGAAGCAGCGGCATGCTCTTGCCATCCGCGGTTGCCGTGGACAATGCCGGCCACGTCTACGCCGCCGATTTTTGCAACAACCGGGTGCTGGGATGGAAGAACGCCGCCTCGCTCACGAACGGAGCGCCCGCCGATCTGGTGATCGGCCAGCCTGATTTTCAGTCGTACCACTGCGCGGACGGCACTTCGCCTGGCGATGTCAACGGCGTTGGAGCGGATAGTCTCTGCTTTACCGGGGAGTATACCTACGTCTCGTATTTCGGCGGCGAAGACTGCTCTGGCCCCTTTGCTGTTGTTGAGTTTCCGCCTGCTGGAGCCGGCATTGCGGTTGACGGCTCCGGCAATTTCTACGTCGCCGACGTTAGCGACAACCGAGTGCTGGAGTACAACACGCCCTTCGCCTCGTGCTCGTCTTTTCCTTGTGTCGGTCCCGCGGCGAATCAGGTTTGGGGCCAGGACGGGAGTTTTACCAGAACCGGGTCCAATGACGGTCGAGAACCGGGCGAGAGCGGCGGGCTTGGGCCGGACAGCCTGTCGTTTCCGGCCGGGGTCGGCATCGATCCGGCGGGAAATCTTTACATAGCCGACACTGATAACAATCGCGTGTTGGAGTACGACAATCCGGTCGCGACGGGGAACATTGTTGCCAATCGGGTATTCGGACAGGGCGAGGGTTTTACAACCTCTTATTGTAACAATTGTGCGAACCCCGAGCTCTCCGCCACAGGTACAGTGTGCGGCTCTCAGGGTGTCCTCGCTACAGCTGAAGAACTTTGCGCCCCTCTCGGCGTAGCGCTGGATAGCTCGGGCAACCTGTACGTCACCGACACCGGCTTCCCAAACCCCCAACAGCTGCCGGACAATCCGGTTCTGGAGTATAACACCCCGCTAGCCGTGACCGGCGTTGCCGGCTCCGGCGACACCACGGCGGACTCGGTGTTCGGCGGATGCTTTGATTTCGCGGGCAACTACCGGTGCCCCGACAGCTTCTGTCACGAGAACCCCGGCGACCCCGAGTGTACCGGGATCCTGCCTACTGCCTTTCAAATGCTGGGGCCGAACTCCGTCGCGGTCGATACTAACGGCAATGTTTACGCGGCCGATCCGGCCAACAACCGCGTGCTGGAATGGAACGATCCGCTGGCCGGTTGCACTTCGTTTCCATGCTGGTTCGGCGCGGCCAGTATGGTATTCGGCCAAGGAGGCAATTTTACCACCGACGCCTGCAATGGCGGAGCGGCGGCGGGCTTCACCGCAGTGGGTCCCGACACCCTATGCTCCTCTGAGAATACCAGTAGTACTTTTAGCGTTCCCAGCGGTCAGAGCATCGGCACATTCTTTAATGGGGCCCAGTATACGGGAAACTCCGGATTCGGTGGCGTGGCGGTGGATCCCGCTGGCGATCTCTGGGTGGCCGACGCCAATGACAACCGCGTGCTCGAATACAAGACGCCGGCCGTTTCCAATAACACGACTGCGGATCTGGCGCTGGGACAACCCGATCTGGTTCACAACGGCGCCAACAATTTGGGGGCCTCGAGTCTGCTGCTGGGTATTTACCCGTTTGATCTCTTCCCCGACCTCGATTTCGTGCCGCTGCTGCCGCTGGTGCCGGGGATCGCAATCGATTCGTCCGGTCATCTTTACGTGGCGGACACGGACAACAGCCGCGTGCTCGGCTGGAGGAACAGCTCGTCTTTCACCAATGGGCAGGCCGCGGACCTGGTGATCGGGCAGCCGGATTTCAATTCGTGGCGATGCAACCAAAATAGTCTCCTGGGTTCGGCCACTGCGGGCACGCTTTGTTTCCCGCAAGGAGTCGCAGTAGACGGCGCCGGCAACCTGTACGTCGCGGATACCGTTAACACGCGCGTGCTGGAGTACAATGCGCCGCTCTCGGCGTGCTCGAGTTTCCCATGCGTCGGCGGGCCGGCCCATGTGGTCTTTGGCCAGGGCGGCAACTTCAAGCTCACCTTGTGCAGCACGGGAAATAACGGGCTTTGCTACCCCGACGGGGTCGCGGCCGACGGCGCGGGGAATCTTTACATCGCCGACACCCAGAACAACCGCGTGCTGGAGTACAACACTCCCCTGGCCGGAGGAACGCCGAACACCAAGGCCAACCTGGTATTCGGCCAGAACGGAAGTTTTTCTGGCGACGCCTGCAACGACGGCGCTGCGGCCGGCGATTCTGGCGGGCTGGGTCCCGACAGCCTTTGCAATCCAACCGGCCTGACGACTGACAGTATCGGCAATCTCTATGTGGCGGATGAGAACAACAACCGGGTGCTGGAGTACAACACCCCGCTCAATGCGAGCAGCGGCGAACCGGGCGCCGGCGGCACCTTGGCGGATTTGGTGTTTGGGCAGAATGGAAACTTCACTTCCAACGTTTGCGCCAACGTGAATTATGCGGCCGGTTATCTGTGCTACCCAACCGGCGTGGCCGTTGACGCCGCTGGGGATGTTTACGTGGCTAACACCGGCGATGAGTTTCACTCACCCCCTCTGGTGGCGGAATATGATGACCCACTCGGTTCGAGCGCCGGCTGTACTCCCATCTCGGGCGGCTACAACTATGGCAGCGGATGTCCGGGGGATACAAATGCTGACCTTGTTTTTGTTGGAGACCGGTCGTACGATTCGCCACCTGACGCGGCTAGTTTTGGTTACGCGTCCAATGGGTCCGCCGGTCTGTCGGTGGCGCTGGACCCCAGCGGCGATCTCTTCGTTGTTGACCCGGGCAACAACCGGGTGCTCGAGTATGTCCAGCCGCTAGCTGCAACGCCAACCCCGACGCCGACGCCGACGCCAACCGCGACGCCTACACCTACTCCGACTCCTACGCCTACGCGCACTCCGACGCCCACGCCTTCACCGACATCGACACCGACTCCCACACCAAGTCCGACACCGACACCTACGTCTACTCCAACCCCGACTTCGACGCCTACGCCGACGCCTACGCCAACACCCAGCCCGACCCCGTCGCCAACTCCGGCGCCGGTGGCCGCCAAGCTCACCGCGAGCGCGACTTCTCTCACGTTCGCTAAGCGAGCCGAAGGCACAACCAGCAAGCCTCAGATCGTGACGCTGAGCAACGCCAAGACCAAGAAACAAAATAAGACGATAACCGTTCTCGGCGTGTCGGCCTCAGGCGACTTCGCAGTGCCGGCAGGCGCGTGTCTCGGTCCACTCAGTCCCGGCGGGAAGTGCAAGCTATCGGTTACGTTCACACCGACCGGTACAAAAACGCGCAAAGGAAGCTTGACCGTTACGAGCAACGCCAGCAATCCGTCGCTGACCGTCTCGCTCAAGGGGACGGGCAAAAAGTGAGCGACGCACAATTTGGTTTGAAAGACCGGCGGATCGCCGGGAGATGAGCCTGGTGTGCCCGGCACAGACGGCCCTCACCCGGAGCGCCCTCTGCCAGCTCGGAGCGGAAAGTGATCGCTCCGCGTAGATCCCTCGCTGCCCTCGGGATGACAGGTAGGGAGCGAGGATTCTTATTTTGTCATTCCGAACGGAGTCTGCGGCGGCGGTGTCCCAAGCGTTGTTGAAAATAGCAGTGGCGGTACTCCTCGCCCGATCGGAAGATCGGGTTGGACATGAAGGAGGAGAGACCGCCATGAGGAAGGATGACAGGAGAAGCAGGGAGAGCAAAGCCCAGGGCAGGCAGATGGACCTGTTGCCGCCCTTGCACGAATGGATCGCGGCCGCGGGGCTAGCGGCAGTGATGGAGCTTTTGGAACGGGAGCGGGCCGCACTGTGCGGGCTGCGCTATCGACACGACCGGGGCCGCAGCGCGTTTCGCGGCGGTCACGTAAGGAGTTCCCTGGTGCTGGGCGGACGGCGGGTGGCGATCCGCCGGCCGCGCGTGCGCGGCCGCAACGGCCGGGAACTGAAGTTGCCGAGTTGGCAGGCCTGGAGCGCGCGCGACCCGCTGACCCGGCGCGCCATGGAGCAGATGTTGTTGGGGGTTTCGACCCGCCGCTACGCGCGTTCGTTGGAGACCCTGCCGCCGGGCCTCCAACAGCGGGCAATCGGACGCAGCGCGGTAAGCCGGCGCTTCATCACCCACACCGAGCACAAGCTGACCCAGTTGCTCAGCCGGAACCTGGCCGCACTGGAGCTGTCGGCGCTGATGATCGATGGGGTTCACTTCGGCACCCACGTGGTGCTGGTGGCGCTGGGCATCGATGGGCAGGGCCGTAAGCGGGTGCTGGGCCTGTGGGAGGGGGCAACCGAGAACGCCGCAGCCTGCAAGGCCTTGCTGGCCAACCTGGCCGAGCGCGGACTGCGCACCGACCGCGCCACGCTGGTGGTGATCGACGGGAGTAAGGCGCTGGCCAGCGCAGTGCCCGACGTGTTCGGTGCCCGCGCGCTCATTCAGCGCTGCCGCGAGCACAAGAAGCGCAATGTCACCGACGCGCTGCCCAAGCCGGCCCGCACTGCGATGCGACAACTTCTCAATCGGGCCTACGCCACCCGGAACGTCGAGCGCATTCGAGAGCTCCTGGAGCAGCAGGCGCGCCAGCTGCACTATGCTCATCCCGGCGCCGCCGCCGCGCTGCGCGAAGGGTTGGAGGAAACCTTGACCGTGACCAGACTCGGACTGCCCGACCAACTCGAGCGCGCCTTGTGCTCCACCAACCCCATCGAAAACCTGTTCAGCCGGGTGCGGGCGATCGCGCACCGGGTCTCTCACTGGCGCGACGGTTACATGGTGCTGCGCTGGACGGCCGCCGCCCTCAGTGAATGCCAGCCAACCTTCCGTCGCATCTACGGATGGAAATCGATGGCGCTGCTAACCCGCGCCTTGCGCGCGCACGACGCTGCCCTTGACCGCCGTGCTATGGCCGCTTAACTGATGGAGTCCGCCACTTGCAATTCCAACAACCAAACGGACACCGCCGTCTGCGGAGTGAGGAATCTACGCGGAGCGATTCTCTTTTCTACACACAAAGGTGTCCCGACCGCAGAGATGTAACACGCTGTGACGCGCGGGTGAGGGTACGGCCTAACTGCGGCGAATCAGCACGCTGCGCATGAAGCGCGGGTCGATCGGGCGCCCCGGCTCCAAGTCGGCGAATTCCTCTTCGAGAATATTGAGGCACGATTTGACGAAGTCCGCGCTGCGGGCGCGGAGCGTTTCCTCGAGCCGCTTCGCCATCACCTCCGCCACGACCCTGTGGAACGATTCGGCGAGCCGCGCGGGCGGGCCGCCGGGCGTCATCAGCGCGGCGCGCATCGCGTTCAGCCGTTCCGGTTCGATCGGTAAAATCACCAGTTTTCCGTCGAGCGCCTGGCGGACCAGCGCGGTGAGCAGAATTTGGCTCAGCATCACTTCGTGCCCCGCGATCTGCGAGCGGAAGCTCAGCGAAGCGATATCGAGTCCGAGCAGCATGCGGAAGAGTGCGGGCAGCGAGTCGAGCTGCTCGAGTATCGCGTAGCCCAGGTGCAGATCGCGCATCGCGCGGAAGTCGCGCATCGCCACCGACCCGCCCCGATCGAGGCCGCCGAAAAATCGCGGCATCCGGCCCAGCAAACCGGCCAGCGCCTCGCGGTAGGGCGAGTCGAGGTAGGGGATCTCGCGCTGGCGTCCCGGCGCCAGCCCGAAGGCGGCGACGGTTCCCTCGGCCCGCTTGCGCAGATCGATCGTGAGGCTTGCGCCGAGGCGGAACAGCAGCTTGAGCGGCGTCACGCGCAGGTTTTCGATCGCCGTGCTCAAGTCGCCGCCCGCCAGATGCTCCAGCCCGAGGTTCAACAGGTTATGGGTCATCTCGACCGCGAGCCGAACCGCGTCGAGATCGCCGAAATCCACCTGGCGCGCCACCAGCACCTGGTTGGCGACCATCGCCATCTCGCTGCGCAACTGGCGCGTACCCTGGGCGGCGAAGCCGGCGGTCAGCGCAGCGTTGAAGAGCGAGTTGTCCGCGTCGAGAATCGCGGGCGCAGCTTCGGGCGGCAGCTCGTGCCCGCCCAACCCTTCGTCGCGAATTGGCGCGACGTAGCCCGCGCGGATCTCGCGGAAGTTCTGAGGATCGAGATAAGCGAACACGTCCTGCGCGCTGAAGAAATCCGGGAAGCCGCCGTCTTCGAGGCGCGCGAGCCGATAGATATAGGCCTGCTCCTCGAGCTCGGCGTCGATACCCCAGTAAATTTCCTCCATCAGGCCCGCGTAATATTTGTAGTCGCGCTCGAAGGCCTCTTCGAGAAAATCCTGCACCAGCGCGAGCGTCGCGTCATGGCGGATGAACTCGATCAGGTAATGCTCGTCGAACTGAACGAAGCTGTCGGAGGGAAAATCGGTCGCCTCCTGTGGCTCGTCCACGCGATGGACCTTGAGGTACTGGCGCAGCAGCAGCGCGACCAGCTCCATGTCGCATTCCATCAGCGCGTCGGTGATTCGCTTGCGTCCGGCCTCGGCCATCGCTTCCAGCCAGTCGCGCATCCGGTCGAGATTGGGGCGGTCGCGGTCCCAGCAATCGAGATCGAACAGCCCCTTCACCTGCTCCGGTATCGCCAGGCTCAGCAGATCGCCGGCGTCGGCGTGGCCAATCTCCTTGAGCGTATAGAAGAGGGTTTCCGGCGAGAACGACTGCACCAGCCGCTCGGCCTCGGGCGCGGACAGAATCAGGTCGCGCTTCTGACGCGCGGGCAGTCCGTAGAGAAAGTCGAGCTTCCCCTGGAACGGAAGGTTGAGAAATTTTTCCTGACCCCTGACTGCCATGGTCGTGCGCCGCTAGACATTTTGGCGGAAAATGCGATTTATCTCCATTACCGATCGAGGCGCTGCTCTGAGATAAACAAGTTTGCGAGTTTCAGTTTTGCAACCATCTTGCTTGACGAACGCCGGGCGAGGCGATAAGGCGCCGGCAACTTCCGCGAGTTGACTTGCCCTTGGTGACACCAAACAGATCGCGCGCGATCCCGGTCGCCCTGACGATCGCCGGCAGCGATCCGTCCGGCGGCGCGGGCGTGCAGGCCGATCTGAAGACTTTCGCGGCGCACGGCGTTTATGGCTTCTCCGCGATCACAACCGTAATCGCGCAGAACAGCACGCGCGTCGGCGCAATCGCTGCGGTCGATCCGGCGCTGGTCGCCGCGCAGATCGCCACGGTCGCCGCGCAGTATCGGCCCGACGCGATCAAAACCGGCGCGCTGGCGAACACGGCGATCGTCATCGCAGTCGCGCGCACGATCCGCAGGCTGCAGTTGCCCGCGCCGGTGGTCGATCCGGTCCTGATCTCGTCGAGCGGAAAGCGGCTGGTCGACCGGGCGGGTGAGGCCGCGATTCGCACGCGGCTCATCCCGATTGCCAGAATCGTCACGCCCAACATTGCCGAGGCTGAGGCGCTGACCGGGATTGCGATCGACGGAGTCGACTCGATGCGCGCGGCGGCGCGAGCGCTGATCGCGATTGGCGCGCGCGCCGTCGTCATCAAGGGCGGCCATCTCGGCGCGGACGCCCCGGCGCTCGATCTATTTCACGACGGTCGCCGGTTCGTGGAGCTCACGAGCGGGCGAATCAAGGGCGGCACGGATGTGCACGGCACCGGATGCGCCTTTTCGGCCGCGATCGCCGCAGGCCTGGCGCGCGGCGAATCGCTGGGCACCGCAGTGCGCGGCGCGAAGGCGTTCGTCACGCGTGCGCTGAAGCGCCAGCTAACGATCGGCCGCGGCCGCGCGATGCTCGATCATTTCGTTCTGAAAGGAAGCGAGCCCACGAAGCGGCCGCGGCGGAATTAACGCTCGTGTTCGTCGCGATGCGGAATCATCACCAGATGGTGTCGCGTCGCGATAGCGCCGAGGATCGTCAGCACCGCGGCGGCCACGGAGGCGGGCGCGTCGGAGGAAGCTGCCAGCAGAATCAGCGGTGCGAGGAGGCCGCCGCCGAGCCTCGCTGCGTACCATCCCGCGATTTCGGCGCGTGTGAAGCGCGCCCGAATCGTGCCGTGAATTTCGTAAGCCACTGTCGCCGCCGCGGCCAGGTCCAGGACCAGCAAGGTCGCGAGCGCCGCACGAAGCCCGCGCATCGCCGGCCGCGCTTCCACGATCGCAGCCGCTGCGAGCAGAAACGCCGTCCCGAGCGCGCCGGAGGAAACCGAGAACTCCGCGCCGAGCCATCGTGCGTCCTTCCATCCCGGCTGCGCGGTGGCGCTGAGCAGCACGCCCTTGTACGCGGCCGTGGTCAGCGCCGCGAGAATTCCGGCCGCGGCCACGATCACGCGGGCGGCGGCGAATTGCGACAGGTCGAAGATTTCGAGCGACCACGCGAGGAAGGCGAACAGCGAAAAGACGCTCGTGCTCCATACGCCCGACCGACATCGGCGAGCCCGGCTTGAACACCCGCAGCATATGAAAGAAGCGCGCCGGATCGCCGAGGTCGAGCACCAGGCATACGAGATCGCACAACACCAGCGGGAAGGCCGCGAGATATCCGATCCGCACCACGGGCCGGTACGCGGCCGGCGCGATCAGATCGCATAGCGCGGCGACGGCGAAAACCCCGGTCGAAACGGAATTCAGCGACATATCCGCGGTGACCCATCCATGCCACGGCGGCGCCTTGGTGACGGTCTTCATTAAGGAGCGAGATGGCTTACAGCGTAAACCCCGCGGCTACGCCAGAAGGATTACGATCGTCGCAGCGGCGAGCCACACCGTCGCGCCGAGCGCGGCGCGGATATAGTCGCCGTTGAGGTTCCGCTGCGGCATCACCGGCTCGTCGGGCAGCCCATAGACCGACGGCCGGTCGAGCAGCAGAAAAAACGCACCGAGCGACGAATAACCGGCGCTCGGCTGGTCGCCGTACAGGTACGCATCGGCGGCGCCGCGGCGATGGAGCTCTCCGACCCGTCGCGCCGCACGCTCGCGCAATTCTTCGATCGGTCCAAACTGAATCGATTCGGTCGGGCACGCCTTGGCGCATGCCGGCGTGAGATCGTCGCGCTGGCGGTCGTAGCATAGCGTGCACTTGTGTGCGTGGCCGTCGTCGGGACCGCGCGTGATCACGCCGAACGGGCAGGCCGCGACGCAGTAGCCGCATCCGTTGCAGATGTCGTTCTGGATGTAGACGTCGGAGAATTCATTGAAGACCAGAGCGCCGGTCGGACAGGCCGCCTCGCATGGTGCGGCGCTGCAATGCTTGCACACGTCACTCATCATCAGCCACCGGCCGTCGTTCGATCGCGATAAGAGGTCGTCGAGGGCAGCCGCGTTCGGATCGATCGGAGCCTCCGGCGCCGGCAGGACCGGCGGCTTCAACGCGATAGCGCTGCGGTCCGGGAACTGCTCGACGAACCTTACGTGACGCCAGGTAGTCGCCGACAGAGTTTTGGTGTTGTCGTAGCTCTCGCCGGTGAACTCGAACCCGTCGGACGGCAACTGGTTCCACTGCTTGCACGCAACCTCGCACGCCTTGCATCCGATGCAGAGGGTGGTGTCGGTGAAGAAGCCCATCGCGGTTTTCGCCGCCGGCGGCGCGGGCCGCTTGAATGGATAGATCAATTTCGCGAGCGCGCTCACCGGACCCTTGCTCAGCCGGCCTTCGATCGAAACCGCAATAGTCGCGCGAGCCCGAAGCGCACGGATTGCTGCCGGCCCTCGGGTTGCGCGTAGGGCGGCGTCTCGGGGATCGGCTCGTCGCCATACGCGCGAGTCGCGGCCGGGATCGGTTTCGCGCGCCGGATATTCTCCAGCCTTCCCGCCGCAACGTCGCACGTAAAGGCCTTGGCCTCGTGCATGCTCACGTTGGGATCGAGAACGATCGGGATGAGATCGTTGGCGATCGCGCCGACGGTCTCGCCGGCGTAGCCCCAATGAATCGGAAGCCCGATCTGATGGGTGGTGAGGCCCGCCACTGTCAGCGGCTTGATCCGCCGCGTCACCATCGCGCGCGCCTCGATTTCGCCACGCGCCGTTCGCACGACCATCCATCCGCCATGCACGATCGCGCGCTCGGCGGCCAGCTCGGGACTCAGCTCGACGAACATCTCGGGCTGAAGCTCGTTGAGCCAACTGTTGAAGCGGCTCATCGGGCCGCTGAGGTAATGCTCGGTGAGACGGTAGGTCGTCGCGATAATCGGGTAGTCCGGATCGCGCGGCGTCGCGAGCGGATTGAGCGGCGAGGGGAACTCACGCAACGTAGGATTAGTCTGCGTTTTGTAGAGCGCGTTCGTGAACGGCGATTCGCGGGGCTCGTAGTGCGCGGGCAGCGGCCCGTCCTTCACGCCGTTGGGCGCGAACAGCCATCCGCGGCCGTCGGGATGCATGATAAAGGGTGCGTCGCCCGCCAGCGCGTCCATCCCGTGCGCGCCCGGCGCCGGCCGATACCCCGGCGGCTTCAGCACATCGAAGTCCGGCACGTCAAAGCCGGTCCACTTCGCCTCGGCGTCGTCCCACCATACCAGCCGCTTGCGCTCCGACCACGGCCGGCCGTCGGGATCGGCGGAGGCGCGGTTGTACAGCACGCGGCGGTTGTTGGGCCACGCGAAACCCCATTCGGGATAAGTCGATCCGCGCAGCGCCGGATTACGCGAGCGCGCCCGATTCACCTGCTCGGCGGGGAACACGCCGCTGTAGATCCAGCATCCGCACGCGGTTGATCCGTCGTCTCTAAGATCGGCGAATCCTTTGAGCAGCGCGCGATCGGCAACTCGGCGGCCATTGATCTCCTGCAACACGCGCTCGATATCGGGCTCGTCGGCGATTCGGCTCGTGCTCTCGTCGGGCAGAATCGCGGGACTTTCGGGTGCGTAGTCCCAGGTGAGATTGCGAATCGGCGCGTCGCGCTCGAGGGTGGAGTCCCGGTAGAGGCGCTTGAGCCGAAGTCCAAGATGGTACATGAACCAGGCGTCCGAACGGCAATCACCGGGAGGATCGACCGCCTTGTCGTGCCATTGCAGCAGCCGTTCGGTGTTGGTGAGCGTGCCGTCTTTCTCGGCGCTCGAGGCCGCCGGCAGGAAGAAAACCTCGGTCTTGATCCGGCGCGGATCGGTCACGCGCGGGTCCGCGTACCAGAAATTCGCGCTCTCGTGCTCGAACCAGTCCCGCACGACCATCCAGTCGAGATTGCGCAACGCGGCGCGATTCAGCTCCGCGTTGGGCGCTCCCGCGGCGGGGTTCTGTCCGATCAGGAAGAGGCCTTTGACCGTGCCCTCATACATTCGCAGCACAGTGGCAAGCTGCGAATAGTCACCGTCGAGCTTGGGCAAATATCCATAGCAATAGTCATTGTCGGCGGTCGCCGCGTCGCCATACCAGGCCTTCAACAAGCTGGTCATGAACTTCGGCAAATTCGCCCAATATCCCTGAGTCGCGGCTTCCTGCCAGAAACCCGCCGCTGAGCTGTGATACGCAGAGCCATAGTCATGTCCGTTTTCGAGATAGCTCCGCAGATCGGCGTGGGCCGTAGTGGCCAGCGGTTGCGGAATGTAGCCGGGCAGCAGATCGTACAGCGTCGGGATGTCGGTCGAGCCCTGGATGCTGCAATGGCCTCGCATCGCCATGATTCCGCCGCCCGGCCGGCCAATGTTGCCGAGCAGCAACTGAATAATCCCCGCTGCGCGGATCATCTGCACGCCGGTTGAATGTTGCGTCCATCCGAGCGCGTAGACCATCGCGGCGGTGCGCTCGCGTCCCGAGTTGCGGCATAACAACTCGGCGACGCGGATGAACTCCGACGGCTGGCATCCGCATATCTGCGCGACCATTTCGGGCGTGTAGCGCTCGAAGTGGCGCTTCACGATCTGGAATACGCAGCGCGGATGTTCGAGCGCCGGATCGGTCGCGATCTTCTGATCGTCACGGCGATAGTCACCCGACTCCTCGGCGCTGTAGCCCCACGCGCCGCGTGCCGCTTCGTAACGGCCGGAAGCCGGGTCGAAACCCGCGAAGAGTCCGTCGAGCTGCTCGGCGCCGGCGTATTCCTCAGTGATTATCGTTGCAGCATTGGTGTAATGGAGTACGTAATCCTTAAACCATCGGTCGTGCGCGATAATATAGTTAATGATGCCGCCGAGGAACGCGATATCCGAGCCGGCGCGAATCGCGACATACAGGTCGGCCATCGCAGACGTGCGGCTGAAGTGCGGGTCGACGTGGATCAGCGGCGCGCCGCGCTCGCGCGCCTTGAGCGCCCATCGGAAGCCCACCGAATGCGCTTCCGCCATGTTCGATCCCATGATCAGGATGCAATCGCTGTTGGCGAGGTCAGCCTGAAACGTGGTCGCCGCGCCGCGTCCGAAGGAGGCGCCCAGACCGGGCACCGAGGCGCTGTGTCATATGCGGGCCTGATTTTCTATCGACAGTATTCCAAGCCCGCCGCAGAACAGTTTCTTGATGAGGTAGTTTTCCTCGTCGTCGAGCGTTGCGCCGCCGAGATGCGCGATGCTCTTGAGATGGTTGACCGCGAGCCCGTCGGCGTCGCGCTCGATCAAGCCGGCGTCGCGCGCTTCCTTGGTCAGAAGCGCGATCCGATCCATCGCCCATTGCAGCGGCCGCTCCTCCCATCGGTCGCTGTATGGCGCGCGGTATTTCACGCGCGTCACACGATGCGGGTTCGAGCCGAGCTGAAACGTATTCGCGCCCTTGGGGCAGAGCGTGCCCTGGTTGATCGGGCTTTGCGGATTGCCCTCGATATCGATGATCTGGCCGCGCTTGCTGTAGACGAGCTGGCTGCATCCGACCGCGCAATACGGACATACGCTCACGCTCGCGGTCGCGCCCCGCAATCGCGAGTGTTTGGCGATCGTGTCGGGACTGAAGGCTTTGGAGTGTTTCATAAGTCGATGAAAAACCTCCCGCGCGTGCCTGGCTGGAACGATGGCACTTCAGCATCGATCCGGGCAAGATCAGCGTGCTTTGGCCGCCGACCAGTCATCGGAAATGATTCGCCGTGTCGTCCGCAAGTGGCGCTCGGGAGCGACGCGCGCCGCGCCCCAATCGCTCGCCGTCGAGGAGGCGCTTGCGATCGAAGAGCCGCTCGAAATCCGCCTCGGCGGGCGCCGCTTCACGCTGACGATGCGCACGCCCGGCCATGACGAAGAGCTCGCGGCCGGATTCCTGCTCGCCGAGGGATTCATCAGCTCGCGCGCCGAGCTCGGCGAGATTCGCCAGGTGCGCAGGCGCAAGACTCAGCCGGATAACATCATCGATGTGACAATCGAGGTTCGCTCGGAGGATCTGCGCGAGCGGCTCAAGCGCAACTTCGCGATCTCGTCGAGCTGCGGAGTGTGCGGCAAGACCAGCATCGAATCGATTCAGAGGCGAATCGCGCCGCTGCGCGATCTCACGAAAATCCCGGCGCTGACGATACTCGGGCTCGTGCCCCGGATGCGGGAGGCGCAGGCGACTTTCGCCGCGACTGGCGGGCTTCATGCGGCGGCGATTTTCGATCGGTCGGGGAACCTGCGCGTGCTGCGCGAGGACGTTGGCCGCCACAACGCCGTCGACAAGGCGATCGGCCGAGGCGTGATGGACGGCGCGATTCCGCTGACGGATTCGGTGATGACGGTGAGCGGCCGGGCGAGCTTCGAAATCGTGCAGAAGGCGGCGGTCGCCGGAATTCCGATTCTCGCCGCGGTCTCGGCGCCGTCGTCGCTGGCGGTGGAGTTGGCGGAAGAAGTCGGAGTCACGCTGGTCGGCTTTCTGCGGGACGAGGGCTTCAACCTGTACGCCCATCCGGAGCGGGTCGTGGGCTAGCGTGGTCCCTGACGAAGTGGCCCGACGCCCCTGCTTCTATCTGTTGTATTTTGTATCAGACCCGTATTGTAAACTTGAGTCCAATGGGATAGTCATACGCGACAGTACGTGTGAGGCTGCGATGGGCTGATGAGGGTGGGATTGGCGGCGAGGGCGGCAGAGGGGCGGATGTACTGTCGGTATTTTTCCACCAAACTTTTCCCTGGCGCGAACGGCCACGCCTTTCTGCCTTCGAGATCAGGAGGCTAAGCGCATGTCACTCGAATCGGAACCGAAGAGGATTCTGGTCACCGGAATTGGGGACTTCGCGGGTAGCGAGCTCCTGCGGCAACTCGAGGAGGACGATCGAGTCGAGTATGTCGCCGGCCTGGACTTCAGGGAGCCTCGATACTCATTCAGGCGGGCTGAAGTGATCAATGAGGACTTGCGCACTACCGGGTTGAAGCATCTGATCGAGAGCATCAGGCCCGACACGATCGTACACCTGCTGCATCTGGGTTCCGACCGGGAAGCGGCGAGCGTCGACGGAGAGGCGCACGAGATCAATGTGATGGGCGCGATCAACCTGGTCGCCACCGTGCAATCGATGCCGTTCGTGCGCAAGTTCGTGCTGATGAGCGGGCTGCATGTGCATGGGGCTGACCCGCTGGACGCGGCGGTTCTGACCGAAGATACGAGGCCGCGCTTTCCTGCCAAGACCAGATACGCGGGCGACCTCCAGGAAATAGAAACCGCGGTCAACCGCCTCGGGCGCTCGGGGCGCAACATGGTACTAACTTGCCTGCGCGTCGGCGACATCATCGGTCCCAGAGTCAACAACTCGATATCACGTTACCTGACGATGCCGCTGGTGCCGACGATCATGGGCTTCGATCCCCGCTTGCAGTTCTGTCACGAGGACGACGTTGTTGGCGTGCTGAAACGCGCGGCGCTGCTGACCCTGCCGGGATTGTACAATGTCGTCGGCGACGGCGTGATTTACCTGAGCCGCGTTTTGCGGCTCGGCGGGCGCTTCCAGATCCCGGTAGCCTCGCCATTTGCCGGGCTCGTGTTCGATGCGCTCAGGACCATCGGGCTGACTGACATTCAACCTCATCATCTGCTGATGCTTCGCTACGGGCGGGTGGTGGACAATCGCCACCTCAAGGCGCGCTTCGGATACACGCCACGCTATTCCACCGTCGATGCGGTGCTCGATCTGTACAACAAGGGCACGCCCAGGCCGGCGATGACGGACGAGAGCGAACCGCTTCCGGCGCGAAGAGTTGCGGCCGCATAGGCGTATCGAATCGGCAGTCAATCTATTATCCAGTTTGCGAACGTGCTTGGTGATTTGGCCAGATGAGGTAGCGAAACATCAGATAGACCAGACCCTGTAAGTTCGCTGGGGCGGGGGACGTGTGGTGGCGGTGGTGGTGCAGATCGGGGCGAAAGCACTCACAGCTAAGAAATCTTGTGCAGACGAGCCGGCTTGTTCGGAGCCGGTTGGCGCGACCGCGACGCAGGGCGGCCGTCGCGCTGACTTGCGGGCCGGCTGGTAGGCGTCGCGATGGGTCCGGGACTCGCAGGCCTGTTGCGCGAAGCGCGTGTCATACGCGAGCTGATCGCTTTTGCCGGTGACACGGCTCGCAGGAGCGCTGAATCGGAACCGCGTCGAGGTTCAAAGCCGGTCCTGCTGATTCCCGGCTTCATGGCCGGCGATACCTCGCTCTATGGAATCGCCGGGCGGCTCCGGATGGCCGGCTACCGCGTGTTCTTCCCCGGCATCTGGTTCAACGCCGACTGTCCGGTGAAGACGATCAGCCGGCTCGAGCTCGTGCTGCGTGACGCGGGCCGCCGGACCAACGCCAAAGTAATCGTAATCGGGCACAGCCTGGGCGGAATCTATGCGCGCGAACTGGCGCGACGTTTCCCTCTACTGGTTGAACGGGCGATCCTGCTCGGCTCGCCGCTGAGAGATCCGGTCCGCAATTCCAATCATCTGCTGCGCCTGGGCGCGGCGATACTTGGGCTCGTGAATCATCGATGCCTGTTGGCGCTCGGCGATCCGTGCGGGCCGTGCGGGCTGAACCTGCCGGGCAGGTCACCCAAGGTCCCGGAGACGATCGTCTATACCAAGACCGACGGCATCGTGGACTGGCGCAGTTGCCTGGAGACCGGTCCCAACGTCGAGACGGTGGAGGTTCAATCGAGCCACTGCGGCCTCGCGGTGAACGCGCCGGTCTGCGATTTGATCATCGAGCGGCTCGCGAACGCGCCGCTCCGCACGGTCGAAACGCCGGGCGCCGGCAGAGACCTGAAGTATCGCCTGTTCCGATTGCGACGGCGGCCCGGAGTAGCGGCGGAATCTGCCGAGCGGATTGCGAGACGGCCTGCGATCAATCGGGTCGAGGCGGCGGATCGCCTGCGATGCGGGATTTGCGGCTCGGGGTTCACGGCCGATCCGGCGGGCGACAGGACGCTGGTGCTCAACGTGAGCGGGTCGCAGCGCCCCTATTATTTCTGCCGCGAATGTGGCGACAACATCACTCGCCGCGTGCAATCCAACGACGCCCGCAAACGTTACGCATGGTACTGGGCGATGCCGCTGGGCGGGGCTATCGCTTCCGACGGCGCCGCGTAGCCGGCCGCGTGCTATTCGTCCATCCGCTCGCGGTCTCGCCTGGCCGCGTTGAACGCGCCTAGACCAGCAATCGCGGTCGCCACTTCGGCAGCTTCAATTCCCGTCAGGCAATTGTAATGACCAAAGCGGCAGGTCCTTGCAAGACAGGGACTGCATTCGATTCCCCGATATATCACCGCCGTTTTCGGGCCGAGCGGGCCGGTCCGCCTGGGGTCGGTCGATCCGAAGACCGCGACCGTCGGGATTTTCAGCGCCGCCGCCACATGCATGGATCCCGAATCATTGCCGGCGAATCCGTTGCAGAGCGACAGCAGGGCGATCAACTCGCCGACCCCGGTATCGCCGGCCGCGATCAGCGCGCGATGACGGCTGCCGCGCGCCACCGCCTCGCCTCGGGCGCGTTCGCCCGGCGAGCCCACCAGAACGCATTCGGCGCCGAACCGTTCGCCGAGCAGATCGATCAGCGCCGAGTAGCGATGCGGCGGCCATTCCTTGGCCGGGCCGTAGGCGGCTGCCGGTGCGATCGCGATCAGGGCGCGGTCCGGAGATTGCCGGCGCTCCGCGAGCCAATCGCGCATCTTTGCGCGATGCGGTTCGTGCACGTCGATCGCCGGCAGTCCCGCGTCACCTTCGATCGCAAGCGTGCTGCGGAGCATCGCGAGCCAACGGTGCATCTGATGCGACGTCGCGTCGGCGGGCGGCGTGCTCTTGTGCGTCAGCAGCGGGCCGCGAAGGTCGGCGGCATAGCCCGCGCGGTTCCTCACGCCCGCCAGCGTTACCCACAGCGCCGATGAGAAACTCTCGGGGAAAAGGATCGCGAGGTCGAAGCGGCCGGCGCGGATCGTTGAAATGACTCGAGCGATATCGCCATAGCCGCGCAGCCCGCCGGATATGGAGTATGGGATGACTTCGTCGATCCATCGCGCGCCGTCGAAGAAGCCCGCCAGCTCGCGCCTGATCAGGATCGACAGATGCGCGTCGGGCCATGCGCGGCGAATCAGGCCAAGCGCCGGCAAGCTCATCACCACATCGCCGAGCCAGTTGAGCTCCTTGACCAGCACGCGCCGCGGCGCCGCGATTTTTCCGCGGTCAGACGAGTCGGGAACCAATCATCGCCTCCACGACGGTGCGCAGGTTGTTGTGCGGTAGCATCGAAAGGACCGGAACAAAGGTTTGCTCCAACTGACGGCGCGGGACACGCAACTATATCAGAAGACAGCGTGGCGGCGACTTGGGTTCAAGCGAACGCACTTGAGTGGCCGGATTGGCGCGCCCGAAGGGATTTGAACCCCCAACCCTCGGATCCGAAGTCCGATGCTCTGTCCAGTTGAGCTACGGGCGCGCTGGCGCCAAGGTATTAGCAAATGAAGGGTTTCTCAAGGATTCGCAGCGCTCGCGCTGGAATCCATCTGCCCCGGCGCTCATAGCGTCAGCGCGGCCGCGTCATGCCGCGATAGCGACCCGTCGCCCACGGTTGTCCTGTTGCTGCTCTGAAACAAACTCGCGATTGCGCTGGCATCGCTGCCGCTTTGCCCGAAGTCTCGGACGTTCAACGCGCGCCTAATGCCGCGGCCCGCTTGGCACGCCGAGTGCTCGAACAGTGCTTGCCAGGACGCCGTCGGCGCGTTGGCGAAGCAACGCGCGTATACGCGGCCGAACCTGATCCAGCCGAGTCGCATGAAATTCTCAAGGGGCATTTACGAAGCGCAACGGCGGGGTTCCGACCAGGAACGCCTTTTCGCGGGCTTCCTTGGCCTTGCGATCTTGATGGTATTGACCCGCTGGACCGTGCTCCGCGCGGCGGTATGGGTTCTGCCGACTGTCAGCTATCAGGACATTCTGTTTTGGGTAGCGATGGTCTGGATGTTTGATGCGGCGCTAGCGTTCGGGAGCGGTTCCAGGTGGCGCCGAACGGTCATAGTCGCCGGATGGGTATTCTGCATGGCGACGGCGGCCTACACGGGGCTATGGACGGTAGTCTTTAGATCCATTAGTCATCCGCTGACCTATCGCCTGATTGCGGTGTCTCAAGGCATGGGCGGCATTCGTGGTTCGGTTTCTGCCTCGCTGTGGACCGCTTGCGAGCAGATTGCCGGCTCGGTCTTGCTGGTCCTTCTCGTAGCCCAATGCCTGATACGCAGCGCGCCGGCACTTTTGCACGGCGCTTATCGCGGATTCAGGTCGGTGCCCGCAGTTGCCGGCTTACTTCTGATCGTGCTGTTCGGGCGGCTCGACGCGCAACGAAATCTCAAGTTTCCGCCGGCGGCGGTCAATCCCGAATGGGCGCTGCTTTCGTCGCTGTTCCGACCCTCGAAGCCGGCTGTCACCGATCGAATTCCGCCCGAGTACCTGGCGGACTTCTATTCGGCTGATGAGGGTGAACCCTCGCGGAGCGCAGATGGCACCATTCGAGGTTCCAGCCCTGTGTCCCGCCGGCCGATGAACATCCTGATGATCGTTATGGAGTCGGTCGGCGCGCGGCGGCTCGAACTATACGGCGCTCCGTACCACAACAGCCCGAACCTGATTCGGCTGGCTTCGCACGCGATGAAGTTCGAGCGCATCTACGTTTCCCAGCCGCTGACGTCTTCGGCAATGGCCGCGCTTTTCTGCTCGGTCTACCCGGATCACGACTGGCTCTCGATCACGCGGCGCGAGCCCGCATTAGGCATTACCGGACTCCCCGCACTACTTGCTCAGCACGGATACCGCACCGGGTTCATGCATTCAGGCACGCTCGACTACGACCAGGACGGCGAGTTTCTCCGGCGGCGGGGTTTCAACGATGTGTTCGGGGAACCGCACGACTATAACTCTCCAATGGACAAAGAGCTCCTGCCGAAGGCGATCGGCTGGATCAGAGCGGGATCCCTCCAAGCCGTTTTTTCTCACCCTGTGGACGATGGACACCCATCATCCGTACGCGAGCGCGGTCGCTCGCGACTATCGCGTTGGCGATTCCTATCTGAATCGGTACTTGAACGGCATTTGTGCCACCGACGAGCTCATAGGCGAAATCGCCCGCGCGCTGGAGCGCCTGAATCTTGCCGACGATACCTTGATCGTAATCACCGGCGACCACGGAGAGGCCTTTGGCGAACACGGCCAGCTGGGGCACAGCTTCACGGTCCACGAAGAGGAAGTGCACGTGCCGATGCTAATCGTGAACCCGCGATACTTCGCGCACGCGGTCGTCAACCCCACGATGGGCCGCCAGATCGATCTCGCGCCGACTCTGCTCGCGATGCTTGGTTACGACGAACCCGGCGAATGGCAGGGGATGAACCTGCTCTCAGGTCACCACCCGGAGCGCGCGTACTTGTTCGCCGTTTGGGGCGACTTCACCCTGGGGTTCATCGAGGGCGACATGAAGTACATCTTTGACTTTGATCGTGGCGCCGCCGCTCAAGTGTTTGATCTCGGAAACGACCCCGCGGAACAGCACGACCTGTCGCACAGGCCGGATCTCGCGCCGGCCATTCAGCGTGCTCACCTGCGAGTGGAAGCATGGCTGGCGTTCCAGAGCCAGTACCTCGGCCGCTTCGTTCCATCTGCCGGCCTCAGTAGTGCCGGCGACGCGCCGCGCTCTCTCGATGAGGTCACCGTCGAGACACCATAGCGACGAGGATCAACTCGCGCCGCTCCAATTGAGGGAAGGCAGTAAGTCGTTTGTTACGTGCGGCTCTGAACATGGAACCATAATGGGAACTCCGGCTTATATGCCTGCGGCGATGCCGCAGGTTGCGGATGCGGAGGCCGCTCAGGATGCGGTACGCGCGAGCGAAGGCTCGGCGTGTTCTCGTTGTGGTATTCGCTGCGCTCGTCGTGCAACAGGTTGTACTGAATCTTTCGGCGCTCCTGGCGCAGCGCGACATCAACTACGTCCAAAGATTCTTTCTTCGGCTTCGATTTCTTTGATTTCTTCAGGGCGTCGAGAGACATACTGACCGGCATCCCGCCTTATGCGCACGCGCGCTTCCTCACGCCTCCGCTCTCCGGCCTCGTCGCGATACCATTTCTACCATTCGGATGGCCGGCTGCCGCGTACGCGTTTTTCGTCGCCAATCTCGCGATGGTACTAACCGCTCTCGCCCTGACGGCACGCCGCTTCTCGCTCCGATCGGTCCCCGAAGTCGCGCTGCTCGCAGGTATTTTCGGCCTTTATTACCCCAGCTACTTCCTGCTGGAACGTGGGAACCTCGATGGGGTCGTGATGTTGTGCGTAGCGCTCGCCATTTGGGGAGTCGGGCGCGCATCGGCAAGCGCGTTTGTAGTCCTCGGGGCGTCAATCAAGATCTATCCTGCGGTGCTGCTTGCCTACTTTGCGATGGCGCGGCGATGGCGTGCGCTAGGGGTCGCGGCTATCACGGCGCTGATATCCGTCGCTGTGGTCTGGCCGTTGTGGCCGTCGTTCAGCAACGCGATGAGCGGGCGGAGCATGGGATTCCGCGCGGACGAAAACGGAAGTCTCTTCAACCTGGCGATCGGCCTGATGGATATCCTGCGACTGCCGCGAGCCGGTGGAGTTGCCGCTTGCAGCCGCAGCGGCCACCGGATTCTTCGGGCTTCAGAGTCTCGCCGACCGTCGCTCACTCAAGCAATCGGTGCCCGCCGAGGCCGCGCGGCTCGCTCTCTACATCCCGTTTTTCGCTGCGGCACCTTTGACCGTCTATCCTTACACCCAGGTCTCTTTCATCCTGCTCTTACCGGTGTTCTGGTGGATGAGTAGAGCCGGCGTCTTATCGCGGTTCGCTGAATTCTGCTTAGTGACCGGCTTCCTGCTGATGGCGACGCAGGCGAGCGCGTGGACGCGCCTGACCGGGTTCACAGGTTTCAACCTGCTTCCCCCAACGGGAACGCTGCTTATGCTGATAGCTTGCACCGCCGCCAAGCGTCAGTGGATAACCTTGCCAGGCGCGGCGTCAGAAGACGAAAAGCCGCTCGGCCTCGTCCCGTTGCGCGATGTCGGTTTCGATAGCCACTGAGCGGTCCCGCCGATCACCACGCCAGCCGCGCTGAAACTACTGGCCCGCTTTCAAACGGCGAACATCTCTTGAAGCGCGGAGAGCGCGTGCTCGAGCGTTGGCGGAGACAGGCGGCCAAGCTTACGAATCAAACGCGCCCGGTCCACCGTTCGGATTTGATCGAGCACAAGCTGACCGGCCTTTCCCCCGAAACGGCACGCGATACGAAAGGGATATTGATGCCCACCCGTGGTAAGCGGCGCGATAATGAATGGTCAGGTGCTCGTTGAGCTCGTCGGGAGAAACGACGACGCAGGGGCGCGTTTTTCGGATCTCGTTTCCGCGCGTTGGATTGAGGTCCACCAGAAAGACTTCGCCGCGGCGCACCTCGACCAGTGCTACCACTTCCACTCCGCGTCGTCGAAACGCGTTCCGGTCGGCGCGTCGAGCAGGCGATCCTCGTCGCGCTCGCGCACTCGCCTCGCCGCCTCGCCCCATCCGGCGCGGGGACGCGAAGCCGGCGAGATGACGATGGCGCCGTTGCGGGCGCGGATTTCCACATCGCCGGAGAGTCCTGCCTCGGCAATCAACGGCTTCGGCAGACGGACGCCTCTGGAGTTGCCAATGCGAACGATTCGAGCCTTCATCTAACCTAACCGTTCCCCAACTTCGTAATCACGAAGTAATCACGGGGGCCAGACACGGATCAAGTTCTTTGGAACACATGGTGGTGTCTCAGTTTGGGGGCGGCGGTTCATTTTGAAGTGGTTGGAGAAGTGGCGTTGATTGTCATTCCCGCGCGCGTGGCTGCCGCGCGCGAGGAATCCCGAAACTCGGAGTCCGGGATTCTTCGCGCGCCAGGCAAAAGGACGCGCGAGAATGACAACGGCCAGGCTTCGGATATGCAACCAGATTAAACCTCAACCGCTGGCCGCCGCTCGTCAAACTGAGACACTACCGAACAGATGGTCATGGCTCCAGCTCGGTACCGAGTCTATGCCGGTCCTTCGAGCCCGGTGGCCATATCTTTGCACGAACCGATGCGCGGCCACTATGCTATTCACCCGTAACTGCGGGTGAGGGAGTTCTATGAACGCAGACGATGGCGTCCTGGCGGGACTCAAAGTAATCGATTGTGCGACTTACGTCGCCGGACCAGCCGCGGCCACGATCATGTCGGATTTCGGAGCCGACGTGATGAAGATCGAGCGGGTGCCCGACGGCGATCTCTGGCGGACTTTCCCTTCAATCTCCGGCTATCCGAAGGCCGATGTCAGCTACACCTGGCTGCTGACGAGCCGCAACAAGCGCAGCATCGCGCTCGATCTTTCAAAAGAGGCGGGACGCGATGTTCTGATCCGGCTGGCTGGTAACGCCGATGTCTTTGTGACGAATTACCAGTTGTCTCTGCTGAAGAAGTTTCGATTGACCTGGGAAGACCTTCGTCCAATCAACCAGCGGCTCATCTATGCGCTGATTACAGGTTACGGCGAGAGTGGCGAGGACGCCGACGCGCCGGGTTACGACGGTCTGGCGTATTGGGCGCGCTCGGGACTGATGACCAGTGTCACGGGAGTCCGACGGCAGCCCCACTGCGGCACGGCCCGCGATGGGCGATCATCCTACCGCTACCACCTTGTTTGCCGCGATCATGCTCGCCCTGTACCGGCGCGAGCATACCGGGTTGGGCTCCAAGGTGAGCACCTCGTTGATGGCGGCTGGGGCGTGGGCCAACAGCTTCGACATTCAAGCCCGGCTCTGCAACGCGCAATTCCCGGCGCGCATCCCGGGCGCTCGGCCGATTAATCCTCTTATTGCCGCGTACCCGAGCAGCGACGGGCAAGCGATGATAATCGCGCTGCTCGATCCCGAGCGCGAGTTCTCCCGCTTGTGCGTCGCGCTAGGCGAACCCGAGTTGGCGTCCAATCCTCTGTTCGCGACCGGCGAGGCCAGAAGAGAAAATGCGGAGGCGCTCTATGCAATTCTGCTGTCGCAATTGGAGGCCAAACCGATAGCTGAATGGCGCCGGAAATTCCGCGAGCACGATATCAAGTGGTCAACGATGCCGACGCTGGAGCAAGCGGCGCGCGATCCGCAGATGCGCGAGTGCGGTGCGATCGTGAATCTCGAGTGCCCCATCGGTGGCACGGTCGAGACCGTGGACAGCCCGATCTTCGTGGCCGGGAGCGAAAAGCGAAAGCCCCAGGCGCCACCCGATTTCGGCGCGCATACTCTTGCGATTCTCAAAGAAGCCGGTTACAGCGAAGCCGACATCGACCGGATGATTCGGTCGGGGGTTGCGGTCGCCGCCAATAAGGGTACTCGATAAATCGAAGCTCCGATTTTGCAGCTCCAAAGCAGAGGACTCATCGATGACGACCGAAGAACTCGAAAGGCGCATCACGAACATCGAGGATGTCGAAGCGATCAAGAAGCTGAAGGCGCGCTACTGCGCGATCTGTGACGACAATCACGATCCGGAGAAAATCACCGGCTTGTTCACCAGCGACGCCGTTCTGGGAAAGCGAAGGAATCGGGGTTCACCAGGGGCACGCGGCAATTCGCGCCCTGTTCCAGAGATTCCGGGAGAGGATCTGCTTCTCGCAGCATAACGTGATGAACCCGATTATCGAGGTCGACGGCGACACTGCCGGCGGCACCTGGTATTTTCTCGGGCCTTTCACTTTTCGCAAAGGAAATCGCGCGATGTGGCTGGCCGCGCGTTATGAAGAGCAGTACGTCAAGGTCGACGGTCAGTGGAAGTTCAAGCACTTGCGCGCGATCGGCCGAATGTCCGCGCCCTATGAAACGGGCTGGGCAAACAAGGACGCTGCTCGAAGCGGCTGATTTTCGGGGTCGGGATGGCAACGATCCTGGGTACAGCATGCTCTCCGACCGCCGCGCCCATTGGTTCTGAGATATCCGCGCGGACCAAAAGCTGCCTAAACTTGCCGAGGGATGCTGCTTGATCTACAAGTCGAGTTGAAATCGGGGAGGCCAAACGGAAATCCCGCGTTATTGGCAATCCGGACCGGAATGGACTTCGAGGAAGAATGCTGATTCTCGGTCTGGCCGCTGCGACCTATAGCTTTTTTTTCTTCCTGGGATGGGGGCTTGCGCGCCTGGCCCTGCCTCGGAGCCTCATTCTGTATCGCGCATGGCTTGCGCCCTGGCTCGGCTTGAGCGCTGCGGTCGTCCTGTTGGGTTGGTTGAGCCGCCTCGGTATGAGCATCGCGAGCTCCATCTACCCCGTCACCATCGTGGGAGCGGCTCTCGCAGGTTGGAGCATTCTCCGCAAGCGCCCGTCGCTGCGGGCGCGGTTGCGTCGCGATAGGCTCGAGGTGGTTTTAGCCGCAGCTTTCCTGATCACACTTCTCCTCGCGCTGTATCCACTTCTGAGCCTCAGCGATGTACCGACTACAATCTCTCTCTTCAATTTCGATCCGGCCCGGTATGCGTTGGGGGCCGACTTCCTCAGGAACGGAAGCCTGCGCCAGCTTCCGTTGTATTACCTTCAAAGCCCGCTGACGTTCTGATGTAGTAGCAGCGCTCACTGAACGACCGGGTTCATCGCTGGCTATCGGTCTCTGCGGCCAACTCTTCGGGCTGCCGGTATACCGCGTGTACTTCGTCTTGCTCGCCGTGATGGTCGCGGCGACGACGCCGCTGGTCGGAGTTTTCACCAGGGTGGCCGGTGGGAATCTTGCGGCGGTGCTGCTGGCCCTGGCGCTGAGCGCGTTCAACGTCAACCAACTCTACTTCTTTTACGATGGGTTTTGCGGGCAAGTGTTTTGCCAGGGTTGTCTGATTACTGCATTCGCTCTGCTGTGGAGAGCGGAGAACAGTCGGAAACGCTGGGCCTTGAACGCTCTGGTGATCGGTCTGGTGGTGTGTGCGATGTTCGACCTGTACCCGGAGGGATCGGCGTTTTTCCTGATTCCGTACGGAATCTATGCGTCGTTTCAGTTGTTTTTCGGACAGGAACCGAAATGGCGCGTCATTCGCCGATACTCCCTGCCGATCGCGATCGCGATTGTCCTGAATCCGCTCGCGTTCTGGAACGCCCTGTCCGGGATGCGCTGGGCCAGCGGAGAGGTCGGAGGCTGGGTGATGCCGCGTTGGGCGCTTCCCGTGGACATGGTCGGGTTGATGACGCCGGTTCGCAATCCGGGTCCGGCGCTCTATGGTTCGGAATCGCTCGCGGCCGCGGCCAGCATACCAATTGTCTGCTTCGCTATTCTGGGATTCTGGCGATGGCGCAATTGGCGTCTGACTATTTCAACGGCGATGACGGTTGCCGGAGCGCTCCTGTATTTTTCTGCCTTTCGACACTTCCAATATGGGTATAACAAGGCCGCGGCGCTCTCTTCCTTCGTCGTGATCGGGGCCTTCTCCACCGGCGTGGCCAGAATCTTGACCGAGCACGTTGCAGGTTCGCTGAGACGGTACGCGATCGCCGCAACCGTGGGCCTCGCTGCGACCGGATGCCTCCTGGCGGCAGCCCCGCTGATCGGGCTGATGAAACATACCGAGTGGATCGTCACTCCCGATCTGGCTGAACTGGCGGCGATCAGGCCGATCGCCGGGGCTCGCCCAATTCACTTTTTAGACGCTTCGGAGACCAGGGTGTGGAACCAGAGGTGGGCAGCATACTTTCTCGATCCGGTCACACTCCTTCCGGAGGATACAGGGTATCTCAGTGCGCCTCTGCTCGAAGATCCGGATGAACTGACGCTGACCAACTGCAATGGTGACCCTTCAGCCTGCTTGCAGACGTCCGCCCAGCCAAGGAAAGTCCTCTGGAAGGGCGGAACTTACGCGCTCTTTGGGCCGCGCGCTACCGGCCAAGCGGCCGCGCCGCTCATGACATCGCGGACCAAGGCAGACCTTGACCGGATAGCTGCGAGCCCCGAAGAGCAGAAAGCGGAGCGCGAGTTCCAGGCGCTGCTTCGTCAAAAGCGGCGCGATCACGGCGGGCAGTAGCTGAGCCGTGGCGAGGGCGTGCGATCGCAGGCTGCGTCTACGTATCCCGTCGGTTGCGCAAATCGGTACTGGCCTAATTCGGGGCTGAGTGGCCGGTTTTGAAACCGCGACCGGCCTAAATTTCATTTCGGCCAATTCTCGATGCGCAGACGCACCGATATATCACCAGCAATTTCCAGCTTTTCGCCAGCTTCTTTGATTCGCAGCATACTCTGACCGCTGTCGTTGGTTGCCAATACGAGGCCGTATTGAGCCGCCACAGCCGCGATCAGCAAATCTCTTTCGTCGATTCCCAAACTCTTGCCAGTCGCCCGATCCATCAGTTCCTCTGGGAGCTTTTCCTTGTGGGCTTTACCGGTCTCTTTCGGAGTCCCATAATCACGCCACAGTTGTGCGCGGAGATGGGCATAGGGTTGAATGGTATTGTCGTCGATGCCTAGATGGTTCGGGTACTGACTCAGGAACTCCCGAAGGGCCTTAGCTTGTGTCTCGCTGGAGCCCGTGGACTTCGCTAAACCGAACTCAATTTCAGCGAGTCCTATGACTGGCAAAAAGACGGGGCCACTGACCGCCTGAAGATTTGCTCGCACAGCCGGATAGAGATCATCTCCTGACCGGCACAGAATCGAAATGATGTTAGTATCTAGCAGGTACCCATCCATCGCCACCCCCTTCCGCTATACTTCTTTCAGGACCTCGACGAGAGCTGGGTCATCGATGTCCGGCGCATGCTTTAAAAAGAACTCGGCAGTACAGCGTTGTAAATCGCGGGAGATATACATCCAGAGTGGAATCGTAGGCCCAAATGACTCTGGAAAGTACTCGTCCAGCGCAAAGGGCACAGGTCGAGGCGGTGTCGCATTACGGAAGAAATCCAACAACTCTCGCTCCATGCGCGGGGGCAAACCATAGGCCCTCAAAATAGTGGCATCGATTTCTAGCAATGCGTCCCTTGCTCTTGCGAATGGCTCGCGGTTCTTAAGGAACAGGGATGCACTCTGGCTTGTCAAATAGAAGCTGAAACTGGTGTCTGGGACTGAATCAAAAGGACTAGATGGGACAGGTCGAATCAGCCGAATGTATCTGTCAACAAGAGCATCGATAGTCTCTACATCGCTGGGGCTGAGGTCGGGCATTGGAATCTGTTTCAGCCTGTTTTTGCGACTGCGCTGTTGTTCCGATTCGCTGACCGACATGAACGCATTCGCGATAGGTCCGTTCAGAACGGCAGCTAATGTCTGTGTGGTCCAGTGGTTGTTGAGCCATACAGCATGGAAATTCTGTGATGCAATCGCTTGAGTCTTATCTTCAAAGGCCGCGAGGCACCATTGACTGCGAGAAATGCGGCTGGCGTTCAACAACACTTTGGGACGTTGCCAAGGCAAGCCCCACACTCCTTTTCCTCTTCGATACTCTGGTTTGGTACAAAGAAATACTGACCTCGGTGCCTCGAAACATTGGATACCTTGTACTTTATGGAATCCGCGTTCAAAACCCGACTTGGCGACCATCGACACATATTGTGATTCGTCGAGAGATTGCACCCATTCAACACCGCGATGGATGTCGCTCGCAATCTCGCTCAGCTTCTGATTGCGTTCCAACTGATGCCAAATCTCTCGGAGAGCTACGACTTTCAGACTGTCTCGTGCGGCGTCTGTGCTTTTGACTTCAGTGTCGCGGCGTGTATAGCCGTACTCCGAAAGGAACCACGCTCGGTCTTTGTCGGCGACTTGCGTATAAGTCACGGACACGAGCGGGCGAGCCTGTCGGCGCGGCGTCTTGGCGATCAATAGCGCTGATGTCTGTTGGGACTCGCGGAACACTCCATCAGGCAGGCCAACGGTTTCAATTTCGTCGAACCGGTCAACTAGGCGCTCTCGGATGGATCGATAATTTGCGCCATCCAAAAAGGGATAGGGCAGTACAAACCCAAGCACGCTGGCACGCGGAATCGCGTCGAGCACCCGATGCATTACCTCTTCGGGTTTGTGAAGCGAGCGTAGCTTATATTTGGCACGTTGGTTGTCGTTAAAGTCCTCGAAAGGAGGGTTGCAGAGGACAACGCCCGCACGACTAAGGTCGGCAACAAAATGCTTCGACAGAAATAGATCCTCGTTGTGCAATTGCCAACCGTTGTGATTGGGGAAATCCGCGAGTGTCAGTAAAACTTTACTTACTTCGGTTGCGAATGCATCAACTTCATATCCGCAAAGCCGTCTCGTAAAATGTGAGTGGCGTTCGGTTTCGTTGGGGGTGTTGAGCATCAAGTCCCTGAGACGCTGGAGAGCTGCGAACAGGAAGATACCAGCGCCGGAAAACGGCTCGACAATCAAAGGCTCATCCTGGCTGATTCTTTCAAACGGAAGATGATAAACGATATATCTGGCGACGTTGTGCGGCGTACTGTGCGTGCCCCAAGTCTGTCGCACCTCGGGGTCTACCAATGTGTTTTCGTAGATATACGCGAGCACCTCGACCGACAGATTGCGGAAATCCACATGGCTCCAGAGATGTTGGGCAATAACGCGTCGCGCATCGAGACTTGCAAGCGCCTTTGTGGGCTCTCCATAGTATTGGCCCACCATGTTTAATACGCCGTCTGTGTCGGAAAAGTCCGAGAGAGTACTAAATGGCTTGTGGCCCCGATCATGCAAAATCTTGGCAGCCAAGAAGCGGAAGACAAGCCTGAAAAGGTCTTTGGGGCTAGTAGTAGGCGAACTCGCTTTCGTTTCCAAGAGCACGTCGCGAAGCAGAGCGTCGAGCCGATGCTGAATCTCAGCTTGCAGCGCCGGAATAAGTCCTAGGTCTAATTCTCCCTGTCGCGGGCCAAGCGTGGGTGCAAGGTTCTTGATGCGAAGGACGTTAAGGGCTGTCCATCGGGTGTCGTACTCGTCAAAAACCTGAGCCATCTCATCAGGTCTAATGACAAGTTCGCGCTTCGTTCGGGAAATGTCGCGTCCTACCTCCCAGTAGGCAACTGAATCTTCCTGAACCTCAAAAGCGAACGGTGCTCCGAGGCACCGATAGTCGGCAACTAATTCGGCGCCACGTTTGGAGTTGGGCAGAAGAACAGCAAAGCAGGCACTATCGTATGCTTGAGGAGTTCTCGCGAAAGCCGCCGCTGGCGCTACCCTTAGAGGTCGATCCGGCAGGAACCAGTCGGGAAACTCATAGTCTCGCGGTAGAAGGGGACCCTTGTAGCCAAGTGCCTCAAGCCGGCTCAGCACCTCGGCGAACAGCTCTCCCTGCCGATCGCTCGCGAAAGTGGCGCTCACCTTCCTTGCCTGTCCTGACCCTTCCAGATTATATCTGAATGGCGAAGGTTTGGCGAATGCCGTTTCAAGGGCTTGTTTGCTGCCCTATTGCCCGCAAGCCGAGCGAACGTAACCACGCCGACACCTCCAGCCCGTCACGCTGCGCTCGATCCGTCAGCGCCCGTTTCTGCTCAAGGGTTACGCGCACTCGTATCGAGTCTTCTTTGCGCTGTTCCTTCGGCTTCCTGCGCTTCACGCGACTAATGTAGCACTATTAGTTCGCGCCTTTCAAGTGTTGACCCCTCGGACTAATGGTGCTACATTAGTCAATATGACGGTGCAACAAAAACCTCGCCCCGCCCGGAGCTGTCACTCTGAGCGGGGCGCGAACCCCACGCGACGTGCGCCACGCAAGGCTCTGAGGTATATCGAGCGTAGCACGATTTGCGCGGGCTCTACAGGAGTCCGCCATGAACGCATTATCGTTTGAGAAACAGGTCCAAGTGGTCGCCGGAATTACCGAAGGTTTGTCGATTCGCTCCGCTGCCCGCCTCTACGATGTTCATCGCGACACGATCAGTCGGCTCGCGGTGAGCGTCGGCCACGGCTGCGAACGTCTCCATGATCGCTTGATGCGCAAACTGCAAGTGAATCTGATCGAGCTTGATGAGCAATGGGATTTCATCGGCAAGAAGCAGAAGCGCGTCCGACAAGACGACCCCGAGGAAATGGGCGACGTATGGCTTTTCGTCGCTCTGGCGGCTACGCAGAAGGCCGTCCTGAGCTACGTTGTAGGGAAGCGCGACACCGAAAACACAGAAGCACTAGCGTTCGATTTGCGCGCCCGTGTCGTGAACCGCCCACAGATCACGTCAGATGGCTACACGCCGTACCCGAATGCGGTCGAAGCGGCGTTCGGGCGCGATGTAGATTTCGCGGTCCTAACCAAAAAATACGGCGGAGATTCCAATCTGCCCGATGCCGCGCACCGCTACTCGCCGGGGCACGTTATAGGAACCGAGACGACCGCGGTCCGAGGCAGACCCGACCCCGACAAGATCAGCACGTCCTACGTAGAGCGCTTCAATTTAAGCTCGCGTATGCAAATGCGCAGGTTTACCCGGCTTACCAACGGGTTCAGCAAGCGGCTGGAGAATCACCGGGCCGCTGTTGCGCTTTGGGTTTGCTTCTACAATCTGTGTCGCGTACATGAATCCCTGCGCTGTACGCCCGCAAATGGCGCTTGGCGTGACGGATCATATCTGGAGCATCGGCGAACTTATCAACGCGGCGCTGGAGCCGAGCGACGTTCCGCCGCTCCCGAGGCCCACGCAGCCGACGACGCTCAGACCGCGCTATACTCCGTTCAAGCCGCGCGTGATCGTAGGTGGGAAGATGAGGCCGAAACGTGAGCGCTAGGCGAGTGGCCATTTTGGCGTGCAGAGTGGCCTAATTCGGCCAGTACCCGCAAATCGTACCTGTCGCCGAGCTCAAATCGTTCGCGGCAGGATTGCCCAGCCGGCGGCTACGCCGATCATGAGGAGAAGCGCGAGCAGCAGCATCGACCACCACGCGCCGCCAAAGTGCTCGCGCGCGTCGCCCAGGCGAAATTGCTTCGAACCAGGGGGCGGCGAATCGACCTTGACCACGCTGGCGCTTCGAAACCGCGCCTGCCCTATTTTGAGGCCGGGAAAGCATGCGAGCCGCAGCCATACCTGCACGTCAGCGCCGCCGGGGCCGACCTCAAGGTAAAAGGCGAGGTTTTGGAAATCCGCGCTGGGCTTCGAGTCGGCCGATACTATGCCCGGGTCCGCCAGCGTCACGAGGGCGCCGAACAAAATTCGAGTGTCGCCTTCGCAACTCGCCTTGACCTCGGCGCCGACATAATACCATCCCGGGTCGAGATGTACCGGCTGATACCAACTCGAGGAATTCTCGACTTGATTTTCGATTATCACCATTCCCGGATCGCCGCCCGACGGCGGTACCCACATGAATTGGGTGGTAGGCAGATCGATCCACTCTTCCGTGTGCCAGTATGATGGAAAGTTGCCAACGCCTTCTGAGAAATCGCCATTACGCAGTAGATTCTGAGCGCTACTCGGCGCCGGACTGGCCATGATGCCGGCGGCGATCAGGGACATTGCGAGCGCGGCCGGCAGAAGGGATCGACGGGACGCCATCAGGTTCTCAGCCCTCTCAGAGCGACGAAGGCAAAATCGTCCAGCCGGCGACGGCGCCGATCGTCAAGCCGGCCGCGAGCAGCAGCAGCGACCAGCGCTTCCCGCCGAAGTGGCTGTGTGCGTCGTCGAGAGAGAAGCTTCGCGCGTTTGGCGGCGGCGAATCGACCCGGACCACGCTGGCTCCGCGGAAGAACGCCTGGCCGATGGTGTAGTCCGAGGGACAGACCAGTCTCAGTTGCACCTCCACATCGGATCCGCCCGGCCCGACCTGCACATAGAGACCGAGATCCTGCCAGTCGGTGCTGGGCGTGAGATCGGGCGACACCACGCCCACATCGGCCAGGCTGATCAGGGCGCCGTAGAGCAGGCGGCTGTCGTCCTTCGCCGCGCAGACCGCTTTGGCTTGAGCGCCGACGTAGTACCATCCGGGCTCCAGATGAAGCGGCTGAACCCAGGCCGCGTCGTTTCCGATCCGATCCGTCATTGACACCAGTCCCGGTTCGCCGCCGGACGGCGCTATCCACATAAACCTGGTGGTAGGCAGATCCATCCAGCCGAGAGTATGCCAATATGAAGGACTATCGCCCGTACCTCGGGAAAAATCACCGTTACGCAGTAGGTTCTGAGCGGATGCGAACTCGGGTACTGCAAGAATGACCAGTAGTGGAACGAGTACGGCGAACTCGCGGGAGCGGATAGCCGCTATCACATGCGAATAGAGGTCCAGTCGCATACTCCTGTCTGATGCAGCCACAGCCGCGCGTCGAGGCTGCTCTGCGAAATCGGCAAGCCGGTCCAGATTGGGAAGAAATAGATGAATGCCGCGACCGCGGCCACCATTATGGAAGCAAAGACCGGTTTGCCGGTCTCTCGCGGCCGCCACAGCAGCGCGACGGAACATCGCGAGCACGATCGCTGCGGCGCCAATTCCCGCGTTTCCCGGTATCGCGAGACCGGCGGACAGCGCCAATGTTGCGAGCAACAGCGCCTGCTCCCAGCGGCGGGCTTCGCCCCGCCAGCATTCCCCGACCACCATTGCGAGCGCCAGATACGCCAGGTAGTGCGACGGCATATAGTGATACAAATACATCGGGCGAGTGATTGGAATCTCGATTACCAGATAGCCGAAATAGCCACTGACTAAAAACGCAGTAGTCAGGCCGGGCCGCGCGATCAGGCGGACGGAGAGTATGAAGACTGCGCCGAGCGAAGCCCACCACAGCACCGGATTGCCGCCGAACCAGATAGTCGAGATCTCGCCGGAGCCGAGCGTGTCTTGCCAATAGATAAAAGGATGAAGCAGAAGGGGCCAGCTCCACCATGGCGACGAGCGGACATCGAACGCGTCGAGGGTGCGGCCCTCGTACCACAGGACATCCTTGCCGTAATTCACCAGTGCCTGCACGCCGCCCCATCCGAGGAACACGTAGTTGGGCAGAAATGAAACGACGTAGCCGAGCGCGGCGGTCGAGCCGACCAGCAGCCATGCACCCAGGATGAGCCGGCGATGGCCGGGAGCTTCGCCGGGCGCCGGCGGCCGTCGCGCCAGAGCGTAGGTGACAAACGCCATCACGAGAAGAAAGGTCACGCCGGGCAGCAGAAGTTTTCCGCCCAGGCAGAGCCCCAGAAAGATCCCCAGCCACAGCAGCGTGCGCTTGCCGAGGCCGCGGTCGAGGGTTTGCAGGAATTTGAAGAGCCAGAGATAGGAGAGGGCGGCGAGGGTGATGTAGGAAATTTCCAGCACGCCGGTCCGCGAGTCGACCAGGAAGAGCCCGTCGAGCAAGATGAACGAAGCCGCCAGCGCTCCCGCCAGCCGGGACGCGAAAATTCGGCGGCCGAGCGCATAAGTGATGCCGACCAGCGCGGTTCCGACCACCGCGTTGGAAAAGCGCCAGGCCCACGAATGGGTGGGGCCGAATAGCCACATGCTGAGCGCGATCAACTCGCGCCCGAGCGGGGGATGAGGATCGATATATTGCTCGCCGCGCAGGTAGGTACCCGCCTGGCCGACAAAGTTGCCCTCGTCGAAAACCGGGGCGTCGGGATATCCCAGCCGCCAGAAACGGGTCGCAGCCGTCGCGGCGAGCAGGATGAAAAGCAAAACCCCATCGAGCGCCGACCATTTTTCGGGCGCCGCCATCGCATGCGCGCGGTCCACGATCGGCTCGGCGTTTGTCGCGCCCTCAAGAGCTTCCTCTTGACTCGCTTCGGGAAAACCTTCTCAACATCCTGCCACGGTGTGCCGGCGGTGTTCGCTATCTGGCGGTATAAGTCCAATCGTACAGCCCGGGTCCGTGCAGCCACATTCGCGCCTCGAAGCCGTTTCGCGAGATCGGCAGTCCGATCCAAATCGGCAGAAAGTACACGAACGCGGCAATCGCGGCGGCGCAAAGCGAGATGCAAACCAGCCTGCCGCTGTTTCTCGATCGCCACAGGATCGCGCCGCCGCCGATCGTTATCGCAACCATCGCACAGACCCCGAATTTTCCGCCGATCGCGAATCCCGCAGCCGGCATGATCGCAGCCAGCAACAATGCCTGCTCCCAGCGGCGTGCCTGACCGCGCCAGCAATCGCTCGCGACGTTCGCGAGCGCGAGAAATCCGAACAACAGCGCCGGCATGTAGTGATACAAATACATCGCGCGCGAGATCGGAGCCACAATCAGCAGATAGCTGAAGTAGCCGATCACCACGAAGGCGCCGGCGAGATTCGGCCGCGAGACGCAACGCGCGGCGGTGATGCAAATCGCGGCGAGCCCGCACCACCACAGGACCGGATTCCCTCCGAACCAGATCGTCGAGAGTTGTCCCGTGTCCGCGGTGTCCTGCCAGTAGACGAACGGACGCCCCATCAGAGGCCAGCTCCACCATGGCGAAGCCCGCGAATCGCTCATGCCGGTTACGCTCTGCTCGAACCAGGCCACGTCGCGATAGTAGCCGACCAGGCCGGCAATACCGTGCCATCGAAGCAGCAGAAAGTTGGGCACGAACACGCCGAAATATCCAAGCGCGGCCGTCGCGCCGACCAGCAACGTTGCGCCCACGATCAGCCGGGGCCGCCGGCGAGAGAGTCCTCTATCCAGCGCAGGCCATCGGGTCGCCAGCGCATAGATCAGAAATCCCATCACCAGCAGGAACGCGACACCGGGAAGAAGCAGCTTTGCGCCGAGGCAAAGCCCGAGCGCGAGCCCCAGCGCCAGCAGCGTCCTACGCGCGTCGTACGGATTGGAGCTCTGGATGAAACGGAACAAGAGGAGGTAGGAGAGCGCTGCGAGAGTCACATAGATGATATCCAGGACGGCCACCCGCGAATCGACCAGGAAGGCGCCGTCGCATAGCACGAACGCGGCCGCCAGCGCGCCGGCCAGGCGCGATTCGAACATCCGGCGGGCGAGCGCGTATGTGATCCCAACCAGTGCGGTTCCAGCGGTCGCGTTGGGCAGTCGCCACGTCCACGGATTGGACGTGCCGAAGAGCCGCATGCTCAGCGCGATTAGCTCCTGCTCCAGCGGCGGATGGGGAGCGATGAATTGCTCGCCGCGCAGATAAGCGCCACCCTCGCCGACGAAGTACATTTCGTCGAACACCGTCACGTGAGGATAGCCCAGATGCCAGAAACGCGTCGTCGCGGCGATTGCGACCAGTCCCACCAGCAGACAGGTGTCCGCACGCGACCATTGCGTCGAAAGCGCCGCCGCGGACGCCCCGTCGATCTCCGGTTGGCCGGTTAGTTGGCGAGCGGAAGCGTTCATGCCGGCGGCCGAAATACGATCCAGCCCGAAACGGCCGCGGCCATCAGAGGGACCAGAAGCAGCGCGAGCGGCCACTGGCTGCCCTCTCCAAAGTGACTGTTCACTTCGTCCAGATCGATTACCTCATGCTGACCCGGCGGTGGCTCGTCGACTGGGACCACGCTCACTCCACGGAAGAGAGCCTGACCGGTGTCGTAGGCAAGTGCGAAGCCGATCCCGACTGCGAGGGGGACGTCGGAGCCGCCCGCGCCCACTTTCAGATAGAAGGAGGAGGTTGTCCAATCATTGCTGCCCTTCAGACTGTCACCCACCATCCCAAGGCCGGTCAGGCTTACCATCGCGCCGACCTTGCTCGGGTCGGTACCGAGGCCGAGAGTTTCTACCTGGGCGCCGACGTAATACCATCCAGGCTTCAAGTGCACATGCTGGACCCAATGCGCCATGTTGTCGGCGCTATTCTCGACCGAAACCATGCCGGGCTCGCCTCGCGACGGCTTTATCCAGACGAATCTAGTGGTCGGCAAATCGATCCAGCTCTCGCGATGCCATCCGTCCGGGGTGTCGCCGGCGCCTTCGGAGAAATCGCCGTTGCGCAGCAGATCCTCGGCGGCGCAAAAATCCGGCGTCGCGAGAACCAACGCGGCGATCTGCAAACCCGCAAGCAAAATCGCAGCGCAAACTCTGAACCACACCCTGAACGATGACACGAAACAACGACCTCGGCATCCTTCAAGGTGAAGATTTCATGGCGGGGCCGCAAGAGGAGAAAAGCTCGCGGCGCGCCGGGAGGCAGCGCGTAGGACTCGCGCGCGATTTCTTTGCCCGTCCGGTATTGCTGGTGGCGCGCGAGTGTATCGGCAAGCTGCTCGTTCATCGCACGGAGGATGGTGAGGCGGCGGGCCGCATCGTCGAGACCGAAGCGTATCGCGGCCCGCTGGACCTGGCGGCGCACAGCGCTCGCGGACTTACCAGGCGGACCGCGGTGATGTTCGGGCCGCCCGGCCATGCTTACGTCTACCTGCTTTACGGAACGAGTTGGGCGGTCAATCTGGTGGTGGCCTCAGCGGGAGAGCCCCACGCGGTGTTGATCAGGGCGCTGGAGCCCGTGCGCGGTTTCGATCTGATGGCGCGCAGGCGAAACCGGCCGCAGGACTCGCGAGAGTTGACCAACGGGCCAGGCAAACTGGCGCAGGCGCTCGCGATAACCGGCGCCGACAACGGACGCGACCTCTGCGGCGATCGGCTCTTCCTCGAGCCGTCGCCGCGCGCGACGGGCCCAATCGGCCGATCGGCGCGGATTAACGTCGCCTACGCTGGTGAGTGGGCGCTGAAGCCGTGGCGCTTCTACCTGCGCGGCAACCGTTACGTGTCGGTCCGTCCCCGCGATTGAGCCCGAGTTGTCCGGCTCAGCGAGGCGCCCGGCAAGCGGCCGAGGGCAGACAGGCAGCGCGCCTACGCCGTCACGTGATCGCTGAAGCCGGCGACGTCGTGAGTCATCAGGAGCAGGTCGCGCGGGCGGCCGAGGCGGTCTTCAACCCAATCTCCCAGCAGCGCTTCGACCTGAAAGCCGAGCTTCTCGAAAACTGCACGCGCACCAGCCTGATCGGGCGTCATCTGCGCGGTGATTTTCTTGAGCCCATGCGCTCGCGCCAGATCGAAGATTTCGCGCGCGAGACGCCGGCCGAGGCCGGTTCGCCGGTAGGCGGCTCCGACCTGGATTCGGATTTCGCCGACCCGGCGGGTCCATCGCGCATCGTTGAGATGGACGCTGGCGTAGGCCGCCAGCTTGTCGTCGATCTCGGCCAGCAGGGTTACGGTGCTGCCTTTTTCGATGAGTTTGATCCACTCATCAACGATCGCCGGATCGGTGATGTCCGTGCGCAGAAAGAGCAGATCGTCGGGCGGAAGGGCGCGGGCGAATTGCAAAACGAGATCGGCGTCCGCGCGGATTCATGAAGCGCACCTTCGCGTGCTTGCCGTTGGCAAGCGCCAGATCTTTCGGATAGCCGTGATCGTTGTTTTCGCTCGTCATTGTATTTCACCCGCAGCGATTTTCGCCTGAAGTGAAGGAACAATAGCAATTCGCCCTCGCGATCACAAAGAACGCCGCGCCACCCATGCCCGTTACACCGCAAGGGCGCCGGCCTCCCGCCGATTGACACCGTGGCAACAAGTGGGGCATCGTGAGGCCGCTGGGAGTCGGTTGACAGTCCTGGTGGAGGTGATGCTCAAGTGGCCGACACGCCCGTACAACCCGCCAAACTGGCGCATCGCCTGAGCACGCAGGATGCATCTTTCCTGTACGGCGAGTCGCGCAACGGTCCTTTGCATATCGGCTCGCTGGCCATTTTCGAGGGAGAAATTCGGCTCGAGCAGATGGCGCGGCACGTCGAGCTTCGCCTCCATCTCATCCCGCGCTACCGTCAGCGGCTCGCCTTCGTGCCGCTCAACCTGGCGCATCCGACCTGGGAAGACGATCCGAACTTCACGATCGAGCGCCACCTGACCTACCATCAGCTCGCCGAGGGTTCCAGCGAGGACGATCTGATCGACGCCGCGATGGCGATCTACGAGCCTCCGCTGGCGCTCGACCGTCCGGTCTGGGAGATGCATCTGTTCGGCGGGCTGTGGGGCGGCCGTTCAGCGGTGCTCTGGAAGACCCATCATTGCCTGGTCGACGGCGTTTCGGGGATGGAGCTGCTGAACGTGGTACTCGATTTCCGTCCCGACGCCCCGCCGCCGGAACAGCCCCAAAGTCCATGGCTGCCGGCGCCTTTCCCGGGCCGAGGGCGATCGTTCGTGCGAGCCGCATTCGATCGGGTTCAGGAGCAATTGAGCCATGCCCTCCAGGCGACCGAGCTGATCCCGGATAGAAGGACCATTGCCGAAACGGCCCGGCCGATCGCCGGCGCCGTGCGCGCGCTGGCCGGGATGGCGTCGCGCTCGATCGTCGCGGCGCCGTGGAATGCGGGGCTGGCGACACAGAAGCGATCGCTGGCATGGCTCAGAATCTCGTTTACCGATACCCGCGCGATTCGCACCGCGATCGGAGGCACGGTCAACGACGTGGTCCTGACGATCCTGGCTGAGGGCGCCGCCCGCTATCTCGAATATCACGGCTGTGCGATCGACGGCCGTCCCCTGCGAATCGGATGCCCGGTCAATGTCAGACGCAAGAGCGAGAGCGGCGGGCTGGGCAACCGGGTCTCGATGATGTTCCCCGAATTCGAGGCCACGCCAATGGATGCGGTCGCGCGGCTGGAGTCGGTCGCCGCGGAAACCGAGCGGCGAAAATCGAGCGGCGAGCCACAGGCGCTCGAGATGCTGATGTCCGCTTCCGACCTCGTTCCGCCGGTCCTGATGGGACTCGCATCGGGGCTGGGCACCGCGGCGCTGGATACCGCGGTTCGGCTCTTGAGGAAGGCTCCGCCGGGAATCGCGCGCCGAGTCGCGCTGCCGGCCGCGATCAATTTCGTGGCGACCAACGTGCCGGGCGCGCAGGTTCCGCTCTTCCTCGGCAGCCATCGCATGATCGATTACGTCGGTCTGGTGCCGCTCGGCGCCAATCTCGGCTACGGCGTCGCCATCCTGAGCTACAATCAGAACCTGTACTTCGGTCTGATGGCCGAGCCGCGCCTGATGCCCGATGTCGAGCAGATGAAGCATCTGGTCAGCGAGGTCTTCGAGGAGCTCAAGGCAGCCGCGCAGGAACGAGCGGCGCTGCAACACCCTCGCGAGCACGAGGCGGCCGTCAAAGCGCCCGAGCCGGTGAAAGTGGCAGTGCCGTCCAGGACCGTGCCGGCGCCGGCGGCAACCGTCGGGCGGCCTTCGCAGGGTCCTCAGCGGCAAATCTAGCGTCTCCGCGACATCGATTCGTCCGAGGCTCCGCTTGCCGGTTGCTCCGCGCGAGCGGACTATCGGCGTGCCGTGCCGGCAAAAGTGACCCAGGACCCGCGGGGTCCGGACCCGATTGGCAGAGCCTGAAAAACCCTATATGTGAATTCTGGATGACTTTTGCGCGGAGAGCTGTGGCGTGCCGGTTCAGGCGCTGATAGTTGACGATTCCGAATCTTTCCGATTGCTCCTGTCCCGGCGGCTGGCAGGAATCGGATGCTGGGTGGCCGGCGCAGGCGGGCACGGCGCAGGAGGCGCTCAAGCTGTTTCGCGACCTGCAGCCCGACCTCGTGACGCTCGACGTCATGATGCCCGATGAGCCGGACTTCACCGCAAAGGAGCTTTTTGCGACAATTCGTAGGGAGCGGCATAAAGACCGCGATTGTGGTGATCAGCGCCAGCTCCGCGGGTTCCGACCGCGGCCCAGTTCCTGAGCCAGGGAGCGATCGCCTATATCGAAAAGTCGTTCCTGAACTTCGATCAGCTGGCGACGCAAGCTGGCCTACCTGTTTCCCGACCTGAAGCCGCCGCGAACGCCCGTCGAATTGCCGTAGTCCGGATCCGCAGCCTCGATCGCGAGGCGGTTGTCAGGCGCTGCCGTTGGCTTGCGCCGAAACCGTCACCTCGACGTGATCCAGGTATCGCGACAGCGCCCAGACCTGCTCCTGCGCGATCTTGAGGTCGCGGGTTCGTCCGGCCTCTTCGAGTATGACCCCGATATCGCTCATCAGCCTGGAAACCGAAGCCCGCGCCTTCACCCTTCATCCGGTGACCGATCGATCGGAGCGTCGTCGAAGTCGCCGCGCTCCAGGGCGCCGATCAGCAGTGAGAGGTCGTCGCGCTTGTGCTGGAGAAAGTCGGGAATCAGGTCGCTGATCTCGGGATCGATCTCGACGATTATCTTGCTGGCCATCGTCTGCGGACGCCGCCGATCGCGAGATGGCGAAATCGTCGATCGCAGCGAGCAGGCGCGCCTTTTTGATCGGCTTGCTGAGATGGGTCGTGCAGCCGGCCTCGATGCTGTCGCGGATATCCTCGCTCAGCGCCGAAGCCGTGAGCGCCACGATCGGCGTCGGCGTGAGCGCGTGCTCATTTTCCCATCGGCGGATTTTGCGCACCGCGGTGTGGCCGTCCATCACCGGCATCTGCACGTCCATCAGAACCAGGTCGTACTTGCCGTGCATGAACTTGTCGAGCGCGATCTGCCCGTTCTCCGCGACATCGAGATAGTAGGGAAGATCCTTGAGATAGGCCTGCACCAGCAGCCGATTGTCGGGTGAATCCTCCGCGAACAATATGTTGAGCTCGCGGCTGGCTGGCGCGGGAGCGCCGTTGTGCGCGGTATTCACTGGTTCTTCCTCCTCGGTATGAGCCTTGCCCATGGCAGATGAAATCGCCCGCAGCAGTTCGGCGCGGCGCACCGGCTTGACCACCAGCGCGTCGATGCCGCACTCGGAGAGATGGGCGAGCTTCGGGTTGAGGTGATCGGAAGTAAGCATCACGATGATCGGACGATAATCGCCGGGTCCCTTGCGCAAATGCTCGGCCACCTCGAAGCCGTCCATCTCGGGCATCCGGCAGTCGAGCAGCACCAGGTTGTAAGGCCTTCCCGCAGCCACGGCGCGTGCGGCTTCGTCGATCGCCTCGCGTCCGCCGGCGGTCTCGCAGGTTCGGCGCCGGCCGCGACCAGCAGCTCGGTGAGAATCAGACGGTTGGTTGCGTTGTCGTCGACGACCAGCACGCGCAGACCGCTCAGGTCGGATGATTGCTTGTCCATTGCGTCCACCTCCTCCGGAACTCCGAGCCGCACGGTGAAGAAGAACGTGCTGCCCTTGCCGAGCTCGCTTTCCGCCCAAATCGTCCCGCCCATCAGCTCGACCAGTCTGCGCGCGATCGCCAGGCCAAGCCCGCTCCCGCCGTACTTGCGGGTGATCGAGGAGTCCGCCTGGGTGAAGGTCTGGAAGATCGAGTCGAGCTTTTCGGGCGCAATTCCGATTCCGGTGTCGCGCACCGAGAACCGCAGCAGCCGCTCGCGCTCCTCGCCGCCGACATTCTCGATCGTCAGCGCCACTTCGCCGCGCTGCGTGAACTTGATCGCATTGCCGACCAGGTTGATCAGCACCTGGCGCAACCTGAGCGCGTCGCCCACCAGCCGGGTCGGCACGTCGGGGAGCATCCGGGTCGTGAGCTCGAGCTTTTTCTCGTTGGCGCGCACGCTCAGGGTTTCCATCGAGCGTCCCACCAAATCGTCGAGGTCGAATTCGTTTTCCTCCAGGTGCAGCTTGCCGCTTTCGACCTTGGCCAAATCCAGGATCCCGTTGATCAGATCGAGCAACGCGTTGCTGTTGCTGATCATGGTGTTGACGTAGCGATGCTGGTCGGGAGCGAGCGGGGTGTCGGCCAGCAGGTCGGCCATCCCCAGGATCGCGTTCATCGGCGTGCGAATCTCATGCGACATGCTGGAGAGAAACTCGGACTTGGCGCGCGACGCGGCCAGCGCGGCTTCCCGCGCGACGATCAGCTCGCGCTCGGTGCGCTTGAGCCTGGTGATGTCGCTGGTGAAGGTGACTGCGCAAGGCTCGCCGTTGAGCTCGACGACCGCGCCCGAGATCAGACACGGGCGCACCGAGCCGTCCTTGAGCTGAAAGTCGGCCTCCATGTTGCGCACCACGCCTTTGCTCGCTGAGCGCCTCCGCGAGCGCGGCGTACTGCTCGGGCCTGGCCCACACGCCCAGCGTCTCGGACGATTTGGCGAGCCAGGTCGTCTTTGGTGTAACCGGTGTTGAAGAACTCGTTGTTGCATTCGACGTAGGTTCCGTCGGACATCCGGTTGATACAGATGGAGTCCGGGCAGGACTCGAAGATTCTCCTGAGCTTGTCTTCGCTCTGGCGCAGCTGGCTCTCGGCCCGCTCGCGCTCGACGATGGTCCGTTCGCGCTCGCTGATTTCGGCTTTCAGGCGCTGCTGGGTCTCGCGCAGCTCGGCGACCGTCGCCATCAGGTCGGTCTGGACCTGCTTGAGCTCGGTCACGTCGCGCGAGATGGAGATCGCGCACTTCTCGCCGGCCAGATCGACCATCACCGACGAGATCAGATGGCTGCTCGAATCGTGCCGTCCCTGGTCCGGACGCCGACTTCCATGTTGCGGACGAAGCCCTGCGCCGACAGCGTCGAAAGCAGCGTTTCCAGGTCTTCATTGCTCTCGCGCAGGCTCAGCTCGCTGACCGACTTGCCCAACACCTGCTCGCGCGCATAGCCGCGTCTGAGGAACGCCTCGTTGACGTAGATGTAACGCCGGTCGGAAAGCCGGATGATTTCGACCGAATCGAGATTGGCGTCGAGCGCCTTGCGCAGCGTCTCCTCGTTCTGCAACGAGCGTTCGCTGTACCGCCTCGCGCCGGTTGATCTCCGCACGCAGTTGATCGTCGCCGTGGGCCAGGTTGTGGCGCCGCTTTTCCCACAGACGGCTGCTGGCGAGACTCACGAATGCCGCGCTCAGAAGATCGACCCACAGGTAACCGGTCATCGGCATCCGCGGTCCGACCAGCAAGGTGTCGATCGCACAGCAGGTGATACACCATGCGGTCAGCGCCGTCTGCCATCCGACCTCCCAGGGAGTCAGGCAGCAGGTCGCCATCAGCAGAACCAGCACCGATGCGAACAGGCCGGACTGCAGGCCGGCGACTAACGCCATGCCGGTCCATCCCGCGACCATGATCACGCAGAAGCCGAAGGTGATGGTCTTCCAGCGGGTCGGAAAGCTCGGTGCGAAACTCCACACTCCAGCGACGATCGAAACGGCGATCAGCCAGCAGGCCGTATGGAAGTGCATGCTGCATCCGCTCGGGCGGAAGAAAGAGCCAATTCTGAACCACCAGAGCGCTGTTTGCGACCATCGAGACCGCAAACCCGAGTCTCAGCAGCCGCAGGATCCATCGGCGCTCCGCTGCCGTCGGGTCAGTCTGGTAGCCGCCGGGCGCGGGGCTGCCTGCGGCTCCCGCCAGCGCGCTCTCGAGTTCCTCCCAAGCCTCGACTTGGGCGCCTGCGATGGAGGTCCGGACCTGCCTCACTCCTGACTGCCGACGCGCAAGAACGATGCCTGCGCAAATGAATGGCAAATTCGGGAAATTAGCCAATCAAAACGCGCCATAAGCCGCCTCGCGACACGATCTTCACCCGCCCAAATGTAGCTGTAGCGAAACAGACGGTTACAGGCAGCGCGAAACAGAAACGACTTGGGGTTCGCTCCGCCAGCATCGAATTCCACATCTGGCACACGCCGGCCATCGTAGCCGACGTTTCCCAGGTCGCCTGGAGGTCAGGACTGCGCTCTATCGCCCTTTTTTGGCCATGCGGATTCCGATCGACTTGAGGAACTTCGTTGGCAACTCGGCGCCCAGCATCGCGAAGATAAAATCGTTGTCGATCTCGGTTGGCTTCGTCAGCAAGATCGCGCCCGTAGGCACGTTGGCAGCGCCTGCCGTGCCGGCGCGGGGCGCTATCACGACTTTGCCCGGTTTGATCTCCCGGATCTCGCTCGACGGATAGACGGTCAGATAGCCCTTCTGCCGAAGTGCGCTGATTTTCTCGGCGTTCTCGGGCGTTACCGGTGGACCGAGCACGACCTCGCGGAAAGAGTAAGCGACCGTGTTGCGCAGGCTGGGATCCGACAGAGACTGCGCGACTTCTGCTCCCGCGTTGCCGCCGCCGACGATCAGGATGCGCTTGTCCTTGAATTCCTCGGGTTCGACCAGATTGTAGAAGACGCGCTCGGCGGTCTCACCGGCGAGGTTGAGGCGGCGCGGCGATCCGCGCACGCCGATCGCGATCACGACGAAGCGCGCCTTGAAGCTCTTCTTCGAGTCGGTCGTGAGCTCGAAGAGATTGTCGCGCCGCGTGATCCCGACCACCTGCTCGCGTTCGAGCACCGCCAGTCCGGTCTTGGCGATCATCTCCTCCCACTTCTTGATCAGGCCTTCTTTGGAGGTGTCATCCTCCATGAACAGCTCGCCGTATTCGGCGATCGAGAGCGGCGTGGACTGGACAAATTTTCCGCGCGGGTAATTTCTGATCGTGCTGGCGGGCGTAGACTTCTCGATTGCCAGATAGGAGAGCCCCTTCGACTTCGCGGTTGTTCCTGCCGCGATTCCGGCCGGACCGCATCCGACCACCGCGACATCGTAGACCTCCGGTTGCGGCGTGGGCTTCTCGAACTTCAGGCGATTGGCGATGAACTCGATCGACTGGCGTCCCGAGCGCATCGCGAGATTGATCCCGGAGGTTCCGGCGGTCTCTCCCGCGACGTACAGCCGCTCGACGCTGCTCTGATGGGTATCGTCGAGGGCCGGCACTTCGGGTATGAACTGTGGCGCGGTGTTGTCGGCCGCGCGCTGGGTCTCGGCTTCTGAGCCGGCCCATCGGAAATACGCCGTCGCTCCAAAGCCGGTCAGCACAAGCCCCAGCAGCCCGAGCAACCAAACCTGCACAACCACCGGACGGACCCCGCTGCCGCCGCCGGGAGCTGGGACATCCCATACGGTGAACCTGATCCCGGGCGGCAAATGGGGCCGCGTAATCGGCGCCTTGTTCGGGAAATCGCGGTCCGGCTTCGATCCGTGAACGTGGAAGGCATGACATTCGCCGCAGGTCTTGTATTGAGGCTCGGGCGGCTTCGGCGCCGGCTGCGCGCCGGCGGCGGACACTTCCAACAGTCTGAAACCGCTACTCGAGGTAGTAACCTGCGGTTTCTCGTCCGGCTTGCGCGAGTGGCAGGTGAAACATTGCTCGACCTCGCGCGCTGCGGGATCGCCGGAGCGTTTGTTCTTCCGCTCTATGTCCTCATGGCAGGAGCCGCATCGATAGCTCAGATGAGCTTTCGAGTGCCGGAAGAGCGCGTTGATGTACTTGACCGAGGCGAAGAGCGGAATCTCTTCGCTCGCGGCGGGTATCGACTCCCACAATTGTGCATACGGGTCCGGCTCCTGCGAGCGCAGCCGGCGCGGGGGCGGGCCCGGCGGAAGCTGGCAGGCCGGCAGGCGCGGCGGGCGAAGCTGGGTTCACAATCGTGAGTCCGGCGCGGAGCAGCACAAAGCTTTCGGCCTCATCGGGCGCGCCCGGCTTGAGCCGATGACAGGACTCGCACGGCAGATGGCGAATCGAATGGTCGCGGGCGCGGAGCCGCTGGAATTCTTTGGCGTGCGCGAATTGCGTCTTGAACGCGAGCCGCGATCCCGTCGGCCGCACTACGCTGTCTTTGGTGTGTGCGCTGACGTTGTCGATCGAATCGTGCTGATGGCAAAATGCGCAGTTGACCCCAGCGCTCAGGGTCAGATTCGGATGGTGGCCGCGATGGTCGGTGTGGCATGAGAGGCAGCTCAGCTCGTCGGCCTTGTCAGCGGGATCGTAGAAGGCGCGAATCGTCCTGCCCGCCAAGAGCTCATTGTCCTTGCCGCTCAGCTTGGCGCTCTTGTGATGGTTGTTGTCTTTGTAATCGCCGTGACAGTCGATACATCCGTGATTGCTCACGCCGCGCCACGGTTCATGGCACGACGAGCATTGCGATACGAACGCGGCGTGTCCTGCCGAGACCGGTCCGGGTGAGTAGCTGCGATGAAACGCGAGCAGCACCACTATCGGCACAATCGCGAGGCAACCGAAGCCGATGAGGACGCTGCGCCGATTCATAGCCCGTAAAAGTAAATCACCGCGAACACGTGGCAGACGACCAAAATCCCAACCGCCGCGCTAAGCACGATGTGAAAGGTGAGCCATCCGGTGCTCAGATGCAGATTGAACCCGTTGTGCTCGAGGTTGACCTTGCGCGTCGCCAGCGCCAGCAATTCCCGATAGATCGCCGCCTCGCCGGCAAGCTCGCTTCGCGGCCGCGGCCGCCGTGCGGCAGGCGCGCTCGCCCGGATCGATTCCCCTGACCGTTGCCCACATCAGCGTCGAGCGCGGCGTCTGGCCGAGCAGGATCGGCTTGATCTCGTGAAGGTAAGCCTGGATGAGCGTTTCCTGATGGCCGAGGATTTTCTCTTCGGCCTGCACGTAGACGTCGCGGATACGATTGCGCACGTCCTGAAAGCGGACCTCGTGCTCGGCCCGCTTGCTCATCGCATGCGGGAAGTATTGCTGCACGAACACGCCGAAGAAGCCGCTCAGGACGAGCAGAATCACGCTCGCCAGAAGGATAGTCTCGAGCGGGCTCCTGAGTCCGGCCTGCATGTGCCACCAAAACGGCAATAGCGCGATCACGCCGACCGTGACGTGCACGGCGCGCCATGATTCGAGCCGATCTATAAACACCAGCCGGTTCGCCAGCGGCCTGGCGATCGCGGTTGCAATTCGAATCACCCGAATCGAGATCCACAGGAAACGCTTGCGTACGCTGTAGAGGCTGACGCCCGCGAAAAGAACCAGCGTGATGAAGCCGCTCCAATACTCCCCGAGGCGCCGGCCGAAATCTGCGGTCGCGGCGTGCACCGCGACGACCAGCACCAGGAAGCCGATCGCCCACAGCGCGACGTTCGGGATCAGCGCGCCGGTACGCCGCGTGTCGGCTGGCCGCTCTCTTGCGGCTGCCGGCCTGCCTGCCCCCGGACTCGCCGCCACACCGCCGCTTTTGTGCGCCACTTACTCGTTGCCGCCGCGCGCCTTGCGCACCGTCGAGCCGACCCTGATGGCTCCGGTTTCATCGAACAGGATCGCGGGATCGATCCTGACGGCCGCGCCGGTCGGACAGCTATGGACGCAACCCATAAACGGCAGGCCGTCGCAGAGGTCGCACTTGATTGGATACGCGGGCGGAATATGGAGACCGCTGGGCAGGGTCTGGGGCATTTCCTTCGGCGTGGCCCTGGCCTCCTCGACGTTGCGGCCGAAGATCCGTTCCCACAGCTTCGGCTCTATCCGCTCCCGGCTCGCTTCATGGCGCGCCGAGATTCGGCTCCACAAGCTGTCGCCGACGTCGTGCGACGCGACCGGGTAGGGACGGAAGAACCCGTCGTTGCCGGTGGCCCTGGCCTTGGCGGCTTGCGCGTGGTCGAACTTGGCCGTCTCGATCATCTCGATATTGTCGAACGGGCAGGCGATCTTGCAGTTGCCGCATCCGATACACATGTCGTACTGGAAATAGATCTCGCCCTCGGGCCGCCGCTTGATCGCGCCGGTGGGGCAACTGTTCATGCACTTGGGATCATTGCAATGGCAGCAGGCCGCCGGCAGCAGGTATTTGCCGATCTGGATACCGTTGCGGATCAGCCGGCTTTCGCCATGCAGCGATTCGCACGCCTTGACGCATTGGTCGCATTTGACGCACAGGTCGAGGTCCATCACGAGCAGCGCCTCGGTCTGGATGACGCCGAGTTGCCCGGTCTGCTCGAGCAGGGCGGAGATTTCGGGGGTAATCCGCTGCTCTGATTCGCGACGGCGCTCGATCATCGTGTGGATGCGGGCCTCGGTCTCGGGATGCGCCTTGCATAGCTCCCGGAAATCCTCGCCGCGCAGCTTGACCACTTCACACTTGCCGGCGGTGAGCACACTCGCGTAACGCTTGTCGCCCCCGAGCAGCGCCATCTCGCCGAAGTAGTCGCCCGAGCGCAGATATGCCAGCACCCGCTTGGAGCCGTCTTCGCGCTCGTGCACGACTTGCACGTATCCGTCGCGCACGAGATAGAAAGCGTCGCCTTCCTCGCCCTGCGCGAGGATCACGATTCCGCGCAGATCGTAGCGCTGGATCTCGGAGTGCTCGATTAGCTGATCGATAAAGGCGGGCGCGACACCCTCGAACAGATCGAGCTCGTTGGCGAGCACGCGCAGCGCGCGCTGCTTATAGCGTTCCTCCAGGATCGCGCGGGCTTCGGTGTTCGACATCACGAACTTGAGCGTATGGCGCGGCAGGTAGAAGATTTCGGTGGCTCGCTCCGCCACGATATCGGTGGTGCGCGGCAATCCGCCCAGCGCGCCGAGCTCGCCATAGAAGGCGCCGGCTCGCAGCGATGCGGTTTTGATGCGTCCCTGGTCGGCCACTTCGTCGAAGAGATCGACTTTCCCGCTTATCACGAAGCAGAGATCGAGCTCGTATTCGCCCTTGCGGCAGACCAGCTGCCCCGCCGCGAAGTGCTGAAGGCGCATCCCGGGCTCGCGCTTGTAAGCGTTGAGAAATCCCTGTTGTTGCTCGCCGGAAAAGTGCTTGAAGAGATCGAAAGCCTGCAATCGCGGCCACAATTCAGGGCCCGGAAGACGAGTGTCGGAGCCCGGAACCTGTTGCGGATCGGCTTCCACGCAAGCTTGGTAGCATACTCAGGCCACCTTGCCCAAGTGCCATCCGTAAAGCGCGTGCTATTGGGCGCCGGCGTTCCGCGTCAGGTAGTCCATTATCGTATCGCGCTGCTCGGACGTGAGCGGCGCGATACCCGCCGCGCGCATCTTGTCGTCCATCAGTGGGATCTGCACTTGCCACATCGCGGGCGTCATCGTGCGCGGGTCGAACGCAATATGGCACTGGCCGCATCGGCCGGCGTAGAGCTGGCCGGCGTAAGTGTCGCGCTCGGGCAGCGCGCGTTTCTGACAAGCCGCCGCGCCCGCGAGCGAAATCGCGGCGAGAACAATCCTCGCGGCACGCGACCTTAAACTACCTTGTTTCCGATTTGTCATTCCGAGCGGAGCGAGGAATCTACGCGGAGCAATTCTCTTTACGACCGCTGCGGCTCGAAACGCGCCTGCGGAACGAGCCGGCCGAGTTCCGTCCGCAGCGAGCCGATCAACTCGCGCCGAGCGCGCTCGTCGAGTGCGACTTTTTGCTCGCTCTCGGGACGCGCCCACACCGGCCATCGATGCGTCGGATCGCTCGCATAGCGGGGAAACACATGCCAGTGGACATGCGGCTCGCCATTTCCCAGACACTCGTGATTGAGCTTGAGCGGCTTGACCACCGCTGCGATCGCCGCGCCCACCGCGAGCGTCTCCTCGAATAGCGCGCTCGCCTCGCCCGGCGGCATCAGGTGCAACTCGGTGGCGTGGAGCCTAGCGAAGACCACGCAATAGCCGCGATAGAATTGTCTGTCGCCCAGGATCACGAACGAATGCGGCAGCTCGGCGACAAAATCCGGGAACGGTCCGATCCGAATCCGTTCGATCGCTTTGCAGATTCCGCATTCGCGCGACGTTTCATCCTGGCTCATCGGCGCTCTCCGGTGTCACCTGGACCAGACCGATGCGGGCATGCTTCAGCAGGTCGGCGACCGTGTGCGGTTTGTACGGCTTCTCATAGAAGACGGTGCGGATGCCGGTGTTGATCAGCACCTTGAGACATTGGATGCACGGCGTGTGCGTAACATAGATGTCCGCGTCGCGGATCGCCGCGCCATTTTTGGCCGCTTGCGTGATCGCGTTCATCTCGGCGTGAATCGTACGATAGCAGTTCTGCTCGATCTCGCCGTCGGGCGTGCGCGACTCGTAGATAAGGCATCCGACTTCATCGCAATGCGGCAGGCCGGCCGGCGAGCCGTTGTAGCCGGTGGCCAGGATGTTGCGGTCGCGCACGATTACCGCTCCGACCTTGGCGCGCAGGCAGGTCGACCGCTCCGCCACCTGCCGCGTGATCGTCATGAAGTATTGGTCCCAGCTCGGGCGGGCCACGCGCGTCAGAGCCTTATCACGTGCGGATGTGTGCGCTGGACAACCGGCAGCACGTAATGAACCTCGACCGGCTTCTGCTCGGGAGTCTCGGGCGGCGGCGGTGAGAAACTGATCGGCACCGGGGAAAATGTCGCGATGAACAGCGCGATCGTAAGCCAGGCGGCGACCCGCCGGGGCGGACTGAGCGGCGTGGTCGAATCGGTGGTCGAGGGATGACCGAGACCCAACGCGACCAGCAGGCCGGCCCATAACAGCCATCCGCCCCAGAAGCTCAGATGCATCGTGATCGACGCCAGCACCGTCATCGCGCCTCCGATCACGAACACCCGCGAGATCCACCGGTGAAGGCGCCCGCCGAACAGGGCATAGATCACGTGTCCGCCGTCGAGTTGTCCGACCGGCAGCAGATTCAACGCCGTCACGAACAGCCCGAGCCATCCGGCGAACGCGATCGGATGCAGGTTGACCGAGACGCTGTTTGGATCGACCCCCAGCACCCATCGCGCGAGTCCCAGGAACAGCAGCGAGTTGCCCAGCTCCAGGCCGCCGCCGCTTTTGTCGAGCGGTGCGATGTCGGAGAGCTTGAGCCCGATGATCACCAGCGGCACCGCGATCATCGCGCCCGCCCATGGTCCCGCGGCTCCGATATCGAAGATCTGCCGGCGCGACGCGGGCCGCGATTTGATCCGTATAAAAGCTCCGAAGGTGCCGATAATGAAGAGCGAAGGGTAGGGCGCCGGGATGAAGTACGGCAACGAAGCCGACACCCGGTTGCGCCGCGCAGTCAGGTAATGGCCCATCTCGTGGCACAGCAGTATCGCCATCAGCGGAATCGAGAAGGAAAGACCCATTGAGAGGTTGCGCGCGATGCTCGAGCAGCGGATGCTCCGCAGAGGGATCGAGCGCAAGGCTCGCCCCCGCCGTGTACGCGCCCGCCATCGTGGTGGTGAGAAGGGTCAGGAAAAACAGCGTGACGTTGAGCGTCGGGATGCCACCGGCGCCCTCCATCGCGAGTGCGCCCGTGGGCGCGGCGGCCGGCGGGCTCTGGTAGCGCGCGATCTCGGTCAGGACCGGAGAGGAACCCTTGTCGGCTGTCACTTCACCCATCGAAATCGACTAATCCCTATCCCTTCGCGTCTTTATCTCGTCACGACTTCGCGCTCAGCTGGACCTCGACGCCTTGGCGAGCGCGGAACTTCTCTGCCGCGCTGCCGTCGCGCACCGCGATTTCCAGCAGGTCGAAACTTCCGAACGTTGCGAGGGGAGCACCTCTGCGGGCCTCGCCGTAGGCCCCGACGATCCTGATCGGCGCACTGTCGCCAATCCTAACCGAAAGCTCCATACCAAGGAAGAAAGCGGCGAATCGTTCGAAACTTTCGTGGTCGATATTGGTGACCAGGTTGCCGAAGTGATCGATGTAAATCACCGAGCCGCGCAGCTTGCGGCCCTGCTGCACGGCGCCCGCGACTTCGAGCCGCGTGATTTGCTTCACCATCGGACCAAAGCCGGCCAGCCGCGCGCCGCGATAGAGCCAGGCCGCGGCGGGCGCAAAGATGTCGCGGCCATGAAAGGTCGCGCTGATGCGCGCCAGCCGGTAACGCGGCGATTTCAGCTCGACCGCCCGGCCGATTCCGGCCTGCTCGGCGGCGGGCCACAAGAGGCCGTTGTCGGGCCCGACGAATCGGGCGCCGGCGCGCGTTTCGATCGCGATCGGGAGGCGCGCGGTTCCCACTCCCGGATCGACCACCGCGAGGAATACCGTTCCCTTGGGGAAAAATCGCCAGCTTTCCCGCAACGCGAGCGCGCCCGCGATCACCGACTGCGGGGGCACGCCGTGCGTGATGTCGATCACGGCGGCGGTGGGCGCGATCGATGCGATTACCGCCTTCATCGCGCCGACGTAGTGGTCGCGGTAGCCGAAGTCGGTGAGTATCGCGATCGGAGGGCGCGCGGCGGCTCTCATCGGTCTGTAACTTACTCGCGCCGGCTCGCTCGCGCTAACCTGCTCGACCAAGCGGGCCGCGCAAACTTGAATCTTCTATTTCGGCGGCTGGCTGGATATTCTCGTCAGGCGCAATTCGCATCAACCGAGGTGATCACGCGATGAACCGATGGCAGATAGGCGACGTGAAAATTTCCCGATTCGTCGAGAGCGAGGGCGCCTGGCCGGGCACCTGGATACTTCCCAACGCCACGCCCGAGAACCTGCACAAGGAAGCCGACTGGCTCGCTCCGCATTTCATCGACGAGAAAGGCAAGTGCCGGATGAGCATCCACGCGCTCGTTATCGAGTCGCAGGGCAAGCGGATTATCGTCGACACCTGTATCGGCAACGACAAGCCGCGCTCGAATCCGATGTGGAACAAGCTGAGCGTGCCGTTCCTCGACGATCTGAAAAAGGCCGGCCACCCGCGCGAGGCGATCGAGTTCGTGGTCTGCACGCATCTCCACGTCGATCACGTCGGATGGAACACGATGCTCAAAGACGGCAAATGGGTGCCGACCTTTCCCAACGCGCGCTACGTGATCGGCGGCGTCGAGTGGGACTTCTGGTCGAAGCACGACGACGCCGACTCGCAAATCCTGGTCGATGACTCAGTGAGGCCGGTGGTGGACCACGGAATGGCCGATTTGGTGGATTCGACTTATCGAATCACCGACGAGGTGCGCCTGGAGCCGACTCCCGGTCATACGCCGGGCCATCACAGCGTCCGCATTTCGAGCAAGGGGCACGACGCAGTGATAACCGGCGACATGGTGCATCATCCGGTTCAGTTCGCGTATCCCGAATGGAAAGACAACTTCGACAGCGACGGCGCGCAGGCAGCGAAAACCCGCCGCGCATTCGTTGAGCGTTACGCCGATCGCGACGTGCTCGTGCTGGGGACGCACTTCGGCGGCACGACTTGCGGCAGAATCGTCTCGAAGGGCGATTCATTCCGCTTCGCCGCGGCCGAGTAAGTACGCTTGCATCCGCGCAGCTCTGCGCCTCTCCCTGACCAGTCGCCCCCGGCGCATGGAGAGGCCGGCAAGCAACGCTTGCCGGGTGAGGGTACTGCTGTCGAGGTATGCCGCTCGACCGACGGAACTTATGCGTAGGCCGCGTCGGCGGTGCGCATCTCGTAACGGATCGGCATGTGCTTGATTCCGCCGACGAAGCTTGATCGCAACCGCTCGACCGGTCCGGCAAGCTCCACGTGATCCAGCCGCTCGGCGAGCTGATTGAAGATCACCTCCAGCTCCAGTCTGGCCAGATTGGCCCCCAGACAGAAGTGCTCGCCGATTCCGAACGCCAGATGGGGGTTCGGGTCGCGCGCGATGTCGAAGCGGAACGGAGCGTCGAAAACTTCCTCATCGCGATTGGCCGAGGGATAGAACAGGCACAGCGTCTCGCCGGCCTTTATTTTCTGGCCGCGGATCTCGGTGTCTTCCTTGGGGGTGCGCGCGAACTGGATCACCGGCGTAGTCCATCGCACGATCTCCTCGACCGCCCGGCCGATCAGCGACGGGTCGGACTTGAGCAGACGCCACTGCTCGGGATTCTCCATAAAAGCGAGCAGGCCACCCGAGGTCGCGTTGCGGGTGGTCTCGTTTCCCGCCACCACCAGCAGGAAGAAGTAGGACAACAACTCGAAGGTCGGTAACGGCTGGCCGTCGAGCGTCGAATTCGCGATCACGCTGGTCAGATCGTCCTTGGGCTCCTTGCGACGCTTCTCGCAGAGGTCGTTGAAGTAGGTGAACAGCCCGATTCGCGCGCGGTCCATGGTCTCGTCGGCTGTGGCGCCCTGCTGGAATTCGGGGTCGGCGCCGCCGATAGTCTCGTTGGTCCAGGTAAAGAGCTGCTCCCAGTCCTGCCGCGGCACGCCCAACTGCTCGGCGATTACCGCCAGCGGCAGCTTCGAGGACATGTCGGTCACGAAGTCACATTCGTTGCGCAAGGAGGCGGTGTCGAGAATTCCACGCGTGATCTCTTCAATCTGCGGCTGGAGTTGGCGCACCGATCGCGGCGTGAAGCGCTTGTTGACCAGCCCCCGATACTTCCCGTGCTCGGGTGGATCCATGTCGAGCAGATGCTTGAACGGCAGGTTCTGACCGGGCTCTTCCCCTTCGCCCGGCGTTCCATACTCGTTGGTCACGACCAGCAGGCGCGGGGCGTTGAGAAACAGGTTGGGCTGGGTGCCGATCGCAATGATGTCGGCGTGCTTGGTGATCGCCCAGAACGGCTCGTAGAGGTACGGCCGCTCGCATCGGAAGACCGGCGCATGCTTGCGCAGGTAGGTCCATTCCTTATGCGGATATCCGTTGAGCGCGTAGTGATCGGGCGTGATGATATCGATCGTGTCGAGCGAAAAACCGTTGCTTCCCATGCCTGTAGGTCTCCGTCAGCCTTATCTACGCCGATCCCCACGCGAGTCAATGGAGGAGCGGGTCACACCGGCCCGCTACTTCTTTTTCAGCGCCTGATCGACGCCGCCAAGGCGCCGGCCCTCGACGCGGAAGTTGCCGGCGTTGCGCAAGGCCTGCCCGGCCGCGAGCAGAAAGTGATGCGAATGGGCGCCGCGAATCGCCGCCGCGAAGCCCATCGCGTCCTGGGCCTGATTGACCGCCAGCTTGAGCATCCGCAGCACGAAGCGATCGGTTTCCGCGATCCGGCGCGCCAGGGCGAGAGTCTCCTTTTCCAGTTCGGCGCGCGGCACGACCGTGTTCACGAAGCCGGCCCGCATTGCCTCCTGTGCGTCCATGAAGCGGCTCTGGAACAGCACCTCTTTGGCCTTGCGCACCCCGATATCCCACGGCGCGGAAAAGTATTGCGTGAGCGAAGGCAGGAAGCGCGCGTCGTCGGCCGCGACTATCAGGTCCATCGCCGAGGCGATCATCCATCCGCCGAAGATGCAAAATCCCTGCACCTGCGCGATAGTCGGTTTGGGCAGGTCGCGCCATCGCAGCGTGTTGTCCAGATACAAATCCCACGAGCGCCGATGCTGATCGCGGATGCCGCGGCCATAGGGGCGCCGGCCGTAGTCTTCGAGTTCTTCGGGAGTGCCGAGGTCGTGGCCGGAAGAGAAGTGATCGCCGGCGCCGGATAGAATCACGACCCGCACGTCGTCGTCGGCGATCGCCTCGGCGAACGCCTGGTCCATCTCCTCTAGCAGCACCCGGCTCTGCGCATTGCGCTGTAGCGGGCGATTCAATATCAGGCGCGCGATACGATCGTCTTTCTCGTAAACAATTTGACGGTAGGGCATGGCGCTGACCTCCGCGCTTGCAGCGGCGCTGATGCGGCCCAAGCGTAGTCGCGAGCCGGCACAATCTCCAGCGCGCGCGGACCGATCACCGGGCGGGCGGAGTGCCGCTGCAGATCCGGCTGATTCTATCGGCTCTGTACATGGGGGCGGGTTGCGGACCGAGCCACGTCTTGTGAGCCAACGCGATCAGGGTGAGAAAACTCATGCCCAGAGGAGACGCGAAATTGGGATCGAGACCGTAGGCGGCGTCGCTGAGGGCTTCGTCGAGAGTGACGAACTTGACGCCGGTTTTGCGAAAGTGCTTCAGCGTCGCGTCGAGCGTGAGGGCCTCGAAAGCCCCGAAATGGAGCAGCAGGATTTG